>CAVVRZ010000012.1:0-268090 GCA_963750795.1 uncultured cyanobacterium
AGCCTTACCGGGTGGTCCCGGCGAATTCACACGGAATTTCTCGTGTACCGTGCTACTCAGATCCAGCTTGCCAGTTTCGATTTTTAATTACGAGGCTTTCACTCTCTTTGGCGTGTCATTCCAAACACTTCACTTAATCTATTCTGTACAGTGTTGCTGTCCTATAACCCCAATCAGTCATGCCGATTGGTTTGGGCTCTTTTCCGTTCGCTCGCCGCTACTTAGGAAATCATTATTTATTTATTTCTCTTCCTTCAGCTACTAAGATGTTTCAATTCGCTGAGTTCGCTCTTTTCCCGTCTATTTTATTCAACGGGCAGTATATAGGGTTGCCCCATTCGGAAACCTGCGATCAGGGCTTGCTTCCAGCTCCCCGCAGCTTATCGTAGGTAACCACGTCCTTCATCGCCTTCTTGTGCCTAGGTATCCACCGTAAGCCCTTTGTAGCTTGACCTCTGTATCTCTACTTCGGTACTACTTGCTTTTGTTCGTTACTTATTTACTATGCAGTTTTCAAGGTTCTTTCTGAATTCTTTGCTCTCGCTTCAATTCAGCAGGCTCTCTAGTCTATCCTTAGCCTATCGGCTATATCAACTAGATGAGTTGCTAAACTCTTTTGATAAGTCTTTCTCTTCATTGTTTGGTGGAGATAAGGAGATTCGAACTCCTGACTTCCTGCGTGCAAAGCAGGCGCTCTACCAACTGAGCTATATCCCCAGAGTTAACTATCGGCTTTTGGCTTTTTACCTCTGGCTTCTAGTCTCTCAAGTGGGCCATTCTGGACACGAACCAGAGACCTCACCCTTATCAGGGGTGCGCTCTAACCAACTGAGCTAATGGCCCTTTTGTTAATTAGTTTAAGAGTTTAAGCTTTCGCTTAATCCAGAACCTGACTTAGTTTGAAAGCTTTCCAATATTCCTCGAACGACCTTGGGATGACTTATGCCTGACCTAATTCTGTATTGGTTCAGTCTAGACATAAATAGGTCTCCCTATAAGGAGGTGATCCAGCCGCACCTTCCGGTACGGCTACCTTGTTACGACTTCACCCCAGTCACCAGCCCTGCCTTAGGCGCTTCCCTCCCTTGCGGGTTGAGATAACGACTTCGGGCGTGACCAGCTTCCATGGTGTGACGGGCGGTGTGCACACCCGGGAACGTATTCACCGCAGTATGCTGACCTGCGATTACTAGCGATTCCGCCTTCATGCAGGCGAGTTGCAGCCTGCAATCTGAACTAAGACCGGGTTTATGAGATTAGCTTGCATTCGCATGCTTGCGACTCTTTGTCCCGACCATTGTAGTACGTGTGTAGCCCAAGGCGTAAGGGGCATGATGACTTGACGTCATCCCCACCTTCCTCCGGTTTGTCACCGGCAGTCTCTGCTGAGTCCCAACTTAATGATGGCAACTAAAAACGAGGGTTGCGCTCGTTGCGGGACTTAACCCAACATCTCACGACACGAGCTGACGACAGCCATGCACCACCTGTGTTCGCGCTCCCGAAGGCACTCCTCCCTTTCAAGAGGATTCGCGACATGTCAAGCCTTGGTAAGGTTCTTCGCGTTGCATCGAATTAAACCACATACTCCACCGCTTGTGCGGGCCCCCGTCAATTCCTTTGAGTTTCAATCTTGCGACCGTACTCCCCAGGCGGGACACTTAACGCGTTAGCTACGGCACTGACCGGGTCGATACGGCCAACACCTAGTGTCCATCGTTTACGGCTAGGACTACTGGGGTATCTAATCCCATTCGCTCCCCTAGCTTTCGTACTTCAGCGTCAGTTGAGATCCAGCAGGACGCTTTCGCCACTGGTGTTCTTCCAGATATCTACGCATTTCACCGCTACACCTGGAATTCCTCCTGCCCCTATCTCTCTCTAGTCGAACAGTTTCCATTGCCGATCCAAGGTTGAGCCTCGGGCTTTGACAACAGACTTATTCAACAGCCTACGTACGCTTTACGCCCAATAATTCCGGATAACGCTTGCATCCTCCGTCTTACCGCGGCTGCTGGCACGGAGTTAGCCGATGCTTATTCGTTGGGTACCGTCATTATCTTCCCCAACAAAAGAGGTTTACAATCCACAGACCTTCGTCCCTCACGCGGTATTGCTCCGTCAGGCTTTCGCCCATTGCGGAAAATTCCCCACTGCTGCCTCCCGTAGGAGTCTGGGCCGTGTCTCAGTCCCAGTGTGACTGGTCATCCTCTCAGACCAGTTATCGATCGTCGCCATGGTGTGCCATTACCACTCCATCTAGCTAATCGAACGCAAGCTCATCTATAGGCATTAAAACTTTCACCCGAAGGCACATCCGGTATTAGCAGTCATTTCTAACTGTTGTCCCGAACCTATAGGTAGATTCTTACGCGTTACTCACCCGTCCGCCACTAAGTCCGAAGACTTCGTTCGACTTGCATGTGTTAAGCATACCGCCAGCGTTCATCCTGAGCCAGGATCAAACTCTCCATGGTGTCTTTATACTTTCAGAATTTCTTCCTACTCTTCTAAAGTTCTTTTCCTTTCGGATAGGTTTGACTTTTTTAAGCTTTTCGCTTATCCTGTCGGATAGCTGGTTATTTCTCAATAATCCAGTCTTCTTTGTTTCTTTTGACGAGGTTTATTGGTTTCTTAAAGCTTTCAAACTATTCTTTTGTCTAGGTTCTTGGCGCTCTTCTTTTGTCAGGTTTGCTTCGCTTTCGCTCCGCTCTCCCTTCAGCGCTTTATTAAGTTAGCAAGCTTAATTAGATTTGTCAAGCGTTTTGTACAAGAAAGTTTCTGAAAAAATTTAACTCGCCTTCTCTGTTCCTTATGCTGAAAGGATTGTAGCCTCCTAGAAAATTTAAGATTTAGGCAATGCCGCTTCTATCGATTTCCTCACTACCTCCTTCACTGCTTCTTCTAATGCTTCTAGGAAAAGTTGGTCAGCGCAATTTTGGTTAAATCTCAAATCATTTCTAGTGTGGGAAAAGATTTGCAGCACAGTTTTTTATTTCTTTTGAATTTCATAATTTAGCCTGAATTTAGATCAATCAGACAGACTAAAGCGGGTGGTCATCCTAGCCAACTGAACAAAAAACTACACCAGCAATGAAAATAGTGGTGTAGTTTTCTGAAATTTATAATATCCTATGTAAATTTTGCTTTGTTGTGCAAGGTCATTTTTTGATTACAGTGCTGTATTAGTTTCACTATTGCTTTCCCAAATTTCGATATCAAAGTCATTAAGATAGGCGATCGCTGTTTGAATTTGCGCTTGATTACCCATGAGGCTGAGATGAAACCAACCACTACCTGCATTTACGCCCAAAGTCGCGGAAACAATATTTACAGTTATGCCATAGTGAGAAATTAGTTGTGAAATAATAGGTTCGCCATGTAAATTTTCGGGAATCCGAATCTTGATTTCTTTAGTCAGGGGACGGATGTCAATAGCCATAAAATAAAGCTCCTTTTATTTGTTTGGTTTGTAGATGTAAGGCTCTAAGCGCATCACATCTGGGCTATTCGCGTTCATTAGGATTATGGGTTTTACGTTCTAAGATTTCCTTGAGAATTAGGGTGACCACCGCTAGTAGAGCTAGTAAAACTGCTGCCGAATAAGCGACTTCATTCTCGTAGTTCTTATAGGATTCTTCGACAAATAAAGGTAAGCTTTGGGTTTTTGAGGCAATATTGCCTGATACAACCGAAACAGCACCAAACTCACCCATAGCTCTAGCGTTGGTCAAAACTAAGCCGTAGAGTAAACCCCAACGAATATTGGGAACAACAACTTTCCAAAAAATTTGCCAGTCATTTGCTCCAAGGGTACGCGCCGCCTCTTCCTGTTCTGTACCCATTTCATCGAGTACAGGAATAACTTCACGGGCAATAAAAGGCATACTTACAAAGATTGTTGCTAGTAGCATCCCCGGAAAGGCAAACACAACTTTGATGTTATTGGCTTCGAGAAATGAACCAAACCAACCAAGACGACCATAGAGCAGGACGATCATCAAACCAGCCACCACAGGTGAAATCGAGAAGGGCAAGTCAATAATGCTGAGTAATAGCGCCTTTCCAGGAAATTTATTGCGCGCGATCGCCCAAGCTGCGCTAAGCCCAAAGATAGTATTGAGGGGTAAGGCGATCGCTGCTAATAGCGCTGTTAACTTAATTGCCTCTAATAGATCTTCGCGTTTAAAAGCATCGAGAAGAGGAGTTATCCCTTTAGAAAAGGCTTGCACGAATACATTTACTGCGGGAATAAGTAGAATTAGTCCCAAATAGAGAAAAGAGATACTAATTAAAATTGCAGGAACAAGACTCTTTTTTGCTTTTTTGGGTTGAGGCTTGGGTGAGCCTTGGGGATGAGCGATCGCCGCATCATTTAAGTTAGCCATATTTTTTACTCCAAGCTTGTAATAAGTTGATTGCCAAAAGGCTGATAAAGGAAATAGCTAACATCACTACCCCAATTACGGTTGCACCCACATAGTCATACTGTTCTAGGCGCTGAAAGATGAGAATCGGCGTAATTAAATCTTTAAAAGGCGTATTGGAAGCAATAATTACAATCGAGCCATATTCACCGACCGCACGGGAGAATCCAAGGGCGATCCCTGTCAAGATCGAAGGTGTCAATGGCGGCAAAATTACTTTAATAAAAGTTTGTATTTTTGATGCGCCCAAAGACCAAGCTGCTTCTTCGATTTCCTTCTCTAAATCCGTAAGTACAGGTTGGACTGTTCTTACAATAAAAGGTAAGGAGATAAAGGTCATTGCCACGAATACCCCAAGGCGGCTGAAGGCAACTTTGATCCCCAAGGGGGCAAGCAGCGAACCCAGCCAACCCTTATCGCTATAGACTGTGGCTAGGGTCAAACCAGCAACGGCTGTAGGCAAGGCAAAGGGTAAATCAACAACGGCTTCGAGAAAACGTTTGCCAAAGAAGTTGTAACGCACGATCACCCAAGCAATCAGAGTCCCGAAGATGCCATTGATTGCGGCGGCGGCAAAGGCAGTTACAAAAGTAATTTCATAGCTAGAGAGCGCGATCGGTGAAGTTGCCGTTTTCCAAAAGCTATCAAAAGGTTCGCTAACAGCTTTGGTAACTAGGGATGCGATCGGTAATATGAGCAAGAATGCTAGATATACAAAAGTGATTACCCATGTCCAAGGGATTTTGGCAAGGAACTTTACCAAGGGATTAGATTGCCGCGCCCTTTCTGGTATTGATGAAGATTTTGTTGTGACCATTTTGTCGTTTAGTTCAGAGTTTCACAGCAGATCAGGAGCTGCAAGCCCCTGGTCTATAGATTAGTATTAGTGCGGTTAGTTCTTAGACTTTTACTTTGTCTTTAGTTAGCGCTTTATTTTGGATTGAATTTGATCAAAGGCTGCACCATCAGCAAAGAATTTCTGGTTGATGGCATCCCAACCACCGAGATCCTTTACAGTTGAAAGATTTTTGATCACAGGATAAAGCTCAACAAATTGCTTTTCCTTCGCCACAGTTTCATCAACAGGACGGAATCCAACCTTGGCAAATTCAGTTTGTGCTTCGGGGGAATACAAGAACTTCACAAAAGCTTCGGCAACTTCCTTAGTGCCATGTTTGGCGACATTCTTATCAACGACTGCGATCGGGTTGTCGATCGAAAAATTAACTTCGGGAATCACGTAATTAACCTTTAGACCTTTTTGAGAGGCGAGAATAATTTCATTCTCATAGTTAATCAGGGCATCACCCTGACCTTGTTTGAAGAAAGCGTCGGTTGCTTCTCTGGCATCCTTAGTCAAAATTGGGACATTCGTATACACCTTGGTCAATGCTTCTAGAGCTTTTTCATCACTCCCACCTTTCTTAAAAGCAGCATTCCAGAGAGCAAGAAAGTTCCATCGAGCCACACCTGATGTTTTAGGGTCGGCAGTAATTAGGCTAACTCCCGCCTTCTCAAGATCCGACCAATCTTTGATATTTTTGGGATTGCCATCACGAGTCACAATTACAGGAACAGACTTAGAGACAATACCCTCGTTAGGATATTCCTGCTCCCAGCCCTTGTCGATCAGTCCTGCTTTTTCGATTTTGGTAGTATCAGCCGCTAGTGCCAGATGGACAATATCCGCTTCTAATCCATCGATAACTGCCCGGGTTTGCGAGCCTGAACCACCATAACTTTGCCTAAAAGTTACTTTTTGATTTTGTTCTTTTTGCCACTTCTCAACAAATTTAGGAATAATTGCTTCATGAGCTTGCTTGGTGACAGCAAAGGAGACAAGGGTTAGTTCAACATCCTTTTTAGGTGCGCCTGCGGCAGGTGTCAGTTTGAGCGGTAGGGGTTTCGGTGGTGGCGGTGCAGGCTGCCATAGTGACACTGATGAGTGCGCCTGCAAGGAAGAAGGAAATAAACTTACGTCCTAACTGACGGTTGAATGTGCTGTTGAATAAATTAGCGATCGCTTGAATCACTGACCTCGATTTACCTGTAGGTCTTTGCTGCCTTGAACTCATGCGCTTTTGTATCTCCAAAAAAATTAATCTACGATATCTTTGCGTATTTACCGTACTTAAAATAACATACAATACTTTTTGCCAAGACACAAATAAAATCTACGGCTGTTAATCGCCCAAAGAAAAGAGACACCGCTTGGCGGTGTCTCTTTTCTTTGGGGTGTTAACTACGAACTATGCGATCTTCGAGTTTGCCTCGGACATTAAAAATTTCTTTGATGTAATCAGCAACAACATCAGATATTAAGTAACCTGTATCTAATATATTTTTGCCTTTAGCAAAGACGCTATAGCCATCGCCACCAGAGGTAAGAAAATTATTAGTGGCAATGCGATAGGTGGATTGAGGGGCGATCACTTGGGCTTTACCGAACTGATCCTTGATCAAAATTTTCTTAATTCTTTTGCCCACAGGTGCTTGAGGCTCCCAAGTGAAGAAAATCCCTGAGACTTGAGGAAATCGACCTTCTGCCTGTTCTGCTGCACTCACGCCATGCTCTAGAGCAGTTTTAATCTGTTCGCCCGTGAGATCTATGCGGGTTACGGTATTCCCAAAGGGTATAGCTTCTAGGACATCGCCCATGGTGATATCGCCCATCGGTAAACCACTGCGAATACCACCCGCATTAATAATGACCGCTAGTACGCCATCCCCTTCAGTTTTAGCTAAGATCGCGTCGGTGATTAGGTTGCCAATTTCAGTTTCACTGGTGCGGAGTTTCAGGCGATCGCCATCGAAGTTAATTGATGACTTGCCAATTACCTGCTTACGCAAGGCGGCGATCGGCACGTTATATTCTTGCAATTTCGCGACAAATTCGGGATCAGCGATTACATTTTCATCCAAAGCTTGAGGCTTCCCCGCCCAAGCAACCAGCTTTCCTTGGGCATCAAAACGAACGGATAAATCGCCCAAATATTTACCCCATTCCCAATCCGTAGCAATCAGAACAGGTTGATCACTGGGGCTATTGACGACGAGAGGATAGGGAGCAATGGCGTTAGGGATATTGCCGACGGGGGTGTGGGTATGTCCGCCGATGATGATGTCAATGTCGGCAACCTGTCGTGCGAGTTGCTGATCCTGATCAAAGCCAAGGTGAGTCAGTGCCACGATTTTGTTAACGTTTTGACGCTTGAGATCGCGGACGGCATTACGGGCGGCGGCGATGGGATCGGTAAACTTTAATTCTGCGCCGATATTGGCAAAAATAGCTGTGTCAGGGGTGGTTAAGCCAAAAATGCCAATTTTCTCGCCTTGAAGGTTAATGATATGCCAAGGTTTGATCTTGCCATTTACAGGGGAGTCTGGCTCTGTGCGAATGTTTGCCGAAACGATGGGAAACTTTGCCTTATCAATAAATTCCGCCAAAGTATATTGACCGCGATCAAATTCATGGTTGCCAAGGGTGGCAGCATCATATTTGAGAGTGTTATAAAAATCTAAATCTGCTTGTCCTAGATATTGATTGAAGTAGAGAGTGCCTTGAAATATATCACCTGCGTCGAGGAGGAGGAGAGATTCCTTAGTAATTGAGTTTGATTGCTGGTTGTCTGCGCGAATTTGGTTGATCAGGGTGCGGCGGCGAGCAATCCCACCCAAGGTGCGATCGCCAATTTTAATCGGTTCTAAATGGGCATGATGGTCATTGGTATGGAGAATCCTCAAGGAAAAATAGTTATTGGGATTTTGAGCTTGAGAACTCTCTAATCTGGGGGCAGCGATCGCAATAATAATTGCGACTAAGAAGGATGCTACTAATGCCCAGCCTAAGCGCAGAAATATTCTTGGCGATCGCCATTGTGCTGTTAATTTCGGTTGTGGGGATCGAAAATATTTGGCGATCGCATCAAGAATATTCATGGCTGCACCTAAAGCTTGTAATTATGCTTGTAATTATATGGATACCCACCGACGAAAGTAAGTGGCGGCGCAAAGCGCCGCCACTTACTTTCGTGGGGAAATTTCTGAAGTAAAGCTTGCTTTGCTACGGTGCTGTGCTAATTAAATAAAACGGTATGATAGGGCTATTTTGTGCAATAAAAGGTGAATTGAATGGCGATCGCATTACCGAAAAAAATTATGCTACTCGGCTCTGGGGAACTGGGTAAAGAAGTAGTTATTGCCGCTCAAAGACTTGGTAATACGGTAATTGCTGTCGATCGCTATGACAATGCTCCTGCAATGCAGGTTGCTGACTATCGCGAATTAATCTCCATGTTGGATGGTGATGCCCTTGAAGCGGTTGTCAAAAAACATCAACCCGATTTAATCGTGCCAGAAGTAGAAGCGATTCGCACCGAGAAACTGCTGGAACTGGAGGCACAAGGTTACACGATCATTCCCACCGCCGCCGCCACCAACTTCACGATGAATCGCGATCGCATTCGGGATTTAGCCAGTAATGAACTTGGCTTACGCACCGCTAAATATGCCTATGCCACTAGCCTCGAAGAACTAAAAACCGTTGCCGCCGAGATTGGTTTCCCCAACGTGATTAAACCCGTGATGTCTTCCTCTGGCAAAGGTCAATCGGTGGTTAACTCTGCCGAGGAACTAGAAACAGCATGGAACTATGCGATCGCGGGAGGTCGTGGGGATACTGCCAAAATCATCATTGAGGAATTTATTAATTTTGAAGTGGAAATTACTCTATTAACGATCCGTCAGTGGCAAGGAGAGACATTATTTTGTGAAGCGATCGGGCATCGGCAGGAACGGGGAGACTATCAAGAATCATGGCAACCCGTCGGCTTAACTGCTGCTCAAGTTCAAGACGCGCAGGACATCGCCCGTCAAGTCACCGATAAACTTGGCGGTGCAGGTATTTTCGGCGTAGAGTTCTTCATTACTAAAGATGAAGTCATCTTTTCCGAACTTTCCCCCCGCCCCCATGACACGGGTATGGTTACTTTAATTTCTCAAAACCTGAATGAATTTGAACTTCATTTACGCGCAATTTTAGGCTTACCGATTCCCACGATTGAATTGCTCAGTCCGTCTGCCAGTGCCGTTATCCTTGCTAGCGAAACTAGCGAGAATATTTCCTATACGGGTGTAGAAGCAGCCCTTGCAATTCCCAATACAGAAATTCGTCTATTTGGTAAGCCAGATTCTCGTCCCTATCGTCGGATGGGTGTGGCTTTGGCTAAAGGAAAAGATGCAACAGAATCTCGTCAAAAGGCAACCGAAGCTGCTGCTCTGATCAAAATTATTTCTGAATAATGGAGGCGCAAAGCGCCTCTATTTTCTATTCAACGTGAGTTCGATATAGCCATTTGCGTCGCGCGACGCAAGAGAGAACCTAAAGAGAAAAAGCTGCACGAAGTGTAGCTTTTTCTCTTTATAGACAATTCAAATAAGAAAGATAGGGCTTCGACTTCGCTCAGCCATCGTATACTGCTGGCTGAGCGAAGTCGAAGCCTCTTGAATTTATTTGGAATTACTTTAGGTTCCTAGGAAGAGTTTGAAATTTTATTGCAAATGAGATGTGACATCGGGAATGAAATTCTGAAGGTAGATTGGCGGACGCACATACACCATCTTGTTTTGTAAAGGTGGTAACTCAATCGGCTTCGGCAACACATCTTCATATTCAATCTTGGCTAGCAGATGATTAATGCAGTTAAGACGGGCGCGGCGCTTGTCATCACCATCGATCGCATACCAAGGCGAAAGCTGCGTGTCCGTAGCATTGAACATATCATCTTTAGCTTTAGAATATTCCACCCAACGCGTCCGCGCCTCCAAATCCATCGGGCTGAACTTCCAACGTTTACGCGGATCTTTAATGCGATCGCGGAATCTATTTTCCTGCTCATTATCACTGACCGAGAACCAATATTTAATTAGAATGATTCCCGATCGCTGAATCATATACTCAAACTCTGGACAGGAACGCAGGAATTCTACATATTCCTCATGGGTGCAGTATCCCATCACGTGTTCTACACCTGCGCGGTTATACCAACTGCGATCGAATAGCACCATTTCTCCCGCCGCAGGTAGCTCCGCCGCATAACGCTGGAAGTACCATTGAGTGCGCTCATAGTCGGAAGGTTTACCCAATGCCACCACTCGACACATCCGTGGGTTGAGCGACTGGGTAATGCTCTTAATCGCTCCCCCCTTACCCGCAGCATCTCTTCCCTCAAACAAAATGACAACCTTTAATCCCTTTTGTTTAATCCATTCCTGAAGCTTAACTAATTCAATTTGAAGATTTTTTAGTTCCTTCTCATAGGTTTTCTTCGAGAGTTTAGGTAGTTCTATGAGTTTATTTACTGCCGCAACTGCATTAATGTCCGCACTCTCATCACTCAGCCCCACCTCCAAATCTAAATTAGTTGCTGCAAGTTGTAGGGAATCAGTTTTAGCATTCTTAGACTTTTTGCCCTTGTGCTTGTGGGGTTTAGCCATTTAATTATCCTGATACTTGCATGAGTGTGGATTGATTATACCAATTCCAAAAACCAAGAAGCGAATTGCTGTGCTTTGCACAGCAATTCGCTCTAGAAATTAACGACCAATCCCGATGTACTGATAGCCCAGAGCCTTCAATGTATTGCCATCAAGGAAGTTACGCGCATCAACGATAATGGGATGTGCCATCAGAGTCAGCATCTTCTCATAGTCAATGCTCAGAAACTCTTGCCAATCGGTCACTAAAACCATCGCATCACAACCATCTGCCAACCGTTCTAAATCCGTCTCCACAATCACATTAGAAAATCCTTGGCTCAGAGCAGACTGCGATACCAATGGATCGTAAGCCTTAACCCTTGCTCCCAAGCGGCTCAATTGATCAATCAAAGTCAAGGCAGGCGCGTCCCGCATATCATCGGTATCAGGCTTGAAGGTCATTCCCAAAAGCCCAATGGTTTTACCTTTGAGAATCTTCAACGCTTGCTGTAATTTCTCCACCACCAAAACTCGCTGCTGTTCATTAACGCGCACACAGGCTTTGAGAATTTCGGTGGAGTAGCCATAGTCCTCCGCCGTATAGATTAGTGCCGATACATCCTTGCCAAAGCAGGAGCCACCCCAGCCAATCCCCGCTTGCAAGAATTTAGCGCCAATTCTAGAATCTAAACCAATACCTTTACCAACTTCCCTTACATCAGCGCCAACGCGATCGCAAATATTAGCTACCTCATTAATAAAGCTAATTTTGGTCGCAAGAAAAGCATTAGCAGCATATTTGATCATTTCCGCCGAATTTAAATCCGTCACCACCACAGGCACAGGCGGCAAAGATTTATCTTCCGCAAAGTCGCGTTTGATAATCGGAGCATAGAGATCCTGCATTAACTTCAAAGCGCGATCGCTGCCACTGCCGACAACAATGCGATCGGGATTGAAGGTGTCGTATACAGCAACGCCCTCTCGTAAAAACTCAGGATTGCTAACCACATCAAATTTAATTTGGTCGGCATTGTCTTTGACTGCCATCCCATCCAAGACAATCATTCTTACCCAATCACCTGAGCCGATCGGCACAGTAGACTTGTTAACGATCACTCGATAACCTTCGGTCAAATGCTCACCAATACTCCGCGCCACTGCCTCGACATAGCGCATATCACTACGTCCATCGGGGAGCGAAGGTGTACCAACGGCAATGAATAGAATCTCGCCATGACTAACCCCTGCGGCAATATCAGAGGTAAAGTCGATCTTGCCTTGCCGAATCGACTCTGCCAAAATTTCAGGTAGCCCCGGTTCATGGATCGGTGATTGCCCCGATTTCATCAACTTGACCTTCTCTTCATTGCTATCGACACAGATTACATCGTGACCAATATAAGCAAGGCAAGCTCCTGTCACAAGACCAACATAGCCAGTTCCAATTACACAAACACGCATATTCTATTACCGATGGTTTCTATGACTTTTCTACTTATCGAATCTACTTATTGAGATATTCCTTGAAATAGGCGATCGTTTTGCTCAGTCCTTCTTCTAGGGGCACAGTTGGTTCCCAGCCCAAATGGAACTTGGCACGGGAAATATTCGGCTGACGACGCTGGGGATCATCCTGTGGCAATGGTTTAAAGACAATCTCAGCAGAGGGATCGATTAAACGTTGAATTGTTTGTGCCAATTGCAGAATCGTATATTCGCTGGGATTACCTAGATTGACAGGACCAATATAATCACCATTCATCAAGCGGATCAGCCCTTCCACTAAGTCAGAGACATAACAGAAACTACGAGTTTGAGAACCGTCACCATAGATAGTTAAGGGAATTCCCTTCAGGGCTTGCACCACAAAATTACTCACCACTCTGCCATCATTTTCTAGCATTCTCGAACCGTGGGTGTTAAAAATTCTGGCGATCCGCACCGCAACGCCAAACTGGCGATGATAGTCAAAGGATAGGGTCTCAGCAATCCGCTTACCTTCGTCATAGCAACTGCGAATACCTGTGCAGTTAACGTTACCCCAATAGTCTTCATCTTGAGGATGAATTAGAGGATCACCATAGACTTCTGAAGTGGAAGCTAGTAGAAGTCTTGCCTTAGACTTTTTCGCTAGCTCCAGCATATTTAGGGTTCCTAAGAAGTTGGTCTTAGCGGTTTTGATCGGGTCAAATTGATAATGCACAGGGGAAGCTGGACAGGCAAGATGATAAATCTGATCAACTTGTCCAATCAATTCATCGGCGATCGCCTCGACAATATCATGCTCAATAAACTTGAAATTGGGGTGATCTGCCCATTGCTGATTATTCGATGTGCGTCCTGTGTAAAGGTTGTCTATACAGATCACCTGATGATCTGCCTCGATCAACCGATCAATTAAGTGCGAACCGATGAAGCCTGCGCCGCCCGTAACTAATACTTTCATGCTTATCTTCTTCCGAATAAATTGGTAACTAATGAATAGGGGTTGATGATATTGCCAAGGAACCGCGTTGTAGAGTTAAGCAGACTAGAGCCAAAGGATGGTCTGACCACAATCACATCGCGATCGCGCAGTCCAGGATTCGAGTCTTCATTTAAAGGTAAGTTGAGATCGGCAACCAAATTACGACGCATAATTGAACCGTCAGGATTGACCCGATATAGCTCCACCGATCGCCAGTCTGCATCATTGGTCAACCCACCCGCAAAGGAAATAGCTTCCGTAAAAGAACTATTAGGGCGTAGTTGCAAAGGTCCCGGACGCACCGCTTCTCCAACAATCTGTACGGTAATTACGGTAGGAGAAAATGTTGCCTTTGCTACCTGCAAATAATCCGCAGGATTTGGTTTGTCAAGGCGGGGAACTGTAATCAGATCTCCATCGGTGAGCGTAATATCTTGGCTCAAGTCCGCCTTTGTAATCAAATCCAAAAGATTAGCTTTAATAATTGTGCGTCCCCCTGAATCGTTGGCACGAGAAATTTGCACATTCTGGATATCAGCGATTTCAGTAACGCCATTGGCTGTCTGCAAAGCTCGACTGAGGGTGACAGGTCCACCACCACCCGATATCCCTGCCCCAGTAGTTGCGCCCGTGAGTCCTGTTGAAAGTACGCCATTGCGTGAATAGATAAGGGTCTGAGGACCCACACGATTCACTTCGCCCACGATCGCTACTTGAATTGTGAAACTATCAGGAGAGAAGGTCGAGTTGCTAACTAACCGCGATTGGGAGGAGGCAGCTTGTTGCAGTGGTGGGACAAGAATCGAATCCCCATCAAGGATTCGCACATCTTGGCTAATGTCACCTTTCTCTAGGAGAGCTTGCAAGTTTACCTTAATGATCCGCCGACCAGACGCACCATCGCGGCGGGAAATTTGAATATTACTGATATCAGCTCTGGAGGTAATCCCCGATGCTGTTTCTAAGGCTCTAGTCAGGGTTGCGGCACTAGTGGTCGCACCGCCAGTACCGATGTAGCTCAAAAATCTTGGTCCTGGACGATTAACTTCGCCAATAATCGCAATGTTAAGGGGACGAGGTGAAACGAGCGAGACATTGACGATATTTCGGACGAGGAAGGGGTTGAGCCTTTCCTTAAGTAGTGAATTGGCTTCATCCAAACTGAGTCCTTCTAATTTGACCGCACCAATTAAGGCAATATTAACCGTGCCATCGGGAGCGATCGGTTGAGTCCCCGAAAGTTCTGGCACATTAAAAACATCAATCTTGATGGTGTCACCCGCACCTAGGGTATAGCGGAATGTATCTTGGGATTGACTGACACTGAGGGCAGGCGCACCATTGTTAGGCAGAGTGCGGAGATTGGAGTTGTTAATTTCAATTGGTGCAGCAGGGGATGTATTGGCGGCAGGATTGCTATTTGTCTGTGCCCAACTGGGGAAAGGAAAGCCGATTATCATTGCAAATAGGATTAATTTGCTAAATGGGGGGTTGCACATAAAATAATCCATGACACATCTGTCTAAGCATTTTAAAGATATAGGATACAGTAGTTTTTAAAATGGCATTTGTCTCTAGTAGTTTTCTTATAGTTAATTTTTGCAGCTAGTTTTTAATGCGATCGCCCCAAGATAGTTCTCAAAATAGATTTCCGGTACCTCAAGTTATTTTTTTAGACGCTGTTGGTACTTTGTTTGGCGTAAGTGGCAGTGTGGGCGTGCAGTATGCTCAGGTGGCGGCGGCGTTTAATGTCGAGATTGAGCCGCGAGCAATCGACAAAGCTTTTTATCGCTGTTTTCAAGCTGCTCCCAAAATGACCTTTAGCAATACTGACCCTGCGGATATTCCCCAAGCTGAATATGCATGGTGGCGATCGCTGGCTGTCCAGACCTTTGAACAGACGGGAAATCTCGATCAATTTGCGGATTTTGATCAATTCTTTCAAAGTTTATACGAGTACTTTGCCACTGCTAAGCCTTGGTCTGTATTTGTGGATACGCCGATCGCCTTACAAGCATTTCAATCCGCAGGGATGACTCTAAGCCTCTTGTCAAACTTTGATAGCCGTCTCTATCGAGTGATTCAGGCATTAGGATTAGCAACTTATTTTGAAGAGATCACCATTTCAACGGAGGTGGGGGCAGCCAAACCAGAATCAGAGATTTTTGAGTTAGCCCTTGCCAAGCATGGTCTTGGTCAATCCCCTGAACGCGCTTGGCATATTGGCGATAGCTTTAAGGAGGACTATCAAGGGGCGATCGCCTTGGGGATTCAGGCATTTTGGTTAAATCGCGATCGCCATGAGCCTAGTGATCCGCAAAAGCAATCAGCAAATACAATTCATCTACTCACCGATCTGATCGCAAAACTACACTCTTAGCAATATTTTTGGCAATATTTTTAGCAATATGTTTACTGGACTTGTGCAAACCATCGGCATGATTGAGCAGCGCGATCGCGATCGCCTTGTCATTCATTGCCCTGAAATTATCGATCAAATTAAAATCGGCGATAGCATTGCCGTCAATGGTGTATGTCTCACCGCTACTAAGCTGTCCGACAGCAATTTTGTCGCCGATGTCTCCCCTGAAACCTTGGGTAGGACTTGCCTTGGCGATCGTCAGTTAAAATATGTCAATTTGGAAATGGCTCTAGCGGTGGGCGATCGCATCGGTGGGCATTTTGTCTCAGGTCACATCGATGGCATGGGCAAGCTCAGCGAGAGAGCGATCGTCGGCAACTCTTGGGAATTGGGGTTTGACGCAGATGCAGCGATCGCCCGTTATATTGTCTTTAAAGGCAGTATCGCAATCAATGGCATTAGCCTGACTATTTCCTACTGCAACGATACAGGCACAAAGTTTCGAGTGGCGGTAATTCCCCACACCTACGACAATACAACCTTAAAATATTTACAAATCGGCAGTAGCGTCCATCTAGAAGGTGATCTACTCGGCAAATATGTCGAGAAGTTCCTAAAAGTTAGTCAGATGCCTAGCCCCAATTTACCTAATTTAGCAATCACCCCCGAATTTCTCGCTAACCACGGCTGGTAAGCCCAAGATTTGCAAATCATATGTATAGACAATTCAAATAAGAAAAATAGGGCTTCGACTTCGCTCAGCCATCGGTATACGGTGGCTGAGCGAAGTCGAAGCCTCTTGAATTTATTTGGAATTACTATACTGTTAATTAACCCTTCTAGAGATCTATGCAAAACTCAATCTCCAGCGATATTTCCCTAGGCGATCGCTTTGCACCGTCACTGGAGATGCAAGCCAGTGAACAAAAAGTCTATGACTACGCCCTAGAGGGACTGCGGGGGCTGGCAGCGCTATGGGTTGCCTATTCACATATATTCTTCTACGAATTTAAAATCGATCCCGCTTACCACCCTGATTTTGCCTTTGGCGCTGTTCTCAATGCTGCCCACGGCGGCATCTTGATCTTCTTTGCCCTGTCAGGCTATGTGATCGGCATTACCAACCAGTTACCATTTTCCAAAGCCAATGCTATCCGCTACTTACTCAGACGCTGGATTCGTTTATATCCTATTTATATAGTGGCGATCGCCCTAGGCATCTTGGCATCTCCCACCGACACTTGGGGAACGATTCTTGGCAATTTTCTATTCCTCCAGTCTGCCGCCGCCGCCCTCCTCAGTGGCAATGGCGTACTCTGGACACTGCATTACGAAATAGTCTATTACCTCGCTTTTTTGGGGATTTGGTACTTTCGCCCCAAAATAGCCCCTTTAGTTATTGTGTCCTTGTTGGTCGCTGTCATTTTCCCCGTGATCCCAGCAATGCCGCCGATCATCTCAGGTTATGCCGCAGGCTGGGTATTTTGGCTATTTGGACTATGGTTAGCTTGGAAAAAACCAAGAATTGCCGCGATCGCCCCTATTCCTCTATTCAGCTACCTCTTGATCTATATTGCCACCGACAAACTCACTATCCTTAAAGTCCTCTTTAAAGATCTTAACCTGTCTAACCTTGGCATTTCCGAAATAAGTATCACTGATTTTGTCTATTTCCCCCTCTGTGCGATTCTGTTTTCCGCCATTACGCAACGCCATATTCCCTATCGCCGCTTACTCAATGCGATCGCGATCGCCATACCTAGCGCCCAAATTATTTATTTACTAATCACTAACCAACTAATCACCAATCAAGGCTGGATAATTGCCGCCCTGCAAATGTTCCTAGGTCTAATATTGCTGGGATGGCGAGTCAGCCCTAACATTTTATCCCATCTGACATTCATCGGCAGCATTTCCTATGGCATCTATGTTTTTCATATGCCAATTATGAATCTACTCCAAAAAGTAACCGCTTTCAGTGGTTCCCCAATAACTTACATCAGTCGAATCATCCTCTGGGCAACTCTAACGATCGCCATTTCCTACCTGCTAGAACTAAAGCTGCAACCACTAATCAAGCGCTGGTTTCAGCAAAGTGTCCTCAATCACGTCCAGTAGTAGAGATTTTGCTAGTCTTTATCAAGAATAGGAGTTGCGCCGCAACTCCTATTCTTAGTTTTGGGATAAGACGCGAAAAAACGTTAACTTGAGTTCCCTAAGATGAAATAATGCTGTTTGTAAACTTTTTTACAATTGCTTAACACTTTTATCAAAATCATGGAACGTACTTTTTTGGCGGTCAAGCCTGATGGTGTGCAACGCCACCTAGTTGGAGAAATTATCCGTCGCTACGAAGCAAAGGGCTTTAAGTTGGTAGGACTGAAACTATTGCAACCAACCCGTGAACTAGCAGAAAAACATTATGCAGTGCATAAGGAAAGACCATTTTTTGCTGGTTTAGTGGACTTCATCACCTCAGGTCCCGTCGTGGCAATGGTATGGGAAGGCGATGGCGTAGTCGCTTCAGCTCGTAAGATCATCGGTGCAACCAATCCTCTCACTGCTGAGCCAGGTACAATTCGCGGTGACTATGGTGCAAATATTGGACGCAACATTATTCACGGATCTGATGCGATCGAAACTGCTCAAACCGAGATTGCGCTTTGGTTTAACGCTGAAGAGCTAGTCGAATGGAATCCTTCTCTAACTTCTTGGATTTACGAATAGAGCTGGTTGCTCAAAGTTTGCACTTTGGTAATTTCCATATCCGTCTAACTCGCATTAACTAAAAAAAGATAGGGGCAGTGTCAAGCACTGCCCCTATCTTTTTTGTCAACTTACAAGAAGATCGGTAATCCTTACTCTAACCCTAAAGACACATTGACAATTCTTAACAATTTGATATAGTTGTTTACGTAGGCAATAGCCTACTAAAACAAACTTTTAACCAAAACAAAAATGACAACAGCAGTACAAAGACGCGAAAGCGCCTCGATCTGGGATCAGTTTTGCAACTGGATTACAAGCACCAACAACCGCCTATACGTAGGTTGGTTCGGCGTAATCATGATCCCCTGCCTCTTGGCAGCCACCATTTGCTTCGTAATCGCCTTCGTAGCAGCCCCTCCCGTAGACATCGACGGCATCCGCGAACCAGTAGCTGGTTCCTTGCTATTCGGCAACAACATGATTTCTGGCGCAGTCGTACCATCCTCCAACGCGATTGGCCTGCACTTTTACCCCATTTGGGAAGCAGACAGCCTCGACGAATGGCTATACAACGGTGGACCTTACCAATTGGTAGTATTCCACTTCTTGATCGGCATTTTCTGCTACATGGGACGTGAATGGGAATTGTCCTACCGCCTCGGTATGCGTCCTTGGATCGCAGTAGCATACTCTGCTCCTGTAGCAGCCGCAACCGCAGTATTCTTGATCTACCCAATCGGACAAGGATCCTTCTCTGACGGTATGCCTTTGGGAATCTCTGGTACCTTCAACTTCATGATCGTATTCCAAGCAGAACACAACATCTTGATGCATCCTTTCCACATGTTGGGAGTAGCAGGTGTATTTGGCGGTTCATTGTTCAGTGCAATGCACGGTTCACTCGTAACCTCCAGCTTGATTCGTGAGACCACCGAAAACGAAAGCCAAAACGCTGGCTACAAGTTCGGACAAGAAGAAGAGACTTACAACATCGTTGCAGCCCACGGCTACTTCGGACGTTTGATCTTCCAATACGCCAGCTTCAACAACAGCCGCAGCTTGCACTTCTTCTTGGCACTATGGCCAGTAGTGGGCATCTGGTTCACCAGCTTGGGCGTAAGCACCATGGCATTCAACTTGAACGGCTTCAACTTCAACCAGTCGATTGCTGACAGCCAAGGACGTGTAGTACCTAGCTGGGCTGATGTAATCAACCGCGCTAACTTGGGTATGGAAGTAATGCACGAGCGCAACGCTCACAATTTCCCTCTTGACCTAGCTGCTGTTGACGTTGCTCCTGTTGCTATGTCTGCTCCTTCTATCAATGGTTAATACCTTGACCTTGTTGTCTTGATTTAATTGAACAAAAAAAGCCCCTCTGTAATGAGGGGCTTTTTTTGTTTGGCTAAAATTTATTGCTGTTAAGCTGTTGTCCCAAAGCGCGAGGTTATCGTCACACTTTTATGATTTGGAACAAATAATTCTCGAAAGCACCACGCGATCGCCACTTCAAAAATCAAACAGCGATCGCCTTTCTCAACATCCAAAATCACGATCGCTAACTCACGAAAAAACTAACAGTGATCGCCTTACTTCCTATTTTTCCAATATCCAACTTCTCGACTGCAATGCATCACGGATAAGATCAGAATATAATCTTCCTCAATCGTGTAGAGGATTCCGTAGGGGAATTTTCGTGTCATGCATCGGCGAATATCTTCATCAATTGCGGCGTAACGATTAGGAGATTCTTTAATCCGAAAAATTGTATCTTCAATTGCATTGATAAATGCTTGGGCAATTTCTGTTCTCTGTTCAGCATAATATTGAACTGCATCAGAATATTCAGCAAGTGCTTCGGGATGAAATACATACTTCATTAAGCAAGTAACCGCCTTACCTGAGCTAGAGCATCTTCTCCTTCGATTGTTTGAACGGAACCATCACGGACTGCATCACGTCTTTTTTTTGCTTCGGCTGTCCATGTTGCTTGAATAGTTGGATCGGTGTCAAATTCTAGGCTTTCGACTAGTTTTTCTGCTAATAGCGCTCTAGAAATGCTAGGGAGAGATAATAATTCTTTCGTTAGTAGCTCTATTGATCTCATAAATAACCTCAAAGTAATGGGTATTTGGTATGTAGTCTAGCAAAAAACAAATTCAATGGGTTCAATATCACCACTTCGCCAAAATCAAACAGCGATCGCCCCCCTCAACACCCAAAATCGCGATCAATACTGCAAAAAATCAAATAGTGATCAATTTAGTAACAGCTAATTTACTAGCTCAAAACGTGAGTATCTACTAGGATCTAGAGTTCCTAGTGGAGAACGACTTGGATTTTTAATGTATCTCTCTAAATCTTGTTTTAGATTTTTATGACTTGCTAAATTAGTCATAGCACTTCTTACAGCTTCTTGTAGGTTGATATCAGGATCTTTTAAAACAACACCTATGATAATAATGCTTCTCTGATCTCGTGTTTCATCTGGAGATTTTTGAAGACATTTATCATCTTTATGTTGACCTAAGAGCAATAAAGAGGTTTCACCTCTCGTAGTTGTAGCGATGAACTTTACAAATTTACGTATAGATTTTGCTCGATTAAAAGCCCTATCTTCTTCCTGTTTATTGGAGCCTTCACAAGATGCAACGCCTACAGAGATTACATCCAAGGCGTTTGCAATTCTTTCTCTAATTCCTTGTTGTCCAAATTTTTCACTAAAGAAACGATCTACTCTCATTTGCTGGTTTGTGGATATGTCCTCAATCCAATCCCAACTTCCATATTTCCATACATAGCCATCGTTAACGCCAAATAAAGTATAAAAATCAAAAGTTGCCTCGTTGCCCTCTTTGTCTTTGCCTTTTACAGATTGAATGATGAGCCATTCATTATTTTCGCTAGGTAATATTGGACGAAACTCTGGTGTGGATTTTGGATCTGCATAGACAGGTATTCTAGCCTCTTCAGTTGAAGGTGTATCTCCATAGATCCTTATTCTCATGCCGTCCGTGAATGACAAAACCACATCAAGTGCGCGAGGGTTCATCTTAAAGAAGGCAAATATGAAAGTTGATAAAATCAACAGCAATATAATAGCTATGTACAGCGATTCTTGAAATTTTTTATTTCGCATCAGATCTACTTTTATAGTGAATTTTACACACTCTCAACAGGCTCAGGCTTCCAAGCTTCGCCGTACTTGTCTTTGAGGGCAGACCATGCCTCGACCTGACCTTCGGCATATTCCCCTGGTTTACCCCATTGCAGGAACGCACTCATTTGCGCCTTATCATCGGCATCGAGGAAACGGATGGCGTAGGTGGTGAAATTGCCGCGTTTGGCTTCGGCAGTTTCAAAGCGGACATCGGTGATTTTGTCCATGTTTAGGTGGAATTCGATATGCTCAGAGTGCATATTCGCATACTTGCCCTTGGGGAGTTCCGCGTAAAAAAGCTTCTCGATATTTACCCTTGCTTCCAGCACCCCCGCATCACTGGTGACGATCAGGCGGACTAAGCCGAGAGTGTTACATTCTTCTAAGAAATCTTTTAAAGTAGCAGCCATAGGAGTTTATTTAATATTAATTAATAAGTTTATGATGATGTTGTGAAAATTCTTTGCGATCGCAATTTACCTATTAAAGCCGAAAAGGGTTAGTGTGTGTAGCTTTTGGGTGATAAAAATGGCGATCGCTAGATTTGGATAAAGGCTCTAAGACCTCGAAAATGCTCTAAAGTTGACTACAGCCTCAATTACCAGCAATCATTCAAGCTTTAATCTATGAAAATCGCTAAGAATATCACCGAATTAGTTGGACGTACTCCTTTAGTAGAGTTACAACGTATTCCCAGCGCGGAGGGCTGTGTAGCGCGAATTATCGTTAAATTAGAGGGGATGAATCCCGCCGCCTCCGTTAAGGATCGGATTGGAGTAAACATGATCCAAGAAGCGGAAGAACAGGGCTTAATCTCGCCCCACAAGACAGTTTTAGTGGAGCCAACCTCTGGCAATACAGGGATCGCCTTGGCGATGGTAGCGGCGGCTAAGGGTTATAAATTGATTCTCACCATGCCAGAGACGATGAGTTTGGAAAGGCGCTCCATGCTGCGTGCCTATGGCGCAACCTTGGAACTTACGGCAGGGACAGAAGGCATGGGCGGCGCAATCCGTCGGGCTAAGGAAATCACCGAAAGCACTCCCGATGCCTATATGTTGCAACAGTTCCGCAATCCTTCCAATCCTGCGATTCACCGCAAAACTACTGCCGAAGAGATTTGGGAAGATACCGATGGCGCAATTGATTTCTTAATTTCGGGAGTTGGCACAGGCGGAACGATTACAGGAATTGCGGAAGTGATTAAATCACGGAATCCAGAGTTTAAGGCGATCGCGGTTGAGCCAGCCAATAGTCAAGTACTAGCAGGTAATCGCCCAGGTCCACACAAGATCCAAGGTATCGGCGCAGGGTTTGTACCTGAAGTTCTCAAAACTGATTTAATCGATGAGATTATTCCTGTGAGTGATGATCAGGCGATCGCCTATGGACGTAGATTGGCGAGGGAGGAAGGACTGCTCTCAGGTATTTCCAGTGGGGCAGCGCTGTATGCTGCGGTGCAAATTGCCAAGCGTCCAGAGAATGCTGGCAAAATGATTGTGATGATTCAGCCTAGCTTTGGTGAGCGTTACCTCAGTACACCGCTATTCCAAGATCCTGAATTAATGGGATTGAGTTAAGTAGGGGTAGAGCATTGGCACAGCCATTCTGCAAATTCTTATCATAGATTTTAATTGCCAATGCTCTACCCTCTCCACCATTGCTTGGGCAGAGCATTCCTGTTGATAAAGTCTGAGAAGATGGTTAATTTGCCGCAGGAATGCTCTGCCCCTACAGCCGCTTCTTCCTAAACTCTAAAAACCTAAATCTGCCTTCGCAACTTCTGCGACTCTGAGAACTTCAGAAGTGGAAATCTCTTCCCAAGGTACTTCGCCAATTTCGCGATAGAAGGTCTCATCGTAGGGACGAGTCTGCACCACCACAGGCATCGGCACAGCATGACCAAGGACTAGAGCTTGTTGCTTAGAATCTAGTTTGGAAAGAACTGTGCGTAAATTGCCACTACCCGCGACTCCTGTAAAGATGGCTTCGATATCCTTCTCATCATTGAGTAGAGCCGTAATTCTAGTTCCAATTTGCGACATAACTTCGTTATCTATTCCCGAAGGACGTTGATCAACGATTAAAAGAGTTACAAAGTACTTCCGCATTTCACGAGCGATCGTACCGAAAATAGTTTGGCGGGCGGTATTGGGCGCTAAAAATCGGTGGGCTTCTTCGATGGTAATCGTCAACTGCTGGGGGCGATCGCTAATATTTTTAGTCTGCAAAAACTTCTCCGCTTTCTGTACATAGGCATGGTGAATCCGCCGCGTGATGATATTTGTCGCCAACATATAAGAGAGCATATTGGACTGGGAGCCGAACTCAATCACAATATGTTTACCTGCGGCGATCGCATCCAGAATCCGCTTAATGTAATTCTCAGGACAGGTCTGACGCAAATATTTGAGATCATCAAGGCGCGTCAGCTTGCGTTGCAGTGCCATGATTGAGGATTTACTCCCCATCTTCTGCTCACAAAATTCCTGAATTTCGGCATTAGTCATCGCCAATAAACGCGAAATCCAACTCTTCCCAAATTCATTCCGTAAAATAATTGCATTCTCCAAACTTGCTTCTGAAAGATTCAATTCTTCCCGAATCAGCATTAGATCCTCAACATCGATCTGGTCATAGCTAATGTAAAGCTCCTGTGCATCGCGCACTCCCCGCCGTTTTGTCGAATCAGGATCAAGGGTGTAAATCTGCACCTGTGCAGGAAATAACTGCCGCAATCCCTTGACCGTACTAAATCTTTTACCCTCCATCGCCGCTTCCCAGCCATATTCAGAGTGCATATCAAAGATCAAATTCACCGCCGCCTGTTTGCGGATGATCCCCGATAACAAAAGGCGCGTCAGGAAAGATTTACCCGTTCCCGACTTTCCAAATACACCGTTACTGCGTTCCACAAAGCGATCTAAATCCAAGCAGATCGGCACAGGCATATCAATCGGCTGCCCGATCGCAAAATTTCTCTTATGGGGATCATCCTCCCACCCAAACACAATCCGAAAATCCCGCTCTGTCGCATCAAAGACCTGCGAGAAATGACTGGGGATCGTTTTCACGGGCAGTAATTGAAAATCACTAGATTCCGTTGCTAATTCAGAGATAGCGCTTTTTTTACGTTTACCCTTTTTAATCGTCTGGCTGAGATTCTGGCTTACGGGTCTTTGCGAAAATAAATCAAAGGGATTTGCGGGTACAAACATTAACATCGGCGTGAGATTGATCGTGCCGAAGGTTCCTGTCCCTGCGAGGATTTCTGTTAAAAAAGTGTTTTCAGGATCGGGGGGATTCATCAAAATCCGAGGGCTTGCCGTACCGAGGGTGACATCGGTGAGAATGCAGAAAAATCTGGTGTGCCTACCATGTACCACCAGAAACTTGCCAACGCGCATATCTTCAACGGATATCTCGCCATTGAGCCTGACCTCCAAGCCATCGCTGAGTGAACCCTGAACAACAATCCCTAATGGTTGCAAATCCATGCTAGACCTACGCTAAGCTTGCACGCTTTTGCATAGCATAGCAAAATGGGCGTAAAAACTAAGTTTTTACGCCCATTTTGTAGATATTAGCTAATTTAGGAATGGCTTAGCTATCCCTAAATCAACCAAATCACTAAGATTAGTAACGACCGCCGCCGCCACCAGATTTGTTGTAGCCACCACGACCGCCGCCGCCGCCACGGTTACCACCACCAAACGAGTCGTTATTCTCGCGGGGCTTAGCCTTATTAACCTTAAGAACGCGACCCATCCACTCAGCGCCGTCTAGCGCAGTGATGGCAGCATCTTCTTCAGCATCAGCACTCATTTCAACGAATGCGAAGCCACGAGCGCGACCAGTTTCGCGATCGGTAGGGAAATGAACGCGGGTGACCTTGCCGTAATCTTCAAATACAGGCTTAAGATGGTCTTGAGTAACTTCATAGGACAAGTTACCAACGTAAATAGACATTATGCTTTCTCCAAGAATTCAATGAGTATGTAGAGATAGAGATGTCGGAGAGAAGCTTGTCACGATGAAACAGAAAAAAACTGTCAGTACAGAAAACAATTGCTACAACCGATAACTACTTTTACCTTACGGCTGATAGTCTAACCTATATATTTATCGTTTGGTGTAATGTTACGTTTTCTTTGTGATTCATTAGCAGTTCTTAGAATAAGAGATCAGAAAAGAGTTTATATTTTCTAGAATTACTGGTTAGTAATCAAATCAATATGGCAAAGTCTGGTAACGAAAGTTTAGTTTTAGGATTGAGCCTTTTAGTGACTTCTGCGATCGCGGGTGGAGGTTACTGGCTTTTTTCACAGTCGAGAAATGCTAGCAATCCTCCAGCTGTCAGCAGTACGGTGGCGACGACTTCGCCCACGGCTAACAGTTTTACATCGATACAAGATATTACTGTCTCATTACCAAATCCTCAGGTAATTACGATGGATGGTAGTGTGACGATGGTAAGGCTGATTAAGCAGCTGCAAGTGGGCTTTTCTCAGCAAAATCCGACGATCCCGACCACCTATGGTGTACCCGACGGCAGACCGAATGGTAGCAATCAGGGGATTAAGTCTCTAATTAGTCGTCAAGTTTTGATTGCCGCTAATTCGCGATCGCTAAGTGCTGATGAGGTCAGTCAGGGCATTCGCGCTATTCCCATTGCCCGTGATGCTTTGGCGATCGTCATTGGCGTAAATAATCCTTTTCAGGGCAGTCTGTCGATGACCCAACTTAAGGATATTTATCAAGGCAAAATCACCAACTGGTCACAGGTAGGCGGCGCAAATATGCCGATTAAAGTGATTAATCGCGCTAATGCTAGTGGCACGCAGAGCCTCTTCCAGAGTGTGGTTTTACTGGACGAAGCCTTTGCACCGAATGGTAATAATTTCATCACTTGGCCGCAGGATGAAACCACGCCAATTTTGCAAAAGCTTGGTAACGATGGCATTAGCTACACCACGGTATCGCAAGCGGTGGGGCAAGAAATTGTACGAATTGTTCCTGTGAATGGAGTTTCACCAACGGATATAAGTGCGATCAAGAGTGGCAATTATCCGATTAGTCGGATGATTACCCTAGCGGTCAATCAACAGGTTAGCCCTGCGGTGAAAGAGTTCATTGATTTCGCGCGATCGCCACGCGGTCAGGAGCTAGTGATGAGTGCAGGATTTGTGCCTTTGTAGCAAAAAAGCCGCGCCAAGCGCGGCTTTTTTCTATATTTTTTTGTGGTGATTAATCCATCCAGCCAATATTTTTATTATTGACACGCTGTAACTGCTCATTAGAACCTGTGGGGCGATGGTAAGGATTACGATCGCGACGGGCATAGGGTTGCTCGACAGGTTGCTTGCGGGGAGTAGCACGTTGTTGAGTTTGTTCTTCGGGCTGGGTCACTAGTTGCGAAGAATTAGCGTCACTAGAATTAATGGCTACTTCTGCGGATTTGGCTTCTAAAAGTTTGACCTGTTCCGATAGTTGAATATTTGACTCGGCTAAGCGTAAGTTATCGCGCTTGACCTCTATCAACTGCTGATCAAGTTCATTCTTGAGACTTTCGATCGCTGCTAAAGATTTTTGCAATAACTCCACATTAGTTTTACTAAATTGCAGATCCTTTTGGAGATCGGCTTCGCGTTGTTTAAATTCAGCAAGCTCTGACTCTAGGGCAGCAATTTTAGTGATTTGAGCCTTCTGATCTTTGGTGAGAGTGTTGGCGATCGCCGAGTCATTGACTGTTTCTGCCTTGACTTCAATCACCTCACTGTCCTTCTGCACTTCATCGCGCAGTAAGTCCGAGATTCCCACTTTTTTTCTAGTTGACATAGTTTTGATAATAGTTATTTGAAAATAATGTTTGAGCGATCAGGCTTCGACTTCGCTCAGCCATCGGTCTGGGTCTAGAGATGGCTGAGACTGAGTAAAACCTAAAGGGGTAGCTGAGCGAAGTAGAAGCTAGAGAATATCGCGGCGTAACTCATCGACTACACGCCGATAATCTGCTTCTGCTTCCTTGGCATTTTTACCTTTCCAATTAGTGACCAGCTTACCCTCAAGGGCAGCGCGTTCATGGGCTTTGTAAGCTCTGACAAAGGCATGAAACACAGGCACACCCACTTCCAGCAAAGTATTTTGCGCTTCAAGAGCCTCATTGATACATCGGGGATCAACGCGAGTGAGTAAAACTCGATGCGGCACTTGAGCGGGGCGCACCGTACCTTTGACCGTATCGATTAGCGCCGTTAAGTCCATCGGTGCGGGTGGACTAGGCAACACTAAATAATCGGCGATCGCCACGACCGTCGCAAGGGCGTGGGAATGCAACGCGGGTGGGGTATCTACTAATACTAGATCGTAACTACTCAGTTTCGGTAGCTTTTTGAGATGGCTGGGATCAATCTCTTTGGCGATATCAAAGCCCATATTTTTATCACTGCGTCCGACCCACCAAGACAAACTGCCCTGCACATCGGTATCCACCACCAAGACCTTTACTTGTTCCGCCAAAATTCCCGCAAGGGCGATCGTAGTTGTGGTTTTGCCTACGCCACCTTTACCATTGCTGACGACCACGATTTTGGGGGAATTTGCCATGTTGATACCTTGTCCTTACTTAATGCCCTTACTTGCTTTTACTGCGGTTAACGCTCTTACTGCTTCTTAAAACGGCGATCGCTAAGCAGACTAGACCAACATTGATCGCCACATCCGCAATATTAAAAATTGCAAAACGAATTATTCGCACATCAATGAAATCTACTACATATCCCGCCACAAAGCGATCGATGCCATTGCCCACCGCCCCCGACAAAATAAATCCGTAGCCCGCCTGTTCCCAGCGATCAAGATTTTTGGCAAAGACTCCAAATAGGATTAGCCCAAGGCTAACTAATAGCGAGACCCATCGCAGCGCATCGATCTGACCACTAAACAAACTAAATGCTGCTCCCGTATTCGTGGCATAGGTGAAGTGCAGTACACCATCAATAAGGGGGAGCGATCTAATCGGTTGCAGATATTGAAAGGCGAGATATTTAGTAACTTGATCAAGGACTAACCCAGAGATAGCGGCTAGCCAATAGAGAGAATTCTCGATTTTGCGAGATGCCATATGCGAGATGCCAAAATTGATATGTGAAGAAATTAATAGTCTTAAAGTAATGAAGTGCCGCACTTTAGACGGCACTTCATTAAGTTTGAGTAACTGGTGAGTAGTAATCTTTAGCCAATATCAATCAGACCTAGCCATGCTAATAGCCCCTTGTGGGTGACAAATTCGATCGCTACAGCAAGAACGAAACCAATCATTGCGGCACGACCATTAAGGCGTTCTGCATAGGTATTGAATCCCATTTTAGGATCAGTCGCCTGTGGTACTTGAGTGGGTTCTGTCATGATCAAAAAATCCTTACTCTACATAAAACTTTATTTAATTTTACCTCTCCACAGAGCGAAAGTATTTTTCAGAGTTACAAATGACTCATGTTTGGAAATTTTAGCTTTTGTTTTCGGATTGTAACGACCGATTTCTTGTAAACTTAGCTAAACAAATGTGTAAAGTTATAAAATTTTACTGAGTCACGACTAGCAGCATAGTGGAGTGGAAACTGGCTTGGAAAACCATAAGGAAAAAATTCTAGTTGTCGATGACGAAGCTAGTATTCGTCGCATTTTAGAAACTCGTCTATCAATGATCGGCTATGAAGTTGTCACCGCCGCAGATGGCGAAGAGGCGATCGAAGTTTTTCATCAAGAAAGCCCTGATCTAGTGGTGCTGGATGTGATGATGCCCAAGCTCGATGGTTATGGGGTATGTCAAGAACTACGCAAAGAATCTGATATCCCCATCATTATGTTGACGGCGTTAGGCGATGTCGCCGATCGCATTACAGGGCTAGAGTTGGGCGCTGATGATTATGTGGTAAAGCCCTTTTCACCGAAGGAGTTAGAAGCCCGAATTCGTTCAGTATTGCGCCGCTTCGATCGCAATGGGGCATCGGGTATCCCTAGCTCTGGAGTCATCCATATCAATGCCATCAAAATTGACACTAACAAGCGTCAAGTCTACAAGTCCGATGAGCGGATTCGCTTAACGGGCATGGAGTTTAGCTTACTAGAGTTGTTGGTGGGGCGATCGGGTGAGGCTTTTTCGAGGGCGGAGATTTTGCAAGAGGTTTGGGGCTATACCCCTGAGCGCCATGTGGATACGCGCGTGGTCGATGTGCATATCTCTCGCCTCCGTGCCAAGCTGGAAGAAGATCCCAGCAATCCTGAGTTGATCTTGACGGCGCGGGGTACGGGTTATCTGTTCCAGCGCATCATCGATGGCTCAGAAGCTAAGCAAGCATAAAAATAAAACCCAACAAGAAAAAACGACACTTTGTGTCGTTTTTTCTCTAAAAAATAAGCGGCGCATCGCGCCGCTTATTTTTTGCATTAGTTGATGCTGAGGGTTAGGCGTAGTGTGCCTTGAGCGCTAGTAGACAAAACGACATTCTGGAGCGATCGCTTGATTAGTTCCACCACAGCTTGATCCTTGAGCGTCGAAGCCACATCATCAAAGATGATCTTGGGCAATCTGCCATTCTGCACAGGGATCTCAAAGACTACAGTGCCTTTAACACCAGTGGGAAGATTGACATTTTGCAACTGCTGCTCGATCGCCTGTTGAACGCTGCTCATATCTACACCCGTTAAGCCAGAAATGCTGACCACTTTAATTACAGAATTGGTCTGAGGCTTGGTAACTCCTGCACCAATTTGTTGTCTGGGTCTGGATTCAGGGCGACTACTATCCTTAGCAACTTCTCCAGCGCTGCTACTAGGAGGCAAAGCAGACCTAGTAGTAGGACTCACGCCACCAAAATTCTGAGATTGTATCGGTGACGGTGCGGCTAATCTGGTGGATAGACGATCTTCACCAGTGACACTTTCAAAATTGACACCTTGGGGAATTTCCACAGGCACTTGTACCGTGACTCTGCCGCCATCGGGGTTAACCCGCACTTCTTCACTCACGGCAACAAAGGCAGTGTATTGCGAGAGTAGACGGTAATCTAATGCAGTCTGGGTGACGGCATCGACTAGGGACTTGACTTCGCCACCAAACATTTGTCCCATGAGATCCTTGATCCGAGCGCGTCCCCACAGTTGGGCAATACCCAGATTGCCACCTGAATTATCACTGTCACGATCAAAGTTGACCTCAAGGGTTTGCTCATAGCGCTCTCCCCCTGCGGCAATACCTGTGATCTTGAGTTTGCCACTGCGGCGATCGCCTTTTTTACCAAATAACACTAGGGGCTGCTCAGCAAAGAGATCAGGCGCATTAATAGGATAAATAGCAGGGGCAGTCCCTTCGCCTTCCCAACGCACTTGGATATTGGTGAGGACAGGATTATTAATTTGACGGAAAAACTTCTCGGCGACTGCTTGGGTGGGTTCATCCTGACGGATTACCTGCGATGTGCCGCGTCCGACATCGGCTAGACGATCTAGCACATAGCGATTGACCGAGCTACCAACCCCAAAACTATAGAGGCGATTTCCTGCCTTGAGATTTTTTTGGACATTGGCGATGATCTCGTTGTCATTGCCGATATAGCCGTCGGTAATCAGCACTACGCTACGCAGTCTGCCATCACGAGCGGCGGGAAATTTCATCACCGCATTGATCCCGTTCATTAGCTCTGTACCACCATTGGCATCAAGCTGATCGACATAAGCCAAGGCTTTTTGACGATTGGTGGCGGTGTTGGCAAGGGGAGTCGAGGAGAGTTGGCGAGTGGTATTCGCAAAGTCAATAATCGTAAAGGTATCGTTAGGATTTAAGCCATTGATAAAGCGGCGCATCAGTTCCTTTGATTTGACAATCGGGTCGCCAGATTGGGAGCCAGAGGTATCCATCAAAAACACAACATCCTTCGGCACAATCTGATCACTGCGATAACTCAGCGCAGGAATCAGATAGGTGGCAAAGTGGGAGCCTTGATCGGTGGTCGTGGTGAGGATAGTCGGCTCCATGCGATCGCCACTCACTTGATAACGCAGGATCAGATCTTTATTAGGGATATTGTCCCCTGCCGCCAATTTGAGATTGATCACTTCACCTTGGCTCTGGACATCAATGCGGTGGGAGGTGGAGAAAATATTGCGGATGGCAACCCCTGCGTCAATTTCTAAACTAACCTGAATATCATTGCCTGATCGCACTTCAGGTCGGAGGACAGGCGGCGAGATCCGTGAGGCATCGGGAACTTGCAGGGTATTGCCCTGACCATCGATCTTTGCTCCCGGAATATAGCGAGGACCTACCACCATCGGGAACACAAATTCGTAATTACCCTTTTCAAACTTCAGGCTCTCGGTGTAGCGGATCGTGACCTTGATCTGCTCACCCGGTTTGATATTAGCGAGGGACTGGGTGAAGATATTGTCCCGCTCCTGCTCTAATAGACCTACGGTACGCCCCTGTTGTCTTGCCTGTTCATAGATTTGTCTAGCTTCTTCCCGTTTTTTGATATCACCCTTAATCACGCGATCGCCGATCTGGATCTCCATATCATCGACTGCCGCTTGATCGGGTAAGGGAAATACATAGATTGCTTCTAGGGGCTGATCGTAAGGGTTTTGAAAGGTTTGGGTAACTTCTACGCGCGAGATGTTACCTGAGATTTTGCCCTTAACATCGGTATTAGTGAGAGTAAAAGGCTGGCGGCGATCGCGATCAGGACTTTGCACGTAGAGTCCACCTATAGGCGGCTCTTGGCTAGGTCTGACCACACTACTGCGATCGTTAACGGGTTCGATAATGCCTGTTCTGATCATGGTGTTAGCAATAGTGTTAGGACTTGCTTGGGCAACTAGGTTCGATTGAGCAAATGTACGGTGAGCGGCGATCGCTCCTGCTAGGGCGATCGCCATTCCTGCAACGATATAAACTGACCTACTAGATTTCATAACATTGTTACCTCTTGCTCCTCGTATATTTTTGAGTTTCCCACTATCATCAGAGACTGACGCACCAGTTGCATTTTTGGTAACAGCAAGCTTAACCAAAATACAAAAAGCCGCACATAGTGCGGCTTTTTGTATTTTGGTTAAGTTACGGAGAGAGGGAGATTCGAACTCCCGTTAGGTGTGACCCTAAATCTGATTTCGAGTCAGACGCATTCAACCACTCTGCCATCTCTCCAAGGGTGCTTCTAGGTATTACGCTTCTAGGTATTACTAGGTATATTGCTTAGACTATGTGATCGTGTATGGCTTAAGTACAACAATTCATCAAAGCGATTGCCATGATATCACGATCCACCTCAAAATCGATTATTTTTATCAGCTCAGCATCTGGACATAATTAAACGTCAGTTCGACGAAAGCGAAAGATGATGAAAATCGCTGAGCGATTTTCATCATCTTTCGCCATTTGCACCGCGCGAAGCGCGGTGCAAATGGCTATATCGAACCAACATTATTTAACGTGAGTTCGGCATAAGCTATACAACTTTAAAAATCTAAAAGCAAAAAGCCTCACGAAGCGTGGCTTTTGCTTTTGGGTTACCTAGAAAGTGATCATGCTGCACTCATTCATCCATATACCCTATCTGAGCGCAGTCGATGACTTTTAAAACTCACCTTATGCAAGATTGCTATAATTCGATCCTAAGTAGAGTGAAAACCTGTGGCGCACTGCGCTCTTGCACTACAGATTTTCGAGTTTTATATTTAATTGCTCTCAGTGACTTATGAGCTTTTATATATACCTTTTATAGACAATTCAAATAAGAAAAATAGGGCTTCGACTTCGCTCAGCCATTGTATATTGCTGGCTGAGCGAAGTCGAAGCCTCTTGAATTTATTTGGAATTACTATATCTGTTTATAGAGCAGTCTTAAATCGTTTGTAGATTTTTTGTTTTGAGCAAGCACCCCCTTCGGTAGTGGGCTTACACAAAACATTTAGGGAGACTTATAGATACCTAATTAATAAAAACTCAATATTTGAGAATCAAAAGTTTATCAATGTATATGTAAGTTTACATTTACAAGTAGTGGTAAATAGCAAATAAACAGTAAAAAGTACAAGCCTAATTTCTAAATAGAGTTACTACACAAGGGATTCCCGAGATCAATCTGATCTTAATTTAAACATTTGGCTACCAATCCCCTTAGTCCTAAATAATCACATAAAATATAGTTAAAGGAGGTGAGATCATAAGTATTTATACCCAACATTTTGCAATTTCACAGTGACTATAAAAAAAGTATTAAGCGATCCCCAAATTGACAAACTCTCTATCAGAATATATATATTCAAACGGAACCAGCTTATTTATAGGTTCTGAATTTAAATACAAACTTAATAAACAACTACAGAAGTAAGTGGTTTCCCTTGGCAAACGGTATTAATACCCAGCGCTAGGAAACCACTTATTTTTTGTAAGGAGCTGTATTTAGTCTTAATAATCTCACTTTATCAATAGTCTTTATTAACTTTCCAAGGATTCATAAAGAATTTACATAAGTATGTTTACTCACTAACATCAAGACATGAACGATCAAGCTCTTTTTAGTGAGTAATTACGCTCAAGCAAATATACTCAAACAAATAATAAAGAAAATATTAAGCGATCCCCATTTTGGAACATCGTCTTGCAGAATATAAACATTCAAACGGAATCGGCTCATTTAAAGATTCTGAATTTAAATACCTTTTTTAAGAACAATTTATATAGACAAAAGGTTCGTTGTTTCTGGGTAGAAATACCCAAGGGCAGCGAGCCTTTAGTTTTTTGAGTCATCATAAAAAATACCGACAAATATCACTATTGGTCTGTTTCTTCATCTGCTCATGATCCTAAAGATTGGTTTGGGATCGTCACTTGAGTAGCCATAGCTAACACCTATAAATTTACAGGCGATCGCTTGCGTACACATATGCAAACATATACATTTGTTAAGCAAGACTAAAACACATTAAGCGCAACATATTTTTTCTGGGCATATTTCGGGAAGTGAAATTGTCCCCAATTATTTCCTCTTACCTAAATATCAAAACCATTTACTTGTGAGTTAAAGATATCTTTGTGCAAAGGTTTAATATCCGCAGCGTTATTGAAGGCTACACCCAAGGCTATTTTTTGATGTCTGAAGGCGATGGGCAGCCCATCGAGTGGTATTACACCAATGAGCGGACATTGATTCCGCTTGATCAGCGTTTTCGTTATCCCAAATCACTACAGAGAATAATTAATCAAAATCGGTTTCAGATCAAAATTGATACTGCCTTTGAAGAAGTCGTAAGCGGTTGCGCCGATCGCCAAACTACATGGATCTCCCAAGAATTGCGATCGCTATATACCCAATTGCATGAGGCAGGATGGGCGCATAGTTTTGAGGCATGGCAGGGAGATCAGCTAGCGGGTGGCATCTTAGGTCTGGCTGTTCGCGGCATTTTTATTGGCGAGTCAATGTTTTTTAGAATTCCCGACGGCTCTAAGGTGGCGATGGTGAAGTTAGTCGAACATTTGCGATCGCAGGGATATGAATTGTTTGATGCACAGCTAATGAACCCACATCTGGCTAGATTTGGAGCCTATGAGATTGATGACACCAGCTATCAGGCTCTTTTGAAATCCGCGTTAACTAAGTCCTGCCAATTTCGTATTTCCTAATAGCAAACTTACGCTATAGCAGTTCTAAATAAGTTTAAAGAGGCTTCGACTTCGCTCAGCCAACGTATACAGATGGCTGAGCGAAGTCGAAGCCCTAGTTTTCCTATTTGAATTGTCTATATATTGAACTCACGTTAAACCAAAAGCCCATAGATGAGTTGCGGCGCGAAGCGCCGCAACTCATCTATGGGCTTTTGCTACTGAGGCTTACTTGCGGAAGCAGTGGGATTACTTTGCTGTAAAGCTAAAATTTGCTGCTGTACCGATGGCGAATAGAGGCGTAAATAATTCCAATAGTTGCCTAGCACCTTTGAGACATAATCCCTAGTTTCTTCGTAGGGGATGCTATTGACAAACTCATCAGGATCGCCGATTTTGCGATTTTCCACCCATCTTCCCACGGCTCCAGGTCCTGCGTTATAGCTTGCCACAGCTAACATCGAGTCGTTACCGTAGCGACTATGGGTATAGTCGAGATACCAAGTACCGAAGCTAATATTATCCGTCGGGCGATCGAGGTTATAGCTTTTGACACCTTTTTTACCCGCGATCCATGAGCCAGTGTCAGGCATGATCTGCATCAAGCCGATCGCCCCCGATCTCGATCGAATTTGTGCCTCAAAGCGTGACTCCTGACGCATCAACCCAATCACCAAGGCGGGAGAAAGCTGCCGTTGCTGTGACCATTCGGTGATAATGTCCCAATAATGGAAGGGATAGAGCGATCGCAGATAGGCGGGATGCTGTTTTAGTTGGGCAATTTCTTTTTTTTGTGCGGCATTGACATCGATCCAATCTAGGCTTTCAAGGGTTCTGATGCCATTTAGGTTGTCCTGTATGGCGACTCGCAATACACCATCGGTGAAGATTTCTCTAGGTTCGAGAATGCGCTTATTGCCGAGTTCCGTCAACCATTGCGATCGCGCATCGCGATCCAATCCCAGCAGATATAGCTCTTGTAACTTCGCCGATCCTGTCGGCAAGGTGGTTCGGGCGCTAGGGATGGCGATCGCAGGATTGGTATATCGGGCGGTGCTGAATGTACCTACCTGCCAACCAAGGGAGCTAGCTGCCCGCCATGCGTAGTAAGAGTCGGGATGTTGCCGAATTGTAAACTCAAATAGTTGTTTCGCCTTGGCTTTGTCACCAACTTGATTTGCCCATTTTCCCGCCCAAAAAGTCGCTTCGGCAGTGCTACTGCTATTGGGACTGACAGCAATCAGGCGATCTACAGTGGCGATCGCCTTAGCTAACTGACCAGACTTTGATTGTCCCTTGGCAATTTGCCAGCGCAGTAGTCCCGCCTCATTACTATTGCCATAGCGTTCTAACAGCAAATTTCGAGCATCACTCGCTGCCTTGGGACTATTTAATTTTTGTAAAACTTCGGCTTTGATTGCCAAGGCTTCCGCCGCCGTATCAGGATATTGATTAATAATCTGATCTGCCCAAGCGATCGCCGCCTGTGGTGTGTCAATCTGGGTAAGACGGATCAAGGCGCGAGGCGCTTGAGGACTCTGGGGAAATTGCTGAACAACGCGCCGATAGGCGACGATCGCAGGGGCAATTTGTTGCCCGCGATGGAGGCTGCGACCATAGTTATAAGCGCTTACGGGATTAACCGTGGCACGACCGTAAGCATTCGCCGCTTTACCAAATTCAAAATTGTTGTAGTAGGCATCGGCGATCGCCCACCATTGATCGGCGGTGAGGTTGGGTGAACTCGCTACTAAACGATTCAGGATTGGCACAATACCTTTATAGTCACCAAAGTAGGTGGCTAGATGGATCATCACATCGACTCGATTGGGAGACTGTGACAACATTTTGAGCGCTGCATCTAGCGATCGCGGATGGGTGGGAAACTTTTGTAGAAGCTGCTGCAAGAGTTGCGGATCTTGTCCAAGGGCATACACCGCCTCCGCCGCCACAGGACTATCGGGAAATTGACTGAGAATACTTTGCCAAGTTGCCTTGGCGGCATTGAGATCGCCGATCTGCGTCTGTGCCTGTGCCCGTTTCAAAAGTACATAGTCGGCAAGAACTGGATACTTGGTTTCTAGCTGGTCGAGGGCAGCGATCGCCTCACGGGGTTGGCGCTTGGTGAGATAAATGTCGGCGGTGACTAATCGCGATCGCCATTGATTCAGTGCTGAGGTATCGGTGGATGATGTAGATGCCGTCAGTTGTGCCAGTCTTTGATCAATGTTGGTGAAGCTTAAAGGATCAAAACTGGTTGCGGGATCGAGCGACTTAGTATTTTCATTGCCCGCTAAGCTGGCATCTACGGTCAAAGTAGACCGTGACGATGCCGTAATTAGGGATGCGCTAGCTCCAGCCAATGTGGCGGAGAGCATAAATACAACTGACCAACGCATTATTTTCTTCATGGCGATACGCTTTTAACCAGCAGCATCCTAACATTTTTGGAGTTATGGCGATCAGAGAATAGTCATAATCGAAGGTGCATCGGCAATCTGCGCGGAATAGTGACGCATCAAATCAATATCGCGATCTTGCCAAGCTCTCAACTCTTGACAATGATGCGCCACCACCAAACCCCACAACTTTCCCTTAACTAGAACTGGCGCAACTAAGTTAGAACGCACTTCTAACCCCCGCAAAAAATCCCGATGACAACTACTAATAGTTGCAGTTTCAATATCATTGATCCCGCGCACTCTGCCCGATAAATATAGCTCCGCATATTCGCTTTTAAAACATTCATCAGCGCCCGTTGAACCAATTATGGAATAGCGATGATCGCTTAACGCCTCAAAGGTCACTTGTCCTTTCCAATGGGTATAAAAGTAATAGAGCACCACACGATCAACATCAATCAGCGATCGCAAGTCATGGAGGGTGTCACTAACCAGTACATCCTGTTGTAATTTGTTGGAGATCCGAGATAGAACGGCATTTAAGTTGCGCTTGTTGGGATTGATCATCGCAATGGAGTAATCGCAATAAAGTAATAATCATAATTAATTATCAACTAGGAGAACGTCGTCGCCATAGTCGATAGCCAATAAATACGGCGATCGCCAACAGCACCGTAATCACCACAACCTTAGAAATTACATCGATATACTTTTCGACTAATGTGTAATTTTGTCCAAGCAAGTAACCCGCATAGGTCAGGAGAGTTACCCAGCCCACAGTGCCAAGGGTGGAATATAGGAAGAACGGTAACAAGGGCATTTTGCTAATGCCTGCGGGAACGGAAATCAAAGTACGGATTCCGGGAACCAGTCGTCCAAATAGTACTGCCTTCGATCCATGGGTTTGGAACCAAGTGACCGACTTCTCGATATCGCTACTAGAAATACCAATCCACTTACCATAACGTCCCGCCAAAATTTCCAGACGGTTTTTACCCAATAACAGCCCTGCATAGTACCAAGGGATTGCTCCCAAAATCGTACCGATCACTCCCACCGCGATCGCAGGGATTACTTGGATTTGAGTATTGGGTGTTGTCGCGGTATATCCTGCCAAGGGCATGATCAACTCAGAAGGAATTGGCGGGAATAGATTTTCGAGAAACATTAATAGACCGATCCCCAGATATCCTAGGGAATTCATCGTATTAGTAATCCATTCCTGCATATGTTTAGAGCGTAAAAAAGTCTAGAGTTAGTTATCAAGATTGAGAAGACTAATTAACTTAGTTAGCTAGTTAGCAACTAGTTAAGCAATTACTTGATAGTCGCGATCGCTAAAAAATCGTAGCGAATATGGCGAACTCGACGATCAATAAGAGTTATGTTAGTACAGTAAGTAACTAATGCGCGAACAAGAGGACAGCCCCACGCTTCATCTGTCCTCTTGATATGCCATTAAACGCATCAAAATTTATCGAATTTAAGGAATAGTGGATATCAGTCCATGAAAAAGTCTTTTTTCTTTCGCTCCTTGCAAGTCGCTACGGCAGTCTCAGTCTATTCTGCAATCTATATTTGGGCATCAAATGCACATCTGGGTTCGGTTTATAGCCTTTTGAATGGGTTAGATGAGTTCCTCTTGGTCTTAGCACTGGCGGTTATATTTCCCTATGTTTGCTTCAAAGGACTCAGCAAACTAACTACGCCACCTAGTTCGCTAAATCGTGAGCAGTCATCTAAATTCACTTCTGTTTATCCAGATCAACAAGATCCCCTAGGTGAACAACAAGACGTTGCCGATTCTAAAACCATGCAGTATCGCGGGACATCTTACTATCCCGACACATCGGAAAATCTAGAAAGCAATACAGCCGCATCTAGTAAGCGGCGCGTGACTCCAGTGACAAAGTACCGTGGCGTGCAAATTGGTGATATCGATCAGGATGTTACCGACTCTGGCAGTAATGGCGCAGAGGTAAACAAAAATTTTGCTGAAGATCGTCAACAACAAAAATCAGCCCGTCCCCAAGAGCGCATCAAGTATCGCGGCGCTTATATCGACTAATCTCAAAACACAAAATGGCATAGCCATTTTGTGTTTTGAGATTAGTCAAGAAGGGGTTAGCTAGTACAAATCAAAAAAACAGAAGCAGTTTTCGCCATTTGCGCCGCACTTCGTGCGGCGCAAATGCCTATGTTCATGTGTTTCGCAGTTTAGTTGGTTGTCCCCAAATAATTTTTTCGTGGGTATACACGACCATGCCCGGCTTTGCGCCTTTGGGCTTAAAGACATATCTGGGCTGGGTACAAACTACGGGTACTTGGTCACTCTGACGGGCGCGGCTGTAATAGGCGGCGTAGTCGGCGGCAGTTTGCAGATCTTGATCTTCAGCGATCGCCCCCGCAGGTAAGCGCAACAGCACATGACTCCCCGAAATTTCCTGCGCGTGCAGCCAGAGATCGTACTCACCCGCGACCCGAAAAGAAATTAAATCATTTTGATAGTTATTACGTCCCACCCATATCTCAAAACCGTTCGGAGTTGTAAACCTATGGCAGTCAGGCGTTTCGTCAGGTTTACCCTTAACTTTTTGTTTGTTTTGTTTCGCGCCTTTAGCTTGGGATTTGAGACGCGGAGCATATTCGGCGGTAACTTTGAGATAGTTTTGCTGGGCTAGTTCGGCGCGGATCTCTTGCAATGCCGATAGCTCACTAATCTCTAGCAAGCTAACGGCGGTAGAGACCTGTTCGAGATAGGCAATTTCCTGCTGTACTGCCTCTAGCAAGGGGGCGATCGCTAGGGCAGCACGTTTTTGTTTTTGATGTTTTTTGTAAAAGGCTTGGGCATTTTGGGCGGCGTTGAGAGTGGGATCAAGGGCAATTGTAATTAATGATTCTGAATGAAAATCCGTAAGCGAGATCTCCTTCATACCAATCTCCCAAAGGTGCAAATGCGCCATTAGCAAGTCAGCTTTATCTTTAAAGTCATCGGCTTGGGTGGAAAGCTGGAGTCGATCTAGAAATTCTTTTTCTTTAATACGTAGTTTGACTAGCTGATTATGAAGGGCTTGGCTAATTTGTTGATGCAGTTGCTGAAAGGCAGTTTGTCCTATTTGTTGCGAGTAATAGCGATCGCAAAATTGATTAACTAAAAGCGACGATCGCTGATTTTCTGGGCTGGATATCTCACCAATTAGGGAATATCCTTTAGCCTCTAATTGGGGTTGAAATTGGCGATTTTGCAGACAAGTTAGCCAATTTTGCCAAGCTTGATATAGATTTTGCCATTGCTCAAGGGTTAAGTCTGCAACATTGGTACTGCCGTCGATCTGAGCAATTGCTAAAAGCGATCGCACCAATGCCGAGCTCACGCCACGGTAATTGGTTAATAGGTTTTGCTTGATTTCTTTGGGGATTAAAATTAGGCGATCGCGCCACAAGTCAAAGGATTCATTAAGGTTAGGAATCGCTTCTAACAGTGCGGGCGGTAACTCATAGCGATCGCCTGTTTGAATGGGGCGCACTCGCGACTGTTTACTACTAACTTGGTGAGCGGCAGTAATAATCTCGCCATCACCATTCACTAAAATCGCATTGCTATACTTACCCATCACCTCCAAATAGAGATGCCACTGCACCGTATCTTGAGGACGCTTGGCAAATTGCAGATCAACAACGCGCTCCCAAGGATGTACCAGTTGCACCGCAACTAGAGCATAACCAGCAACCTGATGCAAAATCTGCTGACTAAAGGTAAAAGTATCAGGCTGCCTCGGTGGGGGCGCACTCAGATGTAGTCGCGCCGCCTGTGGATGCCAACACAGAAGTAACCATTGTTTTTGTTCGAGCGTTCGCAACTGTAGATGCAGCGTATGGCGATCGCTTTGATGCACCTGTTCGAGACGGGCAGGAACAGTGGCTAGGTTTAGTTCTTGGGACAATGCCACAAGGGTTGTCAAATCAGCAGGTTGCATTTTTCTAACTTATTTAAATCACGCCTAACATTGCGCCTATTTCCACAAAATAAAGAGCGAATGCTGAGCATTCACTCTTTATTTTGCTATTTTTTATTGTGATTTCGATTGATCTGGTATTGAGCTAAATGAGCTAAGATACAGACGCAATCTAGGTTTTACTTATTTCTCAGGATCGGTGCGGGGGCGAATTTGTTCAGCTTCAGGACAGTCGTCCGACACAGGAATATCACTAGATGCCATCCCCGCCTTCGTAAACGATGATAATCTTTGAGTCACTGCGCCAATGCTCTCTAATCTGACCATCTCTTCCCAAGAGCAAACCTCATCTTCATCTTCAGTTTCGTAACGGATGGTCACTACGTCACCCTCAATATCGAGTATTTTGGCTCTTTCTAGCCAGCGTCCCTGATCCCTCAGGTAAATCCAAACATCGCTCTTGGCTTCACAAAGTTGATATATTTTGCGATGTAGCATTTGCTTATGTCCTTAGGGTTACATAATTTTTAAGGTTAGAGCATACCGCAAAAGGTAATAAAAACTAACCTTTACTATTGTATAGCAATTGTTCAAATGATTATGACAAAACCGTAACCCCAAAAACATGGAAAAATGCAAGCAAATACAGGCATTTCTTAGAGACACTAAGTACAAATTAGATAACTCTGCGCTTGCGTCAGAGTCATTCTTGGGTTTAGCGTAACTCCTTGAATTGAATAACGACACGACGATTGAGGGCATTGTCTGCTGCCGTAGTATTTTTACGCATTGGTTGTAACCAAGAAAGCGCCTCAAAGGTCACTTTATAATTATTATCCAATCCGCGATCGCGCAGAAGTCTCACGACTTCCGTTGCCCTTGCTTGGGAAATATCAAGGTTATAGTCATAGTCGCCCGTCTGGTCAGCGTGACCACGCACTTGCAGGACTCCGCGTTTGCCCTGAATTTTTGTCCAAAAAGCATCGATTTTCACTTCTTCTTGCGATGTCAGTTCTATTTGATCGGAAGGAAAGAAAATAGTAGTTTCAACATCTGGATTAACGATTGGCAAGATAGAACTATTAATAGTTCTATTAACTATCTGCGGTGAATCTCTATTATTTCCTTTACTCATAGAAGGATTTATTTGAGAATTTAGCTGGGAGTTTACTTGAGGAGTGTTTGGAGTGTTTTGGGAATTATTATTATTTCCATTATTCAAATTGGGATTGGTTTGAGCGGTGACAACGGGCTTCCTAGGACTATTTTCCTCAGCAATTCCTGATAGGATTTGAGAACTTGATTGAGAATTAGTTGCTGGATTAGTTGGCGGATTAGTTGGTGGATTTGTAGAAGGGTTTACGGGAGAATTACGGGGCGCATTAGTAGAGCTATTGGGAGGATTCACTTTAGAATTTTGAAGAGATTGAGGATTAGATTTAGTTCCTTGCCCATTAGCAGAATCTTTAGGCTGTGACTTCTTGACTGCAACACGATCAGGATCAGCTTTACCGATCGCTGCGGGTTTAATGCTTTCAGGTAAGCGATCGCGATCGGATCTCTGAATCAAAATCGCAAAGGCGATCGCTGTACCGATAAAAGCCGCAGCTAGCAGCAACATCGCTAGAAATCGATACCATTTATTTTGCAATAGTGAATGATCAACTTCGGGCGCGATCACCTCATCCTCACCTTTTTCTGCTAATTCTTGCTGATGATTTTCTCTAGCAAGAATCTCAAACTCTAGTAAGCTTTTTTGGGCGAGGGGCGCGATCGCCTCATGATTCTCTAGAATGACTAGCTGCTGAATCCTTTGGTTGTCCACTTCCAATTCAAACCATTGCGAATCACCGCGCATTACGAAGTCAACTTTAGCAGGTAAGCCATTGGCATAGGATTTTACGCAATTGCCCTGATCATCATAAATAGAGCCACTCTCGGCAATGATTTGATTTTCATTCACTACTTCTGCAAAAATTTGCGTAAGATTATTCATCTCACTGGCGATTTTATAATCCCAAATATCAATATCTAATCCCGTATCAAAGTCATCTAGTTCCTGTAACTGATAGCGATCGACATCTTTGCCAATGCCAATCAAAATCAACTTTAAATAGTTTCGTTTACCAACGGCAATCTCTAGAGCCAGTTCTTTAGTATAGATTTTGACCTGCTCTAGGTCGTCAATCCTACCATCGGTGAGGAAGATGTAGATACCGCGTTGAGCTTGGTTGTATTGTGGATTCTTGGTAAAGTAGGCGATCGCGGGTAATAGCTTCGTGGTTTTGCCTAGCATAAAGGTGGCAGGTCCCGCGATCGCTAATTTTTGACAGTCCGCCGCGTCAAAATCTCCAAGGGCTTCCACCTCATTACCTTGACCACACCCCCAGTAAATCAGAGCAGTTTTGCCAGTGCCGTCGATATTACTGGCGAGATAGGCGGTAAAGTCCTGCACCAAGGGCTGCAAAATATTTTCGGTGTAGTTAACCTCATAGCCGCGTTCTTGGATCTCCACAAAGGCATCGCGCTGGATCTTGCGAATCGGCTCACCATCCTGCATAAAAGATTGCAAGCGTCCCTGTTTGATGTAGCTAGTTAACAGTTCAGGATCAACCCTTGCCTCGACCTTACGACCATAGGCACGCTTCATCGAGGCACTAGCATCTAAGGCAAGCCCCGTCCGCCATCCTTCCGCAAAGCGTCCCTGCGGTTCCATAGCGATCGTAAATTCCACATGGCATTGATGGACTTCTCCATCCATCAACCGACGCACATTTACTTCACCAAATTCCGCCGCCACTAAATTAGCGGGGATTTGCAAGTTCTGCCCCTGTTCTATCTCTAGCTGTCTATCCCTAGCTTCATCATCCAAACTATCCAACGTTTCCTAGCTCCCGCAATATAGCAATCTTAAATATCGAGAAGAGGCTTCGACTTCGCTCAGCCACCCCACACCGATGGCTGAGCGAAGTCAAAGCCCTAGTTCTTATTTGAATCGTCTATATCTATACAAAATCCACCACATCTTGCCACTGCTCAGAAGCAGGAATCAATGGCGATTCCAAATCCTTAGGCAAGGCTTCGGTAATATCCTGTGTCACATTCCCACCCGAAAACTCTAGGGTGAAGGATGTCGAACCCGCAGGTAGACGGAAGCGCATCAATGCAGGTACGCCAAAGTTATATTCTTCGCAAACTGCTCCCTCTTGATTGAGAATCCTGCCGTAGTGGGTAACAATCGTTTCCGTAGATACAAATTCTTTGAAAATCTGTTCCAAAATCTGAATGTCATCGGCAACTTGATAGTCCCACAGATCGATCTCTCGCCCTGCTTGATCCTTGACAAAGCTACCTTCAGACATATTGTCTAGTTCTTCTAGCTGACGTTCATCAATTTCCTTACCAACGCCAATTAACAAGAGCTTGATAAAGGGTTTGGTATTGTCGGCAATTTCCAAAGCATATTTAAAACAGAACTCCTTGACATCTTCCAAATCTTCGATGATGCCATCGGTAATGATCAGACAGATAGCGGCGGGTTGTTTCACCCCAATCGCAGGGGCATCTTTGTATTTGTTAATGAAATATCGTAGGGGTGGGAGGAGCTTTGTACCTGTTCCCCAAGGAATTTTAGGTCCATTGATCGCCAATTGATCGATCTCCTCACCGCTAAAACTACCGAGATCCTCAATTAGTTCTCCCGCCGCGCCACAAGCCCAGTTGAGCAAGTCCACCTTGCCCGTCGCCGCGAAGTTAGCCAGATATTTCACCATCGTTCGCGCCACTGGCTCCACCACATTTTGCGCGATCGCCGCACTAGCAAAAAAGCTACTAACCACGCCACTGATGCCGTACATCTTTTTCATGGAGGCGGAGCCATCGAGGGCTAGACCAACTCGCGCCCCTTCGATATCGGGAACCATCAGGATCGTTGCAACGATGTCAATCTCGCCATTGTTTTGGGGATAGACATTAACTTCACCAAAGGGTTGGACGACACTTTTTAACTGCATACTCGGACTCTCTGATATTTCACATCCAAATAGTAACGTATAGCGCCAAAAGTGCTACTTAAAATTTCTGAAATTGTGATGTCATGTCTACTGGCTCAAAAACGGGACAGGGATAATTGTTGTCGTAGGGGCAAAGCATTCCTGCGACTATTTAGCCATCTTCCCAGACTTTACAAACAGGAATGCTTTGCCCAAAACTTAGCGCGATTACAGGCTACTGTTCATCAGCGAAAAGGGTAAAGCATTGACAAGTAGAAGTTTCCATAAAAATTTCCAATCAGTTGTGTCAATGCTTTACCCCTACATCAAAATTATTTTCAAATTTTTAGCCTGCAATAGCTAACCTAAAAACGGCTGGCTTTCTTTTTGAGGGTTTGTTCATCCTCTGCACTTTGATAGACCTCCTTTTTGCGGGTGGCGTAGGCGGGGAAAGGGAAACCCACTAACAGAGGCGATGGAACTTCAGGTTGATGGATAAACATACTGCCTGACTTGAGTAAAAGCGATCGCTTGCGACAGGCTCCCGTCAAGAAATTGTATTCAGGGCGCTCCACCTCGGCGGAGTCCAGACGACCGACCACGCGCACGGCTGCTTGACCGACCACGCGCCGCTCCACCTCTGAGGCAGTTTGCTGTGCGCCGATCAAGATAATGCCAAGCGATCGCCCCCGTTCGGCAATTTCTACTAACAAATCCTTGATCGGACTGCGCCCTTCCTTAGGAGCATATTTATTTAGCTCATCTAACACGATGAAGACCACAGGATATTGACCGCGCTTCTCCTTTTCCATAAATAGCTTATGCAGCAATACGCCCACCACAAACTTTTGCGCCTTGCTACCTAACTTATTAATATCGGCGATCGTTAATTGATATTCGGCAGCGAGGGGATCGAGGCGATATTTATCCAATTCTTCGGCTGGTAGATCGCCACGGATCAAGTGAGACATCTCATCAGCGATTCCCCATAGACGACGGGTCAAGGCTTCGGCGGTGGCGGGAGTGTTGCGTCCTAGCCATTTTTGATCGGGATCTTCCACTAATTTATATTCGAGAAATTCGATCAAGTCGCGAAATGTTTCTACTTGATCTTTGCCTTCTTCGCCATAGGGATCGCCCACATCCAGATAGGCTCTCGGTACAAAGCCCATCTTTTGATCGCGCTTATTATTTTCTTGAGCGAGTTTAGCGAGGCGTTCCTCCACAATCCCCGCAAGGAAGCCAATATTACCGCGCTCTAGGTCATCGCCTGCAAACAAAAATCGAAACAGGCGATCGCCACAAAATTCGCGCATTCCCCAAACATAGGTAGAGATTTTGTCCGATCGCTGATCGAGATGTGGCTCTACAGCGATCGTGTTCTTCTTGGGAGCAGCACAAAATCTCACATCGCGAAATGGCTCCACGGGCAGATCTAGCAGTCGATAACTAGCCTGATCCTCTTCGCGAATCTTGTTATTGACCTTATCTAAAAAGAAGAGATCCTCACCTTTGACATTAAAAATTAATGCTTTTGTATTTGCTCTCTGTGCGCCCAATACGGCGGAATTAAAAATGGAATGGAGGATAAACAGAGCGAAGGAAGTCTTCGTCGCCACCCCTGAAATCCCCGAAATATTGACGTGAGCGCCCTTCGTGCCATCGATAAATTCATAGTTCAGATAGGCGGGACTACCATTTCGCATGACCCCTGCGGAAATGCGCTGCTCCATGCCATCAAAGTTGAGGGCAAAGCGGAGATTTTCATCTTCTGCGAGATAAACGGCATCGCTAGGTTGAGGCGGCAAATATTCCTCTGGCTCAATCCGCGTCACCTGCACATGAGCCGCATAGGAAACATTTACGGGCATACTACCCGTCGTAACTAAAAAAGTATCGGTGTCAAACTGCGTGCCTTCATGGATTGTCCGCACATGATCTACCACGCCGTAAAAGTTGATGATGCCTTTGTGATCGGGGCGATCGGTCTTCACCTGTACCACGTCATCGAGGCGCAACACTTTGCCATCACTCACCGCCACCCAAAAGTCAAGGGGCGTAGCGTCCTTTGTGCCTAAAATGTACCCAATCGGCTCAGTCATATCCATTATTCTTAGTCCTGCACGCTTCTATGATTAAGCTCAATCCCCTAAAGCCTGTTTATTCTATCGCGTCTATCTTGGCAGTTACCGCGATCGCCTTAGTCTGTTCATGCAAAACTTCAGTTTCCGCCAATTCCTCTCCCATTACTCCCGCATCAAGCCCCCTAGTTAAGCAAGCTAAGCCCAATCGTGTCTTTTCAGCAGCCCAAAGTCAAATCTTGCTAAGCGCAGTTAGAGATGAAGATCTCAACTTGGTCAAACTAGCGCTGTCCCGCAACGCTGACCCCAATACCTCAATCCAAGAGGGCAAGGAAGGCGATGGTGTGAAGGGAACACCCGTTCTCCAAATTGCGGCGGAGCAGAATAGTTTGGAAATTGCCAAAGTCTTGATCGATGCTGGCGCAAATGTTAATGGTAATCAGGTCTATATCTATGTGATTGGTTCACCCCTGATCACTGCCGCCGATCGCGGACATCTAGAGATCGCCCAATTATTAATCCTCAAAGGCGCAAAGATAGATCTGTCGGCGGATGGTGGCTACACAGCACTGGATGCGGCGATCACCAGAAATCGCTATAACGTAGCAGAAATGCTATTAGTTGCAGGCTTTAAACCCAACTACTACACCGAGGGCGTTACGCCGCTTTACCATGCCGCCAGTCTTGGCTATGCCAACATTGTCAGGCTACTGCTCCAACATGGAGCCGATCCCAATTTTGGCAATAGCTTCGCTAAACCCCTTGCGATCGCCATTCAAAAGAGTCACCTAGAGGTAGTCAATATTCTCAAAGCCGCAGGGGCAAAATAAAGTTATTAGTCTCAAACCCAACTCTAGTCCCAAGGATTGACTAACAATAACTGACAATCACAAAAATCTGAAATATTCCGAGTCGCAAGTATCGACCGATTAGCCCTAGCGATCGCCGCAATTTGAGCATCAGATTGAGAGATCGGCTTGCCAAGTTGTCGTCGCCATGAGGCTAGAGCTGCATATTCCGTCGCCGCCACACTATCAAAAGTTAAAATCCGACCCTGAAAATCTTGATCAAACATTAATCGCGCCGTCCTCTCCATATCACTACGGCGCTTTCCGATTGGCAACAAAGCCAATCCGTAATAAATCTCAGCCTGTGTAATTGTTGTTGTAAAAATTTCTGAGACTTCCTGTTGCTGTATCCACTCCATCACCACGGAATTTGGGACAGATCTCATAAATTCTGAAAGTACATTTGTATCGAGAATAATCACAAAGTTCTACCCATTAAGTTCCATTCATAAACAATTCATCGGCAATCTATAAAATTCTATTCATCAAATAGAGGGCGATCGCGAATTGGTTCCCTTTTTATCTCAGGCAAATCACAACCACCTAAACCCACAAATCGCTGGTGAATTGATTCCCCCAGACTGATTGGCGCACTTTCCTCCGCCAACACATTCCGCAAAATCACCCTCACTTCTTCCTCCATTGATCGCCCCAATCTCGCCGCTCGAACCCTTAACTTTGCCTTGAGCGCATCATCTAAATTCCGAATTGTTATGTTAGCCATTTTTTTTGCACTCACTATTATGCAATCAATGATAGCATTGATTGCATAATAGTGAGTTATAGCAGTTCTAAATAATTTAGAAAGGCTTCGACTCCGCTCAGCCATCGATATACGGTGGCTGAGCGGAGTCGAAGCCCTATTTTTCTTATTTGAATTGTCTGTATTCTAGATGCTCAAAACATAATCTCAATTCATGAAATTGTAGGACTACTAACAGCGCTGGTGACTTCGATTAGTTCTGACTCAAAGCTGACTTGGGCGCGGTTGGTTTTGCCGCCGACATAGAGGCGATCGCCCACTTGCAAAGCCCAGACCTGAGAATGACTGATGTAACTCATGATCACCCCTAACATCAACAGCCCAAATCCTGCATAGACAATGGGAATGCCGGGGTCAGCCTTGATCTGTAAGCCTGTGCTGCCGATCGCTTCTTTGAGGGTGAATTTAATGCCATTAATTTCGGCAGTGCCATTGGTGCGAACTGTGGTTAATAGCTGCCCCTGTTCGTCATAGATCAAGAAAGTCCCCTGCAAATCTGGCGTAATCAGCGTCACTCCCGCACTGAGATCGGGCTTAGTGGGAATCCATGTTCCCCAAACCTGTCGCCCGCCCGTCTGAGATTCGAGCTTACTGACGGGCAGTTGCAGGACGGGACTGTTATTGAGCGTAAACCGCACCGCACTGATATCCCAATTGGCTTGATAGAAGCTGACTCCCTTGTATTTCAAAGGCTTATTGACATGAATCGTTTGGCGATCGACTTCCTTGCCATCACGATCCAGCACCGATAAATCCGAATAGAACTGATCAATACTTCCCTTGGCAGTGTAATCAATCCAGAACCGATTTACCCTTACCGACCAATCCTTAGGGATTTGTGACTTCGACCAAGCTCCCGCTTCCGTAATATTTTTGACCTGAAAGGTTTCACCACTGGGGATCATTTCCTGCGCCACAAATCCTGTCAAGGCTCCCCAGATCGAACCGACGAGAACCAGCAACATACTGAAATGCACCACAATAGGACCAATTCTGCCAATTAATCCCTTTCGTGCATACAGGCGATCGCTGGTTTGATGAACGAGATAATTTTTAGATTTTAGAGACTGGGCGAGGCTTTGCAAGTCGCCGCCCACGATCTCGGTGGCGAGGGGCAACTTGGCAAAGCTCTGGGGTTTAGTGTAGTAAAACCAGCGCTTAGAGGCTTTGAGAATTGGTAATTGGCGATTAAAGGTGCAGGCGGTGAGGCTAGTGCCAAATAGGATCAACAGGGTCAGAAACCACCAACTGCCATAAACGTGTTCTAAGCCGATCGCCAAAATTACTTTATAGGTCAAAAATCCAAACAGGGCAGGATGTTCAGGATAGTTTTCGCGATAGAAATCTAGGGTTTGTCCCTGCTCGATCACTGTCCCCAAGATGCTAAATAGGGCAATTAGTAACAATAGGGCGATCGCCACCTTCAGATTCGCCAATAGCGCCACCACCTGATGTCGCCAGATTTGCCTAATATTTTGGGTGATTTTTTGCTGGATTTGGTTAAGCTGATCCGAAAGTTGTTGAAACACGTCGCGCCAAGGTTGAGTAATGCTATCCCTGATTTTATCGTAATTAAACTCAACAAGGCAGGGTAAGTAGGGGTTGAGCATTGGCACAACGATTTCGCAAATCTAATCACAGCTTTCTACTGCCAATGCTCAACCCTCTCCCATGTTGCAAAGTAACCTTCTACTGCGCTGAGTTTTGGGCAAAGCATTCCTGTTTATAAATCCTAATAAGATGGCTAGATAGTCGCAGGAATGCTTTGCCCCTAACACATCAATTATTTTTATTTTTTGGTTCTTGATATTAGTTGATAAGCTGTAACACCGACTTAGGTGACAGCTTGTCCTTAAACCATACCGTTAACGCAGGAATTTCTTTTTGCTTATCGATTCCAGATTTTTCCAAGTTTAACCGTTCCGAAATTGCCAAAATCAAATTCTCACAATTAGCTTGGCGGACTTGGGCGAACTTCTTGCGGAGGTATTCAGGTCGCCAATAGCCGACTATTTCGAGCAAATAGCTGCGCCCGTCGGGATGCACTAGCCGAAAGTCAGGAATCATCACCGTGCCGAACATGGGAATTAAATCGACTTCCCGTTCCAACTTCCATTCCGTTTTTATCTCCGCCCAACGCTCGGCAAAGGCGGACTCGATCGCACTGTCGTAGGGCTTTCCCGCAGGATAATGGCTCACCAAACCACAATCGGAATCCAGCTTAAAAATGCCCGTGCGCTTTTGCTTGGAATAGGCATCTTTTTCGACAATACTTGCCTCCAGACTCCATTTAGTCACATGGAGCAAAGCAGGTAGTAGCTTGGCGATCGCCAGTCCGTAGCGCGTGCTAGTGCCAAACAAACTGGTTGCTCCATCAACAGCGATCGTAAAGCCATAATCGACATCGCCCTCAATGTAAGACATGAGTTGAAATAATTTCAAATAACGAAAGAGCAGCTTATATTCCCCAGGGTCATTGCGATGCACCGTCAACACCATCTGGCTGGCACGATAAAAAATCCCTTGCACCTGTGAGAGATTGTAGCGATGGAGCAGGGCTTCGACCGTGGGCGTATCAAACTGGGTGAGAATGCGATTTTCGATCAGGTCAGCATAGAGTCCTTGCGTAATCTGGGCAGGTAAAACTTCACGGTTTAACTCTTGGCTGAGGGTATCAGAAAGCTGTTGCAAAGTTTGTATCGTGGCGATCGCACTGGGAACCACCTGCGCCGATCTCTCAAACACCCGCCGCCGTAACTCCTGTGGATCAAGGGGACTAATCACCTCAAAGGTACTAAAGCTAGATTTGAGAATATGCGCTAAGCCCCGCTTTATCCGATAGTCGGGCGTATCTCCTTCAAGCTCCTGCAATTGCCGATCTAGCTCCCCCTGCGTGCCGCCCCTAGCATTTTCAAAAATTGCGATTAAATCAGCCGCGATCGCCCGATGATGGGCATCTAGTTTTAATCGTTTAGGAATGATGGTTTCACCATTCCTGCGGTGCATCAGAAGTTCGCTAGGCAGCATGGATCGCCTTTGTTAATTTGGTATAACTTACTAGAATAAAATTTTAGATCTTTAAGATCCAAGCTAAAAAATATGGTTCGATACTTACCCCTAGTGGTGGGGACATTAGGTGGTTTAGGTTTATTGGTTAATCGGATGGTGACGAGCAATCTCACCTCTAGCCAGTCGCGTGCTGATGCCCTCGGAATTTTATTGAGTGCCGTCTTGATTTTAATTGGCTTACTATGGCAGCAAGTACAGCCCAAACCTCCTGAAGCCGTGACGCTAATCGGTGAGGAAGGCTTAGCGATCGCCGACTCCTTGCCAGAATCCATCAAAACCGAATTAGCTTGGGCATCGCATATTTTGCTGACTAATACAGTTACAAAAGTCGTGGTCATTTACTACGACCAACAGACGATCTTGCGGCGGGGGATCTTGGGTAAGAGCGAACAAGTAAATTTGGGCGCGATCGCCTCAAGGGTGATGAAGACTCAAAAGCCTGTCTATCTCGTTAAGCTAGAGCTTTACCCCGGACGTTTGGAGTTTGACTATTTGCCCGAAAATACTCAAGGTGTAATCGTGCAACCTCTGGGCGAAAAAGGAGTCATGGTTTTAGGAGCAAATATCCCCCGCAGCTATACCAAGCAGGATGAAAACTGGGTTACAGCGATCGCGGATAAATTAGCTTACAATCTCGAACAAATTACGGTTTAATTGCCAAGCCCAAAATATGTCGCCCCAAAAATTGCTCAAAGAATATATTCATCATCTTAATTCGAGATTTTGTCTATTACCCGCCACCCTCTTGGCGGTTATAATCCCCGTCACATTTGGAAGCTTTAACGCACAGGATCTAACGGCGATCGCCCAGACCAATCAAACTAACCAAACCGCACCAGCAAAATCTTCCACCGATATTACGGAGATTGCGCCAAGCAAACGCGCCCTCATTCGCGAATTACTGGAACTCACCGAAACCACCAAAAATGCCAATCAACTCATCGATGCGCGAGTACGTTCCGACCTACCCAAGTTATTATCCGCATTATTAAAAGACGCTCCTTTTTTGAATAGCGATCGCCCTGAAGTTCAGAGTCAACTCAGCGATCTGATTTCGCGGATGGCAGGTAAATATCGCGATCGGGTGATCCAAAAAATCGATATCAGTCAATTGATTGAGCAGGTTTCTTATCCTGTCTACGACCAATATTTTACAGAGTCCGAACTACGCGACATTATTAGCTTTTACAAGTCTGACACGGGCAAAAAAGCGATTCAAATCATGCCGCAAGTGCTAGGAGATTCGATCGCTCGCACCAATGAAATCCTCTTACCCAAAATGGCAACGATCATGACCGAAATCATTGCCGAAGAACTATTGAAGGTTTTATCTAACCCTAAGTAAGCATTAAGCATAAGCTGAGCTAGCCAAACTAATTATTCAAGCCCAATCATGCTTGTCTAAATGATTACTCATCTCATGAGCCTACCGATCTTTGCCGAATCATGCCGAATCAATTTATGCTTGTATTTATGCTTATACTGAAAAACTAAAAAACAGTAAGCTTGAAAAAAAACTTAGAGCATCTAGATCGGCTCACCAACATATTTCGCCCACCCTTAGACCATTATCCGTAGAAACTAGCATGGCAATTTTAGATCGGCAAGGACGCTTATTTGGCAAACTTAGCATTTTGGACATCGGGGCGATCGCCACAATTTTGATAGTCCTGATTGGCTTACTGCTCGTCCCCGGCAATGGCGGTAGCTCGATCGCCCAAATTTTATCCGCCGAAAATAAAACCGTGCAGGTGGATATGAACGTAAGGGGACTAAGTGCGATCGATCCTCAAAATCTAGTCAAAATCGGCGATCAGGTCAAAATTGTGATCCGCAACCAACCCCGTGGCAATGTTACCGTCAAAAAAGTAGAGATCAGCGTTCCGCAAATTGTGGCAGCCAAAGCCGATGGCACTGCTGTCTACTTTGCCGATCCCCGTGCCGTTGCCACCTCCCAATCCGATCTAGCCCTCACCCTCGAAGCCACGGCTCAAATCACCAATGATGGTGCAGTTTTTGCAGGTGAAAAGGTAAAAGTAGGAACCTCAATCGATATCGAAGGACCTAAATATCTGATCCGAGGTAGTGCTATGGCAGTGAGGTACTAATTCACGATTCGCGTCTATCAACTACCTAACTACTCGTCACCGACAATGCAACCCCCATTTCCCCAAGGTTTTGTTCTTAAAAGTCGTTATGCCGTCCGCTCCACGATCGGACAGGGTGGTATGGGTCGTACTTACCTAGCTCAAGACCTAGAGCGCTTTAACGAAACCTGTGTCCTAAAGGAATTTATCCCCCCCCAAGACTCGCAAGAGGTTACCGAAAAAGCAAAAGAGCTATTTCGGCGGGAAGCTTCGGTACTCTATCAAATTCGTCATCCCCAAGTCCCCGAATTTCGCGCCACCTTCGAGTCTGAAGGTCGGTTGTTGCTGGTGCAAGACTATGTGGAGGGCAACAACTATCGCAATCTCCTGCTCGATCGCCTCAAAACTGGGCAGACTTTTTCGGAAAATGAAATTCTGCTGTTGATGCAGCAGCTACTGCCTGTGCTGAGCTATCTGCATAACCACAACATCATCCATCGCGATATCTCCCCCGAAAATCTGATCCTGCGATCGCAGGATAATTTACCCGTACTGATTGACTTTGGCGTAGTCCAAGAGACTAACGCCAAGCTCAACTCGCAAATGGGTATCCCCGCCTCCACCGTCGCAGGCAAGGCAGGCTATGCCCCACCTGAGCAGTTGCAATCGGGCAATGCCTATGCCAACAGTGATCTCTACGCTCTCGCAGTAACAGCGATCGTTTTGCTCACGGGCAAAGAACCATCGGAGTTATTTGACAGCATCAATCTGGCATGGAATTGGCAACAGTTTGCCAATGTTAATCCCGCCCTCGCCAGAGTCATCAACCAAATGCTCAGTTACAAACCAACTAATCGCTATCGTTCGGCGGATGAAGTATTTCAGGCTCTTCAAGTCGCTCAAGCCTCTTTTTCTGGAGCGAAGACCTATGCTGTCGGTAGACAAGTCCCCTCGCAGGTCGTATCGAATTTACCTCAAAAAACCGTAGTTGCAGGGATGACCAGCAGCCCCAACTATGCACAGCCCAATAATCCCAATAGAACCACCAATGGCGGCAGCATTAACTGGCTTTGGGGAATTTTGATTATCCTATTGGCAGGAGTTGGTTCATGGGCATTAACTTCCCTGCTATTTAGCCGCACTCGGATCGCCGAAACAGTCACGGATACCACGATCGCTACTCCCACAGATACCAACACCCCCACTAATGTCGTCAATATTAACAATCGGCTAGACCTGCGTCCCATCGGTGACTCACTCAGTGGCAGCGTCAGCAATAGCATTGCTCCTGGACAGGTCGTAAATGTGCGCTTTAATGGCGAACGGGGCGAATTTTTAGTCGTGTCCCTAACGGGAGGGCAAGACTTGCAGATGACCATTGTGGATGATAATCAAACTGCCCTTGATCGGCTTGCCATCGACAATGCCACGGGCTACTGGCGTAACAAGCTCAAAAAAGGTGGCGTTTATTACGTCAAGATCTCCACCACAGGCAACTCTGAAACTACCTACACCCTCGATGTGCAGCTAAAACCCGATCCCGATGCGATTACACCGCAACCGACCCGTTCCCCAACACCAAAACCCACAACTACTCCATCGCCAACGGTTTCACCCACTCCCACTCCTACCGAGGAGCCATCACCAACGCGATCGCCTGAACCAATTCCCACCCCCGATCGCCCTACCTCACTTCCTGAACCGTCACCCATCCCTATCCCTCCTGAGCCAGCACCTGAACCAACTAGGATTGAGCCTAGTCCCGCAGCAACCTAGATGAGTTTGAAAAGGAGGGAGTTGTAACTATTTGCTACAATTCCATCCTTTTTTGTCTTAACGTCAGTTCGATATAGCCATTTGCATCGCGCTTCGCGCGGTGCAAATGGTACAAAATGGTGAAAATCGCAGAGCGATTTTCACCATTTTGCGCTTTCGTCGAACTCATGTTGTCTTAACAGGCGATCGCCATATTAAACATCTAGGAACTAAATAATTTTTTCATCGTCAGCAGATTAAATTGGGCTTAACCACTTAAAAAGCACACAAAACATTTAAAAAGTTACGATACCTAAAAATCATGTTGCAGACCGCACAGTATAAAGGGTATAAAAGCTGTGGTCAGATTAAGGTAACTTCGTCAATTTAGCCCAACTGGTCAAGTGAGGATTGTTATAAATGTCGTTTAAATTAAAAAACGTTGCACCTCGCAACGCATCTAGTCTCATCACGATGACTGCAAAAACAATCATCGCGATCGCGGCAACAGGTATCTCTAGTTGTTTGATTGTTGGCAACGCCCATGCCGAGACAGTCTCAGATACTACTTCCACCACCACTAATAACTTCAAGATTAGTGATTTCTCAAATATTGAGCTTGCACCAACTAATTCTCCTTTGCCAGCAAACTCTCAGGCAACTTCGCAAACAGAATCATCAACAATTCGGGCAATCAATTCTGAATTAGCGACCTTCAAATCTAGCCAAACAAACAATCAGCGTAACCGCTCACTTACACAAGGTAATACCGCTCAGGGCGTTACCTCAGTATCCGAATTAAGTGACGTGAGACCAACGGACTGGGCATTCACGGCTCTGCAATCCCTCGTTGAGCGATACGGCTGTATCGCAGGATATCCCGATCGCACTTATCGCGGTAATCAGTCCGTTAGTCGTTATGAATTTGCCGCAGGTTTGAACGCTTGCTTAGACAAAATCAATGAAATCATTGCCACAGGATTAGGCGATAAAGTTGGCGCGGACGATCTAGCAACCATCAAAAGTCTCACCGAAGAATATGCTGCCGAATTGGCAAATCTGCGTGGGCGGGTTGACTCCCTTGATGCCAAAACTGCCAAGCTAGAAGCACAACAATTCTCCACCACCACCAAGCTTTACGGTCAAGCTATCTTCGGATTGCAAAGCCGTCTGCCCAATACAGGCAGCCTCACTCCTCGTAATGGCATTAAAAACACTCCTGACGATGCCACTAACTTGACCTTTGGCTACAATCTTCAGCTTAGTCTAGTAACTCAGTTCGATAATCGTAGTCTATTGATTACGGGACTCCAAGCGGGCAATGCCTCGACAGCCTCCACTTCCTTTATCAATAACAACTTCCTGACTAATACCTACACCCGTTTGGGCTATGAGTTAGATACAGGCAACTCACTACAACTAAGCGATCTCTCCTACCGTTTTTTGGTTGACGATCGCATTGCTTTGATCGTCGGTGCAGCAGGAATCAGCCCTTCCAGTGTATTTCGTGGTCCTAACCGTTACGAAAGTGCAGGACAGGGCGCTCTATCCGCCTTCGCCCAACGCAACCCGATTCTTAACTTCCCTGGACAAGCAGGTCTTGGTTTTGACTGGCAGATTAGCGACGCGATCAGCTTGCAAGGTCTCTACGCGGCATCTCTAGCCTCCGATCCTCAAAATGGTCTGACAGGAGGACCTTTCACCGCAGGCGCACAACTTTCGATTACTCCTAACGATGATATCGATTTAGCGCTGTACTACCTCAACTCCTACACCACCAACGCCAGCCTCAATACAGGTGTCGGTGATAACCTGCTCGGTCCCATTGGCGGACGTTTCTCTACTAACGCCTTCGGCGGTACTGTATCATGGCGGGTTTTGCCTAGTTTGACTTTAGGCGGTTGGGCTGGCTATACAACCTCACAAATTAGAGAGAATAACCTCGGCGGCTCCGTTGAAACATTTAACTGGATGGCATTTCTTAACTTCCCCGATCTTTTTGCCGAAGGCAATTTAGGCGGAATCTATGTCGGTCAGCCACCCAAGATCACCAGCAGCAACCTCACTCAAGGTGGTGTCCCCACGTTCAACATTCCTAGTGCGATCGGTCTAACGGGAGTGGCGAGTGGTGACTTTGGTGGACAACCCGCTAGCACTACCCATCTAGAGTTGTTCTATCGGATGCGCCTAAATGAAAACATCAGCATTACCCCCGGTGTGCTGTTTATCTTCAATCCTGTACAGACATCAGGCAGCGATACGATTACCGTTGGGGCAATCCGTACGACCTTTACTTTCTAGAGTAAATTCTCAAAAGCGACTCCATCCATATGGAGTCGCTTTTGAAATCAAAACACAAAAAGTTTTCCTCGAAACTTTCCCCGAAACTTTCCCAAGTAGAACTACGAAAAATTTTTTAAATTTGTGGGAACTCTACAAATGGCTTACCCGTCTGGGGGATATATGGGGCTTACTCGGAACTAAATACAAGGTGTCTACGTCACGATCGCCTTATTTAGCAGGCAGTATGAGATTTTTGGATTTCTATCGATCTCGTCGATCACTAAACAATCAAAATTTGAGAGGGATATACAATGCTAACTCGCATCAAGCGTCATCAGTTTAACTTAGGGGCGATCGCTATTACTCTAGTAGGTGCAGTGATCGCGGCATCTCCAGCCCATAGTCAAACTACTCAAGTACCCATCACAGGTGGCACTTTCACCGTCAACGTTACTAATGCTGCAACCAACAATGCTACCAGCACAGCAGTAACTGTATTAACTCCCGTTGGTACTGCTACCGTTTCAGCGTTATCGGGAACCGTCAGTGGCTCAACCGCACTCAACACAGGTAATGACTTCAACATTACCAACGGTCGTTCCACTGGTACTGTCAACTTTGACACTGGCAGCACCGCTAACTTCACCGATGCCGATACCAGCATCAAAGGCAAAATCACCACTACCACCAATGCTGGGACGCAAGTCGATGCGCTTGGTGCTGCAACTGCGACTGTCACAGGAAACATTCAGAAGGATTCCTTCATTAATATTCCTAACACCAGTATCACGCCACTACCAGCAAACACTGTAGTTGTACCAATTACAGGCGGTACTTTTGACCTAGTTAATACCACTGGTGGACCAGTTACTAATGTCAAAACCACTGTACTCACTCCTTTTGGTACTGTTGGCTTTAGCAAGTTTGAATACACCAATCTGTTCAAAATCAACACCACTACAACCGCCAACATTGAATCTGGCGACCAGATTCGTGGTATCGGTAAGGCATCGGGAACTGCGGCTGTTAGCCAAAATCAGATTAGCCAGTTTACAGACGCTAATGTAGCTGTTGTGGGAACTGTCAACAGTGCCACTTCTAATGGTGGTGTTTCTACCAGCCTCAAGGGTAATGTTACAGGTGGTAGTTTGGTTGTGCCATCTTCGAGTATCACCACAGTACCAACTAACACCAATGTTGCCTCGGTAATTTTGATTGCTGCTAATCCCCAACTGTTCCAATTGGTTTCTAAGGAGCCTAAATACTTCTCTGCTGATAAGTTCAAGTTCTTGCAGATTCTGTCTACCAATACTCGTTTGTTGACTTACACTGAGTCCAAATCATCTCAGCTTGTCAACACTCGCCCTGTAGGTCTTGGAACTGAAGCGGTTGACTCACTGGTATTCATCTCCTTCCGCAACATTTCCATCTTCCCCGTCTCCTACGAAGCTTCTTTAGTTCGTCCAATCTATTTGGTCGGCAAACTTCCTCGCGGCTTGTCGAAGAAGCAGAAGGTCGTCTTTGTAGGTATGGGTAGCCGTCTCGTCCCTGGCTTTGGTATTGTACCCAAGGTCGTCGAGAGCGACGATGACAATGATGATGATTAATCTGCATATTTGCAAATTACCAAGTTAATCAGCACATAAATAAAGAAACAGCCGCAAAATGCGGCTGTTTCTTTTTGTTCTTAAGGTGAGTCAAAGAAAAATGCAAAATGGTGAAAAATCGTAGAGTGATTTTTCACCATTTTGCGCTATTCGCGCCGCGCAAAGCGCTATTAACTCACGTTACTTTACTGGGCTTCAGGGGAGGGGCTATTGCGCTTAGGCGAAGGAATCAAATAGGCAATTACTGCGCCACCAACAAAACCTGCCACATTGCGAATAATCGGTAACCACTCACTGGTACGGGTGACTACGGGACCTAATCCAAACGAAATAAACAACATCCCCCATAGAGGAGTAAAGATAAGCGCCCATTTCCACGCAAAGATTTCACCATCTTTGCGTGGATGTCCTGCAAAGCCGAAGACGACACCGCCAACGATGGAAGTAATCAAGGTCAAAACCCATTGCTCTTGGGGAATTCCGGGGACAACGGCACAACCGTCTTGATCAAGGCAAGTTGCGATCGCATCGATCGCTGACAAAATTGATTGGTCATAGCCCTGCTCACGCACATAGAACTGATTACCATAGCGCGATTGCAATTCGATCCAAAAACTGCGGGATAGTAATGGGTATACTCCATCCCCAACGCTAAAGTTTAATAGATTGCGTCCTCTAGCATCAGCGACCAACATGACGCTGCGATCATCTAGTCCCCAAAATTCTTTAACAGCTCGTCCGGGAGTGCGATCCACTTGGGTCAATACCCGCAATTTCCAACCTGTCCTATCTTCAAATTGAGTGATTTTTTGATCAAGGGCAAGCTCTTCGCTTTCGGTCAAGAATTTACCAAGATCAATCACATTGGTATAGGTTTCGGGGAGTAGCTCTGGCGCATCAAAGGCATTGGCGGCGGTGATAGGGGTAAACGCGATCGCCAAGGGAATTAACAGAGCGATCGTCACCATTGCCATCTGTCTAGCAAAGGATCGAGAAAATGTACGGCAGCGCTGAAATAGGGGGTTGGGGGTTGAGTTTTTTTTCATCGGTTGCGGTTAGAGAGACTTAGTGAGTTTTGGTGGAGATTGGATTTTAGAGATTTTTAAGTTATTGATTTTTTAATGGGTTAAGTTAATGTTTTAAATGGTTTTACAAACTTTTGTTAAAGAAGATCTTAATATTTCTTAATATCTTAGCAGGAGTATATAGTTAGAATACTTCTTCTCAGTATTATTTCCTATGGCAACGCCAATTCAGTGGTATCCCGGACATATCGCCAAAGCCGAAAAACAGTTGCTAGAGCAACTCAAGCTAGTCGATGTCGTTATCGAAGTCAGGGATTCACGCATTTTGATGTCTAGTCAGCATCCCAAAATTGACAAATGGGTAGAAGGTAAATCCCATGTTTTAGTTTGTAATCGGATTGACGCAATCTCGTCTAATGTGAAATCGCAATGGATTCGCTGGTTTACAGAGCATGATCGGATGGCTTACTTTACCGACGCTCAAGCAGGTAAGGGCATTGTCGAGCTATTGAAGGCAGCACAGATCGCAGGGGAAAAAGTCAATGAGCGTCGCCGCAATCGGGGGATGTTACCGCGTCCTGTGCGGGCGGTGGTAGTAGGATTTCCCAATGTGGGTAAGTCAGCGCTAATCAATCGCTTACTCAAGAAAAAAGTAGTTGCTAGTGCCAATCGTCCGGGGGTGACGCGACAGTTACGCTGGATTCGCATTTCTGATCAGATCGAGTTGCTCGATACCCCTGGGGTAATTCCACCTTTGCTCCATGATCAAGAGGCGGCGATGAAGCTCGCTATCTGTGACGATATTGGACAAGCTGCCTACGACAATGTTTTGGTGGGAGCGGCTGCGGTGGATTTGCTAATTGAGCTAAATGTGAATTTAAAAGATCGCTATGCGATCGATCCGCAGAGCGTTAGTTCTGGCATTGAATATATTCACCAAGTGGCAACTCTGAACAAATTTCAGGGTGATTTAGACAAGGTGGCAAGGCTGATCCTGTACGATTTTCGTAAAGGCAAGTTAGGCACGATCGCTTTAGAAATGCCTCCTTCATTTTAAGTTTTGTCAAGGCTAAAAGTGACTTTCTAAAGTAACGTGAATTTGATATGGCCATTTGCACGACGCTTCGCACGCTGTAAATGGCAAAAATAATGGCAAAAGCACTGAAGTGATTAGTGATTAGCGACAGCTAAGTATCACTATTTTTTAGTACTTTCAGGAGTAACTTATGTCCTACGGACTTAGCACTAGGTATAATTAAAAATACTTCGATTAAATTCGATTAAATTGGTCGCGTTAACAATTTATGTCCAATCATTATGTCTAGGCATGAGCAAAATCTAACTGCAAAATCAGAGGAACAATCAGGTGGCGAATTTACGATCCAACCTCTGATGGAGCAGAAGCAGATTGCTCACGGCACAGAACAAAATAATCTAGACAACTCGGATCTCAGTAACTCAGATGCAGCGCAATCGGCTCAACAAGAAGCTTTATTTGGTGTTATCGCTAAAATTCGTGAGTCACTGGACTTAGATAGCATTTTTAAATCCACGGCGATCGCCGTACGTCAGCTCCTCAATGCCGATCGCGTCGGGATGTATCGCTTTGATGAGGACTCTCAACATAGCTGCGGTGAATTTGTATCGGAGGATGCGCTGCCCGAATATAGTTCGGCGCTAGCCGCCAAGATTAAAGATCATTGCTTTGGTGACAACCATGCCCAATATTATCAACAGGGACGCATCTGGTCTTGTGCTGATATTTATAAACAGGGGCTACCCCATTGTCATATCCAAATCCTTGAACGCTTTCAGGTCAGGGCAAATCTAGTTGTCCCCCTACTCAGTGGCGATCGCCTCTGGGGGTTGCTCTGTATCCATCAATGTTCTCAACCTAGGCAATGGCTAGCGTCAGAAATTGACTTTGTAAAACAGATTGCCACCCACTTAGATGTCGCTCTGCAACAAGCGGAATTTGTCGGTAAGCTGCAAACCCAGTCTGAGCATCTCACCCGCGAAATTGAACAGGCGGTAAGCCGTGAAAAAGCAGTTGCGGCGATCATTAACAAAATTCGGCGATCGCTAGATCTTGATACCATTTTCACAACCACAACTGCCGAAGTTAGACAACTTTTGCAAGCCGATCGCGTCACCATCTATCAGTTTAATCGAGACTGGAGTGGACAGTTTGTCGTGGAGTCCATGGCGGAAGGATTAGAGTCCCTTGTCCATTATCAAAGGACTAATCCTGAGCTAAATGCCAATGTGAGTGAATGCAGTCTCAAAAACTTGGCAACATCAGCGATTAACGATACGCATTTACAGGACAACCAAGGTGAAGCTTTTAGCGAAGGACGAGCATTTCGAGTTTGTAATGATATCTATGCAGCAGGATTTTCTGATTGTTACATAGCTGCTTTGGAAGGCTATCAAGCTAGAGCATACGCAATTATTGCCATCTACAAGGGTAAAGAATTATGGGGGCTACTTGCCGCCTATCAAAGCCACAATATGCGTCAGTGGCAAGAGTCAGAAGTTAACTTCCTTTTGCAGATTGGAACGCAGTTGGGAGTCGCCATTCAACAGGCGGAGTTGTTTGGACAAATTCAAAAACGTTCCAGTGATTTACAAACCACCCTTGAAATCGAACTCCAAAAACGTGCCGATGAACTGGCAAGGGATGCCGAACAAGAACGCGCTTTAGCAGAAATCATCGACAAGATTCGGCGGACTCTGGACATTGATACAATCTTCCAAACCGCAACAACAGAAGTACGGAAGTTACTCAATAGCGATCGCGTGGGGGTATTTCAATTCGATAATCCGCAATGCACCCACGGCAGATTTGTTTCAGAAGATGTTTTGCCAGACTATTTATCGGCACTGAAAGCACAGGTGGTCGATCATTGTTTTGGTGAACAGCATCTGAGCAAGTATCAGGCAGGGCATTTTAAAGCAATTTGTGATATTTACCAAGAGAATCTTAGTCCTTGCCATATTAATATCCTTAGTAGATTTCAGGTACGGGCAAATCTCGTTGTCCCACTCTATAAAAATGATGAGATTTGGGGCTTGCTCTGCATTCATCAATGCTCTGCACCACGCCAGTGGCAATCAAAAGAGATAGAATTTGTAATCAAAATTGCTACTCAGTTGGGCGTGGCGCTACAACAAGCTGAACTGTTTTCACAATCCCAAAATCAAACTATAGAATTACAAAAAGCCCTTGCCAAAGTCCAAGCTCAAACGGAGCAGCAAGCCAAAGCCGCCGAACAGGAACGCGCCCTCGCAAGGGTAATTGAAAGAATTCGCCAAACCCTAGATATTGATCAAATTTTTAGTGCGACGACGCAGGAAGTTCGTCAAAATCTCCAATGCGATCGCGTAGTTGTCTATCGCTTCTTTGAAGATTGGAGCGGCGAATTTGTCTTTGAGTCGAAAACCGATAGCTGGATGACTGTGGTCGAGCCAAGTCATAACAGCATTTGGCAAGACACCTATCTCCAAGAAAATCGCGGTGGTAAATATTGCCAGCATGAGATATCGGTAGTCAATGATATTTACCAAGCAGGGCTAACGGAATGTCATCTGGAAGTTCTCGAAGGCTATCAAATCCGCGCTTATATGGTCGTCCCCGTGTTTGTCGGAGAAAAACTATGGGGATTGCTTGCTGCCTATCAAAATTCTGGTAGTCGCGATTGGGAACCAAGTGAACTGAGTCTTCTTACTCAAGTGGGAAACCAACTGGGAGTCGCTGTACAACAAGCGGAACTATTAGCCCAACTCAAAAAAGCCAAGGACAATGCCGATGCCGCTAACAGCGCTAAGGGTGACTTTCTTGCCCACATGAGCCATGAGCTTAGAACTCCCCTTAACTCCATCCTTGGATTTACACAGGTTTTGGCGAGAGATCCTTCCCTCAACCAAGTGCAGAAAGAACATCTAGAAATTGTGTCGAAGAGTGGTGAGCATCTGCTAACTCTGCTCAATGATGTTTTGGAAATGTCCAAAATTGAAGCAGGTCTGCTAGAACTAAATGTCCATAGTTTTGATCTTTACAATCTCCTCGGTAGTCTAAAGGAGATGTTTTTGCTAAAGGCAAAATCAAAAAACCTGCAATTGGTATTCGACTTTGCCGCCGACGTGCCTCGATATATTCAGACCGATGAAAGCAAGCTGCGCCAAGTCTTGATTAACCTCGTCGGCAATGCAATTAAGTTTACGGATCAGGGAAAAGTAATCCTACAGGTTACAAGTAGTTGGGGAAAACACCCCCCAGAAGATTACATAAAGAGGCAGGTCGAAGCGGCGGATATCTCTCTGTATTTTGAGGTTTTTGATACAGGTCCTGGCATCGCGGCAGAGGAATTAGATAATCTTTTTGAAGCCTTTGTGCAGACGGAAACGGGCAAGCGATCGCAGGATGGTACGGGCTTAGGGATGCCCATTAGCAAACGGTTTGTGTGCTTAATGGGAGGAGATATTACCGTAGAAAGTATCTTAGGCAAGGGTACGATCGTCAAGTTTGGAATTAAAGCCCAAATGGCAAAAGCAAGCGATGTGCCGCCAACCCAGAAAAAACGACAGGCGATCGCGCTAGCACCAAACCAACCCCAATACCGCATTCTCCTCGCCGATGACAAATGGGAAAGCCGTCATCTGCTCAAGAATTTGTTAGTTCCCCTAGGCTTTGAGGTCTGCGAAGCTGAAAATGGGCAGGAAGCGATCGCGCTCTGGCAAGTATGGCAACCGCATCTAATCTGGATGGATATGCAAATGCCTGTTATGGACGGCTACGAAGCCACGCGCAATATTCGTGCTAATGAAAATCCCCACTCAGCCTGTAAAATCGTGGCATTGACCGCCAGTGTCTTTGATAAACAGCGATCGGTGGTGCTGGAGATGGGTTGTGATGACTTTGTGAGCAAACCCTTAAGGGAAGAGTTGATCTTCGATAAAATTGCTGAACATTTGGGAGCAGTTTATATCTATGCCGATGAGGAGCGCTACAGCGTAGATAGTGAGCCTAGCTACTTACCAACGGTAGAACAACCGCAACAGATTACGCAGGAGCTAGATAGTCTCGAAAGTCAATGGTTATCGTCTCTATATTTGGCGGTTAGAGGCGCGGACGAAGACATGATTTTTGAACTCTTAGATCAAATTCAAAATACCCATGAGACAACGGCAAACGTAATGAGGGATCTGGTCAATAATTTTCATCTAGAACAGATTGCAATGCTCATTCAACCCCTTCTCAATCTGCAAGCTAACGATCATGAATGACAATCTCTCCATCGCCACTAATCTAGTTCCCAAAAACGATCTATTGGTGGTAGACGATCGCCCTGAAAATCTTAAATTATTAACGGAGATTCTATCTGCCCAAAACTATAAAATCCGCCGAGTTACTAGTGGCAAGCAAGCGATCGCTGCTGTCGAAGTCAATCCTCCCGAATTAATTTTACTAGACATCATGATGCCTGAAATGAATGGTTTTGAAGTCTGTCAACATCTTAAGTCTCAAGCCCATACAGCAGATATTCCGATCATCTTTCTCAGCGCCCTCGATCAGTCCTTTGATAAAGTCAAAGCCTTTGAAGTCGGGGGAGTGGACTATATTACCAAGCCTTTTCAAATAGAAGAAATTTTAATTCGTGTTAAAAATCAATTAACAATTTTGCATCAAAAGAGTAGTCTCTTAGATCAACAAAAACTGTTAGCCCAGCAAAATCAACAACTGAAACAAGAAATTCAAGAACGACAACAGATCGAAAAAGATCTCGCTAAGTCTAAAGAAATTGCCGAAGAAGCCAATCGGTCTAAAAGCGAATTTTTGGCTAACATGAGCCATGAAATTCGCACACCAATGAATGGAGTCTTGGGGATGGCTCAGTTATTAATGATGACTGCACAAACAGAAGAGCAGCAAAATTATACTAAAATCATTCAAGATAGTGCTAATGCGCTCCTTAATATTATTAATGATATTCTTGATTTCTCGAAAATTGAATCAGGGATGTTGGAGCTAGAAAATTGCGGTTTTCGACTGGAAGATGTTTTGATTTCAGTATGTGACTTACTGCGACAGTCAGCTACTAATAAGGGAATCGATTTACAGTACCAAATTAAACCCGATGTACCTGTAGCCATTATCGGTGACGAATATCGCCTACGTCAGATCCTCCTAAACTTAGTTAGTAACGCAATTAAATTTACCCAGCAGGGTAACATCAATGTCATTGTTTCCTATCAAGATGAGAATATCAAATCTGATCTTCAATCACATCTAAAAAACCATAAGCAATCTCTCAAAACTGCTAACTTTTTACATTTTAGTGTAGCTGACACGGGGATTGGGATCCCTAGCGATCGCATTGCCAAACTGTTTCAACCCTTTACCCAAGCCGATACTTCCATTAGCCGCAAGTATGGTGGCACAGGTTTAGGTTTAGCAATCTGCAAAAGTTTAGTGAATTTAATGGGCGGGAAAATCTGGGTAGAAAGCTTGGGTGCTTTTGGTGGCGAGCCTTCTCCAGATTGGCAATCCCCTGACAAAGAAAATACAGGCGGTTCCACGTTCCACTTTACAATCGCCATTTCCATCCCTGCGATCGCCAAAACCACAGAAAACAAATCTCCACTCCTACCCCTCAATCAAGAAATAGCCGAGCAGTTTCCCCTCAATATATTGCTAGTGGAAGACAATCCGATGAATCAAAGACTAACATTTCTGATCATGCAGAAGTTTGGCTATGAGATCGATATTGCTAGTAATGGAATTGAAGCAATCAATGCCTTGCAGAAGAAAAAGTATGACATGATCTTGATGGATGTGCAGATGCCCGAAATGGATGGCTTATCAGCAACTAAATGGATTAGAAACAATCTCGAAGAACAGCCGCGCATCGTGGCGATTACCGCCAGTGCCTCGGAAAGCGATCGGCAAAATTGCCTCAAAGCAGGAATGAACGATTACATTAGTAAGCCTGTAAATATCCAAGAAATAATCCGCGTGATCTGTCAGGCTGCGAGTTAATCCAAGTTTCTATACTTTAGAATACATAGGACTTACGCAAAAATGACTTGAAACCCGCATACAAAACCATATACAAAACTATGACAAGTAAAATTTATTTAAAAGGTGTGAAAGCCTATGGTTATATTGGCTATCTTCCCGAAGAAAACGTGTTAGGACAATGGTTTGAAGTGGATGCAACGCTATGGGTAGATTTTGAGAAATCCACCCATAGTGACGATATCGAAGATACGGTTAATTATATTTCCTGCATTCGCAAAATTGAGACTTTAATCCAGACTCAAAAATATAAGCTGATTGAGAGATTAGCAGGGGCGATCGCTGATAGCTTGCTAGAGGATGAGATGATCATGCAGGTGGAACTGAAGGTGATTAAACATCCACCCATTCCTAATTTTCTTGGTTCCGTCGCTGTAGAAATTACGCGATCGCGTTCTGATGTAGCCCAAGAGGTTCTTCGATCTACAACAAAGACCAGCGTGCCACAGAATACCCCACAGAAATCGGCACAGACTGAAAGCGCCCAACAAGAGCTAAAAATTGCTAAACTTCAAGCAATATCTTCACCTCAAGAACCTTCAGAAAAGTCTTCAACCTCAGCACAGGTAATTAGTATTCATACCGATGGAGCCTGTTCTAAAAATCCAGGTCCCGGAGGATGGGGAGTTGTGATTCACTTTTCCGATGGTAGTACTAAGGAGCTAGGTGGTGGCATTCGCGAAACGACTAACAACCAAATGGAATTACAGGGTGCGATCGCCGCTCTTGAATTTCTTGCCAGTTATAAACCATCTAATTCCGTTGATCTCTACACCGATAGCAAGTATGTTCTCGATGGTATTACCAAATGGATTAAGGGATGGAAAAAGAATGGTTGGAAGACTAAAGATAGCAAGCCTGTCAAAAATCAAGAGTTTTGGCAACAACTCGATCGCCTAAATACAGCAAATATCCGTTGGCATTGGGTAGAAGGTCATTCAGGCGATCCTGATAATGAACGTTGTGATGCGATCGCCCGCAGCTACACGGCTAAATATGCTTAAAACCAAGTAGCAATACTCTATTTTGTTTTGTAAATTCCTAATATAGACAATTCAAATAAGAAAAATAGGGCTTCGACTCCGCTCAGCCATCGGTATACGGTGGCTGAGCGAAGTCGAAGCCTCTTCAAACCATTTGAGAATCGCACTCACTTAAATGATGTGATATGGCAGTCCTAAATCAACATCAGTTCTATGAAAACGAAAAACGGTAAAAATTGCTTTGCAATTTTTACCGTTTTTCGCCATTTGTGCCGCGCTTCGCGCGGCACAAATTATGAATTGTGCTTACATTTAAGAAACTGTAATCAGGTCTGAAGATAGACGCTTAAAGGCAAGACGCTCATTTTCGATATCCACGAAAATGGTATCGCCATCAACAAAGTCACCGCGCAAAATGCTCTTAGCGATCTGGGTTTCCAATTGACGCTGAATGATCCGCTTTAATGGTCTTGCACCATACACGGGGTCATAGCCCACTTCCGCAATGAAATCTAGGGCAGCATCGGCAAGTTTGAGTGTCATGCGGCGTTCATCGAGACGTTTTTCGAGGCGTTGCACTTGCAACTTAACGATGCGGCGCAACTCCTCACGGCGCAGAGCATGGAAGATCACAATTTCATCGATACGGTTCAGGAATTCAGGACGGAAGCTAGAGCGCATCGATTCCATCACGCGATCGCGCATTTCTTCGTATTTAGAATCATCACCCGCAATATCGAGAATAAACTGCGAACCGACGTTACTGGTCATAATGATGATCGAGTTCTTAAAGTCAACGGTGCGACCTTGGGAATCGGTGACGCGCCCATCATCAAGGATTTGCAGCATGATGTTAAAGACATCGGGATGCGCTTTCTCAATTTCATCAAAGAGAATGACGGCATAGGGACGGCGGCGTACTGCCTCAGTGAGTTGTCCGCCTTCTTCATAGCCGACATAGCCAGGGGGCGCACCGACTAGGCGCGAGACGCTGTGCTTCTCCATATATTCCGACATATCGATCCGCACCATTGACTCCTCGGTATCGAAGAGATAGGCGGCGAGGGCTTTCGCGAGTTCGGTTTTGCCAACGCCCGTGGGCCCTAAGAAAATAAAACTAGCGATCGGGCGATTGGGGTCGGCAAGCCCTGCGCGAGATCTTTGGATGGCATCGGCGATCGCGGTGACGGCTTCCTCTTGACCAACAACGCGATCGTGCAGCACATCTTCGAGTTGCAGCAGCTTCTCTTTTTCCGATTCCACTAGCTTACTAATGGGAATGCCTGACCATTTAGAAATGATTTCGGCAATGTCCTCTTCGGTGACTTCTTGACGCAGCAGCGATCGCCCAGAGGTTTTCGCCTCTTCCAGATTTACTTCCGCAATTTCCAATTGACGCTGCAAGTCAGTGAGCTTGCCGTACTTCAATTCCGCCGCCTTACTCAGATCATAATCCCGTTCCGCCTGTTGGATTTCCACATTCACATGGGCAATGTCATCCTTGATTTTGCCGAGGGCATCGATTACTTGCTTTTCCGCTTCCCACCTTGCCTTAAGCGCAGTTTGATCTTCCTTGAGGTCAGCTAGTTCTTTGTTCAACTTCTCAAGGCGTTCAATGGATTCGCGATCATTTTCTTTCTTCAACGACAGACATTCCATTTCCATTTGGATAATCTTGCGATTGATTTCATCGAGTTCTTCAGGTTGCGAAGTGATTTCCATCTTCAGCTTTGCCGCCGCTTCATCCACTAAGTCAATCGCCTTGTCAGGTAAAAAGCGATCGCTGATATAGCGATTGGAAAGGGTTGCCGCCGCCACTAGCGCTGTATCGGAAATAGTGACATTGTGGTGCGACTCGTAGCGATCGCGCAAACCTCTGAGAATAGAAATCGTATCTTCCACATTGGGCTGATCGATGTAAACCTGTTGGAAACGACGCTCTAGGGCAGCATCTTTCTCAATATATTTACGATATTCATCGAGGGTAGTCGCACCGATACAACGCAGTTCACCCCTTGCCAACATGGGCTTGAGCAAGTTACCCGCATCCATTGCGCCTTGGGTTGCACCAGCACCGACAACCGTATGAATCTCATCAATAAACAGAATAATATTCCCGTTGGATTCCGTTACTTCCTTGAGAACTGCTTTTAAGCGCTCTTCAAATTCACCACGATATTTTGCCCCTGCGATCAAGCCGCCCATATCGAGAGCAATTAATTTGCGATCCTTCAGAGATTCAGGGACATCACCGCTAATAATGCGCTGAGCTAATCCTTCGGCGATCGCGGTTTTACCCACCCCAGGTTCACCAATGAGAACAGGATTATTCTTAGTACGGCGCGAAAGAATCTGGATCGTGCGGCGAATCTCATCATCACGTCCAATTACGGGGTCAAGCTTACCCTCACGGGCAAGTTCCGTCAGATCCCGACCATATTTAGTGAGAGCTTCGTACTTGTTTTCAGGATTTTGGTCAGTCACTTTTTGATTGCCTCGCACTTGTTGAATAATATTACGCAATTTCCCTTCATCAAGTCCCATTTCTTGATAGAGGGCTTTACCAAAGCGCTCATCTTTGCAATAGGGCAGCAGGATATGCTCAATGGAAATAAACTCATCGCCAAAATTTTTCTTTTCCTTTTCGGCGCGATCAAATAATACCTCTAAGGTTTTGCCCAAATATACCGAGCTGTTCGAGCTGGAAACCTTGGGCTGACGGTTGATAAATTCATCAATGCGATCACGCAATCTCTGAATATTAATTCCCGCCTTGCTAAAAATGCTGCTAGCTAAGCCCTCTTCTTCGAGGAGTGCCTTCAGTAAATGCTCAGGCTCAATTTGTTGCTGCTGTGCCGCTTTGACCACATCGGGGGTCTTGGCGATCGCCGCCCATGCTTTTTCCGTAAATTGTTTGGGATCTGTTGGTTGCATCGCCGCCTCCTATGGTCAAAATCAAACCTTTTAAAATATCTCTGAATATCTTAGAACGTTTGACTATTAAAGGGGATCGGTTCTACAGGGCTAAAGGGTGCGTGTTTCCGTACCCCTGCGGCGATTTGTGAGATCGTGAGCATAATTAAACGCAGGAAGCTGTGACACATAGGCTAAAGCTTTTGAGGTTTGCAAATTAATAATTACTATCATAATTATGAAGATGATTTGTTCAATTGAGAGGTCATGAAATGCTAATTCAATCGAAACGATTCACGATCGCGGAATATCATCGCCTAGAGGAAATGGCTTTTTTGGTAGTGCTAAACAAGTAAGGATGAGTTGTAATGATGAATGAAGAACCAGATAGCACCAATATGATTTTCTAGCTTTTTAGAGAAGGAGAGAGTTTTGCGAACTAGTCTGGAAACACGTTGTCGGATCGTGCAGTTAAACCGCTTAATATAATTAGTCTTACCAAACTCCTCACCAACAGCCTTGTGGCGTTTTGCAGGGAATACAAGAGCGTAAGCCCTCCAAAAATCTGTGTAAGCAACGGCACAGTGTCGGTACACATTTGGCAACGAATCCCACAGTTTTTTAGCTCCTTATTCAGAGCGATCGCCGATATGCACCCTGACAATTTCGCGGGTATCGACATCAAGAGCTAGCCAAATCCACTGTTTGTTTTCTTTATGACCAACAAACGACAGTTCGGCAAGCTCACTGACCACCACATCTCATCACACTGAATTGCTAGTCTTCCTTTTTTGGCGCATATTCACTTGCCGAGGAATCTCCTCCTATTTGCGATTAACGTAATCCTGCAACCAAGTTTCAGACACATCGCAAACTCTAGCGATGCCTGCAAGAGAAATCTTCTCAAGTAAGAGCTTATCGATTAAGACTTTGGTCTCTTCAGAGATTATTTTTTGCCTCGGTGCTTCTACAAACTGGCGACCACAGGCTTTACATTTATGATTTTGATTCCCGTTGTGAATAAACCCATTTTTGACCACATTTCTGGAACCACAGTTAGGACAATCTGGCATTGATAATTAAGTGTTTCAAAGTTCTTCTGTTATCTTATCCTTACTTCTCTAGGGCTACCGCAATTTCAACGATCGCACCAATTACCGCATTACCTCAAAATCTCCCTCTTGACGGCGAGATCGCGATCGCCCTTCAAGACAACGCAATGATTTTTCGCACATCCAACAACGCATTGAGAGCCTAATCGACAAACGCAACGAAACCCCACTCACTGCCACCGAAGGACAAGAACTAGATAATTATGAAGCGATCGATGACTATCTTAGTTTTGCCCTATGCTATGTTGGTGAGCTTTATCATGACTTAGCATCAGACGCTAATGCGATCGCAAATTGCCATAACTGGCGTTACCATAGGAATAAGTCGTAAATAGCAAATTCTTTGAGAAAATTTTTAAGATTCCTAACACGTTAAATCACCTATTCCATGAAAAATTTCATTCAAAATTTACTCCGCTATCCCAAGTTTCTTGCTCTAATTACTGGTGGAGTTTTGTCCGTTGTGATTGCACCAATCATCCCGTTATTTAGGCAGCCCATCACAGCGATCGCCATGATTACAGCTTTAGTTAGTGGATTCGTTGGCGTATCTTTGGTATTAAGAGCTATGCTAGGACTAGACATCGCCTAGATCAGAGTTACCTGTAGCAAAAAAGCATTAGCCAGTACAAATCAAAACCGAAAAGATCAGTTGCAGCGCAAAGCACTGCAACTGATCTTCTAGCTCTATGTCCCACGCAAAATCTAATTTGCTATCAGTCAAGCCCTTGAGCATCTTCCGTTTTCAGTACCATGCTGAGTTTTCATCATGCTAGATATTGTGATCATTCTCTGCCTCGGTCTCTTGCCACCCATACTATCTCTATGGTTGCTGCATCAAGCCCAAGCGAAATATCGACAGTCTCCCGCAACGGCGATCGCGATTTCGATACCATCGAAAATGAAGGCACTCCCCCCTGCTGATCTGACTTACATCGAAGGCTACGGCTATGTGATTGGGCTGGTGAGTTGCAAGTACAATGCGCGATCGCCCCATATTCGCTGTGCCGTTAATCCCAGTGGCTCCTGTCAAGGATGTCGTCATTATGAAAGCTCAATGGAACTAACTAACTAGAGCCTCTCCCTCACTAGGGCTAATTCTTAGCAAACTTTCCCCAACTTCTCAATATACTTAAACTCTCACTAAATACTAAAACTATGGCCACCACCAGACGAGTTGCTCGCGTCGCCGAATTAATTAAGCGCGAAGTCAGCAATATGTTACTCAAAGATATTAAAGATGATCGCGTTGGCATGGGTATGGTCAGTGTCACCGATGCCGAAGTATCGGGAGACCTCCAACACGTCAAAATTTTTGTCAGCATTTACGGCACTGACGAGGCTAAACAACAAACAATGGAAGCCCTCGCCTCCGCAACTAGCTTCATCAAGCGCGAAGTCGGTCAGCGCCTAGCCATGCGCCGTGTTCCTGAAATTGTCTTCCATGAAGACTCCTCCTTTGAGCGCGGAGTCAAAGTACTATCGCTAATCAACCAGCTTAGCCGTGAACGTGAAGCCAAGGAGTCTCAGACCAGTGATTGAACTAATTAAGGCGGGGGGTGTAATCATGTATCCTCTGCTGGCTCTATCTGTGTTTGCGATGGCGGGAATTATGGAACGCCTTATCTTTTGGTTTGGGATTGTAAAACAGGATCGACGGACTGCGGACAATATTTTAACGATCGCGCGTCAAGACCTCAAGCTCGCCTGTCAACTAGCCGAACAGTCGAGCAAAGCTCCTGTGGGCAGATTTCTCCATGCCCCCCTCAGCATTGAAGATCCCGATCCCGAACTATTTCGTCTTGCCCTTGAGAGCAAAGCTGATGAAGAACTAGCGGGAATGCTCAAGGGCGAAAAACTCCTAGAAGCGGTGATCACCCTTGCACCTCTGCTAGGGCTTTTGGGAACGGTCACAGGTTTGATTATTTCCTTCGACTCGATCAAAATTGGCGAGGTGGCGGCGAATGCCAAGTCTGGCTCCCTCACAAAAGGTATTGGTGAAGCCCTAATCACTACCGCCACAGGATTGATTATTGCTATTTTTGCATCATCGTTTCATCGCCTATTTTTGGCTTTACAAGATCAGCAAGCAAAAGTATTTATCCGAGTTGGTAATCAACTAGAACTAATCTATCGACAACATTGGCAGCGCATAAAGTCTGATTCTTTAGGTGAATCTTAGAGTATTTTTGCAGTAAGATTACGATAAGTGGCGTTTTACTATAGATTTTATAAAACTTTAATACTGGTTTAGCGTCAAAAATATGACTGCAAAAGGTCTAGAAGTCCAAGTCGAGCAGGCAATTGTGCGGGATCCTCTGACATTAAGTGCCGATGCCACAGTTGCTGAGGCGATCGCCTTGATGAGCGCTAATATCCAATCCTGCAAATTTGTTTGCGATACAGATACAGAGCTGAGTTCTCAGCTAGACCATGCCCAAAACAGTTGTATTCTTGTCACTCAAGGTAAAAAGTTAATCGGTATTCTGACAGAGCGTGACTTGATTAGGCTTTGTAGCCAACATAATAGCGATCACGATCATCAGTCCAATCACAGTCTAGTCAAAAATCTTAATGAAACTGCGATCGCCGAAGTGATGGTTTATCCCGTGTATTCCCTATTGGAATGGGAGTTTACGGATATTCTTGTACCGCTAGGTCGCTTCCAACGTTACAACATTCGGCATTTACCCTTGGTCAATGATCAGGGGGAAGTGGTGGGATTATTGACCCATGAGAGCTTGCGCCAACTCCTGCGTCCTATGGATATGTTGCGTCTGCGGCGCGTAAAAGAAGCGATGACGGTAAATGTTATTTGTGCTTATCCCACGGATTCCCTAGGTCACATCACGAGCTTGATGTCATCGCAAAATATTAGTTCTGTCGTGATTGTTGAGAGAGCGCAGAGTGGAGACTTAAGCAACAGTGAATCAATCGATCAAGATCCCTCAAGCCAACTACTACTCAACTGCTTAACTAAAAACTTGATCCCCGTTGGCATTATTACTGAAGGAGATATCGTCCAGTACCTGTCTCTTGGTCTCGATCTTAATAACACCCTAGCCCGTGCAGTGATGAGCTATCCATTGATTAAGGTAGCGATCGACGATACGCTCTGGGATGTACGGGGGATCATGCAGCAACAGATGGTCAACCACATTGTCATTACCTATGCTCAAGGAGCTTTAGCAGGAATTATTAGTCAAAGTGACCTGCTCAAAACAATTCAGCCCACGGAAATCTATAAGTTAGTTACGCTCTTAGAATCCAAAATGTTTGCGCTGGAAGAGGAAAATCAAGAACTGCGACGGCAACAAATTCAGCACCAAAGTCAAACCAGTAATGATGACAATCCTCAAATTAGTAATACAGGGTTGATGTTTCGGCAATTTGCCGAAAACCATCGAGGGGCGATCATGATTCGTGATGTGGCATCGGGAAAGCTGCTCTACGTCAGTCCCGCCTACCAAACTATTTGGCGACAGTCTAGCGAGATTCTCTACAAAAATCCTGATGCTTGGATGGAGTTTATTCACCCCGAAGACATTGATCGCGTGGTGCAAGCCTACCAACAGGATTGGCAAGGCAACTGCTTTGATGAGGAATACCGCCTCGTTCTTGCTAATGGACAGATTCGCTGGGTTTGGGGTCGTTGTTTCCCGATCAAAAATAGACAGACAGACACTTATCAAATTGCCACAGTTATTGAAGATATTAGCGATCGCAAATATACGGAAATAGCTCTTGATCACAGTGAGCAGAAGCTTAAAGCTAGTGAATCTCTATGGATCGCCATGTTTAAACGATCGGTGGTGGGCATGGCGATTACCGATCTCAAGGGTCGATTTATTCAAACCAATCCCTTCTATCAAGAAATGGTGGGATATTCTGAGCAAGAGCTAGCGGCAATGAGCTTTACTGACAATATGCTGACCGAAGATATTGCCGAAAATTTACATCTGCGAAATCTTGTGCTGACGGGTGAACGCGACAGCTATCAAATGGAAAAGAAACTGGTGCGCCGCGATGGAAAGGTAATCTGGGTAAGAACAACCAGCTCAATCATTCCCGATGACACAGGAACAGATCCTCTATTTATTGGCGTAATTGAAGATATTGGCGATCGCAAGCAAGCAGAAGAGGCATTACAACAACTTAATCAAGAATTGGAATCGAGGGTAGAACAGCGTACCTATGAGCTTAGGGAAGTAAATCAGCAATTAACTATCCAAATCCAAGAGCGCCAAAAGTTAATTACATTAGTAGAACAAAGCAATGAAGAATTAGTGCGAACTAATCTAGAGTTAGCCTGTGCAACAAGGCTTAAGGATGAGTTTTTGGCAAATATGAGCCATGAGTTTCGTACCCCCCTCAATGCGATCTTGGGAATGTCTGATGGATTGCTCAATGGAGTCTTTAGTGAAGTTAATCCTATGCAAGAAAAAGCTTTAGGGGTGATTGAGAACAGTGGGAAACATCTATTAGAACTAATTAATGGAATTTTAGAGGTTGCCCAAATTGGCTCAGGTAAGTTAACTCTAGATCTTAGCTCGGTCATGATTAACGAGCTTTGTCAATCTAGTATCAGCTTTGTGCAACGCATGATAGATCAAAAAAACATCCGACTTTATCTATCTATTCAGCCCGAACTTGCATCAATCACCATTGATAAGCGACGTATCCAACAAGCTTTAATCAATCTGCTCAATAATGCAATTAAATTCACAGCTATGGGAGGTGAAGTGCGATTAGATGTACAAGTAGTAGAGATCGCCAATGCTAATCTAACTATGGATGCGACCTGTAGCCATGCGATCGCTTTTGCGGTAAGTGATACAGGAATTGGGATTGCCCCAGAGGATATCGATAAGTTGTTCCAAGCCTTTGTACAGATCGATGGCAGCTATAGCCGTCGGCAATCGGGAACGGGTTTAGGATTGATTTTAGTTAAGCAAATTGTCAAGTTACATCAGGGCGATGTCACTGTTGCCAGTCAGTTAGGAAAGGGTAGTTGTTTTACGATTTTCCTACCCTATTAGATGCAATCCTACTAGATGCAATACTTCTATTTCCATGCTTGCCGAAAGGCGGTGGCAACTTTGTCCATTCCCACCGATCGCGAAGCCTTAAAGAGAAGGCGATCGCCACTTTTTACCTTTTCGAGCAGCACCTGCGTGATCTCTTCGTAGGATTTGCAGGCGATCGCATACTTAAGAGAGCCGTTGCTACCCTCCAAGATCAGATCCGCCTCCCCATCCGCCAAAATGATCGCGCCTTCGATACCGAGCTTACTGATCTCCGCCCCCACCTGTCGGTGTAAGGGCGCAGACATATCCCCCAATTCTTTCATTGTGCCGAGTACCGCCCAGCGACATTGGGCAGGCATATCCGCCAACTGTTGCAACGCCGCCATCATCCCTTCTGGCGAGGCATTGTAAGTCTCATCAAGAATCGTCACATTATTCGGCAGCTCGTATAATTGTGCCCGACCAAAGGGCAGTTCTAATTTGCCGATGCCTTGGGTCGTTCTTTGCCAATCGAGATCGAGGGCTTTGAGGACGGCTAAACCTGCTAAAAAATTGAGGGCATTGTGTTGGCCCGTCAGGGGCATATCCCATGCCAAATCATCAACGTAGAGGCGATCGCCTTCTAATCTGCCATTGACATCGCCAATGCCTAAGCCATAGGTGATCGTCTTACCATGCCAGACTCGTTGGGCAGTTTCCAATAACAACGGATTGTCAGCATTGAGAATAGCTGTGCCATGTAGTGGAGTTTTCGACAACAGCTCGCATTTAGCTTGGGCGATCGCTTCGCGCGATCCTAAGCGACCAATATGGGCAGTGCCGACATTAGTAATCACACTGACGGTGGGTATAGCGGTTTTGGCTAATCGCTCAATCTCACCTAGTCCGCGCATTCCCATCTCCACCACCACAAAGTCATGGTGTTGAGGATCGATCGCCAAAAGCGTCTGCGCCACACCAATATCATTATTATGATTGGCTTGACTCTTATGGACTTGCTTCTGCTCAGTCACATAGCAAGAGAGCATACTAGCGATCATTTCCTTAGTGGTAGTCTTGCCAACGGAGCCAGTAATCGCCACCACAGGCATCACGAATTGCGATCGCCACCACCTTGCCAAGTCCTGATAAGCACTGAGGGTATCATCGACAATCAAAAGTGGTAAACCTTGAGCCGCCTCCGAATTTGCCCAAGTTCGCGAAACGATCGCTGCCACTGCTCCTTGGGCGATCGCCTGTGCCACAAATCCATGACCATCAAAATTTTCACCAGTTAGCGCCACAAATAGCTCGCCCGCCTTGAGCTTACGGCTATCGGATATAACGCCATTTACTTCTATTTGGTGTTGTTGATTTTCGTCAAGATGGGCAGGTGTTGCCTCGGTAACTGCGATCGCTTGGCTAATCGTACAAATACAGGTCATGCTTGGTTTTTCTGTTCTTAGCTGGTCTAGGCTTATCAATATTGAAGCTCGGATATTTCAGATCCTCAGTTTTACCATTATCAGGCTTTAGGCAACAGATTATCCAACTATGGCAATACAAGTTTTGCCCAAAAAATAAGTGGCGGCGCAAAGCGCCGCCACTTATTTTTTGGGATTTTAATGTAAGCCCTTTAACTGGCGTACTAAATGGATAATCTCTGGCAAAATAAGTTGCTCGATCGCTAACTTCACTGCATTGCTTGACCCAGGGAGAGAAAACACCAACTTGCCTTGATAAATGCCTGCCTCAGACCGCGAGGCGATCGCCCGTGATCCCACCTCTTGCCAACTGAGATAGCGAAACATTTCTCCAAAGCCGGGCAAGGTCTTTTCTAACAAAGCGGCGATCGCATCGTAGGTCGTATCCCTCGGCGCAATCCCTGTACCACCATTGAGAATAATCGCATCGAGATCGGCGATCGCTGCCAATTTAAACATTTGCTCACGAATCTCGTCAGGCTCATCTTTGACTAAAGTGTAATAGTCCAGTACATGACCCGCATTCACCATTGATTGCTTAATGAAATTTCCGCTTTTATCAGTCTCAGGAGTGCGAGTATCACTGACCGTAATTACCGCAAAATGCACTTGGTAAGAAGGCGGATCGGGACAGGGGTTTTGCGAGGGTTTCATATTTTTTTGAAATTAAGCCTTATTGAGACTCATGCCATTGGACTCAGCGTAGCGATTCATAAATCTCAAGAAACGCTGCCACTCAGCTTCACCGTTAAGTTTATGGATTGCTTCGATACCTGCGGACTTGCCATTAACAAACTTAGCATTAACGTTGCGGGTGATCATCTCTCCCTCTTCGTCGATCATATACATTCCCAAAATCTCGTTACTACCTGCATTTGCGCCAGACATACAATTGGGAGCGTCGAAGAAAAATACAGCGACACTGGTGTCTCCGTCCTTGGAACGGGTGATCTTTACATCTGAAGCTTCTTCGTCAATACCTAGAGATAACTGTATCTTTGCTGTCATCTTATAAACCCTGAATAAATATATAAATTTGCAAATTAAACGTGAATTATAGCTGTAGACACTTGTATTAGGACAAATCAAAAACCAAGAAACGAGTTGCGGAGCTTCGCGCCGTAACTCGTATTCTGGTTCTGTGTCTTAACAAGCATGGCAGCAGCTATAAATTATGAATTAAATACGTGAGTCAAGTATATGAATTTCGTCGCAAACAAAAACTTGAAATCGAACTTTTAGAAACCCTAGTAATAAGTCGTTTAAAAGCACATTTGTATTAACATAACCCAGAAACAGTATAAATTATCCCCGTCCCCATACTGCTCAGTCCTCAATCATTTATTGATCTCATGCACGCTCTAGGCATGACAGGTTAGTCAAAAACAACGGTGCGAAGCCCTAGGTCAGAATTTGCTGATTGACCATAGACTAGGACACGATTTTGTAAATGTTGACGCACTGCCCTCGCTAGCACAATGCGTTCTAGATCTTTACCCTTGCGGATTAAATCCGTAACTGAGTCACGGTGCGAAACCCTAATCACATCCTGCTCAATAATGGGACCTTCGTCTAATTCATCGGTGACGTAATGGGCAGTCGCACCGATGATTTTAACTCCACGTTTATAGGCTCGATGGTAGGGATTTGCCCCCGCAAAGGCAGGCAAAAAAGAATGATGAATATTGATGACTTGGGAAAATTGTTGCAAAAAGCTGGGACTCAAGACCTGCATATATTTCGCCAATACCACTAGGTCGATCTGGTATTGCTTGAGCAATGCGAGTTGCTTCTGCTCCTGTGCAAGTTTATTAGCGGGATCGATCGCAATGTGATGATAGTTAATCCCAAAGTTGTGAGCCACCTTTTCGAGATCAGGGTGATTGCTAATCACGACAGGGATCGTCGCCGATAGCTCATGCGATCGCTGTCTCAAAATCAAATCGTAAAGGCAATGATCCTGCTTGGATACAAAAATAGCAATACGAGGAACATAGTCTGAGAAATGAATATTCCACTTCGCTTGAATTTCCGTTGCCAACTTTGCAAACGTGGACGCAATCTCATCTCTAGCTAAATCAAAACTATCTAATTCCCATTCGACGCGCATCAAAAAAAGCCCTGCCGTACTGTCAGAATGCTGGTCGGCATGGAGAATATTGCCTCCGTGGGAAAATACCCAATCGGAGATTTTGGCAACTAATCCGCGTTGGTCAGGACAGGAAACTAATAAGGTGGCAGTGGTCATGTAATGTCAGGCTTCCATAAATACTTGCGTAGATCAATCTTGCCAGATTCGCTAAAAATAATTCCTTCTGATTCTAAAAGCGATCGCTGTAAATAGTCAGTACCGAACCTCAAAGGCGATTCTGAAATTTCTCCCTTAGCATTGACCACTCTTTGCCAAGGGATCTCCAAGCTTTGCATATCGACGCGATAGAGGGCATAACCAACGACCCTTGCTTTACCTGCGAGGTTGGCTAGCTGTGCGACTTGTCCATAGGTAGCAACTCGCCCCACAGGGATTTGGCGCACTATTTCGTAAATATGATCATAGGTAGTTATCTTTTTGGACATGGATTCCTAATACTTTGGGACAATCCATACCATAGAAATATCTATGGTATGGATCTATGCTTTTTATAGACTTTGTGTCTCAAATTGCTTTCATTTCCTTAAAAATTTAGTTACTATAGATATTGTCAAAGTATTAAGACATTTGCACTGGAGAAACTTCAATGCTAGCGGCGGAATTCATCGATTCCAGAGCTACTGTAAATATAGAGGAAAAGCGACGGACTACAACTCGCATAGCTATGCGAGTTCCGAGAAGTTGCTACGGAGAGCCAATCATCTCTCGCCTCTCATGTGAGCATGGGCTAACAGTGAACATTATTGCTGCACTTTTAGGTGAAAATCCTGAAGATGATGGCTGGTTTACCTTAGAACTAACTGGAACAACGCAACAGATTCAAAGTGGAATTATCTATTTAGAAGAACTAGATTTAGAAATTTGGGATAAATCATCAGTCGAAGAAGAAAGTTGGTGATATAAAAAAGGGAAAAGCTTGCTAAGCAAGCTTTTCCCTTTTTTGTTAATCCTTTCCCAGTAAATAAATTAGTGGTGTACGTTTTTGTCATACACCACTATTTAGCATGAGTTCGATATATAGACGAAAACTAGGGCTTCAACTCCGCTCAGCCATCGTTATACAGTGGCTGAGTGGAGTCGAAGCCTCTTCAAACTTATTTAGAACTGCTATAAACTACAAAATATAAAAAGAAAAAGCCGCGCTAAGCACGGCTTTTTCTTTTTATATCAGCACTAGACTATTTGTTAGGCTGAGGGGTCAAACGCAAGTAAGGCTTAACAGGGTTGAAACCTTTAGGAAACTTGACTTTAGCTTCTTCGTCGGAAACTGAAGGCACGATCACGCAGTCGCCGCCATCAGTCCAGTTGGCAGGGGTAGCAACGCTGTAGTTATCGGTCAATTGCAGCGAGTCAATTACACGCAGGATTTCGTCAAAGTTACGACCTGTGCTAGCAGGATAGGTCAGGCTCAGACGGAGCTTTTTGTTGTTGTCAATGATAAACACCGATCGCACGGTTAAGGTATTTCCCGTTGCGGAGTTGGGATGAATCATGTCGTAAAGTTCAGAAACTTTTTTATCTTCATCCGCAAGGATGGGGTAGTTGAGGGTAGCACTTTGGGTTTCTTCGATGTCGCTTACCCAGCTTTTGTGAGACTCAACGCCATCAACACTCAAAGCGATCGCCTTGATGTTGCGCTTATCAAATTCTGGCTTGAGCTTAGCGACAGTGCCTAGCTCAGTGGTGCATACAGGCGTGAAATCTTTGGGATGAGAAAATAAAATTGCCCAGCTATCGCCGATCCACTCGTGGAAGTTGATCACACCTTCGGTAGAGTCTTGGGTAAAATCGGGTACGGTATCGCCTAAACGTAGTGTCATATTTTTAATTCTGTCTTCGCTGTTACAAATCTAAGATACAAGATTACGGCTAATATTGCCATCTCTATCATGCGGTATTCACATCGCCTTACTGTAGATTATGGCATAAAACTTATAAATTAGAGATGCCAAGTAGCTACTGATCAATTTTGATTATTGACTTTGTGCAATCTTTACCGCACACTTAATAACTGCCAGTTAGATGCTTTTGCGATCTAAGCTCGTTCGCTAATAGCTAACTGTTAGTAGAACCAAATACCAAACGCGGAACTGGCGGAATTGGTAGACGCGCATGTTTCAGGTACATGTGTCGCAAGACTTGGGGGTTCAAGTCCCCCGTTCCGCATTAATAAAAAAGCTCGCAGTGCGAGCTTTTTTATTGCCGAAAAATAATCGCCTGATTACCACCTTTTTGCAATTCATAGGTCACTTGCATAACTTCTGAGTTAATACCCTCTTTGGCTAAGATGCTGCAAATTTGATCGATGTAAGGCGATCGCGCTTGGGCAAGAGTTAATAGAGGGAAAATTCGCACTTCTTCCGCAATCCGACATAGTTCACGCACTGAGTCTAGATGAAATTCAAAACTGAGATGCTCGAAATAGAGAAATAGAAAATGTGAACAGAGGGCAAGCTGAAATTGCTTGTCTTTAAAATCTAGTTTTGGCAGTTCCGCCTTGAGATATCGACCTTCTGACTTGCCGCGATCATAATCTTCCAGAAATAAGGCGATCGCCTGTTCCCGATTAGCGCGTAAATCATCAGGAGACTTGTGGTAACTCCAGACCCAATTATTCGGTGTATTACGAACCTGCTCGATAATAGTATCGACACAGGCATCAAAACGGCTCTTAATTTCAGCACTAGTAAATTGATAAATCGGATCGATTGATATAACTTGATAACCTGCGGCTGTCATCTCGGCGTTAAAGCTGGCGGGACCATCACCTATGCCAATTATGGATTTGGTGCGATCGCTTTTCGTAAGCGCAAACATCAACTCATATTCTGCTTTTGATCTTCCAAACGGAACAATATTATCTAAAATCACCATAATTTTGCTATGTACGAGTTGTTCTATTCCTATCTCGGAGCTTTCTTCCAACCACTTATATTTTTCTCATTCTAATTTTGTCTTCTTCAATAACACTGAAATGTCCAGCCCAGTCTTGTCTTGTTGAGATTGTTTTTAATACTTTTTCAGCGATCGCTTGACTCGAAGAAGCCTTAAACCTGAATAAAACTACCCCAACATTAGCAGGAAGCTTTGAACGAAAAGCAAGTTCACCAAAGTCCTTATCGAAAGTTAGAAGAATGCGATCTTCAACTTGAGCAAGGTGTAATACTTCAGGATCAGAAATGCCGGGAGCGTCTGTGCGAATCCAAACCACATCATGACCTTGTTGGCGTAGGGAATCCACTGCATCAAAAGGGAAATTTTCGTTAGCTAAAAACCGCATAAACTAAGCAGGTATTAAGTAAACTTTTTCTGATTTGAGCGTTGCACTAGCGTAGCTGAAGCAAGCTTGAATATCGGCAACTGTAATACCGGGGTAATTGCGAAGGACTTCTTCGATACTCCAACCCTGTGCGAAAAGATCGATAATAAACTCAACAGCAAGCCGAGTACCTTTGATTACAGGTTTACCAACTAAAACGTTGGGATCAACGATAATGCGCTCTTGCCAATTCATTAGATATTGCTATTTTAGTAAAACAATATATTCATTCTATACATTAAAAATGCAGACAGTACCGAGTACTGTCTGCATTTCATAAGAACTTAGTTAGTTAGCCCAATTTGTAATTTAAAGAGCAGCAGCCAACTTCAAATCATTAGTTTCTAAAATGTGTTGTAGCTCCTCAGCATCGACGGTTTCACGCTCAACTAGATCGCTGGCGATTTTGTCGAGGATGTGACGGTTATCGATTAGCAATTGCTTAGCGCGGCGATAAGCATCGGCTACCAAAATGCCAACTTCTTCATCAATAGTTGCCGCAGTTTCTTCGGAGAAGTCACGCTCGGCGGCGATGTCACGACCGAGGAACATATTGCCGCTAGAACGACCAAGGGCAACAGGTCCAAGCTTCTCGCTCATACCGAAACGCATTACCATTTGACGAGCGATCGCCGCAACTTGTTGTAAATCGCTAGATGCGCCTGTGGTGACTTCTTCTTCACCAAAGACAATTTCTTCAGCGATGCGACCACCTAGGGCTACAGCCATTTGGTTTTGCAAGTAAGCACGGCTCTGCATTCTTTCTTCGGTAGGCAAGAACCATGTCAAACCACCTGCACGACCGCGAGGAATAATTGTTACCTTTTGGATCGCGTCATAGTCGGGCATCAAAGCTCCGACGAGGGCATGACCTGCTTCATGGTAAGCAACTAATTCTTTGCGCTTTTCGCTCATGACGCGATCTTTCTTTTCAGGACCAACCAAGACGCGATCAACAGCATCATTGATTTCATCCATCGAAATTTCGGTCAAGTTGCGACGAGCGGCGAGAATTGCGGCTTCGTTCAACAGGTTAGATAGATCTGCACCAGTGAATCCGGGGGTACGACGGGCAATCTTTTCAAGATCGACATCCTTAGATAGAGTCTTACCGCGTGCGTGAACTCCGAGAATTTCTAGACGACCTGAGAAGTCGGGACGATCAACGACAACTTGGCGATCGAAACGACCGGGACGTAGTAGTGCCGCATCCAAGACATCAGGACGGTTAGTTGCCGCCACAATGATGATGCCTGTATTGCCTTCAAAGCCATCCATTTCGGTGAGCAACTGGTTGAGGGTTTGTTCACGTTCATCGTTACCACCACCGAGACCAGCGCCACGTTGACGACCGACGGCATCAATTTCATCGATAAAGACGATACAAGGAGCATTGGCTTTGGCTTGCTCGAATAGATCGCGCACACGGGATGCACCGACACCGACGAACATTTCCACAAATTCCGAACCAGAGATACTGAAGAAAGGTACGCCAGCTTCACCAGCAACGGCACGGGCTAGCAGGGTTTTACCTGTTCCGGGAGGACCAACGAGCAGTACACCCTTAGGAATTTTTGCTCCGACGGCGGTAAAGCGATCGGGATTCTTGAGGAAGTCTACGACTTCGGTTAGTTCAAATTTGGCTTGCTCAATACCTGCGACATCGGTGAAGGTGACTTGGGTTTGAGGCTCCATCTGCACACGGGCGCGAGACTTACCGAAGTTCATCGCTTGGTTGCCGGGTCCAGACTGGGCGCGACGTAGTAAAAAGAAAAGTCCCACCAATAGCAAAATCGGTAGTACCAAGCTGCTTAGGGTTTGTACCAATGCACCATCGGCAGTCTTACGAGGGGCAACATCTAATTCAACGTTGTTTTCTCTTAGGGTTTTGATGAAGTCAGGGTCGTTAGGCAGATTGACGCGAACTTTTTTCTTACCATCGGGTCCGCCGGGGACGGTTGCCTCAGCGTAGGTGCGATCGGTGCTGAGAGTAATTCTAGAAACGCCTGCGGGTTTCTTTTTGACTTCTTCAATGAGCTTGCTATAGCGCCATTCGGTCTGGGTGGTTGGCTGACTGTCGAGAAGGCTAGTGCCTAGAGTTATTACGACAATGCCTAGCAGTGCGAATAGTACAAAATTTTTCCACTTTTTATTATTATTATCGTTTTTATTACTGCTTTTCACGACTACTGCTCCATCAATAGAGTTGTTCTTAGATGATTTTGCCAAGAACGAATTATTTTATTTACTAATCTTAACGCAAGCAGTCTAGAATCTAGCCAAGCTAGCTCAGAATACTTCTTTGGATCGATATTGTGGAGGAGAGTGGCGGCGCTTCGCGCCGCCACTCTCCTTTGGGGCTTTAGGGTGAATTAGTTAGGACGAGGTGGAGCGACTCTGATTTCAATGTTGTTTTCGGTCAGAGTTTTGATGAAGTTAGGATCGTTGGTTAGTTTAACGCGCACTTTTGGGGGAGCTTTTTGATTTGCTGGAGCGCCTGCAATGGTAACTTCGGCATAGGTGCGATCGCTGCTAATAGTGACCATTGCAATACTTGCGGGATTCTTTTTGACTTCGGCAATGAGCTTGCTATATTCCCATTCAGTCTGTGGGGCTGTTTGAATTTGGGCAATGTTCGTGCCTAGGGTAATGGCGGCAGCACCGAGGAGGGTAAACAATGTGTCCATTTCTTTAATAACCTAACTTTAGTTGTAGGCGCAGGGTTTTGATTTCGTAGGGGTGAAATTTGAGCTTGATGGTGTGATCAACTAATGACAATTCGCGATCGCCATTCTCGTCCTTACAAATATTTTCCATAAGATCACATTCTTGGATCGCATCTAATATATAAGGCGAATTTTGATTAGGGAAAATCTGGAGCGATGTCTCGGTGGCAATGCCGTGACTTTCGTACAGACGCATAATCCAAGCTGCTTGATCCTGCGATCGCTTAAATGCTGACAGGATAATATTCGGTTCTGGGATTTGCAAATAACTCTGAGAATGTTGCTGCGGTGAAGAAACTGGCGAGTTTTGCAATACAAGCGGATTATTAAACTCTTGGGCAAGTCTGACAATATTGGCTTCGCGCCAGTTGCCTTGATGGGGAACTAGGCGATAGCTAAACTCATGGTTGCCGCGATCGCTATCGGGACAAGCCCAACGAGGCGATCGCAAAAGTGTTAGGCGTAAACAATCGGGCTGAGCATCGTAGCCATATTTGCTGTCATTGAGGACACTTAATCCCACAAAATGAGAGGCGATATCTGCCCAGTATTGAGCAGGGACTTCCCATTTTGCGCGATCTTCAGGTGTGAGTGGATTCTCACTAGGTTCGAGGTCAGAATGTTCAGAATTTTTATAAAGGGTACGGCGTTGGATCGTTGCCATCGGGATCTCGTAGGTGGCGTAGAGCGATCGCCAATTTACAGGGAAGGCAACCTTAACGAGAACTGACTCTTCTTGCCAATCGACCCAGTTCTTAACAGTGACAAAGGACTCAAAGGCAGTTAGGTAAATTTCTTGAGTAAAGGTGGATTGACGGAATTTATGAACGATGCGAATTGATTTGCATAAGTTGTTATCTTCGCTAATAGCGATCGCCTCCAAGGTTGCGCTTTCAAGAACATGGTTCGCAAAATTGGGGTCAATATTCCAAGCATCCCAGTATTGACCTTGATCAGCAAAGAATTGCAACCTAATCGAAGCTTGGAGAATATTCTGTTGCGATCGCTTGTCGAAAATTTGTGTGATCTCACCTGTTTCAGCATCGAGATCAAGGCGCAGAAATTGATTTTCTAAATGGAAAGTGTGTTGAGATTGCTTACTTTCCTCTACACTTAGCGGTAAATCAGTTTCTGTAATTGCCGTTGATAGATCTGCGAAACCAAAACTAGGCACAGTCAGCCAAGCTAGAGACTGGTCTGGCATTTCTACCAATTGCGATCGCTGCCAGTTGAGAAAATTCCATGCTTGTAAGGGTACGTTAGGTTCTTGAAATGGCAAAATTTCCGCACAGATTGCCCTGACTTCTTCCCATGTGCGATCGGCATCCTCAAATACTTCTCTAATCGATGTGCCGGGAAGAATATCGTGAAATTGATTGAGAAGTAAACCTTTCCATGCTTGCTCTAGTTTGGCTTGTGGGTAGGGTGAGTTATTGACAAGAGTAGCGATCGCGCTATATTTTTCGGCATTCCCAATCAGAACTTCGGCTTGGCGATGTTGGCACTTTTGATCAGCTTTGGAAGTAAATGTGCCGCGATGAAATTCCAAGTAAAGTTCATTTTTCCAAACTGGTAAATCTGGAAGAGGTTGCGACTTGAGATCAAGCAGAAAGTGCTCTAAAGTGCTGGGTTGAATCTGGAAAAAGAGGGCATTATCTGCCCAATCCCTGCCAATATCTAGCATATCCGCCGTGGGTCCACCGCCATGATCGCCGACTCCATAGAGCCATGCGGTTGAGATGATGCCATGCTGTGATTCTTGAGTGGCAAGATATTTGGCGATCGCTACAGGTTCGATACCTCTTCCAATCTCGTTACTAAAATAGGTAAAAATCTGACTTCCATCCACGCCTTGCCACCAAAAAACTTGATGGGGAAATCTATTGGTGTCATTCCACATTAATTTCTGAGTGACAAAGGCAGCAAAACCACTTTTGGCTAAAATCTGCGGCATTTGCCAATGGAAACCAAAGGTGTCAGGCAACCATGCAATTTTAACTTCGCGATTAAACTTCTTCCGAAAATATTCCTGACCATAGAGAATCTGTCGAATTAACGATTCACCACTGGGTAAATTTCCATCTGGCTCCACCCACATCCCGCCAATCAGTTCCCATTTACCTGACTGCACAGCTTCCTGAATCTGCCCGAATAGTTCTGGATCTTCCTGTTCCATCCATTCGTAAGATAGGGCTGTACTTTGATTGAAGATTAATTCTGGATATTGCTTTTGAAGATTTAAAGCTGATCTAAAGGTGCGTTGCATGGCTTTTTTTGTTTCAGCGATCGCCCACAGCCATGCCACATCAATGTGAGAATTGCCGAGAATATAAATCTGCCTTTGTTTGAGAAATTCAGAATATTGCAGTAGAGGTTCACGAATCTTAGCTAATTCTACGAAGAGATTACTGTGAGAATGGTCATTATTTTCTAGATTATCGACGAGTAAATTATCTAAATCTGCGATCGCTGTTTCAATTGGCTTTAGATCAACCTTATGAGTCGCTAAAATTGGCAAATAGGTCTGTAAAACTGCTAGTTCATCGGCAAATTTATTAGGGTCACAAGGCTGATGAAGGTATTCAAAAAGAATATCCGATTGCTGTAGAGCGCCAATGTCATGCTTAGGACTATTTAATTTAATATCTATTTGAAAGCAATCTTGATCGTTGTTATTAGCTTTACTATCCACATTATCTAATAGCAATAATCGACATTTTTGGTCAAATAAATCTCCTTCCTGTACTTTGCGATCGTTAATCCAAACTTCACAAAGATCTGCCCACCAAATTAAATTTAAACGAATTGTTGAGCCTAAGGTTGACAGACCTGCATAGGTTTTAGGGACTTGCCAGATTTGTCGAATATGGATATTCTGTTCTTGCAGCAAGAACGTTAGCATCGGTACATCTTTTTTGGATTTCCCCATTGGCAAGTCTTGAAAAACCCCATTTCGATCCTGCCTTTGCCACCGATCAAGGATTGACAAATGCGTCTTTAAACGCAATGAATTAATGATTTTATCTAAGCTTTTGACTAATTCAATCATATTTTTTAACGTTAGTTAGATATAGCTTTTATGCCGTGCCAAGCGCGGCATAAAAGCTGCAAAATCAGGTTTTACCAGAGCTTTAGCTTTGCTCAACTGAGCTTCATTTTTATCCTAGGCTGGCACTTTCAAGAAGTTTTTAGGATCTTGATCGCGGCGATGCCGAATCGGTAAAGCGGAACCTTGGCGATCGCCAGCGATCGCCGCCGTACTTTCTAGAGCTTCCCGCAGCCTCTTGGCAGCATAAATCGACATATCACGGGGAACATTAATGCGATCGCGGAGGTAACGCAGGGCAATGTCAGTATCGGGAGGGGGAGGACAGACTTGATCGGTGATCATCGCCGTAAGCGCACAGCGTAGGGCTTGATCAAATAGCTCAGCATCCGCAGGATTTGCCCGAATAATATTCTCGCGGTGCTGAATTACTCGCTGCAAGGCTTCGGCTCTAGAATTTGTGGGTTCGGGATAACCGACATCAGGCAGTCCAAACCATGAACCTTGATCCACCCGTTGCTTATTGATCAGCATTTGCGGTTCGCCATTTTCCCAACAGCCGCCCATCTGTGGCGGCAGATCATGGACATGGGTATGGAAATCGCTCTGAGTACCGCGATAGGTAGAGCGGGTTTCCATCGCGTCGAACCACTGCCCCATCCGCACATTTTCTTCTCGCAGAGAATAGCCTTTGTAATAGTAAAGACTGGCATTCATCCGCTCAACGTAGGGCGTAAAAATCACATCAACGGTACTAAAGTCATCTAAAAAGTAGGGGCTAGGAGTACTAGCCAAAGCCGACTCAACCTGTTTAACTACCTCTATAAACTGGTCACGATGACGCTGTTCCAGCTTTGCGGAAATCGGTGGACGACAGAGCCATTCACACCATGCCCGAAAGAGAGCGCGCTCTAGCCTTCGCAGGGGCATCACCTTAGCATCGGTCATGCCATATTTGAGAACGCCAAACTCGCGCTCTAGGGTAAGGAGAATATCATCGCTCTCGGTGATAATCCGACCATCTAAGGCGATCGCAGGTAGCATTCCCGATGGCACAATTTTTTTATACCAATCTTCCTTTTCGCCATAACAAAACATGGTGACTTTATCAATCCGATAGGGAATTTGTCGTTCCTCTAACCAGAGCCAAATTTTTTGGCAGTAGGGACACCAAGCATGGTTATCACGGTAAAGCACGACGCGGACATCCTGCTCACTATGTCCAAATAAACGCGATCGCGACTGGGCATTAGTTACCCCATTGACCCGATCAATTTGGAAATCCGTGAGAGATTCTAACTCTTGCCAGCTAAGCGGTTTAATCGTCATATAATTAGAATATCCAGATAAATTTGGAGATAAGAAAATGTTAATTGAGCATCCTAATCGGCAGGAGTTGACAACCGATGAATTGCATAATTTAACAGACCTGAAAGCAATGATTGAACGCGCTACCAAGGATGGCAAAATTTCTCGGTATGAAATGGAGGCGATCGATCAAGCAATCTATGCTGATGGCAGGGTTTTGATCGAAGAAATGGGACTCCTGCGCCAAGGTATCAAAGACAAAATTGCTCAGGGTTTACTAGTTTTGGAATGGGAAGATTAAAGTCTAGCTTATTGCAAAAACTTAACTAGGGCTTCGGCTTTATCCCAAGCTGCACCACTTTCTAAAATACTTGAAGCGAGTTTAACCCCCTCTAGCCAAGAGTTAGCCGCCCCACCGATCCGCAGAGCTAAGCCACTATTGAGAGCAACACAGTCCATTTGGGCGCGATCGCCTTTTCCCTGCAATACCGCCTTGAGAATTTCGGCATTTTCTTGGATATTGCCACCTTTAAGACTGGCGATCGGTGCGGCAGCCAGTCCCAAGGATTGCGGAGCGATCGCCTCTTCCGTAACCTGACCATCTTTGAGGAAGGAGATATCAGTGAGATCTCCCAATCCTGCTTCGTCCATGCCTTCGCGACTATGCAAAACTACCGCTTGCTGGCGACCCAACAGGCGCAGGGCTTCCGCTAGGGTATGGGTTAAGTTGCGGTGGTACACGCCCAAAACTTGCCCCGTCGGATGCAAAGGATTTACCAAAGGACCAATTAAATTAAATACCGTCCTTACTGCTAAGCTCTTGCGGATTGCGCCGACAGCTTTCATGGCGGGATGCCAACTAGGGGCAAACAGGAAAGTGATCCCCACCGCAGGCAGTGCTTCATAAATTTTAGAGTTAGCGGTGGAGAGATTGATCCCGATCGCTTCTAAAACATCTGCCGAACCAGAACGGCTAGATACAGCCCGATTGCCATGCTTTGCCACAGGGATACCCGCCGCCGCCGCGACAAAAGCAACCGAGGTGGAAATATTAAAGGTAGAAGCGCCATCGCCACCTGTGCCGCAGGTATCGATTAGGGGTTTGGTGCGATCAACTACCTGCCCTAACTGATCCTGCGTTTTCTGCCCTTCGCTCTGTCCTTGCAGCACCTCTGCCATCGCCGCTAACTCCGTCGCCGCTACCCCTTTAAATTGCAGCGCTGTCAAAATTGCCCCTGACAGTTCTGGAGCGATCGCCCCTTCTAACCAACCTTGCATCAAAATCGTTGACTGTTCAGCAGTTAGGCTTTGTCTATCCATTAGCTGCTTTAGTAATTGTGACCAGTTTTGTTCCATAGAATTTGTAAAATAATTTGTAAATATGATTTATTTAGTGATCAATCACTAGGATAGATCGCGCAAAGCACTATCTATCCTAGCCCTCAAGCATACCCTCACACAGCCTTGTTCTTTTTGTCAAATAGAACTAGCACTGTTTTAACGATCAAAACTAAGTCATACCAAATACTCCAATTTTTGCGGTATTCGATATCGTAGTTAACCACCTCAGCAAAACTTCTAACATTAGATCGTCCATTTACTTGCCAGACCCCTGTAATCCCCGGCTTCACATCCAGTCGATTCCATTCCGTGTAGCGTTCATCATGGTATTCGACCTCCAGCTCGTAGGAGTTGATTTCATTAAAAGTCGGTGGACGGGTTCCCACTAGGCTCATGTCACCAATCAGCACATTCCAAAACTGTGGAAATTCATCAAGGCTAGTTTTGCGTAAGAACTTACCAATTTTGGTAACACGGGGATCAGAGGCATTTTTAAAAAATTTATCATTTTCTGGAGATTGCGAACCAATGCCGATCAATCTAGAACTAGGGGAAACTGGATTACTAATGTTATTAATCTCATTGAGATTAGCTTCTACTTTCACATTGGCTAAGGAATTACCAAAGGGGCTAAGGGGTGGATGAGCTGCCAAGTTATTTACGCTTGCTACTACAAAGCTATTCTGTGTACTAGCTTCTACTTGATTAGCTACTTCCTTCTTCAATTTTTCTGCATCCCTTACCATAGAGCGAAACTTCCAAATCCGAAAGGGCTTACTCAATAAGCCACAACGAACTTGAGCAAATAAAATAGAACCTTCGCTCTCCAAACTAATGGCGATCGCCAAAGGTAAAAATAGCATAGCCGTAACGCCTAAACCAATTAGAGAGCCAAAAATATCAATTAGTCGCTTCATGGGATTGCGAACTGACGGATGTACTGGCACGCTCGGATCAATATCAATCCAAGGTAAAAAGAACTTCATGAGATAGTAAAAAAATCTCAGGACAGGAGTTCTTTTAAGGAAGTTCTGGAGCTTAAAAATGAACAGTCCCGACTTTGTGATTTTGCTAACCTTCATATTTTGAATGGAACTGGTAAATCGAAATGTGTTGGTATGTGGCTCAATCACTAGCAGTTCACTAAGAGAGGAGTGTGTCAGCAAGTTGCTCATGGGTTCGCTCACACTCCACAATCGAATTTCGGACTCACAGACTAAGGCTCGCTTGACACAATTTGTTAATGCGCCTAATCCCGCACTATCAATTACAGTAGTACGACTCATATCAATGACAATCTGACTGTAGGATTCATCTTGATTACAAATTGTTTGAAAATCCCCCAAAAATCGTCTTACCGTTGAAAATTCTAATCTTTCAGGGCTATAAATGAAGGCGATATCATCAAACGTGACTACCGATGCCTGCTTAAAATCTCGATTACCACCATCAGTTTGTAGATCACTAACGGGAATATAGATTGCCTGTGGATAGAGACTAGCGATCGGCTGACTGCGAACAATTAATACGTCGATCACCTTTAATTTCAAGAGCCACCAAGCGGTCGCACTAACATTCTGAAATCTAGTCTTAGCCTCCACAAAAATTACCTGACTACGGCTAAACCATTTTGCCATTAATAAATAGGGGATAGCGATCGCCGATCCTGTAGAAACAACTAGATCAAATTGGTGACGTGGCAAAATCCACCCAGCCTTGACCAAGTTACGCACAAAACTCCACAGCGAATTACTCTTGTAGATACCATAGCCCCAGTATCGCTGACAATTTCCGATAGCCTTTTCGGTAACACCATTGCGAACTGTGATCCAAGTTTTTTTGCTAAATCCAACCCAAAAATCCCTCAGGCTTTGCATATAGCGCAAATGCCCCTCAGAGCCACAGACCAGTAATAGAGATAGTTCGTTTGATGGATATTTGTCTATTAAGTAATCACATAACTGATGTTCATTCAGCTTAGGAGAGACAATCGCTGTCTGTTGGAGTTTGATAAACTTTACTAAGTCTCCAGGCGATCGCGCGATCGGAATACCCCGACGCTCAAAATCATCAGCAATTTCCATTTGATGATTATCAAAATATTCGCGAAATCTCTGCAACCTTGGAACCAATACATAGGGCGTATCCCTTTCCTCTAGCAATTGAGCAATATTCTCATCACAATGGCTAATCACCAAACTGGCACTATCAATAAATTTTAGGATTTCCTGCTCAGTTAGTCTACGATAGGCTTTGATCCCATCGGGTAGATAGGTTGAAGATCCGTACTGCACTAAAACTTCTTCTCTGATTAGTTGATACTTGATTAGGAGTTCTATCCAATACATCAAGGCATTAAACTGATATTCTTCTGTGCCAACTATGACTACAATCATGTCTAAAGCCTTGCCATCTCAGAATCATTGAATTGTTTGGGCTTGTGCGGATCTTGCTATTGGGGCATTATAGCAATCTTCAACTGTTTTAAAAGTATTTTCAGTACATTTACGACATACATTTACGACATGCGTTGACGATGTGGATTGGCATCATATTTTCATAATGTCTGGTGCTCAAACCCGAACCTGATCGCAAGAACAATACAGGTTGGAATTAGTGATATTGTTTATTAAAATCTATCTAATCTAAATTTATGCCAAAAGCTATCTGGAATGGAGTGGTGCTTGCGGAGAGCGATCGCTGTGAATCCGTAGAAGGAAACAAATACTTTCCCCCTGACTCTCTAAATATGGATTACTTCAAACCTAGTAATACCCATACCACCTGCGGATGGAAAGGTGTTGCCAGCTACTACAGTGTAGAGGTCAATGGCGAAGTTAACAAAGATGCAGCTTGGTACTATCCTGAACCCAAGGACGCTGCTAAAAATATCAAAGGCTACATAGCTTTTTGGCGTGGCGTAAAGGTTGACTAAACAATAAACCCCAAAGTCTATGGCGCTCACGTTAAATTTTTAGACACTAACAGCCTTAATGTGAGCGCGAGATAAAGGGGAACTCGCACGATGTAAGGCACTACGGGGCAAGACTCTAAGAATTTCGTCACCAGTAGTTATACCAGCGTTAATCTTTTCAAGTGCTGATCTTCGGAAAGAATTGAAATCAATCTCATTGAGATAACGATTCATCTGAGTAATTGTTCCTTCATAGATCATTTGCCGAAAAGCATCATCAATATCAATTAATTCCACGACAGCCTCGCGACCGATATAACCCGTACCCAAGCACTTTTTACACCCCTTGCCCTTGCGCCAACGACTAGGATCAATGTCTTCATGATCAACTCGTAGTGCCTGCAACTCATTACTGCTGGGAATATAGGGGACGACACAATGGGGACAGTTTTTGCGGACGAGGCGCTGCGCGACTACCCCCAAGAGCGCATCACTAATTAAGCCAGGGTCAGGTCCTAGATCGCGCAAACGGGGAATAGCACTAGCAGCATCATTAGTGTGCATAGTTGATAGTACTAAGTGACCCGTAAGAGCGGCTCTGACTACAGTTTCGGCTGTTTCAGGATCGCGCACTTCCCCCACCATCACAATATCGGGATCTTGGCGCAAAATTGCCCTTAGCCCTGCGGCAAAGGTCATTCCTGCGGGTTCGCAGACTTGGGTTTGGGTAATATTCGGCAAGACATATTCCACGGGATCTTCAACGGTGATCACATTGACATGTTCTTGAGCGATCGCCTGCAAACTAGTGTAGAGCGTACTGGTTTTCCCTGATCCCGTAGGACCAGTCATGATGATTAGCCCTTGGGGTTGGCGCAACCAACTCTCATAGGTCTGAAGAGGGCGATCGCCAAACCCCAGACAGTCAAGGCGATTAGAAAAGGGATTATCGCGGGGCAATAGCCTGATCACCGCCTTTTCGCCACAGACACAGGGCAAGGTACTCACCCGCATATCCAGATTGAGGGACAGATTTTCGTCGCTAGTATATTCCTTGCCGATCCTGCCATCTTGGGGGCGGCGACTGTCGCCGATATCCATATTGGACATTACCTTCAGCGCCACAATAATTTTGCGACTGATTTCGAGGGGCAGGGTTTTGATGTCACGCAAAATACCATCAATGCGATACCTGACCCGCAAACCTTGGAGGGTTGGCTCTAGGTGAATATCACTGGCACGATGTTGCAAAGCGATCGAAATCAACGCATTAATGCGGCGGGTCTGATCAACGGCTTGGGATAGGTACAGATCGGTTACTTCGCCAATATCCACCTGTTCGGTTTCGCCCGTGAGCGGATTGATCGGCTGAGCCGCATGGATTTGGTTAGGGTTAGGAAGATTTTGGCGACGGAACCATGTGCGATAGCTATCGGTACTGATCTTGACGACTTTAATTTCCGTCGAAGTGCGATCGCTAATCAATTTGGTATTGCCATCGGTCAATGCTTGGGGGCTACCAATGTAAAAGCAATTTCGCCACAGCAACAGTGGGATCACAGGCGGCAAGACGCTGCGATCCTCAAACTCACTAAAAAAGCGATTGGTTAAGTCTTGATCTAACCAATCTAGATGTAAATCACCTTCTACGCTGACGAGAAACCGCAGAGCTTCTTCGCAAGAACTAATATTGCCATGTCTCAGTCTCTGCCAAACTGACTGCCCATGCGCCAACTCCCCATGAGATGTCTGAGCCATCTTAGATACACATTTGTAGAGCGTGACTATATAGTATAGCGATCGCTAGTTTTTCTCATCAAACTTTTTATTAAATCGCTTCTTAGCTTGCTCATAGACATCAAGGGTGATCTGAGGATGCCCGTTTTCTTGAGCATACTTCTCAATTTTTTTGACAGCAAAAGGACGCACAAAAAAAGGAATATCCTTGAGTTTGACTTCTGCTTCAGGAGTCCATGGGGTCTTTTCGCTCATTGATTTATTGTGCTTGTTGGCAGTAAAAATATCGCTAATTCTTCCCAGATTTTAGCCCAGACATCCCCACAAATCAAAACCTTAAATCAAAACCTTACAACCGTAGAACCCAATTTTGCTGTTAATACAATTTGGCATAACCCAAGGGACGACCGCTATAATTGTTGAGCCAAGTTCATTGACAAGCTTCATTAATGCCCCCAAGGTTACAGGTCAAAACTGAAGATTGTTCGCCTCTAGGACTCTACGTTCTTCAATACCTAGAAGAACAAGAAATCAGCATGAATCATTTAGCTGAGGTCGCGGGTGTGCCCCAGCCCAGACTGCGCGGCGCTTGCTTTAAAGGAACTTGTCCTACTCCTGAGACCCTTAGAAAGCTAGCTAAAGTCATGGGCAAACACCACCTTGAACTTTACACCCTTGCCTACCAAGGCAGAATCGAACAAGTTCCCGAAGATGTTGATGACAACCTGCTTGATATCCTGATCAGACAAATGCTAGAAACAGCAAGGGAATTAAATCTAGCTATGCCCAAATCGCAGCCATCCAGAGCCAAAATCCGTAAAGCATTGATCGAGCTTGGCTTTCGAGAAAAGCGAGAAGAAATGTAGCGAAATACCAAATATAGTAGTTCCAAATAAATTCAAGAGGCTTCGACTTCGCTCAGCCATCGTATATTGCTGGCTGAGCGAAGTCGAAGCCCTGTTTTTCTTATTTGAATTGTCTATAGCTAAAAATGGTGGAAATCGCAGAGCGATTTCCACCATTTTTAGCTTTCGTCGAATTGACGTTTAATTAACGCTAGGCAGCTAAACCGCGAATTGCCTCTTGCAAATCAGCTACCACCTTGCCCGTTTGACCACCCTCCGAGAGATTCCCAATCTCCAAAGCTGCCGACTCAAGCTGAGGTCGGAGTGTATCAATTACATCCTGCACAGGTTGTAGCATTTGCTCTTGAGCATGGATCTGTCCCGCCAACTCAGCCACAACCTTAAGGCGATCTTGATATTGGACTTCCGCAGTACGGATTACTTGCTCTTGCTGCAAATGCTCTTGAGTTTGTTTGGCTAACATTTCCTGCTGCTGCTGCGTATAGTTGCGGACTGCTTCGATTTGTCCTTCCATTTTCCGCAGATCCTGTTCTTGGTGATTTTTCTGCGCTTCAATTTGTGTTAATAGGGGCAATAGATTTTGAACGGGGCTAACCTCGACCGTAATCCCCTTGCGGCGATCGAGAACTGCCTTTTGCTGATTTAGTACTGATAGACGTTCCTGCATACTGCGCCGCATCCCTGATACGCTCTCTTCTAGGAGCTTGTATTGCTCTTCTGCAAATTCCTTATTGCTATCTAGTTCAATGCGGGCAAATTGATCCGCAGTTTCGATCTGGCTTTGGAGATCGGCAATTTCTCCTTCTAGTCCAGCGAGTTCATCTTCTTGAGCGCCAATATAATTAGTTAGTTTGTCAAAATCTGCTTGCAATGCTTTGATCGTGGATTCTAGTTCTTCGATGGACATCGCCTGTAGGCGGCTTTCTTCCTCAGGACTGAGTACTTCAATACTGCCTGGTCCACCAAAGGATTCGATCGCATTGGAAGTTTGTTCGTACAGCTCAATGTGAGCATCTAGCTGCACCTTAGACATAGCCAGATTATTTTCTTGCAGCTTTAAAATACCACGCTGAGCTTTTAGTTCTGCCTGTGCATCGGCGAGAGCAACTTGTGTCTGTTGCCATTGGCTCTTACGGCTGGTTAATTCTTCCTCTGACTTACTGAGGATTTGTTTTTGTTTTTCGGCTTCGCTTCTTAAGGTATCTAAATTTTGCCAGAAACCTGTCAATACTTCTTGACGCTTGTTGAGCAAATCTAGAGATAGGTTAATCTTTTCTTTGAGGGTATCAGCACTTGAGAAACCCATTGATAGCTGACTAACCAAGGATTGAATCTGTTCTGCTTGTTGAGCGCTGAGGCTAGCGGTTCTAGCTTCTATCTGCCCCCGTTCTGTATCAATTGTTTTCCTTAGTTGCTCAATTTCACTACGTTCTTTGGCAAACTTTTCTTCTAGCTCTTCGAGTTCTTGTCGTCGAGCATCTAGATGTTCTAGCTCTAGTTCTTTTTGTTCTAATTCTTGTTCGCGACGGTGTAACTCTTGGCTCTGAAAGTTAAGAGATTGCTTCCACTGCTCGACTTCTTCTTCTGCGGATTTGTACTTGTCCTGCGATCGCGAAAAAGCCTGTAGGATATTCACGATTTTTTTGGCGGCATCTTGCACACTTTGGACTTGGTTACTTGATGACACCTCAGCAACCACCATTTGACCATCTTTTAGATCTTTAGTCTGGCTGGTATCTTGCACCGCCAGAGTTTGATCATTAGTAATTGGCTGCCAGACATTATCACCCGTATTACGTGCTAGTAATCGAATAGATGCATTACCACCTAAGCCAAAAGCTGCTTGAGTTTTTTGAAGTTCCGCTAAGTACTGCACGCTGAATATACTCCTATTTTGCTGATGCTAACTTTCAGGTTGACATGACGAAAGCGCAAAAACCCGTCATAAAAAATACAAAGTAGTATAGACACTAAATCCATACTACCCAATGGCATGGGTATTATGGCGATATATTTTTGATCAAGACTATTGCCTAATAATTATTGCTTAATATTTTTGGGGTCGAGGGCATCGCGCAAGCTATCACCTAGCAAGTTAAATGATAACACCGTCAACACAATCATCGTTGCAGGAACCCATACCAACCAAGGTTGAAGAATCAACACTGAAGCGTTGGTGGCAATAGATAGCATATTACCCCAAGATGGATCAGGTGGCTGAATACCTAAACCGACTAGGCTTAGGACAGCTTCAACAACGATGAAGCGAGGGATATCAAGAGTTGCCGAGATGATGATAAAAGTTATGGTCTGGGGAAGAATATGATTCACAATGATCCGCAAGGGACTTGCCCCAGAAGCACGGGCTGCCATGACAAAGGTTTGCTCTTTGATCGACAGTACTTGACCTCTGATAATTCTTGCTAATCCAGACCATGATACAAAGGAAATGATCGCAATTATAAGTGCGAATCGTTGAGTATTGCTGATTTGAGGTGGCAAAATTGCAGTCAATGCTACTAATAAGTATATTGAAGGAACTGACATGAGAATTTCGACAAATCGCATAATTACGGTGTCAACTTTGCCGCCAACATAACCCGAAATGCCACCAACTATACAGCCAATCGTATAGGAGATGGCTGTCCCAATAAAGCCAATCATCAGGCTAATTCTGCCTCCATGCAGAAGGCGCGTAAATTGGTCGCGTCCCTGCTCGTCAGTACCAAATATATTGAGCCTACCCGTATCAGTGGTGCTAAACAGATGTCCACTGTGAAAAATTTGAATGCGTGATGGTTTGGTGTCGTCGATAACTAGGGCGCGATCGCCTGTTTCAATATCAACTTTGCCCTGAGTGGTGGGATAGACATGAGCGCCAATAAATTGTCCTTGGCGGTCATACCAGTGGATCTGGGTGGGCGGCAGGAGACCTGCATTGGCGACCTGCTCATTTACTCCATAAGGGCTTACAAAGTCGGCAAAAATGGCGACCGTGTAAAAAACAGTGAGAATGGTAATGCCAATCCAAGCGAGGGGATTGCGTCTCAGTCGTTTCCACCAATTCATTAATTAAGAACCCTTGAGTGCTTTGACGAAGTTTTTGCGATAGTTGTCATTCATAACAAATAGCACTGGCCAGAGTAATGCTAGCCCAATTTGATTTTCGGTAAAGTTAGTACGGCGAAATCCTAATAAAAACTTTACGGCTCCAAATATATAGGCAGCAAGTAACAAAATAGCGATTAGTTGGGGCATATATACCTCTGTACCTCGATCCTTATTCTTAACTCATTTATACCAAATATCAAGACGGCATCACGATTATCACAATCGCGATCGTCACAGTAATAGTAGGCGATCGCAATGTACTCCTGCCCATTGTTTCCATACTGAGGCTCCTATCTCTTTGCCTATTTCTCGTTGCAGTTGAGGTTGAGGTTGATCGATTAGGGATGCGAGGGACAGAGCGCCATAGGCAGCAGCGATCGCCCCTGCCTGAATAGTCGTGATCTGTGAAGCGAGCTTGGTGGTCATTGGACGCTGGGCGCGTTGAGTGACTAGCGCCCAACTGTGGGGAGTACTCAGCCCATAGTAAAGGCTACTGGCGATTGGTTCCGATAGGTATGAACTGGATGAATTGCCGTAGCTATGGGCGGCGATCGCACTAGCGCCTTGTTCAACAAATTTTTGGGCTAGTTGTAATTGCTTAAGACAATCTCTCTGTTCTTCTGGTTGCCGACTCAGACCGACAATATTGGTGAAATCTTGACAAATCTGATTGATTAACTGCTTTGGTGTGATTTTGCCTTGGCAGCCATAGGCGATCGCATAGGCAAGGACAAATTCTTGGATATTAATGTCTAGATCATGTTGTTGACTTTGCAATTCTAGTAAACGCGATCGCAATGCTCCTAAGTCATGATGCCAATATGCACCAATAGCGATCGCGATGACCGCCGCATCTATTTGTGCAGGATGGAGATCGTCAAAGCTGAGTTTATCTAGATCGGTTAAATGATCATTCAAGATAATTGTGGTAATAGCCTCTAGGCGATCGCCACAGACAACGGGCATAGTCAAAGCTAGGCTTGCCCAAATTGCTTGAAATTTTTGCTTGATCGAGGTTTCGACGTTACCACTAGGGTTTAAATCCATACTTGTTTGAGCTAATGGGGAAGATCGCATAGGTCTCATTTTGGAGATTTAGATTTTTCAGATTGTTATAGCTGTAGCCACCTGCATCAAAATACAAAACCTAAAGCTAAAACCTGTGGCGCTTAGCGAGCGCCACAGGTTTTAGCTTTTAATTATACCTAGATACTTACTGGATACTTAGTAGATATATGAGAACAGCGATCGCGCCCAGCAGTATCAAGGCATAAATCATCACACGTCCCCACACCGCCACAAAAAGCTTGAATAATTGCCAGAAAGTCACTCTTGCAGTCCCATTCCATCTTGGACGAAATTTTGTGATTTCGGCTTTCTCATAGCCATGAATCTGGTTTTGACGTAACACAAGGTAGTGCAATCTCCCAAAGGGATGTAGCAACTTAAATTGCTGGTAGCGATGGTGACTAGATTTCCAGCGATTTCGTAGGTTTTTGGCTTTGCCAACGTATAGCACAACTCCCAAAACAGTAATGTAGTAGACCCCTGAATCTTGAGGCAACTCCTTTAACTTGGTAATAGGCTTGGATGGTAGTTGTAATACACGTAGCCAATCGAGCATAGGTAATTTACTATCCTAGAGTATTGATTCCCAGATATTTTGCTACTTTTGAGCGATCATATAGGGATGTAGGTTATAAATGGAGTGTTTTGCTTAAGTAATCTAAATAATCTAGTTAGGTTTTGCTTATATGTCAGACTTCAATCGCGGCATCATGAAATTTGAAAATGCCGATAGCCCCATTTCCATCGTCCTATCGAGTGTTTTCGTACTCAGTGCGATCGGTTTTCTACTCTGGTGGGGATTTCAGGCTGCTTACGTCTAGTATTTTCTTAATCTCATAGAAATAGTTAAGTAGCTAAACGCAATTAAATGTAAAACCTTAAAACCCATGCTGTACGCTGCGCGTGCGTCATGGGTTTTAGCTTTAGTTTTTAATTATACCTAGCTACTTTAGCTACTTTAAAGAGACGTGAGTTCGACGAAAGCGCAAAATGGTGAAAATCGCAGAGCGATTTTCACCATTTTGCGCCATTTGCACCGCGCTTCGCGTGGTGCAAATGACTATACAGAACTGACGTTAGAGAGGTGGAATTGGTTAACCTCTTTGGCTGTTGGCAACTATTTTTAGAATTGAGTCTGAAAATAGTCACCAGTATGCGCGATGATCAATTAGACCGAACCTATAAATCTATAAGTTACGTTTTACATAATGACTAGTGCTAACACTCCCGATGAACAACTAGGCGCAGCGATCGCCACAATCCCTAGTGGACTATTTATTGTCACCTCTCAACAAAATGGCAAAACTGGCACTATGCTTGGCTCATGGGTACAGCAAGCAGGGTTTGAGCCTCCTTCTGTTACCTTTGTTGTCGGCAAAGGTCGCCCGATTGAAGAGTTTATGACCATCGGTAGTCCCGTTGTGATTAATGTCGCCGCCAAGGGCGATGGCAAAATTATCGGACATTTCGCCCGTGGCTTTGCCCCTGATGTGAATCCCTTTGAAGGTGTAGGAACAGCGATCGCCAATAGTGGTCAGCCCTATCTTACCGATGCGATCGCTTATCTTGATGCCACCGTCACCAGTAGCCTTGATGCGGGTGATCACACAGTCATTCTCGCCACCATCATCGGCGGTGCAAAACTAAATGACGGTGAATCGGCTGTCCACACACGCAAAAGTGGATTTAAGTATTAAGCAATAGGGCTTCGACTTCGCTCAGCCATCATATATCGGTGGCTGAGCGAAGTCGAAGCCCCTCTTACTTTTTGAAGTACTCCCATAGGTTTGCAGAAAATAAAAAAACAATTTAAAAAACAGTTGACATTGTTGACGATATTTGGCATATTAATAAAGCGCAAAACGCAGGCAAGCGCAAAGCAACTAAATGCGGGTGTGGCTCAGTGGTAGAGCATCTCCTTGCCAAGGAGAATGTCGTGGGTTCGAATCCCATCACCCGCTTACCAAACAGAAAGAAAGACCAGCGAACGCTGGTCTTTCTTTTTACTAGCTAATTCGTTCGGCTATGATGAACGAATTAGTTCAATTTCATCTCAATATCCAATCAGTAAAATTCATGGCACTTAACTTAGAAAGCGCTCCCTCTGAATTCAAGGCAGTTTTGTCCGACTTTCAAGTTAGCAACTTTGATTTAGATGCTGCCCTTAATCAAATCAACTTGCCATCCGCAGAATGGATCGGTCTAAGAGAAGTCAAAGAAATAGTTACCACCCGTTATGTGCGCGATCGCCATCCTCAATCCAATGGTCGCAGCCTCTCGCATGGAGTCATGGTCGAGGTCTTAGTGGATGGACAGTTTGGCTATGCCAGTACCAATCATCTCAGCTTAGCCAATATTCAACGCACCGCCGAACGTGCCTATCAACAAGCCAAGGTCGCCGCCCAGTGGGGAGTGTATCGTTTTACCACTGCCCAAAGACCCAAAGCTGTCGGTGAATATATTTCGCCATTTCTGAAACCAAGCAATGCGATCGCTCCCAGAGATATCAACGATCTGCTTATTGATATCTGCAATACTCTCAAAGTCTCCGATAAAATTGTCAAAACCAGCGCTTATGCCGTAATTTCGGAAATTGAGAGCCGATTTGTAAGCAGTAACGGTTCGGACATTTACCAAAAGTTTTTAACCATTGCCACTGATTATGCTGCCACCGCTCAGGATGGCGCAAACATCCAGCGTCGCGGCGACAATGGACAACTCGCTCGCTGTAATCAGATCGGTATGGAAGTATTTGAACATGATGCCATCTTGCAACGCGCTAAGGTTATCGGTGAGCAAGCCGTAGAATTACTCAGTGCCGAAGAATGTCCTACCGCCACAACTTCTTTGGTACTTGCGCCTGACCAAATGCTTTTGCAAATCCATGAGAGCATCGGGCATCCTCTAGAAATTGATCGCATCCTTGGTGATGAGCGTAACTACGCAGGCGGCAGCTTCGTCAAGCTATCAGACTTTGGCAAGATGCAGTATGGCTCCCCTCTGATGAATGTCACCTTTGACCCAACGATGGCGGGAGAATTTGCCAGCTATGGTTTTGATGATGTCGGCATCCCTGCGACTAAAGAATATTTGATTAAAGAAGGAAAACTATTGCGCGGATTGGGTAGTGCCGAAAGTCAAGCGCGATCGCATATTGATGGAGTTGCTAACTCTAGAGCCACCTCATGGAATCGTCCCGCCATTGATCGCATGGCAAATATTAACCTTGAAGCAGGTGATCATTCCTTTGCCGATATTATTGGCAACATCGAGCATGGCGTGTATATGGAGTCCAATCGCTCATGGTCAATCGACGATTACCGCAATAAGTTCCAATTTGGCTGTGAATATGCCAAATTAATCGAAAATGGAAAACTTACCAAAACTCTCCGCAATCCCAACTATCGCGGCATCACTAACCAGTTTTGGAGCAGCTTATCTAAAGTTGGCGATCGCCATACCGTAGAAGCTTATGGATCCCCCTTCTGTGGCAAAGGCGAACCCAATCAAGTCATCAGAGTCGGTCACGCTTCACCAGTCTGCCTATTCGCTAACATCGAGATCTTTGGTGGTGCATAGATACGATCAAAAAAAGGGACGCTTTGCGTCCCTTTTTTTGATTAGATGGCGATTACTTTAAGCCCATTTGGAGCATTTCTTGCTCAAGTACATTCAATAGGTTTGTATCGTTATTAGCACGGGCAACTTCTATACGGCGTTTGACCAAAGCTGCTAAGTTTGCCTTGTGATTAGCGGCTGCTTCGACTTTTCTCTGATTAACGTTCATGGTCAATATCCTTTAAATTACATATTATTTACATAGTTATACGATAACATATATCTATATAAATAGTATTGTATGTTACCAAAAACTTGTTAAACAAATGTTAAGAGATTTGGCATTGTATCAACAAAAGAAAAGCGGCACACAGTGCCGCTTTTCTTTTGGAAATCTTGAAGACTAACCTGCCGTTAATGGTCTGTAGGTACGGTAATTAATATCGGGGAAAATATTGTCCATGTATTCAACCTTTTCCAACCAACCTGCGTCAATTTTGCCCGCTTCAATATCTTCAAATAATTTTTCTAAACGCATTAAATGCGATCGCGTGCGTCTAATCGCGTAGGGAACCATTGTCCCCGTCCGCATGATAAATGCCCAATCCGAAGACTGCGCTAACAGAAGCTCACGCGCCGCTTGATTTAAAGCCCGCCATTCCAACTCATCGACAGGTTCACGATAGGACAAATGAATCATCCGCTCCGTTCCCTTATGTAAATGCTGATAAACCCAAGCATTGGTCTCATTGAGCCAATATTCATGGAAACCTTTATAGCCCCAACTTGATTGAGCAGGACGTGATACCTGTTGCGTAGGATTGACCCGTAGATAATCCGCCAAATGGGTCATCTCAAAGGTTTCTTGATCGTAGTAGGACTTGCGAATCAAGAAATCAATAAACCAAGGACCTTCGTACCACCAATGTCCAAATAACTCAGCATCATAAGGAGATACTACCAAAGGCGGACGACCCATCATGTCATGCAAGTAACCAACCTGACTCTGACGATTTTGCATGAAATTAGTCGCGTGTTCAGCAGCTTTTTCCTTAGCCCAGTAAGGATCGTAAAGCTGCTTAGCATCTAGACCAAAATCCCGTCCCGTAATGCGGTGATATTTCACTCCCGTATTCTTACGCTGACCATTGGGCATGATGAAAGGCTTGATATATTCATAATCCGCTTCCCAGCCCAGATCCTTATAAAACTCACGGTAGAGCGGATCCCCCGGATAGCCCACCTTCGATGACCAAACCTGTTGTGATGACTCATGATCACGGGCAAAAGCTGCTACTCCAGTTTCTGTAAAGACAGGTGCGTAAGTTCCAAACCTTGGGCGAGGCTGCCCATACAAAATGCCATGACCATCAGTGAGGAAATAACGTAGTCCCACATCCGCAAGCATTCGCTCTAAGCCATTGTAGTAAGCGCATTCTGGCAACCAAATCCCATTCGGCGCACGCCCAAACTCGTTGGTGTAATGCTCAACCGCTACCTCCAACTGCGCCCAGACTGCTTCTGGATACATCTTCATCAGAGGGAGATATCCATGGGTTGCGCCGCAGGTGATGATTTCTAAATTATTCGTATCTTGAAACTGCTTAAACGCAGTTATCAAATCGCCGCTATATCTTTCCCAAATTTCGCGAGTTTCGGCAAATTCTCGCACATAATACTCAGCGAGGTATTTGACATGACCATTGTGTTCATTGTGGATCACCTCTAGCTCTACTAACTGCTGGAGCGTAGCGAGGTGCTTGTCATAACGTTCTTGTAATAATGGATCGCGCAACATCGACACTAGGGGCGGAGTCATGCTCATCGTCATCTTGAAGTCAATGCCATCTCTCCTCAGTCCCTCATAGACTTTGATCAGGGGGATGTACGTCTCAGTGATCGCCTCATATAGCCATTCTTCTTCAAGTACATAGTCACTTTCAGGGTGACGCACAAAGGGCAGGTGAGCGTGCAAGACCAATGCCAGATATCCGATGCTCATAGATCTTCTTTTCCTAAAAAGTCTTTAAATCAGCCGATGATGACATTTCTGAATGTCGATTCATTTGTTAAGGCATTTTTAAAGTAATTTTAAGCTATTGGTGCGCCCATTCCTAAGACAAATGTGCTAGCAAACAAAAACTTTTGACCCTCATATAGTCCATGGCAGTCCTAGTTCACTTGTGGCAGTAATAGAAATGTCTGCATTACTAGACAAGTGTTAGATATGTTCTTCAACTAAGAAATAATTTAGAAAATGTCACTATAATTACACTAAAATATTAACCAAAAACAATACGCAGTAATGTGCTGTAGCTAAATTGCTTAACAAATGTCGAGCTATTTTTTACAAATTGTTAAAAAATCCTAACGAGACAAAACAATTTATACAATCACGCTAGAGATAGTAAATAAGAGGAAATAAGAGCAAATAAGAGTTTGTCTCGACAAAAGCATCTAATGTAGTTTCTTGCTATGGGGGGAAATAAGGGATAGCTTATTGATGTCCCATCTAGCAAAAGCACCTTGTGGAGTCAAAGGATAGCAAATCCGACAAAGCAAATTTCGCTAAAAAACTATCTAAGGGGGTATGTGGGACGAGTTTGAATTTTTAGAACTTTTGTAGTCTTATTTTCCTGAATTGGTCGTTGACAAAAACAGCTTAGGTATGCGATCGCCAAGATATGGCTAATCGATGCACATAAATGAATTTATTTATGTTCGTAGTGAACTTGTGATAAGGAAAAAATCAGGGTAAGTTATGTGATGTAGTTGCTCCTTGCAGAATTACTTACCTGTTATTTTTAAATAACTTGAACAATAAGTTTAATTACGCAGTTCGTCACGTTCTCACACTTGATCTACTTAGCTCGGGAGCAAAGCTAGTATAGAGGAGGCAGTTTTTTGAAAAAGATATCTTCCAGAGACGAGGATCTAAAACTCAATGTTTCCCTGACATTGGGCGAGAAGGTATCCTCTCTCAAGGTGCGTCGCTCGCTTGCGATATTAGGTTTCGCTCTTTCCGCTGGTACTGTGGGGGTTTTGGTAAATCAACAATCATCCAACAACAACCTCAAGGCTACACCCGTCGCCGCATCATCTCGAACCCTGACCGATGTGATGTCGCAAAATCAGGATCGTAAGTATGAAATGGCTCGTACAGCGATCGCATCAGGAGCATGGGATGTCGCTCAAGGCGTGACTGTCCATGAGGTACGCGAAGATGAGACCCTATGGAAGCTAACGCAGGTATACCAAGTTGATGCTGCCGCGATCGCCGCATCCAACAACATCAGTGCTAACACAGAATTACAACCAGGGACAAAGTTAGTCATCCCCCCTGTCAATGGACTTGTTCACAAAGTCAAAGCTGGGGATACTCTCGAAGCAATTTCTGACTACTACAAAGTTCCCAAGTCCGAAATCATTAAGTTTACATCTCTAAATTCAGGCGACTTTTTAGCGATCGACCAGCCCTTGGTCATTCCCGGTAACGTGGCAACGCTGATGCAGGTCAAAGACGATCATGTCAAGAGACAACTACTTGCAGAAAGGGAACGTCTCGCAAAACGGTTACAAGAGCTAGAGGGCAAAAAGCCTGTAGCAACCTTGGCCACAAGTAAGACTGGTCAGTCTGACAGCAACGCGATCGCCAAGCAACCCAAGCAAATCTCCTACCGTGTCCAAAACGGTGACACCATTGAAACGATTGCTAGACGCTACGGAATCACCCAAAAAGCAATCATCGAAGCAAACAAATTAGAAAATCCTCAATGGTTAGAATTAGACCAAGAGCTAAAGCTACCTCAAGAGCGGAGCTTACCTAACATCCGTACCATCGCTTCGAGTAATGAAAAGCCTTCTAAAAACGTTCCTGCACCTGTAATTGAATCTTCTGCTAGCGCAATAAGCGAGTCTAGACAAACTCCTCAAGAAGCAACACAGGTTAGGGTAATCGCAGCGACTCCGATGGTACTGCCTAAGGCAGTGGTGTCTAAGATTAACGCCACTAATCGAGTGTCACCTTGGGATGGGCTGAGACAGATAACTGGTGCCGACTCTGGCACATCTGCCTCGTCAACAGGTACAACAATAATCGGTTCCATCTCCTCGCCTAGTCAATCTAACCCTATGGCAGTTAGAGAGCCAGTCATCAAAGTAGCCGCAGCACTACTACCTTTTATCCCTGATCAGATGTTTGGGGAGCTAGGTGGCGCAATCAACTCAACGATGTCTCCCACAGCCATTAACCTACCTGCACGTTCTATCGCTGCTCCTACGGTTCCTGCGGCAACCGCTACAGAACAAATCACACCAAATCGCTCGATTCCCCTAGAGGCTAACTCTTCTCAACCCGTTGCCGAGCCTCGGGTCAATCTTCCAGAGAAAATTGCAGCTGTACTGTCAGTGCCCCAAATTACAGAAGCAACAATCTCTGAACAAACCATTTCCAGAACTTTACCGACTGAAGCGGTAAATCAACCTGCTGGTGAATCTGATGTCAAAAACAACCAAGTAGCAGCGATCGCTACGCCAAGGATCCCTGCATCTGCGGTTACAGAACAGAGCGCCAGCGCTGCACCTGAACCAGTGAGTGTATCGCCTCAACCTGAATCCGAACCTGTAGTTAAGGTTCCTACCACAGTGGCTGCGGCTAGCCTTGCTGCTCGGATCCCTGCTTCTGCATCTGTAGAAGTACCAAGTAGTGGCAACGCCAAACCTAATCAGGTCGCCCTGCTGGTAGAACCAGAATCTAGAATGACTTCCCTAGAAGTGAGAAAGCTGGAGTCTGAAGTAAACGAATTAAATACAAAGGTTCGTGACGCTGAGATTAGAGAAGCTGCGCGTAAGGCTGAAGAAGCACGCAAGCTAGAAGCTGCTAAAATCGCTGCTGCTAACCTAAACGGCAATTCCAACCGTAGTTTTGATGGCAGCATCGTTGGTGTTTCCCCTGAGTTACCACAGTTGACTGCTAATGCTTATCTTCCCGATGTCCAAGACTACGGACTATCGACAGGGTTCATTTGGCCTGCCGATGGTGTATTTACCTCTGGATTTGGTTGGAGATGGGGTAGAGTTCACCAAGGTATTGACATTGCCGCCCCAATCGGCACGCCAATTTTGGCAGCCGCTTCGGGAGTTGTGGAATACTCAAGTTGGAACGACGGTGGCTACGGCAACATGATCGACATCCGTCACTCCGACGGCACAATCACTAGGTATGCCCACATGAATGCTCTGTATGTCAAAGCAGGTCAGACCGTCAGTCAAGGTCAGACTATTGGTGAGATGGGCAGTACTGGATTTAGTACTGGACCTCACTTGCATTTTGAGATTCGTCCTAATGGTGGCGGAGCGATCAACCCAATGGTGTTCCTTGCTAAAGCTGATAGGTAATTTCGACACTATCCAAAAGAAACATTAACAAGAGAAGAGTCAGGCTATGCCTGACTCTTCTCTTGTTTAAGACGCTAATCGCCATGTTTGTGCGTTTTCTGCTAGAGTTATGAAAGCAAAAATTCTTCTTTAATATACGGAAAACGTTGATGGCAACGGACTTAGAGAGCCTTAAGGCTCAATTGCAATCTCTGGCAGAACTAGCTACAAAATCAGTTGGAGAAGCGCAAACTCCTGAAGAATTAGAACATCTACGGGTTGAGTATTTGGGTAAGAAAGGTACTCTTTCGCAAATATTGGGGGCAATGGGTAAACTATCCGCAGAGGAACGCCCACAGGTTGGCGCGATCGCCAATCAAGTCAAACAGACTTTACAGACCCAGCTAGAAGAGAGAAAAGTTACTATTCAGCGATCGCTAATTGCGAAGCAACTGGAGTCAGAGACATTAGATGTGACGATGCCCGCGATATGGCATTCATCGCAGGGGCGGATGCACCCGATCCAGAGTACGATCGACCATATGTTAGATATCTTAGTGGGCTTAGGTTTTACCGTCGCCCAAGGTCCTGAAATTGAGACTGATTACTACAATTTTGAAGCTCTCAATACTCCTGCTGACCACCCTGCCCGCGATATGGCGGACACTCTCTATCTGAGTGATGGCAAACTGTTGCGATCGCAAACATCTTCTGTGCAGATTCGCTACATGGAGGAAAACGAACCACCATTTCGGATTGCTTGTCCTGGAAGAGTGTATCGCAAAGACGATATTGACGCGACCCATTCACCAATTTTCCATCAAATAGAACTCTTAGCTGTTGAAGAAGGTTTAACCTTTGGTGATCTCAAAGGAACCGTTAAAACCTTTGTCGAAGAACTATTAGGCGAATGTCCAATTCGCTTCCGTCCTAGTTACTTTCCCTTCACCGAACCATCTGCGGAAGTTGATGTCATGTGGAACGGACGTTGGCTAGAATTGGGAGGCTGTGGCATGGTCGATCCCAATGTTTTTAAAGCCGTTGGTTACGATCCTGAGCTAGTCACAGGATTTGCTTGGGGCTTTGGTGTAGATCGTGTTGCTATGGTTTTGCATAAAATTGATGATATCCGCCGTCTATTTACAAGTGATTTGCGCTTCTTAAAGCAGTTTTAAGCTCAATCAACCGCTATATCTGCCATACCTAACAAACCTATGCGCCAAATCTTAGCTTTCTGCCGACGTTTGATTAAGTTAACTAATTTTTGGCAAGATAATTATGTTTTTTTGCGAGAATTCAAGTACTTCTGGCAAGTTGCAATCTTAGCGGTTATCTTTTCATTCTTGGCAGCAGCCTTTGAAGGCATAGCGTTAGCGGTCATCAATTCATTTTTGCAAGGGCTAACTAATCCAAATAGTCTTGATATTAGTCTGGGTTTGAAATGGCTGGATCAGATTATCCTTTCGCCCCAGTCTAGCTCTAGCGATCGCGTTTTAAAACTGGGATTACTGGTGATTGCCCTATCTTGGCTGCGATCGCTATTTGCCTACTTGGGTCCCGTCTATGCCAAGCTCACCGATGCTTCCTTTGCGGATCGGATGCGAAAATCGATGTTTGAGCAATTGATTAGTCTGAGCTTGGGATATTACTCCCAAACGCGATCGGGAGATCTAATCAATTGTCTAAACAACGAGATTGCTACAATTCAGCGAGGATTTGGGTCAGTATCTGCCTTTGCAATCAGAGGATCGACGCTGCTGGTATACATCAGCGCCATGTTTGTGATTTCTTGGCAATTATCGATCGCCACCATAGTTCTATTTGGGATGCTGTCTGTGTTTATCTCAAGCTTTGTGCTGCGCGTGCGTGAAGCGAGTTTTCCTGTGACACAGGCTGGATCTAACTTTACATCCTTGGGCATTGAGCTAATCAGTGCAATGCGAACTATTCAGACTTCATCAACCCAAAAATTTGAACGCGATCGCTTTTATGATTCTTCAGAAAAAATCAAAACGGCTCTGTATGGTCTGAATAAAGCCGTTGACTTAATTCGCCCGATGGCGGAAGCGATTTCTACAACTATTTTGATCTGCGTGATCATCAGTGCTTTTAACTTCTTTGTGTTGACTGGACAACTGCAAACTAATGCACTGCTGACCTTTATGTTTGTGCTATTTAGGATGATCCCTTTAGTAGAACAGGTGAATGGATTACGGGTAGAACTAGGCAGCTATGGCGGCTCGATCGCCAAAATCAAACAGGTACTAGCCACCGATGATAAGCAATATTTAATTGATGGGCATATAGAACTTAAGCAGTTTGAAAGGTCGATTGATTTTGTGGGGGTTGACTTTAGCTATGATGTCCTCGATCAACCTGTGCTACAGAACATTAACCTATCGATTGAATGTGGGAAAACAACGGCACTGGTGGGATCATCAGGAGCAGGAAAAACCACGCTCGCTGACTTGATTCCTCGGTTATACGATCCCACTAATGGCTCAATTAGTATTGATGGTATTGATTTACGAGACTTAACCATTGATTCATTACGGCGAAAAATGGCGGTGGTTAGTCAAAGTACTTTTATCTTCAATGCCTCTGTTCGTTACAACATTGCTTACGGACTCAATGGTATTACCGAACAAGCAGTGGAAGACGCGGCACAGCAAGCTAATGCCCTTGATTTTATTCTGAATATGCCCGAAGGCTTTAATACAGTCCTAGGCGATCGCGGCGTGAGATTGTCAGGTGGTCAATGCCAACGCATTGCGATCGCCCGCGCTTTACTCCGCAAACCCGAAATCTTGATTTTAGATGAAGCCACTAGCGCCCTTGATTCTGTAACCGAGCGGATGATTCAAGAGTCTTTAGATCAATTAGCCAAAGATTGTACTGTGATTGCGATCGCCCACCGACTTTCAACAATCGTACGAGCAGATAAGGTAGTGGTACTGGAGAAGGGTAGAATAGTTGAAGAAGGTACATATCAACAACTAATCGCCCAAAAAGGCGCTCTATGGAATTACCATCAAATGCAAAATCAGTAGATTTATAATAAATAGATTTAAGTAAATTACTGATTACTGGATTACTTGCGAATAGCCAAGCAGTACATATTCATGCCAGTTTTGGTAATTGAAGGAATAAAGGTTTTAATCATAGCTATCACAATTCTCATCTTCCGATCAAGTGGGGATAATTTAGATAGCTCTAATCCCGACTTTTTTAATTGTTTAGCTGCAAGAATATTGGACAAACCAATCCAGTTAAAAGGCTCCTCAACATAACTTTGTAGCTCCCAACCAAATTTTGAAAGAATTATTTCTGCCGCAGGTTTATTCCATCGAGTTTGATGGTGCGGAGGGTAATCCCATCCTTCTCTACCTCCTACTTTGATATCTTCAAGATTCATTGTCCATCGATTAGGAGCAGGGCAGGTGAAGTGGAGGGAAGCCCCCTTATTCATGATTGGATAAAGATCTTGAAAGAACATCGCCAAATCATCTAAATGCTCGATCACATGAAAAAAGACAACCGCATCAAATTCTCTTTCTTGTAGGTTGTTTTTGAGTTCCTTTAAATCCCAACAATAGGCATCTAAATTCTTTGACTTAGCAACTTCTATAGCTTTACGATTAAAATCCAATCCCACAGCGCGATGCCCTTGTCTAATCGCTAATTCCAGAAAATGACCTTCACCACAACCAATTTCCAAAATGTGAGAGTTAGGCTTCAAGTTTTGAAAACATTGCTGAAAATCCCAATCACGAATCCCATAATCTTCTATCTCTGAATACCATTGACTTTGGGCTGTAAACATCGGATTAGCAAATTCTAGCCCACAGTTACCACATTTATCTATATGGATAGATAATGGAATATCGCCCTTACTAATCATTTCAGTTAAAAGAGTTGATGCAGATAAGCTAACCTGTGAGTAATAGTCTACAAGTTCTGATGTTGGCAAATCCTGTACTGCTTTGATTTTCTTAGAATTGCAAACAGGGCAAGCAGAAATTGTGATTTCATTAGACATAGTTTTAGCTTTATCTGAATTATTGTACTGAGATCAATGGCTGCACTCTAGATATTTTACATAGACTCGGCGGATAATATATTAAACTTTTAGATTTGCAAATCCTACTAGATTTACATATAGCCTTTGTATGGTACAAGTTAGCTTGCACCATGCAAAGGCAAGTTGCCAATCTTAAATCAAAAACAGACTCAAAATGAACGATAAATCTACAGGATTTACTCCAGAATTAATCATTGAGGCGGGACGCACTGAGCGACAATATTGGCGAGATCTCTGGCGCTATCGTGAATTATTTTATTTCTTGGCTTGGCGCGATATCTTGGTGCGTTACAAACAAACAGCGATCGGCATTGCTTGGGCATTAATCCGACCATTCTTGACTATGGTGGTCTTTAGCGTGGTTTTTGGACAGCTTGCCAAGTTACCATCCCAAGGTGTTCCCTATCCAATTCTGGTGTTTGCAGGAATGTTACCTTGGCAGTTTTTTTCCAATGCATTGTCGGAATGTAGTAATAGTTTGATTGGCAATGCGAACTTAATTTCTAAGGTCTATTTCCCAAGGCTGATCGTGCCGACCAGTGCGGTGATCGTTAGCTTTGTAGATTTCATGATCTCAGGAATAATTTTATTAGGGTTGATGGCTTGGTACAACTTCGTTCCTAGTTGGCGCATTACCACTTTACCAATTTTTGTCTTAATTGCCTTTGCCGCTTCGATGGGGGCAGGGCTTTGGCTTGCCGCCTTAAATGTCAAATATCGAGATTTTCGCTTTGTAGTTCCTTTTATTATTCAGTTTGGGCTATATATTTCGCCCGTGGGCTTTAGTAGCAGCATTGTCCCTGAGCAGTGGCGCTTACTCTATTCATTAAATCCTATGGTTGGGGTGATCGATGGCTTCCGTTGGGCAATTCTTGGCGGCGACTCTGCCATTTATTGGCAAGGTTTTAGTTTATCCATAGCCCTAGTATTTGTGATGCTGTGGAGTGGTATTTGGTATTTCCGCAAAACTGAGAAGACCTTTGCCGATGTGATTTAAGCGCGATTTATTTTTAACCTAGGAGCAATCACATGGGAGTCTACGCCATATTTTTCGGCAGCTTTGCTCATTTTTAAATTTAATAAGCCTTCATTAGTTAATGGAACTAGAGTCTGCGGAGAGAAGGCAGTAACACCGATCGCTTTGAGTAACTGATGAGCAACGGCTCTTGCTAAAAGTGGCGGCACTGAGTTGCCAATCTGGCGGAAGCCATGCCACTTCGTACTATGGAACCGGAACCAGTCAGGATAGGAATGCAATCGGGCGGCTTCGCGGACGGTAATACAGCGTGGATAGTCGGGATGGATCGGGCGGGGAGCGGTAAATGCCCCACGATTGCTAGGCGTACCTGCTCTAAGAGTGTTAGAAATGCTATGGGGAGAAAGTTTGAGGAAGCGGCTAATTTTGTCCACTTCGCCTTGAGCCGTGGCTCGAAAACGTTCAATGGAATTTGAGCTATGGACTGTGGCAATACTGGAGGTTAGTAATTGCGGATTATATTGACGAGGATAGGCAAAATTGTTAGGTTCAGGACTTAGACCGCGCAGATAAGTACTATAGGGACTCTTGGGAATGTAGTATTCCACTTCACACCAATCGCGATCGCTTAGTTGTGGATAGAGTGAAATATCAGGCAGATCAGCGATCGCATCGTAAACCGTGGGGCTATTGGGCAAATGTTGCAAAGCCTTGGCAATGCGTTTAGCCTTGGCGGGTTGGGTAATTGGTTTTGGATATTCAGGCGGAGTTAAATCTTGGCGACAACCAATTAGAAATAGACGTTCGCGATGTTGAGGAACTCCAAAATGGGAAGCATCTAGTACTTGATAGGGTTGCACAAGTTGATAGCCATCCTGCTGAAACTGGGAAATTACTTCCTCCAAAAATTGCCGATGTTTACCGAGGGTTAGCCCTTTAACATTTTCCATAACAAAATACTTGGCGTTTAATTCTTTGACCAAGCGCATGAAATGGAAGACTAATTGGTTACGCGGATCATCAAAGGTACGTTTCCCAATCATGGAGAAGCCCTGACAGGGAGGACCTCCAAAGACGACGGAGACTTCACGATCGCCAATTTGAGAACGTTTACGAATTTCTGCCCCCGATATCTCGGTCACACTGGCGCAGATCGCCTGCCACATCGGAAAGTTATATTCATGGGTGGCACAATGGATCGGGTCAATCTCGACAGAGGCTAGTACATCAAATCCTGCCTGTTCAAAGCCCAAGGTCATACCGCCCACACCAGCAAATAAATCGACGGCGATCGGTCGTTGCTCTGCCATAGTTGCTTTTGTTCGCCCAGAATAGGGGCATCAATTTAGAACGTTAATACTACAGCAAATTGGCAATCGCCAAAAGTAAAGAAGCGTAGCGCTGAGCGCCACACTTCTTTGATCAAAAAGTCATTACTGAGGAAGCGTTGCAAATTTTTTTACTCGTTTGTCCCCAAGGCTCCCGGAGAACCTGTTAAAGTTCGCCGAGGTGAGCAAGTGGCGATCGTAATAATCAAGGTCATGATGTAGGGAGCGGCGTTGAACAGATAGTAGTAGGAAGTCACGCCCACTGCTTGCAAGGCAGGGCCGATCGCCTGTGCGCCACCAAATAACAAAGCTGCCCAAAGACAATGCAGGGGTTGCCAGCGTGCAAAAATCACCAATGCCACTGCCATTAAGCCCTGACCACTAGAGATCCGCTCTGACCATAGTCCTGGATAATATAGCGATAGGCTTGCGCCACCAATTCCAGCCAAAAAGCTGCCTGCAACAACCGCACAAGTACGCACTCCCACCACGGAGATTCCCATAGCTCTGGCGGCACTGGGGCTATCTCCAACCGCACGGACATACAGCCCCCAGCGAGTCGAACTAAAAAACCACTGCATCAAAGGCGCGATCGCCATGCCAATCAGGAGGAGTGGACTAACCTTAAGTGCCGCCTGTACCTGTGGATAGCTACTCCAGTTGCCCATTTCCAACACAGGCAAAGGAATCGCCTTGGGCTGAATAAAAGCCTTGCCGAAGAAGAAGGCGATCCCACTACCGAAGATAATCATAGCGATGCCCACTGCCACGTCACTTACCCTTGGTCTTTGGGATAGCCAAGCATGAATCAGTCCCAGACCCACGCCTGCCATTCCCGCCGCCAAGACTCCCAACCAAGGGGATTTGGTCAGGTAGGAAACTGCGTAGGCGGTCATTGCCCCTGTAAGTAGAGTTCCTTCTAAGCCGAGGTTGATTTTGCCCGCTTTCTCCGTCAGGCATTCTCCTAAGCTTACAAATAGAAAAGGTGCGCTTCCCCGCAATGTTCCTGCAACGATCGCAAGGGGTACACTCATCCAACCTAGTGATTCATCTGGCATAGTTGTTTTGTATGGGTTAATTGGATTTCAGCTTTCAGCTTTTGACTTTTAACTAACGGTTGCCGAACCTTCAATTTTGACTTCAGGCTCTCGATCTTTAAAAAAGTCCAAACGACCATAGAGAGACTCGCTAAACAAAATTGCTAGGAAGACAATGCCTTGAAACAGTAAAACCGTTGCATCGGGTAGTAAAAATGTCCTTTGCAGAGCGCTACCACTGGCAAGAATCCCGCCCATCAGTACGGCGACTAATACAGCAACCAAAGGATTTTGACGCGCAATAAAGGCAACTAAAATACCGCTATAGCCATAATCAGAGTTTAATGATGCGTTGGCACTGCCGTGAACTGCGGCAATCTCAACCATCCCTGCCAGACCCGCACAGGAACCACCCAGAAAGGTGACAATCATAGTCAGCTTACCAACGGGAATCCCTGCAATTTTGGCGGCGCGAATATTACCGCCCACCGTGCGAACAGCAAAACCAAAGGTGGTGCGATGGATCAGAAAATAGGCGATCGCACAGGCGACCAACCCATAGATCAGACCATAATGGACGCGCGTGTTGGGGATGCTTTGCAGCATATTCACGGCTTCAAGGGGGAAGGTGGAAGGTTTGTTGAGACTCGAAGGATCGCGCATCGGTCCTTCGACAAGGGTATTAAGTAAGGCGATCGCAATGTAATTCATCAATAGACTGCTAATCGTCTCATTGACCCCGCGATAGTACTTGATCGCTCCCACAAACATCACCCAAAGACCACCTGCGACAATGCCACCGATCGCCATGCCAATCTGCACCACCAAAGAAGGTAGTGAGGCGATCGACAAACCAACAGCGATCGCACCCAATCCACCAACAATCAAAGCTCCTTCATTACCAATAACCGTCAGTCCTAGCATTGCTGGCAAAGCAGTACATAGAGAGGTCAGCATCAAAGGTGCGGATCGAATTAAAGTACCCTGCCAAGAAAAACTGTTGCCAAAAGCAGACTGATAGATCGTGCCGTAAACAGCGATCGGATTTTTACCTTGAATTGCACAGAAAAGTCCAAATACAATCAAAGAAGCGACTAGCGCTCCAAGGGGAAGCAAAATATTCTCTGAAGTCGAACGCCAGCGATCGCGTAAATTCATAGTTTATAAACCCAATTACTATTAATATAGCTGCCCTAAATCATTTGTAGATTTTAGGATTTGTGGCAACTCATCCCTTCAGAGTGAGCTTCCACAAACTATTTAGGATTGCTATAACAAAAGTAAAGACAGAGTTAGACTTGCCTTTACCTTTGTTGATCACCATTGATACTGCATCAATACTTCTAAATACTGCCGATTACGCCTTCGACTAGCCAGTTCATCTTCTCAAGTTCAATATCCTGCTGCTTCAATTGCTTTTCCTTCGCAATTACCACCTTGCCAGTATTGTCCTTGATCTCACCCGCATAAATGATCATTGAGCCATCCATGAATTTAGCAACTGCTTTATCCGCTTCCTTCTTGGTTTCGGTACTGACTGCACTCCCAAACTTGGAAACTTTGCAGAAACCTTCCTTCAAACCGCCGCGTAGCAAGTGAGGAATGCCACCGTCGCTAACACTCTTGCCAGCTTTAAAGTCTTCCACATACTTAGTGTAAACATTGCTCCAATTCCACTCAGCCCCAGTTAGGTAGCCATTAGGAGCCAAAGCCGACTGATCGGTGTGATAACCAGTGCAGAACACCTTTCTCTTCTCGGCGGTTTCCATAACCACTTTAGGACTATCAACGTGACAAGTTAATACATCCACACCCTGATCAATCATGCTATTTGCAGCTTCCGCTTCTTTGACGGGGATAGACCAGTCGCCTGTAAAGATAACTTGCACAGTCACCTTAGGATTAACACTGCGAGCGCCCAACGTGTAACTGTTAATATTGCGAATCACCTGAGGGATTGGCTTCGCTGCCACAAATCCTAGCTTACCTGACTTGCTAGTCAGACCTGCCACAATACCCGCCACATATTGAGCTTCGTCAATATATCCATAGTAGCTACCGACATTCTTAGGATGCTTGGCAGCATCATAAAGACCACCACAGTGGAAGAACTGTACCTTAGGATTGTCCGCCGCAACCTTCAAAATATGTGGATCAAAATAGCCAAAGGAAGTAGGGAAGAGAACCGAAGCGCCATTCTGATTAATCATGCTCAGCATGGTTTCTTGCACTGTAGCGGTCTCAGCGACACTCGCTTCACTTATAGTTTTGACATTGGGTAGCTTCGCGATCGCTGTTTCGCCCTCAAAGTGAGACTGGCTATAACCAAAGTCATCCTTGGGTCCCACATAAATAAAGCCAATATTCAGAACAGCCTCGGCGGGTGAACCTGTACCCGCACCCGTAGTCGTAGCGGTGGGAGATTGCTCAGAGCAACCTGCCCAAAGTTGAGAAGTAGCTCCAAAAGCGGCTGTAGCGATCGCGCCTCGGATAAACTTGCGACGGGGAATATAAATCGGACTCATGCCTTCACACCTTCAGTTGAATGTATTGCGAATTGGGAAAGACGATTTGCTAAATCTACAATGATCTAAAAACTAACAAATATCACTGTTGATAAGTGTATTGCTAACTACGAGAAAGTGTTCAGTAAATGAACTTCTCAAACTAAAAGGGTATGCTGAGCATACCCTTTTAGTTTGAGAACCTGCCTTCAGGTTCTGATTAGAAACTGAATACAGCTTGGAGGTTACCTACAAAAACAGTGGGATTAGTACTGAAGTTGTTTGGGCTGAAGATAAAGTAAGCCGAAGGAACCAAAGAGATATTCTTGGTGACAGGGTAGATGTAGGAGAACTCTAGATCATACTGGGTTCCATCATTTCCTCTACCAGAGAGCAACACGTTGTCAGTATCACCAAATTTGAATGGCATTCCAAAGGAAACCATTGCCTGAGCGCCTTCTTTGAATAGATCAGGGAAAGCAGCACCAATTTGGAAGGTGTGCATGTTCACGTTGGTAGAACCGCCCACGGTCTTATTGAGGTTGGTAGTACCATAGCCATAGCGACCAAACAGACCAAATCCTTTAGCAATCAACCAATCAAAGTTGGCAACGAATACATCCGACTGTCCATTATTCAAACCGCCAGCAAACCCTGCTGTACCAGGAAGAGAAGGTGTGAAACCAGCACCACCAACTGTGCCATTGGCATTTCTTGCCAAATTGGTATGGCTATAGAGCAAGCGCAGCTTAAAGGCATCGCTTGGTTTGAAGCCTAGTTCAGCAGTTAGCGCATTGTTGCCACCAAATAGACCTTGGGTCGGATTAGCCGCCGAACCACCAGTGCTGCCAAACTCGTTACTTTCAGCCAAGTAACCAATCTTGAAATCAAACAGATCGCCCAAGGGAGTCATGAAGACTGCACCAGCGCCGCGCTTGGCATTACTGAGCAAGGTGCTGTTAATCGAGTTGAAGGTTGTGTTCCAAGGATAAATGAAACGGTTACCGTCGAAGTACTTATAGAAGTTGACACGAGGACCAACAACCAAGCTGGCAGATTCAAATACTGGGAACTGATAGGACAATTCACGCAATACAAACTGGCTTGCATTGGCTCCAGCAGTTTGATCGGTGAAAGGAGTACCCGTGGTGTTGAAGAAACCAGAAGAAACATAGCTGTTGTAAGGCGAAGAGCCATTTCCAACTGCGAGCTGTGTTACTAAGGAGTCCTTGCCAGTGAACGAAGTATTGAGAGTCAACCAAACCAAACCACTCATAGTAATGTTTGGCTTAGGAGCAAGAGCTGTAGTTCTGACTCCAGTAACATCATTGACATTTTCTCTGAGTACATCTGCGCCAGTTGCGCCTGTGACGTTGAAGAAGGCGAGACCAGAGAGCTTGGTCGTAGTGGAGAATTGTTGTGCTTCGAGTTTAGCAGTCTTGGCTTCTAGAGCATCGACGCGACCGCGAAGGGCGGTCAACTCAGCAGCAAACTCTTCTTGGAGTCTTTGAAGGGTTTCGAGATCTTCTTTGCTAACCTTGTCAGCAAGTCCTGCGGAGATGATTTCGTTGATCTTGTCCAAGCAAGCATTAAGACCAGCAGCGAATTCATAACGGCTGGTGGCTTGGTTACCACGGAAGGTGCTGTCAGGGTAGCCAGCGATACAACCGTAGCGCTCAACGAGGGATTGCAATGCGGTGAATGCCCAGTCAGTAGGCTTTACGTCACTCAATTGTGATACAGAGGTGACGTTTTGAGCGATCGAGTTGGAACGTAGAAGTTCTCTATTAATGGATCGAATTGTTTGGGACTCAGTAGTAGCAGCTTCTAGCTTTGTCTCTACAGGGGCTAGAGATGCTGGCGATGATACTGGTTGGTTTAGTGTCTCTGCACTAACGCCTGTTGCCGAAGCAATCATTCCGAGTCCCAGTAAAACTGAGATATTACTAAGCTTTTTCTTCATACCTACACACCATTTTATTGATTCGTTAATTCCCGACATTGAAATGATTGAACATTTGGCGATCGCAGTGATCGCAGTTCCCATGTTTATCAAGTAATGTCTTCATCCTCTGGATTGAAAACTAACAAAAACACTATGGGTCAAATGTATTGAAGGATACATTCTAATCCCAATTATCGTCCCAATCATCATCAAAGTCATTTCCAGATTTTTGACTAATATTCGGTTGCTTCTGTTTTTTTTCATTTACTGGGCTTGTGGTTGCCGCTTTAGTTGATTTTTGCGAAGTAAATGAATTGTTTTTAAAAGCGATAGATTTGGGAGGAATGGGTAAGGAGAATCTTATCGAGGTCTGAAGAAGAGTGACAGCGATCGCCCCTAAGCCAGCACAAAAAGTGAGTACCAATCCTAGGGGCAACTTAATTGATTCTAGGGAGCCAAGTTTGATCGTAACTAGAGCTATATTTTGACCAGTGAAGATCGCTAGTCCCATCGAACCAATCCATAAAAAGAGATAGAGCAGTAAACGAGCCATTGGAGATTTCTGATACTAGTGATAGAAATTAACTGATTTGTGAGAAGTTAATGAGAACTTAAGTAAGATAATGCCCAAATTGTTCGACAAACTGATTATTAAGAATTGCTTGGCGCATTTGTTGGGTGAAGCTAATTAGTTCGGTAATGTTATGAATCGATAGCAAAGTGTATCCGAGGATCTCTTGCGATCGCACTAGATGACTGAGGTAAGCGCGTGAGAAATTTTGACAGGCATAACAGGGACATTGATCATCGATGGGAGTGAAGTCTCGCTTAAACTTTTGATTTTTGAGGTTCCAGCGTTCACCTCTAACGAGGGCAACACTATGGCGTGCGAAACGAGTTGGAATAACACAGTCAAATAAATCAATGCCTGCGGCGACGGCTTGCGCCATCTCTTTGTAAGTACCAACGCCCATTAAGTAGCGAGGTTTGTTGTCGGGCAGAAGGGGCGTTGTAGCTTTGACGATTTTTTCGATTAATTCTGGGGGTTCACCGACGCTGACCCCACCGATCGCATAACCGGGAAGGTCAAAGGCAATTAACTCCCTAGCGGATTTTTGGCGCAAATCCAGATAGACACCACCTTGAATGATCCCAAATAGAGCTTGATCATGGGGGCGAGCATGGGCGTTGATACAGCGCTCTAGCCAGCGCGTGGTGCGCTCACCTGCAAGTTTAATCGCTTCATAGGTGGCGGGATAGGGGGCGCACTCATCAAATGCCATGATCACGTCTGCGCCCAGTTGATTTTGGATTTGGATTGACTTTTCGGGGGTGAGGTTGATCATGTTGCCGTCACGGGGCGATCGAAACTGCACACCTTCTTCACTAATAGAACGGATTTCACTGAGGCTAAAGACTTGAAATCCCCCTGAATCAGTCAACATGGGACCATCCCAATTCATAAATTTATGCAGTCCCCCCGCCTCCGCAACAATGTCTTCCCCTGGTTGCAGGTGCAGATGATAGGTGTTGGACAAGACCATTTCTGCTTGACAGTCCTTGAGTTGGGCAGGGGTGACGGTCTTCACATTTGCCAAAGTTCCAACGGGCATAAATCTTGGTGTATGCACCACGCCATGAGGTGTGTGAAACTGCCCAACCCTAGCGTCAGTATGACAGCACTGACATTCCAATTTAAAAGTAAAGTTATCCAGAACGATTAATCTCCTAATGTGTTTATGATTGAGCTTTCTTTATTTAGCCTGTAATTCAATTTTATCGCAGTTATCGCAGTTCTACAGCAAAGCAAGGTTTGCTGAGGACATAAAACTAGAAGATGAGTAGCGGCGCAAAGTGCCGCCACCAATCTTCTAACTAATAGCAGTGCTAATTTCGATAAGTGGAACTAAAATTCCATTTTGAATTTGTCCTTGGGTGCTAAGTTCGCTATGGCAGAGATATAGGCGATCGCCTGTGCGATCGAGCAAATCCCGCAGCAATCTATTTAACCTTTGGCGATCGGCTTCATTTTGATGACTTGCTGTCCATTTTTCACCATTCCATTCTTTTAAAAATAGTGATGCTCCAAATAAGGAGGCTGCACCACCTTGCAACCACAGATCAGAGTTAGTATCTAGCCAAAATTGCCAACGATGGGAAAGTCTTGCCATCCGATATTGAAAAATTGTAGTTAGGAGAACTCCATCCTCAGGTAAATCAGAAGTATAGGGATTTGCGGTGACAGTCCCTTTCCGAATTAACTGAATAAAGTGTTCGAGAATTTGATCGTTTGGACGATCAAGACGTAATTCTAATTGCCAGTGATATTGAGCAGTTTCCAGCAGGGCTTGGAGGGTTGTCGTTAGCTCATAGCTAAGGCGAAGGGGCTTCAGAAATCTTTGGATGGCGCGATCAATAAATATTAAGGGAGTGAATTTGGGATTCTGTTCATCAATCCATTGCCGCAACTGTTCGTAATCTTTAGTAGCAGTATAACCAAGGCGATTCCATTGATTGTAAGTGTCCGATGGAAGAAGCTTGGGATGATCTAGATGAGGTGCAAAGCAATAGTCAGCTAGCATTCCTGCCCGTACAGGATCGATCGCTTCGGTAAGTACCACCAACATTTCGGCGATGTGATCACGGCTCACCAGTTGTCCAAGGTGGGGATAGACAAGGGCAAGCAGAGTCAGGAGCGATCGCACTTGGGCAGAATGGGAAAGCGGACGTTGGTCATTGAGGGGATGTACTTTGATATGTTTGCTGCGGAGAATTTCGGCGATCGCATAGTTGGCAATATTATCTAATCCGGGAGCGATGATCGCGATTTCTCCTGCTTTGATTTCCCCTGTGGCGATCGCTTCGGTAATTTTCTGAGCAACATTGCGAAATAGCCTTGCCCTTGAGACCGACTCAATGGAATAAATCTGTTCATAATTTTCTGAATAAGTTTCTAGATACTGCCGATCAGGGTTATTTACAATATCGAGAATGGGAGTGGCTAGATTCTCTCCAAGGTTTTCCTGACTATGGTGAAGCTCAATTACTTCACATTGGGATTTGATCTCTAACCAATAGAGAGGATCAGCTCCCAGTCCCAACCGCGCCGAGCCATCAGGGTTAAAAGTAAAGATTCCCTTTGCACCGTTATTGAGCAAAAATTGACTAAGATCACAGGCGATCGCAGGCATTTCATCGGTGCGATCAACGATCACATACTTAAATCGCTCGATTAATTGCCTCTGATAGCGTGGGTCTGGCAAGAGATGATGCACAAACAAGTCAGTTACAATCCCGTAAGTGAGTAGTCCCCTCTCCCAGCAATAATTGCGCCATTCTGTTAGGGCATCTCCAATTTCTTGCCATAGCTCTGAGGGTAATGCGATCGCCTCTTCAGAAATATCTGGATCACGTGCTAACGTCTCAATACCCTGATTCAAAATCTCAGGAATCACTGCTATGTCTTGCCCTGCGTAGGCGGCTAGCAATAACAGGTCGAGGAGACGACGAACGAGGCGATCGCGTCCAATTCCTTCCATTTGTAGATTACGACCAAGACGATCTTCCCAAACTTGCAATGCGAGTTCTTGCTCATTTTCAATCCTTAATAGCAATGGAAATTGCGCCTTAATCTGTAACTTCTTCACCAATAAAGTCCAAAACAACTCTACTTCACTATGAAAAAAGCTGAGGGGAGTCACGGCAGTGACAGGATATTTACCCTGTGTCGCCACCATCAAGCGATCGCTCAGTTTGCGCCGTTGTTGAGAATCTACGGCGATCGCTAGCACCTGTTGCGAAGCTGCCTGTGGATTATTTTGCTGAGCAAAGTCTAGCTCACACCAAGAGCTAAACTGCTGCACCATGCGCTCAGTTTTACCACTGAGGCTACCACCTTCTATCCATAGGTTATTTTGGAAATTACTAATTTGATTATTCATTATGACCTCCGCGATCGCTTCTTGCGAGTAGTTTTAGCTGGGCGAGGATACAGCCAAAATTCTAAAATATGGGTGAGGTAAGGCATGACGGGATAGGTTAGCAATGCTGACACAATAATTACAGAGATAAAAATACTCAAGAAGGTGGGAACTCCTTGCAAAAATGGCGCAAGCATCCAATTAGACAGCAAAATCAGAGGGTAAACGGCGATCACCCCGATGACGACCTGCTTGTAATAGGCTGGCTGAGGCGTGGAAATAGATCCTCTAGGCAGCGAAAACCATAGCTCTAAGCCACTGCGTTGATATTGTAGCGATCGCTTAGCAATAAACTGGACTGATTTCTGCATCCATTGTGCATAGATTTCTGAGTCTATCCAAGCTTTGTAATGGATGTAGTTATCGAACTTGATGATCACCACATATTCAGGATATTGATGATCACGCGGACGAATCACTTCAACCCCAACAAATCCCGCAAACTGTTGAGCAGCAAAGTTAAAGCCCTTAGTCCATTCTTCATAGTCCTTAATCAGATCAGGTTCCACTACTTCTGAAACTACAAGGGTAATCGGCTGTTCAGACTGGTATTCAGACTGTGAATTAGGAGTTTGCATAACATTTAACTGCGGCTCGAAGCCATATTCTCAAACTTGGTTAGGCGAGGCTCAAAGAGCAGCTTGACCGTACCGACAGGACCATTACGATGTTTAGCAATAATAATTTCCGCAACTCCGCGATCGGGCGTTTCTGGATTGTAATATTCATCACGATAAAGATTAATTACCAAATCCGCGTCTTGCTCAATACTTCCCGATTCTCTCAAGTCTGAGAGCATCGGACGCTTGTTAGTTCTTGCCTCTACGCCGCGACTTAGTTGGGATAGGGCAATCACAGGTACATTCAACTCACGGGCTAAACCTTTGAGCGCTCTTGTAATTCGAGAAATCTCCTGCACACGGTTATCGGAACCCGAACCTTCCATTAGCTGCAAATAATCAATTAAAATTAGTCCCAGAGTTCCGCCTTTTTCTGATTGTAAGCGTCGGGCTTTAGAACGTAATTCTGTAATCGGCGGGTTGGGCGTATCATCGATAAAGAGTGGTAATTCTGAAAGACCACTGATCGCCATCGCTACGGTTCCCCATTCATTTTCGCTGATCTGTCCCGTCCGCAAGCGATTGCTATCAATGCCCATATCACTAGAGCGCACCTTCGACTGACTGGCTAGCAGACGATAAACGAGCTGCTCCTTAGACATTTCCAAACTAAAAATCGCTACGGGCAAACGATGAATGTCTGCCATCTTGCGAGCTAGCTCTAGCCCGAAGGCAGTCTTCCCCATTGACGGTCTCCCTGCGAGGATGATCAAGTCCGATCGCTGCAAGCCATTGGTCATCGCGTCGAAATCATAAAACCCTGTAATTAAGCCCGTCGCCGTAGTATTGCCTGTGCCAAGGGAGTTAAATTTATTTTCTAACTCATAAAAGGTCTTGGTGAGAATGTCACCCGCAGGGACTAGCCCCTGTTGAGCGCGGGACTGAGTGACAGCAAAAATCTTTTGTTCAGACTGATCGAGCAGTTGGGGCAGTTCAAGTTCGTTGTTATAGCTGATATCGACAACGGTGCGGGCTGCCTCCGCTAGTTTGCGACGGGCATATTTATCGGCAACCAATTGGGCATAGAAATCGATATTAACGGCGCTAACGGTGCGATCGCAGAGTTGAGCAATTTTCGACTGACCGCCAATTTTTTCGAGGAGATCGCGATCGCTGAGCCATGTGGTCAGGCTCATCATGTCCGTGGGATTAGATTGGTTGTGCAGCATCAAGCAAGCCCGAAAGATCTCTTGATGGGCAGCCACATAAAACATCTCAGGGTTAAGGGTGTCAAGTACCCGCGAGACTGCCTCTGGATCAATTAAGATCCCCCCCAATACCGCCTCCTCTGCCTCGATATTCTGGGGAGGCAAGCGATCGCTAATGGACTCAAAACCTTTGCTCATATTCATTGCGTTGCAAACTCTAAAACCAAAAACTGGCGCTCAACACGATGACCAAGCAATTGAGCTCTGCCCGATTGCTTGGTCATCCCCATTATGAAACTGATTTGAGGATTTGTGGCGATCGCAGAAAAAATTAGCAAAATTTTAGCTGGGCGAAGTTGAAGCCCTATTTTCCGATAAGTAGCTATAGTTGATCAGTAGCATCCATACGTTGATCGATTAGAACTAAATTATGGGATTTGCCGAAGCTATTGTGTCTGTGGTGGTGGGTTGGGTGACAATTTATCACCAGCGATCGCTGCCCAAACTGAGCCATCATCCACAGGCATCGCCCCCAGTTCGCCCCAGTCAACCGATTATCCTCTGGGTTATCGCCGTAATTTTGCCTACCCTTGGCTTAGCATGGGTCATCTCACAACAAATACCATTACCAATCACAGTTATTACGATCGCCTTTTTGTTGTGCGTATGGATCGCCCAAAACCCTAACCTCACTTCTAATCAGGATTTTGCTGACCCTGAGCCGATCCTATCGTCACAACAGGAAAAACAACTCAAGGAATGTTTTTTGTCAGGACTGTATCAATTAAGGGCGATCGAATACCATCGCTACGCCGAGAATGGCTCTAATCAACAACTTATTTACTGTCGCGGTCATTTACGCTCGCGCAACTACAAATACGTTTACGACACCATTAGTCAAAATATTCAGAATACCTTTGGCGATCGCTTCCTTTGTCAACTCCAAGCCAAGCCCCTTGAGAATATCGGTACAGACTTTGGCGATCAAGACATTTCGCTCACCGACGATCCCGATCTTGATCAAGCCCTGCGCTACAGTTTTTACCTCATTCCTAACCCTACGCCGCCAATACCGCCAAATCCCTCCCGTCCTCGGCAAGCTAAGCAACGGATTGACACACTAATCAACATACTCAGTGTGGCGTTAACCAGTTTGACATTACTAATGGTGGGAGCAAACCAACGTATTGATCAATTTAGCCTCAGCCAACTTCAAGACGGTCTCCCCTACATCTTCGGCATCACGGTCGTGATGTTGTCAAGGGCGATCGCTAGATATGCGATCGCCAGACATCACCATATCCGTCTTCCCTACAAACTTTGTTTTGCCTCAGTCCTCCCCTGTCTAGGGGGCTTTGGCTATCTGGGCGAGCTATCCCCTGACTTAGCCCAAATATCCCAGTCAGGCATAAATCACCACAACCAACGTCGTATTTTATTTGATCTCACGACAGTTCCTAGTTTCGTATCCCTAGGTATCTCGATCGCCCTGATATTGATTGGTCATTGGGTCAGCCCCATAACCAATGTGACCATTGAGCCTGCTAACGTTGCCTTCATCCCAGCATTGAGTAGCTTAAGTATTAACAATTCTATCTTTGCCGCCCTTTGGCATAGCCTGATCAGAGTCTTCACTGCTTCTAACTTTTTTGGAGAGCCTGCTGTCACTGTCCTCTCTCCTTTAGCGTTGGCAGGTTTCGTAGCGATGTCCATGAGCGCCCTCCAGTTGCTGCCCCTCAACAGACTAGATGGCGAATATCTAGCGATCGCCATGGGCAATCACCACCAGATCCAAAAAATTGCTCGTTTGACCAGACTAATTATCTTGGCGATCGCTCTATTTGCCCAACCTTGGCTACGGCTTTACAGTTTGTTGCTTTTTCTACTGCCCACACCACGCCCACTGATTCGCAATGAGGGACTTGAACTTGACAAGACCCGTGATCTAGTTGGCTTCATTCTCATTGCGATCGCCCTATTAATTTTGATACCTGTGCCCAGATTTCTAATTAGCCGATTCTAAGCTTCAACATAATTTCAGTGTAATTATGATCACTTCATCATTAATTCTGAAATAATCTAAATTTCAAGGTGCAAACGTAACTTGTAGGATTATTATTAACCTTGGCATTAGGTAGCCGCGATTTGTTGCTACTGGTAACATCAGTCAAGCCAGCAATAGAGACATGTTCATCCTGAAGCGCCAAGACGTTGAAATCGTCAACGTTCAAAACCCACAAAATAAAGACCAACAAATACCGATTTTGCAGTATCAGGGGCAAACATTTCGGTTGCTCAACATGTTTGGCGATAATCGAGATGAAGCTTTAGCGCTTTGGCGTGACTTAACTGATAACAAAGGTAAAGCTTGTGTATTACTGGAGGAGCCTCAGCGCTTTAGCGTGTGGGGCAGAGTTAAACTCGACCATATTCAAGCTGTCCCTGCCGAAAATTCCTCTGCGGGGACACATCTTGTTCAGGGCTGTCTGCTCATATTGCAGACCGTCTATCTCGATGTTGAAGATCTGCTGGGTGCGCGACAGGCAGGTTCATTTAAGCAAGATCTACTGAGGTTTATGCAGCAGGGTAAATTTGCTCAAAGCGAAACCATCAATGCGCTGGAGGCGGTTTTATCGATTAACCCTCTCAATAGTGTGCAGATCCCCAATTGGGACGAAGGCAAGTTGCAGCTTCTACTAGGGGAAGTGCATCGGCTCGCCTCTTCATACTTCGGAAATACGAGCTTTGTCGATAGCGCGATCGATGCTCTCAATGAGCTACCCGAATCAATGTCTGTAAGTGCTTGGCTGAAGAAAACCCCTAAGGGTAAACTTTGGCAATAACCCTAGCCATAGGTCAGTACTTGGGAATAAATATCTAGATATCTAGACATTTCCACCTTTAATCACTGCTTTTAATCACTGCTTCAATACTGCATTTTTATGGTTGTAGCCAAGGTTCAATATTCATGAGTAGAGCTAAATCTCCTTCCCCATCGGGGATTTCCACGCAATATATCATTTGGGCAGCGATCGCATGGGCAACCATAGCCTTGATGTTTTATCTGTTTCTAAGTGCGCCTACCGACGGTCCCCACACGATTAAGCCCGAAGAATGTGAAAAGGCAATCACAGGTTTCATCGTGCGTCCAAATTGGTATCGAGTCGGGACTTATATTTTCCAAACCGTGGCGATCGCTATTTCAGGTTTACTCTGTTTACGAAACTGGCGCAGTCCCAAAATTTTGAGTGGTCGCAATGTGTGGCTAGGTCTTGGTATCGGGATTCTTTCTTGGGGAATCGGCAACCTGATTTTTGGATACCTCGATTTTCAGTACCAAAGTGGGCTGATTTCGGGTGGTGTTAAGGGAGCGCAGGATCTAGTCGCTCCGTTTCCCTCGATCGCCGATATTTTCTTTACCGCCACTTATGTTTTCCTTTCATGGGGGATGGCGATGTCAGTAATCGGTCGTCGCCTCAATCTATTTCCTAAGCAATGGGCGATCGTGGGTGTAGTAGGTGTAGTCGGTCTGATTGTTGCTGCCTTTGTCACCTTTGGCGTATCGCAATCAGCAGAGCTAGACCTAGCCAAGATTTTGAGTATTATCTATGCTCTCGGAGATATCTGGCTTTTGATTGTAGCGGCAATTCTGTTACTGGCTTTTTGGGGTGGTAAGGCGGCGCAGTCTTGGCGCTTACTTGGCAGTGCAGGCATCTCTATGTTTGTAAGCGATCTCTGGTTTAACTACAGTAACAATATCAGCGATACCTGTCTGGGCAAGCCCTATCAAAGTGGTGAGCCGACGGAATTTTTCTGGATTTTAGCCTTTATCCTTTGGGGTATGGCAGCAGCGTTAGAGTTTGATTTGTCCTCACGTCCAACCACCCGCAGTCGGCGCGGTTAAATCATCAAAAGAAAGGCTGCTGTGCAGCCTTTCTTTTGATAAAGACCGAACAAAAAAGCCGCGCTTTGCGCGGCTTTTTTGTTCGGGTTATAGTAATTTCAAATAAATTTAAGAGGCTTCGACTTCGCTCAGCCAGCGTATATTGCTGGCTGAGCGAAGCGATGCACTGAGCTTGTCGAAGCGTCGAAGCCCTATTTTTCTTATTTGAATTGTCTATAAAGTTAATCTTCGATCTTGATCGAGATAATCTTGTCGCCACGGCGAATAGCTTGGGCAACTTCAGTGTCAGCCGTGTAACCAAAGGCGGCATACTGTCCATCAAGGAACGACGCATCGCCAAGGGTGACAAAAAACTGGCTCGTGGCGCTGTTAGGGTCTGGGGTACGCGCCATCGAGAAAACTCCCGCTTTGTTGTGCTTGATCACGGGTTTTTTGCCGCCAGTCAAGATTTTGCCGATGGTCGCTTCGCTATCTCCCTCAGCCCAGATTTCTAGATTTACACGAGTACCAGAGCCACCTGTACCATTGCCATCGGGATCGCCACCTTGGATCACAAACCCAGGCTCAACGCGGTGAAAGGTCAAACCATCGTAAAAACCATGCTTAGCGAGGTCAACGAAGTTTTTAACGGTCAGAGGAGCGTGTTGGTCATCCAACTCAGCACGCATAGTTCCTTTGTCGGTCTCGATTACAGCACGGATCATAAATAAACTTACCTGAAAGCTTTAGAGTTTTTTGCACTATTCGGCAATATTAGGGCATGAAGCCGCTTCAAGTATACAACCGTTGCGATGGTTTCTTGGTAAGGTCTAGCGATCGCGTCGAAATTGCCCTGCGCTTGTTTAGTATGATGAAGGCATAGATCGGCTTTGAGGATCGCGTAAAGTTATGGATAGCAATAATTTGCTGAAGCAGTTGTTAATGCTTGGCGTTGGCACGACTTCGATCGTCTTGGAAAAAATTAAGGAAGCTAGCGAAGATTGGGTCAAGGATGGCAAAATCGATCCCGATCAGGCTTCGGAAATCCTAAATGACATTGCCAGCCGCTTGAAGTCGGAACAGGGCAATTTAGAAAATTTAATTCAGCGCCAAATCCGCAATGTGATGCAGGATTTAGGAGTGCCACGACAAAACGAGATGGATGAGTTGCGTGGTCGGATCGATCGCCTTGAGCGGCAGATGCGGGAAATGGAAAATAAGCAGTGGCGCTAGTTGATGAGTAATTCTGGGATTTTATACTTGGTGGGAACGCCGATCGGGAATTTAGAAGATATGACCTTTCGGGCGATCGCCACTTTAAAACAGGTAGATCTAATCGCGGCGGAGGATACCAGACATACGGGCAAACTGTTGCATCATTTTGGGATTGAGACACCACAGATCAGCTATCACGAACATAATGCCCATCGCCGCGTCCCTGAATTGGTGGAAAAATTGCAGCAGGGCGTGGCGATCGCCCTAGTTACCGATGCAGGAATGCCCGCTATTTCTGATCCGGGGGTGGAGCTAGTACAGGGCTGTATCGCCGCAGGGATCAAGATTATTCCTATTCCCGTTGTCACCGCAGGCATTGCCGCCCTCACTGCTTCAGGTTTCGCCACCGATCATTTTGGCTTTGATGGATTTCTACCCACTGACAAAAAGGAGCGTCGCGATCGCCTCGAAATTTTGCGAACGGAAGTGCGGACAATGATCCTTTACGAAGCGCCCCATCGTTTGTTAAAAACTCTTGCGGAGTTGGCAGAAGTTCTGGGCGAAGATCGTCAGATTGCGATCGCCAGAGAATTAACGAAATTGCATGAAGAATTTTGGCGTGGCTCTCTAACAGAGGCGATCGCCTATTTTACAAGTCATGCTCCCAAGGGCGAATTTACTCTAGTTTTAGAAGGTGCGACTCCTAGCGCTCAGCCTGTCTGGACAGAGGAAATGATTCTGCAAGAACTCAAGAATTTGGTTGATCAAGGACTTTCGAGATCGGAGGCAAGTCGCCAACTTGCTGAGCTAGCGGAGTTGCCACGCCGCCAGATTTATCAATTAGCCATGTCTATCGAAAATTAGGGCGCTTCGCGCTCCTCTTCAAAAAAAGCGACGCAAAGCGTCGCTTTTTTGGGTTAATACGCTCAAGCTTTGCGGCGTAACGCGGTAAGAAACTTCTCAAAATTAGTGGGCAAAGGGGCAGTATTGACAATAATCTCCCCTGAGATCGGATGGGTAAAGGTCAGCCGCCATGCGTGGAGCGCTTGCCCAGATAAGTATTGCGAAGTTTCTTTATTAGGATGTCCATAGACGGGATCACCCGCGATCGCCCAGCCCATATGCGCCGCATGGACACGAATTTGGTGGGTGCGTCCTGTTTCCAGATCAAATTTCACCAGTGTGTAATTGCCCAAACGTTCTTGGATTTGCCAATGGGTAACTGCTCGGCGACCATCCGCCACCACTGCCATTTTTTTGCGATCGCTTCTATGGCGATCTATTGCTGCATCGACCAGACCCGATTCCTGTTTCGGCACACCGCGCACAATGCCCAGATATTCGCGCCTTGCGGTCTTCGCCTGTATCTGTGCTTGCAAATCCTGATGGGCGCGATCGCTTTTCGCCACCACCATCACCCCACTTGTATCCTTATCGAGACGATGCACGATCCCCGGACGCTGCGTACCATTGATCCCCGATAGCTCCGTGCAATGGGCAAGCAAGGCATTAACCAAGGTTCCATCACTATGTCCCGCCGCAGGATGTACCACCAGTCCCGCAGGTTTATTGATCACGATCAGATGCTCATCTTCGTAGAGAATATCGAGGGGAATATCTTGGGCAATGAGATCCAGAGGTTCAGCATCGGGGATCGATAACTGGATGCGATCGCCTGTTTTGATTAAGTCCTTTTTGTTATTACAAACAAGATCATTTACCGTCACATAACCCTGATCGATTAAGGCTTGAATCCGCGATCGCGATAGGTTATGGCAATACTCAGCTAGAAAGCGATCAATTCGCTCAGGTTTAGCAAGATCAGGCGTAACTTCAATCAAATTTTTACCCCCCTCAGTCCCCCCTTGAAAAGGGGGAAGAAATTTTTCCTCGCAGGATTCTTCAAGTCCTCCCCCTTGAAAGGGAGAGTTAGAGGGGGTGAAATTTGCTTGTTCAAGCACGTTAACGCTTTGTTTTATAGGTTTAACATCCATACTAGAACAAATCAAAACCCAAGAGGCGAAGGGCGGCGCTTTGCGCCGCTCTTCAGTTAATACGGAATTAATGCAAAATCTTTACGACTGTACCGCGCTGTAATAGCGGATAAATTTCATCAACATCTTTATTTTTGAGCGATACACAACCTAGAGTCCAGTTGATGCGGCGATCAATTAGCCAATCCTGACCTTTATCTACGCCATGAATACCGATCTCACCGCCGATCTGAGCATCCACCCCCACAACTCCCCGCGACTTGGCAGCGAGAAACTTACGCCATGAGTCCTGATTGGGATAGTCCAGCCAAATAAATTTTGACCATTGCGAATGGTAATAAAGCTCCCTCACCCGAAAAATGCCCTCGGGAGTCCGCCGATCGCCTTGCTGTAATTTGTCATCTTGAGGATTCCCACCCAAAGCGATCGCATAGGCTTTGACGGGTTTGTTTTGGTAATAAACCGTCAGGCGATATTTAGACTTTTCGACTACGAGCGTAATCGCTTTTTTATCCAGTTTTTTGAGATCTAGCAAGCTGGCGATCGCCCGATTTTGATTGAGCAATTCACTAGCTGCCGTTGCCTCGCAGTTCACGAAACAGGGTAAATAATTGCTTAAATATTTGCTCGAATTGGGCAAATTGGCGATCGCGCAAATCCCGATTCCACTGGTAATTAGTGCTAAACCGAACAGCGATCGCGCATTACTTTTTTGCATCATATAACAATCCTAGATGAGGCGCTCAGGGCTTCGACTCCGCTCAGCCTCCGTATATCGATGGCTGAGCGGAGTCGAAGCCTCACACATTAGAAAGTTTAGAAAATAACTTGCGAGTTTTTTGCTTACACCAGCCCAAAAACTCTGGCGTGATTAGCCCCTGCGGATAAAAAATAGTGCCAATCACAATTAGCATTCCAAAAATAATTAAGCGCCCGTCCTTAAGAAACTGCGCCAACCAGAGCGGTATTCCATTCACGCTAGCCGCCGATCGCAACACCTCAGGCAAAGCCGTCAGAATAATTCCCCCAATCACAGGTCCCCAAAAGGTGCGAGAGCCACCAATCAACACAAACGCCAAAAAAATAATACTGGCATCAAACGTGCCTTGACGGGCATTCCAAGTATTCAAAACATGGGCGCTCAAAGCTCCCACCATCCCCGCCAACACCGCCGCTAAGGTAAAAGCTAACACTTTGTAATAGGTGGGATTAATCCCCATCGAGTCCGCCGCCAACTCATCTTCCCGAATCGCGATCAAAGCTCGCCCCACCCGAATTTTTTCAAGGCGATACATAAACGCCATACTCAAGCCCAAAAGCGGCAAGACAATCCACAAATATTCCAATCGCGACGCAAAGGGCTGCGGAATTCCAAAAATGCCAACTGCGCCACCCGTAATTTCTAGATTTAATGCCACTACGCGCAAAATCTCGACAAAGGCGATCGTGGCGATCGCCAAATAAATTCCCCGCAACCGCAGTACCGAAATCCCCAAAATCACCGCCAATATCCCCGATAGCAAACCCGCCACTAACATTTCTAACAGCACTAACCACACTGGCAAAAATCCTGTCGCGCTAGGAAAAAGATTGGTCGAGGCGATCGCGGCAATATATCCCCCCAACGCATAAAAGCCAGGAGTTGCCAAGGACAACCGCCCTGCCATCAATGGCAGATACACAGAGATCCCAAGTATCGCTCCTAAAAAAGCCGATACAATCAAAAAGTCATAGGTACTAAAAAATTCAGCCATACTATTAGCCAGTGTCTAGATTGCAGTTCGGGGAAAAAACAAAGCTCACCTCTTAAAAAATAACCTTCCATCGCACTAATTAGCTATCATTAGTCAATAGGCAACGTTATCTTAAGAAAGTATTAAGATTTCTAATGGGGCTATGAAATCTCAAACAGTTAGTCCTTGGGGAGCATTGCTGAGACATCCATTCAAAGCAATCAAATAAAGCAATCAAACTTTAGCCCCATGATGTGTTAGCACCATCTAATGCAAAAATTGACGATCTATCCTATTCCAGTTTTGCGGTTTTAGTTTGTCATGGACAGACTAAGAGCACCAAAAACATTAGGGCAAAAAGTGGTCGCCATCTCTCACGAGGAGAATTGGCGTAAATTAGCAACTACTAGCAACTACAAATTTTTAGAGAGTAATAAACAGTGGACATTCAAATTGGGCGCGGCAAAACTGCACGCAGAGCTTATGGCATCGACGAAATCGCCTTAGTGCCGGGGGGAAGAACCCTTGATCCCAACGTCGCCGATACATTCTGGGAAGTCGGTGGTATTCGCCGTGAAATCCCGATCATTGCCAGCGCTATGGATGGTGTTGTCGATGTTGATATGGCAGTAAAGCTATCCAATTTAGGAGCATTGGGCGTAATTAACCTTGATGGTATCCAGACTCGTTACGATGACCCCACACCAATCTTAGAGAAAATTGCTTCCGTAGGAGTCACCGAGTTTGTGGCTCTGATGCAAGAGTTATACGCCGAACCTGTCAAACCCGAACTGATCCAAAAACGTATCCGCGAAATCAAAGAAAAAGGTGGTATTGCCTGCGCCAGCAGCATCCCCGTCAATGCTTTTAAATATGGTTTAATCGCCGCCGAAGCGGGCTGTGATTTATTCTTCTTGCAATCGACAGTAGTCTCTACCACCCACGTCGCAGCAGAGGGTCTGGTATCTCTCGACCTTGCTAAGTTTTGCCAAGATATGCCCATCCCTGTGATCATGGGCAACTGTGTCACCTACGATGTCACCCTTGAGTTATTGAAGGCGGGAGCCGCAGGTATTCTAGTTGGTATTGGTCCTGGAGCCGCTTGTACGTCCCGTGGCGTATTGGGTGTTGGCATTCCTCAAGCGACCTCCGTTGCCGACTGCTCTGCCGCCCGTGAAGATTTCTTCAAAGAAACGGGCAAGTATGTACCGATCATCGCTGACGGTGGATTGATTACGGGCGGCGACATCTGTAAATCGATCGCCTGTGGAGCCGATGCCGTAATGATTGGATCCCCCTTTGCTAGAGCCAAGGAAGCCCCCGGTCGCGGATTTCACTGGGGTATGGCAACTCCTAGCCCCGTACTGCCTAGAGGTACGAGAATTCGGGTGGGAACCACAGGAACCCTTGAACAGATTTTGCGCGGACCTGCGGGACTTGATGATGGTACTCACAACTTGCTAGGTGCACTCAAGACCAGCATGGGAACCCTTGGCGCTGCCAATATTCGTGAGATGCAGCAGGTCGAAGTCGTCATCGCACCATCACTACTCACTGAGGGCAAGGTTTATCAAAAAGCTCAGCAGCTAGGTATGGGTAAATAGTTTAACAACCTTAGCAATCTAAGTTTTGCTTAAAAAGTAAAACCCAGATAAAGACGGCACAAATCGCTATCTCTATCTGGGTTTTACTTTTGGCTTGTAATTGGGTCTATGTATAGCTGTAGCCACCTGTATAGCGATTTGCAGAGCAAGCGCCGCCACTCATCTTCTAGGGTTTGGGTTTATGGCAGTCAATTTTTTTCGCTATATCTCTATATATTTTCTAAAAGTATTTTGACTTTTGTTATTACAGAGAATAATTTAGGGCAGGCTTATTTAAAGCATCCTAGGAATATATGATAAAAGTTACCTCAACTAATTACCGACTCTAAAGGCGATCGCCACATAACAATCTCAAAAGATTTGTGCAAGCCCAAGCCAACGGGATAAGCCTACACAAATCCCAAAATCTACAGATAATTTAAGACGACCATAGGTCATAGTAGCCAAGTATAGATAAGTTAAAACCTAAAGGCTGATACTGTTCGCAATACGGGCATTACAATCACTGAGTTGGGGGGGTAAATATGCTGACCTACTTAGATAGGAATTAGTTAATATGATCGTATGCCGAAAATTTTACTCGTTGAAGATAATGAAATAAATCGGGATATGCTATCGAGGCGACTATTGCGGAAAGGCTTTGAAGTAATAGTCGCGACTGATGGGGCGGCGGGAGTCGAGATGGCAGTGACAGAATTACCTGATTTAATAGTTATGGATATGAGCTTACCAATTATGGATGGTTGGGAGGCAACTAAGCAGCTAAGACAAATTACTGCCACTCGGAATATTCCAATTGTCGGTTGCTCTGCCCATGCCATGGTTGGCGATCGCGAAAAAGGAATAGAGGCAGGCTGTGATGACTACGATACTAAGCCGATTGAGTTTTCACGACTCCTCGGCAAAATTGAAAAACTACTAGAAAAGTATGCCAGAGACTAGCGAAGTCAGTTTACTGATTGTTGACGATGACCAAATGAATCGCGATATTCTCTATCTGCACCTAGTCAAACTGGGCTACGGCAATGTCGTTCTAGCAGATAGTGGCAAACGAGCATTAGAGATCATTGCGTCACAACCCATAGATTTAGTACTGCTGGATATGATGATGCCCGTGATGAGTGGGTTAGAAGTGCTAGAACAGATGAAAGCCCATCATCAGTGGCGCATTATTCCTGTAATTATCATCTCGGCATTAGATGAAAAGGAGATGGTGCTTGCTTGTATCCAAAAAGGAGCTGAAGACTATTTACTTAAGCCTTACGATCGCGTCCTACTCAAAGCGAGAATTTCTGCCTGTTTGACTAAAAAAAGCCTCTACGATCGCGAAATTATCAACAAGCAAAAATTAGAGGCAGCCTATGAAGAATTGGCGATCGCCTATTACAAGTTAGAAATCGTAAAAAATGAATTAGAGTCTCTTTCCAATCGAGATGGACTAACAGGGATATCTAATCGCCGCTATTTTGATACAACGATGGAAAAGGAATGGAATGCAGCTAATAGAGAAAAAAGACACTTGTCTTTAGTTTTGTTTGACATTGACTACTTTAAACACTACAACGATACCTATGGACATCTAGCGGGAGATGATTGCCTATGCGAAATAGCAACCGCAGCATCTCAGGTAATCAAACGCCCAAGGGATACGATCGCCCGATATGGTGGCGAGGAGTTTGCGGTGATCCTTCCTGACACCGATGCGGGTGGAGCTAGCTACTGTGCAGAGCAAATTCGTAGCCATATCGAAGCCCTACATATTATTCATGCTTCCTCAAGCATCGCTGAGTATGTTACCGCCAGTGTCGGGGTCTCGACCATCAATCCTAGTACTGAAGCGACAACGTTTCAGCAATTAATTAAAGAGGCAGACCTAGCTCTGTATCAAGCGAAACGGGAGGGGCGAAATTGCTTTAGGGTCTGGGCGAAGGAAGAAACCTAGGAACTGCAAGAAAAGATTGTTTTGAGCCGATTATTCAAAGAGGGGTATGCCAAGATGGGGAATCCAAGCTTCCAAGTGCTGATAGTTGATGACAACGAAATCAATCGCGATATGCTGGCGCGACGACTGCGGCGGCGAGATTGCCAGTTATCCATGGCAGAAAATGGACGAGAAGCGATGTCAATGCTCGAGAATGGCAGTTATGACCTAGTTCTCTTAGATATCATGATGCCTGAAATGGATGGCTACACTGTTCTCAAAAATCTCAAACAGGACTTTCGACTCAGACATATTCCTGTAATCATGATTTCGGCGATCGAGGAAATGGGTAGTGTCATGCGCTGTATGGAGATTGGGGCAGATGATTACCTCACTAAGCCCTTTGACCCTGACATGCTAAAAGCCGCCATTAATCGCTGTTTACCCAATTTACCCAACTTGCCCAGTATTCCCCCAGAGGACATAACCTCGGGAACAGTTTTTAACCTCAGTGGCTCTAACTCATCTAGTTCTTCACCATCAGAGAGTCAAATATCGGGCTTTAATCTTCCTGAAGATACTGCTAGCAAAAAATCTTTAAATCTTGAGGAAGTGGTGTTACGGATTATGCAATCGGGAATCATCACTCGTAAGAGCTATCTGTATTTTAGTAAAGCAATCTTTAATACTCTCTTTGAAAATTCAGGACTGAGTGATCAGGAAATATATCAAATTAACTCCGTTCTCACTGCCATCCATGAAGGCAGGATTCGGGTCATAGATACTAATTCTTTGAAGCGCTAGAGTTTTTTGACAACAAACTGACGCTAAGATTAAGGGAATTTCGATGCAGGAATAGAGTGTCAAGTGTCTGTCATAGCTAACAACTTATCTAAGGATGCTGGAGATAAGTCTGACTTAATCGGTTTAATTAAAAATACTCGCAGAGCAGCGATCGCTCTGGCAAAATTATCTGCCCCTGTCAAAAATACGGCGCTTGAGGCGATCGCCTTAGGTCTAGAGCAAGGGGCATCGGAGATTTTGGAGGCGAATCAGCGCGATATCGAGGCGGCGAAAACGGCAAATTTGCCCAGTGCCTTAATTGCGCGGTTAAAACTAGATCAAAATAAGCTCAATGCCATGATCGCGGGGGTGCGAGATGTGATGCGGCTAGATGATCCCATCGGCGATCGCCAAATCCATCGCGAATTAGATCAGGGTTTAGTTTTAGAACGGTATTCCTGTCCCTTGGGCGTAATTGGTGTGATTTTTGAGGCGCGTCCCGACGCGGTGACACAGATCGCGGCTCTCGGCATCAAGTCGGGCAATGGGGTCATTCTCAAAGGCGGTAGTGAAGCAGTGCATTCTTGCGGGGCGATCGCATCGGTAATTAGCCAAGCTCTGGCGCAATTCGCTGATGGCGAAGGTGTTTCTCCTGATGTGGTGCAGTTGCTCACCACCCGCGCTGAAACCCTTGCCATTTTGGAAATGGATAAGCTGATCGATCTGATCATTCCTAGGGGTTCTAATCAGTTTGTGAGCTATATCCAAGCCAATACTCGTATTCCCGTATTGGGTCATGCCGATGGCATTTGTCATCTCTATGTCGATGCCGCCGCCGATATCTCCCAAGCGATCGCGATCGCCGTGGATAGCAAAACCCAATATCCTGCCGCCTGTAATGCGATCGAGACGTTGCTTGTCAACCATAAGATCGCCGCCAAATTTCTACCCTTAGTGGCGACTGCCCTCAGCGATCGCGGCGTGAAATTACTAGGATGCGATCGCACCCAAGCCTTGATCGATGTGCAGCCCGCCAGTGATTCGGACTGGGCAACTGAGTATTGTGACTTGGTGATATCGATCAAGATTGTCGATCACCTCGAAATGGCGATCGATCACATCGCCACCTACGGATCTAAACATACCGAAGCGATCGTTACCGAAAATCAGGCGGCGGCGGATTTATTCCTCAGCGATGTCGATGCGGCGGGAGTCTACCACAACTGCTCGACGAGATTTGCCGATGGTTTTCGCTACGGCTTCGGCGCAGAAGTGGGCATTAGCACTAACAAAATGCCCCCTAGAGGACCTGTAGGTTTAGAAGGTCTAGTCACTTACAAATATCGACTTGTGGGCAATGGTCATATCGTCAGCGACTATACGGGCAGAAATGGCAAGTCTTTTACCCATAAAGATTTGGGTCTATAAAACCCAAAGAATGGGCGGCAGTGCCGCCCATTCTTTTAACGTGAGTTTGATATCGCCATTTACACCGTGCTTCTCGCGGTGTAAATGGCAAAGAATTGGTGTTATCTAGATCCTCAATGAAAAAGCCGCGCAGAGCGTGGCTTTTTCATTGAGGGTTTTACTTTCGCTATTTCTTAGCGGCGGATTGCGAAGTTTGAGCGGGTAATGGCGCGATCGCGGCTCCATTGCGTAATTGCAGAATGCCTGAAACCACAATGCGATCGCCCGATTTTAGACCATCTAATACCTCTTGCTTGTTACCAGAGATTTTGCCTAATTTGATTGGCTTTTGGTTAGCTACTAATTGCGGCTTACCATCGACAGTAGTCTCCTCCGCCACAAAAATAAAGTCTTGTCCACCAAGGCGCGAAATTGCCGAAGTTGGCACTAACACACCTGTTTTAGAAGACCAGACCAATCGCGCCCTCACAAATTGATTAACCCTTAATTGATTACCACCGTTATTAAAGGAAGCCTTAACCAATACCGATTGAGTCTGAGGATTAATATTTGGGGATACAAACGTAACATTGCCATTCACAAGGGGCTTATCTTGGGCATCAAGCAACTGCACAGGGATACCCGTTCGCAATCTTGGCGCATTCTCCACAGGTACGGCGACTTGGATCTCCAAGACCTGATTTTGAGTAATCGTGGTTAATTGAGTAGTGCTGTTAACGTTATCGCCAATCTTAACGGGAATATCACCGACAATCCCCGCGAAGGGAGCCGTCACCGTATAAAAATCTAGCTGTACTTCCTCTTGGACAGCTCCAGCCCGACTCTCTTCGATCCTTGTTGCTGCACTATTGATACTGGCTTGCTGTGCCGAAATTTGGGCATCGATTTGTCCAAGCTCTGCCCTCGCATTTCGCAAACTATTGGAAACTTCGTCTAGTCTCTGCTTAGAGACAGCACCCTGCGATGACAATTGTGAAAAGCGGTTAAATTCCTTTTGATTAAAATCGACACTGGACAAGACCGATTCTTTGCGAGCGCGTAACTGGGCGAGGGTTGCCCGCGCACTCTCAAAATCTGCCTGTGATGTCGCTACCACCGCTACAGATCGCTGCACAGCCGCCCGTTGACGTGTGGAATCGATCTGCAAAATTGGCGCACCTGCTTCCACGCGATCGCCTGCTTTGACATAGATCTCCTGCACGTAGCCATCAACACGCGGTTGCAGGGTGATGGATTGACGTGATTGTAAGTTCGCCACATAGTCAGCGCTATCAGTAATTGTGCCTGATTCCACAGGTGCAATCGGAACAGGAACCGCTCCGAAGCCGCCGCCTTGCGGTGCATTGGCGGCACAAGAAACCAGAAAAATACCGCTCACTACAGCTCCCAATGCCTTACTCAATGCTTTGTTCCTCACTTCCATTAAATGCGTAAAAATGATGCTCAGTAATGCGCGGCGATCGCTAAATTCAAGGCATTAAGATACTTGATCAACCAAGTTTCTAGAACTCACTACTTGTGTGAACTGAAAAACAAACCCAATAAAGGTTCCTAAACCAAGAAATGGCGTTGCTATTTCTTGGTTTGGTCTAATTCCTTTAGGCTTTCCCCCTTTTGCAGGGGCATGAGATTTCTAGAAATCTGCAAGGCTAGGCAAGTATCTAAACGCAGAACCAAACTTTACTTGATCATAATTTTGATAATAATCAACATTGGGTAAGCACCAATTCACCCTTTAGGGGGTACGCTAAATTCCTGCATGTCCCATCGCAATTCCCGCCACTAGCATTCCAATCACCAGAAAAGGCTGGGCGCTAGCCTGATATTTGACATCATTTTTAAGCGGATCGCGCAGAAAGTACATATCTTGGAATGTAATTTGCGGAATCACTAACAGCACAATCAAACTGGCTAGTAATTGCTCACCCACGGTAACTAAATAAACAGCGATGCCAATTTGAAAAACATCGATCGCTGTTGCCGATAGTAAAGCTGCTTTCTGCACCCCAAACATCACGGGCAGAGATTTTAAGCCTAGTTCGCGATCGCCTTCAACACTCTTAAAGTCGTTAACTACCGCAATCCCTAAACCTGCCAGACTATAGAACAGCGTTACAACTACGATTGTCCAGTTGAGAGTGCCATAGAGCGCGTGACCAGCCCACCAAGGAAGCGCGATATAACTAGCTCCAAGGGCATAGTTACCCAACCAACCATTCTGCTTGAGTTTCAAAGGTGGCGCAGAGTAAATATAGGCAACGAATGAGCCACCGATCGCTAACTTGGTCATGATGAAGTCGGTATGCCCAGCAGTCACATCAAGGATTGCCGCAACACCGATACCACCTAGCAATAAGACAAAAATCTGAATGATTACTTGGTTGAGGGGAATTGCTCCCGATGGGATCGGACGGTACGGCTCGTTAATTGCATCAATTTCGCGATCATAGTAGTCGTTAATTGTCTGGGTATAGCCCGTCAGCAAAGGTCCTGACATGAGCATACAAAGTAGCGATCGGAATACATTTTCAATCGACCATACAAACTCACCAGAGGATGCCGCACCGCAGAGTACACCCCACATCAGGGGTATCCATGTAATCGGTTTCATCAGTTGCAAGCGAATCTTCCAGATCGAAGCTTCTTTAATGTCCGCACCTTTCATTCCAAGCATTTGGCGGGTACGGGCTTCGCGAGACTCGCTCGCTGGTACGTCAGGGGTTGGAGACGACATATTTACAAAAATTTATAGACTTGCGGTTGATTATAGCTTTTAGGCGATCAAGCATTTATAAACCAGCATAGAATTTTCTATTGATGCAGGTGAAAGTATAATTAATGTGCGAAAATTTGCGGCTATGGTTTATTTTAAATTAACGTTATGAGTCACGATGCTCGTGTTTGGCAGGTAAAAACAGGCGATCTTTTGGTGGAAGTCAATACAAGTAAGTTAGAAAGTATTTGTAAAAAAAGGATTAAGCAGAAAGACGATTGAGCATGAGAGGAATCATGGCAGAATGAACAACAGCCTCACTTACTTCGGGAAGACGTTCATAATCCTTACTTAACCGTCGGTGCTTACCCAGCCAAGCAAAAGTACGCTCTACAACCCAACGACGAGGTTCTAACTTAAAGCCCTGCTCTCTCTTTTCAGATAGAGTTAAATTAATACCCAAACTATCCATCAAAGACTGGAATTTGTGACCACGATACCCTAAATCGGCCCAAACTTGTGCCAGTTCGGGTTGATTTAGCTTACCTGCCATGACGACAGTTCGTGCCGCAACTACATCCGCAATATTGGCAGCTTGTACCAATACCACTAATACTAATCCCAGTGTGTCAACCAATAAATGTCGTCTGCGACCGTTGACTTTTTTATTGCCATCAAAACCTCGTTCCTCACCCCCGACATCTGTGGTTTTTGTTGATTGTGAATCAATCATGGCAGCAGTGACATTTTTTTGTTTTCCTGCTTTCTCTCTTACCTTATCCCGTAGCTTGTCATGAATTTCTTCAATGATTCCCTTCCGCTGCCATCGCCGAAAGTACATATACACTGTGTCTGATGCTGGGAAATCATGCGGGAGCATATCCCATGCACATCCACTTCTTGTCCAATACAAAATGGCATTGACTACTTCTCTTACATCAGTAGTACGTTTTCTCCCTTGTGCTACGTCAGATTTTGCCGCAGGAAACATATCTTTGATTATCTCCCACTGCTGATCTGTTAAATCTGTTGGGTATCTTTTCCTTGACATTGAGGCATTTTACTTTTTTTCTAGTTTCTCCTCTACATTTTATTTTGTTCTCTTCCTTAATATTTATTTTACAAATATCTTCTAGCGATCGCTATGGTATGCCCCAATTAACGTCAGTGCGGCGTAAATGGCTACAGCGATAGTACAAATAGCGGCAGCTATAGACTAGCGCAAGACTCTGGAAGTCAGTAAAGTATGGCTAATTTTTGGCAAGAATTATGAACAAATAATTTTTTGAATTTCAGCGTATGCAGGCGATCGGTGGCGAATAATTGATTATCTCGGCATTTGAAGCGATCACAAATTTCTAAAACTCTTATCCAAAAACTTGCCCTTTATTCTTGGCGATGGTAGATCATCTTAAAATAGTTGATTAGTGCCAAGCCCTACCAAATCGCAATTGGAGATATTCACCATGCAACATCTAAAACTATTGCCGCTCTTAAGCATCTTTGCCTTTCCCGCAATGGCATTTGCTGAATATCCAATTATTTTTAACCATGTTAAATACATTAGTATTAGCCAAGATAGCTGTACTAGAAATGCTGAAATCGCCGTTAAGAACGCAGGATTTACCAGTAATTTTGAACCGCTTGCCAGTGGTGCTTTTGGGGTAAATGGTAATTACAGCGCATCAGTGCGTTGTGAAGCATCACGAGGAATCGTTTTCTTTGCAGTTGCAGGTCCCGACAATGAGACTTCAAGAAATTTAGTGCGAAGATTACATGCTGCGTTTAGATAGCTACTAAACCCAGTCAATAACTTGATTTCATTATCACCATCAGGCAGGAGAACCGATGATATATACACCTCTGATTGGTTTCACTCTATTCATAATTCTATTTTTGGGAGTAGCCTTCTCCCTAAGCTATTTTTGGTGGGCAGACCGTTATAAAACTCCAGAAGTCATCGCCGCCGAGGTGATGCAATTTTCAGAACAAATCACCTCGGCAATCTCCGTTTTTATGGTGGGGTTGCTTGCGTTTGGTGTCATGTTGCTATTTCTCAATCTCTCATCGCGATGAAATCTCTTAAAAAAATGGGTGGTGCTTTGCACCACCCATTTTTTATATAGACAATTCAAATAAGAAAATTAGGGCTTCGACTCCGCTCAGCCACTGTATCCCGATGGCTGAGCGGAGTCGAAGCTTCTTCAAACTTATTTAGAACTGTTATAAAGACCATTTTTTATAAAAAACCGATCGCACCCCCAAGAAGAACGCTCATAGCCGCGATGATTAACGGATGAATTAACCAAGCCCAAATTGGCGGAATCCTAATTTCTTGACAGAGTGGAAATATCAGTCGCGCGATCGCCGCATTGATCAGCACAAAGAATATTGCCCAGAACCAAATCATCTTTAGCCCCAGTAAACCGAGTAGAAACCACGCTAGGGTATTGGCGATCGCCACAATGCCCACCCCCTTAACCCAACCCTGACTCGAAGCAATCGGGCGATCGGGCGACATCCAGACTAGCCCCAACCAAGTGAGAGCCGTCAGTAAACCACAGATGATCGCATCGTAAAGAAGCTGCATATTATTAAATCAAGCGTTAAATTAAGCTATTCAATTCTGGCGGGGATACCTTGACGGCGTAGCTCTTCAATCCTTTGCTGTGCAGTATTTTGGTCGCGAAATGAACCCATCTGTACTTGCCCATCACTAGGACGCACAAAGGCATCTCGCTCTACTTGCTGAGCGCTAGCCGCATAACTATTTTCCACCACAATCCGATAGCTACTATTACCGCTTGGCGCAGGAGCGGCAGATAGAGGTGCAGCATATTTAACTGACACGTTGCTACGGGGCGCAGGAGGATTAGCGATCGCCGCCGATCTCACGGTTGTTGGCTTAGGTGAAACGGTAACGGTAGTACGCGCGGGTGCAGCAGCAGGGCGGCTAGAGGCGGTAGACCTCCTTGGCGTGGGCGCAGGCTCCGATCTTGGTGCAGGTGCAGGCTCATAGGTGCGACTGGGAGGGCTATAGCTCCGATCTACAGGGGCAGCAACATTGCTGGGTGGCAACGGCGCAACAGAGATTGGTGGCAACGCGGTAGGTGGCACTGTCCTCAAAGATTGGCTCGGAACAAAAGTACTACTTGGCGCAAACAGATCTGAAGTGTTGCCCAAGGGATTGGCGCTATTGGCGGAATTTCCTAAGGGGTTGGTGAGTGGATTTGTAGTGGGATTAGTAAGGGGATTTTTGGCGGCGATCGCAGAGTTGGTAGTAGGCTTGCCCGTTAAAGGATCGACTCTTGAAGATGCTTGAGACTTATCTTCAGCGAAAGGAATAAATGACTGTGATCCAGAATCCCCCGTCTGACGTTGTAAACTGCCATCTTTACCAAGATCTTGTTTAGTCTGATTAGAAGTTTTAGGGCTTTGCTCTGGCTTCAAAAGCTTCATTACTCCCGATGGATCGACCATTAGATAGCCGATCGCTGCGCTCGAACAAAGGAGTAACAGTAGGGAAATAATCCCCACGGGATTCATCAGACTGCGGATTGTTCCTTTTGGAGACGCATTGGTTGCCAAATCGGGGGCAGCAACTTCGTAATAATTTTCGGCATAGTCATTGGCGAAACGTTGCAAAATCTCGTCGTCGTCATCCGCCGCAAAGCCTGATTTAAGAGTCGGCTCATTAATAGACGCGCCCTCCAATTGCTGGTCAGGAATTTGCAGATTTTGATGAGGATCGACTGGTGCATAGGCAGCAAATTTATTATCTAATCTTTGTACGCTAACCTGCTCTGAACTATGGATTTGGCTATCTAGAGAGTTACTGGGGCGATCTAAGTTGACCATGCCTTGATATCGGTGCAGTTCGGCACTCTCTAAATTTAGCGAAGGCATCACAGGCATTTGAATTGTGTGGCGATCGCTCTCATTTACATTGGACTCGCCTGTAACGGGTGTAAGTGGAGAGAGGGTATCGGACAGGCTGGGCGAAGACCAAATAGATTGTGTAGAGACAGCACGTGGTCTAAAGGGATTGAGATAGGAAATCGTTTGACCATTTTCTTTCCAATGACGATAGCGATCTAGCTCATCATTGAGACTTGCATCCAAACCCGACAAAGTATTTTTTAGAACTGTCGATTGGGCGATCGCAGGCAACAGTTCATCTAATTCATTTACTTTGGGTTTATTAGCTTTCGAGATAGTTGGCGAGATGGTGGGACTCAATGTTTGCATGATCTTTACCTCAGGCAGTAACGGCGGGTTGAGCTAGGTAAATGTCTCGGATATCGGCAGGCATAGCATCTTCTAAGGCTTGATATGCCTTGACTAGAAGCTGTTTAACATCACTAGCAGAGATGTTTTCGCCCTCAGCGTGTAAATAGGCAGCGATGCGGGTGTGACTCCACTGAAAAGTTTGAGACAACAATAGTATCAGACGAAGGTTTCCTTTCATCTGATTCAGCGCCTGATTAAGGTAACACCAAAATACAGGCGGTGTGTCCTTGAGAGAATATTGAATTTCTTCGACAGGGGGGACTTCCGCACGATTAATCATCATGGCGGCGATGTTGATTAACCAACTTTGCAAAGATAGGCGCGGGGTCGTTACCCGCAAATCCAGCACGCGCATTTCGTGGTAGATGTATTCCCAAGTTTTGACAAAGAGATAGTCAGACTGTACAGGCGATCGCGTCGCTGTACCAATTAAGGTATACAACACCTGTCCATAGCGGCAAAATATTGCCGCAAAATATTGTCCCTCTTCAGGGTAACGCTGAAATAATGTCACCAATTCGTGATCGCTCTTTTGGAAAAGCGCTTGAATCTTAGGATGATGAATTTCGGGAAGGGGAGGAAGCTGCACAGTCACGGCGATTGCTAGCTCACTGGTTTAGGTTTGCAATTTTGATGCACACATACTAGCAGCAAAGTATGATAATGCAACCCGCACTTGATCCCAAATCGTCAATAATCATTAATAATCCCTCATAAACGTGGCAAATTTAATGATCTATCGCAGCTTGTCGGACTTGAATATCTATGATTCCCCTAAGCTCGATCGCCTTGCAACGCAGATGGCAAAGGGCAGATATTTGCAAGTGCAAGATACGAAGGCAGAGTTTCTCAAGATTCAGTTGCTAGAGGATAGTTATGAGGGATTGCTTGATCGTCAAGATTTTTTACACCTAGAACTGAGCGATCAACAAAGCTATCTAGATCAATTACCCCCATTGTTTAGGGCTGTGGAAATTGGTGATCGCCTTCTCGATGTCGTTGCCTACGTTAAACAGGCAATGACATTGCCTAACGTTTATCTGTGGGGTGGCACATTGTCGCCAAATTATGACTGTTCGGGCTTAATGCAAGCTGCTTTTGCCTCCGTCGGTATCTGGATTCCCCGCGATGCTTACCAGCAGGAAGCCTTTGGAGAGGCGATCGCCTTAGAGCAAATCCAAATTGGTGATTTGCTCTTTTTTGGTACACCGACTAAGGCGACCCATGTGGGTATCTATATCGGCGATCGCGCCTATATACATAGCTCTGGCAAAGAGCATGGACATAACGGCATCGCCATCAGTGAGTTAGAGGGTACAGACTCCGTATCGCAATGGTATGCAGCCCAACTCCGTGGTGCAGCCCGCATTAACCGTCAAACGGTATTCCGCCCGTAAAATCACAAAAAATATAGCAATCCTAAATTCCTAAATAAACGTCAGTTCTATATAGTCATTTGCACCGCTCATCGCGCGGTGCAAATGGCGCAAAATGGTGAAAATTGCTCTGCAATTTTCACCATTTTGCGCTTTCGTCGAACTCATCTTAAATAATGTCAGTTCGATAAAACCAGAAGGTTAGTTGCGCCGCAACTAACCTTCTGGTTTTTTGTCTTAACAAGAATGGCTACAGCTATAAATGCGATAAACGTACAATTAGGCATAATACAGATGCAGATTTTTGGTTAGTTGTGTTAGCATCTCTTTTAAGTTCGCTGGATAGTAATGGCAAAAGTCCTAGTACTAAACGCATCCTATGAGCCGCTGAACATTACCAATTGGCAGCGGGCTATTGTCTTGGTCATAAAAGGTAAGGCTGAGCAGATAGAACACAACGGCAAAATGATCTACCCCGGGATGCCATTGCCCACTGTGATTAGGATGCTGCAATATATCAGTATTCCCTACAAAGAAATTCCCCTCACCCGCCGCAATATCCTCCATCGCGATACTCACTCCTGTCAGTACTGTGGCTACATGGGCGATGACCTAACCCTAGATCACGTCTTGCCGCGATCGCGTGGTGGTGGCGATAGCTGGGACAACATTGCGACCGCCTGTGTGCGCTGTAATGTCAAAAAAGGTAATCGCACTCCCAAAGAAGCGGGAATGCCACTAAAGAAGCAACCCCGTCGCCCTCATAGTGGTCTTCATTTTGAAGTAACTAAATACTTGCGATCGGGTAATCATGATGAATGGCAGAAATATATTATTCATTGAGCGATTATTCATTGAGCATTTATGAAACTATTGCCAATTACCACAGTTCTATCTACATTATTTCTCAATCTTATTCCCACGATTCAGCCCGTATCTGCTTTAACTGTTAATGTTAACTGCCGTCCAGCCGAAACGGGAACCTATACATTAGGTTGGGGAAAGACTCGTCTAATCGTTCCCAAGAATGCACGCCCTTACATCATGTTTAGAGGCAAAATTGCTACTGTCAATGGAACTATCTGCAAGTCTGGCGATAATGTTGGGCTGGTTGTTTTTAACAAGGATGGAACAGTTTGGGCATACACAAGAGTTAACGAGAATGAATAGTAGCAGAACTAATTCACCATTTTGCGCTTTTGTCGAATTGCCGTTAAATTATCTATAACAACTCAAAACCCGAAAAGATTAATGGCAGCGCTTCGCGCTGCCATTAATCTTTTCGGGTTTGATCCTAAGATAAACTGTGTTTTGCTATATCTTTAACTTAGAATTGCACTAGCCGATAAACCAAGTTATTCCTGAATAGACGTAGTAGACTCCCGCGATGATTAGCGCCACACTACCGAACTTGATAATCATTTCGGAATGTTGGAGTAATAAGCGAGCTTGTTTCGCAAACCCTGCTAATAGACTGGACAAGAAAATGATAATCGTATAGCCCAAAGCATAGCTAGTCATGGTTAATACTGACAGGAATTGAGAACCACTAGCTCCCGCCGCCGCTAGTACGGCAAATAACACAGGGCTTGCACAGGGGGAACTAACTAAAGCAAAGGTCAAGCCAACGCCAAAAGGACCAAAGTTAGAACCATCGACTCTTACCCCTGGTAAGGGAATTCTAATTATTCCCATGAGAGCGATGCCCATGATGAGAATGATTGAGCCGACAACAATGTTAATATGTCCGCGATATTCGACAATTACAAAACCCGCAAAGGAAGAGACCAGTCCAAATAGACTGAGAATAATTACATTGCCTAAAACGAATAGCCCCGCCTTCACAAAGGCATCACGACGGGAGGTAATATTGCGTGTGCCGATGTAGCTAAGATTGACGGGCAGCAATGCCAAAATGCAAGGGGAAACGCTAGCCAATAAACCACCAACAAAAGCCAAGGGTATCAAGATCAGAGGGTTATTCGTATCCTGTTGTGCAAACCATTCTTGATAGCTATTTTCAATCAATGAGATTGCATATTCTAGTCCTTGGGAGATAGGACCATTGGTCAGCAGGGCGAGAACTAGCCCCAATATTCCTAGAGACACGTAGATCAGCCATTTGGGAATGCGCTTGTCCTGCGATCGCTTTGGCGCAGACTCTGGATCTTCTTTAGCTAAAGGAACATAAGACTCAAGTTCAAACTCTGAGTCGATATCTGGCTTCTGAATTGGTGGCATCGAGTTATCCTGAGTGATCTTTAAGTTATCCTAAATTATCTTTTGGCTAGGGCAGCGTTTAAAACGGATGAGTAGGTAGATAGATTGGGATTGTTGTAGTGTTGCGCTAAGACTCTACCCGTGGCAGGATCGATGATGACTAGTGAGCCAGTTCGAGTTTTGTTATTGGCAAAAAATTGTCCTAGTCCTAAGTCTCTGGCGATCGCTTCAGAGCGAGCAGTCGATGCGCGATCGGTGACATCGAGGACAACAAAGTTAACCTTACCCGCATATTGCCTTTTTAGTTGGCTGAGGGTAGGGGCTATATTTTTGCAAGAGGGACACCAAGAGGCGTAGATATCAACGACGAGGGGTTTACCTTGGATCTTTTTTGCTAGAGGCGCAGACTGGGCAAAGGCTTCACCTGAAATTACTTGACTCACAAAGTCAGATGCTTGGGGATTAGTCGCAATAGAAACTGCACCTAAACCGAATAGAGAGATAGTAGCGATCGCAGCGATACGATGGATTTTCATATTATTTTGTTAGTTTTGATGACGTTGATAATGCTCTTGAACCTGAAACTATTAAAGATTGTGAATATGAGTCCCAGATGAAGCCTAAATAGTGATTGCATAAAGTCTGAGTTCATCGATCTTCAGCGTAAATTTATTTTGGAGTCATCATGGATTCAGACACTCACAGGGTTTTGACTCTAGACTGGTATTCAGCTAACTCAACAAAAAATTGACAGTTGAATGTACTACTCCCTCAAACATAAACTTCAGCAAATCAGTAACTTGTTGAGCAAGCGCATATCAACTACTTCGCTACAGTTTCGCTTGACAATGGAACTTAGCCTCATTTCCATTGTGGGATTGAGTATTGTTTCTGTTTGGGTCGGCTGGCGGATGGAAAAAGCCCTGATCTCCAGTCAAAAGCAGGTATTAGAAAATGTGGTGACCTTGTTTCCCGAACAGGTGACAATGTATATGGAAATGGGTGGGATTAAAGAAGGCGTAAAACGGACAGTAAATAAAGCGGCGGCGGTGGGACTGTCGGTATCTGTGCAAAGTCCTGATGGGCAGATGCTAGCGCAAGCGGTGCAGAAAAATTCCCCAGATTCGATGCGGATTGCTCAACAGGTAGTGATGCCGACTCAGCCGACAGTGATACAGTTTGGCGATCGCTATGTAATTGTTTGCCGCAGTCCGCTCAATGTGGCGGGAAATTTAGTTGGTAATATTTATCTTTCCCAAGATGTAACACAAGCTCAATTACAACTGAATAGCGGCATCTATAGCTTAGTCGCAGTGAATATGATCACGATCGCGATAATTATCATGATGATCACCTATCGCATCCGTAAATCACTTTATCCCATTGCCCAGATGAGTGAGATTGCCAGTGTCGTCTCTTTGGAAGACTTAAACTCAGCAAAGTTACAACTCACTCAAGCCCCCGATGAAATTAGAGGTTTAGCGCAGGCTTTTAATGAGATGCTGTGGCGATTGTCAGGATCTTGGGAGCAACAACGTCAATTTGTGGGCAATGTTTCCCATGAGTTACGCACACCGTTAACCGTAATCTGTGGTTATTTACAGAGTTTGCTGCGGCGGGGTGGCAACCTCAGTGATTATCAAAAGCAAGCTCTCGAAACAGCTAGTGCGGAGACGGAGCGCACGATTCAAATGTTGCAGGACTTACTTGATCTCGCTAGAGCCGATAGTGGCAATCTGCACTTTCGCCAGAGTCCTGTCTTTTTACATACCCTTGTGGCAGAGGTGGCGGCAATGAGTGAGAAGGTCAGCGATCGCTCGGTGAGAGTGATCATCGCCAGTGCTAACGATAGCGATACTGATGATATCGTTGCCCTTGCTGACCAAGATCGACTACAGCAGGTTTTAATCAATATCGTGGATAATGCGATTAAATATTCCGCCGAACCTGTGGAAATCATGTTAGAACGCAGTGAGGATCAGGCGATTATTCATGTCTGCGATCGCGGCATTGGCATTTCTCTGCAACATCAACAGCGTATTTTTGAGAGATTCTATCGCGCCGATGAAGCTTCAACGCGATCGCGAGATGGTACAGGATTAGGACTGGCGATCGCCAAAAGCTTGATTGAAGGAATGCAGGGCAGAATTAGTCTCCGTTCTAAACCAAATGAGGGTAGTATTTTTACGATTGCCTTACCGCTATGGGAACCTAAATCATGAGCGATCGCATTCTCTTAGTTGAAGATGATCCGAAACTATCAAAATTTATCGCCTCTGAATTGGGGCTTGAAGGTTATCAAGTTACGGTCGCTAATAATGGCATCGATGGACTAGCGATCGCCCGCGAGGCTCAACCTGATTTAATCATTCTTGATTGGATGCTGCCTGAAATTTCTGGTCTGGATATATGCACGCGACTTCGCAAAACAGGTATCCAAATTCCCATTATCATGTTAACTGCCAAGGACGAAGTACCCGATCGTGTCACAGGGTTGAACGCGGGAGCCGATGACTATCTCACCAAGCCCTTTAGTATTGAAGAACTCTTAGCCAGAATCAAAGCCAGATTACGCCGCCTTCAACCTGACGTTAGCGATCGCCTCCAATTTGCCGATCTCACCCTCAATCGCCTCTCACGCGAAGTTCATCGACATGGACAGAGAGTTGAACTTACTGCTAAAGAATTCGATTTACTAGAATTTATCCTACGCCATCCGCAGCAGGTTTTAACCCGTGATCAAATTCTGGAAACGGTCTGGGGCTATGACTTCATGGGAGAATCCAACATCATCGAAGTCTATATTCGTGCCCTTCGCATTAAGCTCGAAGTCGGCAATCTCAAACGGATTCTGCATACTGTCCGTGGTGTTGGTTATGTGTTACGAGATTAAATCAAAACATCAATTTGTATTGATATTTTGATTTGGTTAGAGATGTAGAAGCAAAACATTGCCACTATTATCTATAGGTTTTCAGATCCTCGCGGTTGGGGAATGCTCTACTCATATAGCAGTTCTAAATAGGTTTGAAGAGGCTTCGACTTCGCTCAGCCACCGTATACCGATGGCTGAGCGAAGTCGAAGCCCTAGTTTTCTCATTTGAATTATCTGTACCTCACAACTTAGGCAGGATTCATTGGGAAGAATTGCAGAGCGAGGGCTGCTAAACTATACTAGAATTGGCAAAACATCGCTAATGGTGATGAAATGAGCATTGCAGTCAGCAACCCTGAAAATAAATCTGCCAGCAAGTTAGAAATTGAATATCCCAGTAGTGATGGTCAACCGATGGCAGAGAATACGGAACATTACCAATGGATTGTTACGATCGTTGGTGGATTGGAGGCATTATTTAGCAGCGATCGCAGTGTTTTCGTTGCAGGTGATTTGCTGTGGTATCCCGTGGAAGGGAAGCCAACTATTCGCCGTGCGCCTGATGCGATGGTGGTATTTGGTAGACCGAAGGGTGAGAGGGGGGCTTATATTCAACATCTAGAGGAAGGTATCGCGCCACAGGTAGTATTCGAGGTGTTGTCTAAGGGGAATAGATTTTTGGAAATGGCGACCAAGTTTGATTTTTATCAAGCCTATGGTGTCGATGAATATTATGTGTATGACCATATCAATAATGATCTGGCGGGTTGGACGCGCAATGGCGATCGCCTAGAATTTATTGCGGATATTCATAATTGGCAAAGTCCAAAATTAGGGATTAAGTTTGATATTTCTGGCGATCACCTTGTTATTTATAATCCTGATGGCTCGAAGTTTTTGACCTATTTGGAACTAGCGGAACAAGTGCAGTCTGAACGCGATCGCGCTGATACGGAACGCGATCGCGCTGAGGTAGAGCGTATCGCGAAAGAAGAAGCGTTGGTGAATTTGTCTAAACTTGCTGAAAAGTTGCGATCGCTTGGCATCGATCCCGATCAGTTAGAAGCTTGAAAATTATCTCTGTTATGAATTTGGATCTGGTGGCAGTAAGAGTTCTGATTCAATCATTTCCCATGTTTTAGGAGAGAGTCTAGCTGCTTCTTTTATAAAACCCAAAGAAGATGATTCGCCCGCGAAGCGGGCGAATCATCTTCTTTGGGTTCTGGTTTTTATCGCGATCGCCACTAGCGGCGAAATCAAAGGTTCAGAGCTAGTCATAAGATTTGATGATTTCAGTAGCTAGATCTTAGAAGATGTAAGCGGGCTTTGTATAGGCAATTCAAATAAGAAAAATAGGGCTTCGACTTCGCTCAGCCACCGTATACCGACGGCTGAGCGAAGTCGAAGCCTCTTGAATTTATTTGGAATTACTATAAATGAAAATTTCCTAATTAACAACTATTAAAAATATCCCTAAGCAAATCACTGCAAGACAATCACCCAAATTATTGGTCAGCATTTTTTGCGATCGGTAATGGATTGTAAAATATTTACTACTTACATATTAGCTACCCAATGTAGAGGTAATTCATGTACTGCCCCTACGACTTTTAATTTGCTATAGAAACAAAAACAACTTACTGCTAGTCTATTGAGTCATGTTCGCGAGATATCTTGAGGATGTCTGATTATGAAAAACTTTCCCTGTATTATCAATGTAGTTTGTGTATTGACCCTCGGCGCTCCCGCGATCGCATGGGCGCAAAATGCTCAACAAAAGATTATTTATATCTCTCCCCAAGGTGCTGATGTCGCGGGAGCAGGTTCGCCAAACCAAGCATTTAAGACAATTACGGCGGCGATCGCGGCGAATCCTCAAGCAGGGACAGTCTTCCAGTTAGCCGATGGAACCTACAGCAATGCCACAGGAGAGAGCTTCCCAATTCGACTTCCTAGGGGTGCAGTTTTGCGAGGCAATCCGAATAGTAATGGAAGTAATGTCGTTATTAGTGGAGGGAATCGCTTTGTAAGTTCCACTTTTGCTAGCCAAAATGTGGCAATCGTAGCTGCAAACAACTCGCGTATCGAAGGAATTACCGTCAGTAACAGCAATCCAAGGGGCTATGGACTATGGCTAGAATCCAGCCGCAATGTGAACATCACGAATAGTATTTTTACAAACAATACCCATGATGGCATCTTTCTAGCAGGAAGTTCTAATGCTTACATTGGCAACAATATTTTCACGGCTAACCGAGGTAGTGGAATTTCTGCTGTTGGTTCTAGCACTGGCGAGATTAATAGCAATCGCTTTGAGAGTACAGGCTTCGGTCTATCAATTGGACAGCAATCTCAAGTTCTGTTAGTGGGGAATAGCATTGCTCGCAATGTTGACGGCATTGTGGTTTCTAATAGCGCTCAGCCAATTTTGAGAGGCAACACGATCGCCGATAGTCAGCGCAATGGATTAGTTGTGCTAGGTAGTGCCAATGGTTCGCCCCGAATTGATTTAGGAACGACAAGTTCCCAAGGGAATAACATCTTCAGGAATAATCGCGAAACTGACATCAATAATGCCACCACGATTCCCCTCGCTGCCTTTGGTAATCAGGTCACGGCATCACGGGTGAAGGGACTGATCGATTTCAATGCCGTGCGATCGCCCGTTGTCAGTGCGGCGAATAATCCAGTAAATATCTCCTCTGCGGTGGCTCCTCTGCCTGTCATGCCTACTCCTGTAAGACCCACCCCTCCCTCGACAGTCTTTGTGCCAGCAAAACCACCGAGTCAACCCTTGCCCAGCGCCGTTGTATCGACTAATCCCAACAGTGGCTCACCCACGGTAATCACGATCGAACGCGAATATAGTAGTCCTGCAACCCGTCCTCAACCAGTTGCTGCCCTACCTCCAATCCCGATTGACCCTACGACCAATAAACCTCTGCAATATCGGGTAGTTGTCCCCAATACCTCCACCACCATTACCCAAAGGGTAAAGACCATTATCCCTAGTGCTTTTCGTTTGTCCCGTAGCGGCAGAATGGTATTACAAGTTGGAGCCTACAGCGATCGCCCTGCCGCCGATCAGATGGTGCAGAAACTCGCCCAATCAGGAGTAAATGCAGAAATTATTCCCTTCCGCTAAGGTCAGTTCGATATAGCCATTGCACCGCGCGAAGCGCTTTTGTCGAATTCACGTCTTGTCAAAGGAGAAATGCAAATAGGAATGAATACTTATGGTGAGGGTTTGGCTATAAAATAACGATCATGTCAAACGTCAGGATTGTATTAGTAGAAACAGCAGGGGAGCGCAATCTTGGCTCGATCGCAAGGGTTATGAAAAACTTTGGACTAGACCAACTGTGGTTGGTCAATCCCCAATGCGATCGCCTGAGCGAAGATGCCCTGCATATGGCAGTCCATGCCCCCGAAATTTTGGAAAATGCCAAGGTAGTAACCAGCCTACCCGATGCCCTCATTGGCTGCCAAAGGGCGATCGCCACCGCAGGCAGGATCGACAAGGGTGACCTCCCCCTATTGCCTCCCGATCTAGGCTTAGCATGGATAACCCAAGCCGATACCAGTGCGATCGTCTTCGGTGCGGAAGATCGCGGCTTGAGCAATGCCGAAATCCAACATTGTCAACAGGTAATCCAAATCCCTACTAGCCTTGACTATCCCTCTCTCAACTTGGCACAGGCAGTGGGGATCTGCTGCTATCAACTGCAACTATTAAATCCTGCAAATCCGTACGCCCAAAAATTGACTAGCCAAATCGCGCAAGATTTGCTAAAGTCAGCACCCATAGACCTTGCCGCCCGTGAAGAGCTAGAGGACTGTTATCATCACCTCGAATCAACATTGCTGAAGATTGGCTATGTTTACCCCCATACCGCCTTCCATCGGTTGCAAAAGATTAGACATATCTTTGATAGGGCTAACTTAACTTCTGCGGAGGTAAGGATGTTGCGAGGGATGCTACGCCAAGTTAATTGGGCAGCGGATCAATAGAGAAATTAGAGACATTCTTGTATCGGAGTCATATATAGCAGTGGAACCAAGAAATTTTTCATCGCCTGATACTACCGAAAACAGTCGCGAAGCCCGTTTGACAAAATTGCGCGAACGTCGCACTAAGGGTGGGGCTGTTACTGGTGAAACGATCCTGCGTCCCGTTGGTTCTGACTCCAAGCCTCGAACTCTGCGATCGCCTGAGCCAATTATTGATCAACGCTTTGAAAATCGCGATGACCCTAGATCCATAAACGAATTGAAATCTCGCCGCAAGCCCAATCGCCCCCCGATCAAATCGGTATCAAGGTCTAAGGCTTGGGGTTGGCAGGTCTTACGTCTGGCGATCGCAGGTCTAGGTTTAAGCGTGATTGCAGGCACAGCGATTTCCTTTTGGCAAACTCAGCAGTCCTTGGGCGATCGCACTGCTAATTCTCAAGCAATCGCTAAGGAAGAAATCAGCAAGGCGAGTCCCGATATTCTGCCCCTTGATCTGACCACCGAGGCAACCCTCCTGCTCACAAAGATCAAGGAACTAGCTGCCAAAGACAAAGATCTAGCTATGCAGATGATTGTCACTGAACTAGATTCAGGTAGCTATGTGCAGATCGACTCTAACCAAGCAATTTCGGCGGCAAGTACAATTAAAATCCCGCTTTTAGTTGCCTTCTTTCAAGATGTGGATGCGGGCAAGATCAAGCTCGATGAAATGCTAGAGATGACTGAGGATGTGATCGTTGGCGAAGCTGGAGACTTTCAGTTTTTGCCAGTAGGCACTAAAATCTCTGCCCTCGAAACCGCGACCCAGATGATCGTGATCAGCGACAATACCGCAACGAATATGGTGTTAAAGCGCTTAGGAGGCATGGCAGCCGTCAATCAAAGATTTAAGTCTTGGGGGTTAACTGCCACAGTGATTAATGACAAACTGCCTGATCTCGAAGGCACAAATACGATTAGTACTAAGGATATGGTCACTCTATTGGCGATGATTGATCGCGGTAAGTTGATTGAGCCACGCAGTCGCGATCGCCTGATGGATATCATGCGTCGTCCTGTAACCAATACGCTACTACCGCAGGGAATCGGCAAGGAAGCCCGTATTATCCATAAAACGGGAGATATCCGCTCGGCGGTCGGTGATGCGGGCATTGTGGATATGCCCAATGGCAAACGCTATGCGATCGCGGTCATGGTGAAGCGTCCTGATAATGATCAACGTGCCAACGAGCTAATCCGTCAAGTCTCTAAAATTTCCTACGAGTATTTTCGTAATGGAGGCAGTCTTCCCGCCTCGACTCCCGAAAATCCTCCTACGGCTAGTCCTGTGCAGCCTGAAAACAGCAATTCCAACAATAGCAACACTAGCATTATTGAAAGTATTCCTTTGCCCCTTCCCAATGCGAATCCTGCTAATCCGCCTGAATCAACTCGTTAAGATCCATTAAAAAAGTATCAGCAATTCGCTATGCGAATTGCTGATACTTTTTTAACGTGAGTTCAATATAGCTATTCGCGCGGCGCAAATGGCTATAGTAATTCCAAATAAATTCAAGAGGCTTCGACTTCGCTCAGCCAGCAATAATACGATGGCTGAGCGAAGTCGAAGCCCTATTTTTCTTATTTGAATTGTCTATATATAGAACTCACGTTTTTTATGGTCTAATTTTTCATAGTCTAAATAGTGGCGTTGGCGTACTCGGCAGTGCGATCGCTACCACGCTCCATTTCTAACTCAATTAGAGAAGTTGACTCCTGTACTTCTAGAAAATAGATCACATCCTTGCGGGGATCAACATCCCCAGTCTTGATTCGCAAGTTTTCACCCACCTGTACAAATCGATTGATTCGCATCGGCAATTTCAGACCTAAGTCCTCAATTAAGATCAGGGCTAGTTTTTCATTTTCCCGTAGCCAATCCAACATCAATGCATCCCACACCACATCCTTATTGCGCCGTAGATACTCCAAGCTCCAATATCTGACCGATTGTTTTTCCACTTGGTTAGCATCCCAGATCGCAGGATCAATCATCCGTAGGATTTCCGTCAGCATCTCGGCGCTAAAGGGTAAAGGCTCATTTCGCAAAAATGCCTTGATCTGCCAATGGGCAAGCAGATCGCTATAGCGACGGATTGGCGAAGTAACTTGGGAATAGGCATCTAGCCCCAATCCTGAATGGCGCGAAGCGTATAGTCCTAGCGATCCCTTAGTCATACAACGGCAAATTGCAAACTCCCGCACAGGTCCCGAAGGCAACTGCATTAGAGTATCCGCAGGTGGTAATTCAGGTTGCTCTTGGTAACGATAGGGAATCGGGATGTTGTGAGTTTGAGCAAACGTAGCCGCAACCTCACCCGCCAGAATCATCATCTCCGCCACCAGTTGCCGCGAGAAGCTATCTTCCATTAGTTCTAAGGTCAAGCGATCGCCATTTTTAGAATCAACCTTGACACTTGTATCGGGCAGATGAATCTCGATCGCACCTTGGGAGACGCGCCACTTTTTCCGCAACCTTGCGAAATCTGCTAATCTCTCGAGATCATCCTCCACCCCCAATTGCAGCATCTCTTCAACATCTTCGTAGGTCAGACGGTAATTGGGCTTGACCAAACTAGCCACAATTTCATAATTTGCCACTGCGCCCACCTCATCAAGATCGACAGCAAAGGAGAGGGCATGGCAGACTTTGCCTTGAATTAAGCTCATTGGTCCCGCCGCAAGCTCGATCGGAAACATGGGGATCACACCCGTGGGCAGATAGACGCTGGTTCCTCTTTTTTGGCATCGCGATCGAGGGGACTATCAGGAGTAAGCCAACGGGTAGGATCGGCGATGTGAATCCAAATTCGCTTGCGCCCATCAGCGAGGGTCTCAATACTCAAGCCATCATCGATCTCGGTGGTACTAATGTCATCAATGGTATAGATATGCAAATGGGTGAGATCGCGCCGCAAGTGCTGCATATCATCATCAATCGGATTATCAAAACAAGCTTGTGCGGCGGCAATTACTTCATTAGCGAACTTCAGAGGTACTTGGCTACGCAGTAAATTCAGGTTTTCATGCTCATTCCAGATTCCTAAGTCCACTAACAATTGAAAGGCTGATTGTTCACTTTTGGAACGTTTGGCAAAGGTCAATAACTCATGGGCGGCAGATCGATCCGAGGCTTCATCACCATGCAGGGCGTAACGTTCTAGACAATCTAACCGACTGCGATCGCTTGCCGTCCAAGTGATCGCCTCACCTGCTAGTTTCGCACTTAGTTTTTGTTGAAATTCTTCTACGAGTTTGGCACGTTGAGCCGTCGCTTCCGCTTGATGCTTTAGTTCTAGAACCTGTGAACTGGGACGAGGTTCATAGAGATCGCCCTTTTGTTTAAAATAGATCTTGTCACTACTCAGTAAGTAATAAGCAGCATAGGCTGTGACGGTGGAGATTTCCGAAAAGAGAAGGTTGGCAAGTTCGTGGGGGCTGGTGGGTTGATTATCTTCACTTAAAATTTCCCATGCCACTTCAAGGCTAGAGGGATCAAGAAAAGCTTCAACTTTTTTGAGAAAAGTAGGGATTTGGGTAAAAGTAAAACTGGAGTTTTCTCCAGTGACCTTGATGGTGTAGTTAATTTCACGGGGATGAATCGTGTGATTATTGCCGTTTTCATCGATCGCTTGAAAATGTTTCTTGCCTTCAGGACGATCAATAACTGCAAGACGGCGATCGCCATGCAGTTTTACTTCAACTAGCGTACCTTTTTCCAAAATAGCCCCTTGTTCACCAAAGCCAAAATTTTTCTTTAGTATTCTAGCTTGATTCTAACGTGAGTTCCTAGGATGCCACTTGCGTAGCGCTAATTCTGATTATAAAAACCAATTTTCGCCATTTGCGCCGCACTTCGTGCGGCGCAAATGGCTATATCGAATTCACTTTGGTTTAGGTATTTGCAGCGTAGTCAATGTTATGGAGGGTTATCAAAAAATTAAAGCCAAGATAGACACTATGCGTACATCTTGGCTTTAATTTTTTGATAAATCAAATGATTTCATGATGATCCTATACTAAATGTTGCTACTGCCTAGTCCAATTATCGAAGATGTGACCATTGGTTGCTGTGCAATCAAGATAGATACTGCTGATTTGGTTGGTGTTTTGGGATTTGCCACCATCGCAATTCCTAAAACCAGTAAGGCGATACTCGACTTAAGACTAAAAGTGCTGTTCATCTGCATATTCCTCCAACAATATTTTCCCATCAATCCCTTGTGACTAAACTCTGCATTTTTTGTTCCCCGTTTTCATCTTTCTAACAGACTTGCAATAATTTATTAGGTCTGAGATGTTTTGTTGGTGATAGCTAGTTCATCGTTTGGCATTTAAAACTGCCAACATTTTAATCTTAGTTGTTTAATTGGGATGAGATTGTAATTGTTGTATCAGGTTGGCAGTGACATAGATCACAGGCAAGCCTCACCTAGTACTAATTAATCTGAAGTCGTTTGATGTAGCGACCGATCTGAGCTTGGGCGTATGCTTTTGCCTGTGCCGAGTTGACGCTGATTAGAGCTGCAATGTCTGGTGCAGCGTTCTCCTCAGGCGTAACATCAGAAATGCTTTGCTCAGGAGATTGGGTTTCCTGTTCTATGGGAGTCACTTCGGGACTAGATAGGAAAGGATTCGGGGTTAAGACTGGCTCTGAGACGAATGTTGAAGCGGTATTAGTTGCAGCGTCTGTTGCGAAACTATTACTTGCGAAACTATTACTTGGCAAATTATTAGTTGAGAAATTATTGTTGTTAGATGCCGTTTGATCTTCTGTGGGGGACTGCTTAAATTCATTAGCAAATATATGTTCGGTCATCCCAATATTTTCTGGACTTGGGGTGACTGAGCATTGGGGATTGGCAGAGACTTGAGATGATGCCGTGAAGCTTGCTTTATTGGTGGCAGTATCTTCAGCGATCGCAGGACTGGCTTCTTTTGCCTCCACACTTTCTGCTGCACCACTAATCAAGGAACAGGGTGGCACGATCGCTCCTTTAGCAATCACAGCTTTAACGATAGAGCTAGAAGCCCCAATACAAGCCCCTTCGCCAATCTTGCTGCTGCCATATACCAAAACCCCTGCCCCTAAATTCGCCCCTGCGCCAATTTCTAGAAGACCATCTTGGGCATGGATTACGGTTCCCATACCGATACATACGCCTGCGGCAATGGTGACTCGCCCACCCTGATCGGCTTGGATTAATACCCCTGCGGCGATCGCTGCCGTTTGATCGATCACTACATCCCCACAAACATAGGAGCGAAAATCTCCGATGGGTTCTAAAGGTGGTAAGTAGTTCGATTGCATCATATTAGTAATTGCTGGTTCACATTGCAGAGAACCTCGCACTGTGCGAGGTTCTCTAGGTTTCGGCTATTTGACAGGGCGTTGAATGATGCCTTCAAATACACGACGCTTGGCTTTGGGATCGATACCTAGCAGACGCACATATTCGTCACCATGCTCAGCTAGACAAGCTTCTAGCGCACGGATCACTTCCGACTCATTGCTGGTAGCGATCGGTGAGCAGCTATGCCAAGAGCTAGTACGGAAACGACGTTCGTCAGCGTGCTCTGTGCCAATGCGATAGCCTTGGGCAAGGAGTTGACGGATTCGCGACACCATGTCAGAGCTGATTTTACCTGCACCATTACCATAGGAGCCATTGCTGCTCTGGCTGACTTTGACCGTAGGACGACTGCCGCTAACAGGAACAGATTGACCATCGGGACGATTGACCAATAGCTCAATGACGCGGCGCTTCATTTTGGGATCAACTCCCACTAGACGCACATATTCATCTCTATATTCAGCGATGTAGTTTTCTAGGGCAGCGATCGCGGCAGACTCATTATTAGCAGTAATGGTTGGGAGAGTCTGCCAAGAGGTGGTGCGGAAGTGACGCTCGTCAGCGTGTTCAATACTGATGCGATGTCCTTGGGATAACAACTGACGCACAGTACTCGCGATATCGCCACTAGCGATGTGAGCCGAGCCATTACCGTTAGAAGACTTAGAACCTGATCCATTGCCAGAGGCTTGACCAAGACTAACCGCTTGACCTTCAGCGCGTTGAATGATGGTTTCAACAACACGACGCTTTGCCTTGGTATCAACACCGACCAAACGCACATACTCACCTGTGTGTTCAGCCAAAATTTGATTAAGGGCTTTGATCACAGTTGCTTCGTTACTAGCATCGATCGCTGGACCAGTTTGCCAAGCGGCGGAGCGAAAACGTCTAGCATCGGCGTACTCAGTACTGATGCGATAGCCCTGTGCCAAAAGTTGACGTACTTGTGTCGCCACATCAGCACTGGTAACAGCCGCGCCATTACTGGAAGGCTTGGCGGACTTAGGGGCACTGTAGCTATTTTGAGAGTTATTGCTAGCCGTACCAATATTTGCGGGGCGATCGCTAGGACGTTGAATGATGGTTTCGCTGATACGTCGTTTTGCTTTGGGGTCAATGTCAACTAGACGAACATATTCGCCTTCACTTTCTAAAAGTGCAGACTGTACTGCCGCAGTTACCGTGGAGACCTCAGAGGTGTGAGGTACTGAATAGGACTGCCAAGAGCCTGTACGAAATCTACGCTCATCAGCATGTTCAATACCAACATGATGCCCTTGAGCTAAAATTTGCCGTATTTGCTGCACTAAATCCCCAGCCATAGATCCATCCCTCTGTACTTGTATATCTGTAATTTTTTGATTGGTTTGATTAATCTGGTTAAGTTGATTAACCGATTGAGAAGGTTGCTTATTAAATTGCGTATTATTTGTATGAGATTTGGCAGATGCGTTATCCAGATTGGCACGGAGAGGAGTAATGCAAGCAATATCTGCTGCACAACGGTATCCCTGCCGCAAGGACTCATTGATGCCAACGACATGAAGAGCAAAGTTTTGGTCTGATTCGCGCACTTTGGGCAATAGATCTGCCTGTTGCTGCGTTGTGATCACCGCACCAGCAGACACATATCTCCCTTCAGGGACTTCTACGTCTTGGATTAAGGCATGGGAGGAAATAATACAGCCATCATTAACTCTGGCGTTGAACACCGTTGAGCGAAATCCCACAAAGCAGTCATTACCCACATAGGCGGGACCGTGGATCAATGCCATGTGTGTGATGGATGTGCGATCGCCGATCCAGACAGAATATTCCTTACCGTCGTCACCGACTACGCGACCTTTTTCCAACCCATGAATTACAACACCATCTTGAACGTTAGTACTGTTTCCAATATGAAAAGGATTGCCCTCATCAGCACGAATTGACGTACCAGGAGCAACCAAAACATTTGCGCCGATGTGAACATCGCCGATGAGATTGGAAAAAGAGTGAACGTAGGCGGATGGATCAATTTTGGGTTCTGCCAACTTCCCAGACCAAGGTGTAGGGGGGGCAGCAAAGCTACGAACTACCATAGTGAATCTGCACTCTTAAGATCTGTCTGTAATAGCCACTCAGTTCAGATTTAGCAACTAAATCTAAACAACTAACAAGTGTCTCAGGCAACCTAAAAGCGCACCTCCAAATAAAAACTTAAGCTACAATGTCGGCGAATTGAATGAATTAGTTGTACTAGCAATCTCTGCCCTATAGGTTGGGTGCTAATGAATAGCTTGTAGCTACTGCATTCTCTCGCTATATTTCTTGCTGTAGAGAGTGCGATCGCTCAAACTAACCGTATCGATGATCGCGATAACCGCCGCATCAATCGGTCTATTTTCACTATCTCGCACTTGTCTAGCACCACTACCACGAGCAAACAGCACCCACTCATCAACGCCAGCACCAACATAGTCAGCCGCTACCTCATAGTCTGAAGTTAACTGTCCCTGTAGATCGACGATCTGTAGGAGTAGAAACTTAGTCCCAGACAGGTTGGACTCTTTGTAGGTACTGACGACCGTACCGTAAACTTTAGCAATCTGCATTTTGTTTGAAGTACGTAGACGAATTAGGAAAGCGTAAACAGAAATTAATATCCTGAATGCAGCTTTATGAAGAATGACTAGGTTGACTAACTGATTAAACTAACCCATATATTCAGTCAACCAAATCTAGTCAATGCAACAGTACTAGCTAGACTGTCGTTATGGACGGTTCATGGGACGGATGGAGTTAACATTGTCACGGAACTGCTCGACTTCTTCGGTGTAGCGAATTGGTAGAACGTACTCAAGGTTCTCATGAGGACGAGCAATGATGTGGGTGGAAAGAACTTGTCCGCCATTTACGCGCTTAACAGAGTCAGTACCAGCAGCAACAGAAGCTTGTACTTCGGATACATCGCCACGGACGATAACGGTCACACGACCACTACCAATCTTTTCGTAGCCAACTAAGGTTACACGAGCGGCTTTGACCATAGCATCGGCTGCTTCTACAACGGCAGGGAAACCTAGGGTTTCAATCATTCCAACTGCGATCGCCATAATTTACGTTCTCCTAAAAACAAATAATGAAAATAATGAAAATTAGTCTTTCGATACTTTTTTGCGGATGTCTCTTTGAGATGATTTGGTCAGTCAAGCTGTAATGACTGCTCAAAAAACTCGCTAAAACAACTCAAAAAGTATTAAAAAAGGCATAACAAAAAGTGTTAGCTAAGTACTTTAAAAGAACCTAAAAAGCAAATTGTTCTACTTCTCGCGTATAGCGAATGGGTAGGACGTATTCTAGGTTCTCTTGAGGGCGAGCAATGGTATGAGTCGAAACGACCTCACCGCCATTAACTCGTTTTGCGCCTTCAACGCCAGCAGCGATGGAGGCAGTCACTTCAGAGATATCACCTCTGATAATGACGGTTACCCTTCCACTGCCGATTTTTTCGTAACCCACAAGGGTTACACGCGCAGCTTTGACCATAGCATCCGCCGCTTCTACAACTGCGGGGAATCCTCTAGTCTCGATCATTCCAATAGCGATCGGCATAATTTAAGCCAGTGTCCTTAAGACTCTTTAAAAAATTGAAGTTCTCGCGTTGGTATCTATCAAACAGTAGATGCACGAGCGCAACTATTGATCTTAGCTACGATTGGTTCGCTTGAAACATCGAATTTTTTATTTTATTTTTAAATTTTATTTTTAAATTTCAAAACAAAACAAAAATGAGATGGCGCTTAGCACTAAATTCGCTTACTTTTCGCAGCTGATTATTATGAATCTTGCCAATGACTATGACTGATGTAGTCTCCATCTATCCAACTAAAGAATCAGATAAGTATTTATAACTACAGACATAACGCCAGCAAATCTGAATAATCACGAAGAATGGATAGTACGGATATATCCAACTCTATCTTTATATCTACGATAACGAGTGGCGGTACATTTGACAATATAAGCCGTCATGATAAATCTAAATAGTGCATATAATCTTGGCTTATTTGGATTGTCAAAATTTATAGGCAAAGTCTATTTAGAGCAAGGCTAAAAGCTTGACTGTACTGGTTGCACATTAGGTCTCTTGTAAGGAATTAGCGACTTTACTCGCCAATGGAAATAGTTTCAACTTCGGCAATCTCTAGATTTGGTAACTGTACTAATTCTCTTTGCTGTTCTTGTAGAGCTGCCATCGGAATATTTATAGGCGTGGGGGTCTCAATCCAATATTCAGAAGTCGGCAGGGTTTCTTCGAGGTCATCAAGGGGACGAGGAACGATCATCAAAGTATGGAATTCGCCAATGCGTTCCGCCTCATACATACCTGCTTCGATCGCGATCGCCACATCCGCCACATTGCCGCGAATAATCGCGGTACAAAGCCCTGCACCGATAGTCTCATAGCCTGCGAGGTAGACATCGGCGGACTTGAGCATGATATCGGCGGCTCCCACCATCGCAGGAAAGCCTTTAGTTTCGAGTAAGCCGATCGCTTGATTACTAAGACGACTATATTGCCCGTCGGTCAATTGACTGAGGCGGCTACTGATCGGCAAGATTGCTTCGAGGTTGGGATAGGGACGGGGGATGACAATAGTAGATACTAGCTGTCCAAATTCGCGAGCAGTTTCTGCACCCGCTTCGACTGCCATACGCACATCGGTGATTGCCCCGCGCACGATCGCCGTGCAGAATCCGTTGCCCACTTTTTCATAGCCTACTAGCCGCACTGTGGCGGATTTGAGCATCATGTCTGCTGTGCCGACAATGGCGGGAAAGCTAATGGTTGAGACCATTCCCAAAGCACTTCCTGAGAGACTGTTTCTTTGAGATGCACTGTTTGACATTAGCTAATACGATACAAAACTAAACTGTATAGCGATGGACTGATACCAAGTTAAAAAATGGCGTAGCCATTTTTTAACTTAAAAACCCTCACTGGGTTTGATTTTTAAATCACAAGAGTGTTGCTACACTTTCGTGATTTGGTATTAGGCATTTGCTGAGGAGATTACAGATTTTTGCCCAGTCTACTTGCCTATATTATCGCAGTTAGCCTATAGAAGCGGTAACTCTTCTCTGTTTCTCCGCCGATCCAACCGACCATCTGGACGACCATCTAGGCGATTTTGGGAACGGTCTTTCATACCTTCCTTGATTCGATTAGGGCGACTTTTTTGGAGGATTTCTTGCAATTGCGATCGCTGCTGCGGGGTGAGGACTTCGCGCATAGCTAACATTCTTTCAAAGTGAAGATTACGAACTTGGCGTTGTTGATCCTGAACTTGATTATGCTTACTCCGAATTACATCAACGCTAGCTTCGCTACCTAATAAATCTCGTAATTCTTTGCTGGATTGACGGACTTGTTGGCTAAGGTTACGGATTTTGTCACGATCGCGATCGCGAATTTCCTTGAGTTTTTGTAATTGACTAGGCGAAAGATTAAGATTCTTTAACATCCGACCCGATGGTAGAGTATCCTTCTCTGACTGATCAGGTTGCTGTGCCAGCATATCTGCATCAGAGATACCCGCTAACTGTTCTAAGTTTTGGGATGCCTCTGGTGCTGGCGATTTGATTAGAGGTTGGGGGACTGTTTGATCTTGGGATTGGAGGCTAGAGTTTTGCGATAGGATAATGCTACTGATAACAGCGATCGCGGCAGTTGTGGTCACGGCGATCGCACCATAGCGAAGGATTTTTGACTTAAACATAGATTTTTAGGCTTTATAAAGAAATACTGCTGACTAATTAAGAAATTTATTCGTATTCAAGGGGAGCTAGCTCGTAGAGTAGTTGATTATCGGTGGAGACACTGGTCGCCGTTAAAGTTGGATCTTCATTCATACTCCAACTGTTAATTAGAGACTGCTCGATCGCGGCTTGTTCCGATTCGCTAATGGTGGCGATGGAATTTGTGGGCTTGCTAGCAGTTTGGTATTGCGATCGACTGAAGTTCCAAGTTAGCCCTAGACCTGCTGCCACGATCACAGGAACTAGCCAAGCCCAAGATCGCAAGATGCTTATTCCCGAAGGCGATCGCTGGGGATATTCACTAATTGCCGCAAAGAGTTGCTGCTCAAAATTGGGGGCACAGGGTGGAGCGATTGGCTTGTTTTGTTTGAGAAATGCGACCAAGGATTCGTGAGCTATGTCATCTAGCTGTTCATTCTGCCCCTCAATCTGTTCATTGATTTTTTGAGAATATTTGTCGGTCATAGCTCAACTCCTTGATTTTCTAAAAACTTTTTGATCGCATTACGGGCATGGAAGAGGCGAGACTTCACTGTGCCCACGGGGATTGCTAAGATATCGGCGATTTCTTTTTGGGGCATTTCCTCTAAATCATGGAGGACTAATACAGTCCGATGATCTTCACTTAGCTTGTCTAAGCCCCGTTTCATCAAATCTTGATAGTGCATTTGCTGGAGATCTGATTGGGACTCACCTTCGCGGGTGCTGAATTCATCGGATAGGTTAGCAAGTTGTTCGTCTTCGACGGAGATATGACGCGATCGCATTTTGGCAAGAACTTTACGGCGATCGCTTGCCACATTAAAGGCAATGCGATACAACCAAGTCGAAAATTGTGCGGATTTGCGAAACTTGCTTAAGCCCTTCCAAGCCCGTAAAAATACATCCTGCTCTAAGTCATCTAAACCATCAGCACCGCATAGCTGATAAAGGGTTGAACGCACTTTGTGATGATGCCGTTGATAGAGACGCTTAAAGCTATGGGCATCGCCTCTTAAGCAAGCTTCCACAAGCTCCAGATCAGGATCGATGGGACTAGGATGGGTGATGGTCGTGGTTACCGCTTTAAACATCGGCGATCAATATCCTTGGACAATAATCTTATTGGGTGGGTAAGACATCGCTCTATTACTCCTAACATCATGGCAACATTTATACTTAAGTGGCGATCAACTTAAAGGTTTTGACCGTTATGCCTGCCAACAGGTTCAAAAAACGCAAAAGATTCAAAAGGCTCAATCAATGTCTGCTGTCAGTTCTGTATTAATCCCTGTGATCAAGTTGTGGTTGCGATCGCAGGTCGAGCATATTGATGATCTAGAAATTGTGGTGGATGGTAAGAGTCGCCAGTTGTTAAGTGGTGATATCCCCAAGGCAATGATCTCGGCGCGGGGGGTGAAGTATCAAGGCTTAGCGGTGACTAATGTCGCGCTCGCCGCCGAAGCGATCCATCTGAATATTGCCCAAATCCTCAAGGGTGAAGCATTGCGATTACTCGATCCGATTCTTGTAAATTTAGATGTGGAATTTGCCGCCGATGATCTGCAAAGCTGTCTCCAGTCACCAATTTTATTAGAGGCGATCGCCTCTGATACAGCGCCCCTAGTTAATGGTGATGCCGAGATTAGAGCTTTGCTGGAAACCCTAATCCATAAGCTCGGTGATGAATTTACGCTGCATGAGTTATTGATCGCTGATGGTAGTGCTAAATGCCTTGGTCAGTTTGCGATCGCTGCCACCTAAACCAACAGCACAAATAGAAAATGGCTTTGCCATTTTCTATTTGTGCTGTTGGTTTAGGTGGCGCGAAGCGCTGCCCCTTATCTTCTAGGTTTGGGTTTTGATATAAGATCATCAAGTAATGCCCCGCCCAAAAACCGCCATAGCCTAAATGTCCTTTGTTCTGTCATTGATCAAGAAATTACATCAAGAATTAGATAAGCAATCACATCAAATACAGCATGATTGGCGGCTGTGGTTACTAAAAGTTTGTTTAATTTGCCTAGTTAGTTTTGCTAGTTTAGCGATCGCGCCAGTACCTGCATGGGCAGTACCAATCCGCGTCAAGGTTTTTGATGGCGACAACGTAACCTTGGTAGACCGAGGTATCAAAACTAAAGTCCATCTTGCCTGTATTGATGCGCCTGAGTTATTACAAACGGAAGGCGAGCATGCCCGCCGCATTTTGCAAAACTTGCTCGATGACGAAGAAATTATGGTGCGGGTCTTTAAAAAAGATAAGTTTGGACGCTATACGGGCGAAGTCTTGGCAGGGGGACAAAACGTTAACAAAGTGATGGTATCGATGGGACTAGCCCATTACGACCCAATCCAAGAAAAGGATTGCCAAGGTTATGTCGAATTAGAACAGAAAGCCCAAAGCGATCGCCTTGGGGTCTGGACAAACGGTTTGAATGTAATGCTACCTAGTCAGTTTCGCCGCGACAACAAATTGCTAGGCGTGGGATATTAGCGAACTAAGGCTTCGACTCCGCTCAGCCAGCAATACCGATGGCTGAGCGGAGTCGAAGCCTCTTTAAACTTATTTAGAACTGCTGCGTTTGAAATAAGCTCGATAAACGGGTAAACCTTGCGAAATAACCGAACTCTCGCGCTCGGTGGGAATGTGATCGGGGAAAATACTGTCATCGGCGAAATTACCCGCTCCTGCCAGATTCATAAAATTATCATTAGCATCAAAATGTTGGCGCATATCTTCCGCCACCTCCAACACATCGGACTGCAAAAAGACATCGGCATTAGGCACAAGTAACTCTGCTAACGTGGCAACCAATTCAGGTTGGACGGCACGGCGTTTTTGTTGGCGGCGCTTGAACCAAGGATCGGGAAATTGAATCGTAACTTCATGCAAGGCGCCTTGGGTTAATAGTCCTGCTAACGAGACATTGGCATTGCAGAAAATGTAATGCAGATTTTTTAAACCTAGTTCATCGCGCACTTCATTACAGCGATCGACTAGCGGCTCCCGAATCTCCAAACCCAAAAAATTCCAATCGGGCTTAAGTTGCGCCATTTGCAAAATGTAACGCCCGCGCGCGGAGCCGATATCCAAACTTAAGGGCTTTGACCAATTAGCATATATTTCTGTCCAGACTGGTGGCGCGATCGCCACGCTGTACTTTTTGGCTAAGGGATTAACATGTTCCCGCACCCGCGCTCGTCTCGACACATTTTCATTGGTAATATTCACAATCACCTCACCTGCGTTGGTGGTGTTGATCGTCAGATCTGGATGATGAATGTTGTGAGCGCGATCGCCTGTAGCGACGCTGGAGAGGATAGGGGGAGTTGATGGATTCTGCATAGTAATTAAAGTCCTGATCTAGCAAATAGTTGCTGTACTCTGCGCGGCAACTATTTGCTGCATTGATCATAGCTTGTCAAGATTTTGGTTTTTGATAAACACTTTAAATTACTTAGCTGCGCTATACCTAAATTATCTATAGCAAATCAGACCCCGATCGCCATGCCTGTTGCCGATAGGACACTAGCGCCAGTTTCTAGTATGCCTCACCATCTTTTCCCGATTACCTACTCCACCCTTGCTCCTCAAGCTTTGATTGATCGGGTACTGCCCCAATATGCAGTGGGCAAAGTCGTTAGCTGTGTTTTTTGGATGCGGGGGTTAAGCGATATTTATTTGGTGGCAACGGAGACGCATCGTTATGTATTAAGGGTGTCCCATGCCCATTGGCGATCGCAGGCAGACATTGAGTTTGAGCTAGAGTTCTTAGCCTTTTTAAATCAAAATCACATCCCCGTTGCTTATCCTCTCCGCACCCAAGATGGTCAACTAGCGATCAAAATCAATGCCCTTGAAGGCGATCGCTATGCTTGTTTATTTACCTATGCTGTCGGCAAAGTGGCGATCGGCGATCTCAACAAATTACAGGCGCAAAAGTTAGGCGCAACCCTAGCCAAGCTCCATATTGCTTCCCAAAACTTTCAATGTCACGCGGAGCGTCCTCACTTAACAATTCCCTATCTCCTAGATGACTCACTGCAATTGTTATCCCCATTCTTGCCAAATTCGGCACAGGCTTATCTAGATGAAGCGATCGCCACGATCAAAGGTCAGATTAAAGAGTTACCTCAGCAATCGCCCCTCTGGAGTGTCTGTTGGGGCGACCCACATAGTGGCAATGTGCATTTTACCGATACTAATGAGATCACCCTCTTTGACTTTGATCAATGTGGCTATGGTTGGCGAGCCTTTGATATTGCCAAGTTTTTGCAGGTAACGCTACAGGCAGGGATTAGCCCCAGTGTCCGCAAAGCTTTTTTGCATGGCTATCAATCCACCCAATCTTTAGAAGAAATCGAGTTGCAATGTATGCAGCCCCTGATGCAGGTAGCCCAAATTTGGTCTTGGGCGATTAGTGTAAAATCGGCGATCGTGCATAACCACAGCAAGCTAGATGATACCTACTTCCACTATCGCCTTGAGCATTTCAAAATGCTGCGATCGCCTGATTGGAAACCATTTTAATAATTCTGGTCAAAGCACTGTAATATAACAACTACATATCAGGGCATCCATTTTTGCCTAGTTTTTAGTTATGCCCCAGCTTTTGCCATGACGATCGCCATGACACTGAATGACGACCTAACAATTTTTAATAGTGAAGCAATTCCTCTAAGTCCTTTAGATTTACCGCTAGAGGAAGAGCCACCTCTGCCAGATCCAGAAGAGATGTTGATCTTACTCAACTCCGAAGCCATCCTCGAAAGAATGCAGGCGGCTAGAGCTTTTTGCGAATTAGAGGATGATCGGGCGATTCCTCGATTGATTCAACTCTTGCAAGATGAATGTCCCCTTGTACGAGTGAGCGCCGCCTACGCCCTTGGGCGCAACAAAAGTGAACAGGCGATCGCCCCCCTAATCCATCAACTAAATCAAGACTGGAATGGCTATGTCCGCAAAGGCATCGTCTGGGCATTAGGAACCTGTCGAGCTGACCTTGGCTTACAACCATTAATTTCGGCGCTCAAATACGACATTACGGCAGTGAGGTTATGGGCAGCGAGCGCCCTCGGACAACTGGGAAACACTCTGGCGATCGCTCCCATCGTGGAATCCTTGACCGATGATCCGATGTCCGCCGTGCGCGGCAACTGTGCATGGGCATTGGGTAAGTTGATGGTAAAGATGCGTCAGGAGATCGATCTCCATGATGAAACCTATCATGATGCTGTTGATGCCCTGATCTATGCCCTCGAAGATGAAGACTTAAGCGTCCAGACTGATGCTAGAAGTGCCTTGAGAAAGGTTGGCGATCCTCGTGGACTGAAGGTGCTAGACCGCATTGAGATGGATCAAGGCTATTGCGAGTTTTAAGCTGACATAGCAAAGGCGTAATTAGTTTCGACAAAATTTTGACAATATTGCGATCGCTGCTATAATTAGTAACTGCAAACGTCAAGATAACGTTATGCGAATGTAGTTTAGTGGTAAAACCTCTGCCTTCCAAGCAGATGTTGCGGGTTCGATTCCCGCCATTCGCTTTATAGAAACAAAGAAAGCGGCATAGCCGCTTTCTTTGTTTAATAACTTTTTAATGAAACTTTATATAGCCATTTGCGACTCGCATCGCGAGTCGCAAATGGCTATATCGAAGAAAAGCGCTATTTTGCATTATCAGGATCAATCAGATCGCGAATTACCACACTGGCGAGATTTAACCCAAATAGCGCGGGGATATAGGAAATCGTGCCGTAGTACGATCGCTTGAAATTACTCCCATCGGTTAACTGTAATGAATCACGGTTAACCAATTCTTCAGAGTAGACTGCAATGATTTTAGCTTGGTCAAAACCTTTGCGCCGTAGCCCTTTGCGTACCTTATAAGCAAATCGACAGCAATCCGTTTCAAAAATCGGTGCGATCCGAATCTTCTGCGGATCGAGCCGCCCACCCGCGCCCATACTACTCGCCACCTTTACCCCGTTGGTAACGGCGGCTCCAAGAAAATAAAGCTTGGGTTGCAGACTATCGATGCAGTCTAAAACCCAATCAAATTTGGTGGTGACTAACTCCATCATCAGATCTGGGGTCAAAAATTCTTTGAAGGCTGTTAGTTGCAAATCGGGATTGATATCCAGCATTCTTGTCGCCATCACATCCGCCTTATGTATATTGACGGTGCTATCTAGTGCCACGATCTGACGGTTTTTATTGGAAGGATCAACGCGATCGCCATCGACAATTGTCATCCGCCCAATGCCAGCACGACAGAGAAACTCCGCCGCAAAACTACCAACGCCACCCATGCCCACAACCAAAACATTAGCGCCCTTCAGACGATGAAGACCATCCGCGCCAATTAATAATTCTGTCCGTTGTAGCCAGTCCGTCATTACCAAATTAGTTCGTAAATTAGGTCGTAAAATAAGGAGATATAGTTATACCAGATACCAAAGGAAAAGACCGTCTCCGCCATGACCTTACCTTCCCATGCTGCACTCACCAAGACCGAGTTACTTGACCGCTACAGTAAAGGCGATCGTAATTTTGAGCGCACTCATCTACATAGCATTGATCTGCAAGGGACATCACTCCACGGCATTGATCTCAGTGAATCCATCCTCACCAATGTCAATCTTAGTAATGCTGACCTCCGAGGAGCCGATCTAGGCTGGGCAGATCTCAGCCATGCTCAACTCACTAAGTCCGATCTCAGGGGAGCAGTTTTGACTAGAGCCGACCTCAGCCACGCAGACTTGAGTCAGGCAAATCTCCTCAAAGCAGATCTCAGTCTTACTAACTTAGACCATGCCAATCTACAGGGCGCAATTATGCCTGATGGGTCAGTCCATACCTAGGTAGGGGGTTACGCAAATATTGCTTAGGTATTATTTGAGTTTTTTCTTAATAAATTCCACTAATTGCTGGAATTGTTTTTGTTGGTTAGCTAGTTGATGTTCTAAAGCACTGTACTTAGTTTCTAGCTCTTCGATTCGTTGGAGCAGAGCATGATCACCTACGGTCTCTTGGACAGGAGCTTCGATCGCTGGCGGTATCACCGAGATAGGAGGGCGTTTTTGAGCAAGCACCATCGATCTTTTGATTGCCGTAATCAATTCCTTCTGCTCGAAGGGCTTTTCAATGAAGACAAGATACTTGTCCTCAAAAGGTTCAGAGATTTTGCTAGTGACTTCTTCCTTCCGCCCTGACATCAAGATCAAAGGGATGCGGTTTAGTTCAGCACTTTTTTGTAAGGCTTCATAAACATCAAAGCCACTCATTCTGGGTAGCAAAAAATCTAGCATGATCATCCAAGGTTTGGTCTGTTGCACCATCTCCAAACCCTTGATCCCATCTGCTGCTTCTAATACCTCAAAGTTGCTAGGCGGGAGCATATCGCGCACCATATTACGGATTACGCGACTATCATCAATTACTAGTATTTTATGAGCTGCCACTGCTGATAACCCCTCAGTTGGTTTTTGATGTTAATTATGTCAATATAATGCAAATTTGGAATCGGCAATAATTTAGCACATATAGCACAGATAGCTATCGATCTACCCAAATCAATGTGCGCGGTTGTACTCCGTTGGTTTTCAGAACATTCGCGATCGCCACACTAACGTCCTTCTCTAATCCGAGATCCCACCGTGCCCGAAATTCCGCGTAGGACAATGTATAGACTTGGCTATCGGTATCGGTGTAATAGATTTTTTGAGCTTGAGGATCAATGCCTGTGACGACGATCCAATGTAGGTAGGGGATTGTCCCCAAATAGGGTAAAGGCAAGCTACCCACACGAACGAGGGCGATCGCAGGTTTACCCGACTGCACTAGATTAGTTAATCGCTCAAAGCTACTTTTAGATAATTGTTTAACGCGATCGCCTTCCCATCTTTGCATCACCTGTTTTAAAGTCTGCGGTGGTGTTCCTGTACGCACTTCGAGCCATTGATTATTTAGAGGATTGCGGAATTTTTGGGGTAAGAATAGTTTGCTATCGGTCAGGCTCCGCACCTTGGCATAGTCCACTCGATGCCCGTAATAACTCAATACTCGCGCTGCCGAGTTAGGTCCACAGCTCCAACCATCGTTTTGTGCGCCTGTATCAGGTAAGGCGATTAGGCGGGATGTTATTACTTTAGCGATCGCAGGTACGCCTATAGAAGATTCAACAGGTATAGAAATCTCTTGATCATCTAACTCTTGATCATCTAAGTTAGTGGTGACAGGATTTATGGCGATGGGCTGATGGGTTTGGCTTAGGGTCGCGATCGCTGAGGTAGTCGGCATGGCAACTAGGGCGATCGCGATCGGTGTACTCAGTAATGTACTCAGCAACGTAATTTTGTGAGATAAATTCATAATTTAAAAACCCAGACTTAGAAGTGATGATGCAAGCTGTGCCTGCATCATCACTTCTGGAACTTAGCTATTTACAGGTGCTGTTAACATCTTTGGCACTAACCGAAAGCATTATATAATTTGGCTGGCAACTTGGCTTATAACCTCAGAGATGTGTACTTCATGGACTTTTCTGTATTTCTACAGCAATTTTTAAATGGCTTATCAATTGGCAGTGTTTATGCAGTTTTTGCCCTTGGATACACTCTAGTTTTCTCTATTCTAGGAATTATTAACTTTGCCCACGGCGCAGTTTTTACCCTTGGTGCTTATTTTACCTATATTCTCTGCGGCGGCGCTTTTGGGTTTAATGGCATTCTCGCAAATCTCGCCCTACCTCAATTTTTACATTTGCCCTTTTTTATCGCAATTTTAGTTAGTAGCCTCCTTACAGGTCTGGTCAGCGTTCTCATCGAAAGAATTGCCTTTCGCCCCCTACGCGATCGCCATGCCGATCCTTTACTCACGCTCGTTTCCAGCTTGGGCGTAGCCGTGGTGATTGTTAATCTGATCCAATACTTTGTCGGCGCAGAAAGCTATAACTTCCCCAGCAATATCTATGGCAACTTGCCCAGCGCCATCAACTTCGGTACGGTCGATAAACCGATCGCCATTCGCACCGTTCAAATCGTAATTTTTGGAGTGTCAACCATAATTTTAGCAATTCTTACCTATGGGATTAACTTCACCAAGCTAGGAAAAGCGATGAGAGCCGTTGCCGAAGATAGTATTACGGCAAGTTTACTGGGTATCAATACCGACTTTTTTATTCTGCTCACCTTCTTTGTTTCAGGATTTTTAGGAGGGATCGCAGGCACATTAGTTGGCTCTAGCGTCAGTATTGCAGGTCCTTACTTTGGGATTGGCTTTGGACTGAAGGGGCTAGCTGTAATTGTTCTCGGTGGACTGGGGAATATTCCGGGAGCCGTAGTTGGCGGAATTGTATTAGGTCTTGCGGAATCTTTCGTGCCGTCAGATCAATCAGCCTATAAGGATGCAGTCGCTTTTGCCCTATTGTTTATCGTTTTGCTAGTCCGTCCCCAAGGCTTGTTGGGCAAAACCTTCGTGCAGAAAGTCTAGCTAGTACAAGTGACTGCGGCTATACAGCAATCCTAAAATACACAAAGAACTGATGTTGTATTAACTGTTGTATTAACGTGAGTTCGATTTAGCCATTTGCGCCGCGCGAAGCGCGGCGCAAATGGAGCAAAACGGTAAAAAGTGCTTTGCACTTTTTACCGTTTTGCTCTTTCGTCGAACTGACGTTGTGTTAGGACAAAATCACAAAACCAGAAGGCGAGTTGCGCCGCAACTCGCCTTCTGGTTTTGTGTCCTCACAAGAATAGCTACAGCTATATGTGTAGAAATATTATGATCCCTGTAATTTAGTTAACTTTATAGATAGACAAAAATCCTATGGGAAGATAGTCATAGTTTGTATTCTGTAACACAGAAGTAAACTCAGCCTATTTGATTACAAATTTCTCTCAATTGTATAAATCATTTGAGCAAATATTTCGGTCAGAATAAGCAACCGATCACGCAAAAACCTACACATAGAGAGTTTGGTTATGTTGCAGTCACTTTACTACTCCATTGGCGCTATTCAAGACGAAGCAAGACATCTCCTAGAAAGTGGAAGGCTCACACGCAGTCAGCCAATTCATACGCTATGCCGATTTTTTCGCGATCGCGAATGGTGTCAGATTGAACGAGAGTTAGAAGAAAATCACTATCTACTACGCGATCGCATTTGTGATTTATTGAGCCATGAATGTTGGCAAAATGATTGAAAGGCAATCGTCACAAGATAAAAACTGACAACGGTGAGCTAATACAGCACAAAATTTATATTATGCTTATAGGTATAGCTACATAGCTATATATCCAATCTCAGTGGAGGTAGCGAAAACCATTGGTGAGTCAGCAAGAGCAAAAACCGAGTCAAGTTGTTAACTCAATTGACCGTCTCAAAAAATTTGTTGACCAATCTGCTAATATGCTGAACTTAGATGAAGATGTGGCAATAGAAAGGGGCATGACTCAAATTATCAAGTCGGCGGTAATGGTGATTGGTGGTGGAGAGGATAAAGTCCAAGACCGCAAGATTCTCAGAGCTTTTGTAGAAAACTCTGGAGGCTCGAAGGCTCGTATTGCCATAATTCCTTGTGCCTCAAGGGAACCAGACATTATTGGTCGGATTTATCACGACATTTTTACCGACTTAGGCGCAGAGTATATCGAAGTTTTAGATATTCGCGAACGTCCCAACTATGACTATCCAGATGCCGAAAAATTAGTCGATAAGTTTACTGGTGTCTTCATGACAGGAGGCGATCAACTACGCCTATGCGGGTTAATCGCGGATACGCCCTTTGCAATCACGATCGCCAAACGTATTTCCGAAAAGCGTCTAGTTCTAGCAGGTACTAGCGCAGGAGCCGCCGCGATGGGCTACCACATGATCTCAGGTGGCAGCAGTGGCGAGTCTCCCCATAAGGAACTCGTCAACATGAGTACGGGTTTGAATATTTTGCCTGAAATCATTGTCGATCAGCATTTCCATAATCGTAATCGCATGGCACGCTTAATGACTGCGATCGCCGCTCATCCCGACAAAATTGGCATCGGTATTGATGAAGATACCGTCGCAATTTTTGAACCAAATCACACCATGCGTGTCCTCGGTCGTGGCACTGTGACCGTAGTTGACCCTGGGGAAGTTTCCTACAGTAACCAACTTTGGGTAAGCGGTTCTGCCCCCCTCACCATTCACAATCTGCGTGTGCATATCCTCGCCGCAGGTTGCAAATACCATCTCCTTAAGCGGATTCCCATCAGTCCATCAGTCTAACTTGCCTTAACAAAGCGTCAGTTCGACGCAAACTAAAAAGCGTGAAAATTGCTTTGCAATTTTCACGCTTTTTAGCTATGGGCAATTCAAATAAGAAAACTAGTGCTTCGGCTTCGCTCAGCCATCGTATATTGCTGGCTGAGCGGAGTCGAAGCCTCTTGAATTTATTTGAAATTACTATATTTGTTGAGATCTACTCAGTCCAGTTTTGGGTTGGGAAATTAGGAGAATTAGTCATCTCAGGAATATTCACAATCGACTTTAAGCCTTCTAACGTTGAAGGAAGCGATCGCGGATCCATAAACATAACTTTGCTGCTACCACTAGAACCAATCGTTGTGCCCATTGTTAGATAGTTCTGAGCAAGAAGGAACTGCAAAGCATTTTGAGACTGTGGATTATCTTTCATCGCGTGCAATAACACCTGCATCGCCTGCGACGTACCTTGAGCCTTCAGTACCTGTTCTTGGCGCTCCGCCTCCGCCCTCAAGATGCGGGACTGTTTCTGACCTTCCGCCTCCAAAATGGCAGCTTTTTGTAGAGATTCCGCATTAAGTATCTGCGAGTCAGCTAGACCTTTAGCCTTGTTAACCGCAGCTTCCCGTTCACCCTCAGAGTTGAGGATCGCTGCCCGTTTACGACGCTCAGCAGTCATCTGCATTTCCATTGCTTCCTGTACCGCTTTGGCGGGCAAGATATCGCGCAGTTCCACTCGCGTCACCTTCACGCCCCAAGGATCGGTGGCATCATCAAGATCTCGCAACAAAACCTCATTGATCTTGTTTCTTGCGGTAAAGGTTTCATCCAATTCTAGACTTCCCAACTCAGCCCTGATCTGAGTTAGGACGATATTACTCATCGCTTGGCGTAAATTTTCGACCCGATAGTAGGCTTTTTCCATATCGACGACGCGCCAATAGACCACCGCATCCGCTGTAATCGAGACATTATCACGAGTAATACATTGCTGCGGCGGGATGTCTAGCACTTGTTCTTTGATCGAGCCTTTATAGCTAACAGTGTCAATAAAAGGCAAGATAAAGTGAGGTCCCGCAGGCAGTTTGCGCTTGTATTTACCAAATGAGGCGACCAATGCTTCTTCACCTTGGTTCACGATTTTAAAGGCAGAACTACCAAGCCCAAAAAATACTCCAGCGCCGATCACAAAGCTAAAAAAGGGATCCATAACTACTCCCGAAAGAACGTTAATATCGAAAGTGATCATGAGTGAGCATGAAATGTCATACAACAACCATCATCACTTTTCTATGATTATCCTTAGACTAGGTGTAGTGAAGACGCAGGTTGTTTTGCGTTAAGATAAATTTACAATTCACCAAATTTACAACTCGTCAAGCCTCCCATCGCTGGCGAAATAATCCTGATGACTAAATGTGTAATCAATCGTCGTGCCGAGTTTTCAGCGAGTCATCGTTACTGGCTATCTGAGATCTCAGACGAGGAAAATCTTGCCAAATTTGGCGCTTGTACCAATTTCCCACCCCACGGGCATAACTATGTTCTGTATGTCGGAATGCAGGGTGAAATTGACCACACTGGCATGGTGCTTAATCTTTCGGATGTCAAGCATCCGATCGCTCGTGAGGTTACGACTCAATTAAATTTTTCCTATCTCAATCAAGTTTGGGACGAGTTTCAGCAAACTCTACCCACAACTGAAAATATTGCCCGTGTCATTTGGCAACGCTTGCAGAACCATCTGCCACTGGTAAGTATCCGTTTGTATGAACATCCTGAACTATGGGCTGACTATCAAGGTAATAATATGGAAGCACGTTTGACCATTAGCACGCATTTTTCCGCAGCCCATCGTCTCGCCTTGGATAGCCTCTCCTTTGAGGAAAATAGCGCCATTTATGGCAAATGCGCTCGCGTCAATGGACATGGACATAATTACCATTTAGAAGTTTCGATTAGTGGTGAAATTGATCCGAAGACAGGGATGATCGCTGATCTAAGTGATTTTCAAAATGCTCTTAATCAATACGTTCTTGATCCAATGGATCACACTTTCCTTAACAAAGATATTCCTTACTTTGCGGAAGTAGTTCCCACGGCTGAGAATATTGCGGTTTACATTCAAAAGGTGTTGACGCAACCGATTCGCGAAATCGGAGCCAAACTGAGCAGTATTAAGTTGATCGAAAGCCCGAATAACTCCTGTGAAGTCTATGGAGAATATCAACTTTCAGAAATTGAGCATTCCCTAGAGGAAGCCTTGGCGAAGTCGGTTTAGTTATATCGAAATTCATAAGCGAATTGCGGCGCAAAGCGCCGCAATTCTTTTCTGGTTAAAAGCTTGAGATCGGCATAGGGTTTGTATATGACGGATGAGAATATATCTGAGGTTCAGGAGCAGGATGATCAGCCGCAAGAAATTGTGATCGATCGCGCTGAGTTGCAACGGGTAATGACGAAATTAACCAAGGCGATCGAAGATGGCATCAAAGATGGGATTAAACGCGGTCTATTGCATTTACCCGCTAGCGATCGCTTTTTGTTGATGGTGGCATCGGATCTGGTGCAGAAGTCCCAGAAATTTCCGAGTTACAAGCTCACTTTTTATCATCAGGGCATGGGCGAGGGGACGGATACCTGTGCTGTGACTTTTATTGAGGAGTAGCTGAGGGATTGGTCAGCCTAGCGCCTAAGTCTGGAGATGCGGTTTTAGGTGGGCTAGCTCAGCCGCCACAGGGCAGTCTAGTACTGGGTGGCATTACAGGAGTCAAACAACGCCTCGCTAGTCCTGCGATCGCGCAGCAAGTAGCCGCTCTAGGTGAAGCTCTCAATTATGGGGATGCGGGACTAGAATTAGTTGTGCAAGGGCTACACCATCCAGTCATACAGGTACAACGCCGCGCTCTATTGCTGCTGTGGTATCGCCCCGAAGAACATATTCGCCAGAAATTAGCGAACTATAGTCCATACTGCCTACTGGATATTGTGCATACGCTCCGAGGACATAGCGAAGCTATTTCTGCCCTCGCTCTATCACCGATGGGGAGAATTTTGTATAGTGCGGCGGCGGACTGCACGATTAGGGTATGGGACTTAGCGAAGGGTAAGCTGATCGGCAAGATTGCGGCTCATAGTCAAATGATTACCTCGATCGCTTTGAGTAAAAATGGCAAATTATTAATTAGTGGTAGTCGCGATCGCACCATCAAAATATGGGATGCGCGATCGGGTAAAGAATTACTAACCCTGACAGGACATCTTGGCTACATTAATTCCGTAGCGATCGCCCCCGATGGTCGCACTCTAGTTTCAGGAAGCCAAGACACCACGATCAAACTCTGGGATATCAAGACGGGTGTCGAAATTCGCACTTTGCGCGGTCACACCAGTTTGGTTGATTCCGTTGCCTTGAGCGCCGATGGAAAGGCGATCGCCAGTTGCAGTTGGGATACGACGATTCGTGTCTGGGATCTTGCCTCTGGCAAATTACGCTGGGAATTTATCGGACATTCGGCAAGAATTTTATCCTTTGCGATTAGTCCTGATGGGCGCATCTTAGTGAGCGGTAGTCTCGATACCCGCATTATGGTTTGGGACTTACAAACAGGCAAAGCCATTCGCACCATTGAAGGACATTGGGGATGGGTAAAGGCTCTGAGGATTAGCCACGATAATAAAACTTTAATCAGTGCTAGCTATCGTGAGATTCGAGTTTGGGATCTGGAAACAGGTGCATTGATCCAAGTTCTGAGTGGTCACGTTAATTTAATCAATGCGATCGCCCTTAGTCCCGATGCACAGACCCTAGTCAGTGGTGGTGAAGATCGAGATATTCATATTTGGCAAGTTCCCAAATAAAAAGGCATTAATATACTTGATGCACCAGATTCTAGACCCCCCTCTAACTCCCCCTTGGAAGGGGGAGAACTCAGACTTCCCCCCTTGGAAGGGGGGACTGAGGGGGGTAAAACCTGCATGGTGTGTCAAGTATGTGAACGCCAATAAAAAAGGGTTGTGCATTGCACAACCCTTTTTTATTGGTTTTGCTTAAGCTTAAGCAGATTTGAGTTGCTTCTTGCGTTTACCTGCACGCAATCCACCTAAAACACCTGCAACGAGAATACCTGCGATCGCGGGAGGTACTGGCACAGCTTTATATTTCACGCCAATTGTGTCGTTGCTGCAATCAAATCCCAAAGTTGCCAAAAAGTCCCTACCTTTAAATTGATCAGGTAAAGTGAAGGCAAATCCTAAAACATTTTTATAGGGACTCGCCAAATTAACGTTAGTTGGGAAGAGGCTGGAAGCAATCTCAGCGCTAGATAGATAACGAAGACCACCACCATTAAAGGCAGTACCATTATTAATCACGTTCGGTAAAGAGCCTGAACCTGAGGTGTAGGGCGCATAGTATGGGTCATTCCACAGTAGATCCCCAAATCTGGAATCACCACCCGTAGCATTCTTGACATTGTTGTTATAGGTTTGGAGGTTAGGGTAGCCACTGTTATTAGCGGCAACACTCTTACCTGAAACATTGGTATAAACTCCAAGGGGAACAGCGCCGATGTTGTCAGAGTTTGGCGCAAATCGAATCCCAACTAACGCCCCTTGCGACTGTGCGAAAGTACTTGCCCCATTACCAAAGTCTAAAAATAAATCTCCAAAACCCACGTTAGGAGAACTGCCAATTCCACTTAGTTGATTGCTCGAATTTATGCCCACCCAAATTTCATTACCAACGGCTTTAAATCCCATGCCGTAGATGTCGTAGCGGCTATTTGCTCCAAATCCAAAGGAGTCGGAACCATCGTAGGAGTAGTCATCTCTAGCATAGCTCCAGCCATTGATTAATTCGGCAGCTTGGGCTGGTAGGCTAGTGGCGATCGCCCCCACAGCGATAATAGATGATGCAATTACTTTTCCGATAAACGAAGCCTTCATGGTCATAACCTCAAATTTACTTTGGTAAGCCATTCAAAAACAAATTTGAGTTTCTAATGGCTTTTGCCTGATGAAGTCATCTTGGCAGCCTCTGTAAACTCTGTAAATATATAAAAGTTACGAGAAAGTTATAGCAAAGTTACTTTTGATACATCAAGCTTCTCTGACTTTCATAAACAGCTAGACGCAATTAAAGATAAAACCCAAAAGAATGTGGCGCACGCTGCGCGTGCGCCACATTCTTTTGTTTGTCTAGTTAGCTATTTCTCAGCCTTTGAATCTGGCGTTCGCTTTGCTGCGCCCATGAAGTGTTTTTCTGTTGATTAAAATATGCCTGTGCCTGAATGAAAGAATTAATCGCATCCTGCTTTTGTCCCGCCCGCATCTGCGCCACCCCTAATGTGTAATGCGCCTCAGCATAGTTATTGCGTAACTGGATCGCATTGCGAATTTGGGCGATCGCCTTTTCTGTATCACCTTGAATCAACAGCGCTGCCCCCAAGTTGTAATATGCCTCTGGATATTGGGGATTGAGCTGCAATGCTCTGGCATAGTAATTGATTGCCTTAGGGACATCGCCTTGGGTCTGGATTAATAACCCCAGATTATAGATAGTTTCAGGAGCTTGGGGATTGAGACGCAGGGCTTGATTGAGACTAGCGATCGCCCCTTTGATATCTTTCTTTTCCTTCAGGGCTAGCCCAAGGTTGTAATGGGCAACCCCCAAATTAGGATCGAGCTTGACCGCTCTTTGCAAATTATTCACCGCTTGATTGACATCCCCCGTTTGCAAAAATGCTGCCCCCAGATTGCTAAAGGCGATCGCAAATTTAGGATCAAGTCTCGTAGCCCGTTGAAAGGAATAGATCGCCTCTCGCATCTGATTAGCTTGGGCGTGAGCAAGCCCAAGGTTATAATGCGCCGCCGTCAGTTCAGGATTTTTCTTAATCGCTGCCTTAAAGATCACCACTGCTCCCTCCAGATTACCTAGCTTCACATAGGCATTCCCCCTCTCCAATAGTTGATCCGCATTTTCATTGGGCGGCACGACGATCTGTTGCTGGACTTGCACTCTCTGTGTCGGCTGAGAAGGGCGATCGCGCAGTTGGGCGATCGCCTCATTATCCCCTTCGCCAACTATCCCTCCGCCCATTAGCATCAAGACCGATGTTAAGGCTCCCACAATTGGTTTCATAATCTTTTCTGGTCTGAATTTTTCTTAAAGAGTGCTAAATTGAGAAAGCCAAACTGACCTAATACATTGGCGATCGTCGCCCCATCAATACCAAACCTGTAACCATGATTCTCGTTATCGACAATTACGACAGTTTTACCTACAACCTCGTGCAGTACCTTGGGGAATTATTGCCCGAATTTCCAGCGCTGGGAGAAGTTTTAGTAAAACGCAATGATGAGATTAGCATTGACGAAGTCAAGCAACTCAATCCTGCGGGAGTCGTAATTTCACCAGGTCCCGGTCGCCCTGAAGAAGCAGGAGTGTCCCTCGACATTATTCGAGAAATGGATCAAGATACTCCCATCTTTGGAGTATGTCTCGGACACCAAAGTATGGGTTTGATGTATGGTGGCAAAGTGATCTCTGCCCCTTACCTCATGCACGGCAAGACCTCGCAAATCTATCATACTGGAGTCGGCATTTTTGCGGGGCTAGCAAACCCATTCACTGCCACTCGTTATCATAGTTTGGTGATCGATCGCCAAAATTGTCCTGAAGTATTAGAAGTAACGGCATGGACTGAAGATGACATAATTATGGGAGTTCGCCACAAACAATATCCCCATGTTCAAGGTGTGCAGTTTCATCCTGAGAGCATATTGACCGAAGCTGGCAAGGATTTGTTGCGAAACTTCCTTAAAGGATTGCGCGTCAAATAGACAGCTAATTTGCTCAGATATCCTCACTCTGCAATAATCCCCAAATTACTGCCAAAAATCATAAATTTATAAAAACACAATGCGCCGCAGACAAATTCTTCGACTCGCTCAAGGTGGACTCATTTCAGCATTTACCACAGGAATCATTGCTGATGCCGCTAAGTCACAGACAAATACTACCCTCAAGTTAGAGTGGTTGGGGCATATGTCATTTGCGATCTCAGGTGATGGGGTCAAGTTTTTAACCCATCCCTTCCGTCCTGCGGGTTGTACTGCGGGTCTAACAGCTCCCACAGGCTCATCGGACTATATTTTGATTAGCTCACAACTGCTAGACGAGGGCTATTTAGAGAATTTTCCCAAATCAACAAGGGTCTTATCAGAACCAGGATCTTACAATCTCAAAAATATTAATCTTCAGGGGATCAGCATGAATCACGATCGCCTTGGTGGTCGTAGATTTGGGCGCAATGTGGCATGGCGTTGGAAACAGTCAGGTATTTTTGTACTACACCTTGGTGGGGCGGCTGCACCGATCACGCCTTCACAACGGATCCTCATGGGTCGTCCCGATGTGTTGATTTTACCCGTCGGTGGCAATGCCCAAGGTACTGACCCGATGCAAGCCAAGGCATATTCGCCCGAAGAAGCGAAGGCGATCGTCCAAGAACTCAATCCTCGCATTGTCATTCCTACCTATTACCGCACTGATAAATCTAGTCAATCCTGTCAACTCGCCTCCGTTGATGAGTTTTTGGCATTGATGCCCCCTGATTCTGTCCAAAAGTTAGGTGGTAAAGTCCTAGAATTACGCGCTAATAACTTACCCCAAAGCACCGTAGTTAGGGTTCTACGTTCTTAAATTTTTCTAAAACATGATAACAAAAGGGACGCATTGCGTCCCTTTTGTTATTTGAGGAGTTTTCATGGCGATCGCTACAAAAGCGAAGAAAAGCTATATATTGTATTGGCAATAAGTTTTGATTAGCGCAACTATGCCCAGAGAATTAAAAAGCAGCCGCCCTGAAGAAGACAATACCGAGATCTCCCCCAATGTATTGCGCGTAGTTTTATCCTTTCGGCGCTGGGGCTGGACTTCCTTTTGGACACAGGTTGTCTTGTGCGTAGTTTCATCCGTTGTCTTACTGCAACTGTTTTTATTTCCGAGGACTGGTCAATCCGTCAGTCCTACAGGGCTGGATACTAGTCCCGCGACATTACCGGGATTGAGCTTTGCTTGGGTAGGTGTGGCTGTATTAGGTGCAAGTATTTTCTGGCATTTTCGTTATACACAAATGGCAAAAAAGCTGCGATCGCCTGATCGCCCAACCAAAAGCCAAACTATATTTCAAATCAAAATTGGACTGATTATTAATCTAATTGGGATGTTTGTCACCCTACTAGGAGCCTTTGCGATCATTGGGGCTTTAACGCTAAGAGCAGGACAAGGACAAGCAGTATTGCCGGGGGCAGGCAGCTTTAACTCCGTAATTCAACCCCTCGACTTTCAAATCATTCAAGCTAGTTTCAACATCATCTTTGCCCATTTTGTCGGCTTAGTCGCCTCACTCTGGCTCCTCAATCGCGCCACCGACAAGCCTAATCGCGAATAGCAAATAAAAAATAACAAAAATAATAAACAGAAGCCCGCCTAAGGCGGGCTTCTGTTTATTATTTTTTATAATATGTCAGTATAAAGAAATGTAAACAGTGACATAGATAGTGGCAACCCTCATGCAGTGGAAACAGGTCGAAGATAACTGGGTACTGACACCAGCAAGACCCAAAGCAGTAATTCACTTTTTGGGCGGTGCATTTTTTGCCGCCGCGCCTCATATTGCCTATAGCCGTGTATTAGAGAAGCTCGGCAACCATGACTATGCGATCGTTGCCACTCCTTTTCTGAATAACACCTTCGACCATCGCCAGATTGCCCGTGACGTTTACACCTCATTTCGTAAAGTTCGCAGTAAATTATTTCTTGATTACTTTCCTGTATTTGGCATGGGTCACAGTATGGGCTGCAAAATCCATCTGTTAATTGATAGCCTTTACCATCCCCCTCGCTCTGGCAATATCTACATTGCCTACAACAACTACAGCGCCGATCGCTCGATTCCCTTTTTTAAAAATTTGGCTAGCACTATCCCTGAAATGTCCGCGATGGAGTTCTCCCCCACGCCTCAAGAAACCGAACAATTGATCAATGCTAGCTACCAGACTGACCATAACTTACTGGTGAAGTTTATCGATGATGATATCGATGAAATCTCTACCCTTGCTCAAATATTAAAAGCTAAATTTCCTGAAACTGTCCTCCTGAAAACCCTTGCAGGTACTCACCTCACCTCTATGGGTGTTGATCTTAATTGGCAAGCGGGTTCTAGCTTCTCGCCTATCGATGCGATCGCGCAATGGGTCAAGCAAGAAATTCACAAAAACAATCAAACCCTAGAGCAAGTTCTTCTAACTTGGTTGGGGAATTCAAGAAAATAAGCATTGCGAGCCGCATTAACAGAACCCATGACCTTGGTGATAGCTCCAATAATTTGACGGTAAGTAAAAATACTCTATTGAAATTAGTCGATCAACTATTAACAAAGCGATATCAAAAGCGATTGATTTTATATCTATATATCAGTCATTAATATTTCTAATAGTTTTTTAATTCCACTAAAATCGCTGGCTATTCCTGTTAGGCTTGCCCTAAATAAGTATCAGGCGATCGCTAAATAATGTTTAGCGATCGCTACTTTTTATAATACAAACTAAACATTGATTTATCTGCAAAAGCCTCTACAGACAAAGATTTCAGCAAATCACTCTGTCTTCAAACTATAAAACCAATCACAAGGGGATATATGTAGCTTATTGCGTATATATAGATTTTTTATATAAGATCACCGCTAAAAACAGCACATTTTAAAAATTTTTTTGCAAAAAAAGTAAATGTGGATACGCACTTTATGTTTAAATTAGAGACATCGCTCAAGGACTTCACACGAAGAATTCCTGATAGGATTAACTTATATAAAGCAAAAAATTTTTCCGCCGAAGAGCCGAATGTCGAAGGTCTGATTGAACTTTTAATAGATTTTTAACTTTTCTTTAATTTTTGATTAGAAACTTGACACTAGATCTTAAGTTTTTTTGCATTGCCCCCGTGCAGTTTGCGGGCAACCCAGTTTTGAGACAAGTTTGATGGCTAGGTGATACACCGAATTGTGATTTTTCAGTTCTAACACCCGATCTACAAGTCTTGATTACTGTCAATCATCGTTTTGAGTTATAGGGCATGATTAGCCTGATGCACTCTCACGGGAGCAAACTGCCTAAGGACAAATGGTGGAACTTTAATTGATTTTCATTTAACTCTAGTAAGGAGATATTAATGTCTTACTCACAAACACAGTCTAAAGCCAAAGCTGGCTATGACGCTGGTGTACAGGACTATAAACTAAAGTACTATACCCCCGATTACACTCCCAGAGATACTGACCTTCTCGCCGCTTTCCGCTTTGTGCCTCAACCAGGCGTACCTCCAGAAGAAGCTGCTGCTGCGGTAGCTGCTGAATCTTCGACAGGTACATGGACAACTGTATGGACAGACTTGTTGACCGACCTCGATCGCTACAAAGGTCGTTGCTATGATGTCGAACCCGTACCCAACGAAGATAATCAATACATCGCTTTTATTGCCTATCCTCTTGACTTGTTCGAGGAAGGTTCTGTAACCAACTTGCTTACCTCCTTGGTTGGTAACGTATTTGGTTTCAAAGCTCTTCGTGCATTGCGTCTAGAAGACATCCGTGTTCCTATCGCTTACTTGAAGACCTTCCAAGGACCTCCTCACGGTATCCAAGTTGAACGCGACAAGTTGAACAAGTACGGTCGTCCTCTCTTGGGTTGTACCATTAAGCCCAAATTGGGTCTATCTGCGAAGAACTACGGTCGCGCTGTATACGAATGTCTACGCGGCGGTTTGGACTTCACCAAAGATGACGAAAACATTAACTCTCAGCCCTTCATGCGTTGGCGCGATCGTTTCTTGTTCGTTCAAGAAGCAATCGAAAAAGCCCAAGCTGAAACTGGCGAAATCAAGGGTCACTACCTCAACGTAACTGCGCCTACATCTGAACAAATGATGGAACGTGCAGCTTTCGCTAAGGAAATCGGTACACCGATCATCATGCATGACTTCTTGACTGGTGGTTTCACCGCTAACACCTCTCTTGCTAAGTACTGCCGCGACAATGGCTTGCTCTTGCACATTCACCGCGCGATGCACGCAGTTATCGACCGTCAAAAAACCCACGGGATTCACTTCCGCGTTTTGGCTAAGTGCTTGCGTATGTCTGGTGGCGATCACCTCCACTCTGGAACCGTTGTTGGTAAGCTCGAAGGCGAAAAAGGTATCACCATGGGCTTTGTTGACCTAATGCGTGAAGACCATATCGAAATGGATCGCTCTCGCGGTATCTACTTCACCCAAGATTGGGCTTCTATGCCTGGTGTACTTCCCGTTGCTTCGGGTGGTATCCACGTATGGCACATGCCTGCTCTCGTGGAAATCTTCGGCGATGACTCTTGCTTACAGTTCGGTGGTGGTACTTTGGGACATCCTTGGGGTGCTGCTCCTGGTGCAACCGCTAACCGCGTTGCGCTTGAAGCTTGCGTACAAGCACGTAACGAAGGTCGCGACATGATGCGTGAAGGTGGCGACATCCTTCGTGAAGCTGGTCGTTGGTCTCCTGAGTTGAATGCTGCTCTTGAACTCTGGAAAGAGATCAAGTTTGAATTTGAAGCAATGGATACCGTCTAATCGATTAGCTCTATTACGATAAGTTTTTGCAAAGCAAAAACTTATCGTAATCAATCTTGGTTAAGTCAGCCTATGGATATCAAGCGCAGTACTAAGTCCACAGCCAAAATGTTAATAAATTTTTTGACATTTGAAGCTGTAAAGACGATTGCCGAGCAATTGGAAGAAACTGATAGATTAAAAGCTCTCTGGTTTAATCAATTCTCGACGCGCGAAAGACTCCAAAATGGCGAGCTTTATATCAAAGACCTCTTCGAGGTTCACCAAGAGATGGCTTTTCGGGTAATGACAGTCAGGGAACATCTGGCTAATGAGATTTTAGAGTTTCTTCCAGAAATGACCCGTACTGGCATCCAGCAATCGAATATGCAGCTTCGCCGTCAGCATTTTGAGAAGATTATGAGTGTGCAAGCTTCTGAAGGATATGCAGAATGCGAGAGTTTAGAGTCTACTTTAGAAGTTAGTTCTAAACCAAGTCTCGGAGTTCCTTCAGAGGTTATTGCGAATTTAGATCCAGACTTAAATGTTGAAGGCGATCGCACTCCTACCCAACAAAATCAATAGCAATATAATTTCAGAGGAAATAATGCAAACTTTACCTAAAGAGCGTCACTACGAAACTCTTTCTTATCTTCCCCCTTTGAGCGATGCTCAAATCACTCGTCAAATCGAGTATACCCTTAAGCAAGGTTTCTATCCTGCGATCGAATTTAACGAAGATTCTGATCCTGCAATCCACTACTGGACTCTTTGGAAGTTGCCCTTGTTCAACGCCAGAACTCCTCAAGAAGTTTTGAGCGAAGTTCAAGCTTGCCGCTCTAGCTATCCTGGTAGCTTCATCCGTGTTGTTGCTTTCGACAACATCAAGCAGTGCCAAGTCCAAAGCTTCATCGTCCACAAGCCTAACAGCGCTCGTTACTAAGCTTTAACAAACAAAAAAGCCCCGCATTGCGGGGCTTTTTTAGTTGCAATGATTTGCTAACTAAATGCTTCAATACGATCTAAGTACACATTAACAAGTTTGTGATCAATGGATAGACTCTCAACCTCTTCCCAAACTTTAGCTAGAAATAGATGAAAATCTCGCTTTCTCATATTGCCAATGCGTAGATGAACTACTTTAGGTGGTGCTAAATCCAGCATTAGCCGATCTGAAAAATCTACATCTTTGGTAACAATGACTAATTTATTCTCTTTTGCATACTGCCAGATTTGCATATCACTGGGACTTTCACCTAACGCTGAAACATGCGTAATGGGCAAAGATGGCGTAAACTGAATTTTGATTGGCAAATTTTCATCAAACAAAAAGCCGTTCATGCAACTTGTCTCACTTCATAGTGATTCGCCATTAATTTTGCTGCAAATTGCATACAGGCATAAATATCTTCCCTTGTCAAAGACGGATATTCCTCAAGTACTTCTTCAATCGAATCACCTGCACCCAAAAATTCCATTATCGTCTGCACTGTAATTCTAGTGTTAGCAATAATTGGTCGCCCGTTGCAAATATCTGGATGAATAGCTATTCTACTTTTCATAAAAATATCATGATAGTTCTTGTTGCTAACTACAAAGTTGCTAATGCTAGTATATGTCAAGAATATTGAGGTGGGTTGCTAATGCTTGAGATCCCAAGCAGTATATTTTTGATGAGCAGCCCTATCCTCTTGCGGTGCGAAATTTAACAATATGGAGTAATCAAAGTGAGCAATAAGCCAAATAGATTTTTATTTGAAGTTGATCGATCTCGATATGATAACGTAACTATCAATTGGCAAAATTCTCCCTTAAGTGAGTTTGGTATTTATGCTGGTGCATACCGTAAAGCAGCAGAAAATTTGACAACAACTCTCCTTGCTGGTAATAGTTTTCATGACATAGATCCTTGTCCAATTATCTTTTTATATAGACACTCAATTGAACTTTATCTCAAAGAGATTTGCTTGCTTGGATATGATTTATTCAATCTCTTAGATAAGCAGCTTCTATTACATGGGCATGATTTAGAAATAGATAAATTGTGGAATACTCACAAGCTTTCGTCTTTGGTCAAAGTATTAAGGCAAATTTCTGATCAGTTAAATTGGAAATGGGATCTCGAAGATAGTTTTAATCACTTCAAAAATTTTGTAGACTTTGAATCAGCAATTGCGGAAATTGACGAATTAGATTCTGGCTCTTATACCTTTAGATACCCATATGATAAGCACACACATACTGCATCCTTAGATCAAGAATTTTCTTTTAGCATATCTTTGTTCCAAGACGGGATAAATATTATCCTAGATGCTTTAGATGGAGCGTCGATGCAACTCAAATCGGAAATTAGTAATCTTATCAACAACCAAGAGATGATTTAGTATCTTGATATTGTATCTAAGGTAGCTTATTTGATACAGAAGGATATTTACTCATTAATTTTTGATTATTGAGTGGAGTGATCGCTTTATGTTTTGAGAGATGAAAAGACGATCGCTGGTTTGATATTTGGTTGAAGGCGATCGCTTTTTAACAATCATGTTTAAGGCGATCGCGAATTAGAATGTATGTAGTCTTTTAATTTTGAAAACTCTGTCATTAAAAATATCTTATGCCAAAAGCTGTTCAGGAAATATATACACAGGTTATTTCAAATCTTCTGCCAACTGAGAGACTACAGTTAGCGACAATGATTCTTAACGGTTTAGTCAAACAAAATGTTGCAGTTATTGATGATAGCGACACTTGGACAGAGCAGGATCAATTAGATTTAGCCGCTTTTTCTCTCCAATATGCAGCAACTTCTTTTCTTGACGATGAGGAGATATTCGAGTGAAAGTGAAATCTGGTGATGTAGTAACCGTTGATTTTCCTGCTGTTACTGGCATCAAAAGCCGTCCAGCAGTTGTCTTATCTTCGGAAATATATCATGCAAATCGTCCCGATGTAGTTGTCGGGCTTATCACCTCACAGACAAAAAATTTAGGTGTCACGGATTATGTACTCCAAGATTGGCAAATATCAGGACTGAGAGTTCCATCTATTTTCCGTAGTTTTATTGTGACTTTGCCTCCATCAGCTAATTTGGTTATCATTGGGAAGTTATCGGAACAAGATTGGCAAGGTGTTAGAAATTGTGTCAAATTATCTTTGATTAACTTGGATGATTGATTTTTTGAGAGGAGGTCGGCGATCGCTGTTTGTTAATGTTGATTGCGTGCGATCGCTTTGTGGTGAGGGAGATGAATGGGCGATCGCTAGTTGATTAGGATAGTGACCATATGGGTGTTAGGTAATTCAGCATAGTGTCTGGTGAAACTGCTCTAAATGACGATAGGATCTGCTTAATTAATTGCTTGCTTCACACAGCCACATCTATGAATTATCCCCAGCTTTTAGACTATGCTCAACCAGCCGAATGGCAACCCCACAGCGCTTGTTGGCTAGCATTTCCTAGCCATCGCGACCTATGGTTAGAGTATTTAGATGTTGTCCAAACAGAATTTGTCGCCCTCGCTAGAGCGATCGCTACATCAGAGCAGCTAGAGATTTTAGTGTTACCTGAAACGTTAGCGCTAGCTCAAGAGTTACTGGGAAATCTACCTGTACGCTTCCATTTGATTCCCTTTGGTGATATTTGGATGCGGGATATGACTCCAATCTATATCAAAAATCGTGAAGGAAAACTCGGTGCATTGAAATTTGCATGGAATGGCTGGGGTGGAAAGTATCTGCTGGAAAATGATGATCTTGTGGCTGAGAGGATCTTAGATAACATTGATATACCTAAGTTTAAATTTGATTGGGTGCTAGAGGGAGGAGCGATCGAAGTAGATGGCGAAGGAACTTGCCTGACAACTAAGCAATGCTTGCTCAATCCCAATCGCAATCCCCACATGGATCAAGAAGCAATTGAGTCTGGTTTAAAATCGGCGTTAGGAGTAGATAAGGTACTGTGGATTGAAGAAGGTCTTCTCAATGATCATACCGATGGACATATCGATACGATCGCAAGATTTATTGCCCCGCACACAGTCATGTGTATGGAGCCAATTTCTGAAGATGATCCTAACTATCGAGTTCTCCAAGATATCGCTACCCAGTTGGAATCAATGACCGACGCGAAGGGGCGTAAATTGGATGTGATTAAAGTTCCATCTCCTAGTCTAGTGCTGGACGATGAAGGCGAAATTATGCCCGCTAGTTATCTCAACTTTTACATTTCCAATGACAGTGTAGTTATCCCCATCTACGGCTCAGTTAATGATCAACGGGCAGTCCAAGCGATCGCCCAGCATTTCCCCACAAGAAAAGCGATCGGTCTATCCGCTAAGCATATTCTCTTGGGTGGTGGCGCATTTCATTGCATCACCTGTCATCAACCTCAATAACGGCGAACTTTTATGTCATGGATTGAACTAAGTCTGGAGACTACTAATGAAGCCGTAGATTGGGTTTATACCCTGCTGGCTAAAGCGATCGCGGCAGAGGATATCCATATTCGAGAATTAGGATATCAGGAACAATGGAAATTTTCTATTCAAATATACCTACCTGAAGATTCTCAAATCCATCACAAAATCCAAGCGATCGCCGCAATTCTCAATCCTCTGCATCGTACGGGGATGACCAGTGAGCTACAGACTTTTGTCATTGATTGTAAACCCCAGCCCTGCATAGAAGATTTTAGAACTTCTCTAGCGAGAAATCTGGGAGACCGCTTTGTGATTGTGTCGGCGGAATCACATAATGATGATTCTCAGAAAATTCCTTTACGCCTATCCAATAGCTTGGCATTTGGAACGGGTTTACATCCAGCCACAATATTGAGTTTGCGACTAATAGAACGTTATGTCACACCAAATTTACAGACCCTAGATCTAGGATCAGGATCAGGGATTCTCAGTGTTGCGATGGCAAAGTTAGGTGCAACGGTACTGGCGATCGATAATGATCCGATCGCTGTACAAGCGACCCTTGATTCTGTCCAACAAAACCAAGTGTCAACGCAAGTTACGGTTCAACAGGCGAGCCTAGGCAGTGCTAGTAATCTTGGACATTGGATGGGGGTTGAGAGTTTGGAACCAGTGCCAATGATCGCGGCGGCGGGACAGTTTGACCTGATTGTTGCCAATATCTTCGCACGAGTCCATATATCCCTAGCTGCCGAATTTTATCAGGCTCTACGCCATCCTCTAAATCATCAAGCTGATCGTTCAGGGATCCTGATCACATCGGGCTATACCAGCGATCGCGAAGATGACATCAATAGGGCGATGCAAGAGGTGGGTTTGCAAAGCTGCGATCGTCTACAGATAGAGGAGTGGACAGCGATCGCCTATCACAGATAAGACTTCGGCTCTGCTTAGCCCACGTAGTATAGATAATTCAAATAAGAAAACTAGGGCTTCGACTCCGCTCAGCCATCGGTATACGGTAGCTGAGCGGAGTCGAAGCCTCTTCAAACTTATTTAGAACTGCTATATTACATTACTGGCTAAATGGAACCGAAGCTTCATTTTTGGTCGAGGGCTAGTGGTCTGGGAGTGAGGCTCTGAAGGTAAAGCCAGCCTGCGGTGGTCAGGAAGCTAAAGTAGGCGATCGCCTGTCCCAGAAATAGGCGATCGCGGAAGCCAAACATGGCTTTGAGGAGAAGCGCAGGAAATTTATTGTCGGGGAAAATATCATGGACATCCCAGACTAAATCACCTAATAAACAAGAACTTATTACCGCATCACTGGGGAAACAAATTGTAGTTTGCGAAAGAGTTCCATAGGCGGCGATCGCTTTGTCTAAATGTCCAATCGCACTAATCACCAAGCCCGCAACGATTAGTAGTAAAAAGATTCCCATCCCTTGAAAAAAAGCTTTGAGATTGATGCGGATACCAAATTGAAAAAGGGCGATACCAATAGCAACAGCACTAACTAAACCTGCGATCGCGCCGATGATTGGTACAATTCCCGTTTGTAATTTGGCAGAGATAAAAATCACAACTTCAAATCCTTCGCGCAACACAGCAATGAGAATAAGTGTAAACACTGCCCAACCTGCGCTTGTTCTATTATCTGCTTCGTTACCTGTTTCATTGGCGATCACCTTACCGATCTGTCCTTCGATTTCACCCTTGAGCGCCTTAGCATTTTCAGTCATCCAGACCAACATCCAACTCAACATCGCGATCGCCGTGACACCCAGAGATCCCTGCAATAGCTGTCCATAAAAAGCTGCCTGCATCGGTTCCGTATTTTCCACCTGCTTGATCAACCAGTTGAGTACAATCCCGACGATCAAACTGGCGACTATCCCTGTACCAATCCCCCCATAGACCCAAGGATTAAGCGAACCGCGGTCGGCTTTTTTGAGATATGCCATCACAATTCCCACCACAAGGGCAGCTTCTACGCCCTCCCGTAAAGTAATCGCAAAAATTGGTAATGCTGCACTAAAGTCCATATTTAAGTTCTCTTTTAGAATATAATTCCACGATAAATTTCAGATATTGCCAACTCAATATTCATTGTCATGGTATTCACACCTTTCGTTAAGACTGTAGCGGCGCTCAGTAGTAGCAATCATGGAGTTATGCTCTAGCTTTCAAAACAGCAGCTCTATTGTACTGTGAGTAAAACGAGGGGCTAAAGCTCCTTGTCCCATAATTCTTGCAAAACAAGCAATCATAGAGTTTAATTTATATAAGAAGACTCAATCATCAGATTTGTAAATGAAAATATTTGTCTATCACACGCCTGAGTTAGTTCCTGATACAGAAAGTCCCGATTGCGCGATCGCTGTTGATATTTTGCGAGCTACGACCACGATCGCCACAGCACTCGCGGCAGGAGCCGAGGCAGTGCAAGTATTTTCCGATCTCGATGAGTTGATGCGCGTTAGTGAGTCCCATCCGCCAGAGTTGCGGATTAGAGTCGGAGAGCGTGGGGGCAAGACGGTTGAGGGTTGTGACTTAGGAAATTCGCCCTTTGACTTTACACCTGATGTGGTGAAGGGTAAACGGATTTTTATGAGTACAACTAACGGTACGCGATCGCTGCAAAAAGTCCAAAATGCTAAAAGCGTTTTGGCTGGTGCGATGATTAATCTCGGTTCGGTATTGCAATATTTGCGTGAAACTAAGCCAGCAACAGTATGGATTGTCGGTTCGGGTTGGGAAGGTAGTTACTCCCTTGAAGATACAACCTGCGCGGGAGCGATCGCGGCGGCACTCGAAGATGAGGCTGATTTTGGTAATGATGAAGCGGTGGCGGCAGCGACGTTATACAAGGCGTGGAAAGATGGGGTAGAAGAGCTATTCTATCAAGCTAGTCATGGCAAGCGTTTGTTAAATCTCAATGGTGCTGAGGACATTGCCTACTGTGCCAAGATCGATGTTGTTAATGTATTACCTAAGCAATCTAGTTTAGGTCTGCTAGTGGCGGCTTAACTTAAATAGAGAAGATTTAAAAAGTGCTAGTGCTACGGAGCAGCATTTTTTAAACTTTCTATCGGTTAAGAGATACCACAGCAAAAAAGTTAGGGATTCATGAATTTAAAATATTGATACCGATCCCACCACAATATCGTTGTAAATAGCAGTAGATTGGATAGGCTTTCAAATTTTCTTTGCCGCTATGCCATTGACGCTATGTTCTCCTTCGCCCATGACCACCTTGGCAAAACAAGTGGCAAATATTCCTAGCTCAGTCGCAAAACCAGAACGCTTGACTCCTCCTCTAAAGTGGGCTGGCGGTAAACGCTGGCTTGTGCCACATTTACAGCATATTTGGCAGAATTATAGCCATTACCGCCTAGTAGAACCTTTTTGTGGTGGGTTGGCGATCGCCCTTGGACTACAGCCAGAACAAGCTTTGCTCAATGATATCAATCCCCATGTAATCAATTTTTATAAATGGTTACAAAAAGGATTAAAGCTAGAAATTGACGTAAGAAATGAGCGTGAATTTTATTATGCTCAACGTATGGAATTTAATCGTTTAGTCGAGACAAAAAAATCTACTACATCTAAATCAGCACAGCTTTTTTACTATCTCAATCGCACTGGCTATAACGGTCTCTGTCGCTTTAATCGGAATGGAGGATTTAATGTTCCCTTTGGTCGGCATAAGACCATTAACTACACTCAAGACTTCTCCCCATACAAATCAACCTTTGCGAAGTGGAAGTTTACTAATGATGACTTTGCGGAGATTACGATCGCAAATGATGATTTTATTTATGCCGATCCTCCCTACGATGTTGATTTTCGACAATATGCCAAAAATGGATTTGAATGGTCAGAACAAGAGCGCCTCGCTACTTGGTTAGCTAGACAAGATTGTCCCGCGATCGCTTCCAATCAAGCGACAGAGCGCATTTTAGAACTCTATCAAGACTTGGGCTTTCAGATCCATACTCTTGATGCTCCTAGGCGCATTAGCTGCAACGGTAATCGTGTCGCGGCAAGGGAGATGTTAGCTTACAGGGGCTTAGGTGAAGGGTTGAAGCTATCATGAGTCTGCGAAATACAGATACGGGCGCAGTGTTAGAGCAGATGGTTTTGCACTCTCTGATCTATGGTGGCTATCTCTATCAGTCGCAGCAATATATTGGTAGTCGTCCCGGTGGCGGTAAACATATCATCGATGTGGTCGCAAATCGTGGCGATCGCAATGTTTTGATTTCCCTCAAATGGCAGCAAGTGGGCGGCACTGCGGAACAGAAAGTTCCCTTTGAAATAATTTGTCTAATGGATGCGATGCGCCAAAATCCAAATTATCAAAAGGCATATTTAGTTCTTGGTGGTGAAGGTTGGACTCTACGAGATTTCTATATTTCAGGTGATTTACAGCAATATATTCCCTATGGCGATCGCGTAGAAGTTCTTACCCTTGAGAGATTTATCGCCAGAGCCAATACAGGCAAGCTTTAAACCTCTTCTCCATAAGTGTTAAAATCCTCAAATCCCACTTCTAAATCTTAATCATAGGCTAATTGATAAGACAATAATCTATGCTTAATATCTCTGGCTAGTTGATCAAAAGTAATGCAAATTATTTTTTTAACGTGAATTTGGGTTAAGGATAAGGACAAAAAGGGAGAAACCGATAAGCTGAAAATAAGAAAAACAAATTCAGCGAGGTATAGCTATATTCACTTGTATTAGGACAAATTAAAACCGAAGAAGTGAGTTGCGGCGCTCCGCGCCGCAACTCACTTCTTCGGTTTTGTGTCCTAACAATTATGACTATTTCGCTCAGCCATCCTATATTGCTGGCTGAGCGAAGTCGAAGCCCTATTTTTCTTATTTGAATTGTCTAGATATGACTATCTGGATCGAAGCAAATTCATCACCAGCGATCGCCACTTTAAAAGTCTTTTAATCGGCAAAAATGCCTGTGGGCAGACCATCGATACTTTGTTGATTCTTTTTTTGCCAATATTCAGCAATCCCCGATTCACCTTTTTTCTCTGCCCATTCCTCTAAGACAGGACGGTGGCTGACAAACTCATAAAAGGGAACCGCGTAGCCACAGGAAGTTTGTACCTGTTCGATCTGGATTTGGATGATTTGGCGCGTGCCTGCGATCGCAGGGAAATGAGATAGATATTCTTGCCATACTCCATCGCGGGGATGGACCGCTTGCCCCTTACCATAGATTCGCATGATTAGAGGCTTTTGGGTAAAGCTACAGAGCATCAACGTAATTTTGCCATTTTCTAGAAGATGGGCGGCGGTCTCGTTGCCACTGCCCGTTAGATCGAGATAGGCAATTTCGCGATCGCTGATTACTCGCAATACATCCATGCCCTTGGGTGAGAGATTGACCCTGCCATTGTGGGGCGCAGTTGCCACAAAGAAAATCTGTTGCTCAGTAATAAACTTCTCTAACTCAGGATTAAGGCGATCGTAAAACTTAGCCATTGTCTTAATTTTTAAATAATTTTCTACCAAGCCAGAAAGGAATGGCGATACTGTTGCCATTCCTTTCTGGTTATATTACTTTTGCAGCTTTTCGACGAACTTACGAATGCGATCGCAGCCTTCGCGAATTGTATCTAAATCCGTGGCATAGGATAGACGAATGCAATTATCTAAACCGAAGGCAATCCCCGGAATCACCGCAACCTGAAACTCATCTAGGAGCTTGTCACAAAACTCAAGGGAACCCATCTGCAAAGACTTAATGCTAGGAAACAGGTAAAAAGCACCATCGGGCTTAGGACAGGTCAAGCCATCGATCGCCGTCAAGAGGTCGTACATCACATCACGGCGCTCGGCAAAGGCTTGGCGCATCGTTTCTACACATTCCTGCGAATCATTGAGAGCGGTGATCGCCCCGTACTGGGCAAAGGTGCAGATGTTAGAGGTGCTGTGACCTTGGATCATCGTCGCTGCCTTAATGATTTCGGGCGCACCTGCGAGATAGCCGACCCGCCAACCCGTCATCGAGTAAGCCTTAGCAAAGCCACTACTGATCAAGGTGCGATCGTACATTGCCTGACTGACGGCGGCGATACTGAGGTGGGTTGCGCCGTCGTACAGGATCTTTTCATAAATTTCATCGGAGACAATATAAACATGGGGATGGCGTTCCAAAACCTCAGCCAGTGACTTAATTTCCGCAGGCGTATAGACCATGCCCGTGGGATTGGAGGGGGAATTGAGAACAAATAGTTTAGTTTGTGGCGTAATCGCTTCTTCTAGCTGCGCCGCCGTAATCTTGTAACCCGTCTCTTCGGTGGTGATCACAAATTTGGGGACAGCATCGGCAAGCTTTGCCATCTCAGGGTAACTGACCCAGAATGGCACGGGAATAATCACTTCATCGCCTTCATCGAGGAGCGCCATCATCAGGTTATACAGCGAGTGCTTACCGCCATTGGTGACGATGATCTGCTCTGGCTTGTAGGACACTTGATTGTCGCGGAGCAACTTGGCGGCGATCGCTTGTTTGAGTTCAGGGACACCAGAGGCTGCTGTGTAGCGAGTTTTACCTTGGTCGAGAGCAGTCTTTGCCGCAGCCTTGATGTGATCGGGCGTGTCGAAGTCTGGCTCGCCAGCACTAAAGCTACAAATATCAATTCCACTAGCCTTCATTGCCTTAGCTTTTGCGTCGATCGCGAGAGTTAAGGAAGGCAGAATATTACGAAGTCGGTTTGCCAGTTGCATTTTTTCTGGAGGGCGGAGGCAGCATTACAGAACTAGATTGCATTGTATCAAAGCATACTTGTTTGATTTTGATAGATTTATAACAATTGATATTAGTTCAGACCAGATATTAGTGGCGGTGCAAAGCGCTGCTACTGATATTCTGGCGGATTGTCATAGGCTCTGATCATTGCCTGTGTGCCTTGTTCCGCCGCCGCTCCATCATCTAGTTGACTGACGGTGTGAAATTTGTTAATCGCGAGGGCGATCGCGGGAAGCTCTTGGCTGAAATCAACGGGGCGACTGAAATTCTGGCGATCAAGACTCTGGCGATCGCTAGTTTTTTTAATTTCTTGGTCTTTAATTTCTTGGTCTTTAATTTCTTGAACTAGGCGCAAGTCCTTTAGCATATGTTTAATCGCAAAACCTGCCTTGTAGTCCCCCTGTGCCACCTTCATCCCCAAATTGGTCAGCGCCCAAGAGCCAGCCGCCCCACTACCACAGACATCAACTACCAATTGCGGATCAATATTCATCGTTTTTGCCATCTGCATCGTTTCGCATAGCGCCAACATATACACCGATACGAGGGTTTGGTTGCACAGCTTCACCGCTTGACCAGAGCCAATTGCACCACAATGCTTAATATTGTTCCCCATTGCCTCAAAGAGAGGGAGACATTCCTGCAAGTCTTCCTGCTTACCGCCGACCATAAAGGTAAGCGTGCCATTCTTTGCGCCAATGTCACCGCCTGACACAGGTGCATCGAGAAATCTTAAACCATCATTAATTAAAGCGTTACCGATCGCTTGGGCGGCATCACTGCCGATGGTGCTGGTATCAATAAATAGGGTGTTTGCCTTCACAAAATTAATCGCGCCTTGCTCACCAATTAAAACCTCGGTGACATCAGGCACATCCCCCAAGCAGGAAAACACGATCGCTGCATCCTTGACCGCTTCTGACAAAGAGTTGACCAAGGTTCCACCCGCATTGGTAAAAGGGGCGATCGTGGGGCGATTGGGGGTGCGATTCCAACCGACGACCGCATAGCCACGCTTAACGAGATTGGCTGCCATTGCGCCTCCCATCAGTCCCAAGCCAAGAAATGCAATTTTTTGAGTCATCTTGTCGATTTAGGCATAGATTTTGATGATTTTACCAATTTATAGCTGTAAGTAAGTAGCTAAGCATAATTAAAACCCAGAGTAAAAACCTATGAAGCAAGCGCAGCGTGCTTCATAGGTTTTTGGCTTTTATATTTAACGTCAGTTTGGGATAACTTGAACTCCCATTAAAGAATGGTTGGCTTGGTAAGTAGCGGACGAATTAGGTCAATTATGCGATCGGTATTAAAATTGGCGATCGCATAGGTGAGAGACTTTGACAAACCTGCGTTAGATTCGGGGATTTGGGTAATTAACAGATTCATAGCTTCACTGTCCAGATAATAAGCAGCTTGATACATTTGTTCGAGCCACTGGGTGGGCATCATCGCTAGCTCCTCTTGAGACGGAGCATCAATAGATTGGGGTTGAGCCTTCTCCTCCGAATTTGCGTAAATATACTGGACTCCCAAGTGTTGAGCAATCTTGTCAAAGATATGATTTTCTTGAAAAGGTTTGCCTACAAAGTCATTACAGCCAGCTATTAGCGCCTTCTCTTCATTGTCTGCCAAAACACTAGCAGTTAAGGCAATGATGATCGTCTCTCGTCCGTGGGGATGTTCTCTAATATGTTTGATGGTTGTGTAACCATCCATGACAGGCATTAGGAGGTCCATCCAAATTAGATGTGGTGACCAGCTTTCCCACAGGGCGAGGGCTTCAACACCTTGAGTAGCTTCGCGCACTTCAAACCCAACTGAGGTCAAAATCTTGGTCAATAGACAACGGTTTTCTTCTAAATCCTCAACAATGAGAATGCGATACTTAGGCTGTCCTGATGCAAGACCGATCACCCTCTGTTTCACTAAATTTGCCTGTAGAGGAACTGATTGAGATAGTGTGACGCGCAGCTCAAAGGAAAAAATGCTGCCATGATCTAACCTGCTATGTACCCGAATCCGACTTCCCATAAGCTGGATGAACTTTTGACTAATCGCTAAGCCCAGTCCTGTACCTTGATTGAATTGGTTCCCTGCTTGAGCCTGCACAAATACTTGAAATAAGCTATCTATTTCTTCTGGAGAAATTCCCACTCCTGTATCCTCAACTTCAAACAGAATCCGCGCCCTATTAGAAGTACTTATCCCCTGCTGTCTTACTCTCAAAATAACGCTTCCTGTATGGGTAAACTTTAGGGCATTTCCAAGTAGATTAACTAGAACTTGATATAGCTTTTTTTTGTCAGCGTAAATATATTTGGGAAGAGTAGGATCTAGGTCAATAATCAGTTGTAATTCTTTTGCTTGGGCTTGGACTTGAAATAGTTCTTTGAGAGAAGTAAGTAAACTTTCTAGATCAAAGTCAGAGAGATTGAGCCTCATCTGTCCGCTTTCGATTTTAGATAGGTCTAAGATGTCATTAATTAATTCTAATAGATGCTTACCACTACGATTCACGATCGCTAGATCTTCTTGGTTCTCAGGACTAAGAGAAGTATCGTAACTCATCAATTCGGTAAATCCTAAAATGGCATTGAGAGGTGTACGAAGTTCGTGGCTCATGTTAGACAGGAACATACTTTTAGCAAGGTTAGCCATTTCTGCGGATTCTTTGGCTTTCTGAAGTGCTTTCTCGGCTAGCTTTAGCTCTGTCACATCCTCCTGAACCGCAACATAGACAGTTCCGTATTCAGGATGCTCAAATCTAGAGGTATGCACCCTACACCAAAAGAGTGTGCCATCCTTTTTCTTGTTGTAGACTTCGTATTGCGCTTCACCATCGCGATCAATTTGAGTGGCAATATCTTGAACAGTTACGTCGGGTGTGACCTCTGTATCGACATAATTGATTACGCCAACATGTTGACCAGAGAGTTCTCCCTCGGCGTAGCCAAACATTTTGTCAAATTTGGGATTGGTATAACCGATCGTCAAGTCTGCGGATTTGATCAAGCATACGCCGCCTGCCATATTGTTCATGATGATGCTCTGAAGTTCTAGGGTCTTTTGAGATTCTCTTCGCACCGTAATATCTTGGATTTGAGCAATAAAATGTAGGGGATTGTCGTGGTTATCTTTTATTAGAGAACAATTTAGTAAAACCCAGATAGTCTGCCCTTGCTTGTGAAGATAACGTTTTTCCCGTTGACAAGTTGTACGCTCTCCCGCCAGCATTTGCTGCATATACTCAAAATCCATCGCAAAATCGTCGGGATGGGTAATGTCTTGAAAAGTTAATGAGAGCAGCTCGTTTGGGGAGTAGCCAATAATTTCGCATAGTGCAGAATTGGCTCTAAGCCAATGACCATCGAGGGAAAGGATCGCCATTCCAATCGAAGCATCTTCAAAGGCATGGCGAAACTGTTCTTCACTGTTTTGCAATGCGATTTCGATTTGTCTGCGATCGCTAATATCACGGAGAATAATCGTCAATACTCTTTCATTTGCCATTTCCAGTTTAGAAATCGAGGCTTCCACAGGAAACTCTCTACCATCTTGACGACGACCCAAAATCTCAATTCCTTCCCCCAATCTTTGCGCTTTACTAGAAGATTGCACAAACTGTTGAATATGTTGTTGAGCATTATTTCTAGATTGGTCTGACAGTAGTAAATCTAGGGGTTGTCCTAAAATATCCTCAAGGGTATAACCAAAAAGCTTTTCTGCACCTTGGTTAAACAGGAGAACCCGTTGATTACTATCGACTGAAATAATTGCGTCATCGGCTATGTCTAGTATTCCTGCAAGACGGATATTTGATTTTTCTAGAGATTCTGTTCGCTCTTTGATCAGAATTTCTAAGGTTTCATTTAGCTTTTTGAGCTTTACTTGGGCTTTTTGGCGTTTGAGATCTATTTGATTAAGAAATCGAGCGACTCCCCAGATCAGAATTAAAAAGATTAGAATCATCAAAATTGAGCGCAGCATATAGCCATACTCAGAGTTATACCAACCTAATCTTGTCCCCTGAAAACTGAGCCAGTTGAGAACAACTGGGAAAATAATCGTCCAAGGTAGTAAATGCCGTGCCATCTTGCCGCCGACTAGGGAACTTGTGAACACTTGCATTAACCCTTGTTCAGGGTAGAGCCACAAGATGCCTATGTAGAGGATCAAAAAGCTGAAGATGGTATGAATCGCTTGGGTCGAGCTAAGGATGACCAACTTCTCAAAAATGTTGACATGAAATATGTATTCAAAAAAAGCTGAGAGTGAAATTAAAGCTACAATACTGCTGAGGATGTGAGCTAAACCAATATCCTGTTGCCGTTTTTGCCCTAGTAATAATAATGATGTGCCTATCAAGACAAAATTGAAGGCAGTATTAATACCCATCCTTCCTGCGTAGGGTGTTGCCGCAGTTACTACATCTCGAAAGAGTAATTGATCAATCTGTAAATCCCAGCCAAAGAAATATTCGCTCAATGTCAGCAGACTGATCGCAATAACTGCCCCCGCTAGTCCTTGGGAAAGGCGATCGCTCCATCGGGTGGTGCGACGACTCAACAATGTCAAAGATATTCCTGCGAATAAAAAGCAAATTGCTGTATTCGCTTTCATCGTTGCAAGGATAAAAGGAAATCCGCTTTTGATAATCGATATATCAAATTGCCAACCGACTAATACCGTTACCGCGATCGCGATCACGATTAGCCCTGCAATTTGCGAAATATGCCTATTCAGCCTATTCATAAATAGCCCATAATACTTGATTGATAAAAAGACGTTCAGCTTAAACTTCTGAGTAGGATGAGTTATTTTGTTAACTCCATAATCAAGTCTGTCTTAAAATCTAGCACTAAACATCTCAGAGCATCACCGATCGCCTGTTGCGAAGAGGGTATCTGCTTAATCAAGTCCAACATAACTTCAGCATCGCAGTAATAAGCCGCATCATACATCTGCTGTAGCCATGCAGCAGGCATCACCGCGATCGCCTCTTTGGACAATTCTACCTGTGATTTGGGAGAGGGATTTGTGGTAAGGGATGGAAGCAGATCTCCTTGATTGTGGTGAGGATGATCAGGTTGATTGGGGGATAGGATTTTTGTTAATGCTTGTAATAGTTGATCAATGCTAAAAGGCTTTAATAAAAATGTGGTTGCCTTGGCATCTAGAGCTAGTTTGCGGTTGTCAATTAGTCCGCTTGTGGCAATAACTTTAATCAGAGGATTGAGGTTTTGTAAAGTATGAATGGTTGTCACGCCATCGAGGTTTGGCATCATGATATCCATAACTACTGCACTGATTTCCTGTTGATGTTTGCCATAGAGGGCGATCGCATCAATGCCATCCCCAGCCAAAATTGTACGGTAGTTATAGCTCTCTAGAGCCGCTCTCGTTACTTCTCGGATTGCCGATTCATCATCCACAATCAAGATTAATTCACCATTACCCCTAGGATTTGATGCTGCGGCGACGGACTGGATCACTCCATCGGCGATCGCGGGGAAGAACACCCGAAACGTTGCGCCTTTGCCCACTATACTCTCCACTGTAATAAAGCCGCCATGATGTTTGACAATGCCCATCACCGTCGATAGTCCTAGTCCTGTACCTTTGCCAACTTCTTTAGTCGTAAAAAATGGATCAAAAATTCGATCTAATAATTCTGCGGGAATGCCCACGCCTGTATCAGTTACCGTCACCACCACATACTCCCCTGCTTTAGCCGCCAAACTCATTAGTGCATTATCTTCCTGTAATTGTAGATTGGCAGCACTAATGATCAAAGCACCTCCATCGGGCATCGCATCCCTCGCATTGATCATTAGATTCATAAATACCTGATGGATTTGGGTTGCATCAGCCGAGATATGCCAGAGATCGTCTGCGGGTATCTCGGCGGCGATCGCAATAGACTTAGGGAATGTCTGTCTAGGTATTTCGACTAACTCTAGAAGGAGCGTATCTAGGCGTAATGGAATGGACTCGCCCCCAGTATTGCGACTAAACAGCAAAATTTGCTTTACCAAGTCGGAGCCACGCCGCGCACTGTTAGATAGGATCGTCAATAGATTGGTCACACCTTCATCAAGACTCGGCAGCTTGAGGGGTAACAGTTGGGTAACTCCTAAAATCGGGGTCAAAATGTTATTAAAGTCATGGGCAATGCCACTCGCTAGGGTTCCTAATCCTTCTAGTCGTTGGGCATGATAAAACTGTTGTTCGAGTCGTTTGGTTTCGGTAATATCTTCCACAAAAATTAAAATGCCGCCCACATCTCCCATAATCTGAAACCATGGCAGAACTTCCCATTTCAACAATTGTTCAGAGCCGTCAGACAGAATAAAAGAATCCTGTTCAGATTTGCGCGTTGCCCCCGCCAAACATTCTTGATAGATTTGTCGCCAAGACTCAGGAATATTTGGCAAGATCTCATAGTGCGATCGCCCGATTACGGCTTCCCTAGAGCCAAGCTGATACATATCGATCCAGTTTTGGCTGACCGCAAGATAACGCATCTGGCGATCGAGCATCGCCACACTTACAGGGGCATATTTGATAAATAAACTTAATTTTTCTTCCTCTTCCCGTAGGGCATTTTCTATCTGTTTGCGCTGAGTAATATCCGTTAAAACCGTATTTATATCCCAATATTGTTTTGCTTCATTCCAGATCATAAATTGCGAAGCCGCTAGCCAACGGCGATCACCATTTTTGTGATAGAAGCGATATTCGATATTATTTACACCTTGATTTTGCTGACAGGCGGTAAGGGTTTGATCAACAATTACCGCTAGGTCTTCAGGATCAACGCGACTTGCCCAAAGATTTTGATCGATCATCAACTCTTGGGCGCTATAGCCTAAGAGGACTTCGCAACCATCAGACCAATAGTTAAACATCCAAGTGCGATCGGTATAAAATCGATAATTAGTAATTGTGGCGATCGCCTGTTTCAGAATTTGATTAAGCTTTGTCGCCTCTTTTACCTTCGATTCTGTAATATCCGTAATCACAATACTATTAACCACAAGCTCGTCAAGCCGAAATTGCCGCAGTGATAACCTCACAGGTATCTCCTTCTTTGTCTCTTCAGACTCCATCGCACTGATCAAAGACAATTCCTGCGTTCGCGCTTCCTCTGTACTATGTTGCAAAAGCCGTAAAAAAGTTTGGCGATCGTGGGAAATCACAAAATCTTCTAACTGTGCGCCAATCAAATTTTTGAGCGGACAGTTCAGTATTTCCGAAAGCCTTCTATTACAATACAAAATTAAACCTTCTGCGGAAACCGTTGCCGCCCCCTCTCCCATCTGTTCCACTAAGCACTGATACACATAATCTGCGCCCTGTAGTGTAAACACCTGCGCCCCCTGTGCTGTAGACACCACCACCGCATCAACCTCGCCCGAACGGATCGCCTGCAACGTTTCTTCCGTCACAGCGAGTTGCTCTTGAGTATCTATCAACTGTCGTCGTAAGTTTTCGATCTCCTGACCTAGGATTTCAACTTGAGCTTGAGAGCTTTCCATCATCTTTCTCTCCAGTAATATGCAAACTTCCTTTGGGTAAAATATCTAGACCAATTAAGACCTTTTCTGTATTCGACAAATTGCCAATCATCTTTTGTAAAGGTAGCGGTAATTCTTTAATTAAGGTAGGAACTGCAACAATGTTTTCAGATGCTAGGGACTCAGCCTGCTGATAAATATCAATAACTTCTAATTCATAGCGTCCTTGAAGGTGATCCTCACAAATCTTTTTAATATTTCGCAATGCCTTTACCGATTGAAGTGTCGTCCCTGCAATGTAAAGCCGCAGAATATAGTTCTGCTCCTTTAGATCGGCTAGAGACTGCTCAAATATTTTCGTAGTTATTAACTCTGGGTCTTCTGGGTCAACCATGATTGTTACCTTATGAGTTTTATTTTATTGCCTAGATTTATTGCCTAGATTTATTGCCTAAATATCGATCTATCCATTCGCAATGGGAACTATCTGTAGTCCAACTAGCACTTTTTCTGTATTGGATAAATCACCAATGATTTTTTTGAGTGGTGGTGGCAGTTTTCTAACGAGGGTCGGTAAAGCCACGATACTATCTTCGATCGCTAGATGTGGTTGTTGCTTGAGATCGATAATTTCAATACTATATTGACCATGCAAATGTTCTTCACAAATGTTTTTCAAATTTGCAAAAGCTATTAGAGATTTGGGAGTCTGTCCTGCCACATAGAGCTGCAACTGCCAAGTTTCTGTTGTGGGGTGATTAGCTGAATCTTGAGAGGGATTATCTGGCATAGTTTTGTTTATAGATTAGGTAAAGGTCTATTCTATGAGATTCCGCTTGAGCTTTCCTGAAAAAGTGAAGTAATTAATCAAAATCTTTTTTAGGAAAATTGAGAAGGATCTTCTCAAGGATCAAGATGCCGCAATTTTTCCATAAAAGCACGATTAGCTAGGGTTATATTTTGATTCTCTTCCTCCTCTTCAAGAAGTAATGCAAGCTCTTGATCATGACTAGCTAACTGCATTTGTAAAGCATTGATTTGTGCTTGAATCAGTTGCTTCTGTCGATTAAAGTCACGTTTTCTTAATTCAAAATTCTGTTGGCGTTGTTTAGCAAGGGATCTGTCCGCCAGTTCCTGATTAATTCTTTCAGTACCCGTTAACACCTTGCCTTCGCCCAAATAGACCTCTACCAAACTCACACCTTGACTGTTAACGATAAATTCGCGTACTTGGTTAGAGTGCTGCATACCACGAGATTTGAGGGCATAGAGAGTGCGATTACGCTCACCATTGACTTTGATAGTTTGTAACTCTAACCAAGTATCTATCAGCGAAGAGACACCGACTTCGGTTTTTCCTTGATCGATATCAGTCTCACCAGACGTTAAATTGGTCAAAAAAACCGTAATTTGCTTACTCTTTACATAGTCAATCAACCGCATGAAGAAACTCTTAGTTTGCATCACGCTCCCACTTAAAATGAGATTGCTCATCGGGTCAACCACGATCGCACTGGGCTGAAATTGCTTGATCCACTTATGAATCTTAAATAGCCGCATTTCTAAATTGTAATTGGTGGGACGTACCGCATCAAACTGTAATAGTCCTTGCTCCACGTATGGATTTAAGTCCAGACTAATCGAGTGCAAATTACGAAGAATTTGTTGAGGTGATTCTTCGGTCGCCAAATATAGACAGCGCTCACCCCTTGCACAGGTTGCTTGAGCAAAATAGCCCGCCAGTGTGGTTTTGCCTGTACCTGCACTGCCTGTCACCAAAATGCCACTGCCGCGATAGTAACCTTTGCCGCCAAACATATCATCGAGTTGAGAGATCCCCGTCGAGATCCGCTCATTAGAAACCTGATGATTGAGATTTAAAGAAGTAATTGGCAAAACAGAAATGCCATCCTCTTCGATTAAAAAAGGATATTCGTTATTACTATGGCGCGATCCGCGATATTTAACAATTTGAATAGTTCTAGTTGCAATCTCTCCGAAGGTCTTTTGGTCTAATGTGATTACACAGTCAGAAACATATTCTTCTAAGCCTTGACGGGTTAAGGTTTTTTCTCCGCGCTCTCCTGTAATTACCGCCGTAACGCCTTGAGCTTTTAACCAACTAAACAAACGCCGCAATTCGGCGCGAACGATACCTACATTACTCAAACCTACAAATAACACTTCAATTGTGTCTAAAAGTACTCGCTTGGCACCAATTTTTTTAATCGCATAGCCCAGACGCAGAAAGAGCGCTTCGAGATCATATTCCCCCGTTTCTTCGATTTCGCTGGGATCTAAGTGAATGTGATCAATTAAGATCTTTCCTTCAGCAATCAATTGGTTGAGGTTCCATCCCAAAGAAAGAACATTTTTAGTCAGTTCTAGGGCGGTTTCTTCAAAGGTGACTAGAACCCCATTCTCTCCATATAGCGTTGCGCCACGCACCAAAAACTCCACGCCAAACAAGGTTTTACCACAACCCGCAGATCCACAGATGAGGGTCGATCGCCCCTGCGGTAATCCGCCGTCAGTGATTTCATCGAATCCCTGAATACCTGTAAAACATTTAGCTAACTGAAGTTCTTGATTGTCTTCCATGAGAAATCACAAATTAATTAGATTGATCAGTTAAGTCATTGAAATTGAATGTTAGATCTCTGGGCGATCGCTTAGACATGATTTTTGAGCGATCGATACGTTACTTTACAGTTCCTCCTTGCTTTGGCAGGTCACAAATAATTAAGCCTTCTTATCTCATATATGCAATAGAATATATATATGAATATATTTTAAAGCAGTTGTTAGAACCTGTAGTTTAAATAGACCTTTTTGTTTTTTATCTTCATATTTAGACATTGGAAATCATAGGGATTAGTATGACCAGTGATGCAGTTGCCAACAATCGAGGCAATATTTTAGTTGTTGATGATTTACCCGATAATCTACGTCTGATTAAAGACACATTGAGCGAACAGGGGTATAAAGTTCGTAGTGCGACGACGGGAGCAATGGCATTGCGAGCTGCCGAATTACCAGCAACAGAATTGATCTTGCTGGATATTAAACTTCCTGATATGGATGGATATGAAGTTTGTAGACAATTAAAATCTAGCGATCGCACTGCCGATATTCCGATTATTTTCTTGAGTGCGCTCAATGAAACCTTTAATAAGGTACAGGGACTGTCGGTGGGGGGAGTTGATTATATCTCTAAGCCCTTTCAAGTTGAAGAATTAATAGCGCGAGTCGAAACCCATTTAACAATCCGACGACTGCAAAAACATCTTCAAGAACAAAATTTGCTACTCATTCAAGAGATAGAAGAGAATCAACGTCTTAAAGATATCTTTTTTGCTGAGAAAGAGCTAGCTCAAGTTACCCTGCAATCCATTGGTGACGCGGTGATCACCACCGATGCCCAAGGCAATATTCGCTATTTCAATCCTATTGCCGAACAACTAACTGGTTGGAAAGCGGATGAGGTGGAAGGAATAATGCTCTACGATGTTTTCCACATTATCCATGAGACAACAAGAAAGCCCGTAGATAATCCGATCGCTAGGGCTTTAGCAGAGGGGGAAATTGTGGGCTTAGCAAACCATACGATTTTAATTTCGCGGGATGGAACTGAATATGCGATCGAAGACTCGGCTGCACCAATTCGCGATCGCCAAGGGAAAATCATCGGGGCAGTGGTCGTCTTTCATGATGTCACCGAATCACGCTATCTTGCCCAACAACTCACTTGGGAAGCTAGTCACGACGCACTAACAGGTTTAACTAATCGCCGTGGCTTTGAGCAAAAACTGATTGAGGCGATCGAATCTGCTCAAGATGGCAGTCAACACCATGCCCTCTGTTATTTGGATTTAGATCAGTTCAAGGTTGTGAATGATACGGTTGGTCATATCGCTGGCGATGAGCTACTGCGCCAAGTCACCACACTTTTACAAAGAAGGGTGCGTGCGAATGATATGTTGGCGCGGTTGGGAGGTGATGAATTTGGGATGTTGCTTATGCAATGTCCTTTGTCACAAGCGGAACATATTGCCAACGATATCAAAGAATTAGTCCATCAGTTTCAGTTTGTGTGGAATAACAAAACCTTTATTATCGGTGTCAGTATTGGCGTTGTTGCCATTGATCAAACTAGCCAAGATTTAATCCAAGTCATGGGCGCAGCAGATGCGGCTTGTTATGCTGCCAAAGCCAATGGTCGCAACTGCATTCATGTTTATCGTCTCGATGATAGTGAAATGATAAGACAACGAGGTGAGCGGCAGGTGGTTTCTAAAATTAGCCGAGCGCTGCAAACCAATCACTTTCGTCTGTACTACCAAAAGATTAGCTCGATCGCTCCTAAACCATTAGCAGAACATTATGAGATTCTCTTGAGAATGCTCGATGAGGATGGACAGATTGTGGCTCCCAATTCTTTTATTCCCTCTGCTGAGCGCTATGGTCTAATCACCGATATTGATCGCTGGGTAATTACTACTTTTTTCTCCAATTATCACGATTTGTCGGGACAACAGGTTTCAACGGAAGGCTTGTATGCGATCAATCTGTCGGGTGCAAGTATCTGTAATCACCAGTTTATGAATTTCTTAATCGAGCAATTTCCGCGCTACCAAGTTCCACCGCATAATATTTGTTTTGAAATTACGGAAACTGCGGCGATCTCTAATTTTGAGCAAGCGCGGTCTTTTATTAGTGAACTCAAAAAGATTGGTTGTCACTTTGCCCTAGATGATTTTGGTAGTGGCTTGAGTTCCTTTGCCTATCTGATCAATTTACCCGTTGACTACCTCAAAATCGATGGTGTTTTTGTAAAACATATTTGTCATAATCCGATTTCCCATGCGATCGTGGAGGGCTTTAATCGGATCGCCCATGCTATGAATCTGAAAACTGTGGCTGAGTTTGTCGAGGATGAGGCGATTTTAGAAAAGTTGCGGGAGCTTGGCGTAGATTATGTCCAAGGTTATGCGATCGCCCGTCCTGTTCCTATTAATTTTGGTGTTAATGCCATTGATGCACCAAATCTCTAAAACCTCCTCTATAGCTGTTACTGCCTGTCTTAGCAAGGGGGAGTTAGAGGGCATAAAAACTCCTTAAACACGCTCTAAGCGATCGCTATGTGGCAAGATCAGAGGCTAACCTTTGATTACAAAAATATTTATAAAAGATGACCAAAAACGTTTGGATATTCCCCGGACAAGGCTCTCAGGCTGTGGGTATGGGTACAGATTTAGCAGAGGTGGGTAAGGATAAATTTGCGGAGGCAGAAGCGATTCTCGGTTGGTCTATCTTGGAAAAAGTCCAGACCGACGCGGCGGAACTCGCTAAAACGCAATTTACCCAGCCCTGCTTGTACGTCGTTTCGGCAATTTTGGCAGATATCCTCCAAGCTAAAGGCGCAAAGCCCGATGCCGTTGCAGGGCATAGCCTTGGTGAATATAGCGCTCTTTACTGTGCAGGGGTGATCGACTTTGCGACGGGTTTAGAACTGGTAAAACAGCGATCGCTTCTCATGTCCGAAGCCAGTGGCGGCGCAATGACTGCCTTTATCGGCTTTGATCGCGCTCAGTTAGAATCCGCGATCGCCACCACCGACAATGTGGTTATGGCTAACGACAATAGCGCCGATCAAGTGGTCATTTCAGGTACAGCCGAGGCGGTCAAGGCGATCGTCGATCAAGTCAAAGCCAAACGCGCGATTCCCCTTGCCGTTAGCGGCGCATTTCATTCGCCCTTAATGGCTGAGGCGGCAGAAAAATTTGCAGAGGTATTAGCTCAAGTGGATTTTAATGAGGCAGCTTTTCCCGTAATTTCTAATGTTGCGCCCGATGAGGCAACCACTTCAGGACAAACTCTGCGCGATCGCCTTACTCAGCAAATGACTTCACCTGTGCGCTGGCGCGAGATTTGTCTATACCTAGCCGCACAGGGTTATGAACAGGCGATTGAGGTTGGCTCAGGCAAAGTCCTCACAGGTTTAGTCAAGCGATCAGCTCCTAATATTAATCTCATTAATATCAGTAATTTAGAGCAGGTCAGTGCTTTTTAGTTCTTTTTAGGTTTTCCTCCACAAACAAGCAAAAGCCTCGCTTTGCGAGGCTTTTGCTTGTTTGTGGAAGGTTAAGGCAAAGCGCTGTATTAGAAACCACTGCGATCGTTATATGATCACAACTGCATTGGTTTAGAATTCCATCAAAAAACTAGTCTGACAACCAAATGGAAGAAACTTCTCGTAAACTTTTCAGAAAAAGGCTTCTGATTATTATTGTGATCGCGGCGCTATTCATTGCATCCTTTTCCAGCGCCCTCTATTTCTATCAAAGCGATCGCACTCAGCGATCGGCAGATCAATCCTTCGGCGATGAGACTGCGGCAAACCGTATTGATGTAGCGGTCAGCCTTTTAGGGATTGATCCCATTAAAGGTGAACTGAACCTCCGCTTCGATCCGACCCCCGTAGGTAAGTTTGAGAAAGATGGCAGATTAGCCGAAGATTTAAAGTTTTTTACAGGGATTGAGAGTGGTAAAGCCGAAGTTACCCTTGAAAAAAACCGCATTCCTGAAGTAGTCAATGGAACAATCTCTCTATACGGTGGTAGAGTCAGCGACTATCCCTTTGATGCCCATAACTCTGATTTTTATCTTTTCTTCACTAACCCTAAGGATGAAACTGAAGACATTCCGATGGCGGTTAATTTCTATGGTGCAGTTTCAGGATTCAACGTTGATATTGATACGATTCCTAAGGCAGAATTTGAGTCCACTGATGACTATCTAGGATTACGGATTAAAGTATCGCGATCGCCTATTACTAAATCTTTTTCCATTTTCTTGATGATCGCCATGTGGCTGATTGGTATCGTTATTTTCACAATGACGATGGTGGTGCTATGGCAACCTCGCCCGATTGAATTTGGGATGTATACCCTCATTGCAGGGATGTTATTTGCCTTGCCTGCGGTACGCAATCTCCAACCAGGAGTACCACCCCTTGGCAGTTTAACTGATTTTCTATCCTTCTTTTGGGCTGAGTCTCTAGTGGCAGTGTCGATGCCAGTTCTATTCTTCTGTTGGCTCACACGATACAAGAAACCTGTTTAAAAGAACAAATAAAAAAGAGGTGCTTTGCACCTCTTTTTTATTTGTTCTTCTATGCTCAGTAAAGCTTGTTTGGCTGTAGGTCACAAATTATAGTAATTTCAAATAAATTCAAGAGGTTTCGACTTCGCTCAGCCAGCAATATACGATGGCTGAGCGAAGTCGAAACCCTAATTTTCTTATTTGAATTGCCTATAGATTACAAACTAAATTGCTTTAGTTTTTTCTAGGACATAATTGCTGAGCGATCGCTGTACGGACACGATGGGAATCTTGGCGATCGCTTCCGTTGCGAAGGCGTAGGTTAGCAGGTTCGCAGCACTCTTGGCATCGATCGCCCGACTTTGGAGATAGAAGATCTCCTCCGCATCGAGTTGGCTCACCGTCGCGCCGTGGGCACACTTCACATTATCCGCAAAGATTTCTAATTGTGGTTTTGTATCTACCCGCGCCTTACCCGACAGCAACAGGCTACGGCTAAGCTGTGCTGAATCCGTTTGTTGCGCCAATTTTGCCACCTGAATCTTGCCATTAAAGACCGCGTGGGAACGACCATCGGCAATACACTTGTGCAATTGATTGCTCGATCCGTGGGGATAGTTATGGGCGATTACCGAGTGGGTATCCGCCAACTGTTCGCCATCGATAAAAGCTAAGCCCGTCAGCGAAGTTTCCGTCTGCGCCGCCATCTGCTGCACGACCAGATTATGGCGAGCAATCTTCGCGCCGAGGCTCATTGATTGGTTTTTATAAACGCTATTTTGGGCTTGAGCGATCGCCGTCGTATTGATATGCACTGCCTCATTGCCCTGCCATTGCACCTTGGTGTGATTAACCTGTGCGCCTTCCGCTAGCCAGACTTCCGTTACGGAGTTGCTCAAGTAAGCGTGATTATCTTCCCCAATAAAGGTTTGGATAAAGCTCAAACTGCTATGGGACTCCGCCACCACTAGACATCGGGGCTGATCGATCAAGTTACTTCCATCCAATGCCGCCACTGAGGCAAAGATCAACTGCACAGGATTTTCTACCACTAGGTCTTTGGGAACCAAGATGATCGCCACGTCCTGCATACAGGCAGTATTTAAGCTAGCAAAATAATCGTTGGCATCGGGATGCTGGGCAAGGTGCGATCGCAATTTCGGGAGAATGCGATCGCCAAGGGTTGCCAATGTGCCAATGATTAACCCTTTCGGAGCATTATTAACATCCGAAAGATCGTCCCTATATTTGCCATTGACAAACACCAATAAATTACCGATCGCTTCAGGAGCAGCATGTTTCCAAATTACAGGATTCGGATCTTTGGACTTGGAATTATTCGCAAAACTAAGCCCACCCAATCGCGAAACGTCGGTATATTTCCACTCTTCGTCTTTGGTGGTGGGGAAGGTCATCGTCGATAGGCGATCGCTTGCCAGTTGCCGCAACTCCTTGAGAAAGTTATGGGTCTCTGGTTCAACGCTAGCAACATCAGGATATAATCCCAAAACTTGAGATAGAAACTGTTGATTATTGACCACTGTTTTGCTACGAGTACTTGACGCACCCTTTAGCTCGACTTGATCCTGTAATTGCTCAGATGGAATAGAACTTTGAGTAGTCATTATGCTAACACCGCCTCTTCTTCCTTAAGCCAGTCATAGCCCTTCTCTTCCAACTCAAGGGCAAGTTCTTTACCACCCGTGAGAATAATCTTGCCATTTTCCATCACATGGATGAAATCAGGAATAATATAATTGAGCAAGCGCTGATAGTGGGTAATCACCAGTGAAGCATTGAGGGGAGTAGATAGCTTATTCACCCCACCCGCCACAATCCGCAGCGCATCAATATCTAAGCCTGAGTCGGTCTCATCCAGAATCGCTAAGGTCGGATCGAGAATCGCCATCTGCAAAATCTCATTCCGCTTCTTCTCACCACCCGAAAATCCTTCATTCACACTGCGGCTCAAGAAGCTAGGATTCATTTCCACAATCTCTAGCTTCTCTTGAATGAAGTCATCAAAATCAATGATGTCCAGTTCTTCTAGTCCCTTGTGCTTTCTGAGGTTGTTGTAGGACAATCTCAAGAAGTCAGAATTAGTAACGCCCGGAATTTCTAGTGGATATTGGAAGGCGAGAAATATACCTTCCCGTGATCTAACTTCAGGTTCCAAATCTAAAAGATTTTTACCCTTGTAGATAATTTCTCCACCTGTCACCGTATAGGCAGGATGTCCCGCTAAAATCTTAGAGAAAGTACTTTTCCCTGATCCATTGGGTCCCATAATCGCATGGACTTCACCAGCTTTAATCTCTAGATTTAGCCCTTTAAGAATCTGGACTCCATCCACATCCGCAGTCAAATCCTTGACCGACAAAATCACTTCGCTATTTTCGACAATCATTTCTTTTTTATTAACGGCTATCTCATATTGTAATATGCAGGGGACAAGTATGGGCATAAAAAGCTTGCTAAACTAAGTCTCATAGCTCTTTTGCGTTCATCAAAGCCAAGAAAAAACTAAATCTTGACTTTATCAAAAATTCAAAGTTCTTATCCAACTTAAATCTAATCAATCTCAGCGTTTTATCTAACAAAGAAATTATCAATTTGGCGGGAAATTGATTTCTATTAATCAAGCCGTTATTGCTTCTTTAACTTGATCGCGTACTTGAAACTCTCTCAGGAATTTAAAAAACATTTCAAAGCCCGTCTTTTCATCGTGACAGGAGAGTATGATTAGTTTTGCCCATGAGGTAACGGATCTCACGCCTAGTTTTTGCTGTAGCCAAGGCTGAAACTCGTTATAAAATTCTTTTTCTTCTTGGGTGAGTTCTTCATTCATCTGACTTCGCGCAAATTCATATCCAGCTAGAAACATAAATAGATCACTAACGGATTGATGACATAAATACGTTCCTGATTTCTTCTCAATTTTTTGTAAAAGCTCAGATAGTCCAATCATTTTTTATTATCTTGCAAAAATGCTATTAAGATAGAAGAGACAATTGATCAATACTATTCAATCACCTTTTTATAATCATTTGCTGAATCTTCTTCAGCAATTTTAATTATTTCATCCTTTATCGAATCTAAGCATTCTGAAATTGGCTTGGAAAATGATTCATCTAAACAAACATACTCAATAAATGCTTTCATAGAATCTAAAACCACGAGTGAAATGTGGAGATATTGATTAATATTAGTAGGAACATCATTATCTCTTGGGATTAGTCGGTCGTCGTCTTCCCTTAGATAATTAAAATACAGATCTACCCAATTCCCATGAACAGCGTGTGATCCAAGTTTCTGAGATACAACATAGGTAAGACGACCATACCCAATATCATCTATCATTGATGCAACGCTAGGTAGCTTTTTAAAAGAGACTATTTTTTCTTCAGTGAGTTTAGTAGCACTTATAGTTCTATTTATTGATTCCAACATACGTTTCTCAACATCTAAAGGTGTATTCTCTCTTTCTTTAATATTATTCTCTACCTCTTTTCTTAGTTCTAATTCTGCTTTTAGTCCGTTACCAAGGTAACGCTCAAAATAATCATCGTTAGCTTTTTTGCAAAGCCAAATAATCTTGATAGCTGTCTCAAAAATACATCTATCTATAATAGAAGTTGTTTCTCCAAAGACTCCTCGGTTAGAAGAAAGTACACTGTTTGAAAGTATTAATCTGGAGCATCTATTAAGCAAACCGATAAGGATATAAAATTGTATAGGTGGTACGCTTCTTAAAATAGGACTATCAACGTCAATACGTGCAAAGCAATTACAAATTGTTGCTACATATTTATACCACCTAAATAAAATAGGTCGAAAATCACCAGATATACGGCAATTTGCTACTTCTTCTGGGGTTATTATAGGGGAATCAGGTAAAAAATTTTGTTCTGTCATGTTATTTGCAACTTTAACCAGAACATTCCATTAATAAATTAATGGATAATCTCATAAAATGAAAATAACCCCAGAGCCATAACCTAAGCAATATACCAATGTCTCATTATTTAGCTATCTAACCATTAACAATGATTGTCTGTCTAAAAAAGTTAATTATGTTACCATAATTAGATACACTAGTAAATACTTAAGACATTGGGCTGTCTGGGGTCTACGCATACTATTCTAGCTTAATACTTAAATTAGTCAATGCCTCGTGAGCTATCCGATACAGATCTTCAAGAAATTCAAAAGAATTTCACCTCCTATCACTTCAAGCCCTATCTCTCGGTGGCAAATAATTTTAAGGATGCATTGCATATCTACGAAGTTAATATTCAGTTATGCGAAGCAATGTATCCCTGCTTACACACAATTGAGATCACACTCAGAAATTCTATTCACGCTGTCTTAACAAACAAATATGGTCAAGATTGGTTCTCCTCCGAAGCATTGCGACTAACCGAACATGAGAGAGAAGAAATTAATCAAGCAATCAAAAAACTGCAAAGACTTGGATATGTAGAAATATCAAATAGAATTGTTTCTGAAATGACTTTTGGATTTTGGAAAAGCTTGATTCAGAAAAAAATTTATGAAGATGCAATCTGGAAACCATGTTGTAAAGGTATATTTGTAGCCGCTAAGCCCCGCGAACTTAATCTTAAAGTTATTAGGGGTAAAATCCAGAGAATACTAAATCTTCGTAATAAAGTCTTTCACCATGACTGTATATGGAATGACGATGAAATTTGTGATATTTACGAAGATATTTATCAATTTATATTTTGGATGAATCCTAAAGTTTTTACTTGGACTAAGAATTTTGATCGCTTTACAGAAGTATACTCAAATTCGTCAAGACTCCTTGATGAGCTGTGTAAGAAATAAAAGTGAATTGACCTTTCAAAAGACATGGTTGGTCGCATTACAAATCGCCAACTTTTAACTCACGCTGCGATCGCATTTTCTGAAGTTTTTTCCAAGCAGCCTCATTACCAGTTTTTATCTTTGTAGCAGTACTAATCAGGCGATCGCCATTTTGATTAGCATAATATACTTGAAGTTCTTCAGTCTCTCGAACCACTTGAGTATACTCAGCTTCCACCGCATCCCGATTTATCTCGATATAGGATAGAGCCGCATTAATTTGCTCATCCGTAAGTTCAAACAAATCTTGGATAAACTTAGCAGGATATTGAGCTTTCACATAGTCCATCACATCATAAAGAGTAATGCGAGTACCAGATATTGTTAAACCTCTTTCAGTGCGGATAATCCCCACTTTTGTATTAGATTGTGAAATCATCTCCCTAGCCTCCTATAGCCTACCTCCATACTACATTTATTCTCGAAGCGATCGCAAGTCTAAACTAAACTCAGACAAGACATCCTCACCAGATAACACATTAGGATTAGTGATAACTTCCACGACTTGATTTTGGCGATAAATCTCGACAATATTTGCCCTGCGATCTAGCAACCAGCCGAGCCTTGCGCCATTTTCGATATATTCCTGCATCTTCGCTTGAGTCTCTTTGTGCGTATCCGTTGGCGACATCAACTCCAAAACAAAATCAGGCGTAATCGGTGGAAACTTTTCTCTTTGAGAATCAGATAACGCATTCCATCGCTCTAAACTAATCCATGACACATCAGGCGATCGATTGGCGTTATTAGGCAACTTAAAACAAGTTGAAGAATCAAATACTTTTCCAAGTTTGAGGCGATTATTCCAAATCCAAAACTGAGCAATCAAACCCGCATTATAAATTCCTGTCTCTCCACCCGTCGGAGCCAAAATAATTACCTCTCCTCTGGAATTGCGCTCAAACTTGACATCAGGATTGGCTAAACATAGCTTATAAAATTCCTCATCAGCAATTTTCGCGATCGCCTCAAGATTTAAAGTTACCGTATTCATGCTTTTAATTTGCGGATACAGCCATGATCAGATTTTAGCACTTTTGCTTAATGGAAATTGTGCGAGAGGCGATCGCATTATAAAGCGATAACTGCTAACTCACAGTGCGATCGCCATTTTTACAGGGATGTGCGAACTAGCTCTAGTCCAGTAAATATTCATCTTCAAAAACTTCTTCCCAAGTTAGCAAAGAAATACTCGACTTGCAATTCATTTCAACTTCACCCTTTCGCTTGGCTTTGATAAAAGCTTTTTCCCAGAGTGACTCGATAAACTCACGATTGAGACTAGGCATCTCTTCCTGACTTTCCTCGATCGCATCACGCGCGTCAAGGATCGAAACAATCCAACTACGACTGCGCTTACTTGGCTGTGTTTTCCACTTAATGATATGCAGCATTAAGTGAGTTAATTGACTTTTAACAGCTTGACGTTCTGATCTTGACATAGCCTCGACTAGCGCTTTTAAGGCAGCTTTAGCCTCTTCTATCTGTCCATACTCTAGTAAAGACTGGGCAGCTTCAGCAGTCTGAAAATGGGAATTAATCGCCATCATATCCCAGTCATTTTTAAGGTTGACTAGCATGGAGCAACCTCCGTCCCTGTTAACTTGTAGTTAGTAATTACAAAGTTGAGGCTAAGCCTCAACTTTATCTTAGCCCACACTATTCTCTAACTTCAAAGCCAAGAGCTTATCCGCCTCAACCGCGAATTCCATTGGCAAAGCATTAAACACTTCCTTACAGAAGCCGCTAATAATCATCGAGACAGCATCTTCTACGGCGATACCGCGTTGTTGGAAATAGAAGAGTTGCTCTTCTCCAATCTTAGAAGTAGAAGCTTCATGCTCAACTCTGGCGGTATTATTTTGGACTTGGATGTAGGGGAAAGTATTTGCCTGTGAGCAATCACCAATCAGCATTGAGTCACATTGAGAATAGTTTCTCGCACCTTCCGCTTTTGGTGAAATCTTCACCAAGCCGCGATAGCTATTTTGAGAACCGCCTGCGGAAATGCCTTTAGAAACGATCTTGCTGCGGGTGTTTTTGCCGATATGCACCATTTTGGAACCTGTATCAGCTTGCTGCTTGTTATTGGTTAGCGCCACAGAGTAAAACTCACCAACGGAATTTTCACCAACTAATACGCAACTAGGATATTTCCAAGTAATTGCCGAACCAGTTTCAACTTGCGTCCAAGAAATTTTCGAGTTTTTGCCTTGGCACAAACCGCGCTTAGTTACAAAGTTATAGATACCACCCTTGCCATTTTTATCGCCAGCGTACCAGTTCTGCACGGTGGAATATTTAACTTCCGCATCATCGAGAGCCACAATTTCGACAACGGCAGCGTGGAGTTGATTGGTGTCAAACATCGGCGCTGTGCATCCTTCGAGATAGCTGACATAAGCCCCTTCTTCGGCAACGATCAGCGTGCGCTCAAATTGTCCAGAGTCGCCATTGTTAATACGGAAATAGGTGGACAAGTCCATTGGACATTTCACGCCTTTGGGGATGTAAACGAAGGAACCATCACTAAATACGGCAGCATTTAATGCTGAGAAATAGTTATCGGCGATGGGAACGACACTGGCTAAATATTTTTTAATCAGTTCGGGATACTCGTGCATTGCTTCTGAAATAGAACAGAAGATGACACCAACTTTTGCTAAATCTTTTTTAAAGGTGGTGGCGACGGAGACGCTATCAAAAATTGCGTCAACGGCGACATTGGCAAGACGTTTTTGCTCTGATAGAGAAATACCTAATTTCTCGAAAGTATCTAACAGTTCAGGATCAACTTCGTCCAGACTTGCTTTCTTGGCGGACTGCTTGGGGGCGGAGTAGTAAACGATATCTTGATAGTTAATCGCAGGATAATCGACATGTGCCCACGTTGGTTCTTGCATCTTCAACCATTGGCGATAGGCTTTGAGTCGAAATTCCAGCATGTATTCTGGCTCGTTCTTCTTCGCCGAGATCATGCGGACAACATCTTCGCTCAGTCCGCGAGGAATCGTGTCCGACTCAATGGACGTAACAAATCCGTATTTGTATGGTTGGTTGACAAGTGCTTGAACCGTTGCAGTCATGTCAGTAGAGGCTCCTGATAGTTTATGAGTGATTACAACGCGAAGCGCTGCGATCACGGGATTAAAACAACTTGCTTGTTTCTTTACTAATTGTAGGTTACATTAACAACACATAGGTTGTCAAAGTCATTTTTTCGGTATTCTGATTTGCGATCTAAGCAGTCTTCCTTGACAAACCAATCTAGAGCCTAATGTCATCAGGAGCTACTTGCCATGAAACCACCCATTGCCATCGCATCTGACCTGCAACAAGATGCTAAACAAGAGCTTAAGCAAGATGTTAAGCAGGACACTAAGCAAGATATTTTGCAGCATTTGCTCAAGCGTGGTGAGGTGACAGCGCAGGACTTGGCTGAAAAGTTAGATATTAGTCCCCAAGCGATTCGTAAGCACTTGAAAGATCTGGAAACCGAAGGCTTGATCTATCACACCTCCGAGCAGGTGGGCATGGGACGACCCCAGTTTATTTATGCCTTGACGGTGGCGGGACGCGATCGCTTTCCCGATAGTTACAACCAATTTGCCGTTAATTTCTTGGATACGCTGATCGATACCCTTGGTAAGGAGCAAGTATCAGAGGTTTTACATAAACAATGGCAGCGCAAGGCTCAAAATTATAAATTGCAGTTGGGCAAGGGTTCACTCAAGCAAAAATTAGAGAAATTAGCCGAAATTCGTCGCGCCGAGGGCTATGTGACGGAATGGTTCCCTGTGGAAGATGGTGATAAAACCAACCCTAGCTTTGTCTTTACGGAATATAATTGCGCGATCGCCCATGTTGCCGAATCTTTTCCAAGTGTCTGCGGACATGAGTTAGAGATGTTTTCTACGGTCTTAGAATGTCCTGTGGAGCGTACTCACTGGATGGTCAATGGTGAACATCGCTGTGGGTATCTAGTTACAGAAAATGCGTAAATTTAACGCAGTGTGCCAAATTTTTTGGTTGGACATCTTGAATCCAGAGATGTGGGGATTTCGCTGAAAAAATGACCATGAAAGAAGAACTCGAAATAATGTTAAATCGTAAAGCTGACCTAGTTAGCAACCAAGCCATTATCCTAAAGCCGTAACTGGCTGAGGCGCAAAAATATTCTTGATTCGGCGCAGGTGATTTATGTCGCGTGATCAAGAAACAATTATCGATATCACAGAAGAATGACCCATGACTATGATGAAATCGACCTAACCGAAATTTGGACAGTCATCACAGAAAACATTCCTGAACTTTTGAAATGCTCAGAAAATTTGTAAGATTTCAATACTGAATAAAATCAGGCGATCGCCCTTAGCTAAAGTTATAAAATAAAAGAAACTTCCGCAAAACTATCAACAAGAGAGTCAATCATGCTAGACCTTGAATATCTCACTAATACAGAAGGACAAACAACTGCCGTTGTCATCCCCATCGCAATTTGGAGACAACTCCTACCCATTGATAACGCCTCTCTAGAAGATCTTAGCGAAGCCATAGAAGACTATTGTCTTAATAAAGCAATGGATGAAGGTAAAAAAACGCCTCTTTACTCCCATGCAGAAGCCCTAGCTTTTTTAGAAGATTAAAATGGAAGTAAATTATCGTCAGGCGTTTTTGAAAGATCTCAAAAGTCTTAAAGGTGCATCAGTATATCAACGCATTTCTGAAATAGCCTTTACAACTTTACCTGAAGCTCAGAACTTACAGCAACTCCCGAACATTAAAGCCATGCAAGGATATTCAACCCGCTATCGTATTCGAGTAGGTGACTATCGCATTGGCATAGAAATTTCGGGCAACACAGTAGAAGTCATCCGCACATTACACCGCAAAGAATTTTATCGCTACTTCCCTTAGAAAATGATTACCACTTTAACGAGCATTACTCCAATACTTAACGAACTTAAGTGAGAGTTTCAAGAGCTATGTGGCGATCACCCTTAACTAAAGTTATAAAATTAGGACTTACGTAAAAAAGAAATTTTGAATACTGCACAAATAATTCATGCCATCAAGTAAAGATGCTGTACTACTCAATTTGTTAAGCTATGTGTAGTAAAAATTATCTAGCAAGGCTAAGACTCTAACTATGGTGCAGTCCCATTACAAAACAACTTGGGTGGATACGGTCAATAAAGTTAAGGCTGAAGCTTGGAATCTATTGGCGAAACCCTTAGCAACTCCTTTTTTTGAATGGGAATGGCTAGCTAATTTAGAGTCTTCAGGATGTGCGATCGCTCAGCAGGGTTGGCTGCCTAGTCACTTGTTAGTCTGGCAGGGCGATACCTTAGTTGCGGCAGCTCCTTTATATCTGAAAGGGCATAGTCAGGGCGAATTTGTCTTTGACCATCAATGGGCGGACTTGTCCTATCGTTTGGGTATTGAATATTATCCAAAACTATTGGGTATGGCTCCCTTTACGCCTGCGGTGGGCTATCGCTTTTTGGTACATCCTGATCTGCAAGAGCAGGAACTATCGCGAATTTATGATCTGATGTTGGTGGAGATCGATAAGCTATGCGATCGCCATCGGATGTCAGGCTGCAACTTTTTGTATGTCGATCCGACTTGGAAGCATGAGTTGGAATCACGGGGCTTCACAACTTGGATGCACCATAGCTATGTTTGGGAAAATCAAGAATTTACTGATTTTGATGATTATTTAAAAAATTTTAATGCCAATCAACGGCGCAATATTAAGCGTGAGCGTAAGTCCGTTACCAGTACAGGCATTGAGATGAAAGTCTATACGGGAGAAGAGATTCCCCATTATTTCTATGGTTATATGTACGAGCTATATAACGATCATTGCAACAAGTTTTGGGGTGGTAGTAAGTATCTCAATCGCCAGTTTTTTGAGCATCTAGTCCATGATTTTCGCGATCGCCTTGTTTTTGTGGCGGGAGAAATTGCTGATTATCCCAAGCCCGTGGGAATGTCCTTCTGTATTCGCAAGGAAGATCAGCTTTTTGGACGCTATTGGGGCTGTATTCAGGAAATAGATTGCCTACATTTCAATGCTTGCTATTACAAACCAATTGAATGGGCAATTTCTCAAGGGATTAAGCGTTTTGACCCGGGGGCAGGAGGTCAACACAAAAAGCGGCGAGGTTTCCCTGCCACACCAAATTACAGTCTGCATCGTTTTTATCACGATCGCCTTAAGCAGATTCTCATTCCTTATATCAATGAAGTAAATGGTTACGAAGCGAAGCAAATTCAAGCGATTAATAACGAACTTCCCTTTGATTTTGCTGAGCCAGAACTGAAGGTCTAAATTGCCCACAGCAACCTTGAAAAGATAATCGTTGAGGTAAATGCTATTTTTATTACACTCGAACAAATATAACAATATTGTGATTTAATAGGCTAAAATTACTTTAAGTGACGAGTGTGCCGAAAACGCAAGTTGTTTTCTATCAAGATGAAAATGGCACTGCTCCTGTTTTGGAGTGATTGAAAGCTATGATCAAGAAAGACCGTAAAGGTTATGCAAATGGCTAAGACTAGTGATGCACTTAAAATTATTGATAAATTGACTGCAAATGATTCTGAAATTGAGGATTTAGTGAGGGAAGCTTCGCTTAATGCTGTGGTAGCTCAACTTATCTATGAGGCGAGAACTGCAAGAGGGTTGACTCAAAAGGAGCTTGCCGATCGCATTGGTACGAAGCAATCAGCGATCGCTAGGCTTGAGGATGCTGATTATGATGGGCATTCGTTGTCAATGTTGCAAAAGATTGCTGGTGCGCTTAATCAAAGAGTTGAGATTAAGTTTTCGGAAATTAAGATTGAGAAGAGTGTGGTGTAGCTACACTAAAATTTCTTGTTAAAAATAAAAATATGAGTTTCTGATATACTTACTGAAAATAATTAAACGATTTAAAATTAATACTGTGGCGAATCCTAGAATAGTTGCCAAAATTGAATCCGAAGAACCAACTGATAGACTTGCAGTCTTAATAGATGCTGACAACGCACAGGCATCAATAATAGAAGGATTATTGGAAGAAATAGCTCGTTTAGGGGAAGCTACTGTCAAAAGAATATATGGTGATTTCACATCGCCAACAAGTTCGCAATGGAAAAAAGTATTAAACAAATATGCAATTAAACCTGTTCAGCAATTTGCATATACAACAGGCAAAAATTCCACTGATAGCACGTTAATAATTGATGCAATGGATCTACTGTATACAAGACGTTTTGACGGATTTTGCCTAGTTTCCAGCGATAGCGATTTTACGGGTTTAGCATTACGAATTAGGGAGGAAGGGTTAACTGTTTTTGGATTTGGTGAACAAAAAACTCCAGAAGCTTTTAGAAATGCTTGTCATAAGTTTATATTTACTGAGGTTTTAAGACAGACTACAGCTATCAAGGTGGAATCTGATGCAAATGTGAAACTTCAACAATCTGAAACTAGTATCTCATCATCAAATAATATAAAGAGTCAAGAGCCATCATCTGAATGCAAAGCCCAAGAATCAGGTAGTAGCTTTCCGAAAAGCTTTATTCTAAAAGCTCTTGAAACAGCTTCAAGCGATGATACAGGCTGGACAAATCTTGGAACCTTTGGTAGTTACTTAACAAAATTAAAACCAGATTTTGATGTACGACTATATGGGTTTAAAAAGTTGAGTGACATGGTTAGAAAGCATACTGAAATTTTTCAAGTAGAGGAGAGGAGTATTCCTAACTCTGCTGCCAAAGATTTATACATTCGCAAAAGATGATCTACCTTAAGCCAAGGTTAAACTTCCCAATTATAGATATGAGGGAGAGGCGATCGCTTTTTAAGGTAATTATGTTGCGATCGCCCTTAACATCTATGTGTGAGCTAACTCTGGTTCATTAGTGAGACTTAAGATATCCAATGGGTTCTATAGCTGTAGCCATTCTTGTTAGTACACAGAACAAGAATGGCTACAGCTATAGTTATTCACTTTCTAAGGTTTAACCGCTAAAGACTACAGAACTGCATTCCCCAGCTTAGTTCGGTATTATTTTCATAGGGATCGATACCAAAGTCTTCAGCACATTGGAAGGGCATAACTTGTCCATCGGTAAATAGACCAATTACCAAATTTTCGCCACTGCCCGATCGCGCAAATGTGACCTTAGCCACATTGCCACAGTCAGAGATGATATGTTCGGCAAGATTGATTAGTAACTGTGGAGAATTAAAAATCTTACTCACGCTACGACCTTCCATAACGAAGACATAGCCCCAAGTCCTGTGGGCATCGCGATCTGGATAGCTCAGACCAATGCTCCGAAATCTACTTTCGTTTGTAACTTGTAGATCGGGGGTATTTTGCAAACTATAGATACTGGATTGAATGGCTCTTTGACATTCAGGCGATCGCTGTGCCTCGGTTGAAGAAACTGGCATCAGTAGAAAGCTAGCTATCAGGGTACATCCAGCAATAAGATAACGATACATAATTGACACTCCCTTGGCTAAATCATTGATTCAACGATTGGGAAGGGCAGATTCGCCGCGCTAAGTTATTTCTGTCCTATTCTCAATATCGATAGAGTTTTCCAGACTGAAATTCGATTTTTCCTGAAAAGCTTTATATATTGATCTTAGAACAAACGAAAAGCGATTGACGATTAGTTAATGCTTCTTATCTCAATTTTCACTTCATGGGGATATCAACCCAAAGTGAGTGGCGGTGCAACGCGCCGCCACTCACTTTGGGTTTGGAGCTACTGGTATTTCAGACATTGCAACAAAGCTTGAATTTGATCGGTGGTATGGGTTGCCATCAAGGTCAGGCGCAGTCTGGCGGTGGGGACGGTGGGCGGACGAATAGCGGGGGCAAAGACACCGTTTTCGTGGAGATGGGCGGCTAGGTTCAAAGCTTGCGTAATATCCCTAAACTCGATCGCAATGATGGGGGAATCTAAAGCGATCGCCTGAATGCCCAAATCCTGCAAACCATCTTTAAGCAAGGCGAGATTTGCCCAGAGTTGTTGGCGGCGAGATGGCTCCGTCTTGACAATCTCAATGGCGGCGATCGCTGCGCCCGTATCCGCAGGTGATAAGCCCGTGGTGTAGATCCAAGTTGCCGCCCGATTGCGAAGATAATCGATTAATTTTGCCGATCCTGCTACATAGCCGCCCAAACTTCCCAATGCTTTGCTGAGCGTCCCCACCTGAATTAAGTCCTGCGTAATCCCTAGGGCATTAGTCAAGCCACCACCGCGATCGCCAAATACGCCCGTTCCGTGGGCTTCATCGACTAAGACCATGCAGTCATATTGCTGAGCTAAATCCATGATTTCGCGCAAAGGGGCGAGGTCGCCATCCATGCTAAAGACGCTATCGGTCGTGATCAGGCAACGCCGATATTGGGAACGCGATCGCTCTAATTTGGTTGCGAGATCGACTAAATCCGCATGGCGATAGTCGATTGCTGTCGCCCCACTCATCAGCGCTCCTTTCTTCAAGCAAGAATGGTTATATTCATTGCCCAAAATCAAATCTCGCGCTCCCGCGATCGCCGAAATAGTGCCTAAATTCGCCAAATACCCAGAACTAAACACCAGAGCGGCTTCAGTATTTTTAAGATCGGCGATCGCCGTTTCTAATTGTTCATGGAGGGCGAGATGCCCCGTCACCAAGCGGGATCCCGTCGCCCCAGTTCCATACTCTGCTGTCGCCTTTATTGCCGCATCGATCAAACGGCGATCGCCTGCTAAGCCCAAATAGTTATTACTGGCAAACATCAACATCTCACGCCCATTGATGATCGCCGTTGTCCCTGCTTTGCTGGTCACAGTTTGCGTGGAGCGATACCAATTAGCTTTATGGATCGAGGCTAACGAGCGATCGAGCCATCCGTAAGGAGTAGATATGGATTCAATCTTCACACTTCTTTACAACTCGGTTAAAATCAATCTAGGATTGCTAGCCCAAACCGCTAACCATCCCAACGCTATTATCTAAGTTATTTAAGTTTTAAATACAGGATTTCTACAATGACCGTTGCCTATCCCCGTAAATTTCGTGGTCAACTGAGCGCCCAAGATATCCTCGATCAGGTGGTGCGCCAGCGTCAAGTCCACATGGTCACCCTCAACCGCTATCGTTTCAGTGAGCAGCGCAGTTGTAAGGACTTGACCATGCTCATTGAAACCTTGAATGGTCAACCCCGTGAGCTGATTAAAGATCTTTCACACCACGTTGCCGATGAAGCCCGTCATGCGGCATGGTTGACTGACCTGCTCTATGACCTTGGCGAAGATATTGGTACACCCGAAGGCACTCTCTACATCGAAGAATTTGAGCGTTTTACTAAGTACCAAATTTCTGATCCCGAAGATGTGGTGATTGAAACTTTGGCGGCAATCAATGTCACCGAAAAGCGTGGTTGTGAATATTTTGCGGCTCATATTCGCGCCCTCGAAAAGACGGAACAAACCCCTGAGAATGTGAAAATCCGCGATACGATCGCCCAGATTTTGCCTGAAGAAGCCGCCCATGTGCGTTGGGGTAATCGCAAGCTAGCAGAAATCGCCAAGAAGAGCGAAACCCATCGCGCCAAGGTGGAAACAGCAAAACTTAAATTTGTAGCGATCGAGCAAGCCGCCTTTGAGTCAGGAATGGATTTACTCGCTGGTGCGGAAGTCCGTCGCTTTGAGAACTTGATGAAGATTGTCGATACTCTGCCACTGTGGGAGCGTCCTCAGTTCCTAATCGATCAACTTCCTCAAACTCTTTTCTCTCCTGAATTACAAAAATCTAGAATCGAGCTTGCTAAAAAGGCATGGGAAAAAGATCCTTCTTCCTTTGTTGAGAAATTCATCCCCATGTTCTTTAACGGCAATCTCAAAGAGACTGCAACTAAAGCAGGAAAACTTTAATTTAGCCATTTGCACCGCACTTCGTGCGGTGCAAATGGCTAAGAACGGTAAAAATTGCAAAGCAATTTTTACCGTTCTTAGCTGATGAGTGGCGGCGCAAATCGCCGCCACTCATTTTCTGTTTTTTGTTTGTTCTGGATAGCTGTTCTTTACTCCAAAAAGCAGCCTCCATGATTGCCCGTATTCCTGTATTAAAATCCTAAAACCTATGGCGCTCGCATAGTATGAGTCGTAGGTTTTCGGGTTCTGTATTTAATTGCGACTAGCTGCTTATATAATTTTTTGACATCGCCAAAAAATTAATGCCAAAAGTTAGCGCCAAAAATCAATGCAAGAAAGTATTTTCACCACTGTAATCCTCCCGATCGCTCTGGCATTGATCATGCTAGGCATGGGGCTATCGCTCAAGTGGTCGGACTTCCAGAGGATCACCAAATATCCGAAGGCAGTATCCGTTGGGCTATTGAGTCAGATTGTGCTCTTACCAATTATTGGTTTTGCGATCGCCAAAATTATCCCGATGCCTCCTGCGATCGCAGTGGGATTGATGATCATTGCGGTCTGTCCGGGGGGTGTATCGTCAAATATGATTACCTATCTGGCTGGTGGTGATGTGGCGCTGTCGGTGACTCTGACTGTGTTTAGCAGTCTGATTACGATTGTCACGATTCCTCTGTTGACCAATTTGGCGCTAAATCATTTCATGGGTCAGAGTGCGGCGATCGCTTTGCCGATTGGCACGACGATGGGACAGATTTTTCTGATTACGATTATTCCGATCGCGATCGGGATGTATATTCAGCAGCAATTTCCAGAGCTTGCTCACAAATTAGAGAAAGTTACTAGCCGCCTCGCCCTTGGCTTTTTGGCTTTGATTATTTTGATTCTGGTTATTCGTGAATGGAGCCGCTTACCTGATTTTATTATGCAGGCGGGACTGGGCGTGATTTTGCTGAATCTGCTATCGATGACCGCAGGATTTTTGATTAGTAAACTTCTGAAACTGAACACAGCGCAGCAGATTTGTGTATCAATTGAAGTCGGTATTCAAAATGGAACCTTGGCGATCGCGATCGCCGCTACTTTGCTAGCTAATCAAGATATGGCAATTCCTGCGGCAATTTATAGCCTGTTCATGTATGTGACGGGGTTTGCGGTGATCGCCTACGGCAAGAGCTTAACTAAAACTACATCTTCCACAGAATCTTCGGAGTCGGTTTAAGAATGGAATACGCGATCGACTTTGGAACCAGTAATACCGTTGTTGCCAGAATTAATGGCGATGGTGCGATTGAAACGATCAAATTTGCCCAGTTCAGCAGCATGATCGCCGACAATCCGCCCCTAATCCCTAGCTTAGTCTATGTGCAGGATGCTTCGGCGGCAAAGGTGTTAGTCGGTCAAGAGGTGAGCGATCGCGGCTTGGATAATCTTAATCCACAGGGAGCGCCGAGATTATTTAAAGCCTTTAAAAGAGCGATCGGTGCGAGTACGATGTTTGTGCCAGAGCTAGATGGGCGGGAAGTGGAATTTGAACTGGTGGGCGAATGGTTCTTAACTGCGATTATTCAACAACTGCCCGATGCGGACTCCTTAGTTTTTACCGTACCTGTCGATAGTTTTGAATCCTATCGTCATTGGTTAGGTGGAATCTGTGAAAAGTTAGCGGTCAATCAGGTGAGAATCCTTGATGAACCCACTGCGGCTGCCTTGGGATATGGATTGAAAACTGGTGGCGAAACCTTGCTGGTGGTGGACTTTGGCGGCGGCACATTAGATTTATCCCTAGTGAAGTTAGCTTCTATTCCTGCTGAATCTAATCGCCCTAACTCTCCCCTTGGATTTTTACTGAAATGGGGCGATCGCTATACCAAGAGTGTAGAGCGATCGCCTGAGCAAAATTCCCAGATTGCCAAAGTGTTAGCCAAAACAGGGCAGAATCTCGGCGGCATTGATATTGACAATTGGATTGTGGATTACTTCCATCAAGAATTAGGATTACCCAAGAATTCTCTCGTTAGTCGTCTTGCGGAACGGATTAAAATTGCGCTTTCTACTCATGAAGAAGCAACGGAAGTTTATTTTGATGATCAGACCTTTGGTTCCTATGAGTTAACGCTGACGCGATCGCAGTTGCAGCAAATTCTGGAACGTAAGCAATTTTTCGCCAATCTCGATCGCGCCCTCGACCAGATTCGGCAGCAAGCGACCCGCCAAAATTTCGATCTTGCTAACGTCGATGCTGTGTTGCTAGTCGGCGGCACATCCCAACTAGCGGCAGTCAAGGCATGGATCTTGACCCATTTCCCCGCCGCCAAAGTGAAGGCAGATCTCCCCTTTGAGGCGATCGCCCACGGAGCCGTCTCGCAGGGTTGGCAATTGCAGGATTATCTGTACCATAGCTACGGTGTGCGCTATTGGGACAAACGCTATAAAAAGCACAACTGGCATCCGATTGTGAAATCGGGAATGACCTATCCCCTAGACCAAGCGATCGAGCTAACCCTCGGTGCATCGGTTCCCGATCAACCCAGCATTGAGCTATTGATTGGTGAGTTAGGTGAAACCGATGTGGAAGTATATTTTGAAGATCAACGCCTTGTCACCAGAGTTTTGGAAGGTAAACAGGTGGCGGTGCAGATTCTCAATGCTAATAGTAAAGTGATTGCTAAGCTTGATCCCCTCGGTCAAACGGGCAGCGATCGCATTAAGGTGTTTTTCCAAGTCGATGCTCAGCGCACTCTTAGGATTACGGTGCTAGATCTATTAACCCAAAGCAATCTCTTAGAGAATATGCCCGTTGTCCAACTTGTTTAATGCTTAGCGCATCGATTAGACAGCGTCAACTTTGCAAATTTCTACATTACCTTCTTCAAATACTTGAACTGTAAGTTGATAGCCTTCCATTAATGACATCCCCACAATAGAACTTTCTTTGTACGTCCACCGAATCGGCGAACATGGCGAGAACCAACACGAACAATCCAAATTTGAGCGTCTGGATGACGAGCTTCGAGTCTATTGCAAGCAGCTATTTCACGATTATCAACTTCAAAGTCTCCAGTCTCAAGGTCAATTGCTACAATTTTGCCTTGACTATCTGCTTCAACCTGTGGACGTATTTGCGTCTGATAAATCAAATCACCACGTTGGGCAAATTCTTCTTTACTATAGCGAGGTTGACGGACTGCCATGATTATGAATTCCAAGATCCTTACATATCATTATAACTGACCAAAAACTTTCCTGAATAGATTGCTTTCGTTAGAACTAAAAAAGCGTGCGTTACAAGATGTACGAGCATATTTTACAAACCATTCTTAGCTGATTTGATGTCTAGCAGGTTAATTCTGTCTATTTTACTTTCATGTATAATAATATGTAATTTTGCTGGATACTTAAATCGCATCTCACTAATCCTGAACGTCCAAAGCATTATCTTCAACAAGTCTTCATCACTGATATTTTTGTGTTCTTTGATGCGTGTTATTCCTGAACCAAATATAGGAACTGAAACGCTCTTTTGAGCGTAGATCCTATTAACTTTATCCCAGAATTTAATTAAGAAACTAAGATAATCTGGCATTGTTAGCCAAGCTCTATTTTTATCGTCAAACTTTGAAAATGCTGTCAAAATATATTCGTTATAGACGCAGACACTACCAATGCTAAACTGGCTTTTCTTCCCAGCCTTTCTGGTTAGATTTTCACCTAAAATCTCGTCATCATCAAAGGAATAGTTTTCTATATATTTGTCTAATTCTTCTACAGAAACATCAAGGTAATCAGTAATAAAAATCCCATTGAGTGACTGCTGAGAAATTATTTTATCATCAACCTGAGTATCAAAGTACTCATTAAATGCAATGACTTTGAATCCAGTCTGCTTAAAAATGTCGCCTTTCTTTACGGTAACAATGCTTCCCTCAACATCCAGATTAACCTCTTCTAAGTTATTAGATTTAAACCAGAGTAAGGCATATATACCTAGTAGTATTACCGCAAAAATAATGCCAAGTTTTAGTTTTACTTCTTTAGGTATCTCAACAAATATCAGTAGGAAAGAAAGTGCTCCGTTTATTCCTGATGTATATTCTAAGAATTGTTTAACAATTCTTTTGTCAAATAGACTAACTTTGAGCAAAGCTTCCTCCTAAACTTCAATTTTCTTGTTTTTTCTATAGACTGTCACATCAATACTTAACATATTACTCTCTATAGAAATACACATCTGGTATTGTTTTCGTGCTTACCATGAAGTGATTATTTTGCAGCGATTTGGTAATAAGGTTTTTATTCATAGGAATATGTAAAGTTGGGACTTTATGCATTGAGTCTCTTAGTATTGGCAGCCTATTCCATAAATTCTTAATCTCATTTTTTAAATAGCCGTTCTGCAACAAGCTTTCTCTAGTTATGTAGTCAGGATAGATAACAACTATTGGAAGCCCAAGTAAATTTATTCCATAATATATTTCCTCTCTTAGTGCGCGAGAATTTGCTGTCCTTCCACTAAGGAACAGGATCACATTCTTTGAGTTTCTAAGACGTTCTCGAAGCCTCGGCTTTAAAGTTAACTCCCAGTCACTACCATCTCGAACGCTGTAAGTTTTACTATGGGAATCGTTGAAGGGGAAGGATAAATCATTTCCTTTCCATGCTCTCAGCAAATTGTAGTAAACGAAGTCTTTGGTTGCGTAAGCCCCTAAAGCTCTCTCATTAAATGGTTCAGCAACGTAGAAAGCACAGTAATTTCCGTTCTTGTATGACATCTTAGTTCTAAGATTAGGTTTGTCAATGAGGAATGCTAATTGAATAAAAGCTTGGCTAATAGTCTAGTTGAGCACCAATTGCTTGTCTACCAAATCAGAAAAATCTCTTAACATGGAATCATAGTCATTCCTCCTAATTATCAACCCCAGATTTATCTGATCAACCTTCATCGCCTAGATAAGCTTCGATTACTGCCCGATCGCTTTTGACAATTTCAGGTTTACCGATCGCGATTAATTGTCCAAAATCTAAAACCGCAATGCGATCGCAGAGTCCCATTACTAGGGGAACGTGATGCTCAATCAGGAGAATTGTCAGGGCAAAGCGATCGCGCAGACTACGGATAAATTCACTTAATTGACCTTTTTCGTTAGGATTCATCCCTGCGGCGGGTTCATCCAATAATAGTAGGGTTGGTTGCAAAGCAAGGGCGCGAGCAATTTCTAGGCGGCGTTGATCACCATAGGAAAAGTTTTTGGCTTTGACGGTAGCGCGATCGCTGAGTCCCACCATATCTAAAAGATCTAAAGCATGGGCATAGGTTTGCTTTTCCTCTTGGGGCGTGGGCGGTAAGCCGAGTACGCCATTAAAAATGCCCGTTGTCGTTCGTAAATGGCGAGCGATCGCCACATTCTCTAGCGCCGATAGCTCACCAAAGAGACGGATATTTTGGAAAGTACGCGCAATGCCATATTTAGCAATTTGATGGGGACGCAGGTTCGTGATCTCTTGACCAGAGTAAAAAATTTTGCCGTTGCTAGGGGCGATCAGTCCTGTGATTGTATTGAAAAGGGTCGTTTTTCCTGCGCCATTGGGACCAATCACGCCAAAGATCTCATGTTCACCAACTTCAAAAGAAACATCATTGACCGCCACCAATCCTCCAAAGCGGCGAGTTACTTGCTGTACCGTTAAGGCTGATTTTAGGGTTGATTTTATTTCTGGTTTTAAGGTTGGCTCTGATTCTGGTTGCAAATCCATAGCTTTCGTAATTAGCTTTTATAAATTAAGTGTAAGTGAGTGTAAGATATCTAACTTTCAAACCTATTAGTTTTTAAGTCTATTAGTCTGCCATGCTAAAAACTTTCAGTATGATCCGTCAAACCCTAGTGGTGACAATTTGCACCTTGACCATCACGGCGGGAGAAACGGTACAAGCACAATCAGAATCGAATCCCATACTGAAAATTGGCATCGTACAGCGTTTTGGCGAAAGACCACAGGATCGCTTGACGATCAAGGCTCCTGCGGGAGGCAAGCTGACCCTCTCATTCCCCAATGCCGATGGCAGTGGAATGCAGACAATTACGAGCGATCGCCTATTGTTAGAAGTCGTTCCGCAACCCCTCGCCCAACCGATTCTCGAAGAAAAGATCGTTCTCAGCAATCATCGTAGCTTTGAAAATGCCGCCGCTAGTGCTTTTCATTGGAATGAGAAGGGCATTGCTACGGAAATTGCTCAGCCGCGACGGTGGCAGGTCTGGGCAAAACGGGATGTCTATGACTCAATGCTGCTGCGCTATTTGACATTTTTTAATTTGCGATCGCAGGGTAATTTAACTGTGCAGCTTGATCGCCGCATTCTGCCCCAACGCCCGATCGCCTCTTGGACAGTGGGGGATTTTCGTTACAACCGCGATCGCCTTGATATCAGCAGCAGCACGGGCATTATTGAAGTTACTTACCAACGGGAAAACAAAGCCGAATTTAGCAATCGTCCCTACGCAGGCACATTAAAGCTACAACCTAACGCCCATCAAAATTTCACCCTCGTTAATAACGTGCCGTTGGAAACCTATGTGCGCGGTGTCGTTCCCCACGAAATTGGCTATAACGCCCCCTATGCCGCCGTCCAAGCCCAAGCGGTGCTGGCGCGTACCTATGTTCTGGCGAGTTCCCATCGCTTTCAGGTCGATAACTATGAGCTATGCGCCGATACCCAATGTCAGGTCTACCGTGGCTTAGAAAATACTACCGATGTTGCCGATCGCGCGATCGCGGACACAAGGGGCTTAGTCCTCACCTACAACAATCGCGTCATTGATGCCCTCTATTCCTCAACCACAGGCGGCATCACTGCTAATTACAACGATATTTGGGATGGTACACCACGCCCCTATCTGCAATCCGTCCTCGATCTAGTCAATCGTCCTGAAAATCAGCGATCGGCAGATATCAGCAATGATCCAAACCTCAAAGCATTTCTAGGTCGGCAAGAGGGATTTAATGAAGTGGGTTGGAAGAATCTGCGATGGCGGCGCACTGGTACACTCGACGAGTTACAAACATCACTGAAAAAGTTTTTGCGCTTCTCAGGTGATACCACCACTAATTTCAATAAAATTACGCAAATGCGTGTCACGGAACGCGCCACTTCAGGACGGGTGTTAACGCTAGAAGTCACCACTGACAATGGCAAGATTTTGGTCAAAAAAGACGAAATCATCGATGCCTTTGATCCACCTGATAGCACCTTTTTCCGTCTCGAACCAATTATGCAGGGGCAAACGTTGACGGGATATGCCTTTATCGGCGGCGGTTTAGGGCATGGCGTGGGCATGAGTCAAACGGGTTCCTACAATCTCGCTCGCATGGGCTGGTCGTATGAGCGCATTCTCAATTTCTATTACACGAATACGCAGTTACAGAAGTTACGCCCAGAATTCTTTTGATACGCGGTTTTAAATGTTTTGGGCTTCGACTTCGCTCAGCCACCGTATATCGATGGCTGAGCGAAGTCGAAGCCTCTTGAATTTATTTGGAATTACTATATAAAAAAATAGCGGGTCAATGGCAACTTTAAAGTACATCCACTTCCCGCTAACTCTTGTTCAATGAAACAATTGAGACGCATATATAAACTCCCATGAAGCGAAAAGGCTTTTCATCAGCTAAAGCGCTTATTTGAAATGATTATGCCATCAGCATTTTGGCTTGAGTTATGATCAAAACTTGAACGACCGCCTTCGGCGGTCGTTCAAGTTTTGAGGATTTATAACAATTTTGAATATTTAGAAGAGGTTTCGACTCCGCTCAGCCAACATATACTGCTGGCTGAGCGAAGTCGAAGCCCTAACTCTTATTTGAAACAACTATTATGTATCGTACCAAATTCGCTCTAACCGATCGCTGATTTCAATAGCGATCGCATGGGAATCTGCTAAGACTGTGACATGACCGAGTTTTCTGCCATTTTTAGATTGCTTCTTACCGTACCAGTGGATGTAGGTATTAGGGAAGCTTGCCATTTTTTGCAGTTTTTCCAGATAGCGGAGTTCCTGCGGTGCAAAGTTTTGGGAGCTAAAGTTCACACTTTTCAGATTCGCCATATCAAAATCCTGCTGCCAAGTTACCTCCTCAAAGCCTAAAAGATTGACCATTAATGCCACAGGCGATCGCATTGACACATCGCCAAGGGACATCCCACTGACCACCCGCAATAGTTGCTCAAATTGTGAAGTCTGACAGCCCTCAATTGTGTAATGTCCAGAATTGTGAGTGCGCGGCGCAATTTCATTAACGCTAATTTCCCCTGTATCCGTCAAAAAGAATTCAATCCCAAAGACACCGATCGCATCAAGGGTGATTAGAATCCGTTTGGCAATGTTCTTAACTTGTTCAGCAATGAGCGAACTGACACGGGCAGGTGAGATCGTGCGGCGGCAAACTTGATTAGCTTGGATCGTCTCAACAACGGGATAAATAGCAATTTCTCCCGATCGCGATCGCGCGGCAATCAACGCTAGTTCACACTCAAAGGGAATAAAAGCTTCAGCGATCGCAGGGACAGATCCCATCGCTTCCCAAGCCGATCGCAGTTCCATTTCATTCTTAATTACCGATGTCCCTTTACCGTCATAGCCATGTCGCCGTGATTTGAGAACGAGGGGATAGCCTAAACGCTCAGCCGCGTTGAGAAGTTGAGGAATATCATCGACGGCATAAAACTCAGGGGTGGGAATTTGATAATTGCGGAAATGCTGACGTTGTTTGAGCTTATCGACGGCGATCGCAAGTGTCTCTAATTTTGGCAAGAATAAAAGATTATGTTGGCGATCTAATAATTCCTGTAAAGCGACCAAATCCACAAACTCATTCTCAAAGGTAATTACTGGGCAACCTTCCGCCAGCTTCGCTGTTGCCGTCGCGTCGTCAACCTCACCATAGATCACGCGATCGGCGATCTTCACAGCAGAATCTTCAGGACTAGCGGCTTGGACACTTAGCTCAATCCCCAAATTTTTAGCAGCGATCGCCATCATCCAAGCCAACTGCCCGCCACCAATAACCCCTATCTGTTGTCCCATAGTCACCGCACTTTCCCTAAGATTGCCAAATAGCCTTCAATCATATAGCGCTTTTTGAGAGCTTTTCAAGCTCAGCCCTAAACTAGCACCATGCAAACTAGTACCACACAAGCAATCAGCTTCATCAGTTCGGTAAACCACACTATAGGCATTGCAACCCTTTCGGTTAAATTAGCACTCAGTTACCTAGAGTGCTAACCCGCTCTAGACAAAGCCCCAAACGCTAGTCAACTGAGTGAAAAATAATGGCAACCACAACATTAAACGTAACTACCGTAAAGCCTTTAGCCGATCGCGTATTTATCAAAGTAAGTGCTAAAGAAGAAAAGACCGCAGGCGGAATTTTCCTACCTGATACCGCAAAAGAAAAGCCCCAAGTTGGTGAAATCGCTGCCGTAGGACCTGGCAAGCTCGATGATAAAGGTGAGCGCCTAGCCCTTGAAGTCAAAGTTGGCGACAAAGTGCTTTATTCCAAATACGCTGGCACTGATATCAAACTCGGCTCCGATGAGTATGTCTTGCTAGCTGAAAAAGATATTTTAGCGATCGTTTCCTAATCACTGGTGATTGGTAATCGGTAATTGGTAATCGGCAAATGAGATCGAACCCCAATCACCATTCACCAATGACCAAATTTTTTCTAACCCCTTAACCATTACCAAATAAAAAACATCATGGCAAAAAGAATCATTTATAACGAAGATGCCCGTCGCGCCCTTGAGCGTGGTATGGATATCTTGGCTGAAGCCGTTGCCGTAACCCTTGGACCCAAGGGACGTAACGTAGTACTGGAAAAGAAGTTCGGCTCTCCTCAAATCGTTAACGATGGTGTCACCATTGCTAAGGAAATTGAACTAGAAGATAACGTTGAAAACACTGGCGTAGCTCTAATTCGTCAAGCTGCTTCTAAGACTAATGATGCGGCTGGTGATGGAACCACCACCGCTACCGTCTTGGCTCACGCGATCGTCAAAGAAGGTCTGCGTAACGTTGCTGCGGGTGCTAATGCGATCGCCCTCAAGCGCGGTATCGAAAAGGCAACTGCTTTCTTGGTAGACAAAATCAAGGAACACGCTAAGCCCATCGAAGACTCGAAGTCGATCGCCCAAGTTGGGACGATCTCCGCAGGTAACGATGAAGAAGTCGGCGCGATGATTGCCCAAGCTATGGACAAGGTTGGCAAGGAAGGCGTGATTTCCCTTGAAGAAGGTAAGTCGATGGTAACGGAATTGGAAGTTACCGAAGGTATGCGCTTTGATAAGGGTTATATCTCTCCTTACTTCGTAACCGATACCGAGCGCATGGAAGCTTCCTTTGAAGAGCCATTGATCTTGATCACCGATAAGAAGATCGCCCTCGTCCAAGAACTCGTACCCGTCCTTGAGCAAGTTGCTCGCTCTGGTCGTCCCCTCATTATCATTGCTGAAGACATCGAAAAAGAAGCCCTCGCAACCCTAGTTGTTAACCGTCTCCGTGGCGTACTTAACGTTGCTGCTATCAAAGCTCCCGGATTTGGCGATCGCCGCAAGGCTCTGCTCGAAGACTTGGCAATCCTCACTGGTGGTCAAGTGATCACCGAGGATGCAGGTCTGCGCCTTGATGCTGTCAAGCTCGATCAGCTTGGTAAGGCTCGCCGCGTAATCATCACCAAAGACAGCACCACCATTGTTGCTGAAGGTAACGAAGCCGCAGTTAAGACTCGCGTTGAGCAAATCCGTCGTCAAATCGAAGAAACCGAATCTTCCTACGACAAGGAGAAGCTCCAAGAACGTTTGGCTAAGCTCTCGGGTGGCGTTGCCGTGATCAAGGTTGGTGCTGCTACCGAAACTGAAATGAAGGATCGCAAGCTCCGCCTCGAAGATGCAATCAACGCAACCAAGGCAGCCGTTGAAGAAGGTATCGTCCCCGGTGGTGGTACAACCCTAACCCACTTGGCTCCTGAACTGCACACTTGGGCAACCGCTAACCTCACTGGTGAAGAGTTGACTGGGGCAATCATTGTGTCCAAGGCTCTCTCTGCTCCCGTTAAGCGCATTGCTCAAAATGCTGGCTTCAATGGTGCAGTTATCGCTGAAAATATTCGCGAGAAAGCATTCAACATTGGCTTCAATGCTGCCACTGGCGAATTTGAAGATATGTTTGCCGCAGGTATCGTTGACCCTGCCAAGGTAACTCGTTCCGCATTGCAAAATGCTGCCTCGATCGCGAGCATGATCTTGACAACCGAATGTATCGTTGTCGATAAGCCTGAAGATAAGGCTGCTGGTGGCGGTGGCGCAATGGGCGCTGGCGGAGACTTCGACTACTAATTTCTAGTATTAACAAGGCGATCGCCTTGCTATCTACTAGTAAAAAACTAAAAGAAGAGTGGTGTCGCTTTGCGTCGCCACTCTTCTTTTTTTGTCTGAAATAGTAAGAGATTTAGCGTTTACCTTCGGTGAGATATCAGCAGTACATTAAGATTAAATGATCGAACCAGTCAGGAAACGTCGCACTTTCTAACCTCAAGATGGCAATACTAGATAAGACGCAAAGCAATGTGAATGCAGGCATGATCTGGAAAAAGATCGAGGACAAAGATGTAACCAGAGAATGGCAGTGGTTGCAAAGCATTGCCCTATGTATGGTGATTAGTAATGTCTTTATGCCATTTTTTGCAGCATTGTTAGCACTTTGGGTTTTGTTTCGTCGCGGATGGAGAGCGATCGCTACTCCGATTAATATTGGCTACTTTTTGCTGTCCCTTTGGATGATCCTTACCACTGCGATCGCCTTCGATATTGGTACTGCCGCAGGGGGACTCGCTAACTTTTTACCCTATTTTCTCCTTGCCGCCACCACTAGCTATATTGTTCGTACTCCTGCTCAATTCATTCATTTACTATGGCTATTGGTACTGAGTTCGATCCTAGTCAGCGGCTTTGGTATTTTACAAGCCCTAATCAATCGCCCTGATTTATTAATCCCGAAGGTAATTTTTGACAGTTATCCGATTCCCCTAGGTTTTAGTCCCGATCGCCGTATCCAGTCATTTTTTGGGCATTTCAATGAAACTGCAATTTATCTATTAATGATTTTGCCGATCGCCTTGCATTTGGCAGTTGGTCGAGTCAAAAATATTACTCTAGTCCAAAGATTTATCGCGGCGATCGCCTTGGGAATGGCGACTTGTGTCCTGATTATGACCAGTTCGCGCAATGCTTGGGGCTTAGCGATACTTGGGGCGGTGGCAATGGCAATATATTACCGCCGTTGGCAGCTAGTGCTAGGATTTGGCATCTTTAGCGCGGCGATCGCTTGGGCAGTCTTCGGTTCTAATTTTGGGCTTGGCGGCGAAGCCCTGCGATTGCTATTGCCTGAGGGCTTTGTGCATCGCCTTGCTAGTACGGTTGATCCGAGTCTCGGTAACTATGCTTCAACGGAAGATCGTCTTAATGCTTGGCAATTTGCCATCTCGTTGATTACACAACACCCGATTCAGGGCTGGGGTCTGCGGAATTTTCCTAGGGTCGCGGAAATGATGAATTTCGATCTGCGCGGACTGCCCCACGAACATAATTTGTTTTTAGCGATCGCCGTTGGGTCAGGGATTCCTGCCATGATCGGATTTGTGAGCATTATCATCTACACCTTTAAGGCATCCCTCACCTCTAATTTGATCAAGGAAACGGAAGGCACGATCTTAGTTGTGGCGATCGCGGTTCTACTCTTTTTGATGTCCTGTTGGCTCGACCTAGTGATCTATGAGCCGAGGATCAGTATGTTGCTGTGGTATCTGCTGGGGGGAATGTATGGATTAACTAAACAAGCGAGAGTGGCGCAAACAGATCTTGAACTAGCAGGACAAAGTAAAGAGAGCTAAATCTTAAACCGATGTCATTTCTAGCCATTTGTGCCGCGCTTTGCGCGGCACAAATGGCTAAATAGAACTCGCTTCATAACGGGTTATTGCTGACAGAGGGGATGATCTCAATTAGTCCAGTTTGGAAAGCTTTATCGTAGGTGATAACAGGCAAGTTTTCTATTTCGGCTTGAGCCATGATCATACGGTCAAAAGGATCTTGATGAGTAATTGGTAAACTTCCTGCCCTAAGAGCATGGGCTGTGGTGATAGGAAGTTCAATAAATTTAGCTCGATGTAATATTTGCAAATACTCTTGAACAAGTTGTTGAGCGCTTGGTAGTTTGCCTATGCGATATTTGGTCGCAATTTCCCAAGCAGAAGCACTACTAACAATAATGTTGTTATCTGGGTTAAGAATGACATTTCGACATTCCGTATTCAGTTTTGGGTCGTTAAACACCCACCACAAGAGGATATGAGTATCGATCAGGTAATTCATTGCCATTTCTGAAGTTCCTCTTCTGGCAATGGATCAAAAAAAGAATCGTCAAGTTGACCTTCTAATAGCCCAGGAGTACGCGGTTGCTTGATTTCTCTATCTAAGCCTAGACGAAAGTAATGGATTAGGTCATAAAGTTCTGCTAATTTTGCGTTCGGAATATGTTGTAATTCTTGAACAATTTTCTGGATTAGCATAATTTTTATTTCTTAGGCATACTATTCTCAATTATAGCGAGACGGAATAAGTCAAAGCCCTATTTTGCTGGTTTAAATTATCTATAAACCTCTAGGCGATCGCTTTAATTTCTTGGATATATTCATTTTCACTAATCTTGCCTGCTCGAAATTTTTCTTGCAAAGCAGCGATCGCGGGAGTGAGTTCTTTTTGTTTATCGGTAATTGCCTTTTGTAGATCCTGAAAAGTACGCTTGCCTTCGGATCTAGCCTTGGCGAATAGCTCGGTAAGCGTCTGATCATCAATCTCACAACCTTCAGCAAAATATTGATTAGCAAGATTACCGATCGCCCAAGTCATACTAAAGGCAGTGGAACCGCTAATAATACTTCCTGCCACAGGAATCAGTAAGACGATATTAGAGAAAGCAATTCGCGCCGCCGTTGCACCCACACTACCAAACACAACCTTATTAAAGTCATCGGAGGCATGATCGGCGGGATAGCCCCAAATTTTGCCAATCTTCTGCACTAATTCCACTTGATCTTTGTAAATCATCAAATGGCTCACCGTGGCAAATCCGGGGGTGGGCATTGCGCCGCCGACCGCGTGCATAATCGCAAACAGCCGCACGTTAGTATTTACCGCTAGTTCTCGTTTTTCAGGATCGGCGATCGCTTCCATATGTTCAGCGATCGACATATTTGTCGCTGCATCGACGATGCCCGTTAGCCTCTCCACCGTGGCATCGGACAGTGCGAACTTGTCTTGCAGCATCTGCAACAGTTCTGTTTCGGGTCTACTGACATCATGATCGGCTTTTGCCATGATGTAGGCGGATTGATAGAGTTGTTCTTTAATCAGAGGACTATTGATTTTCTCAAGGAGATCACTAACGGAAATGCGTTCTTCTAAAAGTCGCTCTAGGGTGATTTCTTCTTGGAGATTGAGGGCGGCAATGGCTTCTTCAAGAATCGCTTTTTCCTGATCATCCAAATGATTATCAGCGATCGCTACCTGTATCAAAATCATTAAACTCGCAAAGATTTCTTCGCGGTTAATTGCCAACTCATCTAGGGATGTCGATTCAAAGACGCTGACGGTTTGGCGATCAGCGACCGTAAATAAGCGCGTAAACTCTCCCGCCATCCAGTCGCCCTGTTGGGGTTGACGCTGCAAATTTACACCTTGACTTGCGCCTGACTGCAAATAAACATAGCGACAGTCTGCCTGTGTGAGATTGGTGGTGGCATCAATAGTCCAGCGATCTAGACAGATACCCGTCAGCAAGGCATTGCCAAAATCAGTTCCCACGGCATTGGCGAGGGTGAGATTTGCCATTTCCAGATTGGCACTTTGCAAAGTTGCACCGCGCAGATCGACTTCACGCAAATTCGCGCCACTAAGATCGACTCCGATCAGATTTGCGCCCCGAAAGTCAGCTCCGACATAGGACTTTTTCCTGCCATTACCTGTAATCAAAAGCTGGCGTAAATCAGGCTGACTCAAAATCGAATTACGGTCTAATCTCGCGAGGGATAATTGTTCACTTTCGTAAAAGCGCGATCGCGTCAAAATCGCTTGGCGAAAGTCGGCATTATTTAAACGTGATTGCGAAAAATCAGCATCGGTGAGATCGGCATTGCGGAAACTGGTTCCCAAGGCGGCGGCGATCATCACCGCCCAGTCGTGAATTGTCGTATGTTCGCCATCGCCTTCCACCGCCCGCGCCGCCACATAAATCCCTAAAATCACTGCGCCCAGAGCGCTCCAAGATGGTGCGTTAGCCCATTGACAGCCAAACAATGCGGAGGCGATCGCGATCGCTCCCGCCAATGCGCCCACCGCTTTACCCCTGACCATTTCGGCACTGGCGACGATCACGGCTATACCCTTTGCCATGACTGCCGCTAGTAACAGTGCAAGGGTAACAGTCGCCAATGCTTCACTAAAAGCTGGTTGGGAGCCAATGATCGACCCCGCAATCACCGTCGCCACTACCATTCCGTTAAACAAAAATCGATCAAAAACCTTAAAGCCCTGTCGCCAAATCACCAAAAAGCTAAAGCTAAGCGCAACCAGTAGCAAGCCCATGGGTATTGCCTCTAGCCCCTTTCGCGTCGTCTCCCTCGCGATCGCCGTACTCAGCAAAAAAGATAAAAATCCTGTCACCGTCGTCAGTGCCAATAGTCCTGTGAGGGCGATCGCCTTGCGCCCATCGGTCAATCCCGCCTTGGCATTACTAAAATTTGCCCCCGTGAGATTTGCCCCTGTAAAGTCAGCACTACGGATATCGGCGCGGCTAAAGTTAGCCCCTGTCAAGTCTTGTCCTGCAAAGGAACGTCCGCGCAGATATGCGCCTGCAAAATTTTGTGGCATTTTAATTTTCAGTGTAGTTGCGATCAGCAGTAATCCCAAGACTAAAAATATAGCAAAGCAAGGTTTGCCAAGGACACAAAACCAGAAAAGGGATGGCGACGCTCTGCGTCGCCATCCCTTTTCTGGTTTTGTATATTCAACAAGAAATAGGGCTTCGACTCCGCTCAGCCACCGTATATCGATGCCTGAGCGGAGCGATGCACTGAGCCTGTCGAAGGGTCGAAGCCTCTTCAGATTTATTTAGAACTACTATACTTTTAAAGCTGATTTTTTAATTTCAACATTAGATAGCGATTGACTAATTCTTCGCTGACTTGGTGGGCGGGCGCATCTAGGACTAATACCCCTTTTTGCTTGAGGGAGGCGAAGGCAAGCTCTCGTTGTGCGATGAGGTCAAGCGCCACCGCACGACTGTAGGAATTGGAGATCGCTTGATCTGAAGTCACCGACAGGTCAACGTGGCTATGGGCAAGGCGATCGACATCGGGATCGCGCAGAGTTACACAAAAAGGCAAATAGCGAGGGCGCAATCTGGCTAGAGCGAGGAGTAGCTCGGCGGAAGCCACCGCATCGACGATATCCGTGATCACCACCACAAGGGCGCGACGAATCTGCTGCTGCACCACCGTAGTCACGGCATTAACGTAATCAGGTTCCAACAATTCAGGCTGAATCGGAGTCAGGCGTTCGATAAATTTTGCCATCTGGTGCTGTCCGCGCTCAGGCGGCATCCAAGTATGGATTTTGCGATCAAATACACCGATCCCCACGCGATCACCACGGTTGATCCCTGCCAAGGCAAGTCCGAGGGCAGCATTTAGCCCAAAATCAAAGCGGGTCATCCCCTGCACTTGGGCGGTCATCAGCCTGCCCCGATCTAACAAAATGATCAGCGTCTGTTCATGTTCAGGCTCTAGCACCCGCACCATCGGGCGGCTCCTTCTGGCGGTGGCTTTCCAATCGACTAGGCGCAGGTCATCCCCCGCCGTATATTCCCTCAATTCCGAGAACTCCGTACCGATGCCTAACCGACGACGCGACTCCATCGTGCCTGTCGATTGCAAAGCTAACTTGATCGAAAGCGATCGCAATAGTAATAGGTCGGGATAAACTGCCACGGTTGCCTTAGCATCAATCGTCGAGGATTTCCAAGCGAGTCCCCAGCCGCCTAACTGTCGGACTTGCAGGTCTTGCCAGTGATATTCCCCCCTAGCAAAGGGTTTTACGGTGTATACCAAGTCATGCTGAATAGTATTCTGCGATCGCTTGGCAAATTGATCGGCGAGTACCACCTCAAGCTGATGATCGCTGATCTGGAACTCTGTAGGAACTCCATCACGAATCTGCACGCGATCGCCAGCTTGCCCCGTAATCGTGATCGTGACGGGGTTATCACGACCGATTGATAATCGTGATAGAGGATGGCGCATCACCTTAACGGGGATAATTCTTCTCAGATCTTGCCAAATCAGGATCAAGATCGTGAGATTCCACAGTAGCAAGACGTAAGCTGCGATCTGCCACCTAAAGTCTGGATTAGCGATCGCGGCAGCAATTGTCGCGATCGCTCCGCCAACGAGAAACAGTAAATACGATCTACTAGTCGGAATCATCGTGGTACAGCAACTTGATTGAGAATAGATTGAATCACCGAATCAACAGATACTCCATCCAATTGTGCCTCAGGTCGCAAAATCAACCGATGCCGTAATAGGGGCGGAGCAACGGTCTTAATATCATCGGGCGTGACAAATTCCCTCTCCGCCAGCCAAGCCGATGCCTTACTTGCCAATAACCAAGCCACCGCCGCTCTGGGAGAAGCTCCTAGGGATAGATCGGAATGTCGCCGCGTCCGTTCCACTAGGGACAGTAAATAATCGATCGCCGATTCATGGACATTGATGGTGCGGACTTCTCGCTGAGCTTGCAAACACTGCTCGACGGTGGCGATTGGTTTTAATCCCGCCAACTTATTGAGATTAGTTTGCCCGTTGCTATGGCTATCGGACAACATTTGCTTTTCAGCGATCGGGTCGGGATAATCAACGATTAATTTAAACAGAAAGCGATCTAACTGGGCTTCGGGTAATGGGTATGTGCCTTCAAACTCTAGAGAATTTTGAGTGGCGATCGTCCAGAATAATTCTGATAGCGGTAAACTCTCTCCATCTAGGGTCACTTGACGCTCTTCCATCGCTTCGAGTAGAGCCGCTTGAGTCTTGGGCGGAGTGCGGTTAATCTCATCAGTTAAGAGAATCTGGGTAAATACAGGTCCTTTTTTGAGAACAAAGGTACGGGTATTCAGATCAAAAATATTAGTGCCGAGGATATCCGATGGCAGAATGTCGGGAGTTAATTGAATCCGCCGAAAGTCGGCTTTGAGTAGCTTAGCTAAAACCTTGACCATCAAGGTTTTGCCAGTTCCGGGAACACCTTCAAGGATGACATGACCGTTGGATAGAAGGGCGATCAATAGTTGCTTGACTAATGCCGATTGTCCAAAGACAACTTGACTAAGGTGATCCGCTAGCTGGTGGAAGAGAGCCTGAGTTCTGCTCATAAATTATCGAAGTTCCCTAAGAAGATCTGAGAATATATAGATATTTGCCTTAAAGTTATTCTAGAAAGTTTTCGCTGTTTCAGTATATCTCAGTATGCAAGCATAGTTTTAGACAGTCTTGTTAGGATCTAAAACCAGAAGTGAGAGGCGGCGCTTCGCGCCGCCTCTCACTTCTGGTGTTTTGATTTGTCCTGATATAACTAGAAGCGATTTGCAGCGCAAATTGCTTCTAGGTGTCAACTTTAGTTGATTTGCTGCCAACATTTTAGCCATTCTAATAACTGCTTCTCGCTAATTCTTTGCTTGCGTTCTAGGGGTTCCAAAACGGCGGCGAGTTCTGCTTGTGGTCTACCTGAATCCTCCCAAGCCTTGAGTAACTGTCGATGGGAGAGAAGAGTGATTCCCAGCCCTAGCTTTTTTTGAAGTTGACGTTTCTCAGACTGTCCGATCGCTTGCATTACAAATTCGCTAGCACCTGCACGGACTAGGACGGCGGCGAGGGAATGGATGTAGGCTTGACTGTTATCAGTTTTAGCGGTGGCAACGCTTTGGGGAGTTCCAAAGCGCTGATTTTGTGACCAGATTAGGAGCAGAAGTAAAATAACGCTTTGAATCGCGATCGCCACAAGTGGGGTTTTTCCTAAATAGACGAACCAGTTACTGTCTTGATTTGCGGCGCTAGTTTGTTGATCCTTGTAACCATGAAGATATTCATCGATCCAAATTGGTTGGGATTGGCTCACTAACTGCGCGAGCAAGGCATAGTTACCTGCTGCATCTTGATAAGCATTGGCGGCAAAGTAGGAAGTTGTGATTTGAATCAGCTTGCCCTTTTCGATCTTAGTTTGTTTAATAATCGCCCCAAAGCGATCGCCTAAAACTAAAGCTTCGGGCTGTACGCTCTTAAAGCGTCTCGTACTGGAAACCTCTACTTTTCCTAGAGGATGGGTTAGGGATACTTCAAAATTAGCGGCACTAACTGGAGCGCGAACGCCCACTTGGACAAGGGTATTACCTGCGGCAATCCAGTCTCTTTCTTCAGAACTAATCTCGGCAGTGAATGATGTGGGAAAAACTCTTAGTAAGGTTCCTTTTTCCTTTTCAAAAAAAGGTTTCAAGGGTTTCTCCCAACGCTGAACTGAGGATTGCCGATCGCGCATATAGCCATACCAAGCGGCATAGCCTTGGGGACTGCGGCTATAGGTAGATCCTGCGTGCGGCGTATCCTTGGGGGCGCTCGCTAAGATCAGCAACAATCCCACGATTGTGGCGATCGCAATGATCCAGATTCTACGGCGAGAAAATTTCATAGTCGCTTGCTAGTGAGAGTTGCTAGGGAAATTTGCTAGGGATTTCATGACTTGTTGAGAGCAATTAAATATTGCATCAGATCTTGATAGGCTCGCTGACACAGCTCAAAGGTATTGCGGGAGAACATCTCACCATTAAAGCAGAGACGCTCATGGGTACTTACAATTACTTGATAGGTCTGCCATCGCGGGATCATTCGCATTAATTGTAAATACTCTCCATCGGTACGACTAGGCTGTTGCGGTGCAAGAGTTGATTCGTGTAGACGTTGCAACATTGCCATATACAGAGCGCGACAGGCTTCGCTATATTCACCTTGCTGGGCGAAGGTTTGCGATCGCTGTTCCCATTCGATGGCGGCAGGGATGATCGCGTTTGTTTCCATTCCCCCCAAGCGTGGAGTCAACCAACCCCAAGTTTGGAAATAGGAGCGTAAAACCTTAAATATCTGCCACAATAACCAAGCGATCACACTGCCAAAAATGATCCAAGCTAGCCAGATTGCGCCATTAAATACCCAGTCATCAATCTTCCAATCAAGACCACGAATCACTCTATCGGCACTGGGGAAGATATTTAACTCTAACCATTCCCCTGTTCGTCTTTGCCATTGCTCGATCTGCCAACCCCAATCATTTTTATCAGAACTGTCCATGCGATCGCCTCCTTTGTTGCTGATAAGCCGAGAATACGGACTCGATAAAAGTCTCAGCATCGGCTCTGAAGGGAATAGTTTCTATTTCGAGAATTGCTTTCAGTTGCAAAGCTAATTGACGGCTTAGATTTTTACGCGCTTCAGGTTCTAGGCGATGACGACGTTGCAAAAATTCACGGATAGAAGCAAAATCATCGGGAAGCAATAGAGACAGATCGCAGACTTCGATCAGTTGCTTTGCAAAAACTTCGGCGCGATCCGATACAACCAGCTTTTGATGAATCAAAGGATTTTCTTCTTGAATTACCACTGTCCCCGCAATTAAGTCCCCTAGTCGTTTTTCTTGTTTATGAAAGAAAATCATCAAAAAGCCAATCGATAGGGCATCGTCGATAGGTCGGAGTAAAGCACGGAGTGTCGCCTCGGACAGTCCCGCAGGTCTGCCATCATCGCGGATTACCCGAATCTTGGTATAGCGTTTACCGGGAGTTTGCCCTTGCCAAAGGGTTTCAAAAAAGATGAAGTAGCCCACAAATACGCCGAAAATGCCTAACAGAGCGATCGCTAAGTACCATTTGCGTAACACATCATTAAATTGACTCAGTAATGCCACTCCTGTAAAGACGCTCAGGGCAATCATGCCTCCCAACAAAGCATAGTCAATTAGCAGAGCTTGCGTGCGATTGCCGATCCCTGCGAGGGTAAATTCTAGTTCTACACTTTCTGGAGTCTGTAGAGTGATTTTGTTAAATAGACTCATGGCTCACTACGCTAAAGGGTAAATTCTAGATATTTAAAGGTTTTTATTTTTCTAAGAATATAAGCTATAACGCACGCTGCGCGTGCGTTATAGCTTTTTGGATTTTATATTTTGCGCCCAATTGCTGATCGCAATTTCGGGGGGCGCTTACATAAATCATTTAGGATTGCCATACGAGCAAATGAGAACCTTTAAGATGTTAACGCGATCGCATATTAGAGAAAATCATTGTCATTGTTGTCGTTATTGCTAGAGCGTAGTCCGATATCTAACCCTTCGCGACGGGTACGAAGATCGTAGTAAGTAGCAGATTTAATCGTCTGCCAGAGTGGAAGTACTAAGATTGAGCCCAAGAGGCTGAAAACGAAGGAAATTGCTGTGCCGATCCAAAAGATTGTCGATCCCGGAGTTGCGGCAGCAAAGATAAATTGAGGAACATAGGTCGTTATAGCAGTAATGGGAATAGTTACCAAAAATGCTATCAGGAAAACTCCCTGTACTCGCAAAGCGGAGTTTTCGGTCAAGCTCCAACTGCGTTTGATACTTTCACCCCCTGTGAGATTATTCTCGATCGCCAAAGGTAATTCTGCAATTCCCCAACGAGCGAAGTACCATGACACAACTACGACCACAGCGATGACGACTATGGCAGTGATCAAAAAGCCTGTGAGGAGCCGTCCGAGAATGCCACCCAACACAAAACCGATCACTCCGCCAACTATACCGAAGGCGATCGCTGTCAAAAGATAGATGAGAAATAATTGCACGCTAACAATAATTGATACTCCCCAAAACTTCCAAATTTTAGGATCAATCTGCTTACGGGCAGCACTTTCCGTTTCAGGTTTACCAGTCAATTCTTGATAGGCAAGTCTAGAAATTAGGGCGGAATTAGTCAAATACTTGCCGATCCCCCCTAGCAATGTGAGAAAAGCGATTACCAATAACAGTATGGGATATTGTCTATTGATGACCAAGAAACCACTTGCCACTCCAAAAAGTATTAATGGCAGTAAAATCCACAGATAGGCTTGAAGAGCAATAAAAAAATAAGCTTTCAAATTAGAACGATATAAAACTAAGCCCGTACTAACAATATTGCCGATACTCAAGGGACGCAGAGGGGTGCGACTCATGACATAAACCTCTAATTTTGCGGTTGATTTAGGCTAACCTAGATTGACGGCTAATTCAATACTAGCTAACTCGATATTATGGATGTACAACGTTGGATTGCAAGGCGCGAGACTCAGTGGCAAAAACTAGAGGATTTGCTCAAACGTTTGGAAACTCAAGGACTCAAATCCCTCAAAGCCGATGAGATCGCTCTACTTGCTAGTCTCTATCGCTCAGTTTCAGCAGATTTAGCAAGAGCGAAAACGCACCAGCTAGGCGCAACAATTATTCATCATTTACAAACGTTAACTTCTCGTAGTTATAGTCAGATCTATCAGGGATCTCGCAAACAGGAATGGAAAGCGGTTATATCTTTCTATCACTGGGGATTTCCTACTGTGATCTATGAATCGAGAATCTATATTGCGATCGCTACGGCTATTTTTGGAGTTGGCATGGCGATCGCTTGGTGGTTCTCTTGGCGTGATCCGTCCTTTCTAGCGATGGTAGTTCCCGATCGCCTGATTTATCTAGTACGCGATCGCGGCGAACTGTGGATGGGATCGATTCTCGGTTCCGAACCCCTCGCCTCTAGTGGCATCGCCATTAATAATATGAGTGTTTGCTTCCGCACTGTGGGCGGGGGCATTACGGGAGGACTATTGACCACTTATATTTTGTTTTTTAATGGAATATTGATTGGAGCAATTGGGGCTTTAGTGCAGCAGAATAATCTAGCTTTTCCCTTTTGGGCATTTGTCTTTCCCCACGGGGCGCTGGAGTTGCCCGCGATTTTTATGGCAGGGGGAGCAGGTTTATTGATTGCGCGAGCGTTGCTATTTCCGGGGAGTTATCGCCGCAGTGATGCTTTTAAAATCTATGGCAATCAAGCCGCTCAGGTGATGTTTGGAGTTGTTCCGCTATTGCTGATTGCGGGAGTAATTGAGGGCTTTGTTTCTCCCAACCCTGCCATACCCGATCCCTTTAAATATCTAATGGGAGCATTACTTTTCTGGGGTCTACTCATTTACTCTAAAAATAGATGCCCTGACTAGCGTATCCATCCAATTTATGTTTTGAGAATCCAGAAGATGAGTGGCGGCACTTCGTGCCGCCACTCATCTTCTGGATTTTATGTTCATAGCAAAGCAAGGTTTGCTGTGGAAAACATTATTTTGAGAATTGCTGGCATAATAGCAATATTGCCATCTATCGCTATTTATTGCTGCAATTTTGAACCAAGCCTACTTTCAATCAGAACATTTACTCTTTGACCCCGCCGACCCCGATCGCGATGCGGTGAATATTGTTTTTGCCTTTCCTAGTACTTACACCGTCGGCATTACTAGTCTCGGCTATCAAGGCGTATGGGCAAACTTAGCAACGCGATCGCAGGTAAATGTGAGCCGATGGTTTACCGATGCCCACGAAAATTTGCCGCGCAGCATTGAGATTTTAGGCTTCTCTTTTTCGTGGGAACTCGATTATGTGAATATTCTGGCGGCGTTAGAGAAGTTTGATATTCCCATCGATAGTAGCGATCGCCAAGATGAACATCCCCTCGTATTTGGTGGAGGTCCTGTACTGACCGCTAATCCTGAACCCTTTGCGGCTTGGTTTGACGTGATTTTGCTAGGTGACGGTGAGGAGTTAATTGGGAACTTCCTACAGGCTTATCAAGAAGTACGCGATGCTAGCCGTCAGCAAAAATTGCGTCACCTTGCCAAGATCGAAGGGATTTATATTCCGCAACTATACGAAGTTATTTATGAATCAGAAGATGGCGCGATCGCCAAGATTCAGCCTATTGATAGCGATATTCCTGCCACAATCCATAAGCAAACCTATAAGGGAAATGTCCTATCGGCTTCGACGGTCGTGACCGAAAAGGCGGCATGGGAAAGTATCTTCATGGTAGAGGTGGTTCGCAGTTGTCCCGAAATGTGCCGCTTCTGTTTGGCGAGTTATCTCACTCTTCCCTTTCGGACTGCCAGTTTAGAAGCAAGCTTAATTCCTGCGATCGCCAAAGGATTAGAAGTTACTAACCGTTTAGGACTCTTGGGCGCATCGATTACTCAACATCCAGAATTTGACACTCTGCTCGATTATCTATCTAAACCCCAATTTGATGATGTCCGCCTCAGTCTTGCATCTGTACGTACGAATACTTTGACCGAGAAATTAGCGCGGATTCTGGCTAATCGTGATAGTCGCTCGGTAACGATCGCGATCGAGAGTGGTTCCGAACGGTTGCGCGAAATTATTAATAAGAAATTACATAACGATGAGATCAAACAGGCAGCGATCAATGCCCAAGCGGGTGGGCTAAAAGCCCTGAAGCTCTATGGGATGGCGGGCGTGCCGATGGAAACCGATGAGGATATCGCCCAAACCATCGAGATGCTAGTATCCCTTCGTAAAATTGCTCCCAAATTAAAGATTACCTTTGGTTGCAGTACCTTCGTCCCCAAGTCCCACACCCCTTGGCAATGGCAAGGAGTCAGCACCACCGCCGAGAAAAAAATGCAGCTTCTCCGCAAAAATCTCTTGCCCAAGGGTATAGATTTTCGTCCCGAAAGCTATAAGGACTCATTAGTACAGGCGATGATTTCCAGAGGCGATCGCCGTTTGACTAAGTTGTTGCGGCTAGCCTGTAGCTATAGCAATGGCGATGTCCCCAGCGATGGCTCCTACAAACGAGCCTTTAAGGAACTGCGGGGCGAATTGCCTCCCCTCGCTTGGTATGTCCATGACAATTGGGATGTCAATCAAATTCTGCCTTGGCAACATCTGCGAAGCGCTTTGCCTGTAGAAACCTTAATTAAACATAGGGCAACTTCTTTTTCTTAAAACCCTAAAACAGAAGCCATAGAGTAAAGTGCTTTGCACTTTACTCTATGGCTTCTGAGCTAATTCTTCTCTCAGAACCCTACGCAATATGCTTTCGAGTGGTTCATGGGTTTGTTGATATATGTGTTGTCGCAAAGCCTCGTTAATCGATGTTTGATAATTGCCGCCACCTTTGCTATTCACTTCAGCACGAAACCATTCCAAAATATCGTCATCTAAGCGAATAGTAATGCGCGTTTTGCCTTGTGCGCTTGGTTCAACTGCGCCACGCTTACCTTGACTAAAGTTATATTCTGCTTCCATTTACTTACTCCTCTTCATATTGTTTACGTTCACTACGCTCTGCACGTCGTGCAGATATCAAACGAATTTCATCACCACGCCATGTAAACACAACAACTAAAATCCTACCGAATGCGTCCATACCAATGCTAACAAATCTTTCCTCATCAAATCTGTGATCCGCAATCGTTATGGCAAGGTCATCCTGAAATATGGATACAGCATCGGCAAACTCAACACCATGCTTTTGAAAATTGGATATTGCTTTATTCTTGTCCCATTGGTATTTCATGTAAATTACAGTATGCACACTTGTGCATACTGTAACACTAGCAGAGACTACAAAATAAAAAATTTTTTTTAATAGAATTAGGTCGCTGTTGAAAATAACTATCAGAATAGCGATTGTAAAATATAGCTCAAACCCGCGCTGGATAACGGTACGGTCAGATTATCCGTTCCTCCAGGGGAATAAGATTCTAGTAATGTGGCGATCGCCGCGATCGGTATCGCCATCAAAACATCACTTAGCCCCAAATTACGACTGAGAGCAGTCACACCAATAATTACTATCAAACTCGCTACGAACATCGCTAGAGAACCCTCAATGCTGCGGCGATTATTACCGTGCATAAAAATATGCTTGCCGAAGCGTTTGCCGATCAGCGCCGCCATGCCATCACCCCATGACATCACCATCACGCCAATCACTGCATATTCGGGAGCCTGTTGCCAAAATAGAGTTACTAAAATCGTAATGCTCACTGCGTAATAGAACACACCATAGGTCTTGCGCCCGACATCATTGAGCATTGGCAAAATTTTGATGTGATGCGAAGCCAAGGCGATCGCGCTAAATAATAGCCCTGCCGCTATACATAGTGCGTAGGAAACGCCGAGCGCCCACGCAATTAGAAGCACATTACCCGTACCAATATGCACAACCTTACGCACTAATTCTGGATCTTGATTCAGGCGATGCAAAATAGCGGAAGTCAGAAACACTAGACCGATCCAACCCAACACTGCCGCGATCTGTATCCCTATTTGGGTATCTATTTGTCCAGATAGCCAATCTAGTTGATCTAGAAGCGCTAGGGGCGCTAACAAATTAGCGATCGCAATAGGAGGAGTGTTGATAAGCATAGGAGAACTGCACAGTTGATACAAGCAATTTGATTGACAAATCCTCCTTCAGTATGGCTTGTTTTAGGTTGATTTAGCCAGTAAATCAGAATGTCAAGTCACGTCCATATCCAAGTAAAAATTGTTAACTAAGAAGCAAGGGGCGGCGTTTTGTGCCGTACCTTGCTTCTTGAGATTAAGTTCAGCTAAGAATACTATCAATTTATGAAGACAAGCGATCGCCTCAGTTGCAATTAGCATTTAATGGAATATGTACTAAGTATCTAAAATGTATATATATATTCAGAATTCCAAGGCAATTTTGGGAACGATTACAAAGATATTAGCTCAGCTATTCAATAATTACAGAAATTTCTTTACGGTCAGCCATCGACTCATCAATGCTAGCCCCTTGCAACCCCGAAATAACTTAATGACCTTGATGGCTGCTAGAAGAGGAATAGGAGAACATAATGGAAGTAAGTTTCAGCGATCGTATTGACTACCGAGATAATTGCGGCGATCCTGCCCATGATATTTGGAAAGGGCAGCGGCATCCCCTTGATTGTATTTTTCATCCTCGCTCAATTGCCGTGATTGGTGCAAGCGAAAGAGAAGGAAGTGTCGGTAGAACTTTATTATGGAATTTGATTCGGAATCCGTTTGGGGGAACTGTTTATCCTGTCAATCCACAGCGCCATAGTATTTTGGGTATCAAGTCCTATAGTTATATTTCCGACATTCCTGAAACCGTGGATCTAGCGGTAATTGCTACCCCTGCGGCAACGGTTCCACAGGTGATTAGGGAATGTGTGGCGGCGGGAGTTAAGGGCGCGATCATCGTCTCCGCAGGATTTAAGGAAATCGGAGCCGCAGGGCTGAAGCTAGAACAGGAAGTTTTGGTGGAGGCACGTAAAGGGGGAATGCGAATCATTGGTCCAAATTGTTTGGGCTTGATGAATCCTTTGATTGGGCTTAATGCCACCTTTGCAGGCGCGATCGCGCGATCGGGAAATGTCGCCTTTATCAGTCAAAGTGGAGCGCTCTGTACTTCGATTTTAGATTGGAGCCTTGGCGAAAATGTGGGATTTAGCACCTTTATTTCCATCGGCTCGATGCTAGATGTGAGTTGGGGCGACCTGATCGAATATCTCGGCGATGATCCCCATACCCACAGCATTGTGTTGTATATGGAATCGATTGGCGATGCCCATGCCTTTTTATCGGCGGCGCGAGAAGTGGCGATGGATAAGCCAATTATTGTCCTGAAGGTGGGACATACGGAAGCGGCAGCAAAGGCGGCGGCTTCCCATACGGGAGCTTTAACGGGCAGTGATGAAGTTCTTAATGCTGCCTTTCGACGCTGTGGCGTGTTGCGGGTACATACAATTTCTGACCTGTTTGATATGGCGGAAATCTTATCAAAGCAGCCCCGTCCCAAGGGTAATCGCCTCTCGATTGTTACCAATGCAGGAGGACCGGGAGCGATCGCTACTGACGCGCTAATTAGTGGCGGTGGCACGTTAGCAGAACTAGCTCCCGAAACTTCAGAACTTCTCAATCAATTTCTCCCTACTCAATGGAGTCATCACAATCCCATTGATATTCTGGGAGATGCCAGTAGCGATCGCTATGCCCAGACCCTCGAAGTGGTTGCCAATGATCCCAATAGTGATGGTTTGCTAGTCATTCTCACGCCGCAAGCAATGACTAATCCCACCGCAACGGCGGAGAGCCTCAAAGCCTATGCCAATCTGGGTAAACCGCTTCTATCAAGTTGGATGGGTGGAGCCGAAATTACCGCAGGAACGCAAATTCTCAATCAAGCCAATATTCCTACTTTTCCCTATCCCGATACGGCGGTGCGGCTGTTTAACTATATGTGGCAGTACACCTATAATCTGCGCGGCATCTATGAAACGCCATCCTTGCCTGTGGATTCTGACGCATCTGCGCCCGATCGCCTATTGGCAGAAAAAGTAATCAAACAGGCATTGCAAAGCGATCGCCAGTTGTTGACAGAATACGAATCTAAGCAGCTTCTCTCTGCCTATGGTATTCCCACCATTGCCACTGAAATCGCCACCAATGAGAAGGAAGCGATCGCCATTGCCGAGCGCATCGGCTATCCCGTCGTTCTTAAACTCCATTCGGAAACAATTACCCACAAAACCGATGTCGGCGGCGTGCGCCTGAATCTCAATGATGCGGCGGCGGTGAGTCTTGCCTTTGAAGCGATCGCTGATCAGGTGAAAGCGATTAGCGCCGATGACTTCCTCGGTGTAACCGTGCAGCCAATGGTCAAAATGGAAGGTTACGAATTGATTTTAGGCAGCAGTCTCGATCCCCAATTCGGAGCCGTGATGCTCTTTGGTATGGGTGGGCAATTAGTGGAAGTATTTCGCGATCGCGCCCTTGCCTTGCCGCCTCTGAATACCACTCTCGCCCGCCGCATGATGGAACAAACACGCATTTACCAAGCACTGCAAGGAGTCAGAGGCAGACAAGCGATAGATTTACCGAAGCTAGAACAACTTCTAGTCAGTTTCAGTCAACTAATTGTCGAACAACCACAAATTCGTGAGATTGATATCAATCCATTGCTAGTGTCACCAGAGGGAATGATCGCCCTTGATGCGCGGGTATTGCTGCATACCGCCGATGACCTTGAGGAGCGCCCCGTACCCGCAATCCGTCCCTATCCCACCAAGTACGCCCAACCTTGGCGATCGCCCAAAGATACTCCCGATGACGAGCCAATGGTTATCCGTCCGATCCGCCCTGAAGATGAGCCGCTCATGGTGGTATTTCATAAAAACCTTTCGGAGGAAAGTGTCTATCTGCGCTACGCCCATGCCGTGAATCTTAAGCATCGCATCGCCCACGATCGCCTCACCCGTATCTGCTTCATTGATTACGATCGCGAAATGGTTCTAGTTGCCGATCATAAAAATCCGCACACTAATCACCATGAGATTACCGCTGTCGCCAGACTGAGCAAGTTGCATGGCACTAACGAAGCCGAGTTTGCTCTAATCGTCAGCGATCGCTATCAACACCAAGGATTAGGCACAGAGCTATTACGGCGCTTATTGGAAGTTGGTAAAGATGAACATCTCTCAGCAATTATTGGCTACGTTCTCCATAGCAATCATCAAATGCAAATCATCTGCCGCAAGCTAGGATTTGTACTACAAGCAAATCAAGAGGAGGGCATGGTGAAAGTGGTATTTACGGTTTAAAAAGATATCTCTCAGGATTTCGCAGTTCAGAATTTCGCAGTATAGTAATTCCGAATAAATTTAAGAGGCAGCGACTTCGCTCAGCCAGCCATCGTCCATTGCTGGCTGAGCGGAGTCGCTGCCCTAACTTACTCATTTTATAATGACTTCCCATGATCTCTTGGTTGGGAAATATCGGCGGCTTTGGATTCGTTGATCGTGGAGGTGCGATCGCTACTGACACTATTGTGGGGCAGAGGTTGATCGGCGATCGCTGCCTCAATATTTGCCGCCATGATCTCGCGGGGGATTGCGCCTGTCGTATCACCAATTAGCTGATTTTGGCGATCCAAAAAGATAAAACGGGGAATCCCATCTACCCGATACTTAGTCACCTCTGGCAACCATTTGTTATTGTCCACATTCAACATCACAAAATTTAGGCGATCACTATATTCCTGCTCTAGGGACAGATTATCTGCCGCCATCGACTGACAGCTACTACACCAATCCGCATAGAACTCGATCAGCGTTGGCTGCGGATTAGCTAAGGCTTGATCGATCGGCAATGCTGCCGCAGCCACCGCATCAAGAGAGGTGCTACTGCGCTGGGTCTGAAAGCCAAAAAA
>CAVVRZ010000013.1:0-33306 GCA_963750795.1 uncultured cyanobacterium
AAATATTCTTCATCAGGAATGTCTTCTTTGAGGTTGTATAGCAAAACATGTTCAAAGAAGATAATCGGATTATCGTTACGGATGGCGGATTTGAGCAAGCCCTTAGCATTGTAAGGCGTTGAGCAGGCAACCATTTTAATCCCCGGAACTGCTTGGAAATAGGTTTCCAGACGTTGAGAATGCTCTGCACCAAGGTTACGACCAACACCTCCCGGTCCACGGATGACGATGGGGATTTTGAAGTTGCCGCCCGATGTATAGCGCAGCATACCTGCGTTGTTAGATATTTGGTTAAAGGCGAGTAGTAGGAAGCCCATGTTCATGCCTTCGATGATCGGGCGCAAACCTGTCATCGCGGAGCCGATCGCCATACCTGTAAAGCTATTTTCAGCGATCGGGGTATCCAGCAGACGTAGATCACCGTATTTCTTATAAAGATCTTTGGTTACTTTGTAGGAGCCACCGTAATGCCCCACGTCTTCGCCTAAAACATAAACGGCTGGATCGCGCTCCATTTCCTCATCGATCGCTTCTCTGAGGGCGTTGAAAAAAGTAACCTCTGCCATATTAAATCTGTGATTGTGTCTATAGATGATGTAAAAAAGTCCTGAGCTGTCATTATAACTTTCGAGGCGCGTCTCAACACATATTCGCCTGTGTAATTCATCGACTAATTCGTCTGTTAAACTGACAAGATATCTGCCTATCAAAACATTAGATCACCCATGACCTGTCCCGTTCCCAAAGAGCAACAACCCCTTAATGAATATATTGAGCTTAAGGAAGCTTTCTTTTATCGCTGGGCAAAACAATCGCGATCGCAATATTTATGGGTGCTATTTCGGATGTGGTTATGCTTTGCGATTATCTTCTTACCTGTCGCCATGAGCATCGAGTCACCAAGTCGGCATACTTGGCAATTTGTCTGTGTGGCAAGTATTGGCGGCGCGGTGGGATTAATTTTGCCTGTTTTGTTGTGGCTGTCGGGGTGGAACCATGTCAAGCAACGCCTTGATAGCGCCAAAATATTCTATGAAGAGTCGGGCTGGTATGACGGGCAAACATGGGAAAAGCCAGAGGCGGATCTAGTCAAGGATCGGTTGCTTGTCACCTATGAGATTAGACCGATATTGAATAGATTACAGATGACAATTTTGGGGATTTTGATATTCCTAGCAGTTAGTTTCGGCGCTTTGAATGTCGGCTAGCAACAAATATAGACAATTCAAATAAGACCTAGGGCTTCGACTCCGCTCAGCCACAGTATATTGATGGCTGAGCGGAGTCGAAGCCTCTTTAAATTTATTTAGAACTACTATAAAATGCCGCGCTTTGTTCGGCATTTTATTTACTGCTAGCTTTGATTGCATCGGCTTGCTCTAGCAATGACTCTGCAAAAGCGATCGCCTGATTAAGCGCAATATCAGTAGTTACTGGATTATTTGCGAGATTGGTTGCTTTTCCTTTTTTGCCTTTAGGTGCAGGTTTGTCATCCTCAAAGGTTTTGCCAGAGGCGATTTGGGCTAACTCTTGCTTGCGGGCTGCGAGTTCCAATAGACGAACTTTAACTTGGGTGCGATCGCCAATCACTTCTTTACTGACATGGAAATGGCGATCGGCGATCGCGGCGATTAGCGGTTGGTGAGTCACACAGAGAATCTGCGAACTGCGGCTCAGTTGCCAGAGTTGGGTGGCGATCGCTTGGGCAACTCGTCCCGATACCCCTGCATCGATTTCATCAAAGACCATAGTGCCGACATGGACATGGCTAGAAGTATTAGTGGCAGAGGGTTCGATCTTTTGTTGCAGGAAACAGGTTTTTAAAGCCAATAGGAAACGACTCATTTCGCCTCCTGATGCGGTTTCAGCTAAGGGTTGCAAAGGCTCGCCGAGGTTCGGGCTGAACTCAAACACAATCCGATCGCTACCCAAGGTAGTTGGCTCCGATGGATAAATGCCAACTTGAAAGCGCACTTTTTCCATTGCTAGCATTTTTAGGGCGGTAATTTGCGACTGTTCGAGGGCGATCGCGGTCTGACGACGTAATTCCGTTAGTTTTTTACAAGCCTTGAGTAAGGCTTGTAAATCCGCTTCTGCTTTCTTTTCCAAGTCCTCAATAGAAGTGCTTTGGTCGGTGAGTTCGGCGAGTTCCTGTTGTAGTTTTTCGGTATAGGCGATCGCTTCGGGGAGAGTGCCGTACTTGCGACAGATTTGTTTAATCTGATTAATTCTTTGTTCGATTATTTCTAATTGCTCAGGGTCAGAATCTAGTCGATTTGAGTAATTATTAATTAATCTTCCTGCCTCTTCCACTTGCGCTAGGGCGCTAGATACTAATTCTAAAATTCCTTCGGCTTCGCGATCTAGCAATATCATTTCCGTCAAAATCGATTCTGCCTGACCTAGCAAATCCGCACAGGCATTGCCGCCATCATTTTGATAGAGAGCTTCATAGACTTCATAGCCCTGCTTCTGTAACTCCACACTATGGGCAAGGCGATTGCGATCGCTTTCTAGATTTTCCAATTCGTCAGGATCAGATAGGTTAGCAGCTTCCAATTCCTTGAGCTGATAGCGCAACATATCCAAATGTTGCAGACGATTACGTTCATTTTGTTGGCGATCAAATAGAGCCTTGCGCGATCGCTCCTTTGCTTCAAATAATTTCGCCACTTTTTGCCTTTGCAAAGCTAGGGACTGCTTAAAAGCTTGATCGCCAAAACTATCGAGCCATTCCCTTTGCTGTGCCGCTTGACTCAATAAAATCGTTTGACCTTGAGCAGTAATTTCCACAAGGCGATCGCGCAATTCCTGAATTTGCTGCTTGTTCACAACTACGCCATTAACACGAGTGCGGTTACTACGGGCAGTGATCTCGCGGCTACAAATTAAAATATCGGCATCAAGGGCATCAATTTCTTGGATTTCTAACCACTGAGCGATCGCCGAATTAGCGGAAAATGTAGCTTCGATATTGGCGCGATCGGCTCCAGTTCGCAACATTCGCGCCGAAACTTTGCCACCGAGGGCAGCATCAAGGGCATCGAGGACAATTGATTTTCCCGCCCCCGTTTCCCCTGTGAGAATGTTCAGCCCTGCGTATAATTCCAGTTCTAGGCGATCGATCAGCGCAAAATTTTCAATCTTGAGACTCAGCAACATATCAGCAACATCATCAGTATTAATTCTATGCCAGCAATATTCTCCAATGGTTTTGCCAGTTTGAAAATCGACCTTAAGCCAAGGGGAGAAATACCTTGATAGTTGTTTCCTCATAGGGAATACTTTCGATCTCTAATCGTCCGCCATGCAACTCCACAAGCCGTTTGGCGATCGCCAATCCCAATCCCGTTCCCTGTTGAATATGTAACTTCTTTTCAAACTTTACATAGGAGCCGAAACTAATCAAGTCCTCTTGATCCATACCTTGACCATGATCCTGCACAATCAAGCAAAATTCATCGCCGCTAATAGAACTAGAAATATTGACGGCTGTTCCTTCTGAAGAAAATTTGAAGGCATTGTCAATAATCTCCTTAGTAACCGTACTGAAATAGGAATCCGATATTTGAATAGAAGCATCCTCAATCGCAGTATGTAAGTCCGACAGGCGATTATAGTTCTCGGCGATTTTTTTAGCACTATTCCCAATTTCAATATCCACAAAAGTCGTTTTGCTATGACGAATTTGGTTCATCCATTCTGCGTCGTTTTCCGTTGATTCTAGTTCCGCATATAACAAAAACTTTCTTACCATTTCGTGCATATCCCGTCCCGCCTTACGGATCCGTTTGCCAATTTCAGGAACTTCGTGGGATTCCATCGCATGGTAGTTTTTGACCAAAATATCCGCTAAACCCATAATTTCGATCGCAGGAAATAGCAACTGGTGGGGCAGCGACTTGGAGATATTACTCCGTAGGTTGGCTAGCTCATGGCGATAGTAACGGTTAACAATTTCCTGCTTCCGAAATTGAGCATTAATCGCTCCCAATAACTCATCTCTCGTAAAAGGCTTAGTCAAATAGTCATCCGATCCTAGTTCCATTCCCTGTCTGAGATCGGTTTTATCAGACTTTGCGCTGAGAAATATAAACGGAATTGCCGTGGTAGCAGGATTTTCACGAAGTTGAGTAATGACCCCATAGCCGTCAATTTCGGGCATCATGATGTCACAGATAATCAAGCTAGGAATATTCTGTTGAGCCATTACCAGTCCATCGCGTCCATTATTGGCGCTAATCACCATATATCCCTCTGCTTGGAGCATTCTGGTGGTATTGAGAAGGACATTAGGATTATCTTCAATGAGGAGAATTTTTTTCATGATGGACTTGCAATTGCCTTAACAAATATTATACTGATGGCGCTCAACAAACCCCAAAACTATAGCAAGCATTTAAGCTTACATTAAGCATCAATGGTCATAGTCATCGGCAAAGTCACGCTAAATTCTGTGCCGATATTAACTTTACTTTTGACAGATATCGTACCTTGAAGAATATTGACACAGTTTTTGACTATAGAAAGCCCTAGTCCTGTACCGGGTAAAATGCCGACATTTTTACCACGATGAAAAGCACTAAAAAGATGTTCTAAGTCATCTTCAGGAATACCAATGCCATTATCGGTAATATTAATAAAAACTGTATCTTGATCAATCTTTATTTGCAGATCAACTTTACTGTGAGGAGCAGAATATTTAACTGCATTAGTTAAAAGGTTAGTCAGGATTTGACGTAGTAACTTCTCATCCATATTAACTATTAGCGCTGGCAAATCTTTCTGAAGATCTAGACTGTTGACTTGTAAACTCAATGCAGGGATGTTAACAGCAGCAGTTAGATCACAATTCTGGGCAAAACTTCTTTGCATTTGCTGAATTAGTTGATTGCTAAACTTAATAAAATCAAACTCAGTAATGTTAACTTTAGCTTTGTGGGCATTAGCACGACTTAGAAAAAGCACGTCTTCCATGAGTTCGGTCATGTGCTTTACCTCCGATTGAATTTGATGCAGTTGCTCAACCTGTTCTTCTTTACTCCATTCATAGTGTTCAAGTAGCTCAGATGCACTTTGAATCGTTGTTAGTGGTGTCCGAAACTCGTGGGAAACAATAGAAATAAAGTCCGATTTCATTTGACTAAGTTCGCGTTCTTGCTGAAGCGATCGCGATAAAACATCAGCAGATATTTGCAGTTGTTCATTTTGTTCTTGCAATTTCTTTTGTAAAGAACAAAGACGTAAGTGGGTCTCGATACGGGCTAAGACTTCAATCAATTGAAATGGCTTACTGATGTAATCGACACCACCTGCTGAAAAAGCTTCGACTTTTTCTGATGCTTCCTCGACGGAGCTAATAAAAATGATTGGAATATCCCTAGTCTCTGGTTTAGATTTTAAAATCCGACAGACTTCATAACCGTCTAGATCGGGCATCCGAATATCTAAGAGAATAATATCAGGTCGTGCCTTCTCAACAATTCCTAATGCTTCCATTCCCCCATTAGCTTGTGAGACGTTATAACCTTGTCTTACTAACATTAAAGATAGTAGTTGAATATTGTAAATAGTGTCATCAACAATCAGAATAGATGCGTTGTTTGATTGGCTTTCTTCTGGTTCCAGATTCATGCTTACATCAATACCTAAATCGATGATATTCGCCAAATTATTCTCTGTCATAAATTTTATTACTTAAATAATGTTCCCTAATCCCATGCAGCGATCTTCAATAGTCTGTGAGCGGCTTTGACACTACGATAAACTTGACATCGCCCCATTTAGCTAGCGTATGACGATGGAGTGAAGCCGCAGTCCTATTTTTTTACCTGTCTTCTAGGATTGCCATGACAATCCTAAATAGTCTATGGAAGCGCACTCCGAATGGATGCACTTCCATAAAACCGAAAATTTACAAATGATTTAGGAATGCTATGACAGTTCCTGCCAAGTTTTGGCGGGAACTTCCCCACGAAGCCTTTTTATTACTGGTTATGATTAATGATCGAGGCTGTATAGTATCAACGTTTTTACAAAGATTTACCAGAGTCTATGCGTTATTCCATAATTTTGCCATGTTTTAATGAGTTGCGTCATGATTATTTGCCTCGAATTTTGATGAATTTGGCTCACCAAAATGGCGAAAAAGAAATTATTGCGATCGCAAGTCTGAGTGATGATGGGACAGAAGAGCTTTTAGATGAGTATGCGCGGCAATTTGCGGAGATCAAAGTTGTGCGATCGCTAGCCCAAAATCGCGCCCAGAGAATTAATGAAGGCATTGCGATCAGTGGTGGTGAGATAGTGATCATTCACCATCCTGCTACGCTTTTACCAGAAGTTACAGCTTTAGAGTTAATTGAGCGAGCTTGGCGATCGGGAGCTAGGTGGGGCGGATTTTGCCATAGCTTTGATTTGCACCATTGGCTGTTGCGGTTTACCTCTTGGTATTCTAGCTATGTTCGTCTACAGCGTAAGGGCATCGTCTATTTTGATCATTGTCCTTTTGTAGCAAGGCAAATGTTAAATCAGGTGGGAAATGTGCCTGATTTGGATATTTTTGAGGATACGGTATTTAGCGATCGCCTGAATAAACTTGCCAAACCCTATCTCATCGAGGCTAAGGTCATCACATCAGCGCGGCGATTCCAACAACGCGGCATTTATCGCCATGCCCTGCTTAACCAGTGGCTGAAGCTTTGTTATCATCTCAACATCGATCCGCGATCGCTCAATCGACTATACGAACAAAAGGCTAGCATTAACGTCAAATATGACGGTTCATAAATAATCTTTAATAATCTTTGAAGTTTCTAATTTGCCATCTAAACCCCGACTTTCTATGAAATATGTCGTTTGTCTGTCCCTAGTTCTTAGCATTGCTAGCGTTATCCCCTCAGTCTTACCAGCCTCCGCTCAGAGCAATCAAACCCAAGCTAATAAATCAACAAATGGTCATAGTTTGATAGATCCTGCTCTCAAGAAATTTTTAAAATCTATCAACATCAAGATCGCTATTCCCCAGTATGTTCCTAAGGGTTTTCGCGTTGCGAAGGTCAAGACTGAGCCATGTCCCGATAATGTGCCAGTCGATGCCAAGGGGGTCTGTAGATTTCGCCCTAGCTATGCGGTGTTGTATCGCAATGCTCAAAATCAGTGTTTTGCGGTCAGTGCGATCGGTGGTGGTATTGGTGGACCTGATGGACGTTATACCCGTAGAGTCAATACCAAAATTTTGGGGATGGTGGATATTAATGTAGACACTGCGACCGATGCCCCAAGTGAGCCGATGACAGAGGCGATCGCCAATACTCCGCAAAAGCACCTATGGACTTTCCCCGCAGGAGATTCGCCCTACTATCAGGTGTCAACTATTGAGGGCAAAGATAATTGGATTAGTTCTACGATCCCCTGTAGTAGCAGAGCCTATATGACTCCCAAGGAGTTTACAAAAATTGTGCAATCCCTAGAATGGTTACCTTAGGGCTAGAGTTATAGCCTGTATTGCTATATAACTGCTAGTAAGTTAAAGCTCAGAAACCGTTGGAGTGTACCTAAGGTTCTGGATAATTTGAAATTTTTAGTTAGGAGTTTTTAAGGGTGACAGGCTCTAGTAATCAGCGAATTTCTGCTAATAGTCAACTCATGCGATCGCCACAATCCCGATCTTCGATCACTAGAGCGAGACAAGGCTCTTGGCAATGGTTGCGCCATAGTGGGGATATCATGTTTGCGACTTGGGTGGGATTGATCTGCGCGATTCCACCTTGCTATATGCAGGCACATTTTCAAGCCCCTGCGGAAGCGGCAGAACAAAAGCTATCTCCTGCAATTAAGCCCCTTGATCTCCGTGCCGTCAATCCTCTTACCCTAGCAATTACCGATGACCTACTAGGACGCGATCGCGATCAGTTTTTGCAAGCGATCGACTACAGTATCAAATATATTCGTAACCCTTCGGCTGCTAAGCGTTACCCCGTCGCAGGAATTACCCGTGATCTGATGGAGCGCAGCTTGCTTAGGTTTCGCCGCCTCGTCCAGATTTCGCGCACTGCCCAAGATTTGCAACAGGCGATCGCCCGTGAATTTAATGTTTATCAATCGGTGGGGCGTGATGGTCAAGGCTCGGTACAGTTTACAGGCTATTACGAAGCGGTCTATACAGCGAGTCGCGTGCGTACGGACGAGTTTCAATATCCGCTCTATCGCTTACCCTCTGACTTTTTGCAATGGCGATCGCCCCATCCCACCCGTGCCATGCTGGAAAATGGTAAGCAATTGGCAGGTTTAGAAATTGCTTGGATGAGCGATCGCTTTCAGAATTTTTTAATCCATGTGCAGGGTTCGGCAAGGTTGCAAATGACTGACGGCAGCCTGATCACGGTCGGCTATGCGGGTAAAACTGATCAGCCTTACAACTCCGTTGGCAAGGAGCTAGTTAGAGATGGCAAAATTAAGCTCGAAGATGTTAGCCTTCAATCCCTAATCAACTATTTCCAAAAGAATCCCCAAGAATTGGGTATGTATCTGCATCGCAATCCTAGCTTTGTATTTTTCCGCGAAACCAATGGCAGTCCCGCTACAGGTAGCCTTGGCGCACCCGTCAGCGCTGAGCGATCGATCGCGACAGACAAGAGCATTTTCCCCGCAGGTGGCATTGCGCTAATCAGCACCGAAATCCCCTTCGAGAATCCGAATACGGGCAAATTAGAACTGCGTCCAATTCAGCGTTTTGTCCTTGATCAAGATACGGGTGGAGCGATTCGCGGTGCAGGAAGAGTTGATATTTTTATGGGAACAGGCGATCGCGCCAAGCAACGCGCAGGGCTGATCAAAGGCGATGGCGCATTGTATTATCTCGTCCTCAAAAAGTAACATCAAAACCAAGAAAAAAGTTGCGACGCTTCGCGTCGTAACTTTTTTCTTGGTTGGAATGGCTTCGACTTCGCTCAGCCACCGTATACCTATAGCTGATCGCGTTGTCCTGAGCTTGTCGAAGGAGAGTCGAAGCCCTATTTTTATGAGCTAGAAATTGGCAGGATCAGGCGGCTGAGGATGCGGTTATCTTCGAGTTGGTACAGGGATAACTCACCACCCGCCTCCATCATCAGATTTTGACAAATAGCTAAATGTAAACCTGGAGGCTGATCTAAAAGTGAAGGAGATAGAGGATCGATCGCTCTGCCCTGATGTAATTCCTGTAGCAACGCCGAATCGACGACACCGTAATCGGTAATTGATAACTCTAATAGCTTTTCATCGATTTGGCGACACCATAGATCGATGCGTCCGCCCACCTCTGAGCGTCCACAGGCAAATAGCAATAACTCATTTAAGATCATTTCCATTTTGGCGATGTCGCCGCCGATGACCACATTCGCCTGATTATGTACCTGTGACCAGATCTGGCGTTGCTTGACCAAGGAGTCAACCCGCTCCAAAGCCCGTTTGAGCATCCCCGCTAAGGGAGCCGTCTCAAAGTTAGGGCGTAAGCGCCATTGTTCCTTGCGAATGATCTGGGGCAAAGGTGATAAAGAACCCTGTAACTGCTTGAGGGAACTTTGGAGACTGATATTGCTAATCCCGCCTGCACCATTGGCACGGGATTCGGCATCGAGCAAGCGCTGCACGCCACTGCTGACAGTGCGATAGATATCTTCAAGACGACGATGTTTGTACCAATTGAGGCGTTCGAGTTCTTGACGATTATGCTTGAGATGATCGACTAGCAACAGATGGCGGCGTGACCATGCCAATTGATTTGTCAACATATTGAAAGCTTGTAACTGGCGATCGACCCATCTTCTGCCAGTGCGATCGGCAACAATGATCATCCCCGTTGGTTGGTGATCGGGAGTTGTCCGTAGTGCCGTGACCATGAGATTTCCCAAGGAGGGAGCATTCAGCCAAGCCCTAGTCGCTTCGGGTAGATCATGCACACTTAAGGGCAGCACTCCTTCTGTTTGGATTGCCCATTGCACCAGTGGATCTTCTTCGATCGCAATTAGAGTTTCGCCGACAGTCAATTGGTAATCATCACGACTAGCAAATACGGAGGCGATCTGTCCCCCTTGACGGCTGGGCAACCACACCACCAAGATCGCTAGGGGCGACTGGGTGACCTGTGCCATTAACTGCGTCGCCGTATGATGAAGTTTTTCAAGGCTATTGGCTTGCTGGAGCGCGACTAGACCAAACTGGACAGCCTGATGGGATTTCTGGCGTTCATCGGAGAGGCGTTGCAACTGATTTTGGTGAATGATTAAGCCCACCTGTTGCGCCACTGCCTGCACCATCTCTCGTTCAGGGCGCGACCAAGTGCGTGGGGCTTCGTGAGCCACACAGAGAATTGCCTCTAGGGACTTACCGATCGCCGTACTGCTAACGATCATCGAACGGACTTCTAACTCCAAGAGGGAGTTACGCCATGTCAAAAACTTAAAATCACTATCTAAATTTTCAACAGTTGCGGCATCAGGGACTTGCTCCAACATCTGCAAATCAACGGGAGCTAACCCCGCCAAAATTGTCGGTAAAGGGCGACGGTTTTTAGGATGGTATTGAAAATCAATATGAAAGACATCATTGTCTTTATCGTAAGTGGCGACCCAAAAGCGCTCTAGTCGCAACCGTGAGCATAGCTGTTCTGCTGCCTGTTGGAGAGAGTTCTGCCAATCATTGTCAGAGTAGATTGCCCTAGCGATCCCTGCGGTGAGAATTTGATCGGAGGCAATGCGATCGACGGTTACTTCCATTTCTTCGAGGGGAGCCGTGATGGCGGCTAGCTGAGCTGCGCCACGCACAAAGTTGCGATCGTCATCGCTCCAGAGTCTTGGCTCATCGCCCTCCACCGACAAAAAACCCAATAGTTCTGATTGGAAGAAAATCGGCGCGATGATAATCGAAGATGCCCCAAACTGCTCCATAACCCGATTACTAACTTCACCCTTAGTCATGGACTTGGCATCGACCACCACGATTAATTGATCCTTGGTGAGAGCTTGGTATAGTCCGGGGGCATTTTGGACAGTTACGCCTGCGGTAGTATCGGTGGCTTGTTTGGATTTGGGACCTGGTTGCCGATTGGCAATCCGCCGCCAAAAATATTGGTGTTCCCGCTCAAACCAATAGATATTGGTATGGTCGGGCATCACAAATCCGTGGGTTTCCTGCACAATTTCCTCAAGGCGATCATTGAGGGTGGGAATATTGCGGATTTTGGAAAGAATTTGCAGGAGTGGCTCGTCGGGTCGTCGCGAATTTTGGTAATGCCATTCGGTATCGAGGCGGCTTAGGGTTGCGCCCAAAGTGCCAAGAACAACCGACAGCCTAGCTCTTTCTTCGTTACGTGGCGTGACATTCCAGAGATTGGAGCCGAGTAATACTACGCCAAAGCTGCGATCGCGATAGTAAATTGGCCAGAGCAACGTGCCTTGGATATCAAATTTTTGGGCTAGCTTTTGCCATTCTCCGCTCCGCTTTTCTTGGCGTAGATCAGAGATTGGCACAGGTTTACGCTGCAAAATTACTTGATCTAACAAATCCCCAGCATTCAACGCAAAGCGTTCTTTTAAAAATTTAATTTCTCCCGCAGGTGTGATGCCACCCTTTCCTGTGAGACGATGATTATCCTGATCGTATAGGGCAATCCAGATCAGCTTGTAGTCAAAGTTATCCCGCAAATAATCAAGGGTCGCAGTCAGGAGGTTATCAATGCTGTCTTCATCACGCAAGAACTGCATGATCCGCCCAAGGTTAACAAATTGGCGATCCCATGGGTTAGTTCCTGCTTGACTCATATTTTTGTCCCAACGTTTTCGACTCAGGTATGATTAGCGGTGTACCGTGCTTCTCATCATAAGCGTACAATCTTTAGCCTATAAAGTCAGCAACACATCATACTTTTATCAACTTTTGGCTAACTTTTACTTCAGTATTAACCAGTATTGATTAGATGTTGATCAATATCTGCTTGATCTCAATTATTTAACTATGACAATCGTAAATCATTTATAGATTTTAGAGTTTGAGAAAACGCACTTATTCGGAGTATACCTTCATCAATCTTTGAGGATTGATGTATATCGATCTCCTAAGAATTTGCTCGATGACTTCCTAACTGCCAAGCATCCACTCTAGCGATCGCTCACCAATTTGGAGAGGAATGCTTACTGCTTTGCCTAGGCGCGGACGCTCTTTGGTAGCTTCAATAAATTTCTGCACCTGTTCAACTACGCCCCAATCACTGAGGTAAGCGGCGATCACATCCAAATGTGCTACAAATTCTGCCTCATTCATCGAGAAAGATTGCTGCTCTTGATAACGCCACATTACTTGCAGAAAGATCCGATCTTTAGTTTTACGAAGTTGCACATCGTAAGAATATTGCCATTTGTCAATGATCGTTTGACGGAGTTCTGCGCCTGTCATAGTTTCGAGATTTAAGGGCTGAGGTTGATTCTACTATGAAACAAGAAATGAGTGGCGGCGCTTCGCGCCGCCACTCATTTCTTGTATTACTCCTGATCACTGGCGATCGCTTGGCGGAGATGACCTTGCGCTTTGGCTAAGACCTGTTCCGCTTCCGCGCGATCTAGACCGCGCCACTGCATCAACAGAGCTAGTTTGACCTTTTTGCCCGATCGCTTGAGGAGGGAGGTAGCAGTCTCACGACTGAGATTAGTGAGATCGCGAATAATTCTGATGGCGCGATCCTCTAGTTTGCTATTGGTGACAGAGACATCGATCATCCGATTGCCATAGACCTTGCCCAGTTGCACCATTACGCCTGTGGAAATAGTATTCAGCACTAATTTAGTAGCTGTACCTGCCTTGAGTCTTGTGGAACCTGCGAGAATTTCTGCACCAACTAGAGGACGGATCTCAATATCGTATTGGGCAGGAAATTGATCGGTGGGTACGCAGCAAAAAAAGATGGTTTTTGCACCTCGGCGGTGAGCTTCTTGGAGCGCTCCGTGGACGTAGGGGGTTGTACCGCCTGCGGTGATGCCAAAGACGACATCGCTATCGCTGATTTGTCTCTCAGAAATAGCGATCGCGCCATCTTCTGCCCGATCTTCGAGGGCTTCGGAACTGCGTACCATCGCATTCATCCCCCCCGCGAGAATGCCTTGAATTAATTCAGGATCACTACAAAAGGTGGGCGGACATTCGGCAGCATCGAGGATGCCTAGTCTACCGCTAGTGCCAGCCCCCACATAAAATAAGCGTCCACCCTGTTTGATCGCTTGAGCAACGGTGGTAATCGCAGCAGCGATCGCCTTATTTTCTTTGCCAACGGCGGCAACGGCTTTGAGATCCTCTTGATTAAAAAGTTCGGCAATCTCTAGGGCGCTGAGTTGATCAAGGTTTTGGCTATGGGGGTTAGATTGCTCAGTGAGGAGATAGCCGCGATCTTGCTGAGGCTGATTAACGCTAATCGCGGCGATGGGAGAGGATATTTCGGATTGATTGGTCACTGTCCAAACTCAATTTTTGCTTTTTCGACAATTTCTGCCGTAATCGTATCACTACCCGATGCCTCCGCTAGCTGTTCGATTCTTTGACGCGCCTGCGATCGCACAAAGTAGGGAATATTTTTAAATTTGAGCTTAGCCTCGGCTGTCCAAGTCAGACCTTCGGTGTAGTCACTACTTTGCATGATTTTATCCTCCTAAATGCCTAATATTGACGATAGTTGGCGATCCTATCGCGAATCTGGCGACGGCTCTGCGAGTTGTTAATGAAAGGACAAAATACTTCACAAAATATGAGTTCGATCAGAGGCTTCGACTCCGCTCAGCCATCGGCATACGGTAGCTGAGCGGAGTCGAAGCCCTATTTTTCTTGTTTGAATTGTCTATAATTGCTGGGCGATCGCCGTCGCTAACTTGTCAGAACCACCTTTTACCCCAAGACGTTCGATGCCATTTTGTTGACATTGAGTGAGATATTGAGCGTCTGCTAAAGTTCTTTTGATAGTTTGTGCGGCTTCTCGCAGAATTTGCGCGTTCGCGGGTTTATCGCCGATGGTTTGCACCGACAGCCCTAATAGTCGTTGCTGTGCCTCGGCAAAGCGGTAGGAAAACTGGGGACCATTGCCGACAATCTGAATTACGGGTTTACCCAAGCCGACCGCTTGCTCCACCGCTGTCCCTGCCATGCCGATCGCCAAATTACAGCTTTGCAAAATATCGGGAAAAGCATCGCTCATACAAAAGACGCTAATCCCTAATTCTTGATGGTAGAGTTTGCCATCGCTATACTGCCAATCCGCTTGACGCGCCACTTCGGGCAGATGTGTCGTGAGGCTTGGCACGATCGCCGCATAAAATTGCACTTGTTCAGGGGCGAACTCTTGGGCGATCGCCACACATAAACGTAATTGTAGTGCCAGATTTTCTGCCGCTTCAGGTAAGCGACTTCCTGACAGTAAAGCAATCATCGGACGCTGTGGGTCAAGGCTCAGATCCTTACCCGTCGGCTCTAGCACATCCATGATTGGATAGCCCAGACAATCAACATTTTGATAACCCCGATCGCGCAATAACTGGGCGCTATATCCGTCTCTGGTCATTACTTGGCGACATCGTGGCGATCGCATTAGCAAAGACTGTTCCCACCTCGGCACATAGCGATTTTCGTAAAAGCCAGAGGAGGATACCAAAAACATCGCATAGGGCAAACCCGTCAGATAGGCAAATAAAGCAGGAACTACGTCTCCCGTCGCAAACACAAAATCACAGGTTTTGCTACAGTTTCGCGCCGCTTGGATCTGTTGCCAAGTCAAGTCAATCAAGCCTGAGCGAAAATCTTCGATTTGCTTCCAGAGGCTCATGTAGCCAAAGCCGCCCGATGGCAGGGCTTTGGTGGGAGTGGCGATCTCGACTCCAAGACGACGATAGGCGTTGCCTTCGCCGACTATTGGCAAGGCGATCGCCTCAATGTGGGGATAGTTACGCCGCATTGCCTTGAGGACTTCGCAAGCATTGAGGTCTTCGCCATGACCATTACTGATAAATAAAACCCGTTTTTGGCGATTTCCTGATGCTAATCCTGATGCTGATTTTGCCTCACTTGCTGGCTCTGTCATTGGCGCTAACTCCCTCACTGATCAAACATCATAGGACAATCAGAAACAATTAAATCTAAAACCTTAAAGCCTGTGGCACACGCGCAGTGTGCACTACAGGCTTTAAGGTTTTTAATTATGCCCAGCTTCTTAGAGGATTTCATCGTATAGCTCAGCCGTCTTTTCGAGCATGATTTCACTGGCAAAAAGCTGACGATAGCGCTCATAGCCATTTTTGGCAAAGCGATCGCGTAGTTCTTGATCACGAATAAGCTGATCTAGTTGCGCGGCTAGAGCTTCAGGATCACGGGGCATAACGATAAAGCCCGTTTGACCATCTTTGACCTGTTCGGCAATACCGCCGACCAAAGTACCCACTACGGGCTTGGCTTGGGACATTGCTTCGGCACAGGCAAGGCTACAGGCTTCTTGCAACGATGGCAGCACAAAAATATCGAATAGTGACATTAAGTTCGGTAGATCATCAAGATAGCCTGTAAAAATTACGCGATCGCCCACACCAAGGTCGGCAGCTTCCCGTTTTAGAGAGGCTTCTAGCTCACCATTTCCCGCAATTACCAGACGCAGGTTGCTAGCTTTATCCATTTCTCTAGGAATTATAGCGGTGGATTTATTAGCACCATTATTTAGGTTATTAGCAGTACTGACAGGCTGAACCTTCGCCGCAGAATGGATATTTACTAACTTGGCAAAAGCTTGGATTAGGTAAGTTAAACCCTTGGCATGATCGAGGCGGGCGGCTGTCCCGAGAATCAAGTGATTATGGCGATCGAGTTGATATCTTTGGGCAAGATCTTGGGACTTGGTGGCGTTCAGGCTGGGCTGCTGCACACCGTTGTAGATCAGGCGCATTTTTGAGGGTTGCAGACCTAACTCTTGCAGTAAGTCAGATTCCGCTTTGCAGACCGCAATCACGCGATCGGCAAGCAAATTACTAAACCAACAGGACATCCGATACATAAACTTGGCATTGTCGCCATGATAGCCATGCACTGTAAAGACTAGGGGCGTTTTTGGCAGCACGAGACGTACTGCTAGCATCAACTCATGAGCGCCATGCACATGGACAAGATCGATCGCCTGTTCCTTTTGAATGGAGCGAATACCCGCGATCAATTCGGGCAAACCTTGAAAAAAGTTGCGATCCCATTTAGTAAAGCGGCGCTGGGAAATTGGTAAGGCTTGAAAAGGGGGAGCGCCTTTGCCATCGGGGGCAACGAGGGATATTTTGTAGCGATCGCTCAGCCCTGTGATCAGACTAAAAGCTTGTTTTTCCGTCCCACCTTGGTTGAGGTAGGGCATCACAAAGAGGATATGTTTGGGTTTAACCTGTTTATGCTCCTGATTTGATTGATTTTGTGATAGCTGTTGGTCTTTCATTGGGGGATAACTTTGTCTCAATTTTATTGTCTCGATTTTATTTCAGAGTGGCGACCTAGCTTGAGTAACCAAAACTAAGGGGCATCTCTAGGGAATGGGCAAGCAAAAAATCACGATCGCTCAGCACAGTCTTAGTATCACCGTCATAGACGATCTCGCCTTCACTTAAGACCACGGTGCGATCGCATAGTTCCAGAACTAAATCTAGATCATGGGTGGCGATCAGTTGGGTTTCGGGGCGAGTTTGCAAAAGCTGGATCAGTTGGCGGCGCGATCGCGGATCAAGTTGAGCAGTCGGCTCATCAAATACTAAGATCTGCGGTCGCATTGCCAAAACACCTGCGATCGCCACCCGTTTTTTTTCACCACCAGAGAGATTATGCGAGAGGCGATCGCGGTATTTGGCAATATCCAAACCGACGGAGGTGAGGGAATAGGTCACGCAGTCTTGCAAATCTGAGTCTGTTACGCCCTGATTAATCGCACCGAAGGCAACATCTTCCCAAACGGTGGGCATAAAAAGCTGATCATCGGGATTTTGAAATACTAAACCCACAAAGTTACGGATTGCGGCAAGATTTTTTGGTATTACCAGCATCTCTCCGATCACGATTTCTCCCTGCTGTGGCATGAAAATGCCATTGAGATGCAGTAGCAAGGTAGATTTGCCCGAACCATTTGCGCCGACGATCGCCACTTTTTCGGTGGCGGCGACCTGTAGATTAATCGATTTTAAGGCGGCGATACCGTCAGGATAGACATAGTTGAGATTAGCGATGGAGATAGGATTATGGTGCATATCACACCTGACCGATAAAAATACTGATGAAAATGCCGATCAGAATCACGATCATAACGCTCCCAAGAGCAAGGCGATCACGCCAAATGGATCGATTGGCATCCATCTTAATCACCCTAGGCATCCCTTGATAACCCCGCGCTAGCATCGCTTGATAAATGCGATCGCCACGATAGTAAGTACGGATAAATAACATTCCCAGCATATTCCCTAAAACCTGACGTTGCCAACGGCGGTCAACCTGTTTTCGAGATGAGAGCAGATTTTTGGCATCAAAGTTGCGAGCGGTGGCGGCGCGGCGCATTGATTGAAATTCATTGCTTAACACTGCCATATAGCGATACATCGCCGCCATAATGCTCACTAGAAGGGGAGGCATTTTTAAAATAATTAAGGCTTGCAATAGAGAAGGAATGGGTGTGCTGAGGGTAAGAATATTTAAGAGCAGTAAAGATAGAAAAGATTTAATACTGACACTGCCCAATATGGTCAAGCCGTTGGTCGTAATCTGCAACCATCCCCATTGCCAGACCACCGTGCCGCCTGAGCGAAAGAGAACTCCTAAAAAAATGACATTAGCAAATAGAAGTTCGATCGCCATCCGTTTTGCCAGTATCCCTAAATCCACCTGACTCCAATAGAGAATGATCAAAACTGGTAATCCATACCATGCCCAAGTCCACCATTTGCCGATGGGTGTGAGGGCGATCGCCATGACTAGGAGCAAGGTGCAGAGCAGTCGAATATGTACCGAGGTTTGCTGCCAAAAATTTAAGCGATCGCGCGATGATGGAGATGGGGAATCATTGGGAAAAGGATGGATATGGAATAACATAGATGGTGGGACGAATTCCTATGCGCTATTGCTTGGGAACTTTACGGACTGCTAATTTGCCAACACCCCAAGCTAAGCCAAACACAACTAATGTCCCTGTGACTCCCGCGATCGCCGTGGATAGCTGTTCATTCTCTATGGCTTTGACTGAATATTCTTCAAAAATATGAACAAAGGGAAGTTTCGCAGTGGGTGGTTCTGAACTTGCCTTCTCTTCAAACTTGAGATCCTGTGCCACGCGATCAAGACCATCAGGATTTTTGCTCGCAAAGGGAGATAGAAAGGCGGCAATTCCCAAGGCGATCGCCATACCTGTAACTAACACAACATGGTTTTTATTCATCGTTATCTCCACTTAAGTTACTGTTTGATTCACTATTGGAGTCGTTAATTCTAGAGAATTGATAACTGACCTTGGCAGGATCATAAATTAACTCAGGAGTTGTCCGCCAAATAAAACTCACCACCGCAAGGGTAATCACCGCTTCGCCAATAGCGATCATAAAGTGCCATGTCAACATTGCAGTCATTCCCAAGGCAAGGGGAACCGTATCCGATATTGCTAGCAAAACTGCACAGACTGCCGCCGCCGCAACCACACTTGTCCATGAAGCGATCGCCGTTGCCACGCTCATACCTAACCATGACTGTGTACCGATGAGATTGCGTAGCGATCGGTAGAGATAGTAGCCGCCAAAGGTTCCAATCAAGCCCATGAGCGTAATGTTTGCTCCCAATGCCGTCAAGCCGCCATCTTGAAACAGCAAGGTTTGGACAATAAATACCACGGACATTACCAAGGAGCTTGCCCAAGGTCCTAATAAAATCCCTGCTAGCGTCCCACCTAACAAGTGCCCCGAAGTTCCACCTAAAATTGGGAAGTTAATCATCTGGGCGGCAAAGATAAAAGCGGCAATCACTCCCATCAGGGGAACGGTGCGTTCCTGATATTCTGACTGCACGCGATTGAGGGAGAGACCGATTAGGGCGATCGCAATTAGTCCTGTGACGAGGCTCACGGGCAGATTGAGATAACCATCGGGAATATGCAGAGCTAAATGAATCGGCAAAAAAGATGTAAAAGCAATCATCCAAACCTCAAAAAATGCTCAACAGATTATAACAACGGGCTTGGTCAGAGTTCGCATCTAAAGCCACAAAAGCAGTTAGATCATGCAGTGCCGCATCTAAAAGAGTCTCGAAGTTAACAGTAAAGTGGATAGCCCCACCAAAACTAACAGAGAACTGATAATGTTGTTCCAGAATTGATGGTAACTAACTAGCGAAGCCCTTTGATGGGGTTGACTTTCCATAATGGGTTTCAGGGTTGACAGGTCGATAATTGGGAACTTACCGCGTCGAAACCAACCCGTGGCAATGACAGAGCGATCGCACAGCATTTCTAGACTTCTGATCGTATTGGAAGGATCAATTAACCATTGATGGAAGCTAGGAATGTAGTTGAGAAAAGCAAGTCCACCCTGATCCTCTAGGCGCATGGCATAGCCCACATAAAACTCATCCGTGCCATAGCCTAATAATTCGCCCGGAATCTGCACGGGCGTACCTTGGACATAACTGGCGTAGGGATCAACCAATAAACTCACCAAATCTGTATCGGCGACGCGCCGAAAATCGGGATATCGTAGGCTTCCCTGAAACATAAACCCTAAGCCCAAACCAATCGTAGCAAGGCTAAATAATAACCACCGATTGTAAAGCTGCGATAGGAGCATCGTCGCAATTACGGCGATCGCTAAACCAATTAAAGGCGCGATTTGAATTAACAAATCTCGTATAAAGTTCCGTGAGAGCGATCGCTGATTTAGCTTCTTACCTTCCTTCAGCAATTCGCCAAAGTCGTATTCCATCAGTAATCCCAATTGCTTGGAATATCCCGCCAAAAACTTCAGACGCTTGCCCACTAGGGGATGGGTGGAATGGATCTCTAACCAATGTCTCCAAGGATTGAATAATTCCCAGAGGAAGACGCGGTAAGGATCTTGATCGGTTTGCCCCGCATAGGCGATCTCCATCGCCAAGCCGATCGCCATCATCGTTTGGCGATCGCAGATACCAATGGCGCGGGTGGATTCGAGGAGGCGATTGGTGGGCATGGCTGGCTGATTGTAAGGCAGCATTTGCCTAGCAATTTTCGGTAAAGCACGGGCGAGGGCATTGGGATTGCCTGTCACTTCAGCAGCAAAGCGATCGCTCATAATCGTACTGGCATGGCTGAGCCAGATTAGTAAATAATTGCTGAGGGAATAGATCAAATTAGTGAAGGAGGCGATCGCTTGCCAGATTTGCTTACCCGACTTGGCACGATAGCTGAGGCGGCTAAACAGGACGGAAATAAAATATAAAACCTGAACGGGGGCGGATACAAAGGTTAAAACAGCAAAGCTTTTATTGCGTAATCTGCCCAACTGATAGGCATAGACCGCCGCCACCTCATCGTCATCAAGGCAATCGAACAAACCACGGCTAACCACAATTCGCGCCGAATTGGAGATTACTCCATAGATATAGGCAACGGGTGCATCATCTTCGATCCAGCCCAAGCGCGGCACATAGATATTATATTTCTCGCAAAAATCCTCAATTAACTCCACAGCTTCAGGATTTTTGAGATCCAAGTCGGCAAGAGTGAGCCATTGGATACGGTGATATTGGCGTTGGGTAATATCAATAATCCAAGGTGACATAAAAAATAGCAGAATGCTGACGATCGCCACCGTAATTGCGGTAGTCCGCACCCAAGCTTCCGAGAAAAAATCGGTAAACAGTCGCGAGATCCCGAAACTAATTAAAAACTGCAAACCAATAATCGATAACACCGTAACGATGATGGAGGCAATCAGGGCATAGTTATAAAAGGGCGATAAGGCAAGGGTGACATTACGTTTGCGGTAGCGACTAGGCGCAGATTTCGTGACCGAAGCGACATCTTCATTGCGCTTGATGCGATCATCGGGTGGGGCATCGAGTAAAGTTTGCAAAGTTACTAAAGACTTTTGCGCCCATTTTTGGAGTTGCGGATCGGCGGAGGTGGCTAGCTCTTCACATACGGCGATCGCTTTGTCAGCACGTCCCGTCTTTTTGTACGCCGAAACCAGCCATATCTGCGCTTGGACATGATCTTTAGAGGTGCGATCGCGACTTTCTCGACAGTAATCGATTAACATCGCGATCGCTTCGGTATAGCGCTTTCGCAATAATGCCTCTTTAGCCGCTTTTAGTGACATCATTTTGCCTCAATCATGCAGGGAGGATTTTGAAAGAATTGGTGATTTTGAACATGATTGCCAAATCAGTCCCATTTTATAGCAGAGCTAGAGCTTGCCATACGCCCAAACTTAGTTTCTTTACATATAGCTGTAGCCGCGCACCCCCAAAGGCGAGTTGTGGCGAGATGAGCCACAACTCGCCTTTGGGTTTTATGTCCTAACAAGAATGGCTACATAATAAACAGATGATTGCCCCCGTAACGATTGAAGATATTTACAAATTATTTCCAAAATCTCAAGGGGAACTTGAACGCTCTAAAACTGAGTTTGATCGCCGCATGGCAGAATTCAAAGCTGAAAGCGATCGCAGTATGGCGAAGATATTAAAAAACAGTAGATCGCACCACCAAAGCCATAGAAGCTCTCACAACTAGATGGGGACGTTTTATTGAGGAATTAGTGGAACCTGCGGTATTACGGTTGTTCCAAGAGAAAGGAATTGATGTCAAAGAAGTACATCCTCGCGTTAGAACTAAACGTCAAGGATTTGCGATGGAGATTGACATTCTGTACGAAGTTGTTTTTTATGATTGGACTCAAGAACAGGCAGATCTACCCAGTGGCGATCGCCACTGGGTAGGCGATAAATATATTAATTCCAAATAAATCCAAGAGGCTTCGACTTCGCTCAGCCAGTATATATTGCTGGCTGAGCGAAGTCGAAGCCCTATCTTTCTTATTTGAATTTTTTTTGTAAGAGCATGAATGTCTCACTAGCCAAAGTCTAAAGATCTAAAGATCGTCAAGAATGGCAGAGTGTGACACAAACAGCAGATTGGCGACTTAAGCAACAAAAAAGCCGCCCGATGGGCGGCTTTTTTGTTGCTTAAGAAGAAACTAGATCTTCTTCAACCAGCTAAACATAGAGCGCAACTCTTTACCGACTGACTCGATCTGATGTTCTGCTTCTTGACGGCGCATGGCAGTGAAACCAGCTTTGCCAGAAAGATTTTCAAGAACAAATTCACGGGCAAACTGACCAGATTGAATCTCTGAGAGAATCTTCTTCATTTCTGCCTTGGTGTCAGCGTTGACTACACGAGGACCACGGGTATAGTCGCCGTACTCAGCCGTGTTGGAGATGCTGTAACGCATATTCGCCATGCCACCTTCTACTATCAAGTCCACGATCAGCTTCACTTCGTGCAAGCACTCAAAGTAAGCAAGTTCGGGTTGGTAGCCAGCTTCGACAAGGGTTTCAAAACCAGCCTTAATTAGGGCGCACAAGCCGCCACAAAGTACTGCTTGTTCGCCAAATAGATCGGTTTCGGTTTCTTCACGGAAGGTGGTTTCGAGGATGCCGCCGCGTGTGCCGCCGATACCCTTAGCGTATGCCATCGCGCGATCGCGAGCTTGACCTGTCGCATCTTGGTATACAGCGAACAATGCAGGAACGCCTTGACCTTGGGTATAGGTGCGACGCACTAGGTGTCCGGGTCCTTTGGGCGCGACCATGATCACATCGACATCCGCAGGGGGGACGACTTGGGCGAAGTGAATGTTAAAACCGTGAGCAAATGCTAGGGTATCTCCAGCCTTGAGGTTGGGGGCAATTTCGGTGGCGTAGATTGCTTTTTGAGTTTCGTCGGGCAAGAGGATCATGATTAGATCGGCGGCGGCAGCAGCGTCGGCGACGGTCTTAACGGTTAGTCCTTCTGACTCTGCTTTTTGCCATGAGGGACTGCCTTGGTATAACCCCACGATGACATTCACGCCGCTATCTTTGAGGTTAAGTGCATGGGCGTGACCCTGAGAACCATAGCCGATAATTGCAACTGTCTTATCTGCTAAAAATTCAAGATTTGCGTCCGTGTCGTAGTACATCCGAGCCATAGTGTGGTTATCTCCGAGACAAGTATTGAGTAATAAATTTGGTGTGAGGGTTGGTTTGGAAGGTTTATTGTCATTTGGCTTCAAACACTTTTTCTAGTCTAGCAAAAGTCGTCCCTCTAAAGAAATAAATTTCTAATATGGCAAAAGCTAGAAGCGATTAATTGATCGGTAGGGGCAGAGCATTCCTGTGTCCAATTGGCTAGTTCTCGGAAGTTTATTAACAGGAATGCTCTGCCCAAACTTTACGCGGTAACAGATTCCTATTCAACGGCGGAGAGGGTAGAGCATTGGCAATAAAGTCTGTGACCAGAATTTGTAAAGATAGTTGTGCCAATGCTCTACCCCTACGCAAAAAACGTTTACTTGAAATCTAACCGCCGATTTGCGACATAGTGCGCCCGTAACTGGAGACTGTGCCGCGATCGCGTTCTTTAAAATTAATTTCGGTTTTTAGCTGGAGTAAATTTGCGACCCGATCGCGAAGGTTTGTCCAATCTTGATCTTGAAAATTAGCGTCACGCATTGCCGTTTTCAGATCGATTTGCCCAGATTCATTCAGTAGGCAAGGGCGGAGCCAACCATCGGCAGAGAGGCGCATCCGATTACATTTGTCACAAAAACATTCGGACATTTGACTAATAAAGCCCAAGGTTCCCTTAGCGTTAGGAATTTTAAATACATCGGCGGGTCCATTGCCCTTGCAGTTGGCTAACTCCAGACCATAGCGATCGCTAATTTGTTGGCGCAGGGTTGCCGAGTCCACCCAACCTTTATGGCTAAATAGCTGATCGTTACCGATGGGCATAAACTCGATAAAGCGAATGTGCCAATTGCGATCGATGCTCAGAGCCGCGAGGTCTAAAACCTCGCGATCGTTTACCTCTGGTACGACGACAACATTTAACTTCAACGGGTCAAAGCCCACCGCATGGGCAGCTAAAATGCCCGCCCATACCTTTTCCCAGAGATTGCGTCCTGTGATTTGCCGAAACACATCGCGATCGAGGGAGTCAAGGCTGATATTAATCCGCCGTAACCCCGCATCGTACAGGGGCTGGGCTAACTTATCTAGTAAAAAGCCATTGGTCGTCATTGACAAATCAGTGACACCTTCCAAATTAGCGATCGCCGCCACTAGGGATACCAGATCTTTGCGTAATAATGGCTCTCCCCCAGTCAGGCGAAATTTGGTAAACCCAAGGGGAATAAATACTTCCCGCAATAACTCAATTAGTTCTTGATTGGTGAGGCTCTCCTGCGCCTGAATGTACTCCACCTCCGCGCCTTCGGGCATACAGTAAGTACAACGAAAATTGCAGCGATCAATCAAGCTGATGCGAAGGTAATCGACAGGGGCGATCGCTTTCAGGGGGGTAATCACAGATTTATGTCCTCATGACGTTCATTGATCTCTCGTTATATGATAAGAAAACAATTGATCAAGATGTGTTAAACAATGACCCTACAGTACGCTTATATACGCGGAACATTCGTCCCTCTCGAAGATGCCACAATTAGTATCCGCACCCACGCATTTCTCTACGGCACGGCTGTTTTTGAAGGGATAAAGGCGTATTGGCTACCTGAAGAAGGTCGCATGGCAGCATTTCGACTAGCAGAACATTATGAACGCCTAATCCAAAGCTGTCGCATTATTGGACTGCAACATCCCCTTGATGTGCAAACAATGATCGACCTTACCTCTGAGTTAATTCGCCGTAATCAATGTAACTCAGCGACCTATATCCGACCAATTATTTACAAAGCTGATCTGCGGATTGGTCCCATTCTCAAAGTTCCCCATACCCACGACGATTTTTGTCTGTTCAGTGTGCCGATGGATGGTTACCTCGACACTAGCAATGGCATTAAGGTTGGGGTGTCCTCATGGCGACGTTTGGATGACAATGCCATCCCTGCTCGCGCTAAGGTGAATGGAGCCTATGTCAATACAGCCCTCGCTAAGACCGATGGCTATGCCAGTGGCTTCGATGATGTGGTGGTCTTGACCAATGAAGGTTATGTAGCGGAAGGTAGCGCCATGAATCTATTTTTAGTTAGAGATGGCAAACTAATCACCAGTTCTATTACCGATAACATTCTCGAAGGGATCACCCGTAGCTCGATTATGGAACTTGCCGCTAAGGAGCTAGGGATTGAGACCGTATCGAGAACTGTCGATCGCACGGAGTTATATATTGCTGATGAAGCCTTCTTTGTGGGTACAGCAACGGAGCTAGCACCGATTACCAGTTTTGATCATCGTCCCGTCGGCGATGGCACGGTTGGCGAAATCACTAAAAAGTTGCGCGACCTTTACAGCAAAGCTGTGCAAGGTTTACTCCCCGCTTATGATCATTGGTTGACCAAGGTTTAATACCTCAATCCAGAATGGCTAAGCTATTTGGGAATTCACAAAGAGGAGCGGCGCAAAGCGCCACCCCTCTTTGTATACACAATTCAAATAGGAAAAATAGGGCTTCGACTTCGCTCAGCCAGCATATATTGCTGGCTGAGCGAAGTCGAAGCCTCTTTAATTTATTTGGAATTACTTTGGAATTACTATATCTAGTTTTTTTCGCAGGGCAAGGTAAACCAAAACTCAGTACCGATCGCGAGAAGATTTACGCCGATCGCGCCGCCGTGAGCTTGGACGATCTGCCGACAAATGTAAAGCCCTAAACCAAGGCTGAGCGATCGCCGATTAAGATTCTTCACTTGATTACCCTGACGGTAAAGCTCAAATAAATATTCACTTTGTTCCTTGGTCATCCCCACGCCATCATCTGCCACCTTGCAGAGCAGCATATTTTGATTCTTGAGTTCAACGGTAATCGTTAGGGTGAGATGCGGTGGATTATGCTTGAGGGCATTGGCAATTAGATTTTGAAAAACACGGATGGTATGCGTAGAGTCGGCGATCGTTAGGGGCAAGTCTTCGGGAATATGTAGCTGAATCTTGGCTTGCTCCTTGTCAATTAGCGGCATTAAATCGGCGATCGCATCCTGTATAACCTGACCAATTGCTAAGGGTTGCGGGTTAATTACAATGCCATGCACATTGTTAACATGGGACTCTAACAAGGAGTTGATCAGCTCTAGCTGGCGATCGCTACTTTGGCGCATTCTCTCCAAAACTAGCCTTGGCAAAAAAACTTGGTTATTGGCGTTAGTCCCCTCCGTCGGACAAGCCGAAGATCTTTCCAGTAAATTGTCTAGTACCATGATCATCCCCGTAACGGGGTTGCGTAAATCATGGGAAACCGCATGGAGAAAAATTGTGAGTGCCTCCTCCGCTCGCTTGCGATCGGCAATTTCTGACTGCAAATGAATATTCTGAGTTTCGATCATTTGCCTTTGTTTTGCCAAGGTCATGTGGGTGCGAATCCTCACTAAAACCTCCTCATGCTCAAAGGGCTTGGTTACATAATCCACTGCGCCAAGAGAGAGTCCCCGCACTTTATCCACCGTTTCCGAAAGTGCCGTCATGAAAATAATCGGAATCTTAGCGGTGTCAGATTTGGACTTGAGGATTTGACAGGTGGCAAAGCCATCGATCCCCGGCATCATCACATCTAGCAGGATTAGATCAGGCTTGACATATTCTGTCTGTTCGATCGCACTTTCACCATCGACTGCTACTAAGACCCGCAAACCCACGTCCCGCAGCAGGTTTACCAAGACACTTAAGTTAGTTGGATTGTCATCGACCACCAAAACGCATCCCTCTAGGTGATGGCAAAGATTAGAAATAGATGCTGGTTCTGAAGATTGTGAGCATTCAGGCTTTTGTGAAAAATTTTGCTGGGGACTGGGCAGGCGATCGCTCATAAATTTCTATAAATTTCTAGATTTCGAGGGGACGTAGATCTCTGGACGCGATGCAAATTGACTAGCGCTCAACTGCCTTCACCCTATCGTTATATCGTCAACTTTGACTTTGATCAAAATTTAATCGAAATTATTTAGGTATCTTCCGCTTTGAAATTGTTGATGACAGTAACGTCATTGCCTAATTGGAGTTTAAGATGGTAGACATCGCATCTCTGCAAAGCTTTGCAAATTAGGCAAAAGCATCAACGAAAGCATCAATAAATATTAGAGAGTATCAAAACCGATAAAATCTTCTTGAGCATTCTCAAATAACTCAACCTATTCAAATTATCCAGATAGTCTATGAATATCCGTATTGGTCAAGGTTATGACCTACATCGACTGGTTAGCGATCGCCGCCTTGTGTTAGGGGGCATCGACATCCCCTACGAAAAAGGACTACTCGGACATAGCGATGCGGATGTACTAACCCACGCAATTATGGATGCGATGTTGGGCGCTCTTGCCCTTGGCGATATTGGGCATTATTTCCCACCTTCTGATCCCAAGTGGGCAGGAGCCGATAGTTTAATGCTCTTGCAACAAGTACAGGATCTCATCGCCGCCCAAGGTTGGCGGGTGAATAATCTCGATGCAGTGGTGATCGCCGAAGCCCCCAAGCTTAAGCCCCATATCAAAGCCATTCGCGATCGCCTGTCCCAAGCGATGAATTTGCCCATTGATTGTGTCAGCGTCAAAGCCACCACCAATGAGGGTATGGATGCAATCGGACAAAAAGAGGCGATCGCTGTTCATGCTGTCGTTCTATTAGTAAAGTAATTTAGTTTCCTGCAATCTATCTGGAATACCCAAGCAATCTATGAGGGGAAAATCGGTAATGAGAAGAAGCGCACAGCTATCACCCAAACAAGCCAAAGGCAAACAGATCAAACAATGGAAAGCGATCGTCTTACTGACGCTGACAGGTCTCTGTTCATTGCTACTCTGGGGCTGTGCCATCAAACCCGAATCCCTCCAAAGCCGCCTGATCATTCCCCTCGACAGTGATATAAAAACCTTCAATCCTCTCCTGATTGGCGATGCCTATAGCGGCATTGCCACAGGTTTTCTGCTTAACGGCATGATCACTGTCAATCCTGCAAACAATGAGGTAGAGCCAGAACTAGCTGAAAAGTGGGAATTTCAACAGGATGGTAAGCAACTGATCTTCACCCTGCGTCCTGATCTGCAATGGTCAGACGGTCAGCCCCTCACCGTCGATGATGTCCTCTTCACTTACCAAAAGCTGATCTTTGATGAGCGCATCCCCACAGGACTCCGCGATGTCTTGCGGATCGGACAGTCCCAAACCCTACCCATAATCCAAAAACTAGGCGATCGCCGCATCGCTTTTTCGCTAAGTGAACCCTTCGCTCCAGCCTTGAGAACCCTTGGCGGCATTGGTATTTTACCGAAACATATATTTGAGCCAACCCTCGTCGAAGAAGGCACAGGCGATGCCAAAAAACTAAAGTTCTTAGAAACTTGGACGCTGACAACTCCCGTCGAACAACTGGTGGGCAGTGGTCCCTACCTGATCCAAGAATACCGACCTTCACAGCGCATCATCTACAAACCCAATCCCTACTATTGGCGCAAACCTCTACCCATGATCCCGCAGATCGTCATGCAGATCGTCGAATCGCCCGATACTGCCCTGCTACGATTTCGCTCTAAGGAGTTGGATATGTATCGCTTGCGGGGCGAAGATTTTCAACTGCTAAAACGCTTTGAGAAACGCGATGGCTACAAAATCTATAATGCAGGTCCCGCCACAGGACAGTCTTTTGTGATGTTCAACCTCAACAAAGGACGCGATCCCAAGACCAATAAACCCTTTGTCGATCCGATTAAATCCAAATGGTTTAATGATGTGATCTTCCGCCGTGCCTTTGCCCATGCGATCAACCGCGAAGCGATCATTACGAATATTGCCCGTGGTCTAGCTCAGACCCAGAATTCGCCAATCTCAATTCCTAGTCCCTTCTATCTCTCCCCCGAAGATGGTCTAAAGGTCTATGATTACAACCCTGAAAAAGCGAAACAGATGCTGATCAAAGCGGGGTACAAATACAATTCTGAACAGAAGTTGCTAGATGCCGATAATAACCCTGTCCGCTTTACGCTGATGGCTCCTGCGGGGGCGCGAGTGGCTCTCGGAGCGCAGATTAAGAACGATCTCGAACAGGTGGGAATGCAGGTGGATTTTAATCCCGTTGATTTTCGGATTATTACCGATAAATTAGATAACTCTAAGGAATGGGATCTTACGATCCTTGGCTTTACAGGCGGTGCAGAGCCAAATAGTGCGATTAATCTCTGGGCTCCCGATGGTGATTCCCATATGTTTAATAAAGGTCCCGTTGGCGATCAACCACCCTTCCCCGGACGTGAGGTTAGCGATTGGGAAAAACAAATCCATTCTCTAATGATTCAAGGCGCTCAGGAGCTAGACGATACTAAGCGCAAGGCGATCTATGCGGAATATCAACAGTTGGTACAGGAGCAGTTACCGCTCATCCATTTGACAATACCCCTATACTTAGTGGCAGTTCGCGATCGCGTCAAAAATGTCGAACCCCTCAGCCTCGCTGGTAGTACAGGAGTTACAGGTGCATTGTGGAATATTGAGCGCTTAGAGTTAAAAGACTAGCAACATGGAAAACTTTTGGAATGAATACAGTATTCGTTTAGAGCCTTGGAGTATTGGCTACGATGCGCCCGTCAGCATCACCCCTGAAGAGATCGCCGCTAGCGACAAGATCACTACGGATGTGGAACTAGGCAGTGGTGAATGGCAACCGATCCGTGCCGCGATCGCGCCCACACTGCCCGATCAAATTCTCTTTGTGGATGGACGCTTGCGCCTTGATGCCAGATTTCTAGGCAGAAATGACCACGATGATATTGTCTACGGGGCATTCGCAACGATTGGCGTGGGCGCAGTCTTGGTCAATAGATTAATTAGCCGTGCCAAATGTATCTCCCCAGAAGTAAAACGGATTATCGCCGTAGGCGATAATTTGGCGGCTCCTGTAACGATTGTGCCTTGTCCCGTCAGTGGGCGTGGTGATCTGCAATATTCGCCCTGCCAACCCTACAGCCAAAATGAACCTGACACGCCTTCGCAGATCGTACAGCGCACAATGCTTGATGAAGAAGTGCGCCTCACTAATCGTCTGTCCGCCAATCCCGATGTAGTCCCTGCAAATACTTTGATTGTACGCGATGGACCTCTGTTGTATCAGGTTTACGAAACTCCCTACGATACGATTGGCTATGTAAAAACGATGGGTAAAGCGTACCTGAAGGGGGATCATGCTAGAGTCTTGCGATCGCTAAAGGTGGGAGAACGCACACCAATTTTCAGAATTTCCCATTCTAATGGCTCGAATATGAGTTGGTATTTGCGATCGGGCAGTGAGGACTTGAACTATAAACAATTGGGATACCACGATCTGCATGGGATTATCCGCATTGACCTCGATGGCTCTGTCCCCCTTGATCGCGCCAAAGCGATCGCCGATCAGACGACGTACCTAATTCCGCAATATGCTTCGCATCCGACCCGCGATCCTCGCGCTCCCCAAAACCTCACCCCCGTAGGCGCATTGGAAAAAGAAATCGGCAGAAGAATGGGCAGCCGTGAAATTATTTCCCGTCGCCTCCGTAATTTCTTAGCCAATTCGGGGAATACGATCGCCACTGCCAAGGCTGTTACCCAAAAGCTGTAACATAAAAAATATCAGTTATCGGGTCATTTTTTATTTTTGTGTTTTATAAATGCCGCACAGCCAACATTTACCCAAAAAGCTCCTCAACCTACTTTTACTAACAACCTTAGCTGTGTTAGTTGATAATCTAGGCATTAATTTCATCCCCCAAAGAATCGCTCAACATCAGCTAGAGTCGCAAGCCCAAAAAGGGATCCAAGTTCTAACCGATCAATGGTTGCTTGTGGAAAAAGTCTCAGGCAATGTCACCTATCGCAATCTCTACAACTACGCCTCTCGTCCTGCCAAAGTAGGCGATCGCTTGCAGTTTACCTCCGATGAAATAGCCACAGGCAAAAATAGTACCGCGCAGTTAAAAATTGATACAGCCGTAGGTACTATCTATCTTTCCGAAAATTCAACTATACGCATCAATTCTTTTCGAGTCACCGCTAGTCAGGGTAGAGTCACCAATCTACTGATATCCAGAGGCAAAGCAAGGTTACAGATTCGGAAGTTTACCAATCGCAGCTCTCAATTGAATATCCAAACTCCTGCGGGAGTCAGTGGTGTGCGTGGCACAGACTTTGCGGTGCTTGCTAAACCGAGCGGTAATATGGTGGTCTCCACTTACAGTGGTAAGGTTGCTAGCTCCGCCCAAGGTCGGACAGAATTGGTCAGAGGTGGTTTTGAGAATCTAACTATCGTCGGTAATCCACCTCTGCCTCCTGTGGCGATCGCCAATAATCCCAATTTGCAATATACAGTCACACGCAATACTTCGGGTTTTACACGCTCTATTTTCCTAAGCGCCAAAACTAATCCTGTCAATGTGGTTACTGTTGATGGGAGAGCGCAATTTTTAGATCGAAATGGTTCCTTTGCGATCGAGTTTCCTGCTACCACTAATCTCAAGGTTAATGTGCGCGTCGAAACACCCCAAGGCAAAGTAAAAAATTACATCATTCCCATCCTGTAAATCTCAAAAAGCCAAAGGCTCGCGCTGCGAGCCTTTGGCTAAATCTCCAAAATCCAGAAGTGGCGCGAAGCGCCACTTCTGGATTTTGGGCTTTAAGAAACAGGTTGGAAGTAAAAGGCAAAGCCTAAAATCGCATAGGTTGCCACCAATAGCGATCCTTCTAGCCAGTTAGAGCGCCCATCGGAACTGATGGAATTGGCGATCAGAACTGCTACTGCCACCGCCACTAACTCAAAGGGATTAAAGTTTAAATCCATTGGTTGACCGAGAAACCAGCCAATAATTACTAGCAAAGGTGCAACAAACAGCGCAATCTGCATACTCGAACCCACCGCCACAGATACCGATAGCTCCATTTTATTTTTCATGGCAACCGTAATCGCTGTGGTATGTTCGGCAGCATTCCCGATGATTGGGAGCAAGATTACGCCCGTAAATAATTCCGTTAGACCAAGCTGGGCAGTCGCTTCTTCAAGGGTTCCGACCAATAGCTCTGATTCTAGCGCCACCAATAGAGTCACTCCCAATAATACAGAAATCCACAGTTTTAGATTGATTTCCTGTGGATGCCCAGTTTCTTCTTCGAGGGTGTCAGCCTCAGATTTGCCCACATCGTAGAGATAGGCATGGGTTTTCATGGAAAACAACAATGTCAGGCAGTAAACCACGATCAAGACGACTGCTGTGGCGATCGATAGCTTTTGCAAAATTTCTTCACCAATACCCACCGATGTAAAATTTGCGGCTGTGGGTAACAGGATCGCCACCACTGCTAAGTTCATTACTGAAGCATTTAGTCTTGCCATCGTTGGCTGAAATTCTTGCTCTTTGTAGCGAAGTCCACCCAAAAACATGGACAGTCCCATGACCAGTAATAGGTTGCCAATAATCGAACCCGTGATGCTTGCCTTAACTACGCCTGTAAAGCCCGCATTCAGTGCCACGATCGCAATAATTAACTCCGTCGCATTACCAAAGGTGGCATTGAGCAAGCCTCCCCACGAAGGTCCTAGAACCACGGAAATTTCTTCGGTGGCAGTGCTGAGCCAACCTGCAAGGGGCAGAATGGCGATCGCCGAAGTCACAAATACCAGCGTAGAATTCCATCCTAATAGATGCCCCACTACTGAAATCGGCACAAATGCAAGCAAACCAAAGGAGAAGATTTTCTTAAACATACGAGATGGTTGTAGCGTTCAGGCTAAATATACCAGTATCGAGAGATAGACATTCTGCTTAATTAAGCTCAAATTTACAAAAATACCAAAGTACTTAAGAATAAATACTATGCCCGAACTAACCGCCGAACAACATCGCTCCAAGATGCAGCGCCGCCAAGAGGTGCAACATCAACGTATCGCTGAGCGCAATCTCGAAAAGGGATTGATCATCGTCAATACAGGGGATGGTAAAGGTAAAACGACGGCAGCCCTAGGTATGGTCTTGCGATCGCTAGGACATGGTTACAAAGTGGCGATCATTCAATTTATCAAAGGCGCATGGGAGCCTG
>CAVVRZ010000014.1:0-162265 GCA_963750795.1 uncultured cyanobacterium
CAATAGTATCGCCACCAAAGATGGGGCTAACGCTAGAGGTTGCGTAAGGAGCGGTTGTACCAGCAGCAGCAGCATGCATACCTTGAATCCAGTTAGCGAAGACGGGCTTCAACTGAATTGCGGTGTCGGAGAACATATCTTGAGGACGACCCAATGCACGCATGGTGTCGTTGTGGATATAAAGACCAAAGCTGTGGAAGCCAAGGAAGATACAGACCCAGTTGAGGTGAGAGATGATCGCATCGCGGTGACGCAACATCCGATCAAGCAAGTTGTTTACATTCTTAGCAGGATCGTAATCGCGAACCATGAAAATACCCGCGTGAGCAGCCGCACCACAGATCAAGAAGCCACCAATCCACATGTGATGTGTGAATAGGGAAACTTGAGTTGCGTAATCGGTAGCAATGTAGGGGTAAGCAGGCATCGCGTACATATGCTGAGCGACGATGATGCTCAAAGAACCCATCAAAGCTAGGTTAACCGCTAGCTGAGCGTGCCAAGAAGAGGTCAAAATTTCGTACAGACCCTTGTGACCTTCACCAGTTAGAGGTCCCTTGTGAGCTTCAAGGATTTCCTTCATGCTGTGACCGATACCCCAGTTGGTGCGGTACATATGTCCAGCGATGATGAAAAGTGTGGCGATCGCAAGGTGATGGTGAGCTTGGTCAGTTAGCCAAAGAGATCCAGTTTGAGGATTCAAGCCACCCTTAAAGGTCAAGAAATCTGCGTAAGCACCCCAGTTCAAAGTGAAGAAAGGTGTTACACCCTGAGCAAAGCTAGGGAAGATGTCCGCCATCAATTGAGGGTTGGTGATGAACTCATGGGGGAGAGGAATCTGATTTGCAGGTACGCCCTTATCAAGGTAGTAGTTGATAGGAATCGATACGTGGATCTGGTGACCAGCCCAAGAGAGAGAACCCAAACCGAGCAAACCAGCCAAGTGGTGGTTCATCATCGATTCAACATTCTTAAACCACTCAAGTTTAGGAGCAGCCTTGTGGTAGTGGAACCAACCAGCGAAGAACATCAAACCTGCCATCACCAAACCGCCAATTGCGGTGCAGAGGAGTTGATACTCGGTGGTGATACCAGATGCTCTCCACAGGTGGAACAAACCAGAAGTAATTTGAATACCTTGGAATCCGCCGCCAACATCGCCATTCAAGATATCTTGACCGACAACATTCCAGACCACTTGGGCGCTGGGTTTGATATTGACTGGATCGGCGAGCCAACCAGTGTAGTTCGAGAACTTTGCGCCGTGGTAATACATACCACTGAGCCAAATAAAGATAATACCGAGATGCCCAAAGTGAGCAGAGAAGATCTTACGAGCTGTATCTTCTTCGGTTGTGAAACTGTCAAAGTCATGCACATTGGCATGAAGATCCCAAATCCATGTGGTTGTCTTTGGTCCCTTCTTTAAGGTGCGATCGAAGTGACCAGGTTGTCCCCACTTCTCAAAGGAAGTAGGTACTACGTCACGATCAACCGATACCTTTACCTCTGTGTCTGGCTTTTGAGGAGTCATTGTCATGTAAATTTTCCTCTCTCAGACTGTTAAGACAAAGTAGATTAAACGATTTAGGCGAGATCTCTCATAGGGCAGAATCTATAAATGAGATAAGAGCAGCTTTACAAGAGCATCTGCGCCTCGATAGACGTAATTATAGATTTAGGTTTGTGACTCGCCCGAAAGTTTGTAACAATTGTTTAGAATGGCAGCAGTTTGCTCAAAGCTTTGCGCTGAGATAAGTTAAAGCAGATTATCCACATCCAAAAAATAAATAACTTTTACACTTCGCTTAACAAAAATTCATAAAAATTAGCTCAATAGCGATTTGTACTGATCTTGTAATTACTATGAAGGCTATAAAGAGGAAATTTTGTTGAGGTTATGATAGGAGGGCAAACCTAGCCAGTTATGTATGACTGGTGCTATGGAGGATGTTATGCCTAATGATTTGCCTAAAAGTTTTTTAGATCAACTGCGCGAGATGACGGTGGTGGTTGCTGACACTGGAGACATCCATGCGATCGAGTCCGTGAAACCCCAAGACGCGACCACTAACCCCTCCCTAATTACCGCCGCCGCCCAAATGCCCCAATATCAGGAGATTGTCGATGGGACTCTGCTTGAAGCGAGACAGGAATTAGGGAAAGATACGCCTGCGAAGCAAGTCGTTTCTTTGGCATTCGATCGCTTAGCTGTGGCTTTTGGGATGCGGATTTTGCTGATTATTCCCGGGCGAGTCTCCACGGAGGTCGATGCAAGGCTGTCCTACGACACCCAAGCCACTATCGAAAAAGCGCATTTCTTGATATCCGAGTATGAGTCCCACGGTATTTCGCGCGATCGCATCTTGATCAAAATTGCGGCGACATGGGAAGGGATTAAGGCGGCAGAAGCCCTAGAGAAAGAAGGAATCCATTGCAACTTGACATTGCTATTTGGATTACACCAAGCGATCGCCTGTGCCGAAGCAGGGGTGAAATTAATTTCGCCCTTCGTGGGACGGATTCTCGACTGGTACAAAAAAGATACGGGGCGCGATAGCTATCCTGCTGCCGAAGACCCCGGGGTATTGTCCGTTGCCCGTATTTATAATTACTACAAAAAGTTCGGCTATAAGACCGAAATCATGGGAGCAAGTTTCCGCAACATGGGCGAGATTGTGGAGTTAGCAGGCTGTGACTTGTTGACGATTTCTCCTGCGTTGCTTGATGAGTTGCACCATACGCAAGGTGAGTTGATCCGCAAGCTCGATCCTGCGATCGCCTCTCAATCGGATATCGCTAAAATCTCTATGGACAAAGAAACCTTTGAGACGATGCACCAGAGCGATCGCATGGCATCAGAAAAACTCGATGAAGGGATCAAAGGTTTTTCTAAAGCCCTTGTTGCCCTAGAGGATTTGTTAACTGAGCGCCTAGCTAAACTCGAAGCCCCAGAGTTAGTGACAGCCTAGCCATATTAGAGATGCAATGGTTACGCCATTGCATCTCTGATCCAGAATTTATGATTGCCCTATATTGCGTTCATGTCTGCCCCATTGCCGATCCATCCTCTATCTTCTATCTACAAAAACAATATCTACCAAGCTCAGATCGCCCAATTTGACTTGCTTTTGCGTGCTAAATATTCTTTGCTTTACGTGGTTACGGCAGAAGAGGAACCAGTTGAATATATTTTGATTGAGGTAGCTCTACAATCCCAGCCTCCTCGCCAGATTTTGTTTTGGGATATAGCCCAAGGATGGAGTGATAACCATAGCGCTCAAGGCTCCATAACAGAAGCTTTGGCTAGGATCGCGCAACGGGATCGCACCAACCCAGATAGTGACAACATCATTTATGTATTACGAGATCTGCATCCAATTCTGAAATATCCGCACCACGATCGCCATATTCCGATCATTCGTGAGTTAAAAAATTTAGCCCGTGATCTTAAACGCGATCGCCGCACGATTGTTTTGATTAGCCATGCCCTCGAAATTCCTGCCGAGCTTACAGAGGAAGTCACAACTATTGATTTCCCATTGCCCACGATCGCCGAAATTAGCTATTTGATCAGACAAAAAGTTGCCGCACCACAACTTAAGCTATCTAGTCTTGCTTGGGAACAACTGGTCAAGGCTTGCCAAGGTCTGAGTCGGACGAGAATTCAGAGAGTATTAGCCAAGGCGATCGCCGCCAAAGAGGAAGTAAATGACTCTGACATTGATGCCGTTTTAGCCGAAAAGCAACAGGCAATCCGCCAGACAGGAATTCTCGAATTTTTTACCGCCAATCAATCCCTGAAGCATTTGGGAGGTTTGGACAACCTCAAGCAATGGGTACGCATCCGCCGCGATGCCTTTACCGAAGAAGCCAAACGCTATGGCATTCCTACCCCCAAAGGAGTCTTGTTAGTTGGCATCCAAGGCACAGGCAAGTCTCTATCTGCGAAAACGATCGCCCATGAATGGCGTTTACCGTTATTGCGTCTCGACATTGGTCGGCTATTTGGCAGCTATGTCGGCGAAAGCGAGAGCCGAATGCGCCAGATGATCCAACTCGCTGAGGCTACCGCGCCCTGTATTCTTTGGATTGATGAAATTGATAAAGCCTTTGGGAATATCGGAGTGGCAGGATCAGTAGATGGGGATTCAGGTACAAGTCGGCGTATTTTCGGCACATTGATTACATGGATGCAGGAAAAAACAGCCCCTGTATTTATTGTGGCGACAGCAAATAATGTCCAGATTTTACCTGCGGAGCTATTGAGGAAGGGAAGATTTGATGAAATATTTTTCTTAAACCTGCCAACGGAACTAGAGCGCCACGAAATTTTTAAAGTACATCTACAAAAATTGCGCCCCAGTCGTTTGCGTGAGTTTGACTTACCTCTGCTGGCTCGGCATACCAATAACTTTAGTGGAGCCGAAATTGAACAAGTGATCATTGACGGCATTCACCATGCCTTTGGTCATGGGACTAGCGGCAATCGCCAAGACTTTACCACTGAGGACATCATCAGAGCGATCGAAGAAACTGTCCCACTAGCAGCGATCGCTTCCCCTCAGATCCAATCTCTCAAACAATGGGCAGCCGACTCAGGTGCAAGGACTGCTTCTAGCGATAAGCAGTTACTCCAAGAACTACGGAAGTTTTCCAATCAAAGGGATATTAACTCTTCTGAAATTTAAGGATTAGCTGTTAAGGATTAGCTGTTAGCATTTGTATCTATAGTCATAAATCTCCAACCAGTAAAAAGCCCAAAGCTGATCTCCAAAAGCTAATCTCCAAAAAATATGTCCCACTTCACCACGATCGCTGTTGAAATCAAAAATGGGGACTTGCTCCAACAAACCCTAAAGGAGCTAGGCTATCCTGTGCATGAGAACGCCATAGTCCGAGGCTATCAGGGCAATCAGGTTAATGCGGACTATGTGATCCCCATGCCCAATGATTATGATTTAGGATTTCGGAAAATGGGCGATCGCTATGAATTGATCGCAGATATGTGGGGTGTGGCAATGGATATACCTGCTTTTGTCGCGGAGGTGAACCAGCAATATGCTGCAAAATTAGTTGTGCAAAGTGCAAGTAATCAAGGCTTTGCGATCGAGCAACAAGAAATTCTCGAAGATGGCACAATCCGTATCGTGGTTGGGCGCTGGAGCTAAAATATCTAATCGCTATTGCGAAACATGGTTAGTACAGGAACACAGGCTCCTATACAAGAAGCGATCGCGCCAATCCCTGAAAAAATATGGGGAGCTTGCGTATACTTAACCAGTTCGTCGGTGGCGAGGGGTAAGGTGGCAAGCAGCACACACGAAACACCTAAGCGAATCGCTAACTGATGAATCATGAATAATACTTGAATTCTACTGTCTATGTGAAGCTATAGACCTTACACACTAGGTTGACTCGTAGCGATCGTCATCTATACATGGAGTGAGATGTCGCCTTCCTAAAGCTACAAAAGTAAAGAAATATTAGTTCAATATAGCCGTTTGCAACGCACTTCGAGCGTTGCAAAAAGCTCAAAATGATGTAAATCGCTCTGCGATTTACATCATTTTGAGCTTTTGTCGAACTCACGTTAACAAGAATGGCTACAGCTATATATCTAGGATTTCTACGATTTTAGGATTCGGTATTGAAAACAGAAATACTCTCATAGAGCTTCATTAATTCCTTTAAAAAGTTAAGGCTTTGCCTACCAGTCATGGATACAGGGGCAAATGTTGAAGAATTAGAGTGCTTAAGTATTAGATCTCTTACCTCCTCTCTTTGATCAATCTGAACAACCTTCATTGACCAAGCGCTGAACTCTCGATATTCAATTTCCGAAAAGTCAATCAACTCAGCGTTAAAGTGTCGTTTATCAAGCAGAATGCGGTTGTAGGTCTGACTTACCACCCGCCGACTACCTTCTAGGATCTGCAAAAACATAGAATCACCAAAACTGAGCATTCCTGTAACGCCCGCAGATCGATTATTCTTTTCTGATTTTTGCATTATATTCATCAAATCAGGATATTCCAAGCTCGTTGCAGCTTGACTGACATAGATCAACCGATATAAAGCCATATATTTGATTCCCTTAATACCCGAATCGAGATTCTTAATTTAAAAAAATAGAGATTATAATTTTAGATTTATTAATTAGAAATGAATAATTTTATATATGCTTGCAATATTTATATAGGTAAAACATAGGCAAATATTGTTTTACTTAATAAAAATAAAATTAGCACTAATAGTTTAGTATCAACAAAGTAACCCTTGAAAAAGTAACAATTTTAATTAGTTACGTTCCTTCAATCTGAATAAGCGATCGCCAACTATTTAATTCTTTAGCCTTGCTGTGGTCAGCTTTTCACATTTCTACTAGCTAAGTATATAGATTCTCTAAGTTTGCTAAACTTTGAAAAGCAGGTTTTGCAAAGTAAAAACCTTGAAACAGTTCGATACCCAAAGACTCTAATACTGTCAATTCTTCATAGGTTTCCACACCTTCTGCAATTATTTTTGTATTTAGATCTTTACAAACTTGGACAATTCCTTTAACAATAGCTTGGCGGCTCTTGTTCTGATCAATAGATCGAATTAGTCCCATATCTAGCTTGACCAAATCAGTTTGGATATCCGCCAGCAGGTTTAGCCCTGAATAGCCTGCACCAAAATCATCGATCGCAGTTAGAAAGCCCTTATTTCGATAATATTTGATGATCGCCAGTAGATGCGCTTGATCAGTGATTTTTTCACCTTCAGTGATCTCAAAGATGATCTTATTGACAGGAAAGCCATAGGTTTCTGCGGCTTCAATAGTAGTACGAATACAAAGTTCGGGATTGTAAACAGCATTTGGCAAGAAGTTAATACTTACAAAGGAATCTATTTTTAGATTAGATGCTAGCTGTACAGCCTTAACTCGACAAGCTTGATCAAAACGATAAATATTATCGAAATTAATTCGATCTAATATGTTTTTTGCAGGCTCATTATGGATGCCTCTAACTAAAGCTTCCTGAGCAAATATCTTCTTAGTCGTGATATTAACTATTGGTTGGAATGCCATTGTAAAATCAAACCCTAAACCACCCCCCTTTAGGCATTCAGCACAACCAATTGGTTTATAATCTTGGTTTGTCATTGGTTCTGAGTTACTTAATTATTTTCACGGACTTGCATGGTTTAAAAAGCTCATAGTTCGTTCTATAATCTTACACACTATCTTAAACCATATGGAACTCTTGCAAAAACGCTGAGTCTATAGAATTGTGTACTCAGTTTCCAGTTTTCTAGACTATTTTTGGGGTGGTCTTTATGAAATTAGCCTTTTTGATTAGTATCCCGATTCTATCTGCAATTGCCCTTGGTGTAAGTCCAGCGATCGCATCAGACCTAGCTCAATCATCCAGTAACCCATCGCAGTCTTTGCCATCAAGGCGCGTTAAGATCAGTCAAATGATGGGACGCGGTAGCGTAGAGTCGGAACTATTGAGACTAACTAATATAGAAAGACAAAAAGTAGGACTTCCTGCGCTGAAGCTCTCGTCAAAACTGAGCAAAGCCGCCCAATCCCATGCGGTTGACATGTCTCAGAATAATTACTTCAATCATACGGGCAAAAATGGCTCTAGCATGTCATCCCGTGTTAATTTGGTTGCCTATCAGTATTCTTTTCTTGGTGAAAATATTGCCGCAGGTCGCGCTACTGCCGACGGGACAATTCGGCAATGGATGAATAGTTCAGGACATCGTGCGAATATCCTCAATCGTAACTTTACGGAAATTGGATTTGGATATGCTAGTTCGCCTAGATCTGAATACACCCATTATTGGGTACAGGTATTTGGCACTCCCCAGCGTTAAAGCCCAAAAAAGAGGGGCGGCGCAAAGCGCCGCCCCTCTTTTTTGGGCTTTATCAAATAAATTGAGGAAGTTCGTACCAAAGGTGCGAACTTCCTCAATTTATTTGATGATATATAGACAATTCAAATAAGAAAAAATAGGGCTTCGACGCTTTGACAAGCTCAGTGCATCGCTTCGCTCAGCCAGCAATATACGATGGCTGAGCGAAGTCGAAGCCTCTTGAATTTATTTGGAATTACTATATAGACTGAATCAATGCTGATCAACATTTTCTGATGCTACCTACTCGCGATCGCCAATATATTTTGTTTCATAAGCCCTATGGTGTCCTCTGTCAGTTTACCGATGACCGAGAGCCACCACGTCCCACCTTGAAGCAATATATAGACTTGCCCGATGTTTATTCGGTGGGGCGGTTAGACTTTGATAGCGAGGGGTTACTGCTCTTAACTAATGATGGTCAATTTAAACATCGCTTGATTGATCCGCAGTTTGGACATTTACGCACCTATTGGGTACAGGTGGAGAGAGAGCCAACGGAGTCAGCTTTGCAACAGTTGCGCGATGGTGTGAATATTCAGGGTTATCAGACCCGCCCCGCACAAGTACGCCTCATGTCTCCACCGCCCAATGTGCCACCGCGCGATCCGCCGATTCGATTTCGCGCTCAGATACCAACGGCTTGGCTGGAGCTAACTCTTAGTGAAGGCAAAAATCGTCAGGTTCGGAAGATGACGGCGGCGGTGGGATTCCCAACTTTGCGATTGATTAGAGTGGCGATCGCAGGTTTAGAGTTAACCGATCTCGCCGTCGGGCAATGGCGAGAGCTAACAGATCCCGAATTAAAAAAATTGCGATCGAAAGTGTTGTCGCGCCGCCTCAGATAAAGAGTCGATGAGCGTGGTGACTGTTTGCTGATAGTTTCGATAACTTGGTGCTAGTTCTTGATAGCCCACGATCGGTACTTCTGTTTGAAATAGATGAGTGAGAAGTTGATGATCGGGGGCGATCGCGATCGAACCATGCTGAAGGACAGAGCCATGACGATACAACTGGGCGCTACCAATCAGTTTGCGTCCATCCGCAATTACTAAGTCCGCATTAGTGGCGGTAGAAAAGCAACTGGGATTATGAATATAACCACGTCCTGCTTGACCGTAGCTCAAGGCAATGTTTAGATCTGCCAGACCTTGGACTAGAAATTCGCAAATATATTCATAGACTTCGCGGTGCGATCGCTCTTTGCCTTGAATATTGGTACTGGTGATCACGGCGTAGGTTAGATCGCCCTTGTGTAGGACTGCCCTGCCCCCACTGGGGCGACGCACTAGCTCAAGACTGTTTTGATGGATAATTTCTTGCCAGCGATCGGGATATTGCTTCTGATGAAACCCAAGGGAGATGGCGGCAGGTTGCCAGCTATAAAATCTGATAATTGACGGGAAATCAGGATTTTGAGCATGGCAATCTAGTAGCAGATTGTCCAGTGCCATTTGCGTTTGGGCAGCAGCTTGCATATAGGGAAGAATCTGCCAAACATGGCGATCGCTGTGAAAAGTTGATTCACTCATTATTCAAGACAATAGCAAACAAGGGGCTGAAGCCCCTTGTCTAGTCAATTCAATAAATTAGCGAAAAATTAGTGGAAATTAGCAGGATTTACTAGCTATTAAAGCTTGCTAAAAATGATTACCTTAGGCACTAAAGTTTTCTTTGAGGAATTCATCATTTTCATCAGCGATCGCCGCCACAATGGTAATGATGCGTGAAATCTCCCCTGGGGATAGATCCTCTACTGAGCGAGAAGACAATACTAAAACTTGGTCATTCTGAAGCGCATATCTGGCTTCAAAGGTATCGGTGGCATTTTTTTCCAAAAGCCAACGGGTTAGTTTTGCTTCATCTTTAAAAGGTGCAGATAGCACCGTCGAGAATACGGTAAATGTGTCGTTGGGTTCAGTTCCTGTAATATTCACAACCACTTCCACAGTGCCATACTGAAACTTCCAAGTGTCAATGGTTTGATTTTCGAGGGCAGAGTTATCGGCATCCATACTGGCAATGACAGTCTGGATGGTTTGCACAACATGATTGGCGGGTGTTGACAAACTAGACTCTGCTTCTACGTTAGGCAATTCTGTTGTGAAAGTCATAGTTCAGTTCTTAGTTACTATTTGCCAATAGTGTATAGCAAACTTTAATGGTTGGTACAGACTGCAATCTTAATTTATAGCTGTCGTTAGTCTTGTCAGGACATAGAAACCCCAAAGCCAATAGCTTTTGGGGAGATTAAGAAACGACCTTGCCGTGAGCGATCGTCCATGTTTGATCCGCTAGATAGCTTAGCTCCTCAGGCTCATGGGTCACGACCAAAATTGTCCAATCTTTTTTTAATTCTTGGAGAATACCCAAAATTTGCTTACGCATTGACCAATCTAGACCCGCCGTGGGTTCATCCAGCAATAGCAGACTTGGTTGACGGATTAACTGCACAGCTAGGGCTAAACGTCTCTGCTGTCCTCCACTAAGGGACTGCGGCGAGTTGCTAGAACTGAGGTGGCTTAGCCCGACGGCATTAAGGGCAGCTTGAATGCGATCGCCATCTAAATCAATATGTCCAAGCCTTAATTCTTCAAGAATAGTGCTGCCACAGAAATGGCGCTCAGGAAATTGGAAAACAAGACCACAAATTTGTTGTAAATGATCAGGGGTAAGCTCTTGGGACTTCCAATAAATACTCCCCTGTGACCAATCCACAAAACCCGCTAAAATCTCTAGCAAGGTGCTTTTTCCTGAGCCACTGGGACCAACCATCAAGCCTAACTGCCGATCTTGCAGTTGAAAAGAGATATCCGAAAGAATTGCTTCAGGTGTCGCAGGTGGATGATAGGAAAGATGTTGAATAGAAAGCATGAATTGTAGAAGTATAAGTAGATCGTTACTGATTAGATATATCGATTAGATGTATGGGTAAACATTGCCCATAGAGAATGCCTTAGAGTAGTTGTGATAGCTCTGTACAAGCTGTTTTATACTGTTGTTCAATTTGAGTTAAAAGTTCCGTTAAGCCTGCGCTTTCCCCTCTTTTACCCTTAAGTTCTGCTTCCATACAGAGTTTCCCCAATAGCTTTGCTCCTAAAATATTGCTACTTCCCTTCAATGTGTGGGCTGTATAACTTACTTCCTTAAGATTGTTTTCCATGACCGCTCTACGTAACCCCTCTAATAGAGCTGGAGCTTCTTCCTCAGTAAATAGATGTACCATCCGCCCAATCAATCTGGGGTTAATTAACTCTAGATTTTTAATTGCCTCTTGATCAATTACTGAAGGAGGATTTTTGTCAACTTCTTCGTTGTGTAGTTCTTCATGCTGACTACCCAACCCCCATTTCTCAATGGTGCGCTGGAGTGAATTCATCATAATTGGCTTACTGATGTAATCATCCATCCCCGCCCGCAAACACATTTCGCGATCGCCTTGCATCGCACTAGCGGTCATCGCAATGATCGTGGGACGCTCATAGCCAGTTTGTAACTCGTCCCATTGATTAACTAGATAGGTCGCCGTCTCTAGACCATCCATTTCAGGCATCTGCACATCGAGAAAGAGCAGATCGTAGTGATTGATCTGTACTGTTTCTAAGACGGCTAAGCCATTGTCTACTACATCAGGCTGGTAGCCCATCTTAATTAACATCGCCATTGCTAGTTCTTGATTGATCAAGTTATCTTCAGCGATCAAGATTTTGAGGGGTAAGCGATCGCCTAGTCTTTCGGGAGAGTTTTCAGGTCTGGGAAGAGAATGCGTGGTTCCATAATCATGGGGAGGATGCGCGACTTGGGTAGTAATCGTAAAGGAAAAGGTAGAACCTTGATCGGGAGTACTATCAACATGAATAAGCCCTCCCATGGTTTCCACTAATTTTTTGCAGATTACTAAGCCTAAACCTGTACCACCATACTTGCGCGAAGTGGAGACAGTCGCCTGAGCAAAGGGCTGAAACAATCGCTGGATCTGTTCTGTACTGATCCCAATCCCCGTATCTGTAACTGAAAATAACAGTTGAAAAGGGCGATCGCCCTTGGGTGCTTCTGCGGTTACTAAATTTACATTGATTTGGACTGAGCCGTGATCTGTAAACTTGATTGCATTGGATACAAGATTGAGAAGAATCTGTCTGAGGCGGGTGACATCCCCAATAATGAAGGGCGGCACATTTTCAGGCATATTGACTTCAAACTGAAGCTTCTTTTCCTTGGCTTTGCTAATCTGGACATCGTAAATATCGTAGATGAGCGATCGCACATCTAGGGGCGCGTTTTCTAATTCCAATTTGCCAGATTCTATCTTTGAGAAATCAAGAATATCGTTAATCACCGACAGCAGCATTTCGCCACTGACTTGGATCGTGCGGACATATCTTTCCTGCTCGGGATCAACTTTGGTCTGCGCCAACAGTTGGGTCATGCCAATGACCCCATTAATCGGTGTACGGATTTCATGGCTCATTGTTGCCAAAAAAGCAGCTTTAGTATTAACGGCTTGCTCTGCCTCTTCTTTTGCCTTCCGCAATTCTTCGAGAAGTTGTAACTGGCGCAATTCCGCTTGCTTTTTATCAGTGATATCTCGGAAGTACCAGATTAAGCCAAAAAACTTATTCTGATCAGAGCTAACGGGACTGGTGTAATAGTCAAAGGTGCGATCGCCGTGGCTCATCTCCCCCCGTCTAACCACATCAGGCTCATCATAGGTAGATTCCAAAAGGCTGGCGAGGGCTTCAGGGAGGTCGGACTTAAGAAGATATGTACTTAAAGGACAACCATTGCGAAACTCATCTTCATCATTGGTAAATAAATCGGGGGAAATATCCCACATCTCACAAAAACGGTGATTAAAGCTAGCAACGCGCCCTTGTTCATCCACCGCAAAAATTCCATCGATCGCTGCTTCCTTTTGGGCATTGAGTAACAGGCTGGTGCGCTGTAAGTTTCTCAACATTTCTACTTGCTCAAAAACTGCCTGTGATAACTCATGATTTTTTTGAGCAAGGTTGATCTGCAAATGCCTTAGCGCTAGATGTAAATGCACACGCGCAAACAATTCGCTCAGTTGCAAAGGTTTAGCTATGTAGTCGGCAGCACCAACAGCAAAAGCTTGCAACTTTTCTTGGATACTATCTTTATTGCTGGTGAAGATAATGGGAATATCTTCAGTCTCCGTATTTGCCTTCAGAATCCGACAGACCTCATAGCCGTCGTTTTTAGGTAGAGATAAAGATAAATCCAGTAGGATTAAATCAGGTTTGTAGCGGGATACGCACAGCAATGCCTCATTGCTGTCAGATGCTATCTTGACTACATAGCCCTGCTTCACCAATGCAGATGTAACTTCATGGCGAGTATCAGGATCGTCGTCAACAACAAGTACGGTTGATTGAGGGAAATCGATCACATTTGCTGGCACGACTTGGTCACCTTTTAACCACCCTAGGGGAAAAATCTATTTTGAAAGTCTTTATCACAGCGCTTGGCACTGACTCTCAGCAGTTAGTCTAGCTATAGTATACGCAAGAGGATAGAAAAGCTTACATTATGGTGCGAACAGATATTGCGAATATTATACAAGTAGGAAGTAAGGTTGCTGGTAGGCTCAGGCATAGTTGGATGTATCACTATTCTTACACTTGTTAAATAACATGAGTTCGATATAGCCATGTGTGCCGCACTTCGTGCGGCACACATGGCTATAAGTGGTAAAAATTGCCTTGCAATTTTTACCACTTATAGCCTTCGTCAAGCTGACGTTAATTAGTTGGTTTGCTAGTTGGTTTGTTAGGATGAAATAGGCGGTTCGCCCCCACTTCTCATTAGTTGATCGGTGCATAGGTTGGGATAAAACCTAGTGCCAAATCAGCGAAAAAATGATCATGATTAACCCCATAGTAGTGGCTTCATAATGTTGACTTCACAAACTTCACAAGCAAATACCCCCAATCAATGGAAAATCAAGTTGCTATACGACGGTGCTTGTCCCCTATGTGTTCGCGAAGTTAACTTCCTCCAACGCAAGGATCGCGATCGCGGTTTGATCAAGCTGGTGGATATCGCCGCCGATGATTATGACTCCACAGATAATGCTGATATTAGCTTTGAAACGGCGATGGGACGTATCCATGCGATTTTACCCAATGGTGAGATTATTCAAGGTGTAGAAGTATTTCGACAAACCTATGACACCCTCGGCATCGGCTGGATCTATGCCATTACTAAGCTACCTGTATTTGGATGGTTGGCGGAAACTGTCTATGAAGTGTGGGCAGATTATCGTCTCTGGTTGACAGGACGTAATGACTTGCAAACTGTCATTGCCGAACGTCAGCAACGCTTGCAAGCGCTGCAATCTTTACAAGCTCAGGGTAACCAGTCCATAGAATGTCTAGATCGATGTACCACTGATCGGAGTTAATTATGGTCTTGGCTTGGTTGGCGATCGCCACTGGTTGTTTTGTGATTGGCTTAGCCCTTAACAAGCTATTTCCTAGTGACTACCGATGGTTTATGCAGTTGCGCCGTCCCCGTTGGCTCACCTTTGAGAAGGCGATTCCTGTAATTTGGATTAGCATTTTTATCTGTGGCATTACTTCGGCGACGGTGCTGTGGCAATTGCAACCGCCACAGTTAGGGATATTGATCACAGGCTATGCGATCGTGGAGATTGCTGTCTTGGCGTACACACCGTTAATGACCCGTCTCCGCAATGTCAGGGCAGGAGCAGCGATCGGTGCTGTGGGCTTTATTTTAGGATTAGTGCTGACGGTACAGGTTTGGCAAGTCTCTGTGTTGGCGGGATGGTTATTAGTGCCGTATTTACTATGGAGTCCTGTGGGTACTTATGTAACATGGGTAATGGCAAGGTTGAACCCGCCCCCAGTGGAGTAACAACATCCAAAAGATAGATCTTATGCGTATTCAACCCATGTAAAGCCCAGACAAAAACTGATACATGTTAGCTATTTATGTTAGGACAAATCCAAAAACCATGCTTAGAGTGACGGCGCTTTGCGCCGTCACTCTAAGCATGGTTTTTATGTGCTGCCTGATTTGCCCATAGCTTCCAGATCAAAATTTAGATAAAGATTTAGATAAAACTTCGAGTATGACTATTAAGCATTTAAACCAGCATTTAAAAGTTCTGCATCAGCATAATTCAGAGCCACATCAAGTAATCGAGAAGGATGGTCATGATGTGGTTCAAGGCTTAACCCAAGCCGCTAAAACTTTGCCTGCTAAGTATTTTTATGACGATCATGGATCGGAGTTGTTTGAGCAGATTTGCGATCTGCCTGAGTACTATCCCACCCGCACCGAGGCAAGGATTTTACAAGAATATGCTGATGCGATCGCCGCGATTACAGGATGTTGTGAACTAGTTGAGTTGGGCAGTGGTAGCTCCACCAAAACCCACTACTTACTAGCTGCTTATCAAAAAGTTGCTGCTTCTGCCCTTAGTGCTGTTACCGATCCCTTTAGGTATATCCCCATCGATGTGAGTGGTGGCATTCTCAAAACTAGCGTCTTTCATCTGCAACAAAGATATGCTGATTTGAGTGTTGAAGGCTTAATCGGTACTTACGAAGAAGCTTTGTTATATCTGGGCAAAAATCATCAGCGATCGCGCATGATTTTCTTTTTGGGTAGTTCGATTGGTAACTTTAATCAACAGGAATCCGATCAGTTTTTGGGTAAAGTTGCCCACGCGCTTACCAAAGGTGATTATTTCCTGCTGGGCGTAGATTTGCAAAAGCCGAAGCCCATTCTCGAAGCTGCCTACAATGACGCTCAGGGCGTGACAGCGGCATTTAATTTGAATATGCTTTCCCATTTGAATTGGCGATTTCAAGGCAATTTTGACCTAAATTTATTTGAGCATCAGGCAATTTATAATGAACAAGCTCATCAGATCGAAATGTATCTGCATGCGCGATCGCCCCATCAAGTTTCCTTAGAAATCCTCGACTTGCAGGTGCAATTTGCCGCAGGTGAGCGCATTCTTACGGAGATTTCGCGCAAATTTGACCTAGAGGCATTGCAAGCCCAATTGCGATCGCAGGGTTTACAAACCCTCAAAATTTGGACAGATCCTCAACAGTGGTTTGGGTTAATCCTTTGCCAAATTTAATGCAGGGTTTATGCTAGAGAACTATGTCGCAAATCTATGATCCCAAATACCATCAAACCTCCTAATTTACATAACTGCGATCGCCAAGATATCCTGACTTACTTTCTCAAAGCATGGCAGATTGAAGATAGCTTAATGCACAGCCTCATTGAGCCTGCAAGTTTTTATACTAATCCCGATCCGCTTCGCAATCTCTTGATTTTTTATCTGGGACATTCCGCCGCTTTTTACATCAATAAGTTAGTCAGCGTTGGCTTGATCAAACATCGAGTTAATGACTATTTTGAAATTCTTTTTGAAATTGGCGTTGATCCTGAGCGACCCGATGACATCGCTAGTGCCTTTGCCCATCTACGGGAGGCGAAGGTGGAGGAGGTTTGGCAATATCGCCAAGATGTGCATGATGTGATTTGTGAATTAATTAATAGTATGGCGATCGCTTTGCCAATCCATCCAGAGCATCCCCTCTGGGCGTTGATGATGGCGATCGAGCATCAATACATTCATATCGAAACCTCATCGATGCTAATTCGGCAGTTACCCGCCGCGCAACTGCATCTCCCCGATGATTGGCACTATGCGCCGACGGAGACTAGAGCTAGTAATTTGGCTAATACGATGCGGTTAGTTGAGGGTGGTCAGGTCAAGCTTGGTAAACCTAAAAACTCATCCACCTACGGTTGGGATATCGAATATGGCGACCGCCTTGTCCCCGTGGCGGATTTTTATGCTAGTCAATATCTAGTTACCAATGCCGAATTTAGGGAATTTGTTAACGCTGGCGGTTACGCTAACCCCGATTATTGGCAAGGGGCGGCGGCAACATGGCAACAGCAGCAACAGCTTAACCATCCTAAATTTTGGATTCTCGATCCTTCAACGCCAATGGGTTATCGCTATCGCACCGTTTTTGAAGAAATCGAGATGCCTCTGCATTACCCTGTGGAAGTGAACTATTACGAAGCGATCGCCTATTGTCGCTGGAAAGGTCAAGAATATCGGTTGATGACCGAAGCGGAATGGCATCTCGCCACCTATGGTAATGCGCCCGAATCTGCTCTTTGCTCTCCAAATTCAACCGCTAATCTCGAACTGCAATTTGCCTCGCCCAGTTGCGTTGGTGAGATGGCAGCGAGTCCTTCAGGGCTGTACGACTTGCGCGGCAATGTCTGGGAATGGCTCGGTGATCACCTTACACCCCTAGATGGCTATCAGCCCCATCCTCTCTACAGCAACTATTCCGCGCCCTACTTTGACGACAAACATCAAATGATGGCAGGTGGTTCATGGATTACCTGCGGTACGGAAGCAGGGCGCTACTATCGTAATTGGTTTCGTCCCAACTTTTATCAACACGCAGGATTTCGGTATGCAGCCTCAGAGAATTGAGCCACAGGTAGGACAAGAATCGGTGTGGGACTATCCTCGTCCTGCGATTTTAGAAGATACCGACAAACATATTCGGGTGATTTGCCAAGACATCGTGTTAGCGGATACCACTCGCGCTAAGCGCGTACTGGAAACCAGTCATCCTCCCTGCTACTACATCCCCATCGCTGACATTCAGATGGTATATCTGATCGAAACTTCGCGGCGGAGTCGGTGCGAATGGAAGGGCGTAAGTATCTATTACGATGTGGCGATCGCTACTCCCACAGGCGATCGGCTTATTCCTAGTGCCGCATGGCGCTATGTCGAACCCACGCCTAACTTTGTCGAAATCCAAGACTGCCTTAGCTTTTATGGCAGTCGCATGGATGCTTGCTATGTCAATGATGAGCTGATCACACCGCAATCGGGAGATTTTTATGGTGGTTGGATCACTTCCGATATTGTGGGACCTTTTAAGGGCGAAGTCGGCACTTGGGGTTGGTGATTATAGCGAAAAGAGGCTTCGACTTCGCTCAGCCACCGTATAGCGATGGCTGAGCGGAGCGATGCACTGAGCTTGTCGAAGTTTTCGTAGCCTTTTCTTATCTGGGTTTTAGACTGGTGGCAGCTATATATAATAAATTCGCCACTATCCCCGCACTGAAATTAGAAGATCATGTCACAAATTAGTTTTAAGCTCTCTGAGCTAGCTGCCGACTTCGCGAAGGTGCTGCCCGACTGTCAGTTTGACTCCGATGGTGATGATCCGATCATTACGGGAGTCGCCGCGATCGATAAGGCAAAGGCGGGAGAAATTTCCTTTGTATCTTCATCAAAATTTGTTGCCCGTCTCAAGGATACCCAAGCCAGCGCCGTTATTCTCGATCTGAAAACGCCATCGCCCTTACCCTGCATCCGCACCGCTAATCCACGCATCCTCTTTGCCAAGGTTCTCGAAAAGTTTCAGCCGCCGACCGTTGCTCCTAAGGGTATCCACCCCACCGCCATCCTTGGCGAAGATGTGCAGCTAGGTGCAAATGTGGCGATCGCTCCCTATGTAGTGATTAGCGATCGCGTCAAGATTGGCGATAACGTCACCATTTATCCCCATGTCACCATTTACAACGATGTCGAAATTGGCGCGAATACAACGATTCACGCTAATTGTGTGATCGGCGATCGCACGGTGATCGGCGCAAATTGTATCTTCCATCCCAGCACTGTTCTAGGCGGCGATGGCTTTGGCTTTGAACTGGCTCCCGACGGCACATGGTACAAAGTGCCACAAATTGGTCATGTGGTGATCGAAGACAATGTGGAACTAGGCTGTTCCTGTGCCGTTGACCGTCCTGCCGTGGGCGTAACTATTATTCATCAAGGTGCAAAATTAGATAATTTCGTGCAGATCGGTCACGGAGTAGCCGTGGGAGCGCATTCTGTCCTTGCCTCACAGGTGGGGCTAGCGGGTGGTGTCACCCTCGGTCATCATGTGATCATGGCGGGACAAGTGGGAGCCGCCAATCACATCACCATCGGCGATGGCGCAATCATTGGCGCAAAATCTGGCATTCCCAGCGATGTGCCTGCGGGTGTGACACTGATGGGCTATCCCGTCGTTCCTGAAAAGGACTGGAAGCGTATCGTTATCGCTGAGCGGCAACTGCCTGAGTTACTCCGCACAGTTCGTAAATTAGAAAAGAGAATTGCGGAACTCGAAGAAAATCTTGACGAATAAGTAATTAATACCAAATCTAAAAATGGCATAGCCATTTTTAGAATTTATAGATAATTCAAATAAGAAAAACAGGGCTTCTACTTCGCTCAGCCAGCAATATACGATGGCTGAGCGAAGTAGAAGCCTCTTGAATTTATTTGGAATTACTATAAAAACCCTTGCTGGGTTTTTAATTCAACGTGAGTTCGATATCGCCATTTGCATCGCGCTTCGCACGACGCAAATGGCTAAAAATGATGTGGGATTAATTTACGCAATTGTGATCACAATTGCGCGGATTTGCATAGATAGGCAGGATAGCGGTTGAAGCGATCGCCCTATCAAAGTTTAAATACTACTCATGAACAATGCTTAAATATTACTTAGTGGTCATTTAGTAATTACTTAATTAACAATTACCATTGATAATTCGCTCTAAGGGAACTTACGTTACTTCGGCAAGCGTCTATCTAAGGAATATCACAGCAAATGTTCTCATAACAAGATTGAGAGACCCTGTGGTTATAGTAGAACTATCATGAAATATTGAGCATTCGTCAGTTAAGCAAACTTTCAAGTTATCTATGACAGTGTCAGACACAGCATCTTTTGAAACGATTACTCTTGGCGCTGCCACCTTTGATTTGAGTGGACTGCCCAAGGAGTACTACACCCTCGTTGATGGTAGTAAGAGCATTATCTGGGTACAGCCAATCTTCCAAGCCCTAGGACTCAAGTCTTTAATCGCTGCCTCATTGCCTGTGGATGCCTTTACCTATGCGGTGATCTATGGCAAAGATTACACCGCGATCGTGATTAAGCAATATGGCAACTACCTAGCCCTGCTGGTAGATCCTAAAAGTGAAGTTGCCAATGATAAATTTCTCGCTTGGGCGCAATCTTTTGATGCGACTTCCCTCAAAAATAATCCTAAGTTTCAGGTGATGTAATCACAGGATAATTTAGAGGGGCAGCACAAAGTGCTGTCCCTCTAAATCATTGCAATCGAATTTGGCACAATGTCAAACCCAGTAAGGTTTTGCAAAACAGAAAATGGCATAGCCATTTTCTGTTTTGGTATTAGGGAGGTGCTTAGGGGTTTACACTAAATTCTTGAGAAAAACTTTTTTAATATCGCATAATATCCCCCTATGAAACGGATCACCCTGCTCGGCTCCACTGGCTCCATTGGTACACAGACCCTAGATATTGTGGCGGAATATCCCGATCGCTTTCAGATAGTGGGCATGACCGCAGGGGGAAATATCGAGCTTTTTGCTAAGCAGATTCGGCAGTTTCAGCCTGAGATTGTGGCGATCGCTAATGCTTCAAAACTGGCAGAACTTAAAGAAGCGATCGCGGATCTAGAGAAACAACCGATCTTACTAGCGGGAGCCGAAGGCGTGGAGACCGCCGCCGCCTATGGTGACTCCGAGGCAGTGGTAACGGGTATCGTCGGCTGTGCAGGACTGTTGCCCACGATCGCGGCGATTAAGGCGGGGAAAAATATTGCTTTGGCAAATAAAGAGACACTAATTGCAGGTGGTGAAGTGGTCGTGCCATTGGTCAAAAAGCATGGTGTGAAGTTATTGCCCGCCGATTCCGAACATTCGGCGATTTTCCAATGTTTGCAAGGGATTCCCGATGGATCTTTGCGGCGGATTATTCTCACGGCTTCGGGTGGTGCTTTTCGCGATCGCCCCACGGAGGAGCTAGCCTCAGTCACCGTCGCTGATGCCCTCAAGCATCCCAACTGGGCAATGGGTAAAAAAATCACCATCGATTCCGCAACGCTGATGAATAAGGGCTTAGAAGTAATTGAAGCGCATTACCTCTTTGGTGTGGATTACGACCAGATCGACATCGTGATCCATCCCCAGAGCATCATCCATTCCCTAATTGAATTGGAAGATACCTCTGTCCTCGCCCAATTGGGAATCCCTGATATGCGTTTGCCGTTGCTATATTCCCTCTCCTATCCCGATCGCATTCCCACCCAATGGGAACGCCTTGATCTGGTCAAGTGTGGCACGCTCACCTTTAGAGAACCCGATCATCAAAAATATCCCTGTATGGATCTCGCCTATGCCGCAGGGCGTGCGGGTGGCACGATGCCCGCCGTTCTCAATGCTGCTAACGAGCAAGTGGTGGAGCTATTCCTGCAAGAACGGGTGCGCTATGTGCAGATTGCCGATCTGATTAAAAATGTCTGCGATCGGCACAATTGCATCTCTAAGCCAGAGCTAGAAGATATTCTCGAAGCTGACAGATGGGCAAGAAGTACGGTTATTGAGCAAGTAATGGCTAAAGTCTAAAGAGAAGGGCAGCGTTCCTGCGCTGCCCTTCTCTTTTTTTGTCTATGGCAAGAAATCTTGATCTAGGGATTGTTCAGGGGTAAAAGGTGAAGTTTCAGGAAATGAGGCGATCGCCAATTTTGTTTCAATTTTGGCTTGTCTCCTTGCATCTTGATAGCATTGCTCAAAACATTGATCAAAATATCGCTTGAGGCTAGGGCTATCTTCAAAGGCATCACGGAGACGGCGGCGATGTTCGGCAATGGTTAATTCCCAACTAGTTGAGCGCTTTTCTGGCTGATATTTCCATTTTAATAAATGCCATAACACCACAACTAAGTTGCTTTTGAGCGCTGATTTTTCACTCCGACCCATCGTCTCAATTTCTTCTAATAGATTCACCACATCCAACTCCGCAAGCCTGCCTTGGCGTAGTAATTCTGCGGTATTGACAAGCCACAAATTAAAGTCGCGATCGTACAGTTCGGATAAATGATGCTCAACTAATAATGTCTGTGTCATGAGCTTAGCCTATTAATATTCGCCATCAGCAAGACGATAGATTTACATTGTATCTTCTTCTAATACAGCGATTCGTACGATGCAAGTAGCGCGGTACTTTTTGAAGATTAGATGCTTTCATCAAAGTAATCGCTGTCTATCTTCTTAACTGGATATAGGGATATCGTTGAAACGCCAACGTCATTTTCGATCATTAAACTGGTTAACTGTTCACCATCGATCAAAACAATCTTGCTGCCAATTTGAGATACATAATTTCTTGCCTCTTCGGTGAATCGGGATGTAGTAATAAAAATTCCTTTATTAGCTCTCTGGGCTTGTAGTGCGCCAGCAAATTGCATTACATCAGGTCTACCTACAGGTGTATTATCCCAACGCTTTGCCTGAATATACACAACATCAAGACCAAGCTTATCTTCTTTGATAATGCCATCGATCCCGCCATCGCCACTTTTGCCGATCGCCCTTCCCGCATCGCTGCGAGAGCCGCCATAGCCCATTTTACCAAGAGTTCCACGACTACGCGCTCAAAAAATGCGGGTGAGGTTGCCTTAAGCTTGGCAAGTAATTCATCCGCTAATTCATCCCGAAGGTTTTCATAGGCGGCTTCTAAGGCTTCGGATGGAGTCGCAACCGAGATATCAGGTATTAATTTGCTTTCATTATTGCCTTTGCCATTTCTCGCCCTTGTGCCTTTTAGTTTCTTAAATTCCAGAAATTCAGGATATTTTTCAAGGAACTTGACATTTAAGACCTTGGGCTGCTTGGTGAGAAGTTCACGCCCTCTGGTTGTAATTTGGTAATATCCTCTGCGAGTAGGTTCTAGAAGTCCAGCTTTTTTCATATGTGTTGCCGCCCAGCCGACCCGATTACCAAAGGTTGACTGAGTGCCACTAGGTAGCATCTCTCTCAAGTCTTCCTCTGACAAGTTTAATTCTTGTGCTAGAACCTCAACTGCCTCACTTGTAGTTACCTCACCATTATTAGTTCCTGCATACTTGAGCAGAGGTAACATGAGGCTTTGATAATCTGGTACTGCCATTGAGAAATTAGATTGCTTATTTTTTGGTGTTCCCTATTCTATCTTTTTATGACATCTAGCTATTAATTTAAAGGTTAAATCCAAGAAATTATCCTTGTTTTAAAATGAGTGAGGTATCAACATTTAAGCCATACGAAGTACGGCTTAAATGTTGCAAAATCCCTTTAGACTTTGATTGTGACAGGTGGCATGATCACCTTTGTCGCTAAGCCGAGCCGTTGGAGGACTTTGATTGCCCACCAAGTGACATCGATTTCCCACCAGCGCCAGCCAGCCTTTGCCACATGGGGATAGGCGTGATGATTATTGTGCCAACCTTCGCCATAGGTGACGATCGCTGCCCACCAGAGATTGCGCGAATTGTCATTAGTCTCAAAGGTGCGGTAGCCCCACATATGGGTGACGGAGTTGATAAACCAAGTGCTATGCCACAGCAGGACGGCGCGGACACACATTCCCCAGATCACCCAAGACCAGCCGCCGCTTAGGTACAGCCCTAACCCTAGGGGAATTTGTAAGAGTAAATAATATTTGTCTAGCCAGAGGTAAAAGCGATCGCGGGCAAGTTCGGGCGCATATTTGCGATATTTCTCAGGATTAAAGAAATCCTCATGGGGATAGATCATCCAGAGCAAATGACTCCACCAAAAGCCGCGCTTTGCGGAATAGGGATCTTGGTGCATATCCTCAGTATGGGCATGGTGTAAGCGATGTCCTGCTACCCAAAAGATTGCGCCGCCCTGTAATGCTGTCGCTCCGACAAGGGCGATCGCATATTCTAACCATTTCGGAACTTGGAAACTACGATGGCTGAGGAGACGGTGATAGCCCAAACAAATGCCAATACTTCCTAAAAACCAATGCAGGATTACCATGATCGCCAAAGCTGACCATGAAAAGTACCAAGGCGCTAAGAGGGCTAAACCATGAATCAGGCTAAAAAAGGCGATCGCGCCCCAGCTTAATTTCAGTGATGGTGATGAAGGGGAATTACTAGAGGAATTATTGGGGGAATGAATATCAGAAAATAGTCTAGTCATGGTTATTGATCCGTCGAGATGGGCGCGATTCCTTGCCAAGCGCTACAGGCTTGCTGGAATTCGTAACTGGGATCATTGGTAATCGCACAGGAGCTATGGCAATTTTGACAGTCTGGTTGTCCAGATTGTGACTGGATGCTTTGCTGACAGTGATTGATGAGTGGTAAGAGGCGATCACGCAGGGTTTGCAGTTGTTGAATGGTATCTTCGATCGCCCTAGCTCTTCGGAGGAGGCAGTCATGGACGGTTTGACAGGCTAAATCATTGCTCTCTTCGACCGTGAGGATCTCTTTGATTTCATCAAGGCTCAGCCCCATCGCTTTGGAATGGGTAATGAAGGACAAGCGATCGACATCTTCCTGACTAAATAGGCGATAACCCGACTCGGTGCGATGGGGCGCAGGGATTAGTCCGATGCGCTCATAGAAATAGAGGGTTTGGGGATTAAGTCCTAATTTGCGAGAAACTTCGCCAACTTGCAACATAGCGATCCTTGTGTTTTATCCAATGATTTTATCCAATGGCTAAGAGCTTAGACCTTATACCTTGGTATAAGGTCAAGGGGGTTACTCAAAAAAGTTGGGACTCAGACAAAAGCATTTTGTGGGATTTTGCAGTAGGGGCAATTCATGAACTGCCCCTACTGCAAAACCAGAATAAGGGTGGCGGCGCGGAGCGCCGCCACCCTTATTCTGGTTCTTGGTTTGTAACGGCTAACTTGTTTTGTGATGGGGCAAGATTTTTGAGCATTGATACAATAGACATATTTATTACCCAATCAAAATTTCATGGTTCTTCTGCAATCTCTACCCCTAGAAGTCGCTAAGTCTGCTCTTAATACAAAAAAAACTGCTCAAAAATTTGCGGCTCTGCGATCGCACCTTGCTGAATATCAACTCGATGCCTACTTTGTGCCATCGGCGGATGAACACCTCAATGAATATCTGCCCGAAGCGAAACAACGCCGCCAGTGGATCAGTGGCTTTACAGGTTCGGCGGGAGATTTTTTGATCGGCACGGATCAAGCTTGGGTATTTGTTGATTCGCGCTATTACGAACAAGCGGATATGGAAGTCGATGCGAGTCTGCAAAAAGTTTGTAAGGTGGGATTAGAAGATCATCAAACCGTTGAAGAAGTGCTTGAAGAATTGGGGCAGCAAGCGGCTAAGCAATCTCGCACCCTGCGCCTAGGTGTTGATCCTTTCACGATTACCATTTCCCAATATCGCCGCTTTCAAGAACGCCTAGGCGCGAATGGTGTGGAAATCGTACCAGTGATGGAAAACCTCGTCGATCGCGTGCGATCGCAAAGTCCTTGGGCAGAATCAGAATTAATTCCTGCCTTTGGTGATCAGCCCGTGATTGCCTTGCCCGAATCCCTTACAGGTGAAAGCCTCGCCCAAAAATTAGAACGGGTCAGAAAGGCGATGGCTAGCAAAAAAGCTACTATTTTACCCGTCACCAAGCTTGATCAGATTGCATGGCTCTACAACCTGCGGGGGCGCGATGTGGCTTGCAATCCCGTTTTTATTAGCTATGCGATCGTCACCAATGAGCAAGCCTATCTCTTCACCAATCTGGCTCGAATCGATGTTGCTGTTAAAGAATCTCTGGCAGGACAAGTCCAGCTCTGTGCCTATGAAGATTACATCCCCACTCTGCGATCGCTGCTCACCGAAGCACAATCCGCCAAAGTCTTAGTAGCGATCGCCCAAACCACTCTAGGAACTTATCTGCAACTCAAGGACGCGCAAGCTCAGATTGTGGAAGGAGATCATCCTGTTGAGAGCTTTAAAGCCCATAAAAATGCGGTTGAAATCGCCCAAATGCAGCAGGCGAACCTTAAAGCAAGTTGGGCAAAAACTCTGACGATTAAATGGATCGAATCAGAAGTGGGATCGGGCAAAAGCATTAGTGAGCGTGATGTCGCCGATCACATTGAAGGGCTTTATCAAAAACAAGAAGGCTTTTATGATCTCAGCTTTCCGACGATCGCAGGGGCAGGCGCGAATGGTTCGATCGTCCATTACAGCAACCCTAGTCCTGAATGCAAGCTTAAAAATGGCGATTTACTCTTGCTCGATTCAGGCTCACAGTTTTACGGTGGTACGACTGACGACACGCGATCGCTAAGCATTGGTACACCCACCCCTGAACAACGCGATCGCTATACCGAAGTCCTCAAATCCCACATCAATTGCGCGATGCAAAGATTCCCCAAGGGGACTACGGGCAGTCAGATCGATGGCATCGCCCGTGCCTCACTGTGGCAGAGTGGGCTGGACTATGGACATGGCACTGGGCATGGTGTGGGCGTATTTCTCAATGTCCATGAAGGTCCCAATGGCATCAGTAAGCGGGTGAATCAGTCCCTCGACCTTGGCACAATCAATAGCATTGAGCCGGGGTATTACCAGCCGCAATGGGGTGGGATTCGTCTGGAAAATCTTTACTTTGTGAAGGAGTCACCGCAGCAAGGGGCAGCCGTCGCTAATCCCACACCTTGGTATGAGTTTGAGTCTCTAACCTATATTCCCTTTGACAAAAAGTTAATCGATCGCTCTAAGCTCAATCCTCAACAGATCGCATGGCTAGAAAATTACTATGCCAAGGTGGTGGAGAAGCTATCGCCGATGCTCACTGATGATGAAGTTGCATGGCTTACGGAAGCCTGTAGCTTCTAAAACTAAAAAGGTCAGCGCTGAGCGCTGACCTTTCTTTTTGATAAAAGCAGCGCGAAGTGCTGCTTTGTTTTAGTATTAAGCCGATTCAGGCTTGGGCATAGATGCAGGATGTTGCAAGATCTCCGCAGTCGAGAGTTGCTCCACCATTTCACGAGTGATCAGACATTTGGTCACATCTTTGCGCGAAGGCAACTCATACATCATGTCTAGCATCAACTGCTCAACGATGCCGCGCAAGGCTCTTGCCCCCGTTTTGCGGCGGTAAGCTTCCTTGGCGATCGCTTGAATGGCATCGGCTTGAAAATCAAGCTGCACATTGTCCATTTTTAGAAGCTTTTGATATTGCTTAATAAGCGCACTGCGAGGCTCTGTCAAGATCGCCATTAACGCTTTCTCATCCAAAGGATCGAGGACAGCCGTCACAGGCACACGTCCGATAAATTCAGGAATCATCCCAAACTTGACCAGATCATCGGGTTGGACATTCTTGAGGATTTCTGACATCCGCTTTTCACGGGGAATCGACTCACCCTGCTGCACAAAGCCCATCGACTTCTTGCCAATGCGCTGCTCGATTGACTTCTCCAGTCCCCCAAACGCGCCACCGCAGATAAACAAAATGTTTTTAGTGTCGATCTGAATGCAATCTTGGTAAGGATGCTTACGTCCACCTTGGGGTGGGACATTGGCGATCGTCCCCTCTAGCATTTTTAGAAGTGCTTGCTGTACCCCTTCCCCCGAAACATCACGGGTAATTGAAGTATTTTCACTCTTGCGCGCAATTTTATCGATCTCATCGATGTAAATGATGCCGCGCTGTGCCTCTTCGACATCTAGGTCAGCAACTTGCAATAGCCGCAGTAAAATATTCTCGACATCTTCACCCACATAGCCCGCTTCAGTGAGGGTGGTGGCATCGGCAACCGCAAAGGGTACGTCTAACATTTCGGCTAGGGTCTGGGCAAGTAACGTCTTGCCGCAACCCGTGGGACCAATTAGTAAAATGTTGGACTTTTGGAGTTCGATGCCGTCTTCCGACTGTCCTTTAGCGGCGGACTCAATGAAACTGAGTCGCTTGTAATGGTTATATACGGCGACGGACAAAACTTTTTTGGCTTCATCCTGTCCCACCACATTTTCATCGAGATAGCGCTTGATATCACGGGGCTTGGGAATCTGATTGAGATTGAGATTTGCCGCAGTTTTGGCTTTCCGCTTCTCAGGTGCAGGATCTTTGCGTTGGGAGGTTTGAGGTGGAGCGCTATTAAATAACTCCTCATCAAGAATCTCATTACAGAGATCCACACACTCATCGCAAATGTATACTCCAGGTCCTGCAATTAACTTGCGTACCTGCTCCTGTGACTTACCACAGAAGGAACATTTGAGATGAGAGTCATATTTACTGGGCATAAGCTATCTCGCTAAACTAGGGAGAGGACAGATGGCTGAGGGCTGTTGGCATTAGTGAGAACGCGGTCAATTAAACCATATTCTTGAGCTTCTGCGGGAGACATGAAGAAATCTCGTTCCGTATCTTCCTCGATCTGCTCAATTGGTTTACCCGTGTTGGCGGCTAACATTTCATTAAGTGATCGCTTAATATACAAAATTTCCCGCGCTTGGATCTCGATATCTACAGCCTGCCCTTGAGCGCCACCGAGGGGCTGGTGGATCATAATTCGGGAGTTAGGCAAAGACATCCGCTTGCCCTTAGCGCCTGCCGCTAGGAGGAATGCTCCCATACTAGCAGCTAGTCCCATGCAAATGGTGCAGACATCAGGGCGGACATGGTTCATGGTGTCGAGTATTGCCATGCCTGCGTAGACCGAGCCACCAGGGGAGTTGATGTAGAGATAAATGTCTTTTTCAGGATCTTCGGCTTCTAAAAATAAAAGCTGCGACATGATCAAGTTAGCACTGGTGTCATCGACCTGCGAGCCTAAGAAAACAATGCGTTCCCGTAGTAGGCGCGAGAAAATGTCAAATGCTCTCTCCCCTTTGCCTGATTGCTCGACTACCATCGGTACAACTTGGTTTTGGGTAGAGGCGATCGCAGGGCTGTTTAGTTGACTAGATATAGAGAACATTCGTTTTGAATTCACCATAGTTTTGACAGATTATCTCAAGTATTGCTTGAGTTTGACCATAGCCATTTGAAAGATATTATGACTCAAAAACTACCCATCGTGATTTTCATCTGGGGCAAAGCAAGTTTTGCTCTAGCAAAGCCCCAAATAAAAAGCTGCGCGAAGCGCAGCTTTTTATTTGGGGCTTTTAGGAATTAGTAAAGACTATTCAGCTACCGTCGCATCGACAGTTACGACTGCTTCACTAGCATCATCACTGGCATCTGCCGCCTCTGGAGTTTCTACCTCTGGCGCAAGGGAGCCTTGCTCAACTAATTCGATCTCAGAATGCTCAATCAGCCATTCCAAAGCATTTTCTGTCAAGATTTCTTCGCGAATAACGTTCTTCAATTTGGCGGGATCGATATTCTGACCCTTGAGAGCCTGTAGAGCGTCAGCGACTCTTTCATTGAGAGTTGCTTCATCGACGGTCAGGTTTTCTTGTCTGACGATCTCATCGAGGGCAACCTTGCGTCTGAGGCGCTTGATTGCTTCAGGTTGATTGAGGCGGCGCATTTCTTCTACCAATTCCTTGGTAAAGAGTTGCTTTGCCATTTCAGGATCGATGCGCTCTTGCAGGTAGCTTGCTTGCTGTCTGACTAAGAAGTCTAGTTCTTGTTGAATCAGCGTTGCGGGGAGATCAACCTCTAGCTCGGCAGTGAGGGCATCAAGGGCAGCAGTTTCCTTGTTAGCTTTGGTTTTAGATTCGGCTTCGTCGATGACACGCTTTTCGAGTAGTTCGCGCAATTCGGTGATCGTTTCTTTGTCACTGATGGAGCTGGCAAATTCGTCGTCAAGGGCGGGTAGCTCTCTACCTTTGATGGATTTGACGGTAATGACGTACTTGATTGCTTTACCGACATGTTCTTCGGGGTAGTAGCCTTCGGGGAAGGTAGACTCGACTTCGATCACTTGGTCGATTTCTGCACCGATCAGAGCTTTGATTACTTCAGGAATAAATGCTTTTTCGTCCACATCTACCTGAAAATCATCTTCGCCAGCGTCTTCGATCAGGTCGCCTGTCTCTAGTTCGTATACCTTCAGATCGATGGTGACGGCATCATTTTCGGCGATCGCCCGATCTTCTACGGGGACGAGGGTCGATTTGCGGACTTGAAATTCGCGAAGGGTGCGATCGACTTCAGTGAGGTCGGGTTTAATTTCTTCAGCCTTAACTTGGAAGCCCTGAGACTTAGCAAGGGTGACTTCTGGCTCAACATCGATCGCTGCTTTAAAGGACAGTTCTTGTCCAGGGGTGAATCCTGCCACAAGGGTTTCAATGTCGCTAAGCAGTTGAAATCCGCCTATTGCTTTATCTTTTACTTCTTTGTTTTCTTCAAGGGCTTCGTTGAGGGTTTTTTCTAGCAATTCTTCGAGAACATTTGCTTTGAGGCGCTGTGTCCCGATCTGTCTCAATACTAATTGAGTGGGAGCTTTACCTTTGCGAAAACCTGGTACTTGGATCGTTCGGGATAAATCCTTGACGACGCGATCGTATATTGCTTGAGACTTTGCTCCTTCAACTTGAATGTCAAAACCAATTTGACTGGCGGGAAGCTTCTCTAGAGTGACCTTCATTATTAAATATGCCTAGTTTGAGTATGCCTAGATCCTGAGCGATCTAGAGATCGAAATATATAGTTGTCAACTGTTACTAACATTTACTAGCTGCTTAGCGAGGCTGTTTAGCGAGATTGTTAGTCAGTGTTATTTTATGCCAAGTCTATAATATTACGACACTAGCGATCGCTTGTCTTGCAAACTCACAAAATTCAGCAACTTCGGTGAGCGATTAGGCGGCAGTGGGCATATCTACGTTGCTACTACCTAGGAAAATTTGTAATTTGGGACCTGTGGTGGCGAGGCGAATAATTACGCCATCGCTTACCCGTTGCTTGTCAATTTGCACTTCGTTAATGTATGTACCATTTGCGCCAATATTGACAATTTCCCAATAACCAGAATGGCGATGGAGTTCGACGTGATAACGCGAGACAACGGAGCTATAGAGGATCACATTATTATCTCCAGAGCGCCCAATCCGAATTACAGCTTCAAAATGAAACTTCCATGTTTGGATTGGTATTGCCTCGACGGGGTGCAACAGGTTTAGCGTAATCACAGGTTTTTAGGGAAAGACATTTACTAAGGAAACTTATACAGCGCTTTGGGCTTTCTTCAAACCTAAGCAAGCTTTTGAAAGGTTGGTTTCGTCAGTCTTGCTAAAATTTTCTCACAGTACACTGAGTCTCAACGGGCTGTAGTGGAATTTGTAGCGAAAATAGAAATTTTTATAAGTTTAGGGAGTCGTGGTGATATGCAGAGGGTGGCGATCGTTGGTTGTGGTGCGATCGGGGCGATGTTGTCGTATGAGCTTAATAAAACTGATGTGCAGGTTAGCGTGTTTGAGTCTAGATCGCAACCTGCGACAGGTTCGACGGGGGCAGCACTGGGGGTATTAATGGCGGCTTGTAGTAGTAAGGCAAAGGGAGACTTAGTAACTTTGCGATTGCAGAGTTTGCGGCGCTACGATCGCCTGATCGATGAATTGAGAGGCACTCTCCCCAACCCTTTGGAAATTCTATATAACCGCCAAGGAATTTTAAATCTATACCAGTCTGCCGATGCCGAAGTGAAGGCGCGATCGCTGATCGAGATTCGTCAAGAACAGGGCTTTGAGTTGCAATGGTTGGATCGTGATACAGTTTCGCAACAATTTCCCCAATGGCAGACCCAAGGCGGATTATTTAGTCCTTGCGATCGGGCGGTGCATCCTTCACAGCTAGTAAATGCCCTAGTCGCCGCCGCCCAAAATTCTGGTGTGCAGTTTTATTGGAATGCACCAATTCACTCCGTAACGGATTTGTTAGCAGATCACGATCGCGTTGTGGTCACGGCGGGTATTGGTTCTAACCCTTTACTCGCGCCCTTACTGAAGGAGCGTGATCAAGATCTGCTGCAACCCGTCGGTGGTCAGGCGTTGCTATTACGTGTCCCTGATCTCAATCTCGCCCATGTGGTGCATTTCGAGAATGCCGATGGCTCAGATACAAATGTTGTACCGCTTGGAGATGATCGCTATTGGCTCGGTGCAACGGTGGAGTTTGAGTATGAGCAGTTACCGCGTCAGGCAAATGTGGAGTTGTTATTAAATCAGGCGATCGCTTGGTGTCCGATTTTTGGCAATGCGGAGGTGATTGAGACATGGGCAGGCGATCGCCCGCGTCCTTTAGGAGTGAGAGCGCCAATTTTAGGCTTTGTGCCAAACCATCCGCAGATATTGATTGCGACGGGACATTATCGCAATGGTGTAATGATGGCTCCGATTACCGCCCAGATTACGAAAGATTTATTGTTAACGGGGACAAGCGATCTGCCTTGGCAAAGGTTTTCCCTCTAGAGAAATCAAAAAATAGGGCTTCGACGCTTCGACAAGCTCAGTGCATCGCTCCGCTCAGCCACCGTATACCGATGGCTGAGCGGAGTCGAAGCCTTTCACTCTGTTTAAACTTTGATAGCTTTGGAGTCTAAAAAGCGTTATGACTGCTCGATCTGTCGCACCACCGTTAGCGCCGAATAGCTAACCCCTGCGGTTCCTTCTCCGGGGTGGGTGGAGTCGCCGACTAGCCAGATATTTTTGAGAGGGGTGCGATTGGCAAATCCGAAGGGGGCAAAGGTGGAAACACGCATACCCACGCCGCCGACAATGCCGCGATCGCGTCCTGTATATCGGGCAAAGGTTTGTGGTGTCGCCGCCTCGACATGAATGATTGTCTCTGCGTTGAGATGGAAATATTTGCTTAACTGAGCGATCGCGCGATCAGTAAATCTTTGTTTGAGACTTTGATAATCTTCGCCGCCGTACCAGACCTCGGCATCGGTAAACTCTGAAGCGATGATTGTGGCTTTGCCCTCAGGGGCGCGACCGTCACCCTCTTTGCTGACGGATACAAAGAGAGAATGGGGATTAGTACCAGATTCTAAAAACTGTAAATGCGGTGGGCAATCGGCGGGAATCGCGGCACGGTCTACGCCTAGATAGACCATAAAAGCCACAGAAGCGGGTTTCAAGTTCGCAACTCGCTGGGCATAGCCTTTAGGAATTTGTTCGCCTAAAAGCTGTACAAAATTATTCACAGTGACATTGGCGACGATGTGATCGGCGCTATCGCAGTAAGTTTCCTTTGTACGCAGATTTGTAACTTGAACTTGCTTGCGATCGCCCTGATCAGCGATCGCCGTAACTTGGTGCTGCATCAATAGTTTGCCGCCATCCCGTTCCAGACTCGCCACAAGGCGATCGCTTAGCGTCTGCATACTGCCCTGAAGATGGAATAGTCCCAAGGGAGTTTGGGAAACCGCTAGCGCCGTTGCCGCATAGAGCAGAGCCGTCTCTTCGGCATTGACCTGTGAATAGAGCTTCAGTTGCAGATCAAGGAAAGTCCGCAAGCGCTGATCGCCGTCTAATCCAAATCCCCGCAGCGCATCCCCCACCGTCGAAAAGGTATAGGGAACAGTAGCGAGGGTATCGATCCGCAAAGCCTTAACCAATTGCCAAGCATCCCAAATATTGCGGGGTGGCAAAATCGGGTCACGCCCTTGAAAGCGCCAACTACGCCAAAATAAATCTTCTAAGAAACTCCAGAAGGGAGCGCTATCGGGAAATTGTCGCTCGCGTTCTGCTTGCCATTTTTGGCGATCGCGCCAGACATTAATCGGTGCTTGCTCATCGGGCAGAAAAACGGCACAGGCGGGATCACAGTCCGTCGCTTCAGGTGGATCGATCCCTAATTCTTTAAAAATGCGATCGTGAATCCCCCCCGACTCTAATCCCGCTACCTGTGTCGCCCCCACATCAAAGGTAAAGCCACGCCGCTTAAAGGTAGACGCACAGCCTCCCGCCACGATCGCCAGATCGTAAACAACCACCTCGTAGCCCCGTTTGGCTAACAGAGCCGCCGCCGTTAAGCCGCCAATCCCTGCGCCAACAACGATAATTTTTTGGTTAGGCTTCCGGTTATCTTGGGTTTTGGCTGTGAACACGGGATCTGACTGGTTAACAATTCTTAATCTAGTCTATCGCAAACCAAAACCAGAAGATAAATGGCGGCGCTATGCGCCGCCATTTATCTTCTGGGGGACTATGTCACAACTGGTATAGACAATTCAAATAAGAAAACTAGGGCTTCGACACTTCGACAAGCTCACTCAGTGCATCGCTTCGCTCAGCCACCATATACCGATGGCTGAGCGAAGTCGAAGCCTCTTCAAACTTATTTAGAACTGCTATATTGCCAAATAAGTAAGCTTTCTAATATTTTAGTGTCATTACGACGAACTCTTCCCGCTCAGATTTTTAATTTGTTGATGCTTTTTGACTCTTTTAAATTTTTTGAGGAGCGATCGCGATGAAAGTATATCCAAGGATTGAGCTAGACATTGCGATCACAGATCTATGGTGGGGACTAATGAATAGTTTTCAGTCTTCCACTAGAGAGCAATTAACTACTCAAATTCAGTCCTATTGGGATACTTCCAAAGAGATTCTGATTACTCTCAGTGTGCGGACATCCTTTGACCTGCTACTGCAAGCATTACAGTTGCCTGTGGGTTCTGAAATCATCATGAGTGCGATGAATATTGGACATATGGAAGAGATTGTTCGCCAGCATCACTGTGTGCCTGTGGTAGTGGACATTGACCTAGATACCCTCGCGCCATCGGCGGCAAATTTGGAAACTGCGATTTCCAGCCAGAGTCGGATCTTTGTGATTGCCCATCTATTTGGAGCGATCGCTCCGATAGAACCCTATGTCGAGATCTGCCAACGGCATCATATTTTATTGGTCGAAGACTGCGCTCAAGCCTTTGATGGTTTGCGATATATCGGACATCCCGATGCTGATATTAATCTATTCAGCTTTGGGGCGATCAAGTCCTGTACAGCTTTAGGCGGTTCTGTAACTCTTGTTAAAGATCGTTGCCTTGCCCAAAAAATTATGGCGATCGAGAAAACCTACACGGAGAAAAGTGAATTCTGGTTTGTGCAAAGATTACTAAAATATCTCTGCCTTAAAGTTCTATCTCATCCCATAGCCTTTGGATTTCTAATTGCTTCTTTAAATATTTTTCAAATAGATGTCAATAAATTTATCAGTTCCCTAACCCGTGGTTTTAAGCAGGGAGATATTCAGCAACAAGTGCGCTATCGTCCCCCTAGAGCAATGCTCAGCCTGCTCCAATATCGTCTAGAGCATCTGAATACAGCCCATTATCAACGGAGAGAACAGGTCGCTAAAAGTTTTTTGGCGTTATTAAATAATTCAGATACTTTGAGTATTGATTTTGCTAACCATACGTTTAGGCATTCCTATTGGCTAGTGGCGGTGCTGACGGAAAATCGAGAGATAATTATGGAACGCTTGCGAAGATCAGGATTTGACTCTACTACAGGGACAACTAGCCTCAAATCTCTGGATGAGAACGCAAAGTTCGCCACTAAATTAATCAATAGTGTCCTGTATTTACCAGTCTATGCCAGTATGCCTGAAAGAGAACTGATGGATCTTGCTCAATTAATCCGCGATCGCTAGTCTTCCATCAGTAATGTGCCGTGAGTTCGATATATAGCAGTTCTAAATAGGTTTGAAGTGTCGAAGCCCTATTTAGAATTACCATAATCTGAACTCATGTCATTTATGGATTTGCGATCGCTTAATTTTCTTGCGTATTAATCACTAACACGCGCACTTTAGAATGTGTTGTAGCAATATCTAAATCCATGGGATCGTTTTGATTTTGCTCCAAGTCAAGTTTTAAGCCTAAAAACCCTAAGGATTGACAGATCAGCTCGCGAACAATCTCTGCGTTTTCGCTTAATTCTGATGTAAACACAATCGCATCCATTCCCCCCAAACTCATCAACATCGAACCAAGGCATGACCGTAATCGATGTATGTAAATATCTAAAGCTTGCTTTGCCCTAGAGTTATCAGTATCAACCGTTGAGCTTACTGATTTTGGCTCGTTAGATTTCCCAGAAGTCTTAACTAAATCAGATTCTTTACTATTTACCCGTTTTGATGGCTCATTCGGTTTATTATCCTGCCGCATCATCTCATTTAAGACATCAGTATCAACTGAGCCAGAACTATAGTCAATCATCAAACCTTCTAAAGGAGTAAATCCTGTAGCTGTATCAATGATCTGACCATTATGAATAGCAGCAAGGGAGCAACCATTGTCCAAATTACAAGTAATCAGTCGCAGGTCTTTGATATCTTTACTTAGAACCTCAGCAGCTCGCTGAGCGCAATAGTAGTGATTGCTCTCATTTAGTCCATAGTGACGTTTATCAACTTCTACAGGAGGACTGGAGATTGCTGAGATATTTGCTAAGTTCTCAGAGCTAGTAATTGCGAGTTTGTCGTCAGTATCAGGTTCTTCATCTTCTAAAGGTGGTATGACTGCAATTTCTTTCCAATCTAACTCTAATCTTGAACAAATTTCAAAAAATGTGTAACGCTCAACGGGTTTTCCTGCAAAAAAACGCCAAATCGGTTGCCGTGTTTTTAAACCTACCTCTTCCGCAAGGTACTCTTGCGTCCAACCCTTGTGGGAAAAACGCTTCTTGGCTCTCCTTATACCTGCTTCTGAGGCTTTTAGCGATCGCTTAGAAATAACTGCAATCTCCTGCTCATAGTGTTGTAAATTGATTGTCATTATAGATACGTCTATTGAAATTTAATAGAGTCTTTAATATCAAATCTCAACCAAATTTCTTTATATTTCAACTTTGTGACAAGGTGATAAAACCATAGGTCTTGTTCATCTTGGCACACCAAATAGCAACGGATTTAAAGTTGTCTAGCTTAGTTTCTTTAGGGATTTCGTAACGTTGCTTCCCACTATTACTTTTGAGTTTCTCAATCACAATGTAGTCAGCTTCATCAATGCCGTAATCAGGGGGAGCCGCAACGCTCGAAAGATCAGGAGCTTTATGGAAAACAATTCTTAAATCAGGACCTGGGGCAGTTTTGAAACTTTCGTCAAGCTCTAAAATTGTTTTATCTCCCTGAATGGAGATGTTTACTTGACCAGTGACAGGAAAAGCAACTGAGACAAATTTTCCTGAACGAGAGCTAGATTTATCCGTAGATGGCTCTTTGGTAGTTGTATTACTATTCGCAATGGCTGGGGCAGTATTAGTTTGAGCAGTTTTTGATTCACAACTAATCACTAATACTGCGATTAAGATGAGTGAACTGATTTTAGCGATTTTGTGGATCAATTTTGTGGCGACAGACTTAGTGATCTGATGGGCAATTTTCATAATGATTTACTTGATGATTATATAGAAACTAACTAGTTGATTGTTTTGAATAAGTTAACCTTAGATTTAATTCAAAGTTAATTTATTGAAATAATGCCTGTTACAAACTTCTATTCCAAAATTATTTACTAATATTATCTTTGCATATTTTACTCACGTTAGCTGTATCTTCATTGCCTATACTAGCCTGACTGATAATATAGTCTTGCAGCAAATTGCAGCCTAGTGATTTGAGACTCTTAGAGTCAATATTCCAAAGTATCACTGTGCCATCATTACTAGCTGAAGCTAGGTACTTGCCATTGTTTGCGAAGGTAACATTACTAATCGCCTCATCATGACCTCTAAGCGTATATATTTCATTACCGTTAATGCTCCAAACCTTGATGACTTTATCGGCACTAGCAGAGGCTAATTGCTGACTGTCAGCAGAAAAGGCAACAGTAGCGATCGCATCATTATGTCCTTTGAGAGTTCGTAATTCTTTGCCGTCACTACTCCAAATTTTGATAGTTTTATCAGCGCTTGCCGAAGCAATATATTTGCCATCATTTGAGAAAGCGACACTATTGATCCGTTCGGTATGTTGTCCCAAAACTTCTAAGGTTTTCGATTCAATATCCCAAATTCTCACGGTTTTATCTGTGCCAACTAAAACTAATTTCTTACTGTCGGGAGAAAAAGCAATATTAAGAGTTTCGCCGATATTATCACTAATAGATTGGACTTCCTTGCCCTCGATATTCCATAACTTTACCGTCATATCGAGACTAGCTGAAGCCAAGTATTTGCCATTGGGAGAAAAGACAACTGCATTGACAACACTACTATGTCCAGTGATTGTTTGGAGCTCCTGTCCTGCCATGTCCCAAATTTTAATCGTGTCATCATAACTAGCTGAAGCAATTTTCTGACCGTCAGGCGCAAAGGCTACGCTCCTGACCACTTGAGCATGACCAGAAAAGGTTTTTAATTCTTTGCCATCACTGCTCCACATTTTCATAGTCTTGTCAGCACTGGCGGAAACAATTCTCTGGCTATCGGGCGAAAATGCAATGTCTCTAATCCCTTTACTATGTCCTTTGAGAGTAAGGACTCGCATCCCATCAATGTTCCAAATCTTGACAGTTTTATCGCCACTCGCTGAAGCTAGACTCTTGCCATCGATCGCAAAAGCAATACTTCTGACAACTTCGCTATGTCCTTTAAAGGTTTGTAATTCTTTCCCTTCTATACTCCATAATTTTACGGTTTTATCAATGCTAGCGGAGGCTAGGCTCTGGTCGTCGGGGGCATAGGCGATCGCAGTTACTTTGTCACCGTGACCTTTGAGGGTCGATAATTCTTTCCCTTCCATATTCCATAACTTGACCGTGTTGTCTGCACTAGCTGACGCTAATTGCTTACCATCGCGGGAAAAAGCAACACTTGTCACTTCACCACTATGTCCTCTGAGAGTTTGGCGTTCTTTGCCATCGAAATTTGCGGTAATGTCCCAAATTTTGATGGTCTTGTCATTACTAGCTGTCGCCAACTGCTTACCATCGGCGGCAAAAACTGCACTCACAACTTCGTCACCATGTCCTTTGAAGGTTTGTAACTTCTCGCCATTGCTAAAGGCAATTAAGAAAACCTCTTTGCCGCTAGTGATTGCCAATGTCTTTCCATCAGGAGAAAAGGCTACGCTATTAATCCCTTCGCTAAAGTCAAAGCTTTTAACCGCTTTGGTTTCGAGATCCCAAATTTTGACAGTGCGATCGATACTAGCCGAGGCGATATACTTGCTGTCGTTGGAGAAAGCAACGCCAGTCACGACATCTTTATGTCCTATAAAAGTATGTAGCTTTTTGCCATTGATATCCCAAAGTTTAATCGTGGTGTCATAGCTGCCTGTGCCGATGTACTTGCCATCGGGAGAGTAGGCAACTGCGGAAACATCACGACTATGATCAATGAGACGGTTTCTCTCTTTAGTGTTATAAATTACTTCCTGTGCTGCCAAGGCGACACGCATTTTTGTGTCAGCAGAGGCAAGGGAATTATTGGGATCTTGTTGTAGTCTCGATTCTGTTTTAACCGCTTCTACTAAGGCTTCAAGTTGGAGATTGTCATACAGCAGCGATGTCATTTTGTAACTATTGGAAATAAAGCCTTGATTGACATTGGCTTGATTCGCTTCGTAGGCGTTTTTTTGGGCAATTAGAGCTAATCCAGAGATAATAACTAAGAAAGAAGACAGAGCGCCGATCGCGATCTGGCGGCGGCGTTTGACCTGTACTTCCTGTTGCTGACTCCAAGCAAAACTAGCATCAATAAATTCATTCTCTAAATTACTGAGTCCACCAAGCTTTTCAAAGGCTTTAGTTTCTCTAAGGGTAAATAGCTGCTCAAGTCTAGTCCCCTTCAACAGTTCAGCCTTAGCTTTTACCTGATTATGCTCTTGCCTGATTCTTTGCCAGCGATTAGTTTCATCGGCGAGATAGTTTTTAAGAATGATTGCTTCCTTTTCTTCTTCGAGCCAACGCTTTAGCTCATCCCAAGAACTTAGCAGCACCTCATGGGCAATTTCCACCGTTGCAAATTGCTTTTTACCCGCCGTACCTTTAAAGTCCATGCTCTGGACACTTTGATATTCGGTACTACTTACTAAAAGATTTTCCTTGACAAAACTGGATAGAAGTTTTTGTTCTGAATCTTTACCTGCAAATTCGCTCTGATTAGCCCGCCGACTGACGGGACGACTACCACCGTCGGTATCAACAATATTCACTAATTTCAAAAAGATTTGCTTAGTAAGCGATCGCTCGTCTGAAGATAAGTTTCGATAGAGTTTATCAACGCGACTTTGCAAAGCTCCGCGCACTCCCTCTAACTGATTATAAGTGGCGCTGTTGAGGGTGCGGTCTTCAATTATAGGACGACCATCTGCGCCTTGGGTTTTACATTCTGTTTCCCATAATAAATTCAGGCTATATTGCAGCAATGGTAGATAGCCGCGCTGTCCACGAACATCCTGAATGATCTGTTCTACCAGCCCAGTCTCAAATACAACCCCATGCTTGGCGGCGGGTTGCTCGATCGCTTGACGTAGTTCATCGGCGTGCATTTCCGTTACCAGATGAATATTGTCCTTGTCGAGAATTGTCCCCAATGCTGGATAGAAGCTAAACTGTTCCAAAAAGTCAGCCCGCATTCCTAAAATAATGCGGATCGAGCCATTGCCTGACTTAACGATTTTAACGATCGCCTCAATAAAATTTTGCCTAATCGTTTCATCACCACAATTGGTAAATATCTCTTCAAATTGATCAATAAACCAGAGCCAGCGCTCATTACTATCCTTAAGGCGATCGATTAACTGCTGTAAAGAATCTACTTTTTTATGGAGAACGATTTGAGCATCACTTTCACTAAATTGATAATCTTTTTCCTCATTTAATAAACAGCGATACAGAGATTCAAAAGGATCTTGGCTAGGGGTAAAAATAAAATCTTTCAGAGCTTGATCGGATAGGGATTGCTTCAGTTCAGGAATTACGCCTGCGCGAATAACTGAGGATTTACCGCTTCCCGATGCGCCTGTAACTAAGATTAAACCACTGACATTGACAGCATCTAGCAGCCTTTTGATGAGTTTATCTCTTCCATAAAAGCGATCGCGATCGGCAGCATTAAAGCGATTTAATCCTTTATAGGGTGATGACTTAATGAGTGGTTGTTGAGTTACCTTTTGGACAGAGATTTGAATAATCTGCGTTTCAATGACTGTATTTTGAGTGGGCGCAAAGGTAATAACATTGCTACTACCTTGAATATTGATATTCTGAAGCACATTCTCTTGACTCTGAGAAACGTTATATTCGCCCTTGCTTTCTGTCATGGGATTAAGTGTTATAGAAATATTGCGCCAAGTACATCTAATGGATAGAAGTCGTCGTGCTTGCGGCAACTTCTATTTGTAATTAAGTTCTTAGGGAACAGGAATTCCGTAGATTTTGGCGATCAAAGAAACTACTTTGACAGTTGGTTCTACCAGAGATGAAACGCCCTCTAGTCCCTTTTTTAAATTGGAAATTGTCTTTTCGATGAAACTAGGATCGGGTGTGGGTTTCTGCAACTCTTCTTCCAACTTTGCGACTTCTGCCTTAGCTGGTTCCTTTAGCATAGGATTGACTTCAGAACTATTAGCAATACTTGCCTTGAGTTCCGATAAATCCGTTAATGCTTGCTTAACTTCAGGATTGGAAACATAACTCTGATTGAAATTTGATGTGACGGCAACATTGCCACCCTGATTCTGCACTGGTGCAAAATTTAAGGCGTTATTGTTACCACCACTAAAGTTGATACCACTCAAACTGTTGCTTTGGCTCTGTCCCGATGCAGCCGTTTTACTATCGCCAGAATCAAGTAACTGAGTCACTTTTGCGAGCAAGTCTGATTTTTCACTTACAGACATAGAGGCTACGACTGGGCGTAGCATATTCAGAACCATTTCGACTTGAGACATAGCTGATAGATTTCGTAAAAGCAAATTAAATTCTACAGAAGAATTGTAGCATACAGAACTTTATAGCTTGCTAATTGCCGGGTGTGGGTTTGAGTGTAAATAGGAAGTCTAGGCGATTGGTTTTATTGTCGATGGTGGTGGAGGTAACAGCTATGCCGTTGATGGCTTCGAGAATAGCACGAACTTCTGTAAAACTGGAATTAGACTTGATCTCAGGTGGTAGTAGACGGTCAGCGATGGAGAGCGCCGTTGTCATATTTAGATAGAAGTAGCCTCCATTCTCTTTAGGAATGTCAGTGGTGAAAATTTGGAAAGAACGATTTTCGGCAAGGTTTTTTGTGGGTTTAGGAAGGAAGGTGCTGGCAAGATCTCCCATTGACCAGAAGACAAAGCCTTCGCCCATTTCACCACGGGTGGCGATATTGGTGTTGCCGACCGCCCAATTGATTACGGACTTGTCACCGATCTGGGTAGGCTTGAGGGTAACGCCTTTGGGCAAGAGTCCGCTTGACGAAGTTGTCGCAAATTGATCAATTTTATCAAGGGCAGATTTTGCTGCCTTCGCGTCGCTAGATTGGGCGATCGCCACAAAACCAAATCCTGCATTGGCTAGGTTGCCTTGATTATTGGGAATTGCGGCGAGGGTAAATTCTCCATTCATCCATTTGAGAATGTCCTGATCAAGATCGAGTTTGGTGCTATCTTTGACACCTTTACGGATTTGATCAATTAACTGAGCGGAAGCGGCGTTGCCCTTTGCCTGCGATGTTAGGGACTGCCAAGATTGGTAAAGATTCACACCCGAAATCATCAGGAAGGTTTCCTGTGGTAAGAAGCTCAATACCTTGGGTTGGCTATTGGGGAATGGGGTAGGATTTTCATTTTTGAGGTAGGTATTAATCTCAAAGCGCAACCCTTCTTTTTGTGTGCCGCCCGTGAGTGTCATCGCATCTAGCTCATTGCGAGACTGGGCGATCGCTGCGTCATTGAGATTGAGATTGGTTTGCGAGCCGATAAATTCTAGCGCTACGTCGCCATCAAGATAGACTTGCACTAAGGGTTCGACAATTTTTGATTGAGCAGTATTGCCGTAGACCTTGGCGAAAATGGGCTTTTTGGCAAGGGAAACGCTGTTGCCTTTGTAGGTATCGATCGCCTGTTGCATGAGGTTAGCGCTAGTGGCGATCGCCACGTACTGACCACCGATGTCCGCCGTTACAACGCTGTTGTTAGGATCACGGGTAGCGGATTCATAATAAGTCACGTCTTTGTACTGTCTCGATACAAAGTTTGCTCCCTGTTGGGTCAGCGCATCACGGTACTTGATCAAAAAAGCATCGGACTTGCCGCGATCGCGGGTGGGAGCAATTACGAGAGTTCCTGCGGGGGATTGAGGTTGGGCAGGATTGGCAACGAGGGCGGTCATGATGTAGCCTTCTAGCCAAGGCTGCACATCACGTCCATAATCAGTTTTACTTTGAATTAACAAAGAATTTAGAGGTGATTTGGTGATGCCTTCACCGATCAGCTTTTGGGATGCGGGTGTGCCGAACTGCGCTAATTTATTCCAAGGTTCAGGCTTGCTATTAAATGCCATCACCACCTGCGCCCCTTGGGGAATTGCCGCCGCCGCGCCTAGAATCCCCTTAGTTGCTTGCGATCGCTGACTGAAGTAAAAGAAAGCGCCACCTGCTCCTGCCGCAATCACCGCCGCAATAATCCCTATGGACAGGAGATTTGACTGTTTTGATTTGTTAGCTGGCTTGTTTTTAGGCGAGTTCGACATGGGATGGTCTGAATCCAAAATTTCGATGAATGGACAGGCAATTCTCCATCAAGATACTACAGAATTGCCGCATCCCAAAACTAAAAATGGCGGAGCCATTTTTAGTTTTAAAAACCCCTACTGAGTTTGTTCCTTATAGATACCGCCGTTCTTGTTAGAACACAAAACCCAAGAAGCGAGTTGTGGCGCTTCGCGCCGCAACTCGCTTCTTGGGTTTTAAATTTGTCCTGATGCAAGCGACTATGACACCAATTCCTGAAAGTGTAATCACACTTTCAGGAATTGGTGTCACAAGGTAGCATGGTAATTATGCAGTCTCCCCAAAGCTGCGATTTAATGCGATCCAACCGAAAATCAATAACTATGACTGCTCCGTTCCATCATGTTCCCGTCCTTGCCGAACCCACGATCGCTGGTTTAGAAATCGTCAACCATGGGGTCTATCTCGATTGCACTGTGGGTGGGGGCGGACATAGCGCTCTGATTTTACAAGCAGCAGATCATGTGAATTTAGTGGGCATTGACCGTGATGCCATGGCGATCGCCGCCGCTAGCGAAAATCTTAGAGAATATGGCGATCGGGTCAGCTTTTGGCGTGGTAACTTCTGTGAATATCGTCCCACCCCAGATTTAAAGTTCGATGGCATCCTTGCGGATTTGGGGGTGAGTTCTACTCAGTTTGATGTGGCGGAGCGCGGCTTTAGTTTTCGAGAATCAGGCGATCTCGATATGCGAATGGATGATCGCCAAACTCTGACGGCGGCTGAGATTGTCAATCATTATAAAGAAGTAGAACTTGCGGATATCTTTTTTAAACTAGGCGAAGAACGACTATCACGAAGAATTGCCCGTCAAATCGTCGAGCAGCGCCCTTTTAAAACCACCCTAGAGCTAGCCAATGCTATCTCCGCCTGTGTCCCCGCTAGCTATCGCCACGGCAGAATTCACCCTGCAACCCGTACTTTTCAAGCCCTTCGCATTGCCGTCAATCGCGAATTAGAAAGTCTAGAAAAATGGCTGGCGATCGCTCCCGATTGGCTGAAAACTGGCGGCAAAATTGCGGTGATTACCTTCCATAGTTTGGAGGATCGGATTGTCAAACATACCTTTCGGGAAGATGAGCGTCTGCAAGTGATTACCAAGAAAGTAATCATCGCCACCGATGAGGAAAATAAAGCTAATCCCAGAGCGCGATCGGCAAAGCTGCGCCTTGCCCAACGGCTTTAACAATAGAAGTTAGTAGCGCCGCTACTAACTTCTATTGTTTGGTTTCAAGAGCGAGACTCTGTAAGTTACTGCTTCACAAATTTAAAGGCTCTTCTGCCACCATCAACTTGCAGCACTTTGCCACCTTCTAAAATTGTAAGAGATTGCGAGGAGTTATCTTTTACCCCATTGGCGATCTGATTGCGAAGTAACAGTTTATTGCTCTTCAATTCTGCCGTACCCGATGCCTTGATGTTATTTTTGCCGAGACTCATAGAGAGAGCATATTTGCCATCAGGTTGAAGCGTGAGTTGACCCGAAGCAGAAACTCCTGCTCGCTTGAAAATAGCCATATCTTCAGCACTAAAGGCAAGATTGTATTGACCCGCAAGCTTAGCGATCGCAGGATTAGTTTTATTTTGCTTAGTTTGTCCAGACAGGCTTTCAATAGTTTCAGCAGATATAGATGTGGGTGACAAACTGAAACTCGTAACCGTGGTAACAGCGATCGCTAGGGTCGTCAATGCGCCCCAGAGAGGAAAGCTATACTTTTGAGAAGACTTTTGAGAAGACTGATTAAAATTCATAAATCACTTTGTGCAAATTATCTTAAACAATATGGAAATCAATAATTTCCACCACATCGCCGATCGCAGTGAGAGTCATCACATCATCGCGAATTTTGACCGTTACTCTTACCTTGATCCCCTCCTGCAAAATCGCTTCGGGAGCGGGTTGATAGATTTCATATTGCAAATCCGTATCGGTGACAATGCCCCAAGCACCAGTTCCAATATCAAAATATTCGACTTTGCCTTCAATTTCCGTATTCATAAATTCTCTCTCTATTCCAATTAATACAGGCGGCACGAAGCGCCGCCTCTGTTTTTAAATCTTGCCAGTTTCGTACTTGATTGCTAGGTATGCACAACCAAAACAGAGGATCGAGTTAACACTCAAGAAGGCGATCGCGGGAATACCTTCACTAATCCACATCATCTGCGGTGCAAGGACAGCACTGGTGGCTAGACAAGCGGAAGTTCCAATTGTGGAACCGATCGCAAACCAGCGCCAAGTTGGATGCCCTAGCAATAGTAAAAGTAAGGTTAGGGGCAGTAAAACACTGGCGGTAATCGGATTAAGGGCATTGGTATTCGTAAAAGCATTGCCCAACTCAGGCAATGAGCTACCTGCAACACGGAAAGGCATTTGGGTTAAGTCAAAGAGATAGAAACCTCTCAAGAAAAATAAACCTGCGCCGCCAAAGAAAACTCCATTAGAAAAAGACCAGTTCCAACGGAAGGGAAACCAACGATTGAGAATCCAAGCTAGTAAATAAGAACCAATCACCATGATCAGTTTGGGAATCAAGGCAACCGCGCCACCGTCAATCCAAAATCTGGGACTGAGATAGCCATTGTCTCGCGCCCATCGCAAAAAGTCAGGGATTCCCAATTGTCCCTGCGAAGCTAGACTTACTGCTGCCGCCGCATTCAGATGTCCTGCGCCGTAGTAGTTGAGGGTATCATCACTAACTTTTCTCGCCGACTGTTGCAAAACTTGTAAAACCTTAGCGGGATCTTTTACGCCCGATGCTTCGATCAAGGCAGCGACACCTGCCACATGGGGAGCAGCCATACTGGTTCCCTGAAAAGCGCGAAACACGGATTCCTTAGTGCGTGGATCAATTGTGTTTTGGAGAATTCCACCTGACTCGTCCCTGCGACCATCACCACCCTTAGCGATCGCCCCTCCAGGAGCCGCGATATCGACACCCGCACCATAGTTAGAGTAAGGCGCTTTCTCGTTGGTCGAACCTGTAGCGGATACAGCAATCACCTTGGGATAACGGGCAGGATAGAAAGCAGCATTGCGATTGGAATTACCTGAGGCGGCGATAATTACCACACCTTTGGAATAGGCATAGTCGATCGCCTCCTGCATGAGTTTGCTTTCACCGCCACCGCCGAGGCTCATATTGATGATGTTCGCGCCATTGTCCGCCGCAAAGATGATTGCTTCAGCAATGTCCGAGATTGTGCCGCCGCCCGATGCGCCCAAAACCTTGAGGGGCATGATGTTGGCTTCGTAGGCGATACCTGCTACGCCGAAATTATTGTTAGTAGACTGGGCGATCGTACCTGCCACATGGGTTCCATGCCCATTGTCATCGCTAGCATCTTCGCGATCATTTACAAAATCGTAGCCTTTGACAAAGTTCGTGTTTTTGAGGTCGTCAACCTTGCTTACACCCGTATCAATAACGGCGATCGTAATGCCTTTACCCTTAGTTTTTTGCCATGCTTTCTCCACATCGATCGCTTTGAGATTCCATTGTTCTTTGTACCTTGGATCGTTAGGAGTCGTGCCACCACCGATAAAATCAATGGAATAGACATAATTGGCTTCCACATATTCCGTCAGCTTCTTAATCTCTTCCGATTTCTTTAACTGCGCTAAAACCTGTGCATCACCCTTGACAATATAGAGATTTTTAGACTTTGAGAAGACACTATTAAATTTGGGATTGATGCCATATTTAGAGGCGATCGCTTTGAGTTCCTGCTCAACTTGGGAGGGGGTTAACTCATTACGGAAGTTTAAAACCATCGAGTCGTACTTTCCCTCAACCGCCAAGCCCTGATAGTTAGAGAGCGCCCAAAACAGTCCCACAAAAAACAAACAGGCGAGCAGGAATTTTTTCATGATTCGACGACCTCAAGATCGGGTTCTTGTAAATATCATCATATCGCAACTCCCCTCATCCCCCAGCCCCTTCTCCCGTTTTGGGAGAAGGGGAGTAAAACAAGAGGCTTCGACGCTTCGACAAGCTCAGTGCATCGCTTCGCTCAGCCACCGATATACGGTGGCTGAGCGAAGCCCCTCCTATCTAGAAAAGAGGATCTAGTTCTGCATAGTCGGGCAGAGTGATATCGATCGCGATGCCATTGCGGTACACAAGGCGATCGCTTTGGGGACGCGATAGCAACTCGCTATAGCAACGCGCTTTAAAAATCACAAAATCCGCCACCTGTCCTACTCTAATCTTGGTATCACCTAAACCCATCAATTGAGCAGGACGCGAAGTCACCGACTCGATCCAACTGTCGTAAGGCGTATCGAGATGGCAAATCTTTGCCCCCATCGTAAATACTTGCAATAAATCATGATCGCCAAAACCATAGAAAGGATCGCGACAGTTATCGCTGGATAGCGCCACCGATACCCCCGCCGCATCTAGCTCTTTAACCAGAGTGACACCGCGCCAACGTGGAGTGCGATCGCCTTCTCGATCCTGTAAATAAAGATTACACATCGGCAAACTGACAATGCCAAGCTGAGCCTGTTTCACTAGGGCGATCGTAGCGGCGGCAACTTCTTCAGGCTGCACCGCAAGACTACAACAATGCCCACAGACGATCTGTGCGTCAAAACCATACTTGATCGCAGCATTGGCAATCACCCGCAGGGCTTGGGATTGCGGATCGTTATTTTCATCGGCATGGAAATCAAGACTGAGGTTACGCGCTGAGGCGATCGCAAAAATACGTTGCAAATAGCGATCTAGATCAGGGGACATATGGGCAATGCCACCCATCACGCCGCCTAGCTCCACCACTCGATCCGCAAACTCTTCCCCTGCGTCGGTTTCAAAATAGGCAAGCTGCACCAGAGACACCGCTTGCAAAGTGATTTTGCCCCGCCATTTCTCGCGCAGAGCCTTAAATACCTGAAAGCTAGTCTCCACTTGGTGCGGTGGACAATCGAGATGGGTGCGAATTGCCCTCGTCCCGTGAGCATAGCTACATTTCAGCCCAAAGTCCATGCGCTGATAGAGGTCGTCGTAATGCCAATTTCGATCCTCGGTGCAGTCCTTATAAATAGCCTTGAGTGCGCCCTGAAAAGTACCATCGGCATTGGGTTGACGCTCCCAGATATGTCCTTTGTCGAGATGGGTATGAATATCCACAAAGCAAGGCAGCAACATCCCCTGCTTAACGTCAATAGTGCTGCGATCAATCGGGATCTGACTCAACGCATCGGGATGATCGGCGATGATTGCCTTAATCTTGCCATTCTCAATCTCTAGATGACAGGGCAACAGGCGATCGCGTTGGAGGGTGAGATTATCGGCGATCGCCTGTTGAATATCTAATTCAGCGATCGCGCCATCTATCAAACAAGTGGGAATGCGGGCATTAATAATCCAATAATGATGGGAATGAAGCTCTGCGGTCATGGTGGTGAATTGCTCTTACTTTACTCAATACTACGGAATACTGAGGACAAAATAAGTTAGCAATAGAACCGTAGTGACAAAGCTTGGAGAAATTAAAGCGTGATTTGCTCGAAATAAGGCGATCGCTCAAATAAGTTCTCCTGTCTAAACTTCAGACATGGCAAAATCTAAAGCTGTATAATGATGTAGCAATTTGGCAGAAAAAATTATGAGATCGCCGATTCACATTTCCTCGGTTGCGGAATATTTAGAAGCAGAGAGTAAGAGCGAAGTTCGCCATGAGTACTTAGGCGGTCAGATATTTGCGATGGCTGGGGGGAGTAAGGCGCACAATATCATTACTTTAAATATTGCTAGTCGTTTACGTTCTTTGCTACGGGGCAACTCTTGCGATGTCTTTATGTCGGATATGAAGGTCAAGTTAAAGGCGGCTAATCAAAATAAGACAATATTCTATTATCCTGATGTGCTGATTACTTGCAATCCTGAGGATCGGGATAGATATTTTGTGAATTATCCTTGTGTTATTTTTGAGGTGTTGTTACCCAGTACAGAAGTAAGCGATCGCCGCGAAAAACTGGTTAATTATCAAACGATTGGAAGTTTACAGGAATATGTTTTAGTTTCCCAAGATGAAATTAAAGTAGAAGTTTATCGGCAAGATTTGCAAGGGAATTGGACAATGGAAGTTTTGGGAAGTGAGGATACTTTAGTCTTAAGCTCAATTAATCTATCGCTAACGATGGCAGATATTTATGAGGATATTTTCTAGATCGCTGATGGTGAAGATGATATTCTTTTTCTAAAGAGCAGGAGTAAATTATGACTAAAAGTAACAGCTTTACAGCCATTATCTACAAAGAAGATGATATGTATATTGCTGAGTGTCCAGAGGTTGGCACAGTCGATCAAGGCGAAACAATTGAACAAGCGATCGCAGGATTAAAAGAAGCGACTCGGCTGTACTTGGAAGAGTTTCCTCTTCCCAAAACTCCACCTAGATTTGTAACCAGTATTGAGGTTAGCTATGCCTAAAATGCCACGAATTTCAGCCAAAGAAGCAATTCGTGCGTTAGAGAGCTTAGGGTTTGAGCAAGTTCGTCAAACTGGTAGTCATATTGTTATGAAAAAAGAAACCCAAGAAGGTGAAATTGGTTGTGTCGTGCCTTTACATCGAGAGTTGAAGATAGGCACATTGAGTGGGGTAATCAAACAAGCCTGAATTACAGTAGAAGATTTTATCGATAGTCTGTAGTGCGATCGCCTATCACCACATCTACAGCGCGATCGCTCTAAAGGATTTGGAATCCTGCTTGTGCAAAATGTTGATCGAAGGTGAGAACTTTTTGAAAGGGAGTTGGCTATTTCGAGAAGGACTGCATCGGTGATGGCTATTGATCGCGTTCGTTGATGAGGGCAATGATGAATGAAGTGTCAATGAATATTGTCAAGGTTCTTTTCTCCATTCATGTACAGATCAACATTAGCGGCAAAGTCAACTGGCGCTTGAATTTTAATGCGTTTGAGTTTCTTTAATATGCCTGTTTTCGGTTTGGTTGTGGATTTGGCGTTTGCAAATTGCTTGACGAATTGGTATAGCTCATCAAGGTTGTCTTCTTCGATTTTGTTAATTTCGGCGTAGATTAGTTCTTTAAGAGTCATGGGGATTTACCCTAAACTGAATTACTTGCTTCAGTTTAATATTAGATTAATCTTAGTTCCATCTATTTTATCTCAAAAATTTATTAACAGAATTGTAGATGAGCTGATAAGCGATCGCCTATCAGCTCATCTACAGTGCGATCGCTAGAACAAAATCTTTTATTCAAACTATTGAGAGCGCTACATCTCACTCTTTCCACAATTTACTTTTTATCCAATTGAACCATCCTCTTACACCTTGAGAATCGCGATTGATTTCGGCAATTTTTTGATTGGCATAATCAACCATTGGCTGGCAATTAAGCTCTTGGGCTAGTTCCGCAGCACGAGTCAGAGAAGATATTGCCTCATCTTTTTGTCCTAGTTTGAGTTGAAGTTCAGAAGTAAATAAAATCAAATTGCGACCTTGGCTATACTTATCTCCAATTTCGATATACAGATTTAAAGCCGTTTGACTACTTGCTAAGCCAATCATAGGATCTTCTTCTAAACTTGCGATCGCTTGTAATGTGTTCGCCTCACCCAACCGAGTACCAATCTCGCGGTAAAACGACAGCGCCGATCCATAACTCTCTAATGCTTCCGTGCTTCGTTTGAGAAATTGCAACACATCACCGATTGCTTGCAAAGTGTTCGCCTCACCCAACCGAGCGCCAATCTCGCGGTAAAACGAAAGCGCCGATCCATAACTCTCTAATGCTTTTTTACTTTGTTTGAGAAACAGTAAGACATCGCCAATCGCTTTTAAAGTGTTCGCCTCCCCTACCCTATCACTAATCTCGCGGTAAATTGCCAACGCAGTCTCATACTTCTTTAAAGCTTTTCTACTTTGTTTGAGAAACAGTAAGACATCGCCAATCGCTTTTAAAGTGTTTGCTTCTCCCAATTGATTACCAATTTTGCAGTAAAACGTAAGTGCTGATTCATATTTATTTAATGCTTTTGTAGTCTGTTCGAGACGTTTATCAATGTCACCCAGTGCTTTGAGTGAATTCGCAATATACAAAGTTGCAGATATTGTGCGAGATTCTAATATGTGTAAGCGACTTTCTAGTACATGTATATCGTCTACTAATACAAGAAACTTAGAAAGAATAAAAAACCTTAACTGCAATAACAACCAGACAGAAATTTTTTTTGTTTTTACATATTTATTAAGCTGCCACCATATTATGACAAATTTAATGGTAAATACCATCAATGACGGAGAATAATATATTTTGCTTTTATCAATATTTATCCCTGTTATTTTTGTTATTATCTGCTTATACTTTGTAATCTCCTGACGAATAGATTCACCCTGTAACTCGATTGAAGCTATTGCTTCAGTAAAAAAAGTCTCTGCATTTTTATATTTGTCTAAAGCTTTCTCTATTCTGTTGGATATAAAATCGATCCTACCTTCCCAAAAACTTACTATTGCTTTAATCAAATTAACATCAATTTTTATTCTATTCGCATCAAACTGTTGTTTTAAATTAATGATTAAAGATGATAATTCTGGTACATGAAATGTACTATCCAATCTTTGTGCCAATCTCTGTAACTCACTTATTCCCGTATCTGAATCAGCAATTAATAAATGATAAATCCATTCAATTTGAGTTTCTGGCTCCTCACTTTTTTTGAAACAGGCGGATACTTTTCCAGATAAAGCTTGAAATCTTTCTGGACTATCTTTCCATAATTGATCTAATAACTGATTGCGCGTCAACTCATGGACATTATGTCCCCGTTCTGGAAATACTTCTACACAAGATAGATCTTGCAACTGTCGATAAATCTCATCGGCGCGATCTGCTAACTCAGGACACAAAGCCGCCAAAATCTCACCATCAAACCAATGGGGAATCGCCACAGCCCACAAAGCCTTTGCCACTTCCTCTGGCAAGGACTCCAATAAATTCTCCGTCACAATCCAACTGCGCTCTTCATCCGTCTGCGCCGCCATCAACTTTTGCAAAAGATCGTTACTCATGTTTCCATCCCCTCGCTTGACTTTCAAACACCTTTATGATCGCGTCAGGATTCCCATTGAGAACTCTCACAAATGCCTTCACTGCTTCCCTTTCAAAAGGTAATCCTCGCGCTTGCACAAACAAATGCCAAGCCTCAATATCATCAATCTTATCTAAACAATGCGTATCAGCTAGATCTTCCCACTCAATTGTCGGCTTTGGTACAGACTGCCCTGCAATCACAACTCGAATATTATTTGACTCTGCTACCTCTGCTAAAAATCCGCCTCCGATCCAATCCGCCAAATTTATGGGAGCCTCATTAAAGGTATCTAAAATCATCAAGATTTGCTTCTTGACCGCTTGCAAGTCTTGAAAAAATGCTCTTTGTAACTGACTCAATCGAAAATTACGAATATCTTCACTCTCAGCATTCAAAACCACCTGAATTTGATTTTCCGTCCCCTCAATCTGATTGTCAGCAACCTCAACCCCAGCACTAAGAAATTTACTTAGCGCCTCATTAAATTTCGTAAAGCTGTCTTCACCTAAGCGACTTTGCAACTTAGAAAAGATATAAGCAATGCCAGTTTGAGCTGATTTCAGGTTGATTTTGACTAATATTGCCGCTTCAGCATGAACTGGACAAAGCGAAGCAAACTCAGCTAACAGACTTGTTTTCCCCATACCCGAAGCCGCCTGAATTAACAAAATGCGCTGGGATATTTCACCCCGCAACATTTTCTTAAAAAACTCAACCTCCCTAGTCCGATTCGCCAGCCTCATTCTTTGTCCTCACGATCTGACTCATCGACAATAAACTCCTGCTCTTCACCCTTCATCACTGTATCTTCGACCCTAGCATCATCCTTAGCAACCCGCATTTTTTGCTTTTTGCCAATCATCTTTGTCCCTTTCACCACAGTCCCAGCTTGCCGACTTTCTCTCGCCCCTCTAATTTCCGCATTGCCTTCAATCTCAGAATCACCATGCTTAGCCCTAAAACCACCTTTAAAAAAGCCAATACCAAAACGAAACATTACAAACAAAGCAATCAAGGCGACAACCACAGCGATCGCAATTATGTAAGCTGGCTCCATATTCACACCTCAAACTTTAACCTGATTTTCTCATGATTAGAGCTAAAAGCGATCGCGCAAAAACTTGGAGGGCTTAACCCGAACTGACGTTACTTAACACTCTCTAAATGCTTAACTAAAGCTCTTAGACCCAGATTGTAGCTCTCAGCCCCAAATCCACAAATTTGCCCGATCGCAACTGGGGCAATATAAGAATGTTGGCGGAAGGCTTCGCGTTTGTGAATATTGCTGAGATGCACTTCTACGGTAGGAATATTTACGGAGGCGATCGCGTCTCTAATTGCCACACTGGTATGGGTAAAAGCCCCAGGATTGATCAAAATTCCTTGCTTCACCTGAAAAGCAGCATGAATTTCATCGATCAATACGCCTTCGTGATTCGATTGCAAAAATGAAAGTTCTGCCCCTAGATCCTTTGCGTCTTGGGATAGGCGATCGTTGATTTGGGCTAGGGTTGTACTGCCGTATATCTCTGGTTCCCGCAAACCTAACATATTCAAGTTAGGACCATGCAGTACTAATATTTTGATCATGTTTTGAAGATCTTGGATAATTGTCAACTTTAGCGGAACTGCTCTAGGGCATCGCTAAAGCGCATGGTTTTGGTAATTGCTTCGACATTGGCATGGGGACGAGGAATCACCGTTGCTGACAAAAATAGTGCCTTGTCCTTAGAACTCATGACTTCAATTTTTTTGGCAGCTTCCACACCCGCTTCTACGGCTCTGATCACATCACCCACATTTCCCCGCACGATGATCGTCAGCCGAGCGCCACTAACTTTTTCATAACCAACAAAGGTTACTTTGGCGGCTTTAACCATGGTGTCAGCCACGGAGAGCGCGGGAGGATGACCTAAAACCTCCACTAAACCAACTGCCATTCCCATAAGAATTGTTCACATTTTTGACCAATCACAATCATAAATCTCAATGGTATCGATTGGATGATACATATCTTTTATTTAGGTCATAACTAAATAAAAACTCTAGTTATTGCTCTTAAAACGAAAGAAGTGCGGCGCAACGCGCCGCACTTCTTGGGGTTGGGGTGATAGTTTAGACAATTCAATAAATAAGGCTTCGACTCCGCTCAGCCACCGTATATCGGTAGCTGAGCGGAGTCGAAGCCTCTTTAGATTTATTTGGTCAGTACTACAACTTTAGGCGAAATTAGCGCGAATTGTTTCGACGCGATCGCGATTAACACCGAGATCTGACTGACCTAAACGGGAGGCAGAGCGGACTTCGATAATGCCTTTCTCAGAATTGAGATAAAACTCCACATCATCGACGTAGCCCATCAAGGCGCTAGTAAATTCAGCATAGATGTAATTACCTTCAGCACTGATGATTTTGGTGCGCGGCATTGAGGTAATAGAGGCTTTGAGTTTTGTAATTGCTTCTTCAGGACTGCCTGTATAGGTCAAAGGTGCAATCTGATGCTCAGCATCAGTGCTTTGACTAGAGACACAGTTGGGTGAGTTGGGGCAAGCTGCAAGCTTACCGTCGGTGACTCCGAGATTGGTAGGACGCTGTCCCGAAAAGGAAAATATTGCCATAGGTGTAGCGATCGCAGAATTTGTAAGGTTGGTCAGACGGGTTAGGGAATTTGCGGAAGCTTCGGGCATAGATCCCAAACTGGCAAAGCAGAAGATACAGACGCTCGCGGCGATCGCGATCAGTTTAGACATACTCATGGTTATCATTTTGCCGATTTACTCTTGATAAGGGGAAATAAGCTCAAGCTTAGGGTGCAATTTTAAATAAATATGCTGAACTGCTTAGTAAGTATTATTACTCAAGATCTAGCCTGCATTCAATAAGCCTTTAATCAGATTAAAGAGGGTTCCGAATAGGAGGGCAAGGGTTGCTAAAGAGGCGATCGCATTTCCCCCTGCTCTTTTCCCCGCTTCGATGTAATATCCCCAAGCATAGGCGATCCGTCCTACGATCCACACTGCGCCGAGAATCGCGCCCCAGTTGGGATTGACAAAAATACTGAACAACCACAGGCAGGGTAGAAAAATCACGATTTGTTCGAGGGTATTTTGGTGAGCGCGATAGACTCTTTCAAAGGTTTCATTGCCCGTGGTTTGGGGTGGCATGATCTTATATTTGAAGCGAGCTACGCCCACGCCAATGCCCAAACCAAAATAAACAAGCAATGCGCCGATAGTGGCGATCGCAGGAAATACCAAGGTTTTAATATCCATTTAATATCTGACTAATGTTTGATTCAAGATTTGTGAGATGGGGGCGTTAGGTTTTAAGTAACTAGGCATATGTAACCTAAAAACCAAAAGGGTTGTTCCGCCCGCGTAGCGAGCGGAACAACCCTTTTGGTTTTTAATTCTTAGCTACGTAGTGTAAATTTTTGAGTTTGCGGAATTGCCACATCTTCGAGATGCGCTTCCACAAACTATTATTTATGTTATGTCAAAGCCCTACATCTATACTGCTGCTTCTACTGCAATCGCCTGTATTCTCATTGGTTGTCAATCTCCTCCAGCCAATGATTGGAGCGCCAAAGTCATCACCTATGGGCGATCGCAACTTGGTCTTAACCCATCGCAGGCGCTCCAGATCGAATCTCAACAACCGCAGACAGTTAATACGGTTGATATCTGTCAAACTACAGAGCCGACGGAGGTTGGATTTGTGGTGAAATTATTGGCTGGAGATATTCGCTATATTCTGCACACCAATGCTGATGCTAGCAAAATTGAGATCTGTGGTTCTGAAGATGCTCAACCCGCCGCCACAGGTAAATATACAGGTGCAGGTTATACCCTCAGATATCCCGCTAATTGGCAAGTGATCGATTTTGGTTTAGAGCGATCGGGAGCTAGTACCGTCATTTTTACGCCCCAGTTGAGCGCAGAGAGCGTCAATCCAGAGGCTGCCCTACAGGGTTTACAAAAGCAACTCCGAACTCATGTAATCATTAAGCGGATTCCCCTATCTCAAGCAGATTCGGCGAAGCTGCCAGAGGATGCCCAAAACATCGGCGAGGTTCCCTTTGATTACCAAGTTAAAGCAGCAAAGGCTAGCTCTAAAGTCCAGTTTACGGAGGCGATCGCCAATTCTAATAATGGTTCTAACAACGTCACAAACTGGCAAGTCCAAGCGCTTACTTTAGAAACAGAACAATTTATCTATACAATTCGCTACTATCAACCCGATGCGCCAGATTTAACCAAAGATGGCAACAAAATCCCTAATCAATTTGAACAATTTGTCAGTAGTTTTTCGTTGATTCCCTAGCTTTCAGGTTCAGTATTAATCTCAATATCCAGAGTATCTTCGTCGATGTAAATGTACAGAATATTGGGCTGACAGCAAACCTGACAGTCTTCAACATAGGATTGCTGCATTCCTGCACTGATATCGATAAAAGTCGTACTGACCTCGCCACAAAACGCACACATATATTCAGCCGTATTTTCCATATTTCTCGATAGTTCTCCATAGTTTACAGACATAGATAATTCAAGTAAGAAATGGGGCTTCGACTTCGCTCAGCCACCCTACACTGATGGCTGAGCGAAGTCGAAGCCCTGAACTTGTCAAGTGTCGAAGCCTCATTTTCTTGATCTAATTTGGCAAAGTTGCAGGTTCTAAACCTGTGGCTTTACCTGCTTTGCGAAGGCGATCGCTTTCGGGTTCCATCCATGAATAGACAAAGTGACTCAGACACTTGATTTGAGGATTTCTTGCCATGATTGCCTGTGTTTGGATTTCAAAGCTAGGATGTCCGCCAAAGCTCTGCCCCCATGTCCCCGCCAATACAGGACAAACCAATGTCTCAGGTGCAGACTGACGGATCACCGTTGCCACCTGTTCGGCGACACATTTGCCATCGGCACAGATGGCGTAGGTCATCGGATGGCGCTCCATTGGCGATGGGAAGCGATCCCAAGGCTGCATTTTTGGATCGACTTTACCCGATTCCGCCCGATTTCCATTGGGGAAAAACACCGTGCCAATCGGAAGATTTTTTTGTTGTACTGGCTCGGTGATTACATTTAGAAAATCAAGAACCCCAAGATAGGCATGGTTTTTGGCAAGATCCCACATTTGCTCTTGAGCGATCGCCGCTAGTTGCTGCGGATTGTTGAGCGGAGCAGGAGTTACTTTTAGTGCCGCCGCCATTTTATTTTCGGTATCGATTACATCTTGGGCTGTGACCTTGCCATTTTGGAGATAGATCGCCATTAGCTCTCGGACACTGCGATCGCCGATGCGATTGAGCAGGGTTGACCGCGAAGACTGACCATAGATCCACAACTGCTTAACGTTATCAATCGGTGTGCCATTGGTATTGGTGGGGTAGCGCACATAGTCAAACACCATGCCATCAGGATTGCGAGCGATTAGCGCTTGGACAGCAGTAGTGAGATCTTTACGAGCGATCGGACTATAGGGATCGACAAATAAATGATCCACCTCGTAAGCATCTTCATAAAAAGCCTGTCCATTCGCCACCTGTCGCCGATCAAAATTAGTGTTGGCAATGCTATTTTCCCCCTGACCATTTAGCGCTAAGGCAGTCCCCTTTCCCCTAACTTCGCTATAGCCATACCCAAAATTCATCGCAAATGACCAGCCATAGACTTTAATTCCCCTCGCTTTACCCAACTCAACGGCGCGTTGCCACAGATCATAATCCGCAGGAATCTCCCCCGCCTTGACTGCCTCCTCTAACACCGATCGCCAAGGCGTAGGATTATCGGCAACAGGCAGCAACACCCGCCCATCATAGAAAACCTCCACAAAAACTTGGTTATAACCACGGTTGGCAATCTTATCAAAGACCGCTTCTAATACTCCCTCCTTGGCATCATTGGTATAGAGACGTAGCCATGTGGCTTGGGTTTGAGGATTAGAGCGATCGCGACAGGCTTGTAACTCCGCTTTATGTTTTTGAAGAATCGCTTGATATTCACTCTGGGCTTTGAGGATTTGAGGACTATTTGCCGTATTCTCTCCCCCCAGCAAAGCCTCCTTGCGTAACTCATGCTTGCGTAAGATATCCGCCCTACTCACATCACAGGTGGGCTTGCCCCAAAGATTGCGCTCAGGTAAATCCCCTGCGATCGCCAGATTGTTAACTCCGACTACGCCCATCCCTAGAGTTAGGCAAGAAGAAACCAAGGCGATTGCTGAAAACTTGGCAGCAGTCACCTGATGACAATCATCAAAATTATTGTGCGGGTGGGCGCAGTAATTAGTTTTGTAGCGTGATTTTGGGGTTGAATTTTGTGAGGAATCTGGAGATTTCATAGATTTTGTTGAGAAACGTGCGATTAGATCTAGTTATTAGCGATTAATTAATACTTTTGTCCAACTTAATAAATCCATCTGGTTCTGACAATATGGCACACTGACAAGTGTATTTCATGGATTGCTCCACCATGCTGCATAACCCCACCAGATTTAAGCCTAGCCCCATAGAAGAAGACTTTGAAGAAAATGACGAAGAATTAGAGTTTTACGACTTTAATGAGCCAGAGCCGGGGAGTCCACCAGGAACGCTGATCATTGATGAAGATGCCAGCATTCCCAATATCTTTTTGATTGACTACAACTCCGATGAAGCCTTGGGAGTGCAGCTTGCTACCCCCGAAGATTGTATCCCCTATCTCGATAGTCAATCGGTATCGTGGGTTGATGTGCAGGGGTTGGGGTCTGAAGATGTCTTGAAGCGTTTGGGCAATGTCTTTAACTTACATGAATTGGTTTTAGAAGACATCGTGAATATCCCCCAACGTCCCAAGGTGGAGAGCTTTGAGAATCAGGAACTGATCATTCTGCACATGGTTACCAGTCGTGAAGACGGCAAGGGCTTTTATGATGAACAGGTCAGCTTAATTCTCGGTAGAAATTATATTCTCACTGTCCAAGAAGAACCTGAAAACGATGTCTTTGAGCCAATTCGTCAGCGCATCCATCGCAACCGTGGCGTAATCCGATCGCAAAAAGCCGACTATCTCACCTATGCCCTCATTGATGCGATCGTCGATGGCTTTTTCCCTGTCCTCGAAGACTACGGCGAAAGACTCGAAGATCTCCAAGATGAAGTGGTCGCCAATCCCACCCGTCAAACCCTTGATAAGATCCACAAAATTAAGCGGGAACTCTTGCTCCTGCGTCGTGCGATCTGGCCGCAGCGTGATGCAATTAATTCCCTAATTCGTGAAGAAAGCCCATTGATCGATCGCCAAGTACAGGTATTTCTCCGCGATTGCTATGACCATACGGTACAGGTGATTGATATGGTCGAGACCTATCGCGAACTTGCCGCCAACTTAATGGATATCTATCTATCATCTCTGAGTAATAGTACAAACGAGATTATGCGCTTCCTGACCGTGATTTCCACCGTATTTATCCCTTTAACTTTTATTTCGGGAGTATATGGGATGAACTTTGACACGGAGATCGTGGGCAATATGCCCGAGTTAAAAATGCCCTTTGGCTATTTGTTTTTCTGGGCATTGATTTTGATGGTTTCAGGGGGATTGTTATTTTTCTTTTGGAAAAAAGGATGGCTGTTTAGCCCCAAACAATCGGTTTAGTCACCGCATTTTATCCATATCAACTCAACCCGCTCAATTCGCTATGCTGTTGCCCCAACCCCACAAGCGCCGCCTCCAACGCCTCACGCTCCAGCCCCACCAGATCACAACGCCTCTAGAAATTAGCAGTCCGATCGCTTTAACGGTAGAGCAAAGACATTATCTCGGTAATGTCTTGCGCTTAGGGGATGGCGACAAATTTATTGCCCTCGATCGCCAAGGGGGATGGTGGTTAGCCCAATTGTCAGAAAATCTTGACTTGGCTAGGGTTATAGAGCCTCTGGAAAACCATGCCGAACTCATCGCTCAGGTGCATTTAGGGATTGCCATGCCTAAGGGGAATCATTTGGAGTCAATCATTCGTCAAGCCACGGAGTTGGGGGTGAGGCAGATCGTGCCATTGTTTAGCGATCGCACGGTGATCAAGGCGGGAGCAGACATCGGCAATCAAAAGCGCGATCGCTGGCAACGCATCGCCGAGGAAACCAGCGAACTCTCGTTGCGAACCTATATTCCCGCGATCGTCATTCCCCAGAGCTTACCCACTTGGTTAGCGCAAATGAATAATCAAACCCATACTCAAATCTATAAATATCTCTGCGTCACCCAACCCGAAGCGCCCCATTTGCTATCTGCCTTGGGCAAGATTTTAGAAGCTAGTCCCCCCCAAGATGTCCAGAATCTAGAAATAGCGATCGCTACGGGCTGCGAAGGTGGCTGGACAGATCGCGAAGAAGAAATGGCGATCGCGGCGGGATTTGTCCCCGTTTCCCTAGGCGATCGGGTTTTGTCAGCCGTCACAGCACCAGTGGTAGCATTATCGATAGTCGGCGCATTTTTGGATACTAAATAATATGCTCTCGCAAACTAAATCCTCATCCCAAGCCCCAAATTCCCACGCTCAAGAATTTAATGCTGAGATGAGAATGGTGCAGCAAACCATTGCGCTGCGGACTAACGGCAAAAAACTGCACAATATCACCCACCAAGTGGAATCAGTCTTAGCCCAATCAGGGATACAGATGGGACTATGCAATGTCTTTGTCCGCCACACCTCCGCTAGTCTGATCATTCAAGAAAATGCTGATCCTGATGTCCTTGCTGACTTAGAAACATTTTTTAGCAAGCTTGTCCCCGAAGATGCGAGTGAATATCGCCATATTTCTGAAGGGCTTGATGATATGCCATCCCATATACGGAGCGCCCTGACCAAGACCTCGGAGACTATTCCCATTAGCAATGGTCGTCTCGCCCTTGGCACATGGCAAGGCATATTTGTCTGGGAACACCGTCATATCGGACATACTCGCGAAGTTTTGGTACATATTACGGGTTGCTAGATGAAAACCACTAAAAAACCATCCGCCAGTCGCTATCGTCCCACAGTCAAACAAAAGAAATGGCTGCGGGGGTTTCAGTGGTTTTTACCAGGTTTATTTGTGAAGCGCTGGCTACTGGTCAGTATCCTCGGCATTGTTTTAATTGTGCTTGGTATAGCAATATCGGCAAAGCTCACGCCAGTTTTATTTTTATCACGGCTGATCGGCAGCACAATTGATACGTTAGTTGCCCTATTGCCTCGCAATGCCAGTGGACCAATTGCCCTTGGTGTTGGCGTGGCTCTGCTTTGGCTAGGGCAGAAACGCGCTCTTGGCGCGATTACCCAAGTTTTATTACCCAATCAAGATAAGGAACTCTTAGATCTATTGGTATCCCACCGCAAGCTCAATCGGGGCCCGAAAATTGTCACCATCGGCGGCGGTACAGGACTATCCAATCTGTTAAGAGGACTGAAGCAATATAGCGCCAACATCACGGCGATCGTTACCGTTGCTGATGATGGGGGATCTTCAGGGCGTTTGCGGCGTGAGCATGGAGTTTTACCGCCGGGGGACATCCGCAATTGTCTCGCTGCCCTTGCCGATGAGGAGAAACTCGTGACCGAATTATTTCAATACCGCTTCAAAACGGGTGAAGGACTGACAGGACATAGCTTTGGTAATTTATTCCTGACGGCAATGAGCGAGGTGACGGGGGATCTCGAAAAGGCGATCGCCGCTAGCTCTCAGGTTTTGGCGGTGCGGGGGCGCGTCCTCCCCGCCACCCTTGAACATATGGTGCTATGGGCAGAAATGGAGGACGGTCGATACATTGAGGGCGAGTCGAATATTCCTGAAGCGCGGGGAAAAATCAAACATATTGGTTGTCATCCCGAAAATCCCCAAGGATTACCCCAAGCGATCGAGGACATTAAGGAAGCGGATCTGATTATCATCGGACCTGGCAGTCTCTACACCAGTATTATTCCCAATCTGCTTGTCCCCGAAATTTTGCAAGCAATCTGCGATCGCCATGTTCCCTCGATCTACCTTTGTAATATCATGAGTCAAGTGGGAGAGACCGATAACTATACTGTTTCTGACTATGTAAAAGTCTTAGATGATCTAGCGGGAATTCGCCTATTCGACGTGGTTTTAGTGCAAAAAAATCCCCCTTCCGAACGGGCTTTACAGCAATATGGTGCAGTTGGCTCACATTTTACAGAGTTAGATCGAGATAACCTAGCGGCAATTCATTGTCCTGTACTTGTTGCTAACATCATGCAAGAAAAAAGTAATGGTACAGTTTGTCATGACTCCGAAAGACTAGCAGGTGTATTAATGCGTTGGTATAACCGACAATAGATATTGATATCCATTAATAAATGTCAGAACATAACTAAAAGTCAATCAATCAAGTTGCTAGATGCTCTACTCAAAGTTGATTCCCAGACTAAACTAATCAGTTGATCCATCCGTGTCACAGCACTACCATATCCAAGTCAACAGTGATATTTACGCTCTCGCCAAGTTGCAGGAGTGGTTTTATGGTTTTCAAAATATATTGCCCAGACCTGTGTGGATGCAGTGCAATTTAGTTTTGGTGGAAGTATTTACGAATGTTGTGTCTTATGCCCATGCGAAGATGCCTGAGGAGACTCCCATCGACATTGATTTGATCGTTTATCCTGCTCTGCGATCTCTAGAATTACGAATTTGGGATCATGGTCAGCCCTTTGACCTTGCCGCAGAAATTGATCGGTTGACCAGTGAAGCGCAAGGGACGCAGCAATCTAACAATGTGGAAGATATTCCCACGGGCGGCAGAGGCTTGATTATTGCCAAAACGATCGCTGATGATATTCGTTATGAAGTTGCACCTGATGGTCGCAATTGCTTTGTAATGACCAAAAGTTTTGCGGAAATGAATCTAGCTGAAATGCCAAACTAGCGGCGTAGCCACAGTACAAAGGCAAATAAAGTTACGGGCAAAGTGATCAGATATAGCGCGATTACATTGATCATATCTGACGTTAATCCTGACAATAGTGACCAGTCAGGAAGCAGATACTTGATGGCGATCGAAGTAATTGCTGAATAAAATAGCAACTGCAAGATCAAGAATATTTGAGAAATAACTTGCAAAATTATTAATTGGGTTTAATTGGGTTTAATTTAGTTTTACCTTGAACCTAATCCAGTCAGCGCTGTGCTTACCTGTTTAGTTCTTCTTCTTAGCGCCTTCTTTTTCTTGGATTTCACTTGGCACAGGGAACTGCTCAATTGGTTGACCTGCAAGTGCTCTTTCCATAAACTTACGCCAAATTGGAGCCACAAATACACCACCAGTCACGCCATTAGCCATCGGCGAATAGTCATCATTGCCAATCCAAATCGCTACGGATAGCTGTGGCACATAACCGACAAACCAAGCATCACGGAAATCAGAGGTTGTCCCTGTTTTACCTGCGACGGGTCGCCCGTCACTTAGTTGGGCTTCCGTCGCTGTGCCATTAGTAACTACGCCTCTCAGGGCATCGGTCAGGTAAGAAACAGCGATCGGATCAAGGATTAACTCGGGCTTAGGAGTATTGTCTAGCACCAGATTGCCATTGCGATCGGTCACCCGTGCAATGAGCGTTGTTTTGGATTTGTATCCACCGCTAGCAAATACGGCATAGGCTCCCGCGACTTCCATTGGAGTGACATCGGCGGCTCCAAGGGGTAAGGACACTACGGGCTTAATCGGGCTGTTAATGCCCAGCTTGCGACATAGCGCCACTACATTCTCGTTACCAAATTCGAGTCCTAACTTAATAGCGGGGATATTGCGAGAAACGGCGATCGCTTGACGGATACTCATGCCACCTGAAAACTTATTGTCATAGTTTCTAGGAATATAAGGCTCATCTCCATCGGGGATAGACATCGGGCTGTCGTCAATGAAGGAATCAGGCGTGTAATTTCCTGAAGCAAAGGCAAGGTAATAGACAAAGGGTTTAAAGGATGAACCGAGCTGTCTTCTGGCAGATACGGCTCGGTTGTATTGATTTTTATCAAATTCACCAACGCCACCCACCAGCGCTTTCACAAAGCCTGTGCGGGGATCAACGGCAACTAGAGACAATTGATCGGCATAGGCTCCGCGATCGACGAGATCCCGATGACCTTCGGCGGCAACTTCTTCAGCAATGCGCTGTAATTTTAGATCAATCGTGGTTTGTACCCGCAATCCGCCCTGCAACACCACATCGCGCCCAAATTTTTCTTCCAACTCCGCCGTTACGGCTTGGGATACGTAGGGGACTCGACTAGCTTCGTAGGAGATACCCTGCTTACGAATAGTAAGTTTTTGGGCTTTGGCTGCCTTGACTTCGGCGGGAGTTGCCCAACCCAATTCGGCGAGGCGATCGAGTACGAGACCTTGACGTTTCTTGGCGGCAGGATAGTTATCGACAGGATTAAATACTGAAGGCGCTTGAATTGTTCCTGCGAGCATAGCGGCTTCCGCAAGGGTCAGATCGGCGGAGGATTTACCAAAATAATTTTGGGATGCGGTCTCAGCCCCGTTAGTATTTTTACCCCAAAATACTTGATTGAGATACATCTCAAGTATTTGTTCTTTGGTAAATACTTGCTCAACCCGCATCGCTAAGACCGCTTCAGCGACTTTGCGGTTGAGACTTCTTTCATTAGTGAGAAATAAGTTTTTGACTAGCTGTTGGGTCAAGGTCGAACCGCCTTCCACCGTGCCACCCGCGTTGAGGTTTGCCATGATCGCACGTCCGATGCCACTGGGATCAATGCCCTTGTGGGTGTAGAAGTAGGCATCTTCCATTGCCAATACCGATCGCTTAAGGTGTGGAGAAATGCGATCGAGGGTAACGACCTCGCGGTTTACATCACCATGGAGACGGGCGATGAGTTCGCCATTGATGTCATATATATAAGTCGTTTCAACGGGTACATAACCCTTGAGAACTCTTACATCAGGCAAATCTCGAAAACTTAGGGCTAAGCCAACCAGTCCGCCCGCTACTGCCGCGCCACCAATCATGATCACGCCTAGCAAAGTGCCGCCAACGGCTTTGAAAGTACCCTTTAGAATACTTCCCGCTAGAGAACTAGAACGCTCTACACTATTCGATGCCACAGCAATCTACCCTTTGATTTACTAATAGGTAATCTTACAGTAAAAATACTGGAGTGCGAAGCCCCAATACTTTTAGACTGTTTTTAGAAACTTGTTTGTCTTTGGAGGTTTTGCGATCACGATCTTTTAAAATCGCATCAGGATTGCAACCGCTATACATATAACCTTCAAAGGCAATAAATACAAGTTTTTAGAGGCAGAGATTTAGGTTTATTGGGCGATCTCTTCGGGCTAACTGGGATCAGAGTAAAGCCTGCGAAAGCGGGAATCAATTTTGTCGCTTTTTTGGAGATTGCACCTAGAGCAAAGGGTTTGCAAATTACTAAAATCATTACTTCCTCCCTTCGCCAAGGGTTGAATATGGTCTACCTGTAAATCCTTGGCAGATATATCAATTTTGTGGCAACCTTGGCATTGATAGCGATCGCGTTCAAATACATATTCCCGTACCGCAGGCGGCAAGCTGATCCTCGGAGTTTTATCTGTCATCTTCTCTGGGAGAGCTTGTCATAGACCAATTGCAGATCGACATGGTGATGGGCGATCGCGACCAAGGTGTGATAAAACAAATCGGCGACTTCACCTGCGATCGCATCGGGATCATCATCCTTACAAGCCATCACCACTTCTGCCGATTCTTCACCAATTTTTTTTAAAATTTTATTATCGCCCCCCGCAAATAATTTGCAGGTGTAAGAGCTTTCTTGAGGATTTTCGCGGCGATCGACAATTACTGCAAATAGTTCTGATAGGGGATCGTTCATAGTTCAACTCAAAAATATACTAATAATCATAAAGGCACGCTAGGCGTGCCTTTATGATTATTTAAAAGTTTAGCTAATTCAAGATAGTTAGATTTAATTTAGGATTGTCCAAGACTAAAACTAAATCAGAAATTAGACTCAGTAAATTAAGCAATGACTAGAACATAGCTAGGCATTGTGCATAATTACTTGATGGTAACCTTACCGCCAGCTTCTTCGATTTGCTTCTTAGCAGCTTCAGCATCAGCCTTAGGCACGCCTTCCTTGATGGTCTTAGGAGTAGATTCAACCATATCCTTGGCATCCTTCAAGCCCAAGCCAGTGATTTCGCGAACGATCTTCAGAACAGCGATCTTCTTATCAGCAGGAACTTCTTCGAGTACCAAGTCAAAGGAGGTCTTTTCTTCAACTTCTTCAGCAGCAGCAGCAGCGCCGGGAGCAGCCATCATTACGCCACCAACGGGAGCAGCAGCAGATACGCCGAAGGTTTCTTCGATCGCTTTAACCAATTCAGAAGCTTCAAGAAGGCTCAAAGTCTTTAGTTCTTCAATAATGCTATCGATTTTTGCAGACATAGTTTTTCTCTTTAATTAATTAGACTAGGTTGATAGTTAGTACTTGATAATTCGTGATTTGTAATTCGTAATTATCAATCTCTTCTCTAGGCAGCTTCTTTTTCGGAAACAGCTTTGATAGCTCTGCCCAAGGATTGTGGTACTTCTTTGATACCAATGGCGAGCTTGGTTGCCACGCCATTGATTGCACCAGCAATTTGTGCAAGCAGTACTTCCTTGGAAGGTAGATCGGCGATCGCTTGCAAATCCTTAGGACTCAAAGCGCGACCCTCTAAGACACCGCCACGAAGTTCGGTTTTCTTAGATTCCTTCTGGAAGGCTTGATACGCCTTAACAGCGCCACCAATATCATCTTTGACAAACAAACAAGCCGAAGGTCCGACCAGAAAACCCTCTAGGGATTTCCATTCAGGAGTTTCCGAGATTGCTTGCTTCAGCAAAGTATTTTTGGTGGTTCTGCACACCGTACCCGTAGGACGGAGCGAACGGCGTAGCTTGGTAATCTCAGCGACTGACAAGGTTGAGTAATCGATCACCATGACCATCTGAGTTCCTTCAAACTCTTTGGTCATTTCACCGACTAAAACCTTCTTTTGATCTAGGGTCTTACCCATATAGTTCTCACCTCCTTTCTGTTGGTAGCCATAGTTAGCCAATCAAAATTTTGCCAACTACAGCTTTGAGATTATGTCGAGAGTTGGTTAACTCCCATTCCTTTAAAGCCATCAAAAAGCCTCGTTCTTTCGCAGACCGAGGCTTAAAGTAATCTCTAGAGAGAATTACCTTCAATCACCTCGGCAGGAAATTAAGTCACTAGCACCTGCTGTCTTTGGAGCTATTTAGTTGTAGAAGTTTTTCAATAGTCTTGATACAACAGTAATGAATTAATGGAACGGGCTTTTATTCTGACTTTAAAAAGCTTGTTTATGTGACCTTCGCTTAGCTTTGGTACTAATTAAGTACTTATGCTTCCGCTAGCTTGAGATCACGCAGTGCAGTAATGTCAACCTCGATCGCAGGTCCCATAGTTGCAGACACATAGAGTGATCTCCAGTATCTACCCTTAGCGCCAGAAGGACGGTTACGATCAATAGTCTCTTGCAATGCCTTGAGGTTAATCAAGAGATCCTCTGCGGTAAAAGCAGCCTTGCCAAATTGAACGTGGACAATACCAGTTCTATCGGCACGGAATTCTAGTTTACCAGCTTTGAACTCATTGATCGCACCACCTAGGTCAGTAGTTACGGTTCCACCCTTAGGCGAAGGCATCAAACCTCTAGGACCAAGCAATTTACCAAGCTTAGCCACTTGAGGCATCATGTCAGGGGTCGCGATCAACAGATCGAAATCCATACGACCCTTGCTAATTTCATCAATTAGCTCTTCAGAACCAGAGATATCTGCACCTGCGGCGGCAGCTTCAGCTACTTTTTCACCACGGGCGATGACTGCAACACGGATAGTTTGCCCAGTACCCTTTGGCAAGGTTACGGTAGTACGCAATTGTTGGTCAGCGTACTTAGGATCAATACCCAGTCTGACGTGGGCTTCAATGGATTCAGGGAATTTGGCGGTTGCAGTTGCTTTTACCAATTCCAATGCGTCGTTTGGTAAATAAGCACGTTCTTCAACCTTGCTTAAAGCTTCCCTAAGACGCTTCGATACTTTCTTTGCCATGATTACTCCTGCGGGGTGCGATCGGAAACTCTAAGTTCCCTCCCCCAATAAAATTGTGGTGTGAATAGATACTAGATGGAACTTGCTAACGAATTAACAAAACCAATAAGAAATACCAACAGCAGTTAAGCAGTGATGGTAACGCCCATATTCTTGGCAGTACCTTCAATGATCTTCATTGCTGCGTCGATATCATTTGCATTGATATCTGGCATTTTTGTTTCTGCGATTTGGCGAAGCTGATCAGTGGTGATCGAACCAACTTTTTTACGGTTTGGTTCTGCTGATCCAGAGGTGATGCCCGCAGCTTTTTGGATTAAAACTGATGCAGGAGGTGTTTTGAGGATGAAGGTGAAACTTCTATCTTCATATACAGATATTTCTACAGGGATGACCATGCCTGCTTGATCAGCAGTACGGGCATTGTATTCCTTACAAAACATCATGATATTGACACCATGCTGACCCAGTGCAGGTCCAACGGGTGGTGTTGGGCTAGCTTTGCCAGCATTTAATGCCAACTTAATAATTGCTGTAACTTTCTTAGCCATTTGCTTTCTGAGCCACTTTAGATAATAGCTTTTAAAAAATTTTCCAATTCTCAGTTTAGACGGTTAAATTTAAACTGGCTTGAATCAATTTTTAGATGAACTTAAGATGAACTTAATTTTGCTTTTGCACTTGATTGAACTCTAGTTCAACAGGTGTGTCTCTTCCGAAAATAGATAGAAGGGCTTTCAGTTTGCTGCGTTCAGGGCTAACTTCCACCACTTCACCTTCAAAATCCTTAAAGGGTCCATTAAGCACTTTGATCTTATCGCCCTGCGCCATATCAATCTTATGGACTGGCTCTTGTTCGACAGCCACACGAAAGATTCTTTCCACTTCTTTTTCAGTCAATGGGCGAGGCTTTACGTGTCCGCGTCCGCGTCCATAGTGGCGCTTCTGCTCAGTGCCGACAAAGTTGATTACATGGGGTGTGCTTTTCACAGCTAGCCATGCATCATCGTCAACTTCTAATTGACCGATTTCATTTCTGACGGTTTTGATCTGAATCAAAACATAGCCAGGGAAAATCTTTTCTTCAGAGTTTTGACGACTGCCGTCTTTTTTTAGTTTGAAGGTTGGCGTTTGGGGAATCTCAATGCTTTTAATGCGATCCTCAACGTCAAGGGTTTTGATTCGTTGTTCTAGGCTAGACTTAACCTTTTTTTCACAGCCAGAGGCAATCTGTACGGCGTACCATTGAAACAGTACTTCTTGGCTGCTGTAAGAACGGTCTGTGTCTTCAGTAATCATTATTTAAAACACCTGCAATGCGATCGCCTTAAATAAAGCATCAATTAGATATACAAAGGTCGCAACGGCAACGATCATTAAAAGAACAGCCGCAGATTCACTAATTAATTGCTGACGGGTTGGCCAAACAATTTTGTTGAATTCTGCTTTAGATTCTGTAAATATTTTAGAAATAGCAGGACTATCGGGTGATTCGCCTGATTCAGTATTTGGCAGATTTTTGGGTTGCTCTTTTAGTTCATTTTTCGTCATAGCGGCAACTCTGCGTTCCTTTTGCAAGCTTTGTTAAGTACGATAATTGCGATAATGCTGAGGCAAAGTTTGAGAATATTGGTGAAGCGCGCCCTGAGGGACTCGAACCCCCGACATCAGGTTTTGGAGACCTGCGTTCTACCAACTGAACTAAGGACGCACGTTATAGAAACATAGACTTGATGAATGTCCGATATATACCTAGAGCATCAAAAATATGTTTGATACTTAGTATAACCATAAATGGTTCTATAAAGGACGATCAAATCTTTGTTTGAGACGAGTTGCTTTACCAACAAGGTCGCGTAAGTAGTAGAGCTTAGCACGACGGACTTTGCCACGACGGATCACTTTGATGCTTTCAATTTGTGGTGAGTGTAGCAAGAAGGCTCGCTCTACTCCAACTCCTTGAAATACGCGGCGAACGGTAACAACAGAGTTGATACCCGATCCACGCATACCGATGATCACGCCTTCGTAGGGCTGAGTGCGTTCTTTGCCGCCCTCTTTGATCCTAACTCCAACCTTAACAGTGTCTCCCACATAGATTTTGGGGAGATCTGTTTTGATATATTCCGCTTCAATTGAGCGTATGATTTCAACAGCGTTCATGAGGAATGCCAAAAAAGTCGCGATCATCTATGTTAGAGCATGATTGATCTAATGTCTATAGATTTGTTAAAAAACATAGCTCAAAGCTGAAGAAGTGAGTGGCGGCGCTTTGCGCCGCCACTCACTTCTGGTTTTAATCATGCTCAGCTATAGGTAATTCAAACAAGAAAAATAGGGCTTCGACTCCGCTCAGCCACCTTATATCGATGGCTGAGCGGAGTCGAAGCTTCTTTAAATTATCTAAAACCGCTATACTTACGAAATTTTCCGAAGAGTAGAACTGGGTGGCAGTTCACTGTTGCTTTGTTCCAGCTTTCGGGCGGCGATGATCTCAGGGGCGTTACTTTGTAGGGTGCGATCGCGGTAGGGAATTGCTGCACGGGTTTTTAAAAAAGCAGCTTCGTTATCAGAAATTGTTGGTACTGGCGTGGGAAGAAAAGCGGCGATCGTGCTGGGGGATTTGCGTCTGACGGGAGCGATCGCGCCAATTTGTAAACCTGCGGCGAGCATAGCGGTACGAACGGCGGCGGATGACGAGTAAGTGACGAGATAGCCGTCGGGTTTAAGGCAATTGGCTAAGAGCTGGATAAATTCGACTGTCCAGAGTTGGGGGCAGTGGGGAGGCGAGAAGGGATCGAGAAAAATAGCATCTGCCCATTTTTTAGGGACTTGGTTAATAGTTTGCCGAGCATCGCCAATCAGGAGCTTTAGGGATAGTTTTTCAGATTCAACTATTTGGGATTCTGCCGCAGTGGTAAGAATTTGCGCGATCGCAGGTTGCCAAATATCCACTAATCCTGAGGCGATCGCCTGTTGCGGAACTTGGAGATTATTTTCAAGGGCGATGATCTGTAGATGGGCAGCAGGATCGGGCAGGTCAAAAACACAGGCGATCGCGGCGGCGGTGTTGTAGCCCAATCCATAACAGACATCGAGAATATTTAGTTGTGATTGACTTTGAGCTTTGGTGGCAATTTGGGCAGGGATGACAAATTTAGCTTCAGCCTCATGTTTTGCCCCGCGATCGCTATGGAATGTTTCTTGAAATGTTTCCGACCAAAAGGTGACGGAGCCATCGGCGGTGGGAACTAGGGAAAGCTGATCCATTGGCAATACGAAGTTTTAAGTAACGTGAGTTCGGGTTAAGGAGAAGGAGGTAAAGCCCACTCCATATGAAGAGAAGGCTTTTTTGGTTGATGACAATAAGCAATCAGTCCACAAATGACATTAATCATGGCATTGAGTGGACTACGATGACGGGAGTGTTCAATTTGGGAAATATTTTTGAGTTGGTCAAAGACGGACTCAATGATTGAACGCTTGCGGCTCAATAACTTGTCAGTCAAACGCATCAAACGATTTTTCATATTGCGTTTGGGTTTAGCAAAAAACTCAATGCCAAAGTTTTGTAATAATTGAGTTGCCAAATCTTGAGAAACATAGCCCCGATCGCCGAATACTTTACCAAACAGTGACTTGAGCAAATCAGGAATAGGCTTACGGTCATCAACATTGCCTGGGGTAATCTGGATGTTCAGTAACTCACCACACTCATTCACCACCAGATGTAATTTAAAGCCAAAGAACCAGTCCACAGATGTTTTTCCCCTTGCAGCTATTTCTTTAAAGACACGGTGTTGCTTTATCCGTCGATTATGACAAACATGGAGACAGGTAGAGTCAACAAAGCTGATACCTGTACATTTGCCAAAACATTGCTTGAGGTATATGCACAAAGGCATCACCGCTGAACCTATAAACTCAACGAACCTGTTATAGCTAGGTAGTTTTGGGAATTCTTTGCGCCAATATTTACACACATGGTCTTGATAAAAGTGCTTGAAATTGCGGTAGTGGTTTTGATGAAAGCTAATCAAAATCGTCATGATTTCACTCAGGCACAGACATCTCGACCTTTGTCTTTGCTGTAATCCATTGCCTAGCAATAACTGCTGCCACTTTGGTTCAAATATTTGCCAAAAATCATCGACATCCCAGAACAGGGCTTCTAAACTATTAGTCATGGGAGTTACCTCGCTGAGATTGTTTTTCTTTTTTTCAGCTTATCGGTTTCTCCCTTTTTTGTCCCTGTCCTTATCCCGAACTCACGTTAAGTAGTACGCAAATATTTTTAAAAGCATCGCAAAGCGGTGCTTTTAAAAATATTTATGGGTTTTCAGTAAGCGCAAAGCGCTTTATTCAAGGATGTATTTAAGGTTGCAACACCATGCTCCATTCTTTATTTTGGTTGTCCCAAAAAGGCGCATCAGTCTCACCGACGATGTTGGGTCCCCAATAGGTTCGCGATCCGTCGGTGGCAAAGGCAAAGATCACGTCTCCCTTACCGATTAAAACCTTGTAATTGGGCAAGGATAGCAATAATCCTTCTTTGCCACCTTCCTTGGGTTCAAAATCCCAATTGAGAGGTTCGATCGCTTGCCAGACATTTTGGGAAGTTACTCGCGAGAATAGGACAATTCGCACTGCGCGATCGGTACGATTTCCCACTCTCAAGCCGCCAATATTCTCACCATCATTAAGATTGGGACGGGCGAACGTGGTGGGTAGAGGTGGCACTACGACCTTCACCACTTCCGCCTCTTCTGGCAAATTGCGCGGTGGGGCGGGTAAAAACTTTTGCCAGAGGGCTATACCTGTCAGAGCAATTAATATACCCAGACATACTGAATAAGCGTGTTTGACATCAATAGTGGGGATCACAGCTATTAGTTAGTCCAATTAAAGTTATTTTAACTTCTGTTCGTAACGACTGGTAGAAGTTTTTGCGATCTACCGTTTATCTAGCGCTCACGGGCGATCGCCACAGCGTGGGATGTGCCGATACGGTTTGCGCCTGCATTGATTAGGGCGATCGCCTGTTCCCGCGTTTTGATACCGCCCGATGCCTTTACGCCCACTTTGCCCCGTGAAAATTCTTTTAAGAATTTCACCATTTCCACGGTTGCCCCACCAGCCCAGCCTGTGCCTGTTTTTAAAAAGGCAACGCCTGCATCCATACAAACTTCGACAGCGAGTTGCTGTTCTTCGGGGCTGAGGCGGCTGAGTTCTAAAATTGCTTTTACAGGTTTGCCTGACTCTTCGCAGATTTGCGCGATATCTTGATGTAGCAAGTTGGTCTGACCAGTTTTGAGCCAACCAAGATTAATCACCACATCCAGCTCGGTTGCGCCATTGTCCACTGCCTCCATCGCTTCATAAAGCTTAACGGAAGAGGTAGTCGCTCCACTGGGAAAGCCGATCACTGTGCCAACTTCGACCCTAGACTTGAGTAGTCGTTCACGGGCGCGTTTGACATGACAAGGATAGACACAAATACTGGCAAAGCCTAAGCGGTCGGCTTCTTCGCAGATTTGATCGACCTGTGGGTCAGAAGCGATCGGATCAAGGAGAGCGTAATCAATGTATGAGCAGGGATCAATGTCAGATTGCAGCATAAAACTATACACACTTAATCAAGCAAGGGGTTACATTAGGAATTAGTGACTATAACTTCTTATAATTACTTATTCATAGATAATTACAGTCTTAATTGCCCCGCATATTGGATCGCGACCGCATAATTACCATCTCAATATCAATACAATTAATAAAACCTGTTTAATCAACCATATACACAGCCCTAGACAAGATATGCATATTTCCGAATTAGATGAGTTAGAAGCTTCAGTTAGTGATTTGTTGACGATGGCGAAGGTGGAGCTAGAGCAAAATCGGCTCCAACAACAACGCGATCGCCAAATTCAAGAAGCAGTTTCTCAAATCGAAGGGCGTTTGAAGCCTCTGCTCGCAAAAGTAGAACAGATGCTAGCAGAATATAGCCGCGATGGTGGTGACCCTAACAGTGAGACAAAACTAAAGCTAGAAAAGAAGGCAGCAGATATTCGTCAAGAAATTGCGGAAGCACCGACCTTAGCCGCTCAACTTGCCGATCGCCAGTTGATCTTGAGCGAAGAAAGATTGCTAGATGAAAGAATAACTGAACAAACTACACAATGGCGATATGAACTAAAGGCAGACTTACTGGAGATGATCGAAGAGCAGCAGGATTTCTTCAGTGCTACCGATGCCGCGATCGCCGTGCGTGGTTACGCTAACGATCTTAAGGCGATCGGCTCCCTCGAAGAAGTGGTCGAAGCCTTAATCAATCAAATAAACTCCCACAGTGAGGAAGGACCCGTCGCCCGATTGCGTGGTAGCCATGAGCAAACCCTCACTTTTATTTACAACAAAGCTTTAGAAAATCGGGCGCGAGTTGACCGCGCCCCCGATGTGCAACCCAGTACTAGACATCGCAAGTCAGAAAAGCGTCCTGCACTGTATACCGATCTTGGTGGCAAAGTTTTAGTTTTTGGTGGTCACGATCGCCTCCAGACAGCCGTCAAAAACCGTTTGCGTGATTCGGCAATTAACTTGATGTGGTACACCGAGCAGGATGGCTTGCAGCTTGCTGCACAGGGGGAAAGCCAGATTGCAGGTGGTGATCTAATTATTATTGTGACGGGCTATGCCAGCCACTCTTTGACGGAAAGGGCGATCGAAGCCTGTCGCCGTGCCAATAAAACCTATGAAATCGTAAATACAACGGGTATGACCAGACTTTTAGAGGTGATTGAGTCGGGACTAAAGGCGAAACAATTAGCGCGTCATTGGAAATAGGGATAGCGATTATGGACGCGGAGGAACTTAGAGCGAGGGATTTAGCTGCTTTCTTGAGGGCGGCAGATTTGGCAAAAGTTGATTTGGCAGCGCAAGAACCGCTTGAGGGCAAATCCTCGACAATAACGACGGCGGATATCGATCGCATTGTGGAAATGGCTTGGGAAGATCGCACCACCTTTGACACGATTTATGAGCAATTTGGCATCTTGGAAGCAGAGGTGATTAAAATTATGCGTAAGTCAATGAAGCGATCGTCTTTTTTAATGTGGCGGGAGCGGGTGCAGGGCAGAAAAACTAAGCACGCAAAAACCTCTGAGGCGCAAAGGTTTTGCTGCGATCGCCAAAGTAAACCCAAGGAACGCCGCAAGTCTCGATAGTCTCTAATGCAGCGCTTTGTGCTGACTAAAAACCAAGTAGCAAACGGCGCGAAGTGCCATTTGCTACTTCTGTATTAATCAAAGCCTCAATACAACAACTTCAGAGGTAATCGAATATGCGCCTGATTCTTGCCCGTAAGTATTCTAAATTGGCTTTATTTGTGTTGTTAAGCGTTCCCGTAATGACTTTGGTGAACAACTCGGCGACCGCTCAGCAAAAGCTTGAGCCATTTCAGCTCGCTCAAGCTAACAACGATCAGCGCACTCAAGAAATCACTGAAGCAATTTATCTGAAACAGTCTGGTTACGATCGCTTGCAAAAAGGTGATCCGCAAGGGGCGATCGCCGATTTACAAAAGGCGATCGCTATCTTTCAAAAATGGAAAGCGACAGGGGGCGAGCGCGATACCCTCAATTTTTTGGGCGAAGTTTATTTGACGACGGGACAATATGCCCAAGCAATGCCCTATTTTCAGCAAGCGCTAAAGATTGCTAAAACTATTACCGACGATCCTGAGCCTGTGGTTGCCTATACACTGCAATACATTGGCGATGTCTATGACAAGCAGCGTGAATATGCTCAAGCCTTGACCTTTTATCAACAGGCTCTCGATCTCTTCCGCGATCGCCTCAAAGCTAATCAAGGCGATCGCGCTGCGTTGCGAACTAGCGAGAGTATCACCTTGTCCCGCATGGCTTCGATCCATTTCAAATCATCGAAATATAATCTAGCGCTCAAGACCTATCAACAAATGTTGCCGATCGCTGACGAACGCGATGATCGCATTGGCAAAGCCCAAACCTTGAACAATATGGGCGTGATCTACGCTAATCAAACTGAATATGTCAAAGCTCTAGCTGCCTACGAGCAAGCCTTAGCAATTGTACGATCGCTCTGTTGCTATCGCGGCGATGAAGCGGCGATTTTAAATAATCTCAGCGCTCTCTACTTCAGTCTGGGACAAAATCGCCGTGCCTTAGTGTTGGCAGATGAAGCTACCAAAATCTATTTGCACGTGAGTAGCGAGAAATTTTCGGGACTGAAAAAAACTGAAATCGAGTTACTCCATGATGTCCTCGGAGAAGATAACAGTAACCCCACTCTGACCAGTCGCGGGCTATCGGTGAGGGCGACGGTGGGCGATACTGTCGATGGCAATGTTACTGTCCGCGCGGGACAGGCAAATAATCTCAACAACCTTGCCCATCTCTACAGCAATAGTGGCAAATACCAAGAGGCGATCGCATTCTTTCAAAAAGCAAAGGCAATCTATCAAGAAATTGGTAACGAATTGGGCATCGGCATCACCCTTGATAACCTTGGTAGTACTCACGCTAGATTAGGACAATTTCCACAGGCGATCGCCCTATACAAGCAAGCCCTTGCCCAATATGCCAAGGTTGGCGATCGCGCAGGTACGGGTGTGGTGTTGAGTAATTTGGGACGCGCCTACACTAACCTTGGCAATCAACCCAATCAATCTGAGGCGATCGCCACTTATCAGCAGGCTCTCAGTCTTGCCCGTGAAGTTGGTGATCGCAGCACGGAAGCAGTGGTTATGGCAAATATGGGCGACCTGTTAGTTCAGTCTCGCCAGCCCGAATTGGCGATCGCCTTGCTCAAGCAATCTGTAAATATTCGCGAATCGATCCGCCAATCAATACGCTTACTGCCCCGCGAAGACCGTGCCGCCTATAAACAAAGCATTGCCTATACCTATCGCTATCTTGCTAAGTTACTGCTCGATCAAAATCGGATTATCGAAGCGATGCAAGTCCTCGACTTACTCAAAGTCCAAGAGTTGCAGGACTATTTGCGAGATGTCAAGGGCAATGAAAGCACATCTCTAGGCGTAACTCTGTTTGCACCTGAACAAGCTGTGGTCAATACCAGTATCACCACCCTAATCAAAGGCTCACCTTTGAGTAACCAAATTCGGCAAGTCGCATCCACACAGGCGGGAAATTTAGCAACTTCGCGATCGCTATTGGCAAATGTCCAGAAATTTGGCGATCGGGCAGCGCTTTTTTATCCCTTACTTTTTGAAGATCAGCTATTTCTAGTCTTAGTTCCTGCCAAATCTGCGCCAGTCCTGCGCTCAGTCAAGATCAACCCCTCCGAATTTACGCGCTTAATCCAAAGCTTTCGCCTCGATTTACAAGATGCTGCCTCTGATGATGTGGAGGAGTCCTCCGCCCAACTTTACCAATATCTGATCAAGCCCCTCGCCGCCGATCTTGAAGCCGCCAAGATTGACTTACTGCTCTATGCCCCTGACGGTGTATTGCGTTACATTCCCTTGTCTGCACTCTACGATGGCAAACGATGGCTTGTCGAGAGCTATCGGTTTAATTATCTGACCGCTTCAGGATTTCTAGAGCTACCCAACGAACGTCCTGCGATCGCTTCCCCCAATAGCCGCGCGATCGCCGCCGCCTTTACACAGGGACAAGTCCAATTTGCGATCGGCTCCGAAAAATTTAACTTTATGGGTTTACCCTTTGCGGGTAAAGAAATCGATCAGATTGCGATCGCTTTTCCTAATACCACGCGACTTGTGGATAGCTCCTTTAGCCGCGATGCCACCGTAGCGCAGTTTAGCAACTATAGTCTGATTCATCTTGCTACCCATGCTGCTTTTGTGCGGGGTACACCAGAGGACTCCTTTGTGTTAATGGGCAATGGCGATCGCCTAAATTTGCGAGAACTGCGAGAATGGAACTTACCGAATACGCAACTGGTGGTGTTGAGTGCTTGTCAAACAGCGATCGGGGGTGTGGTCGGTAGTGGAGAAGAGATTTTGGGCTTTGGCTATCAAATGCAAAGAACTGGTGCAAGGGCAGCGATCGCCTCCCTTTGGACAGTGAGTGATCAAGGCACGCAAGCCCTGATGAATAGTTTTTATACAGAATTGCAAAAAGGAACTAATGTGATTAATTCCTTACGCCAAGCGCAGCTTAGCCTGATCCAATCTCCTGAAAAAAACTTTCGGCATCCCTACTTTTGGTCAGCCTTTATCCTGATCGGCAATGGCAACTAATCAAAGAGAGTAGCGCCGCTTTGCGGCGCTACTCTCTTTGGGGTTTCGGTGATTTTTAGCGATTTTTTAGCGACTACTATACTTTTCGACGGTGGTTAGTAATTCTTTCTCACCAAAGGGTTTCGTTAAATACTCCGTTGCGCCCACCATTCGCGCTTTAATGCGATCGATAAATCCATCTCGACCTGTCAGCATAATGATCGGAACTTTCGCGAAATTTGTCGATTTACGCAGCATCGCACATAGCTCATAGCCATCCAACTCAGGCATCGAGATATCACAGAGGATCAGATCGGGCTTTTGCTGAAAAGCAAGACTCAAAGCTTTAATCGGACTAGAAATCGCAGTGACCTGAAAGCCGTGGTTATGCAGAATATATTCCACCGCCCGACAGATCGTTAAACTGTCGTCAATACATAAAATTTTAGGAGACTCGATCTTAGTTTGCTGCGGTAAATTTAATACTAGCGGCGGAACGGCGACCTGTCCTGCTATGACCGCTTCGTATAACATCTGTCCAACCTTTCCGATTTCTAAGCCCGAAAATCTTGAAAGCTGGCGAATCGAAGTTTTGCCATTCATCCAAGGACTTAAGCTCGGTAAAGCTTCACTATTCAGTAAAGTTGGACATTGGTTGACCGATTGAATAACTGGATAAAACCGCTTCCAATCGCGAATTTGCCGCATATATTCAAGGCTAAATTCGGAAAATTTGAGTCTTAATAATTTTGGAGTCAAGGCAGGGCTAGTTTCAAAGGCAAATTTACCTTGGTGCAGGCTCAGGATCTCAAACAATACTTCTTTAACGGTGCTATCCAAAATGAACTTAGCTTGCTCGGCGCTAATCACCTTCGATTCTAAAAGTGTCCAAATTTGACCATATTCTAAGACATTGATGCCCAGCTTAGAGGTCGCCAAGCGCTCAAGAGCGTGGTCTAAATGCAAGCCCCGCAGATAGTCGCGGAGACGGTTGAGATTACTGTCATTGTCAGTGGCGTAGATCAGCTCTCCGTTATGAAAAAATAAAAACCAGAATTTCCCAGCGTTGGACTCAATCAATAGTTCACCAGTTCGCTGCCCAAGCTCGATCAGGTGAATAATAGTCGATACGTCAATCTCTTTGAGAGTGCCTTGCATGAGGTGTAATTTGGTACTGATCTTGTCATTTACAGAGTTTTACTCACATTAGCAGAATTTAGTTTCACACCTTGCTTTTTAGTAAATCCCAGCAATAAATGAAGTGTTACGCTCTGCGTAACACTTCATTTATTGCTGGGATATTTGTAAGCTAGCCATTGGTGGAATCCGCGCAATTACACCACTTTTCAAGGGCTCAGGGCGTTCTTTCCATGCCAACATTCCATCGGCGCGATCGCTATAGATCGCGGCACAGTCAAGAATGGCGGCGGTAGTATTGGCGACTTGCTCGCCTTGGGCTGGCAGATCACCAAAAAGATAGGAGTATTTGTCTTCAGCCATAAAAGTCACGACACAGGCATGGCTGCAAGCACTCATACAAGACACCGCTTTGATCGTAAACTGCGATCGCTTGTCCCATTGCTGATGCGATCGCATCAGCTCTTGAAATAATATTTCCCCGCCACTAACGCCAACTTTTTTGCCATTTTGCCAAGTACTGGCGCAGGTCGTACAAACTAGCAAACTGTGATTCATACTCAGGATCTTTAGAAAATTAGTAACATTTTACGGAAGAAGGGCGGCGCACTGCGCCGCCCTTCACTCATATTTGCCTAGTAATTACTTGTCGTTACTAGGGGACGAGTTGTAAAGGGCATCCAGCCGCGATCGCGCATCGTCAACATTAATGGACTTAATTACCATTAGAGGCTCATCAATATATCGTCCTTCGTTATCCCATAATTCGGGATGAGAAAATTGAGGGCTAACTCTGCGATTACGCTTTTCTTGGTAGTTGCGGGATTCATTCTGAGAAAGCGAGATCATACTCCGAATCAGATTGCTAATCGCAAATATGGAAAGAACGGTAAAAGCGAGTATGTAAAGAATTTGTACCATGTCTGCTTTCCTTTAGATATGCTGTTTTTATGGGTAAAGTTTAATAAATGAAATGTAAACGTAAATTTAAGTGTTAGACCTAAATATGTAGAGACTTGTAGTTACAAATTAAGTGCAAGTAATTGCAAATTAAGTGCAAGGCAAGTGTAAGTAGATAGAGATTTTTGTTATTGAGCTTTTTGTTATTGGGTTTTAATATTAATGGAATTTTATTTGTTAGATTTTATTTTGAGGTTGCTATGACTAGTATCTAGTTTTTGTTTTTAGATATAGAGCTAAGCAATATTTTTAATATAAAAGGCTTAAAGTATTGCGAAAAATAATTTAAGACCACGGATAAATACAGATAAATACTAAGTTGCTTGATTACGATAGTAGCGCATCCCTACAACTTGACACTGCATTAGCAACTCATGCCAAGGTCTCATAGTTGCCATGTCCACACCAACTTGATGTCCTGTTGCCTTGAAAAGAGATACCGCCACCGATACTTCTTTGAGGGCATTTTCCACACGTTCTAGTAGATTTTGCTGTTCTACTTCGGTTAAAAAATTAAGGCGCTCACTGGATAGGAGTTTTTGGGAGCGTCCAAACCAGTAGTTAAAGTCTTGTAGGAGTGGCTCTAGAAGTTGTCTGAGCATCTCAGGATCGGGGTTGGCGGTGTTACTCATGGAGTTGGCTCTTAAGCAGCAATCAGCGCTATGTATAGTTTTTTAAGGGCAGTTATCCTTATACTAGCAATTATAGCATTTTGTTACTTTTCTTAACATTAAACAAATCTTATGAGTTTTGATTCTGATTCTAAGGCGATCGCTTTGCAGAATTTACAACATCTCCTCGATGTGGTGGCAAGGTTACGTTCTCCTGAGAATGGGTGTCCTTGGGATCTAGCACAAACCCCCGAAAGCTTGATTCCCTATGTGATTGAGGAAGCTTACGAAGTGGTGGATGCGATTAAGAGTGGTGATCAGAAGGCGATCGCTGAGGAATTGGGTGATCTGTTGTTGCAAGTAGTTTTACAGGCACAGATCGCCAGTGAGATGGGACATTTTTCGATCGCGGAGGTGGCAGAAGGGATTGCTCAAAAGTTAATCAGGCGACATCCCCATATTTTTGGCGATGTCAAAACCGATGATATTGATGAGATTAATCAAAACTGGGAAAAAATAAAGGCAGCCGAAAAGGGTGAAGATTTAGCCCAAACCCAGAAGCTGAGTTATCAACTCAAACGCTATGCGCGATCGCTGCCGCCCTTGACCGCAGGTATGAAAATATCGCAGAAGTCCGCCGCCCAAGGCTTTGAATGGGAAAATATTGATGGGGTCTGGGCAAAATTTCATGAGGAATTAGACGAGTTTCGCCATGCCCTTGCCCATGAATCTAAGGAAAATCAAGAGGCTGAACTGGGGGATTTATTATTTACGATAATTAATTTGGCGCGATGGCATGATCTTGATGGTTCGGCGGCTTTGCAATCGACTAACCACAAATTTATTCAACGCCTTGAAGCGATCGAATCCCTAAGCGATCGCCCCCTGAATAGCTTGAGTAGTGATGAGCTAGATCAATTGTGGCAACAGGCGAAAAAAATGCTCAAATCATCAATGTCTAGATCATGAATGTCCAAATCATGAAGCCCTGTGAATATTGTTTGCAACTCAGCACCATCCGTTATCGAATTCAATTTGACCAAAGAAGGCGATGGGTCTTGGTTTGTCCATCTTGTTGGCAAAAGCTGAGCCGTGATAACCCCTACTATCACTACGGTGGCACATGGAAAGCTAAAAAATAAACTTGCCATAAAAAAGGGTTCGCCTAGCGAACCCTTTTTTATATTTTTTGATGCGGTCAGAGAGACTCGAACTCTCACAGCTTTCGCCACCACCACCTCAAGATGGCGTGTCTACCATTCCACCATGACCGCTCATGGTACTTAATTAAGAAATTAATCTTGATTTAAGTGCTTAACTATATTACAGCAATGTGGCAATTGTGCAAATCTTTTAACAAAAATCCATAGTCTAGAATAGACAACATCAAGCTAGGCTCAAGCATTCAATCTGGCTATACCAACTATACCCACCCAAAACATGGAAAACATGGAAACTCCTCCTGCGATGACTAAATCCTCCGCAGATGCCACACCAACTCAGCCCATATCTCCAAAATCATTACGCTCTTGGAAGCGTTCCCTCGCGATTACAGGTGCGGCGATCGCGGGCATTTATGGCGCAATCTGTGCGGGACTTTGGTTTGGTCAGACTAAGTTGGTATTTATGCCCACTAGAGAGATCACGACGACTCCCGCCGAATTTAATGCCAAGTACGAAGATGTGTGGATTCCTGTGCAGACGGAGACGGGGACAGAAAATATCCACGGCTGGTGGATGCCCAATGCGGAACAGGAGAAACTAAACCTGAGCGATCGCCGCGTCTTGTTATACCTGCATGGTAACGGGCGCAATGTGGGGGCAAATGCCAAACATGCCAATCGTTTGAAGGGTTATGGCTTTTCGGTTTTGTTGATTGACTATCGCGGTTATGGCAAGAGTGAAGGGGGATTCCCGTCAGAGACTTCGGTCTATACTGACGCGCAAACCGCTTGGAATTATTTAATCCAAAAAGGTTATCGTCCTGAGCAGATCTTGATCTATGGTCATTCCCTTGGTGGCGCGATCGCGATTGATCTTGCTGTTAAAAATCCTCAAGCTAAGGGGATGATCGTTGATGGCTCTTTTACCTCGATCAGTGATCTAGCCACGAGGGAGCCGAAGTATCGTATTTTCCCTATTGATTTGCTGATCAATCAGCGTTTTGACTCGATCGCTAAGGTAAATTCCCTAAAAACACCTGTCCTCTATATTCACGGCACTGCCGATGAGATTATTCCCGCATCGATGGGGCAGAAGTTGTATGAGGCAACGCCATCGCGTAAGCAGATCATGCTCGTGCCTAATGCTGGACACAACAATACTGCTTCTACCAATGAGGCTAACTATGCTAACGCCGTGCGGAGCTTTTTTGAGCTTCGCTAAAACCCGTTCAAACAAAAAGCGGCGCATCGCGCCGCTTTTTGTTTGGGAATCTCTAAGACGCTAACCTTGCGGCAATCATTTGATTGGTGGTTTGCGGCTCAGCACGTCCTTGGGTTTTCTTCATCACCTGCCCCACAAAGAAACCTAACAGCTTGGTTTTACCTGCGCGATACTGTTCGACCTCGTTGGGGTTAGCGGCAATCACTTGATCAATGATCTGTTCTAGCTCTGTACCCGCCAGTATCGTTAAGCCCTTAGCCGATACCAATTCCTGCACTGATCCACCCTTAACGATTAGCTCAGGCAGAATATCTTTGGCGATCTTGCTGCTGATTGTGCCATTGGTCAGCAAGGCGATCATTTCACCTAGCACCGCAGGCGTTAGGGCAATATCCCCGATTTTTAACTTGTTTTCATTGAGATAGGCGGTCACATCGCCCATCACCCAGTTAAATACTTGCTTGGGTTCTGCACCAGTGGCGATCGTGGCATCAAAAAATTCAGCGATCGCGCGATCGTCGGCAATCAGAGCAGCATCGTAAGGAGTCAACCCAAAATCATCCCGATAGCGCTGACGGTGGGCGGCGGGCAAGGTGGGCAATTCCGCAAGGTACTGCTCAAGGGTGCTGGTCGGAACTTCGATCGCCACCAGATCAGGCTCAGGAAAATAGCGATAGTCGCTTGCGCCTTCCTTAGAACGCATACTGATCGTGCGTTGGGAGTTTTCTTCCCAGAGACGAGTTTCTTGCTTGATCGGTTCACCCGATTCGATCGCCGCAATTTGGCGCTGAATTTCAAAATCGATCGCCCTTTGGATGGCGTTAAAGGAGTTCATGTTTTTGATCTCTACCTTTACCCCAAAGGCTTCTTGACCGACAGGACGGACGGAGATATTTACATCACAACGTAAAGAACCCTCTTGCATATTGCCATCGCACACACCGAGATAGCGCAAAATCCTGCGTAGCTCTTGGGCATAGGCAGCCGCTTCTACGCCTGATCGCATATCTGGCTCAGAGACAATCTCACAAAGCGGTACGCCTGTGCGGTTGAAGTCAACAAGGGAATGGCTAGAACCCGATAGGCGATCGCTACCTGCATGGACTAATTTACCCGCATCCTCTTCCATATGTAGGCGGGTGATGCCGATGCGCTTGGTGCTGCCATCTTCGAGTTGGATTTCTAACCAGCCATGCTCGGCGATCGGCAGGTCATACTGGGAAACTTGGTAATTTTTGGGTAAATCAGGATAAAAGTACTGTTTGCGATCGAATTTACTATGGGGTGCGATTTGGCAATTCAGTGCTAGACCCGACTTAACTGCATATTCTAAAACCCGTTCATTCAGCACAGGCAATACTCCTGGCATCCCCAAACAGACTGGGCAAACATTGGTATTGGGGGGTGTACCAAACTGAGTTGAGCAGTTACAAAAAATCTTGGAATTAGTCGTCAACTGGCAGTGGGTTTCCAAACCAATGACGGCTTCGTAATTGGTTTGTGTATTGGGATTTGTACTTGAGTATGTAGGGGCGGCGGTGGCAGTCATATCTAATGCTTTTGAGATGCTTTGGGGATGCGTTTAGCGAAATATTCAGTCTGAGGGGCTTAGCGCAATTGGATGGGGTACAACCGAATGCGCTGCCAATAGTTTAACAATATTATGGATGAAGGATTGTGAATGCGATCTAAGCTCACTCAAGCCTAATACCAAAATACAAAATGACAACAATTCTAGATCACCAGTCAACCACTCAGTTATCTGCTAATCAGTTATCCGCACAGTTATCAGCCAAACTCGATCGCCTGCGGCAAATTTTGCAAGAGTCATCGCCAGTCCTAGTTGCCTATTCGGGAGGCATCGATAGTACGCTCATTGCCAAGATTGCCTTTGATGTATTAGGCGATCGCGCCTTGGCTGTCACTGCTAACTCGCCATCGTTACTGGACGCTGACCTACTTGCTGCCCAAGCTCAAGCGGAAGTGATCGGGGTTAGACATCAGGTGATTCAAACCGAAGAAATGAATAATCCGAATTACACCTCCAATCCTGTAAACCGTTGTTATTTCTGTAAGAGTGAACTGCATGACAATCTGAAGGTAATCGCCGCAGAACTGGGCTACGCCTATATTGTCGATGGACTCAATGCTGATGATCTGCGAGATTATCGCCCCGGCATTAAGGCGGCAAAGGAACGCGGCGTGCGATCGCCCCTTGCGGAAGTGGGAATCAGCAAAATAGAAGTGCGAATCTTATCGCAATATCTAGGGATGCCTTGGTGGGACAAGCCTTCGCAACCTTGCCTGAGTTCAAGGTTTCCCTACGGTGAGGAAATTACCATCCATAAGCTGCGCCGCGTTGGTAATGCAGAACAATATCTCCGCGATCGCGGTTGGCATAAGGAGCTAAGGGTGCGCTCTATGGGCGATACAGCAAAAATTGAAGTTCCCAGCGAATTAATTGGCGAATTTGTCATAAATGTGGCGATCGCAGAGATTACAGAAGCATTTCGAGCCTATGGATTCACATCAATTACCTTAGATCTAGAAGGTTTCCGCAGTGGCAAATTAAATGATGTTCTCTTCGCACCAAAAGCGATCGATGGCGATGAGCTAACTTAGGCAAAATACCCCTATTGAAGTAATTCTGAAGAAAATGTTGCCTTCATATATTAGAAATTCTTATAGGTTGAGCGCAAACCTTTTGCTTAACTTTTTAGTGGTTTACCGACAGATACGATTTTTACTTATAAAAAAATTCGGATTTGGTTTGTTACAGGCATATTTATAGATATATTCCTCAAACGTAGTAACAAACTTGATTTTTGTATCTGTCTTGAGAATGATTTATTGCTATTTATGGCAATAAATCATTCAGATCTTGTATTGGCGGGGATCACACAAAGCCAAAATTAACTGTTAACCCTTAGCGAAGCCGAAATTTTCTGGATTGATGCAAGTCTATGCACACAAGAGTTTTTTATGGGCAAAAACACCTACCTCTAAAGGCATACTTTTTAAGATTCTTTTTGGTAACCGTTGTCACAAAGTTCTCTTTTTATAAAGAATTCTAATCAGAAAGAAACAAAAAAGAACCTAAATTGCGATTTTTAATGAGAAAGAAGTCTTGAAATGCTTTGCCAGTAAAGCGTTAACGTCCAAGCTATTGTCATTTTGAATAACCATGTTAATCTGAACTACGAAATCGAAAGTTAAGTCTTCGTTCTCAAACAACAAGGTTGCTTGCCTACATTTTTGTCAGCAAGTTAGCCCGATACAAGCTGAATCAAGCATTTACTTGTATGTCGAGTCGTTTACCTTCATTTTCTACTTTATTTATGCTTAATTGGAACTGGAGCTACACTCTATCTACTTCAGTAGCTGCTCTCGCTATAGTCTCAGGTCTGACTAGCCAAAGTATACAAGCACAAACGACCGCTCCTAATTCGCAAGTTTCTGCCAGTCCTGCATCGGATAGCCGTGCATCAAAGCTATCCACCGATGTAGATGGTTCATCTCAAAATCAGTCCCCAACTACGCCAATCAAGATTGGCGAAACCAGATCGCAGTCTTTAACCAGAACTCAAAATGACGCGATCGCCCGCATTCATAGCCATCAGCTCAATGGCAAAAATGCAGCGACAGTATATGTTAGAGGTATTCCTGTAGTTACTTACATCGAGTCTGAAGATGTGTCGGTGTCTACAAATAGCTCACCTAGCTCTAATCAGAAGAGCGAAGTTAAAGTCAAATTTAATGAGCAAAATCCTCTTAAAAGTCAATCTACCAAGAACCCAGCTATCAAGGTAGCTAGCAGTGATGGTAAGAAGAATTCGGAAGCGGTTAAGTTACCATCAGCCAGCTCTGAACAAAGCTCTAGTGAATCCTTACAGGAAAGTATTGATAGCTTTGACTATTTGCTGACCTCTCGCAATCCCGTTGAACGCGCTACGGCGGCGGCGGCGCTAATCAATCAGCTCAAGCGCGACGGTATTGATGCGAATACGATCATCCCTGCTTGGAAGAACGGTGACTACGTAATTAAATTTGGCGATCGCGCCATGTTGAAATTTGACAAGCAGGCATTGTTCTCAGAGTCTTTACAAAATCAAAATCAGAGTGTTTTAGAATCCGCTAACCTATTGCGGCGTTTACTTGGTGGAGCCGCTCCCGTCGCTGAGGTTCTAAATGCACCTAAACCCCAGCTTGCTGCCAGAGCGATTTTTAGCCCTTCCCTCAACAGTCGCGTTGTTGGCGTAATGTCAGGCATGGCATCTTGGTATGGTCCTGGATTTGATGGCAACTACAGCGCTAGCGGCGAAGTGTTTAATGCTAGAGATCTGACGGCTGCCCATCCTAGCTTACCCTTTGGTACTTTGGTACGGGTAGTGAATATGGACAATGGTCAATCAGTGGTGGTACGCATCAATGATCGTGGTCCTTACGCCCATGGTCGAGTGATCGATATTTCAGAGGCTGCTGCTGGCGTGATTGGTTTGATTTCCTCAGGAGTTGCACCAGTTAAGCTAGAAGTATTGGCTAAGTAAAGTTTGCATAGGTTGCGAGATCGCAAATAAACCTAAAGGGCAGAAGCAGCACCATGTGCCGTCTCTGCCCTTTAGGTTTGTTTGCCAGAATCATCCCGCCAGTCGGTATTATTTTGATGGTGACTTCTTGGAGGTTAATTACATTGACACAGCTACTTACCACGATCGCCGATCTGCGTAGTTATCTCAATACCCATCTCAACAATCAAAATCCTAAGCCCGTATCCGTGGGGCTAGTGCCAACGATGGGGGCGTTGCACATTGGGCATTGCAGCTTGATTGAACGCGCTCGTTTAGAGAATGATTTGGTAGTGGTTAGCATTTTTGTCAACCCGCTACAGTTTGGAGTGGGGGAAGATTTTGACCTTTATCCGCGTACCCTAGAAAGCGATCGCCAAATCTGCCAAGCGGAGGGGGTGGATGCTATTTTTGCCCCTAGTCCTGAGCAGATGGGGATTGTGCCATCTCCGCCACCGCAAGACAATTCGCCAAGCGCCCAAAAATTAGAAAATCCCTCAGAGCTTCAACCGCTATCTTTTACGCAGGTTCTACCACCCCCTGAGATGACTAATTGCCTCTGTGGGCGATCGCGCCTTGGTCATTTTCAAGGCGTAGCGACGATTGTGACGAAGCTGTTGCATATCGTCCAGCCCGATCGCGCCTATTTTGGGCGTAAAGATGGGCAGCAACTAGCGATTATTCGTCGTATAGTGCAGGATCTCAATATGCCTGTAGAGATTATCGGCTGTCCGACCTGCCGCGAACCTAATGGGTTAGCCCATAGCTCCCGCAATCAGTATTTGTCAAAAAGCGATCGCATTTTAGCCGCCCATTTGTATCAGAGTCTTTTGCAGGGGCAGCAAGAGTTGACAATTCACCAACAGAACTGCACACCAGATCAAATTATTAATGTCGCTAAAAACTATCTAGCCAAGTTGCCCACCGTCAACCTAGAGTATATTGAATTAGTTGATGCCAAGACCTTGCAGCCCTGTCGCCAGATCACGACTGAAGCTGAACTCATGCTAGCGATCGCGGCACGAATTGGACATACCAGACTCATCGATAACATTTTGCTAAGCCACAATATTACTGCCCGAAAACCAATCATTGCCATTGATGGTCCCGCAGGAGCGGGCAAGTCTACCGTCACCAAACAAGTGGCAACTAAACTAGGACTGTTATTTTTGGATACGGGGGCGATGTATCGCAGCGTTACCCTAGCCGTATTGCGAGAGGGCATCGACCTTCGCGATCAAGAGCAAGTCCAAGCGATCGCCGCCAAATCCAAGATTCAACTATTTGCCAATCCAATCGTTGGCAAGCCGATGCAGGTGCTGCTCAATGATGAAGATATCACTGAGGAGATTCGTAGCCCCGAAGTTACTGCTAATGTATCCTTAATTGCGGCGCAAGCGCCCGTCCGTGAGATCCTTGTCAAGCAACAGCAGTTGATTGGTGCGTCAGGAGGAGTCGTAATGGAAGGGCGTGATATCGGCACTCAGGTTTTTCCCAATGCCGAAGTTAAGATCTTTTTGACTGCCTCCGCCGAGGAAAGGGCTAAACGTCGTCAAGCGGATCTATTGACTCAGGGACAGGTTGCCCCCGATCTTGCTACCCTTGAGCATGAGATTGCTGAACGCGATCGCCGCGATTCCACTCGCGCACATTCCCCCCTATTGCAAGCGAAGGACGCAACTTTAGTCAATACAGATGGTCTAAGCATAGAGGAAGTGGTGAACGTCATTGTAAATTTGTATGAAACTAAGGTGCAAAATCCATGAGCATTACTCCTTCATTTCTCGCGATCAAAATCCCTAGCTTGCCGAATATGCGCCGCTTTCCAATCTGTAAATTATTGGTTGTGCTGCTGCCTGTATTGGCGATCGCCTCCAGCCCCTTGCCCTCGACCCAAGCCCAAACTAACTCCGCTTTGACTATTCGGGCTGATATCCAAGAAGCAAACTCAATCACAGGAGTCGTCACCGCTTCGGGCAATGTGCGGATGACCTATCCTGCAAGGCAGATTGATGCCGTCGCCCAGCAAGCGCAATACTTTTCCAAGGAGCAGCGTGTCGTCCTGACGGGTAATGTCGTAATTACCCAAGAAGGTGTGAATAGCATTAAGGCGCAAACCGTGACTTACTTGGTGACGGAGGGCAAATTTGTCGCATCTCCCCCCGAAAATCAACAGGTAGAGACAATTTACGTGGTTCCCGACCGTGACCTTGCTAGCAATCCCGCTACCTCCGCCACCCCCGTCGAGCAGATCAAGCCCGCTTTTAAAAAAGGTAAAATTAGCCAACCAATTATTCCTGACCTAGCGCCATCGCCAGCTCGTACTCCTGATTCCCGTTCCGAATTTCGCCCCAGTTCTAGTCCTCAAAAATAATAGATAAGCTCAGATCTTTTCCTCTAGTCCATCTACACCCATTCTCTATCCATCAATTAATGCAAATTATCCTTGACAACGTTAGTAAAAATTACAACGGTAGGCAGGTTGTCCAACAGGTGAGCCTCACTGTCAAGCAGGGGGAAATCGTGGGGCTACTCGGTCCTAATGGCGCTGGCAAAACTACGTCATTTTATATGGCGACGGGGCTAGTCCAACCCGATAGCGGCAGAGTATGGCTAGACAAGCAAGATATTACCCGTCTCCCCATTCATCAACGGGCAAGGATGGGAATGGCATATCTCGCGCAGGAGGCGACTATTTTTCGACAGTTATCGGTGCGCGATAATCTGTTGCTAGTGATGCAGCAAACCCATGTCCCCAAGTCCAAGCGCATTCATCGACTGCGTACCTTACTGGAGGAATTTCGGTTAACCAAGATTGCTGATACGATGGGTATCCAAGTGTCGGGTGGGGAAAGGCGGCGCACTGAAATAGCTAGAGCCTTAGCTGTGGGCGAAGAAGGTCCTAAGTTTATTCTGCTAGATGAACCTTTTGCGGGGATTGACCCGATCGCTGTTAGTGAGATTCAAACAATTATTAGTAATCTCCGCGAGCGTAACATGGGAGTCTTAATCACTGACCATAATGTGCGGGAAACACTATCGATTACCGATCGTGCCTATATCATGCGGGATGGTGAAGTTTTTGCCGATGGAGCCAGCCGTGAGTTGGCAAATGATCCTGATGTGCGTAAGTATTATCTTGGTGAAAAGTTTCACTTTTAGGATCTACTTGTAAAATCTTGGGAAGCCAGTTGCGTCATTATTGCTGAATTATTCATAAACCTGTACTCTCGATAAAGTAAATGGCAACTTTACAACCGCCGCAGACGAGGAAAAATAACAATAACGTGTCCCTAGGATGGCTACCAAGACTATCGATTATGGATCGCTATTTGGCGATGCAGATGTTAGTCCCGTTCCTGTTTGGAGTGGGGGCATTTTCATCGGTAATTTTAGCGATCGGCTCTCTATTTGAGTTGATTCGTCTGGTTACAGATGCGGGATTGAGCATTTGGACAGCGTTCCAAATCTTTGGCTACCAGATTCCGGGGTTTATGGTTTACTCTTTCCCGATGTCGATGTTGTTGGCGACATTATTGTCCTATAGTCGGATGTCGGGTGATGGCGAAACCACTGCATTACGGAGTTGCGGGGTTAGCGCTTACCGTTTAGTTGCTCCTGCGATCGTCTTGAGCCTGTTTGTCACGGGGATGACTTATGTTTTTAATGAGGCGATCGTGCCTGCTGCTAATTTGCAATCGCGCAGCACTTTACGATCTGCTCTCAATCAAGAAAATGTGCAGTTTAAAAAGCAAGACATTATCTATCAGCAGTATGGGGATGTGCCGCAGGAGGATGGTACAACGCGCCAAGGTCTAGTCCGCAGTTTCTATGCCCGTAGTTTTGATGGTAAGCAAATGCGTGGTTTGACGGTTTTAGATTTTTCCCAAGGTCAACTTCAGCAGATCCTATCGGCGGAATCTGCCATTTGGCTACCTGACCAAAATGTGTGGCAGTTTAGTCAGGGAACCACTTATATTGTTGGTCCTGATGGCAACTATCGCAGTATTCTCCGATTTGATAATCAAAATCTACAGTTGCCTCGCGCTCCCCTCGATGTTGCCCAAGAGCAACGCAGCACTGAGGAGATGAATATCGCCGATATTCGCCGCAATATTGATCTCCTCAGGCAAGCAGGTAATACTAAGGAAGTTCGCAAGCTAGAGGTGCGCCTTGAGCAGAAGTATGCTCTGCCGTTCATTTGTGTCGTATTTGCGATCGTGGGGGCATCTTTGGGGATGCGTCCGCAACGGACGGGGGCAGCGCTCGGTTTTGGCTTGAGTGTATTGATTATTTTTGGATACTATCTGTTGCTATTTATCTGCGGTGCATTGGGGCAGGTGGAACTACTGTCTCCGATCGCGGCGGCATGGATGCCCAATCTGATCGGTTTGGCGGCAGGCGTAGTGATCTTGACCCGCGTAACCTAACGTCATGCGACATAGCCATTTGCACCGCGCTTCGCGCGGTACAAATGGCGCAAAAGTAGAAAGTATAGATAATTCAAATAAGAAAACTAGGGCTTCGACTCCGCTCAGCCATCTGTATACGCTGGCTGAGCGGAGTCGAAGTCTCTTCAAACTTATTTAGAACTGCTATAAGTTACGGTGCAAAGCGCCGTAACTTACTTTCATAGGGCTGCATACGGTTCACTAGCGCTGACTGAGTACGTGCATTTGTTCGATTTCTTGGCTTTGCGATCGCAAAATATCGCGAGCAAGTTGACGCATTTCAGGGCGATCGCTATCGACGATCATGTTACTCATCATCAATGCCATCCTGTGATGGGGAATCATCTGCGCTAAAAACATCTGGTCGAAATCGCTATCTCTGGCAGTTTCCAATGCTTTTAGATCCTCTGTCATCATAGACATACCCATCCTGCCAGCATTCATGCCCATCATTCTAGGCGATCGCATCGGATAGCTAGGCTCGGTCGGTAATTCGACTTTGTACCATTGCTTGTACCAATCCCGCATTTTGGTAATTTCGAGGGTCTGGTCACGTTTAATTGTTTCCGCAAGCTGAAGAATTGCAGGATTTTTTGATCGCTTGATTGCCAAATCTGCCATTTTTACAGCTCCATCGTGATGGGGAACCATCATCTCAAGGAAATGGCGATCGGCGGCATCACCCGTCATCATCATGCCGTGATGCGCCATAGACATGGGCGCATACATACCTCGATTAGGGGTTATTGCGGCGTTGGTGCTATTGGGGCAAGCTCCAGCCGCTAGAGGTTTTGCTGGGACTTGGGCGGTTTGAGCTTGGCTGGTCAATGTGCCAGTGAGGATGATCCCACTACCGATCATGATGCTGGCGATCGCGATGCTAGCAATTGTCAGCGATCTCTGTTTGTTGAAATGGCGATCGCTGAGTTGTTTTGAGGAAATTTCTAGATTAGAGTCTCTAGGGTCTGTCGATTTCATAACTTTTCTCCTAAGCTCATGCAGCCGTAGTCAGTCTTGTTAGGACACAAAAACAGCAGACAAGTAGCGACGCAGAACAACGGGACTCGCTTCTTGTTTTTTGTCCTATACAGTTGGCGACAGCTGTATTTCTACGTTAGTTCAAAAAAGTAAGCGCCCAATCAAACCTCGCATTACAAGCTGTTAATTCAACAAAACTTAATGCAGTGTTATCTATTGCAAAAGTGAACTGTCTACGATGAGAAGTTCATCAGCCTTTAAGTATAGTAATTCCAAATAAATTCAAGAGGCTTCGACGCTTCGACAAGCTCAGTGCATCGCTTCGCTCAGCCAGCAATATACGATGGCTGAGCGAAGTCGAAGCCCTATTTTTCTTGTTTGAATTGTCTATATAGCTATATTCACTTGTATTAGGACAAATTAAAACCCAAGAAGTGAGTTGCGGCGCTCCGCGCCGCAACTCTTATTCTGGTTTTGTGTCCTAACAATTATGACTATAGCTACATCTTCCCAACTATTCCTCTAACGGAAAAATGGAACAAGATCGCTTATTTATCCTGCTACAGAATTTCCTCATTTTTATCTATTAGGCTTATTAGTAAGGCAAATATTTTTAGGCACTGATACTTAGGTGACTCGTATACAGCTTTATTTCGCCTGAGATCTAGTTGGTTGTCAAACAAAATTAGCGATCGCCATAAATCACGCAACTGTCAGAATGTTGTCGTGCGAAGACTATAGGCTCTGCAACAAGATGCCTAAAGAATTACCCCAATTATTAACTGTTTATTACAACTTAATGTAATGGAGTAGGAGTCAAATGATATTAGATTTTTACAGAAAGCATAGTCATCTGGTTACTCCTGCGATCGCTGTGATGGCGAGTGTTATTTTTGCCCCTAATTCGGCAAACGCATCGAACCTCATGACCTATACCTTTGATTACTGTATTCAGTATGAGATTGGATGTAATTCAGATGTAGACATAGCTAGGGGTGGATATATTACCGTTGATTACGATGATACCTCTGTCTCACCATCAGGAACCTTTGCATCTGGATTTGCTCCTGACTCTCAGGTCACTTGGAAATTAGACAAATGGGTGGATTTTGGCTTTTATGCAGATGAGCAAAAGATCTTCTCTCCAACTGATTCAAGCTTTGCTCTACCTGCGCTAACTTACACTAAAGAGAATGTAGTTTCTCCTTCTAACTCGTTGGAACCGCAACTAAATTTTGGGTTTTACAAACCTGACTCCCTAGGATATGAAATTTTTGGTGATTATTCTATTTATCTATCTTTTGTTGCCATCAAAGATGATGATCCCGAAGATGTAAAGATTACACGATTCACAGGTATCGACGCTGCCATTAGAAATCCGCTTGGTTCCATTACAAATAATGGTATCTCAAGTGATATTCGCCTCTTCAATTTTCAGCCCGCTCCGCTTAGAACCTCAGTTCCAGTTCCATTGCCAAGTTTTGTTTTTGGTATAGCTGCTGCGGGTGTAGGGCTTGGATTTAAAAAATTGCGTTACAAGGCAAAGTTATCAAAGCAGGTTATCAATACTTAAGACATGGGCAAGTTCAATTTAAACCAAAGCAGGATAAGGAGGGCTTTGCGCTCCTTATCCTGCTTTGGTAGTTCTATTCTGTTCAGCGCTTTTGTCGCTTCTAAAATCTATGGCAGGTTAACCCTTTTTCTTGGAGCTTTTATCGACAGGTACTTCCACAATTGGATTGTCAATGGCAGTGATGGGTTCTTCTAGTACAGATTCTTCTGGCGCGATCGCAGGGGTATCAGAACTGGCTTCACTGGTGGGCGATGGCTTGAGAGCTTCGTCAAGAACCTGTCTGGCATTTTCCGCTTGCGATCGCGCATCGAGAAAGCGCATATTGAGTTGGGCAAAACTTTTGAGGGTTTTAAATCCTTCCTTAATGCTATTAATTTGTTCCTCGGATACAGGTTCATCGCTAAATAAAATATCAATCTGCGATCGCACCTGCATTGCATCGGAGCGTAATTCTTGGACTTTGATCTTGAGGGTGGCGAGGTTATTTAATACCTGCACTGCCTGAGTAATCGGATCTTCGCGATCATCGGTCATGGAAAGTTCTCTCACTTCTATAAATTGATCAGGGCTAAAGCCATCGGCAAGATCAGTATTGAGCTTGCCAGAATCCATTAAATCGATTAGTTCTGCCATTGCTTTGTCTCTGGCTTTGGCGGAGTCTTTTCCAGCAACAGTCAAGACAACTTCAGGACTCTGAGCAAGGGTATATCTCACCATATTTTTTAGATAGCTACCGTGATTTTGTAACTGATCTTAGCTTGTTTTCTGTTATAGCTGCCGCCATTTGTATTGGGACAAATCAAAACCAGAATACGAGTTGCGGCGCTCCGCGCCGCAACTCGTATTCTGGTTTTGTCACCTAACAAGCATGGCAGTAGCTATAACGCCCAAAGTTACGCTTTGTGTCTCATGCGATCGCTGAATCCAGTTCGCTAAAATTCATAGCTTAGGTCAGCCTAAATCATCCCAACTTATTCCAATCTTTTGGCATACCTCTAGGCATAGTCGTCATAAATTATGGATTCTACCCTCCTAGATCAAATTCGTCACCTTTGCCGCGATCGCGCTGCCTACGAAAAGCTAAAAGCGATTTTGGTGCAGCAGGAGCGTGTCCACCAAATGGGTTGGGAAGACCGCCACGACAATATTTTGTCTCAGCAAGAATCAAGTTCGTCCGCTTCCGATATTTTTAAAAATATTATCGCTAGGGAAAAAGGGCTTGCCCAACTTGCTGACGCAATCCAGCGATCGCCATCTTTGGAGTTAGTGTTGCAAGTTGCGGTACAGGTTACTCAAAAATTGCTACAGGTTGATCGGGTCGCTATTTTTCGGCGGCATAGCGACGGTAGATCCGAATTTATTACCGATGCGATCGCCACAGGCATCAAGTCCCTCGCCGAGATGCCCGAACGTCAATTACTGTTATCGCAGCATATGTTGGAGTCAACTGACTCCGACCAGTTTACCCAGACCATAGAAGGTCTTCGCACCAGTAATTTGTCCCACCATCTGAGTACGCTCCTCGAGCAGATTAATATCTCTTCCTATGCTGCCAATAAAATCTACGCGGGACACGATTGTTGGGGGGTGTTGGTGGCATTTCATGGCAGTGTTTATCATGTCTGGTCAGAGAGTGATCGCACATCTCTCTCCTTGGTGGCAGCCCAGATCGGTATCGCGATCTCCCTCACTGACCTGCGTTCTCAATCCCATATTCTCACCCATGATCTGCAAAATTTGCAGACAGAGTTGGAGAATTTGCAGCAAGTTGTCACTGAGCTAGCGCACCAAAAATCAGAAACGGCGATCGCACCTCCTGCAACACCGATAGATTGTGATCCTGCCCCAGAGGTGAGTCAAGATATTCATCAAGAGGAAGATACTGGTGAAGCACTTGTAAATGTTGTTCCATTGATTTCATCAGCCTCACAAGATGAAGAAGATGTTACCGTAATCCAGTATCAAGAAATTCAAGATGAAGAAGATATTACTGTAATCCAATATCAAGAAGATGAACAAATAGATGCACAGGCTGATTATTTAGAGGATATTCCTAGGGATATTGATAGCGAAAACTCAGCCTTGATTGAAATGGAAGTTGTTGATCACTCTATTAGTGATGATATTGATGATCTGTCCTCAGCCGAGGCATTAGCCAATCCTGAATTAGAAACAGAGATAATCAGTAATAGTCAAAATAGAACTATAGAGACTTCACAGGAAGATGATACAACTCCTCAACTAGATGAATTAGATGTGGATCAGGTGGAGCCAGATTTGGCAGAACCTGAAATAGTTGATCGCTTGGATATGGCTGATCCTGTCAGCATTTCACCGCCGACTGTCCCGTCGTTAGAGCTATCAGAATTATCCACATTAGGTAATTCTGAAATTACTGGAATCACTGAAGAGGAGATTGATGAAGATGATCGCGAACCTGCGATCGAGCCGCACTTTATGGAAACAATTCTGGCAGTGGCGGGTAATGATAGCCAAGGTATCCAGTTTTTAGTCGATGTGATCGATAACTATCTAGAAGAAACTCCGCGCCTTGTCCAAGCGATCGATAAAGCGATCGCCGTTAATGATCAGTCCCGTTTGCTACATATTCTCAATCGATTACGGATTAGCAGTGACTATGTGGGAGCCTTGCCCCTCGCCTATCAATGTCGGCAACTTGAGTCGGCGGTCAAAGCTAACTATGTGGTGTTGATGTATGCGTCCCTCTCCCAAGTGGCGATCGAGTCACAGCGAGCCACCAACGCGATCCGCATTGAACGTGTTCGCTACGCCATGATTATGGATTCCTACAATCGTTCTGGTCAATAGTTTCTTGCGGCGCTTTGCTTGAGAATTACTGTAAGGTACAAAACCGAAGAAAGGAGTGGCGGTGCATCGTGCCGCCACTCCTTTCTTCGGTTGCAAAACTTGCTTTGCTGGATAAATGCTTTAGGATTGCTATAGCTGTAGCCATTCTTGTTAGGACATAAAACCAGAAGTTGAGTGCGGCACTTCGCGCCGCACTCGTTTCTTGGGTTTTGATTTTGTACTAATACAGGTGGCTACAGATATATGTATCAACCCACAAAATTGATTATGACTGGCAAGGTAATTAGCGGACGATATCAAATTCTCCAGAATCTCGGTGGTGGTGGCTTTGGAGAGACATTTTTGGCGCAGGATTTGCAATTGCCAGACTATCCTCAATGTGTGGTCAAACGCCTCAAACCCTTCACCGATGATACTAATGTTTTTCAGATTGCCAGTCGCCTCTTTGAGACTGAGGCGAGAGTCTTGCACCGTTTAGGCGACCACGATCATATTCCCCGACTACTCGCGCATTTTCATGAAGATAAAGAGTTCTATCTAGTCCAAGAACTGATCAGAGGACATGAACTAACTGAAGAATTAACGCCTCAAGCGACTAGCCGAGATGGTTATCCCATCGGCAGAATGAATGAATCACAGGCGATCGCTTTTTTGGTGGAAGTGCTGGAAATATTAGCATTTGTGCATCAACAGGGGGCAATTCATCGCGATCTCAAACCTGCAAATCTAATGCGGCGCGATAGTGATCATAAATTAGTCCTGATTGACTTTGGCGCAGTCAAACAGGTGAGCAGTACCACCACGATCGCGGCAACAGTAGCGATCGGAACCGATGGCTATATGCCTAATGAACAGGCGATCGGAAAACCTCGCCCTTGTAGTGATCTGTATGCGTTAGGAGCGATCGCCATTCAGGGTTTGACGGGCGTACTGCCCAAGGATATTGCTGAGGATGCCCAAACAGGAGAGATGGCTTGGCGCGAATCCCCCCCTTACAGCAGCATCAAATATCGTGCCAATGTCAGCGATCGCCTTGCGATGATCATCGATAAATTGGTTAAGTATGACTTCCGTATGCGTTATCAATCGGCGGAATCGGCTTTACAGGATTTGCGAGATCTGTATACTCCCACTGCGCCGACTCTGGTCACTAGTAATCTAAGTTTCCCTTCTCAAAATACTCCAGCCCACAATCCTATCTATACCAATGCCGATTCTTTGCCCACCATCGTCCCATTGACGAGTAATCAAGACACAAGCAAGCAGGATCAGCACCAATCCTTGGACTATGCTGCTAGAAAAAATCGGATCATCATCGGTATTACAGGAGCTATATCGACGATCGCGGTTATTGGTGTAGTGATTTACCTGTTTCCGCTATCACCGAGACAAAATGTCGGAACTAACAGTTCCAATTTGCCTAATAGTCAAAATCAACCCAGTCAACCCAGTTCTACCGCAATTCTTACTAATCCCAAATATCTCTTCTTATCAGAACGTCCTGTAACCGATGACGATCTGCGCGATAAAACTAGCCTTGAGCTAGATCTGATGCGTAATGAGATTTTTGCCCGTTATGGTCGCCGATTTCGTGATCCCGAATTGCAATCCTACTTTAGTAGTCAACCTTGGTATCAACCAAGATACAGTCCTGAACAGTTTCCCACCGACTTGCTCACGCCCCTAGAAATTCAAAATGTGGAATATATTCGTAACTTTCAAGGCAGATCTTCCACTAATTCTATTCCCCCCGCAGTGGTGACTAATCAACTGCCACCCAATAGTCAATGCGATTACACCCATCGACTAGTCTCCGATCCGAATCCGCCGATTAATGTCCGTGCGGGGTCAGGTACGACCCATGCGATCGTGGGCACTCTGAATAATGGTGCAAAGGTCACGGTCAAGCAAGAGCAGCAGGGCTGGTTACAAATCACCGAGCCGATCGCAGGATGGATCGCCGCTAATCGCACTAAACCAATTTGTCTCTAGTACAACGTCAGTTCGACAAAAGCTCAAAATGGTGAAAATCGCCGAGCGATTTTCACCATTTTGAGCCATTTGCACCACGCTTTGCGCGGCGCAAATGGCTATATCGAACTCATGTTAATACAGGTGGCGATAGCGATAAAAAAGGCGGAGCCATTTTTGGCTTTAGGATGAGACTATCGCTATAATACTCAGACCAAATCTACTTACTGTGATCTAAAGCTGTGACTGAACCTGCTGATTGGAGCGATCTAGAGGCTCAACTCCATGAAACTAGAACGATGCTAGAGGAAGTTGAACAACGCTTTGCTCAGATTATGGACGCAACGATCGCCAAGCAAGAATTGCAACAGCAACGGTCACAACTGCGATCGCAAATGCAGGAAATCCAAAATTCTTCAGATGCCGCCGATCCTGCACCATCGCCTCCCCAATCAAAAATTCGTCGCAAGCCAAATTCTGCTAGTGCTTCACCCTCTAGCCAAGATCAGGGTGTCCTCAAACTGGAATTGCAAGAACAGTTACAAACCATTGGCGATCGCCTTGAGCAAGTCGAAGCGGAGCTAGAAAGTCGGCTGATTGCTTGGAGTAGTTTGCGTGAACCATTCTGGCAAATCGTCCGCTTTGGCGGATTGGGGATCGTGATTGGCGTAATTTTAAAAAGCTGCACTGGCTAGACTAGCTCCAAGAAGGAGTTGTGGCGCAGCTCCTTCTTGGGGTTTATCCCAAAATGACGTAGCCATTTTTTTGTTTTGAGATGATTTGAACCTTTTGATCTAGGCGATGGTCAAAACCCTCGTATCGATAATTAAGCCTTACAAAAGGGGAATTTCAAATGCTGCGTAATATCAAAAAAGCTTTCGCGATCGCCTGTGTAACTGTCACCGTAGGCGTTGCCACCTTACCTAGTTTCGCATCAGCCCAAAACACCACCCAACCTAACCGCACTGAAAAGCGCAAGCCTCGCGGTGAAATGCAAGGTGGCATGAAGAAGCTGAACCTCACCGAAGCCCAAAAAACTCAGATGAAAGCTATTCGCGAAAGTTCTAAGACCCGTATGCAAAATGTGTTCACTCCTGAACAACGCGCCAAACTCGAACAGGCTCGTCAATCTGGCGATCGTAAAGGCGCTTGGCAATCCCTCAACTTGACTGAAGCTCAAAAGCAACAGATGAAGGCAATCAGACAGGAAACTCAAGCGCAAATCAGCAACCTGCTGACTCCTGAACAAAAGCAACAGATGGAGCAAATGAAGCAACAACGTCAAGCTCAGCGCGGTATGCGCGGCGGCATGATGGGCGGCAGCAACTAGATCTATCTTTTTCCTCTCACTCCCATCTTTGGTTTAGCGACACAAAACCCAAAAAGAGAAAGGCGGCGCATCGCGCCGCCTTTCTCTTTTTGGGTTTTATAGTGAAGCAAGATTTATAGGCAATTCAAGTATGGCTATAGTCATAATTGTTAGGACACAAAACCCAAGAAGTGAGTTGCGGCGCATTGCGCCGCAACTCACTTCTTGGGTTTTAATTTGTCCTAATACAAGTGAATATAGCTATAAGATCTAGGGCTTCGACTTCGCTCAGCCACCGTATACCGATGGCTGAGCGAAGTCGAAGCCTCTTGAATTTATTTGGAATTGCTATAGTTGACGACATCAAACTCACGCCACGTTAATCAAAAAGGTGATATTTTACGCCGCCTTTGGATATTGCGGTATTACTTATTGTTCTTGGGGAATCTCGTTCCATAGAGTCGAAGTTTCGCGAATACTTGTAAAGTCACCATTGCCTAAAACGAGGTGATCCAAAAGTGGAATACTGAGCATTTTTGCGGCTTGCAATAGCTGACGGGTTAAGGTTATATCCTCAGGGCTAGGGGTTGTGACACCCGATGGATGATTGTGCGCCACGATTAATCTTACTGCCCCGCTCCTTAACACTTCTCGAAAGATATCGCGGGGATGTGCCAAGGTTTCCGTCGCTGTGCCGATGGTAATAACTCTCTGCCCGATGATGCGATTTTTGTTGTCTAGCATGACCACCGCTAGGCGTTCTTGGGTCTGCCACATCAAGTCTTGACTGAGGGCAGTTGCTGCCACAGAAGGATCGGTGACTTGGGTTAGATCAGGGGGCTTAGCATAGAGTGCCCGTTTTCCCAATTCGATCGCTGCAAGGATCGCCGTCGCTTTGGCAGGTCCTACTCCCTCAATTTGCATTAATTCCTGTGCCGATACATTTTGTAAAACCGCCACAGGATCGCCAGTGCGGTCTTTACCGATAGTTTGTAAAATCAACTGCCCTAAGCCCACTGCCGACAGCTTTCCTGCTCCCTGTCCCGTACCTAACAAAATTGCGATCAATTCAGCATTAGATAGGCTGCGTACCCCTTGACTGAGCAGTCTCTCCCTTGGGCGATCGCTCTCTGCCATATCCACAATTCTGAGAGAGTAGGTCACGGTAGCTCCTTAAATTTAGATTTCTATGATCTAATCCCAGATTAGGAATTCCAGACTAGGAATCCCAAAAATAGGCACATAGATAGCTGGTTAGATTGCCAATGCCGATACCTGTGCGCTGAGCATCGGCATTGGCAATTTGGGGTTGCACGATCGCTCGACATTGATTTAAAAAAGCAGCTTTTTCAGGCTTGGAGATTTTTAGCTGCTTCAGTTGGCTGACTATATTGGGGTTAATCGTACTCACTACAGACTCAGCCCTTTGTTGAATATCAACCCAGCGATTAATCTGCACTAGATCATCACTATAGGCTTTGAGACGGTTTTGGGCATCGGCATAGAGTACCGATGTCGCAGGTACTTCTCCCAAAATCTGGAGAGCCTGTTGCCGTTTTTGTTGAGCGTCTTTCCAGACTGTGGAGCGATGGGGTGGATTTTGAACGACAGTAGCCGCAGCGATCGTCAGATTTTTGGCAGTTTCAATCTTTTTGTTGGCATCTTGCTCGATGCCTATTTTGAGTTCAAAGCTCTCTAATTTGGGGCGCAAGTCTTCAATCTCAGACTGAGCATCACCATAGAGTGAAGTGGGACGATTGGGGATTCCCTCTAGCTGTGTGATCACATTTTGTAACTGGTTACGGGTTGTAACTAATGTGTCCACATCCTTAATCGTCTGAGGGTTGAGGTTTTGATTGGCAAGACTACGGGCATCTACTAGATATCGCTGTTGCACAGAGCGCTCCCATACCAGCCAACCACAGAGACCGAGAATAGCGATCGCCCCAGCTACAAAAGCCCCTGACCAGAGCATCCCCCTATTGGCTGAATACGCAGATGGCAATGTTTCTTCTGTCTCTAAACTATTGCTGCTAGTCGGGAGATCGCCTGTGATTCCACTGCGGCGGTTTACGGAGATCGGCGGTGGTAGAGGCATCGGCACTTTGGACAACGGTTGACGGTTCTGCTCAAAGTTTTCATTAAAGTCGAAATCCTCTGATTGTTTGCGATTGCTGGCAGGCGATCGCCCTGTCACTTTTAACGGCGGTGGTGGTGGCGCTATGGCATCTAGGGACAGATCTTCTAATCTTTCGGTGGGCTGGTTGTCCAGATTCACTCCAGCTAGATCTAGACCACCAAGATCGAAAAGATGCTCAGAATCATCCTCCTGATTCTCAACTTGATTATTTTGACTAATACTTTGCGTGCGAGCCTTAATTGCGGCTAGGCGGAGATCGTTCTCAATGCTATTGGCAAAGGAATTAAATTCATCATCTTGGCGATCGCTGGTTAGGCGATCGGTCTCGACCGCAATATCGTTATTACTGGTGGGAAATTCCATCGCCTGTGGCTTGGAAGTATCCCCAAATTCATCTATTTCCTCAAGGTCTAACTCGATTAATGGTAGTTGGGGCTTGAGTTCGCTGATCTTTTGCCATTCAGGATGCTTCTCCCCCGACAATCTACCGTATACAATCAAGCTACTAGCATCCTCAATCACTAGCTTGTCAATTCGTCTTTTCACAATACTATAGAGAGAAGCATAGTCCACATCATCCCCTTCAAATCTGGTGATTAATACGTGCAACTGCGATTCTTTTCGGCGAATTTGGATTTTTACTTTATAGTTTTGAAGGTCTTCCTGTAACGCACTAACAATGCTAGCTTCATCCATCTTCAGATCCTCACCATTGCGTTTCGATCGCACATATTAAACGAAAAGTCTTACAAATAACTAGCAAATGCCTACAAAAAGATGAACTTTTTGCTTCAAATCTACAATACACCCCGACGCTGGTGGACAGAGTTTTCACTGCAAACTAAGCTGATGGCGCTAATTACGCTATTGGTATCGCTGCTCATGAGTGCAGTTACTTTTTGGGCGGTCAATGATATTCAAACCGATGCTCGCCTTAATGATACGCGCTTTGGCAAAGATTTGGGTTTGTTGTTAGCAGCAAATGTTGCGCCTTTGGTGGCAAAGAATGATCTGGACGAAGTAACTCGTCTCTCTAAAGAATTTTACGACAGCAGTTCTAGCATCCGCTACATTCTCTATGCAGATCCTGACGGCGAGATTTTCTATGGGATTCCCTTTACCTCCAACGAAGTCCAAAACTCCCTGAGCATCAGGCGGCGTATCCAGTTACCCGAAGATCCGATGTCCCGCCCCGATCGCCCGATGGTACGCCAACACATTACGCCCCAAGGTGAAGTTACCGATATTTTTGTGAATTTGCAGCATGACGGCAAGGCTCTAGGGATTATTGCGATCGGGATCAACCCCAACCCTACCGCCGTTGCCTCATCCAGTTTGACCCTCGATGTAACTACGGCAGTATTTGTGTCGATCTGGGCAATGGTGATCTTAGGGGCGGCTTCTAACTCGGTGACGATTACGCGACCTTTACGAGAGTTGGTGGCGGGGGTACAAAATATTGCTAGCGGTAATTTTAAACAAAGAATCGATCTGCCCTTTGGTGGTGAATTAGGGGAATTAATTCGCAGTTTCAACGAGATGGCGCAGCGTTTGAAAAAGTATGAAGAACAAAATATTGAGGAGCTAACTGCTCAAAAAGCTAAGCTGGAAATCCTTGTCTCCACGATCGCTGACGGCGCGATTTTACTAGATTCCGATATGCGAATCGTGCTAGCTAACCCTGCGGCAATCAAGATCATGAGCTGGGATCAAGAACCTGTCAAGAATGATTGGAAAAGTAAGAGTATTCTCAATATCCTGCCCGAACGCATCACCGAAGAATTAGGGCGATCGCTCACCCAAATTGCTACAGGCGATCGCGAGGGGGGCGAATTTCGGATTATGGCATCCGCCGATAAGGGGGACTCAGTGCTTGCCCATGCTTTCAGGATCTGGATTACCAGCGTTGTTAGCTCCAGCAATGCCGTCAAGGGCATCGCCATCACCATTCAAGACATTACCCGTGAAGTGGAGCTAAATGCGGCTCAAAGTCGCTTTATTAGCAATGTCAGCCATGAATTACGCACACCATTGTTTAATATCAAGTCTTTCATTGAGACTTTGCATGAGTATGGTGATGAACTGAGCGAAGATCAGAAAAAAGAATTTCTGGATACCGCTAACAATGAAACCGATCGCTTGACGCGCCTAGTAAATGATGTCCTAGATCTCTCTCGCCTAGAGTCAGGTCGGCAATACCACTTTACGGCGATCGATCTATCAGAAACCGTCGAGCAAACTGTCCGCACCTATAAGCTCAATGCCTCCTCAAAAGGAATTGAACTCGCCTATGAGGTTGCCCCCGATCTAGATAGAATTTGGGGCAATTACGATCTGATCTTGCAAGTCCTGTTTAACTTAGTGGGCAATGCTCTCAAATTCACAGAGTCAGGCGGCAAGGTGACGATTCGCATCTATCCTTGGCAAGACCACCCCACTGCTCAACCCCAGCGCATCGTTAATTATGTACGGGTGGAGGTCGAAGATACGGGTTGCGGTATCCCTGCGGAAGATTGCGATCGCGTTTTTGATCGCTTCTTCCGTGTTGAAGATAAGGTACATACCCTCGAAGGCACGGGCTTAGGTCTGTCGATTGTCCGCAACATCATCGAGAAACATCAAAGTAATATCCACATCAAGAGCGAAGTTGGTGTTGGTACGACCTTCTGGTTTGATCTCAGCGTTTACCAAGATCGCTGCACCTTGCCTAACTCTTCTCCCACTAACAATCTTGAAGATCTAGAAGAAAATAATCTGCCTGAACTCATTCAAGCGATGACAGTTTAGTGCAGCTTCTTGATGATCAAGGAATAACGGAGCGACTTGCTTTTAGGGTGGATTTTTCTTAGCTATTCGCAAACATTTGGCGAGGTATGACTCTTAAGGATTCTTCTAAGGTGGTGATGCCTATGGAAACCTTGTCGCGCACACTATGGGCAAAGGATTCATACTCTCGATCCGCCAAATATTGCCCTAGTTCAGCTTGATTATTTTCACTAATGATTTTGCGAAGCTTGGGCGTTATATTGAGAACTTCAAAAACTGCTTCCCGCCCTAAATAGCCCGATCCAAAGCAATGCTCACAGCCTTTACCTTTGCGCCAGTCTTGATATTTGACTTCTTGCGCTGTGATCTTCAGAAAATCTAATTCTGATTTTGTGGGTACATAGGACTCCGAGCAGAAAGAACAATTCTTTCGCACTAGGCGCTGAGCGACTATGCCTAACAAAGCTTCCATAACTAGACTAGGATGTATTCCTAAATCCTTTAAGCGATTGATGGTGCTGAAAGCGTCGTTGGTGTGCATAGTAGACAGCACCAAATGTCCTGTGAGTGCTGCTCGAATTGTAATTTCAGCAGTCTCTAAATCGCGAATCTCACCCACCATGATAATGTCTGGATCTTGGCGTAGTATTGCCTTGAGTCCTGTCGCAAAAGTAAGTCCACCGATTTCTTGTACTTGTCCCTGCGTGATATTTGACAAGTTATATTCAATGGGATCTTCCATTGTGATGATGTTAACTTGATCCTTCGCTAAAAATTGCAGACTGGCGTAGAGGGTGCTGGTTTTACCTGAACCTGTTGGTCCAGTCACAATAATCAAGCCTTGGGGCTGATCTAGCCAACTCCGATATATTTTTTGCGATCGCTCATTAAAGCCAATATTCTCTATTCGTGTTGCCATCATCTTGTTGCGTGGTAACAGTCGAATTACTACTTTTTCGCCACCAACACAGGGAAATGTGCTAACACGCATATCCAAATCAAGGTCAAGATTATCGGCGGTAACGTAATGCTGACTGATGCGACCATCCTGAGGACGACGACTTTCGCCGATGTTCATATTACTCATCACCTTGAGCGCCACAATGGTCTTACGGCTAACTTCGGGGGGCAAAATGCGCGTTGTTCTGAGGATGCCATCAATGCGGTAACGCACCCTTAGTCCTGATTCCGTTGGTTCTAGGTGAATGTCACTGGCTCGATGTTGTAGAGCAACGGAAATTAGGGCGTTAATGCGATGGGTTTGATCAAGGGCTTGGGATAGATACAGATCAGAAATTTCATCTAGATGCGCTTCTTCATTGGCTCCCGTGAGAGGATTTACTATTGGAGAAGCGATATTGCTCGGTTCGGGGAGATTTTGCCTCAGAAACCACAGCAAGTAACTCTCAGATGAGACGATGATATTTTTAATACCTGTTAAGGTGCGATTACTTAAAGTTTTAATTTCTTCGTTATTAAGCTGGCGTGGTGAAGCTAAATAAAAGTAGCCATGCCATAGCAGTAATGGAATTACAGGTGGTAAGGATTTGCGATCTTCAAAATGGTGAAAAAATCGATAATTAACATCTTCGTCTAGTAGATCAACATGTAAGCTTCCCCTCTTATCGACTAATAGCTGAATGGCTTCTTCACAGGTGATTTCCTGATTGCGAAGACGTTTCCATACTGAAGTTGGGTTGTTTTCAGGTATTGCATTCATACTAAGTTTTGCTGCCAGTACTTTATATTTGCGATCGGCAATGTATAGATGTAGTCACTTGTATTAGAACGAATTAACAACCAAGAAGCTAATGGAGTTTGGAGTTGCTTCTTGCTGCCACTAGCCTTTTGGCTTTATATCCTAACAAGATTGGCGACAGCTATAGTCATCCTAAATCATTTGGAGGGTTTAGGGTTTGTAGAAGCGAATCCTTCGGGGTGCGCTTCTACAAACTATTTAGGATTGCTATATAGTGTGACTGTGGCTAAGTTTCTAATGAGAAATAAAATATGGCTGATCCACAGCAGTTAAAAATCTTAGAGCAAGGAGTAGAAGTTTGGAATCAGTGGCGATGCGACCATGCAGACATTCCGATCGCTTTGCAAGAAGCCTTACTGAGTGGTTCCAACTTGCGTTATGCCAACTTTAGTTACGCTAATCTTGAAGGTGCGGATTTATATCATGCGAATTTAATTGAAGCAAATTTACAATACGCTAATCTAAGGCGAATAGTTTTGAATGGAGCGACGGTGACAGGATGCCTTGCCCATGCTGATTTTGGCAATGCTAGTCTTTATAGCTCAATTTTTACTTTTGCGGATCTAAGTTATGGAAATCTGCAAAATGCTACGGCGATCGCTGCAAATTTTAATAGTGCAAATCTCCAAGGTGCTAATTTACAAAATGTTAATGCTAGTCACGCTATTTTTTGGCAGACAAATGTGAGTGAAGCAAATTTAAGCAAGGCTGTTTTTTGGGGGGCAAAGTTCTATTGTGCCAACTTTCAGCGATCGCTATTGCAGGAAACGGACTTTAGTGGGGCTGATCTAAGTGGAGCCGATCTCCGTGGAGCTGATTTAAGTGGAGCTGATCTCCGTGAGACTAATTTAAGTATGGTTAATTTTGAAGGTGCGAATTTAGATAATATTCTTTGGAGCAAAGATATTCGTGGACGGAATACTAATTGGCGTGAAGCGATCGGTTTGACGGCTGCCAAAAATTTACCTAAAGCGCTGCTAGTGCTTCTAAATTAACGTCAGTTCAACGAAAGCGAGAAATGGCTATATCGAATTCATGTTAATTAACAATGAGCTGAAGCCTCCTGTCTGTAATGAGCAATTCTAACTTTGCGGTAAGTCAGCAAAGCCACAACGGAAAAGGAACATAAATATCATTGGGTAATGATATTTATGTTCCTTTTTTTAGTTTCTATTGGCTAGTACAAATTGTGGATAAATTCTCTAGCTGTACAAATCTCTTACAAGATTTGAAACTTAGAACAAGCCGATTTGAGAGAGAATACCTTGTCCAGTCAAAAGTTCTGTAGCGATGCCGATTACGAATCCGAGCATTGCAAGACGACCGTTCCAAGTTTCTGCGAAGGTGTTGAAACCAAATTTAGGTTCTGTGCTGTCTGACATTGCAATAATCTCCTTGTGTTTAGATTGTTATTTGGAAGATAAGAATCTTTGCTTGTTTTAATAATACTTTATATTTCTTAATAAGCTATACCACTAAAGGCAGATCCACGCGAATCATCGCTATTGTTAGCTGTACTGGGATAAATCAAACCAAATAAGAGGGTGATGGGGCTTAGTGTCACCACCCTCTTATTTATAGATAATTCAAATAAGAAAACTAGGGCTTCGACTCCGCTCAGCCATCGGTATACGTTGGCTGAGCGGAGTCGAAGCCTCTTCAAACTTATTTAGAGCTGCTATGGTTCATAAAAACACAAGCCATTGCGATCGCAATGGCTTGTGTAAAAAATAAAAATGAATGAGACCGATGATGAAACTGAGATTAATAGCCGTAGCTATCAATTAGACATCGTAAGTGGCTTTACCCGTAAACTTGACGCTTATAGGATTAGGATTGTCACCAATTTTGCGGCTGACGCTATTAGCGGCAACACGACCAGCATTCACCTTCTCAGGGAATACGCCATCCATAGGATGTAGATAAACTTGGTCGCCATTGGGGAATTCGCGCCAAATCTTGTAATTGGTGATCTTAAATTTACGCAACTGTGTGCCTAAAGCTAGAGCTTGCTCTTTCTTAGCTAAGTAAAGCAGGTTATCGCCTTTGACCATAGTTGCTGCGCCACCTGTGGGAACCTCAAATACTTGTTCTTTGGGGCTATTCCAAGAGATCAGGTACTTTTCTTCGGTAAAAGCCGAATTGAGCAAACCGCCAGTGCTACCACCCCAGATTGGGGTTTTGCCTGTGGGCTTAGGTGCTGTAAAGGCTACTGCCTGTTCAGCTTTCTCTTCGGGTGCTGCTTGTTCTTCTGACATTGAGATGTTCTCCCAAATTGCGTATACGCTTTTGATATCAAGTGCAAAGATATCATTTCTACATACCCCTGCTTCAAGCTTACTTAACGTTACTTTACGAAGCTTGATAAAACTTTTTCTTAGGTTTTCCTTAAGAAGAGCTAACTAGGCGGCTTAAATATCTCTCAATCAGAATTACGGCAACAATGTCATCAATGGGACTGTTAGGCGATCGCATTCCCTTTGGTACTAGCTTCATCAAGCCCTTGGCGGGATAAATTTGCCAAAATCTTCGCCTTGCTTCTTCACTGCTGTAGCGTTCATCAACAGTGATGATCCGTAACTCAGGAAATTGCGATCGCAATTGCGATTGCCATTGCTTTGATGCCGTCTGATCGCCCATGATCATCAGTGATATCGGATATTCACTGAGTAAGTTAGCAACTTTGGCGATCGCTTCTTGACTGGGGATAACTGCTTGAAATAGCAATTTTCGCTCCAAGTCCATGACTGCGACCCCACATTTTTGTTTTCCTGGATCAAAACCTAGCAGCACAGATGTTTTCTATCAATTAAATTTACTAGTCGCGATCGTTAAGGATGATTTGTATAGCAGTTCTAAATAAGTTTGAAGAGGCTTCGACTCCGCTCAGCCATCGGTATATGTTGGCTGAGCGGAGTCGAAGCCCTAGTTTTCTTATTTGAATTGTCTATAAGATCATTGAGGATTATCTTTGTAGCTTGCCAGTCGGGTTGGGACATTGTTTAGGACATACAGCTAGAGGTGGGTGACGGTGCTAAGCGCCGCCCCTTACTTCTTGGGTAATTTGTCCAAATTTGTCCAAATATTTAAGTGACTGCCGCTACAAAATTGATGACCTTACAATAATTCTATAGCCGTCGCCAGTTTACTTGGGCTTGACCACTAAAACTTACAGGGGCCCGGTCTATTGTTAGGACAGATAGTCTCTTCGTTCGTTTTAGGTGCTTTAGACTTATCAAAATTAATGCCAGTCAGATTTGCCCCACTCAACTTAGCCCCATTCCAATTGATCCCATTGACCTGACTGCCTTTGAGATTGCCTCCACTTAGGTCAGTTTGTGACATATCAGTGTAGTTCAGCTTTGTATTGGTCAAATTGGCACGTCTCAGGTTACTAGAGCTGAGGTTGAGTCCAGACAGATCTTGACTAGAGAGGTTCCGACCCTCACGGGGGGTATTGACAATCTGCCAAGCTAGCAAAGTGATAGGGCTGAATTTGGTCGCTTTATCAGTACCTTGAGCGCCGATCTTCGCGCCCTTTAAATTCGCGCCATCCATCTTTGCGCCGCTAAAGTTAGAACGGGTGAGATCTGCACCTGCAAAGTCCACCAAATTCATTTGGGCATTGGTAAACTCTGACCAAACAACACTGGCTTGTACCAGTCTGGCACGACTCATATTAGCGTTTGTAAAATTAGTCCCGTTGAGATTTGCGCCCTGCAAATTTGCCCCAACTAAACTAGTATCCTGCATCTTTGCACCCGTGAGAATAGCATCGCTAAAATCAACATTGTCTAGTTTGGCTCCGCGCAGATCCGCCTTTGAGAAGTCCTTGCCGCGAGCATCTTTAAAAATACCCCAGCGCAGTCCCAGATCAAAAACAGGACGATTGACAACGCTGTATAGCAGGAACAGTCCCCCGATCGCTCCAAGACCAATTACAGGTAGTTTTAAGTAATCTTGCCATAGAGACTCAATGCTGATGCTGGGCATCGTCATTTTGGGCTTGCTAGGAGCGACTGGTTCTGGCTCATAGCCTCCGCCATAGCCATTGTAGCTATCATCTGTAAACCGATTAAAGTCCACTACAGGTGAGGGCATTGGGGCTTGGTTTTGTGGGATATTAAATCCACTCGATGGACGGCGATCGCGGGGAATCTCTCTAGTTTCACTGACACTGGTGCGATCTTTCGCAAAATTAGATGGGCTATTTCTGACGCTAGATGGCAACTGGGTACTAGATTCACTGATCGAGGTGAGGCTATCGGATAGATCGACACTATCTAACAGTCCTGACCAATCAGTGTTGTCATCATGGATATCTATACCGAGGTCATTGAAATCTGATAGTTCTGTTGTTTTTTTCTTTGCGCTGCTACCTCTACTATCTCGGCTAGAGCTATTGTCCCTGAGCGATCGCCCTGTACTGTTGGGTGTATAGGGTCGCCCCGCCGTATCTGACCTTGGCGGAGTTGCGGGTGATTTCAAAACTCCCGATAGAACTGTATCCGCATCTAGCAACTCTGACCAACTTTTGTCAACGGAATCGATTCCCCTTGGCTGTCTACCTTGACTTGGCTGCGAATGGAACTGCTCAAAGCCATCTTCTTCAGCAAGTGGTGAATGGCGTGGCAGTGGGTTAGGAGTTGGGTGTGGTGGCATCACTCCTTTGTTAGGGCTAGCGGGACGCTTGGGCGGGAGAGGTGGTAGAAATGGTGGTGGCGGCGGACTACTGACCGTAGGAATTGTGGGTTCGGGCTTGGGTGGCGAAGGAGGATTGAGAGTAGTTGCCACGGAAGGGGGTAAAAATCCCGAACTAAAATCATCCCCAGTGATATCTGTATCGATGCTATCTAAGTCAAAGTCATCTAAAAAATCACTATCGCCACCATCCATCCCCAAACCTGATGATTTGTCCAGATCAGATTTGCCCAAATCTGAAGGTGGCGGCACGAGGTAAGGAGTAGAACTCTGATCTCTAAAATTACTAGAGAAGTTGTCGGTACTGTTGGTGGTTGGGAATGGTGGCGGCGGTAAGACTATGCCCCTAGTCAAGTCAGGGGGGATCGGTGCTGCTTCTGAAAATTGACTGGCAATCTCTGGTCTGGCAATCTCTGGTTCTGGCGCAGGGAGATCAGTGACTATATTATTAGGGACATTATGGGAGGTAAAACTAGAGGCAAATTTACTACCGATGGTTGTCAATGCTTCAAATTCATCTTCATCTTCAGCAGGTTGATCCTGTGCTGATGGTTGGCTAAAGTTGGGATCGATATACGATGCGTATTCGCTACTAGCAAATTCATCGCTATCCATCACTGCTTCTGGATTTGTATTCCAGCTTGCGTCAAGATCCGTAAGATTTGTATCTATAAGCGCATCTGAAAAGGGATCTGATTCATTAATTTCATTAACTTCATTGATGGATAAACTAGAGTTCCAATCTGACTCGTCAGCATTGATCGCGATCGCTAGAGGATCTTCGACGGTACTGAGATCCTCTAGGTCAGACTTTTCCAGAATAGATTCTGCGGCGACTTGCCAAGCTGGAGACAGATCATCAGCGCTATCAAAATTTTCGACAGCAATATCTTCATTTCCAATTATCCCTTCTAATTCATTCTCTAATTCATCTTGCCAGCTATCATCTCCAAATTGTTGCGCCACTTCTTCAACGCTATGATCAACAGGATTAGGTAACTCGGTGGTGACTGCAATCTCTAACTCCGTACTACCAAATTCTGTACTGCCAAATTCTGTACTGCCAAACTCAGCAATGTTGGCGCTCATATCTGCATCTATTAAGTTAGATTGATTCGCAACTTCATCACTATGCCAAATGGAATCATCGATCGCTTGGTTAGTGGCACTGCTATTAGCGGTACTTTCCCAACTGTTTTCAAAAACATCGTCAACATTATTCTCAAAACTATCTAAGGCGATCGCGGGGATCTCCTCTGAACTTGCCCAAATCGCATCACTAGAAACATCAATGCCTGAATTGGCTAAATCCTGAACCTGTCCGAAACTGTCATGGGCAAAATGATCAATGTCCTCAGTCCCAAAATCTTCACTAGGGACAACACTAACGTTATTAAAATCGTCGGTAAATGGCTCAAAACTATCCTGCGGAGAATTCTGTAAATCCTCAAAAGCATCCACAGCATCCATAGAAGAATCTATAGATGCGATCGCGAAATCATCAACAAAATCGTTAGGTTGATAAGTAAAATCTTCAATCGGCGTACCGAAGGGATCTGCTGCACTAAAGGGATCTAATGCCTCAACTTGATCGTTAAAATCCTGTAAATCTGCGTTCTCATTAATGTCTTGAGATTGGCTAAAATCATCCACGATGGGATTACTATCAAAATCCATGACATCAGCATTGTCATAGTAGTCCTGATAGTTAGCTTCCAATTCAGGATTTACATCAGTAAATTCATCAAGGCTTGGCTGGAAATTTTCTGGGAGGTCGAGAGGCTCAGATCCAATGTCCGCAGACCAGCTAGAATCTTCACCAAAGGAAGAACCTAGGAATTCATTACCTGATTGATCCAGATCTAAATCCAAATCCAAATTAGAATCATTGCTTAGGGATAGATCCTCCTGTGAAAAATTTGCAGCTTGTTCCCATTCATTAATATCTAGATTATCTTCATCACTCTCTAACGCTAAATCATCTAGTCCTAAATTGAAGGCTTTGCTATCTAGTTCATCTAGCCCAGCGATCGCATCAGTAGAAAAGTCATCCTCTGAATTACTAAAACCGAGCGTATCTAGATCGGATAGGTCAGCATTTTTAGAAAAACTTAACCCACTCAAACTTTCTAAGCCCAGATCATCACCTAGGTCATCACCTGAATTTTCGCCTAGTTCGTCATCTAAGAAATTATTTGCAGGGGCAATCTCTACCGATGAAAACTTACCTGCTGTCGAAGTTTTTGCTTTGAGATCAGTAACGATCAGCCAATCAATATCGCCGACATCTTCCGCTTTTTGATTGCTACTTTGCTGGTTAATAAGACTGGTTTGTTGACCAAGGGATTTTGCTGGAGCGACTGGTTCATCTAAGCCAAGAGACTGTAACCATTGCAAATCTTCGTCATCGTCATCAATAAATTTGTTTTCTGATGACTTACTACTGGAGGTACTTTGTTGATTTTGCTTTTGTTTTGGTAAGGAATCTCCGCCAATTTTTGTGCTGAGATCTGACATGATCATCCAATCAACATCCGCAAAATCATCAGAGGCTGATCGCTTACTGGCGTTTTGGTCTGGCTTAGAGCTATCGTTATTGGATGCCATATACTGATCCTCAGCTTTATATCTAGTTGCTATTTCGGCTTACATCACTAGGAGTTTTATATCTTATACCAAATATCAAAATGGCAACGCTATGTTGATATTTGAAAATCCTTCTAATCTATAGCTTAGCAACAACCTTAGTTCCAAAACTATCGCCATTTGCATTAAGACAGAGGTTGGGTAAATGGCGATCGCAAACTCACGTTTATTTAAGGTTTCGCCAGAAATTTACCGATCTTTTGGGCGGCTTCCTGTAAAATTTCGGGGGGATAGACTAGGGCAAATCTCACATAGCCTTCTCCATGCTTACCAAAACCTGCGCCTGGAGATAGTGCTACCCCAGTTTCAGCGATTAAATCTAAACAAAAATTGACAGAATCATGGGCATAGAGATCGGGTAGCTTTGCCCAAAGATACATGGTGGCGCTAGGAGTCGGAATCTGCCAACCGATCGCATCTAAAGCCTCCAGCATTACTTCCCGTCGGTGCTTGAAAGTAGCGACAACTCGTTCAATGGGAGCGCGATCGCCTGTGAGTGCTTGAATCGCTCCGCGCATGATCCCTTGGTATTGATTAAAATCAACTACGGCCTTAATTTGACGCAAAGATTGAATTAGCTGGTGATTGCCAACGGCGAATCCTACCCGAAAGCCTCCCATATTATAGGATTTGGACATCGTGAAAAATTCTATGGAAACCTCGCGATCGCGATCGGCTTGCAAAACAGATGGGGCAATGGAACCATCAAAGACCAGATCAACATAGGGAAAATCATGGACTAAAGCCAAGTTATGGGCTTGGCAAAACTGTACTGCCGATTGCAAAAACTCCAAGCTGGCAGTGGCAGTTGTCGGATTATGGGGATAGCTCAACACCATCATCTTGGCATTATTGAGGACAACCTGCGGAATATCCGTGAATACTGGCAAAAAGTCATTTTCTGCGAGTAAAGGCATCCCATAGATATGCCCACTTGCCATATGGATACCGCCGTAATGGGATGGATACCCAGGATCTTGCAATAGGGCAAAATCTCCAGGATTGAGCAAGGCTAAGGGGAGATGAGCCGTACCTTCTTGGGAACCGATCAGAGGTAGAACTTCTGTTTCAGGATCAACGGTGATGTCAAATCTTTGCTGAATCCAGTCGGCGACCGTGTGGCGAAAATCGGCGGTACTTGTAAATAGTGAGTAGCCGTGGGTATCGGAATCTTGCAAGGCTGTAGCGATCGCCTCCAAAATAAAATCATCAGTAGGCAAGTCCGAAGATCCCAGTGATAGGTCAATTACAGACATCCCCAGAGCTTTAGCTTGGCTTTTGGCTCGATCCATATCTGCAAAGACATTGGACTGGAGCGACTTAAGGCGATCGGCAAACTGCATAATAATAAGAGTCTAACGTGATGAAGAAGATGAGATCGATTAATGGTTCGCAAATGATAATGTGACGATAATGCTGGAAAAAGCTTAATCTCCACTTTTTAAGCGCTTGTTATAACATAGAAGCAGTTGTCAAATATTAATAGAAAAAAAGAGAGAAGCTATGGTTTGCTGCAAAAAGAAATTAGCTACAGCCGTGAAATTGCACCGCAATTTTCATTTTAAAACTGGTCTGTTGCTAGACAAAGGTGTGCGTTTGTTTGGTGTCCATAAATGTCCCCTCACTAAGCCATTTTATAAAGCTGCCAAGGTTGCTGGCTACACCAATGTTTCCCTCGCGAGCATTGCCCTAGTTTTACTAGAAGACTAAACCCATTGCTGCATTCTCACAACTCAGGAACATTTTTATGATTACATTGACCGAAGCGGCGATCGCTCGCGTAAAAAATTTGCAAAGTCAGAGAGCCACTTCTGCGCCTTTGCGACTAGGAATTAAACAGGGTGGATGCTCTGGTTTGTCCTATCTCATGGACTTTGCTGAGCAACTAGAAGCCAATGATCATGCTTACGAATATAACGGTATTCACATCGTGATCAATGAGCAGAATCTTCCCCAGTTGCAGGGTTTAGAACTAGATTACACCGAAGATCTTCTAGGTGGGGGCTTCCGATTTCGTAACCCCAACGCTAGCAAGTCCTGTAGCTGTGGCACTTCCTTCGCCACGCCCAAAGAAATTGGCGAACCTGTCGCTTGTAGCTAGTTGATATTGCTAGCCCAAAATAAAAGGCGTTCACATACTTGACACACCATGCAGGTTTTACCCCCCTCAGTCCCCCCTTCCAAGGGGAGAAGTCTGAGTTCTCCCCCTTCCAAGGGGGAGTTAGAGGGGGTTCCAGAATCTGGTGCATCAAGTATATTAATGCCAAAATAAAAGCCGCGCTCAGCGCGGCTTTTATTTTGGGCTAGCCCGTAATTACTCGATCTTAGGCTCCGCATCCTTGCGCTTAATTAAGGGCTTGGGTACTGGTGGGCGATCTTCAATTGATTTGGGACGGGGCGGCGTAATCACCACCGAGCCGTCACCACTGGCGGCAGGTTTGTAAGGGCGATCGCTATACTTCTTAGCCGCACCTCCCAACTTACTGCCAAAACGTCCCTTAGATGGTGGACGACGTTTGCCCTTGTACGGCACGATGCCAATAAACTCCCCGTCGATGATCGTCAAGGCATCACCTTGTCTCTGCACATTGATACTCCAGAACTGCCCCACAGCATCGGTTGGCAAAAGTCCATTTAGGCGCACCTTAAATTTTGTATATTCTTTAGTGGCTTTGTCTTTAGTCTTGCCAGATTTCTGCTCAATGCGCCGTACCTTGACGATGACAGAGTTTTCTTCAGTGGACTGACTAGAAATTTCTCCCCTGACCGAGAAGTATCCGTCCGCCACCTTGGGATCAAGATCGGTGTCAGACTTGCCTAGCTCAACGGGAGCCCATACTCCAGATATCTGCACATGGAGCTTGCCACCCTTGTCATTGGTGCGTGGATAAACTACCCATAGGTAAGGTCGATCGCTTTGTAAGCGCTTTTTGACAATGGAAATAATTTTCCCTAGCAATACCGCATCAACCTGTGCGCCATCCGCCGTTAATATATGCCCCTTTGCAAAATTATCCTCGGCTGGTACATACTGCCCTAATACAACTCCGATCGCTCTGTATTGAAATGGCTCTGTAGCTTCGGGGATCGGCTGTAAGCAGACCTTGCCGTCATGACTGTCACTGTCCTGATACTCGGTGCGGATGGACGGAATAGTAGGAGTCGGATTGCTGGCACTGGCGATCGCCTCACTCGTTTTTACATTAGTCGTCTTGGCGATCGCGCTTTTAGCCTTGGTCTTCCCTTGTTCCTCACTAACTTTTTCTAGCTTAGTTTCTTCAGGCTGAGGTGGCTCTGGAGGCTTAGGTGCAATAACTTTAATAACTTCTAACTTTGGCGCATCTTTAGTCGAAGACTTAGGAGTTGCAGACTTTGATAAAGAATTACTACTCGAATCATCGGATTTGCCGGGCTTATTGACTTTACTCATGAGAATCTCCAGAACACTAAGGTGTCTAATGCGGACTAGACCTTACTGAGAATACGCTAGAAAAATATATCTCCCAATTCCGTATTTATCCTATGCTGCGAACATTGTATAAACACGGTCTGACACTTAATACTTAACCCTTACCTAAACTAAGTTCCGCAAAGAAAAGAAATGTTTAGGTAGTCTAGCTTATTCCCTTGCTAAGTAGATTTAGCCTAGTTAGCATGGCTAATCGTTAATTTTTAGCTTTCACAAAAAGATTGGTTAATTCCACACCTTTTATGAATCAAGCATACACTGTTCTTAGCTTTTCTATGCTGTTCTAAATGCCTATAATTTGCTTGAACCCTTCACTACATAGCTCTTTGTCGCCTTGAGATGTATAACCATAGGCATAACTTGGGACTACATAAATCGAGAGTTTTAATCTTTATGTTTAGTGAAATTATCGCCGAAACCTAGGATAGATAAAATCTGGACTGTATAGCTATAGCAGTTCTAAATAAGTTTGAAGAGGCTTCGACTCTGCTTAGCCATCGGTACACGTTGGCTGAGCGGAGTCGAAGCCTAGTTTTCTTATTTGAATTGTCTATAACCTGATCTCCCACTTGCATAACTTGTCTCCACAACTCAATCAATTTATTGTTCCTGATCCCTAGCTCACCCTAGGTTGCTGAGCTAATGCCAGAACTCAAAATATCGTAGCCGTAGCATCTTCGGAAAACCCCCACTGCATTTGGTTTTTCCTTCACAAGAGTATTGGCGCACCTGCGCGAATAGATATCAATGGTATTAAGGATTTACAAAGGATTTGCGATCCCCATGAGATCCACGCTTACGATACTTCTGTCTGTGAGTTTAAGAATAAAGTGGCTTAGTGATATATCTAGTACTTCCAGTACTGCGAACTAAGCAAAGCCACTCAATAGACCTGCTGATGTTTCGATGGATAAAGAGGATTGTATGACATCTGACAAGCAAAATTTTGGATTGATCGGCTTAGCAGTAATGGGTGAAAACTTAGCTCTGAATATTGAGCGCAATGGGTTTTCGATGAGTGTTTATAACCGCAGCCGTGATAAAACTGACAAATTTTTGGCAACTCGTGCCGCAGGGAAAAATTTCAAGGGGGCGTTCACGATCGCTGATTTTGTCGCGTCCCTAGAGCGTCCACGCAAAATTATGATCATGGTCAAAGCGGGCGCACCTGTTGATGCTGTGATTGAAGAGTTAAAACCTTTTCTAGAGGAAGGCGACATTATTATCGATGGTGGCAACTCTCTGTATAACGACACTGAGCGCCGCACCGTCGAGCTAGAAAAGATTAATCTCAAATTTATCGGTATGGGCGTGAGTGGCGGTGAAGAAGGCGCTCTCAATGGACCCAGCATGATGCCTGGTGGTCAAAAATCTGCCTATGCGGAGATTGAACCAATCGTCACCAAGATCGCAGCACAGGTGGATGATGGTGCTTGCGTAACCTACATCGGCAAGGGCAGTGCAGGGCATTATGTGAAGATGGTGCATAACGGCATTGAGTATGGCGATATGCAGTTGATTGCTGAAGCCTATGACTTGCTCAGCAGTGGTTTAGGTTTGACCGCTAGCGAGTTACATGAAATTTTTACAGCATGGCGGACATCGGAACTAGATTCTTACCTAATCGATATCACGGCAGATATTTTTACCAAGGTTGATGATCTGACGGGTGATGCCTTGGTCAATAAAATTGTCGATGCCGCAGGTCAGAAGGGAACTGGTAAATGGACGGTGGAGAGCGCCTTTGATCTGGGCGTACCGATCCCCACAATGATTGCGGCGGTGACTGCCCGTGTGATGTCTTCTTACAAAGAAGAGCGTGTTGCTGCTTCTAAGGTGTTGAAGAGTTCGACTTCTGGTAAATATGAAGGCGATCGCCAAGAGTTTATCGATGCCGTGCGTGACGCGCTGTACTGCTCGAAAATTTGTTCCTACGCGCAGGGCATGGCGCTTTTGGGTGCAGCATCCCGTGAGTTTGGCTATGACTTGAATTTGGGCGAAATCGCCCGCATCTGGAAGGGTGGTTGCATTATCCGCGCCGCTTTCCTCGACAAGATTAAGCTCGCTTTTCAACGCAATCCCCAATTGCCGAATTTGCTGATTGATGACGATTTCAAACAAACGATTCTCACTAAAGAAGCCGCTTGGCGCAAGGTGGTAATGGCAGCAGCACAGTTGGGTATTCCTATCCCTGCCTTTAGTGCGTCCCTTGATTATTTCGATAGCTACCGTCGCGATCGCCTACCTCAAAACTTGACACAGGCGCAGCGCGATTACTTCGGCGCTCACACCTACGAGCGCACCGACAAGCCCAGAGGTGAGTTTTTCCACACCGAGTGGATGAAGTAATTTCATTAATTAAAATGGCAACGCCATTTTGAATATCCAAGAAGAAAGGCAGTGCTTTGCACTGCCTTTCTTCTTGAAGTCAGATTAAAGCCAGTCTCGACCATGATCGAAATAACATAGGTGATAATAGTCATAACTTTGATTTGTTAAGGGAGTTACAAATTAATGACTCAGACAGTTGCAAGACAGTCATTATATGAATCTGACTACCTACTTTGGATACAAGAAACTGTAGCTAATTTAAAAGCTAAAAACTTTGAATGTTTAGACATTGACAACTTAATTGAGGAGATTGAGGACTTGGGGCGATCGCAAAGGAAGGAGTTAGAAAGCCGTCTCAAAACTTTGCTAGAACATCTCCTTAAGCGGATTTACGTCAATATGCCTGATTGTTTCAAGGGTTGGGAAAATACAATTCGTGAGCAGCGATCGCAAATTGAGGTATTACTCAACAACTATCCCAGTCTTAAAAGCTATTGGGATCAGCATTTAAGTTCTGCATGGCACATCGCTTTAAAATATGTCCGTAAAGAATACCAATCACAAGGCTTTAACTTTCCCGATACATGGCAATTTAAAAATGATATCGATTCAATTTTAAATATTGACTTTTGGCTTTAGCAATCGCCTACCTCAAAACTTGACACAGTTTCAGCATGATTGCTTGAGCAATCACACCTACGATTGTACCGACAAGCCCAGAGGTAAATTTCTATATGCTAATGCGTTAAGAATTCTTGCTATAAAGCGAAAGTAGTCGTCTACCAAAAACTGCTCCAAAGTCGAGTGAATCTAATATGAATCGCAAAAAAGCGGATGAGTTAAGTAAATTATTTAGCCTAGATATTGTTCAATCTCGATACAGTGATTGGGGTAATTTCTATGGTTTAGTTCAATTTTATCCTTGCGCCTTATGGGATCGTTCGGGATATGTCATCTTCGCTAATGAGCATGAACTGCAAATACCTGAAATTTCTGTTTCAAAAAAAATCAACATACCTAAAAGGATATCTTCTCTCAATAACTACAAAAGAGTCATCTCTAATGCTCAGATTCCAGAGGAATTGTCTGAAGAAAGTGAATACAGAGAAGGTGCAGTGCAAAGCATTAAGGTTAATAGATACGAAAGAGATAAAAAAGCGCGAGATGTTTGCTTGTCTCACTATGGATATGTTTGTCAAGTTTGTCATGTCAAGCTTAGCGATATTTATGGTGCTATTGCAAAAGACCTTATTCATGTACACCATATTAAGCCAATAAGTGAGATCGGCGAGTCCTATGAAGTCAATCCAATATCTGATTTAATCCCTGTTTGTCCAAATTGTCATGCAGTCATTCATTTGAAGATTCCCCCCTATTCTCCTTCTGAATTAGTTGCCATACTTCATGGAGTCACTCACCCATAGTATTTGTTGTTAGTTGATTATCCTAAATTAATTTGCGTAATTTATTTAAGATAAGGACAAAGCGATCGATTTACAGATAATTAAAATAATTAACAGTAACTAGAATGTGATGCCTAATGCTTGATACGTGGGGGCAGAATAACAACGTTCTAAAACTGTTTGTTGATTTTTAATCCATAGATAGTTATTACTTTTACCCCCAATAATTGGCGGTATTACCAACTGTCTTGTAAAAGGCTGATAGGTAGCAGGTTTAAACCCAGCTAACTCAAGAGATTGTTCAATTTCAGGATTAACTGTTTCTAGTAAAATCGCTAGTAAAGAGTCACACTTTAAAGTACTTATTACTCCCTGTATAACTTCAGGTTCAAAGCCTTCAACATCAATTTTAATTACAGTTGGCTTTAGAGAATTAAGTAGATCGTCTAGCGATTTAACGGGTACTTCTATGGATTTACCCGAGTAGTTTTCATCAACTACTTTATTCATCGTATCGTTGTCTGAAGAAAATTTTACTGAGCCATCTTCTTTGCCCACAGCGCAACAAAAACAATCGACTAAAGCGCTTATCTCATTAATATTTATATTTGTTTGTAAATGATTAAAGGTTTGAGGAACTGGCTCAAAAGCAATGCTTTTAGCTCCGACTACTTTAGAGGCTAAGACTGTATAAGAACCAATATTTGCACCTACATCAACAAACAAATCATCTTGCCTTAATACGTGCAGACAAAACGACATATCCCAAAATTCATGCAGTCCTGTGTAAATATTGCCTGTTGCTCCAGTCATTCCCAATTCGACTATCAGCTTCGCATCACCAATAAATGGCATGACTACGGGCATTCTTAAAATTCTTGATCCAATTTGCCACTTGAGCCATTGTTTAATAGCTAAAGGTAAATTTTGTGAGGCTAGCGGGTGAGCAGAAATAAATCGTAAAGTTCTTAGTAATGATGAAATCACACATTTATCGAAGCGGAGTTTAGCAATCGGATTTTAATATGAATAGTAATTTAACAGAAAAAATATTAGCGATCGGCTTAATTAGTGGGACATCGGTAGATGGCATCGATGCAGCTTTGGTGGAAATAGCCGATCGCAATGGTATCCTCACCACTAACCTAATCGCTGGTCATACCTATGAATATGACGCAGGTTTAAGAAAAGAAATTCTTGATGTCTGTGCAGGTGCGCCGCGATCGCTACAGCAGCTATGTGAACTTGACGATCGCATTGCCGAGAGTTTTGCTAAAGCAGCGATCGCCATTAGTGAGAAAAGTGAGCAAACACCAGATTTAATCGGCTCCCACGGACAAACTGTCTTTCATCGTCCGCCAGTAACGCCAGAGGATGGCAAAACAGGACTTGGTTACTCGGTGCAGTTGGGCAGAGGCGCAGTTATTTCCGAGCTAACAAGGATTAAAACTGTGAGTGACTTTCGGGTTGCGGATATTGAAGCAGGGGGACAAGCTGCGCCTCTCGTGCCGATGACTGAGGTATTGCTGCTGTCGCATCCTACGAAATATCGCGTCTGTCAAAATATTGGTGGTATTAGCAATCTCACCTATCTACCACCCAAGGCTATAGAACATCAAGACCAAGTTTTTGGGTTTGATAACGGGGCTGGCAATGTGTTGCTAGATATGGCAGCCCAAAAGTTATTTGCTGTGTCGTTTGATAATAACGGCGCGATCGCTCGCCAAGGTAAGCCTAATCTAGATCTAATCGATCAATGGCTAGAGCAGGAATTTTTTCGCCTTCCTCCACCCAAATCCACAGGACGCGAATTATTTAGTCCTGAATATCTAGAAAAACGCCTGAGTGAATGCCAAGGTTTAAGTAATTACGACATTCTCGCTACGCTCACGGAGTTTACGGCAATGGCGATTGCCAAGAGTTACCATGATTTCCTGCCCGTATTTCCCGATGAAGTGCTGATCGGTGGTGGTGGTGGTCGCAATGGTTATTTGATGGAGCGATTGCAGGATTTGCTCAAACCTGCGATCGTTAAATGCAGTGATGATTTTGGGATGAACGGAGATTTTAAAGAGGCGATCGCCTTTGCCTTACTAGCCTATTTACGAATTAAAGAACGCTGGGGCAATTTGCCATCGGTCACAGGTGCAAAGCGCTCGGTATTACTAGGCAAAATTTTTCCATAAAAAAAGCGGCGCATTGCGCCGCTTTTTTTATGCTTGAGAAGTCTTAGACTTCAGCAAGCTCTTCGTCACCAGTGACAATTTCTTCTGCATCAACAAGTGCTTCTGCATCTTCAGCCGAGATTTCATATTCGATATCTTCGATATCGCCATGACGACCTTCATAGATTGCGTCAGCGAGCTTACCAACGATCAACTTGATCGAGCGGATTGCGTCATCGTTAGCAGGAATACCGATGTCAACGCTATCGGGATCGCAGTTGGTATCGAGCAGAGACACGATGGGAATACGCAACTTTTGGCATTCTTGAACAGCGTTGTACTCGCGCTTGTGGTCAACCACAACCACGATGTCGGGTGGCTTACGCATGAGCTTGATCCCGCCAAGGTACTTGCGGAGCTTTTCCATCTCACGGCGGAGGGTGGATGCTTCCTTCTTAGGCAAGCGATCAAGTGCGCCACTTTCGTCGCGACGTTCGAGATCCTTGAGGCGATCGACACGGGTTTTGATGGTTGTCCAGTTGGTGAGCATTCCACCCAACCAGCGTTGGTTGATGTAGTAGCTACCACAACGGGCGGCTTCTTGAGCAATCAAGCCAGCAGCTTGACGCTTTGTGCCAACAAATAATACTTTTTTGCCCTGCTCAGAAGCTTGACGCAAATAGGCATAAGCTTCTTCGAGGTACTGTGCAGTTTGCACAAGGTCAATAATATGAACGCCATTACGCTCGGTGAAGATGTAAGGCTCCATCTTGGGGTTCCAGCGACGGGTTTGATGCCCGAAGTGAACGCCCGACTCTAGCAATTGGGCTAGGGTTACGACTCCCATTGAAATTTTCTCCTGTGTTCGGGTTTATCCTTGCGCCTGAGATGGAATTTAGTAGTTGCTGAATAATTGTTAGTTACTTAGGCAACTCTAAACACCCGAAACCTCAAGCGTGTGTTAGTGCTTGTATTTTTAACAGCTTGTCTAGGATAGCGCATAATGGAGCAGTTTTTAACCTAGGCTTTGGTACATTCAACCCCAAGACAGTTGATCCAGCGTCCTTCGTCTTCTACTTCCTTAAACATAGGATCGCTAGCATCCCCAAACTGCGCCCTCCTGATATTGACAAAGCCTATATCTGCTAACTCTTGGGCAATGGAGCGATAGTCCCACAGCCATAAATGTTGACTATTGCCAAGCCATTCTAGGATAAATCCCGCTAAGCCATGTCTGCGTCGTTCTTTGCCAAGACTGGTTTCTTTCAGAAAATGTAATGAAGCATCGGATGATGGATCGCTGATGTATTTGTTGATTGAATATTCTAAATCAGGCATAACAAGGCGGAAATAGCCTTGGCTCTTCAGAATTTTGTAGGTGTTTTTTAAAGCAAATCTACAGTCTTCTAGGGATAAATGCTCAAGAATATGTGAGCAGTATATTCCTTGGCATGATTCATCGGGGATGGACAGTCCATCAACAATATTCCCAAATTCGACATTTTCTGGAAATCTTGAACTGTTTTTAGTATAGATTTTGCCAATTATGGGAATTCTTTCAAAGCGTAATGTTGGAGAAGCATCAAAATTTCGCCATTGATTTGGTGCAGAGTAACCACAACCATAATTGATATATTCATGATTCATAGAGCTAGACTCATTGCTTGAGAGCGGCGATCGCTTTGCGAGCTTTAGATAAGCCATCGATGTTGCCCTGTTGATTAAACAGACGTTCTGACATCTCTAGCATTTTACGGGCTTCATCAACTCTCTGCTGACTGGCAAGTAACTGACCAAGATCAAGGAGTGCTTCCGCATTTTCAGGATCATTGGCGATGATCTGTCGATAGGCAACGATCGCTCCCGATAAGGAGCCTTGCTGTAAATAGATCTCCGCAATCTCGCGCTGGATCTGAGTATCATTGCCCCGTGCAATCGCAGCACGCCGCAACGCCGCGATCGCTTCGGTGTAGTCGCCTTGGCTTTGGAATACTTTCGCGATCGCTAGGTTAGCTTGGGGATGACGAGGGTTAACTTCGAGGGCGCGTTTATACTTGGAGACCGCTTCATCGATTTGATTTTGTTCTGCAAAAAGAGTTCCAATTGCGACTAAGACATCGGCATTGAAGGGGGCAATCTTATCAGCTTGGTTATAAATGGCAAAAGCCCCCTTACTATCTCCCGACAATTTCAGCACATAGCCGAGGTTGAGATAGCTTTTGGTTTCTTTGGGCGCGATGGCGATCGCTTGACGGTAGGTTCTGATTGCCTCGGCATAATTTTTTTGCTCCGTAAGCAAAAAACCAATGCTGTTGTAAGCATCAACATTTTGGCGATCAACGGCGATCGCTTGACGATAGGCAGCGATCGCCGCCGCCGAGTTGTTAACTCTGGCATAGACAAAGCCAAGGGCATTGAAGGCACGGGCATTCTTAGGATCAAGCTGAGTCGCTCTTTCGAGGGTGGTGATTGCCCCCGAAAAATTGCTTTGTTGAGTCATCAAAAAGCCGATGCTAGTTAAAATTCGCGAGTTTTTGGGTTCTAACTGCGAAGCCTGTTGATAGGCAGAGATCGCCCCTGTGATGTCATTTCTTTGCCAAAGCTGTCGTCCTTGCTTGATCCATTCGACTGCATCTTTTTTGGCTTGGGCAGAGACTGACTGATTACTTATCGCAAACAGGGATATAGATCCTGTGAGTGCTAGTAGCAGAGTGAGGTTAGAAAACAAACGCATAGAGTTGTGGTGTAACTAATGCCGCTCTTGATATGACGCTGGACAGGGCGATCATCAAAATAGCTAGCTAATCAATGGTATTTAACTCTTCCATATTAACAATATTTACAATGTCTACAGAATTGGGCGCATTGCGTGCATCCGTAAAATCTGTTCCCTCAATGCTTTTGAGCGTTGACAAATAAGTTCCTGTGAGATCTGCGCCAATGAGTTTAGCATTAGCTAAGTTTGCCCAATTGAGCTTGGCATTGGTGAGATTTGCCCTCGTTAAATCGGCTCCTGCTAAGTTTGCGCCCGTCAGGTTTGCCCGTGTCAGATCCGCTTCTACGAGATTTGCGCCGCGCAAATCTGCCCCGTTTAAGCAAGCACCTGTCAAAAAAGCATTTTTGAGATTGGCGCGAACCATTCGCGATCGCGTCAGGTTCGCACTGGTCAGAAAGGCGCGGCTCAGATTTGTTTCCACAAGAATCGCATCACTTAAATCCGCCTCAATCAAAAATGCTTCCGACAGATTTGCCCCAATCAAAGAAGCCTGTTCTAAAATCGTGCCGTTGAGATTTGCCTGAATTAAAATTGAGCCGCTAAGATTTGCCCTGATCAGATTGGTGAGATTCAGTTCCACATCTTCCAGATTCGCCAAATCTAGGGTGATTTCTTCGAGATCCGACTCGATGAAGTTTGCCCCTGCTAAGTCGGCTCCAGTCAACAGTAAGCCAACTAGCGATCGCTTACTAAAGTCGCGATCGCCTTGGGCATAACTTTCGAGAAGCTCTTTTGCGTTCATTTTATTCAAGGACATTGCTCAAAGTAATGATTGGGGAAGGATGGGACAGCCAGAGATCTATGGACGATAACCAGAAGCCAAAAGCTGGGCAACAGATTTAGCGTGGTACGACAAAATCAAGTCTGCCCCTGCTCGCTTCATGCTCAGCAGCGTTTCAAACATCACCTTCTTTTCATCGATCCAGCCCAACTGTGCCGCCGCTTTGACCATCGCGTACTCGCCACTGACGTTATAGGCTGCCACAGGCACATTGGTCGCATCCTTAACCTTGGCAATAATATCCAGATATGCCAGCGCAGGCTTGACCATGACGATATCTGCACCCTCAGCGATATCTAAGTAGACTTCCTTGATTGCTTCGCGAGAGTTGGCGGGATCCATTTGGTAGGTCTTTTTATCGCCAGACTTGGGAGCCGAGCCGAGGGCATCGCGAAAAGGACCATAGTAAGCGGAGGCATATTTGGCGGAATAGGCGAGAATGCCCACGTTTTCAAAGCCCGCTTCGTCTAAGCCTTGACGAATTGCGCCGATGCGCCCATCCATCATGTCCGATGGTGATACAAAATCTGTCCCTGCGGCGGCTTGGGAAACTGCCATTTTTACCAATACTTCAACGGTTTCATCGTTGAGGATCACGCCATTGTCATCAATGATGCCGTCATGTCCGTGGGTGGTGAAGGGGTCAAGCGCCACATCGGTAAAAATGATTACTTCAGGTACGGCGGCTTTAATGGCTCTAACTGCTCTTTGGGCTAGTCCTTCGGGGTTAAAGCTTTCGGTTCCTGTATCATCTTTTTTCTCTTCGGGAACCGCAGGAAATAAGGCGATCGCCTTGATTCCTAACGCATAATTTTCTTCTACTTCCTTAACTAATAGGTCAAGGGTAAAGCGGTAGGCTTCGGGCATCGAAGGCACTTCCACGCGATTGTTTTCACCTTCCATCACAAACATGGGATAGATAAAGTCATCCACGGAGAGGTGAGTTTCTCTGACTAAACTACGGACGGAAGGATTGCGGCGCAAACGACGAGGGCGATGGGTGAGTTGCATTGATGTTTCTTAACTTTTATTAACGAATTTGTCGGAAAAGTACTTATTTTTATTTGTGGATTATATCAGAGTGGCTCACACGCAAATAAACGCTTTAAATTAGGTAAGTCAAGACTTAGCGATGCTTATACTTATGTAAATACTTGGCTAAATACTCAAGCAAATATTGGGGAAGATATTTGGGCAAGTATGCGATCAGCGATAACTTAATTGAAGAGAGACTATGCCTAAAACTGTATTCATTACTGGTGCTTCGACAGGAATTGGTCGGGCAACGGCGCTCTATTTCCAGAAACAGGGTTGGAATGTGGTGGCAACGATGCGATCGCCTGATCAGGAAATCAATAAGCCCAATAACCTCAATGATCTTGATCGCGTTTTAGTTCTGCCCCTAGATGTCACCGATCGCCAAGCGATCACTAAGGCGATCGCCGCAGCTATGGATCGCTTTGCGGCGATCGATGTCTTGACTAACAATGCAGGTTACGGGATGTTGGGCGCGTTTGAGACCAGTACCCCTGAGCAAATCAAGCGCCAGTTTGAAACCAATGTGTTTGGTTTGATGGAAACCACTCGCGCCATCCTGCCGCATTTTCGCGATCGCCGCCGTGGTGTGATTGTCAATGTCGCCTCCATCGGTGGGCGAGTTGCTTTTCCTCTATACAGCCTCTACCACTCGACTAAATGGGCAGTGGAAGGCTTTTCCGAATCTCTGCAACATGAATTGCTAGATTTTAATATTCGCGTCAAGATCATTGAGCCAGGACCAATTAAAACGGACTTTTATGATCGCTCCTCTGAGCGCAGCCGCAACCCTGATTTGCTTGACTATGATGCCTTTAGCGATCGCGTCTTGAATAAGCTTAACCAGATCGGCACAACGGGGGCATTACCTGAAGTTGTTGCCAAGACTATCTATGGCGCTAGCACCGATAATTCATGGAAATTGCGCTATCCCTCTGACCCGATTGCTAAACAGTTACTATTCATCCGCAAGCTATTACCTGATTTTCTGTTTACAAAAATCGTTCGGCAAAGTACTGGGGTTTAAACCAACAAAAAGAGGGGCAGCGCTTTGCGCTGCCCCTCTTTTTTGTTAAGCAGATTAATAGGTAGGCTTAGCAGGAAGAGACTTTGTGGACTTGAGAGCAATTTTGTTAGCTTGCAGCCAGTCTTTACCGACTCTAACCGTAATATCTGACTCAATATCTCCCGTTGACTCGATTAAAACTTCGCCAATTCCCAAGGCATCTCGCAATTCTTCGGCTGCCGCGCGATCGCCATTTTGGGCAATGATCTGGGTTTTGTTGAGGGGCTTCGTCCATTTCTCCGTCGCTGCAAAGACTTGTCCATAGCCAGCCTTAGACAAAACCGTAGTGGCTTTTTTGACTCCATCGGGTTGCGCCATACTGTCTTGGATTGCCACCCGCATATTGGCAGGACTATCGTCTAGGGCATTGTCTGCATTAGCTTGCTTGAGCGCCCCAAAGCTATTTTGTACCAAATTAGCAAGGCGACGATTATCTAAGATCCAATAGCTCAAGCTGTCAAATTCCCCCGCATTGCTAAATCGTCCAGGAGCCATGTGCATTTGAATGTCTTTGCGCTCAAGGGTTGACGTATAGCTAGCAAGGGCAAGAAATTCTTCGACCGAGAGATTAGTATCGATATTTTCCTTAAGAATTGCCAGAATCTCAGGAAATTTATTGATCGTTTCAGGCTTCAGTTTCTGCTCAATAAATGCCCTAAAAAATGCCTGTTGGCGTTGTACTCGCCCAATATCCCCTAGCTCATCATTGCGGAAGCGCATATATTGAATTGCCTTATTGCCGTCAAGCTTTTGCTGACCTGCATTGAGATTGATGTAGAGACGTTGGCTATCATCTTGATATTTCAGCTTTTTGGGCACATACACATCGACACCACCGAGGGCATCGATGAGATTGCCAAAGCCGCCGACGTTAAAACGAATGTAGCGATCGATCGGAATATTTCCCAAAACTTGGCTTACGGTCTGAGCCGAGAGGGATGCGCCGCCCGCATAGTTGGCAAAATTAATCTTAGTTGTACCAACGCCATCGATATTGACACGGCTGTCGCGAGGAATTGATAGCACCGCCACTTTTTTAGTGGCTGGGTCAAAGCGAATTAATAGCATGGCATCACTCAAGCCGTTGAGGTTGCCATCAACCTGCGCCAGATAACCTTCCTTTGGCTGTCTCTGGGCATTGGGTAGATCGGAGGTGAGGACGATCGTCCCAAGGAGCAAGATATTAACTGGACGCGATAGGGTGGGAATGCCTGTCAGTGCTGAAGAGGTTATGCCTTGAGCATTTTTATTAAAAACTTCAGCTTCACTTGCTGATAGTTGACGTTGCTGAAATGGTCGGCTGCTTAGCACAAAGGCTAATCCAGCGCCCAATCCCCCTGAGAGTAGTGCGATAAATAGCACTATGAATAATGTCCACTTGTGCTTAAAAGCTTTTTTAGGATGGTTAATATTGGGCTTCAAGCTGGATTTTTGATCTAAGTTGATGGGATTTGTTGCCACGGGTAGGGGATGCTCCTCACGACTGAATAATTGCTTCAGCGATCGCCCACCCATGAGCAAGGATGGGACTCAACACACTAAAAATATTGGTGTTAAAACAACAGACCAAAGGTATTTATAAAAACAATTGGCAGTTAGTTTTAACCAGCTCTGGTTGGGGTTTAGTTAGTTTCTAGCTAGGTTGTAGCTAGGCAACTATTAATTTAAGGGTTTAATTTGCCCTTAACTTTAGCATCGTATTGTAACCTTTTGTTACAGCTCGGCATACACTCCACAGAATGGTAAGACTTATTCAAGATGCGGAATATTTCGACGGATAATACTACATATTCTCTAGTTGGCAAATATTTTCAGCCAAGTCAAGCCGCAAAATATGCAGTCAAAAGTTTAGGGCGCGGAATAAGCAGATTATTTACAGGTATTTATGGAAGTTAGATTTCGAGAATGTGATTGGTTTGATCTCTGGATTTGGATCAAGTTTGCGGAGGTGCCATCTTCATCGGAAAAACAATTGCTAGATGAAGTATTTAATTCTTGGTTCTTGATGGGTAAGCTTGGGGGCTTTAATGCTTGCAATATGCAGGTGCAGGAAACGGGTGTTGATGTTAGCTATTTTGATTACGATAATCAGGCGGCGGACGATGAGATGATGTCGGTGATGCACAACATGACCGATCTAGAATATGAGAACGAATGGGCGCGTTTTTGGGTTGATCTAGGCACTACCGATGCGATCGCCATTGATGTATTAGTTAATGCCTTACGCCAATTTGATAAAGAGTATGTGGCGATCGAAGAGGTAATTGTTGGCGGTCAAAATTCCGATTGGTTAGTTGAGCCAAGCAGCTTAGATGATGAGGATTATGATAAGTAGCAGCTATCGCTATTTGTATTAAGAATCAAGTGGCGGCGCGGAGCGCCGCCACTTGATTTTGGTTTTGTAAATTAATAATTTTGGAGAAGTAACAATGCGGGTCTTACATACGATGATTCGAGTTGGCGACCTAGAGCGATCGCTAGACTTTTATAGCAATGTCCTCGGGATGCAAATACTACGCCGCAAAGAATATCCCACTGGCAGGTTTACGCTTGCTTTTGTGGGCTATGGTGATGAGTCGAGCAACGCGGTGATCGAGCTAACTCATAACTGGGATACCGATGCCTATGATATCGGCACGGGCTATGGTCACATTGCCCTCGGTATGGAAAATATCTATGCTGCCTGTGATGCGATTAGAGATAAAGGGGGCAAAATCACCCGTGAACCCGGACCGATGAAACATGGCACGACGGAAATAGCTTTTGTCGAAGATCCTGATGGTTACAAGATTGAGTTAATTCAACTCAAGGCAAATTAAGGCGATCGCCTAATGTTTGATTATGTTTAATCTTGATTAGATCTTGTTTTATCAGGTTTTAAACTGCCACAACTGGATGATTTAAAACTTAGTATCGCTAAGATTTTGCTAAATAATCAATCTGGAACTATCGAAAACCCTTCAAAAATTGTTATAAGCTAAAAAACTGCATATCAGTAGTCCCGTCATGCGTAAATCCCGATACACCTCTTCTTGGCAATCTAACCGCAAATCATCTTGGTTGCGAAACACCTTCCTGCTGATTGTGATTGGTTTGCCTCTATTGCTGATTTTGGCAGAACTAATCGCCCGTGGTGCGATTTTGGCGACAGGTAGTGGTAATCAACTTGTGCCGAATAAAACCGTGGCGATTGCCCATTCCTACGCCTTCAGGCTACAGGATGCCAACGGCAATAGCTATCCGGGATTGCCCGATGCGGGATCCTTACAGGTGCGGCGCAGTCCCATTCTTGGTTACGAACTATTACCTAGCCAACGCAGTGACTATTGGCAAATCAATGATCAAGGGTTTCGCCAAGATTCCACTGTGACATTAGACAAACCTGCGGGGGAGATTCGCATCTTTTTGGTTGGTAACTCCACTGCGTTTACGAATATGGCGGAGCAGAACCAAAAAGCCCTCGCCTTTAAAATTGAGAAATTATTAGGCGATCGCGTTCGCGCTCAAAATGCGACTCCTACCAGATTCAAGCCCAAAGAGATTCCCTTCTTTGCTGATCAAATCGAGGCAATGCAAACCCTGCCGCCACGCATTCGTGATGGCAACTATCGAGTCATCGCCGCCGCCGTCCCCGGCTATAACTCAGGTAATGAGTTGGCATTACTAGCCCATCGTTTGATCGCCTATAACCCCAACGCTGTCATCTTCCTCAATGGCTACGAAGATTTGCGCTTGCCTAGCAATCAGCCTGCCCGTGAAATCGGCAATATCGAACAGATGCTCCGTGATCCGATCGCCCAATATCGTCAGCAGCAATCTCAACAATTTAGCAACTGGCTGAGTTCTTTTTATCTAGTCAAGGCATGGCAAAAATGGGTTGTCCCTGCGGACATCACCACCTTCAGCTCCGACTATCAGGTGTTTAACGCTGAACAACTGAGTAAAGATCCCCAAGAACTGCAAAAAAGGATTGATCGCTACGTCTACAACTCGCAGCAAGCTAGCAAAATGGTCGCGAATATTCCGCACCTAATCATGCTCCAGCCCGAAGTTACAGGCAAACAAAAAGCCTTAACTAAGGAAGAGGAACAAATTGTCAATACCCTCGGTAAAGACTACACAGAGCGAGCTACTAACGCCTATAAAGTCACTGAAACAACAATGACAAGTAAGCTGGGAGCTAAATTTGTGAGCCTATATAATCTATTCCAAAGCGGCAGCCAACAAGCCTTTATTGATCCCATCCATCTGACCGAAGCCGCTAATGACATTGTCGCGCAACGGATCTATGAAAATATCGAACGTCTGTTCTCAGTACAGCCCGTCGATACAGTACCACCAGCAAATGCTGGTTAACACCAATTCACAAAAGTGAGCTAACACTTTTGTGAATCAAAAAACAAACCTAGTCTGGGTTTTAAAAACTAAAAATGGTTTCGCCACTTTTGGTTTTGGTATAAATCTACGGTGACGGTGGTAGGCTATTGTTAAGTTAGTGAGTTTAATAAATCTTTTATGGTAGAACCAATTTTGTCAGGCATTTGCCTCGGTCTTATCTTCATTACCCTTGGCGGACTATTTTTTGCAGCCTATCAACAATATCGCCGCGTCTAGTCCCAAGCCAAATTAGAAGAGATTAGCGTCGCTAATCTCTTCTAGTTCAATAAAAAACAGGCTCGCAACGCGAGCCTGTTTTTTATTGCTACTCTTCTAGCTCCTCTGGCTGGTTTAGATATTCACAAATTTCATGAATTTTCATCCGATAGATATGAGGCCAGCCCCCATTTGCCTCGATATCACGGAGCAAATTAAATAGCTCATGACGACTAGTTGGTAGTGCGGGCTGAAACAGATCATCTCGGATCTGTTTGTGGACACTCTCGATCGCACGTAAAATCTCTAAGAGATGACTAGGATCATTTTGATATTGTTGGGCAATCTGTAATAGGCGATCGCTGATTACCGTAAGCTCTGATATGCGAGTGGTTTGCTCTTGTTGTGATTGGTTCTGGGATTGGATTTGTGTTTGTGCCAAGCTAAGTACCCTCGTGCGCGATAATATGATGATTGGAATTTTACAAACTAAGTGTCTTTAGCGAGCTTGCCTCTTATGGCTAGTCTAAAGCACAGCCAACTCCTTAACGATCTCAATTTAAAATCCCAAAGTAGATCTTATTTTTAACAGAGTTATCATAGGCTACGCTTAACGCAATGCGCTCTAACTCTAAAATACTATCTAGATAAATCCAGTCAAATTAAGAAGAGGTTATTTATGAAATTTCGTAGTTTTACGAAAGCAATTTTTACATTGTGTATCAGTTTCTGTATGTTAGTGGCAAGCGGTATGTTTTCTGCTAAAGCGATCGCTGCTGTGCCTCAGGGTTTGACCTATGACCAAATTGTAAACACTGGCTTAGCTAACAAATGTGGTGATATTTTAGGTTCTTCCCGTGGTGGTCGTAACTTTATCCCCATTGGTGCAGGTCAGTCTGTCGAAATTACTGAGCTTTGCCTAGAGCCAACCTCATTTTTCGTTAAAGAAGAATCAAATAACAAGCGTAAGAAACCAGAATTTGTCGCTAGCAAATTGATGACTCGCTCCACCTCTAGCCTTGACTTTGTAAAGGCAACTGTAACTGGTAACAGTGATGGTAGCCTCAGCTTGGTCGAAACCGATGGTCTAGACTATCAACCTATTACCGTCAAAATGCCTGGTGGTGAGCTAGTGGCGATTTTGTTTACCATCAAGGGTTTCAAAGCCACCACTGCTCCCGGAGTAGCTGGTATCACTACATCCGTTGACTTTGTTGGTAACACTGATGTCCCTACCTATCGTGGTTCTGGCTTTATCGATCCTAAGGGTCGTGGTCTAGCGATCGGTTACGACTCTGCTGAAGCATTACCTGGTAAGCGCAACTCCTTTGATAACAGAAGCATCAAGGATGACTCCACCTCTAAAGGTACGATGTCTCTACAAATTGCAAAGTTAAATGCTGATACTGGCGAAATCGCTGGTACTTTTGAGACCGAGCAAACTTCTGACAATGACCTTGGTGGTGTTGAACCCAAGGAAGTTCTCATCCGTGGTATTTTCTACGGCAAAGTTAACTCTTAGTTTTGTCTATAAAAAAGAGCGTTTCCAATTTGGAAACGCTCTTTTTTGTTGCTAATTTTTAAACTTTAACTTACGTTAATCAAATAATTTTAAAAATCCTTTAAGTTCGTCTAAAGCAGGATGCTCAAAATTCCAAATATGTATTTTTTCAGTCATTATATATTTAAAGCCTGACTTGTCTTTGAGTTGACCTGAAATGGTAAGTTTATCATCTTCGCTTTCTAACATACTACATTTCCTTTTAGCTTGCTTTTTATCGTTCTTAGAGCAAGTGTCAAATCGAATATAGTTACTAACCCAGAATTTATCAAAATCTTTTTTACTAATGGCTTCTTTGTTGTTTTGCTGTAAACAATACTGCCAAGCATCAAGACAATCAGCATAAGTTGAGTCTTGAGATTTAATCTCTTTCAGTAGTGTCTCTAACTCACCTGTACCATCGACATTAGTTAAATAACAGGCTACTTGAATGTCTAGAATTTCCTCAGAAGTAACAGTAATAAAATCACTGGCTTTTTCTATCTTATTTTGCCGTGCCAATGGAAATATATTTGCAATTGCCTTATTAATAATCTCGAACCATTCTAATGGTTGTTTATAGTCCATATCTAAAACTATGCCAAGTTTATCTATAGGATTTTTCTGAGCTTCGTCTTTGATTTTTTGCAATCCACTTTCTGTTTTTGTAGGATCTGATCCATCTAAAGCTAAGTAAGCATTTTCTTCTATATCAATCTTTTTAAAATCTACACTACTTGTATTGAGATAATTTACTAGAGCTTGTATAAAAAACTTGTCATTTTTACTCTCAACAATTAATCGATTACTCACCTCTAACGCCCCCACCATGAGACAAGCTGTACTCAAGAGTCTCCATATCGCGCCTAATTCCGATGATTTGACCAGTTTTGACACTTCGAGCCATCTCAAAATGTGAAGATAAGCCATTAAACTCAGCTTCTAATCCAACTTTAGTAAATGCTTCTAACATTTCCAAGCTATGAGTAGTTGCAAAAATTTGCACATCTAGATCCTGAGACAGTTTAAATAGCATTTTCCATAGACTCACATGATTAGTGTAGTGAATGCCATTTTCTATCTCATCTATAAGTAATACATTACTATTATTATTAACTACAGAAATAATGATAGCCGCAATTCTATTGATAGCATCTCCCCACAAAGTTAAAGGCAGTCTTTTTTCATTGTTTCGAGTTAAATAAAGCATGGGACTTCCTATGCCAAAGTACTCAATTAAATTTATAGAAGAATCGATTATTTGAAATCCATCTAAAATAAATTTTTCTTTGTAACTAAGTCTAGCTTTGTCGTATTCATCTGCAATCTGATGCTGAGAAAATGGAAAAGTAGATGGTATGAATGGCACATTATTATCATCTCTCAATTTAAGTCCATTACCCAAGATACCCTGTTTGCTAGCTGTAAGTTTGCTTTTGTGTATGTCTCCATTAATAACAGACTCTATTTGTATAGACGATGATTTAGCGAATGAAGGATTTGTATATCTGTTAGTGTCAATTAAATTGTCTGAATCTATTAAATTGCTGTCGTCAATTTTAATACTAAAATTATTAGTTTTAATAAAAATATTCCTTAACTTGTCTTGATTAAAAAACAAATAATCCCAAGCTCTTTCAGGTAAAGATTTGTCTAATTCTTCAGATTCATGACGATATCCCTTGAGAGATACAATTGTTTCTGGGTACGGAGAGCTACCCAAAAGTAAAGCTTCTAAAAGTGCTGTTTTGCCTGCATTGTTTTTACCCGTGATTAGATTTACGTTTTTAAAACCAGAAATTGAGGTGTTTTCAAAGCACCTAAAATTTTGAATTGAGATATCTCTGAGCATATTTTTTGCCGATTTACTAGAACACAATAAAGCATTATTTTAGTCCTTAAAGAGAGAAAGGGTAAGCCAAAAAACTACCCTTTCTCTAAAGGCTAATTCTGTAAATGTTTTTTAAAGAAATCTAAGGTGTAGCCGATTTCTAGGACTTGGTTACTGCGCTTGCTGGAGCCATGACCTTCATCGGGGAAGATGACAAGTTGCGATGGGACTTTTTTCTGCTCTAGTACTTTCTGGATTTGGAGCGCTTCACCGACGGGGACGCGGGGATCGTTGGCTCCTTGGATCAGTAGTAAGGGGGCTTTAATGCGATCGCTATAGGTAACGGGTGAGAGATCGATTAAGGCTTGTCGATCTTTCGCGGGGTCGCCGTATTCGGTGATGCGTAAAATGCGGCGATAGGGGGCAGTATTTTCTAAAAAGGTAAGTAAATTGCTGATGCCGACGATCGATACGCCTGCGTCATAGCTACCTGCGAACTTGGACATTCCCATCAAAGCGGAATAGCCGCCATAACTGCCGCCGACGATGCCAATTTTGGGAGCGATGCCGTTGGACTGCCAATTTTTGCGGATAAATAGAGCTGCATCTTCGATGTCAGTGATTACCTTGAGGCGATCGCGTCCATTGTCGGCATTGAGCCATGTTTTGCCATAGCCTTCACTGCCGCGTACATTCGGCTCCACAAAGATAAATCCTGCGTTCACAAATAGCTGGGCATAGCGATTGAAACCTGCTTGGCTCTGACCTTCAGGACCTCCGTGGAAATGCACAACGACGGGGCAGGGCGTTCGTCTAGCTTGGGGTTGGCATTGGGGCGATCGATAGACAAACATAGGCACGCTACCGCCATCACGAACGGGATAGCTTTCTAGCTTGGCGGTGACAAAGTTACTGGTGTCAATCTCAGGAGTACTAGGAAGGAGCCATTGGGTTAATTTGTTATTCTGCCAATCATAGACGTAGCTGAGGCGGGGGTCGTTGGCGGTAGTTACACCGATGGTGGTGTAGCGTCCGTTGCGGGTGGTTGTGCCTGAGTACACATGATCGGCATTGGCAAATTTGGGTAAGGCGATCGCCTCTAGGGTATCCGCCGCGATCGCTTTTAGTTCGGTATAGCCATCGATGCTCACGGTGTAGAGAATGCGCTGACGAAGCTCGTCAATACTGAAGTCGGAAACATCGCCCTTGAGTTCGGGGGTGATCGGTGTAAATTTGGGTTCTCGATCGTTTTTGAAACTATAGAGGCGGCGAAAATCACCAAATTTTGGGGTGAGGACTAAATATTCGTCATTTTTAACGCCGTACTGAATGCTGTATTCTTCCTGTTCGCCTTGACCGATTAGAGGTTTGGTTTGGCGAGTTTTGACATCGTATTCATAATATTCACGGTAACGGCTGCCCGTTGCTTTGCCAAAGAGAAACTTTTCGCGATCGCCCGTTTCAGGATTGACATAGACATCGGCGATCCACCAAATGCCATCGCCGCCAGAGATTTGAATTTTTTTCTTAGTCTGGATATCGTAGCGATAGATCACATAGGAGTCGGGCTTGATGTCATTGGCACTGAAATAGATCGTGCGCGAGTCACTGCCGATATATTGCAAGCTAGTCCGCACCTTGGGCAGATGTTGAATTAGTTCTAGTTCGCCGCCCTTAGTTGATTGCAAATACAGTCCGGGGTTTTCTTCGCCTTGGCGATCGCGGGATAGCAAGAGATATTTACCATCGGGCGTGATTCCTGCCAGCGTGGTGGCATCTTGTCCCCCCGTCACCTGCACAGGAAATTTCTTTGCGCCATCGAGCCGCCAGACCTGCGCCGTGCCTGTGATCCCCCAACCAAAAAACATTTGCTTACCATCGGGGGTGAGCATTCCCATTCCAGGCGATCGCACGTCCAGCATTGCTTCGATGGGGCGAGTGATCTCGGCGGGCAATGCTGGGGGAGCGTAGCGCTGCAAGATTTCGGGAGTAAGGCTATCTTTGCCTAAGCCTGAATATTGCGCCATCGCAGGCATAGTTTGGGTGACTGCTTGGGCAAGGCTAGCTACAAGTATCGACAGCAGTAGCGATCGCTTATTCATGGTTTTGTTTTTTGTTTATTCTTGATTGAGTTTATTAAGTCCGCGAAAGAAAACAGGATTCTAGTGAATATTAGATCTAACTATTCGCTAATATTCGATCCTGAGCCTTGCCCACTTGGACTGATTCCAAACGTACAGCAAAAATAGTCCTGAAACTAGGGAAATAATTGTCCATTTCACTGAAGATTTCCATAGCGTCGAGGTGATGCGGCGCTTTGCCTGTTCGGATTGGGCTTGATTTTGACCAATGGAGTTGCCAATTTCTGTGAGGAGTTGCTGCTTGATCTCCTGTGGCTTGGATATTCTAGCGATCGCCGCTTGTTGCTGTGGATTGAGAAGCCGCAACACATTGCGTATTTCGGTATCGGTTTGCGCTTTGGTCAGGCGATCGGCAACCGCCTGAGCGGGAGCGTTTTGTCTTGCAACATTGGTAATCAACTCAGCTTGGCGCAAACCTTGCACCCGAAAAGTATTGACGATACCCAGAGGAACGGATAGGAGAAAAATAATTGCAATGACGATCGTCAACCAAGAGATAAGTTTGGTGCTAATTGTTTCCCACTTTGCCCTAGCGGTATATTCTCCCAAAAATATTAATGGGAAAGATAACAGTAGGAGTGGTACGCGCTCGGCAACCTGTCCATAGACATTCAGTTCCCACGCAGGATCGGTAAATTTAGGAGGAAGGATAATCGTTGCGAAGTCTAATAAAAAGAAGAATAAACAACAGTATCCGAAACCTCTAATTAGTGAGAATGTGGGTCTACCCATCGCTGGGATTTGAATGTCCTGCATATAAGTTTCTGATCGATTTTTACTAAATTGATGTAATCCTAAAAAGTATCTGTCAGTGTAGCCTACTGCATCGGAAAGTTAACCTGCCATAGTTGATGCCATTGCCGCCAAACTGCTTCTAATTTTTGATAATCCTGCTCTATTGAAGAATTATTTAGTAAATTATTTTGATTATTTATATTAGTATCGCTAGAAGGAATCGATAGGATTGTCAATAAGCAACGGGTATCGCGCAAATCAGCCATGCCAATGACGTATAGAAATAGGCGATCGCTCGTAATATCGTAGCTATTGCGATTATTCATAAATTGATCTTCGGTAGTAGTTGACTGTCCACGCGGATTAATACAGGCTGCTAAGTATGATCTTGATAAATATCTAAAGGTTAAATAATGCCCCGTTGTGTTTTGATAGTGCATCTTTGTTGGCAGATTTGATGGTATTTGGAGAAAGTGTAAATCCCTAGGAAGCGTAGTAATCCCACTAACATAGATCATGTCAATCTCTAGATCGGCTTGTTGCGGAGATGTATATATATATTGCCGAGCAGCGATCGCGCCTTTTTGCAAAAGCTGTTCTAGATTTTGGCTAGAACGTAACTCCCATCCTGCTAAAGATATTTGCTCAGGGAATTGATATTTTTCTTTGTTAGAGTGATTAGCGCTAAATAAAGTGATGCCAATCGCTAAGAAACCTGTGCAAAATATAGTTGCTAATACGGAATTAGTATTACTTCTGAGCTTTTTAACTTTTGACTTATTAAGATTATAAATATTAGTTTGATTTTCATCTCCCTTGAGACTTTTGGGATCTTTGTTTGACATATACTTCTAGGCTTGATTATTGATTTTCAACTTTTAACTGATGTATCCAATTGATGACTCTGATGTAAAACTTTATAGGATATCCCCGCAATAAAAAAGACAATAATATTAGAAAAAATTCCTGCACCTCCTCCTGTGTGCCAATAGTCAAAGCTTTCTGTATTTCCTTTATTAATAAAAATGGCTAGTAGAGATAATCGAATGGAATTGATAAAAATCACAGAAATAATTGTGGACATATACACAAATATTTGTTTGCTACGGCTAGTGGGATAAATACTCAGTAAAACCACAACAAAGGGTAGCATCGTTAAGATGGGGCTGATACTGGAGCAGCTAGCCATCACTTCAACGGAGCCACTGGGCATTCGGATGATTGTGCCTTGTCTGACTGCTTCAAAGCCCATGTAATGCAGCATAAAATTTAGCAATTGAGCATCAATATGCACAAAGGGCTTTAGTAGGAAATAGATCGAGGCAAAGGGTAAGGAAATAATTGTGGCGATCGCTATCTCTGAACTGTAGCTAGTTAATTGGTTAATGCCAAATGCAACTAACAAAACACCGACTACAGTCACGATTGGAAAAAAATTGGCGAGAATATCGATAGATGATTGCGACTGGCTGAGGATATGTCTGAATATCATCCAGAAGATTAAAAATATCCCTAATACATTAGAAAAGATATTGCTTCTAAACTTAAGTTGGTTGCCCTTTTTAAATAGTAAAAAAACTATGCTTCCCCAACCTAGGGCATCGATTAATGATGGCGCTTGATTCGTGATTTTCCAAATATAACAAAGATGCAAAGTTGCTAAACAGCTAATTGTGGCAAATACCCAAAAGGCTCTGTGACGAATTAATCTTTTAGTCTGTTGTTGGATCTGTGATAGTTGTAATTCCGCCATAATTTAACAATTAGGTTGGTAGATTATTGAGGGTTATATTTTTAAAACCCAAGTTTTAAGTTACTCAAACAATTAGATTTTTAGATTGGCGATCGCGAATCCTGTTGATCACGCAGGGTGTGAAATTCTTTGTCGGGAGTCCATTGGATACCGCCATCACGCCCTGTCCAAAAGACTCTCACTTTGTTTTCGTAGAGTTGATTAACCATCGCTTCGACTACGCTGGTCGCTGAGGCGATCGCTAGTTTGGGACTGATCGCCGCCAAGATTTGGGATTCAATCAATCCACCTGTCCACCACAAAATGTTTGCTGACAATTGGGGCAGTAAATCTTTTTTGGCAAGGATGGCTTCTTGGGATTTTTGATCGGCATTGGGCAGTAGTAACCAAGATAGCTCACCTGTTTGGATTTTGAGGATGTCGGGCGATTGGTTAAGAAGTTGTACCTGCACCTGTTCACCAATCTTGAGAGTTTCGCCAACCTTCAGAGAAGCAACGGGAGTTTTGACGCTAGCTAGGGACTGCTGTAGGTTTTGATAAGTTTGGGGGGTAACTCCTAGACTGACATCTCGAAACTGGGCAATATTAATAGCATTGGTGATCAGCGTATTCCAGCCATCACTAAAATCGCGCTGAGTGTCAGTAGCGATCGCCCAGTCAATGCGGTTAATCCCCTGCTTTTGCAAAAATGGAGTCAGGGTAAAGCTAGCGAACTGGCGATCGCCACTATTGATCAAGACGGTCTGATTTTTAGTCTTGATTAACATGATTGGCACATCATTAAAGGATGGCAATGTTACTTGAAAGGCGCTAGCTTGGGCGATCGCATTCGGGACAAATAGCAACCCACAGGCGATCGCAAAGGTAATAATCCAACGTTGACGATGCCAAAACCACGGCAATAGCCAAGTCCCCATAAATAGTCCATAGGCAGCTAGCATCTGCCAAAGTAAAATTGCGCCAACGTTCGTATTGGCATTCGGTAAGCTGTTAATCCATTGAGCAATGCCAATGATCCAATGCAGCAAAGGATAGAGTAACCAAGCGATCGCTGCGCCAAGGGGTACAAATACAATCGCCATAACACCACTAATGATGCCGCCGTAGGTTGCTACTGCCACTAGGGGCGTAGTCAACACATTGGCGAAAAGGCTATAAATTGCAATTTTGCCAAAGACTAATAATTGCAAGGGCAGAGTCCAGACATAGGCGGCGATGGGGACGGAAATAAGATCAGCGATCGCAGGGGGTAGCCATTCCAAACGTTGGGCGATCGGGCGCGAAGTCACCACCAGACCTAGGGTGGCAAGAAAGCTAAACTGAAAGCCCAAATCCCAAATCCAAAGCGGTTGGTACAGCAGTAACAGTACGGCAGTAATTGCCAAGCCAAGGGCAGGACGACTGCGACGCTGTACCACCAAGCCCACCAAACTCCCAAACCCCATCAGCACCGCTCGTAAAATCGAGGGGCTAGCGCCAGTCAGCAATAGATATCCCCCTAAACAAAGGCTACCGATGAGAAATTGCACCTTGAGCGATCGCTGCCGACCGATGGCGATCGCCGCTCCCAATACCAGCGTCACCTGAAAGCCTGAAGCTGCCAACACCGCCGCTAACCCTGCCTGCACAAAGGCATCCTTAAGATCGCTGGGTAGATCCACCGCCCGACTGCCCAATACTAGAGAGCTAAGCAAAGATCCCTCAGGGACACCTGCCCCCATCACATGGGCGCGGACAATCTGGCTCACAAACCACCATTCTCCAAAGCTCGGCGGCTCTCCCTTAAAGATTAGCGATCGCCCGTTTAATCCTGCAAATACCCCTTGACGCGCCAAATAAGCCTTAAAGTCAAACGCCCCAAAATTATCTGCCCGACTTGGCAAATATAATCGCCCCGAAAGCTCAATCTGTTGCCCTGTGCGTAACCCCGTCACTTCGATCAAAGGTACAGTCACATAGAGCTTGCCCGAAGCCGCCACAAACTTATTACTATTTGCCTGAGTTGCCGCATCGTTAGGACTATTACTAGACGCAGGATTTGGCGAAGGCGTTGCTCTCGGCGCTTGATTAAGATCACGGATATCTAACTTGCCCGATGGATTGATCTCCTTAACCTCCAGCACAAACTTCGCTCGCTCACTGCGCGTCAAGCTTGGCGGCTCCACTACCTGTCCCCGCACAATCACATTAGAGAGTGGTGCATATTGAGAAACATCATCGGACTGGGGTTGCGGCGTTCGGACTTGGACATACACACAGGCAAAAATCGCAATTATTGTCCCTAGCAGATACACCCACCGCTTTGGACCCGATCGCCACAGCATCGGAATCAATAGTGACAGTCCAAAGCCAACTGCCAATAGGGTGTAAAAACCCGTCCAACCTGCTAAAAAACTGGCGTAAGCCCCTGCAATAAAAGCCAGAGCGAGGACTAGAACAAACTGAGATTTCATGATCTAGGAATACCCAATTTATTAAATCAAACCTAGATCGTCATCAAAACTATTCTGAATTGAGCGATCGCTAAACTCTGATGGTGGGCGATCATTGCTCCAAGCCCACCAAACTGATTGACACTCACATTGATAAAATTCTTGCCACTTGCGTTGATGATTTTCGGTATAAACAGGCGATCGACGGTTAATCCACACAGCTTCAGCTTTACTCGGCGGCTGCCCACATTTAGGACAATGAAACCCATGAGCGTGGGTAGCCTTTTCGACCCACTCTGGCGGCGTTGGATTGAAAGCTTCCATGATCGTAAGTGGCGACTAATTTAGGGTGATTTTATCCAAAGCATGATAACAGCCTACGGGAAAACTATCGAAAGTCGCTATAGTTTCGTCAATTTTAAGTTGTGTCAACTCAATAGTTGTGGCTTCGGTTATTTTGTGGCTACAGCAAAGGGCAATATCCCCGTAAATACTAAAAAAATAGCGAAATATCAACATCTATAAACATTCGCGCTAAGATGTAAAGGTTTGTTACAAGTTTCGATCACCCTTCTACATCTAGTGAACCGTGCCAGCTTTATCCTCTGAACCAAACTATCGCTGGAGTCGTGACAATTACTCTGAGCTTGCCCGCACCGTAGATATTTGGCGGGTGGTTTTGACCTTTTCTTGGATGATTTGGATTGATGGCAAGAAATGGAGCTATATCGGTGGCAAAACTGAAGCCAAGGTAAAAAAAAGAACTCGTCATAGGGCGATTTGGCTAAGGGAGTCCATGCTGCAACTGGGTCCCACGTTTATCAAGGTGGGGCAACTCTTATCAACCCGCGCCGACATTCTGCCAACGGAATCGGTGGAAGAACTATCGAAATTGCAGGATAAGGTTCCTGCATTTACGGCAGCCAAGGCAAGGCAAATTATTGAACTGGATTTAGGCAAGCCCCTTGAGGCGATGTTTAGCTATTTCGAGCCGATTCCGTTAGCGGCGGCAAGTTTAGGACAGGTGCACAAGGCGCAACTACACACAGGCGAAGAGATTGTGGTGAAGGTGCAGCGTCCGGGGCTATTAAAATTATTTGCGATCGATCTGGGCATTCTCAAAAAAATTGCTGAATACTTTCAAAATCACCGTAAATATGGGCGGGGACGTGATTGGGTCGGCATTTATGAGGAATGTAGCAAGATTCTCTACGAAGAGGCTGATTATCTTAATGAGGGGCGTAATGCTGATACTTTTCGGCGCAACTTTCGCGTCGATCGCCGTATTATTGTTCCCCGCGTCTATTGGCGCTATGCCTCCAAGCGCGTTCTTACCCTCGAATATATGCCGGGGATCAAGGTCAGTAACTACGCAGCCCTCGAAGCCGCAGGACTCGATCGCAAAGCGATCGCTCGTATTGGAGCCGAAGCTTACATGGAACAGTTACTAAATCATGGATTTTTTCATGCCGATCCCCACCCTGGTAACTTGGCGGTAACGGGCAATGGTGAGTTGATTTTCTATGATTTTGGGATGATGGGACGGATCCAATCCATTACCCGCGACAAATTATTAAAGACTTTTTTTGGCATTGCCCAAAAAGATGCGGAAGTTGTGATCAACTCCCTAATTGACTTAGGAGCCTTAGAGGTCAAAGGTGATACTGGTCCAATCAGGCGATCGGTGCAGTATATGCTCGATAATTTTATGGGGCAGCCGATGGAAAAGCGCTCAGTGGCGGCAATTAGTGATGATCTCTACGACATTGCCTACGATCAGCCCTTCCGCTTTCCCGCCACGTTCACCTTTGTCCTCAGAGCGATTTCCACGCTTGAGGGACTGGGTAAAGGTCTCGACCCTAGCTTTAACTTTATGGAAGTCGCTCAACCCTACGCAACAAATCTTATGGAAAACGGTAGCTCTAAAGAATCAGGAAGCTTATCCACTGCCTTTCTTGGCGAATTGGGTAGACAGGCGGCACAGGTTGGGAATACGGCGATCGCACTGCCACGCCGCATTGACGATACGCTCGCCAAGCTCGATCGCGGCGATATTCGTGTCCGCATCAAATCACAGGAAACCGATCGCTTGCTAAGGCGCTTAAGCAATGTCGGCATTGGCGCAATCTATGCCCTCTTGGGAGCAACGTTTTTACTATGTGCCACCTTGCTATTTATCAATTCTTCCCAGATCCCTGCGGCGATCGCTGTATTTGCGGCGATTATCTGTGTGATTGCCCTATTAAGGCTTTTGTCCAAGATTGATCGTCCTGAACGATAATCCCGTTCATCAAGTAGATCGATTCGATGGATATCAGCCCATATCAGTTTTCATAATTAGTTTTCGCGCTAAAAAATTACGATAGATTTTGCCTGTGAAGGGTAAACTAAAGATTGCTAAAATCGCTAAATTGCTATCTATTGTTGTTAGCCACACCAATCTTGCTACATCTACTGGTAAATCCACTAAGTCGAGTCAACCACCTAATATGAAGCGTCTATTTGCAGGGGCAACCGACACTGGCTGTGTCAGATCAGCTAATCAAGATTCCTATTACATTGACCCTGAGGGGCGCTTTTTTGTTGTTGCTGACGGTATGGGCGGTCACGCAGGGGGCGAAGTTGCCAGCAAGATTGCCGTCGATTCGATTCGGGATTGTTTGGAAGCTTTGTGGGATAACGAAACCAGCATTCAGAAGCTGATGGAAGATGCGATCGACAAAGCAAATCAGGCAATTATCAGGGATCAAAATGCGAACCCTGTGCGATCGGATATGGGGACAACGGTTGTACTGTTAGTATTTCGAGATAATCAGCCTTGGTATTGTCACATTGGTGATTCGCGGCTGTATCGTCTCAGGGGCGCGAAACTGGAGCAAGTTAGCGATGACCATACATGGATCGCCAGAGCAATTCAAACGGGCATTGTCAATGCTGATGATGCTAAAACCCATCCTTGGCGACATATGTTGCTGCAATGTCTAGGACGGGAAGATATTAAGGGCGTGGTGGCACGGGAAGTAGAGTGGCAACCAGGCGATCGCCTTTTGATTTGTAGTGATGGCTTGACCGAAGAGTTAAGTGACGATCGCATTACGCACCAACTCAAAGCAATCCGCAACTGTCAACAGGCGGCGCAGTCATTGATCGAGTCAGCAAAGTTGCGAGGCGGTCGAGATAACATCACCGTGGTGATTGTGTCGAATGAGCTAATCGCCAATGGCGGCTAATCAATCATCTAAATATAAAAACAAAAAAGCAGAGGCACAAGCGTAGCTTGTGCCTCTGCTTTTTTGTTAATCATAATTAACGATCGGGTGATTGCAGGATCTGGGCGCTAGAGTTAGGCTAGAAAACCTAGCAACTCACACAATCTATCTCAGCTTCACCATGAAGCAAGGCAAACTGATATGGAAAGCCTTCGCAGGATCAGTTTTCTTATTTTGGCGGTGATCTCGTTAATCACAGTTATTAGTCTCTCGGATCTACATTTTTCGGACAAATCTGAGGCAAAGTCGAGCCTCGTCGAAGAAGCTTGGGGGCAAGCAGGTTCGATCGCCTATCAAGCGGCGGCGAAGACGATGCAGGCTAAAAATGGGCAAGGTGTCCCCCTCACTAATGTCCAGAAGCGTTATCTGCGGCGTTATTTTATTGAATCAATTGATCGCGTGGTCGTGATCTACAAAGCACAAATGATGGATCGCTGGTTACTCGGCAATATCTCCGTGCATTTTGGCAAGGTAGATTCGATCGCCCAGACCTATTGCGATCGCATTTATCTACGTGACTCTTACAAACCTGACGATATCAAGCAACTAGCCGTGATTGCTCATGAAATGGTGCATCTGCGGCAATGTTCTGAAACTGGCGGACTAGATCAATTTGGCTATCGTTACTTTGTGGAATATAAGCGAGCCAATCGAAAATATGAAGATAATGTGATGGAGCAGGAAGCCTATCAATTGCAAAGCCGATTTTTAAATAGCTATGGTTAACCCGAACCCCAATAAATTTGAAGAGGCTTCGGCTCCGCTCAGCCACCGTACACCGATGGCTGAGCGGAGCCGAAGCCCTAGTTTTTATTTGAAACAACTATATTTGTGCCGTGCTTAGTACGTCACAAATGGCGAAGAATGGGGATGAGCGCTAAAATTAGTAGCGTTACATCACAAATCTATAGCCTTGTATACTCGCCCCCTCGCTAATCTGATCGAACAATTGCAAAGACTGCCGGGAGTGGGAGTCAAGACTGCTCAGAGACTCTCCCTGCATTTAATCAAGCGTCCCACCGAAGAAATCGAAGCCCTAGCCCAAGCCCTCTTGCAAGCAAAGCAACAGGTTGGCAGTTGTACCGTATGCGGACATCTCTCGGCGGAGCCAATTTGCGAGATTTGCACCCATCCAAATCGTGATCAATCGGTGATTTGTGTAGTCGCTGACTCTCGCGATCTGATTGCCCTCGAAAAAACCCGTGAATATCGTGGTAAATATCATGTCCTCGGTGGTCTGATTTCGCCGATGGATGGCATCAGTCCTGACCATCTCAACATTCAAAGCCTGATTCGCCGCGTCAGTGGTAACAAAGTCGCGGAGGTGATTATGGCGATCGCTCCTAGCGTAGAAGGCGAAACTACAACTCTCTACGTATGTGGATTATTGAGACCCTTTACTAAAGTTACGCGAATTGCCTTTGGTATTCCGATGGGTGGTGATTTAGAATATGCAGATGAGGTAACTCTTGCCAAAGCGATCGAGGGCAGACGCGAAATAGATTTTTAGAGATCTGTAAAGATTTTGAGAAAATATCATGTTGCATATTGATCCAACATACGGATAATATTTTGCAGAATTGCAACGCCAGAATTAAGATGTCTCGTAAATTCAAAAAGACTTCTATGAAAGCTTTATCAGGATTAATAGGTTCTGGTTGTGTGATCCTTGGTATATCTTGTGTACCAACAATAACCAATAGTCAACAAAACAAATCGCCACAGGCAATCTTAGTGTTGGGTGGTTCCCCCAGTCGCGAGAAATTTGCGGCAAAGTTTGCGCTGCAACATCCCCAGTTACCAATTTTTGTGTCTTCAGGCAGTCCCGAAGAATATGCCCAGTATGTATTTGATAATGCAGGAGTTAATCGCGATCGCATTCATCTCGACTATCGTGCTGTTGATACGGTGACTAACTTTACGGTCATGGTCAATGAATTGCAAGAACGAAATATTACCGATGTCTATGTCCTTACATCGGATTTTCATATGCCGCGTGCGCTCGTCATTGGCAAGATTGTCTTAGGCAGCAAAGGCATTCAGATGCACCCCGTGACTATTCCTTCGGAAATTAAGTCAGAAAATCCTGCGAAGTCCTTACGGGATGGATTGAGATCTGTTTTTTGGCTAGTTACGGGTTCCTAGGTCTTGAGTCAAGACCTAGAAAATATACAAGTAATTTTTGAATTGCTATTGATTAAAAATCACCAGTAGTGCTATCTTAATAAAGCGCAAAAAACGCATCCCGCCGGGATAGCTCAGTTGGTAGAGCAGTGGATTGAAAATCCACGTGTCACGAGTTCAAGTCTCGTTCCTGGCATAAGTAACACTTAAACAAACAAAAGAGTGCACTCCCAAGGAGCGCACTCTTTTGTTTGAGATTCTTTCTTTTTCATCCAAAAGCGCTGTAATATGCCTAGAGCTAAGTCATAACTTAATTATTGGAGATAAGAGCCTTGAAAGGGATTTTGATTAGCTTTGGTATTATGGCGGCAGCCGTACTGGTCATTGTATTTGCCCAGATTACAGGTGGACAGTCAGCGATCGCTAGTACTGGTGCGCCATCAACCGCCGCCCCACAGCAAACAGAAGTAAAATTAGCAGAAGTACCTTTAACAAAAGATATGAGTTCCGAAATCAAAGACACTGGCACTGGTCTTAAGTACCAAGTGATCACCGCAGGTACAGGCGCAACTCCGAAGAAGGGAGATACTGTAGTTGTCCATTACACTGGCACTCTCGAAGATGGCAGTAAGTTTGATAGCTCCCGCGATCGCAATAGTCCTTTTTCATTCAAGCTCGGCGCTGGTCAAGTGATAAAGGGCTGGGATGAAGGTCTGGCTCTGATGCGTGTTGGCGATCGCTTTAACCTGATTATTCCTCCTGAGCTTGGCTATGGCGCTCGTGGTGCGGGTGGAGTGATCCCTCCCAATGCCACTTTGATTTTTGATGTTGAGCTATTGCGTATTTCCTAAACTCTTGGAAATAAAAAAAGCCGCGCTCAGCGCGGCTTTTTTTGTTGAGAATTAAATGCGGTTAAAAACTTCTAGGGTTTGGCGGCTAAACTGGCGAATATTTTCGGCTCCATCATCCATCGGTAACTTGTCGCCAAAAAATTGCCAATTGTCCACTGTCGAAAAGCGCCAACATTCACCACGATAATCGTGACCGCTTGCCTCAATCCCGATCGCCCTCAGATCACCTTCAAGCGGATCTTCGTACAGCCGAATCTGGAAAAGAATACAGCGCACCTTCAGTCGCCAACTTACCCCCGGAAAATGAAAGCCCACATCAATCGAGTCAGGATCAATTAACCTGCGCGTATCGGAATTGTTTAGCCACGGTTTCAGGTCAGAACGGGCAGCAGGATAAATTGTCTTAAACAGGTTAACGATTGTGGCAATTTTTGTGGCGACTTCTACATTTCTTGCTTGTTCGGCGGCATTCACAGGCAAAATCCTCAAGATATTTGAGTTTTACTACAGCTTGGCTGTTGATGCTAGTGTATCCTTCCAAGATATCTTGATTTACAGGACGATCGCTGTAGCAATTGTTATTTTTTAACGTGGGCTTAACTTAACGGGAGTAAGGTCTGCCACATTCTCAAATTTAGGCAATAGGCTGGGATCAATACTAAGGCGATCGAGCAGCTTCGCAAATTCTTTAACGCATTCGGCGGGATGTTGGGAAATTTGAACTTGCGTAAATTTAAGAATAATCCATCCTGAATCTAATAAAAATCGCTCTACTAGATCAGACTGCATCAAACTCTGCGAACTGACAGAAATATCGACAATCTCGATCGCAATACGGGATTGTAGTAGATGGTCGAGATAGATCATCTGAGGCTGCCACTCGTATTCGATATTCGGGATCTTGACTTTGACTCCTTGATAGACATCCCCTGATTCTGCCGTTAAGTGCGATCGCAAGGTATTCGCTAATTGATTAATTGCAGTTTTAGAACTCCCAGACGGGAAAGGGATTAAGCCTGTCAGAGGCGGATATTTCTTAAAAAACTGCTGATATTGACGATGGCGAAACTCTTGAATTCGTTTGGGCGCATGGGCGATCGCTAACTCTTGCTGATACTTGAGTTCTTCGCGGGAGTAGCTTTCTAGCCGTTCTAGATAACTCTGAAACTGGGCTTGATAGCGCTGATATCTGGTGTTGTAGGACTGAAATTGAAAGCGAATCCGCACGATAATCGACACAATGCCTATAATCAACAAAATTAAACCTAATTCTCGCGCCACTAAGCTAATCAATGCCACGATCGCAATTAGTCCTAGGGTTTGCAAAATTGCTTCCTGTACCTGAATCGGCTGAGGAACTTGGGCAGGTACGCTAGGTAAGCTCGTCGCAAACTTGGGCGCAACTGGTTTTGATTGGGCAATGCGCTGCAAGTCTGGCGGTATAAGAATGAGAGGAAACTGGCGCATTGATCGTGATGGTTATAGCAATTGATTATGTGATTGGTAATATAGCGTCAGTTCGACAAAAGCTCAAAATGGTGAAAATCGCAGAGCGATTTTCACCATTTTGAGCCATTTGCGCCGCGCGAAGCGCGGCGCAAATGGCTATATCGAACTCACGTTAATATAGCTGGAGTTAGCTAGCTATAATCCTATAGCTCCCATAGCGATCCTAGCCTAAACATTTTCTAGCCCCGGAATCGAGCGATAGAGCTGAACATATTTTTCTGCCGATGCTTGCCAACTGAAATTATTGGTCATGCCACGTTGTTGCAGCGATCGCCAAGCTTCAGGATAGCGATAGCTTTCCCATGCGCGTACCATGCAGGTATAGAGATCCAATGGCTCATAGCGATCGAAGCTAAAGCCCGTACCCGCTTTGCCAACAGGATCATGGAAAGACACCGTATCAACCAATCCCCCTGTACGGCGCACAATTGGCACAGCACCATAACGCAGAGAGATCAATTGACTGATACCACAGGGTTCAAAGCGGCTCGGCATGAGGAACGCATCGGAACCCGCATACACACGATGGGATAGGGCAGAGTTAAATAAAATCTGCGCCGACATTCTCCCCGGGAAACGGGCGGCAATTTGCCATAGTTGCGACTCGTAGTAGCGCTCACCTGTACCTAGTACTACAAATTGCGCGTCCGTGTAAGACAGAAATCGCTCTAGGGTTTGCAATACAAGGTCAATCCCCTTTTGTTCGACCAAGCGTCCGACCATACCGATGAGGAACTTATTGGGATCTACTGCCAGACCTAGCTCTTTCTGTAAAGCTAGTTTATTGGCGAGACGATCATCAAGACTATCGGCAGAATAGTTTTGGACTAGAGATGGGTCAGTCAGGGGATTTTCTTGCTCTAGGTCAATGCCATTGAGGATGCCCCAAGGTTTCAAAAATGAGAGCAGTCCTTCTAGTCCTTCGCCATAGGCAGGGGTGCATATTTGCTGAGCATAGGTTGGTGAGACGGTATTGACGCGATCGGCATATTTGATCCCTGCTGCCATCGTGTTGTGGGCATCCATATACCAAGGAGTCCAAGTGATTTTATCCAAAAACCATTTCCAAGGACCTTGATAGGCAAGGTTGTGAATCGTAAAGACCGTACCAATGTCAGAAACTTGGTGCATCCAAACGGGGATCATGCCCGTGTGCCAGTCATGACAGTGAATAATATTAGGTTTCCAGTAGTTCCATGCAAATTCGGCGACGGCATTGGCAAACATGGTGAACCGCCAATCTTCATCTTCGCCGCCATAGACACGGGCAGGAATAAATGAGCCATGTCCCATTAAGTACAGAGGGACATCCGTACCCGGCAAAACGGTCTCAAAAATATCAAACTCCTGAAACATGGCATAGCCTTTCCATTTCCATTCAGGGTTTTCTTTGAGCTTGTCTGGAATCACGCCGTAGTAAGGCATGATGATCCGCACATCATGTCCCATTTTCTTGAGAATCGGGGGGAGTGCGCCCACCACGTCTGCCATACCGCCAACCTTGGCAAGAGGTGCAACTTCAGCCGCCGCAAATAAAATTTTCATTCTTTGATTTAGTGCTTATACTTCAGGCTGTCTTGATTATTTTCAGGCATAGAGCGATCGCTACAGCAGCAATTTTTACAAGCATTGATGTACATAAAAAAGAAACCCCACTGTGTGGGGTTTCTTTTTTATGTGATTTTTACAAACTGTGATTCACAAACCAAAAAGAACACCTGTAAAACAATTGTTCTTTTTGACTTTTAAGGGAATGTGCAAGCCGCAGTGGGAATTTGCACATTGTTATCTTGGACTCTGAACTTAGTCACAGTGCCTGTATTGCCTCTAGATGTTAGCTCAGTTACCAATCCGGGGCTGGGGTTGCCAGTCAAGATCTCACTGGTCAATCCTGCTAGTTGTATGGTTGATGTTGCCGTTTGGCGACGGAAAAGGTAGTCAAACTCAGCGGTGGGATTGTTGAGAGTATTTCCCTCAAATCGGACGCAGAGTGTAGCATTTCCTTGGGTACGCATAGTCAAAGAACCATTATCAGCCGTTCCTGTTTCGGTGTTAGTAATGTTGTTATTTAGCACTGCTGCTCGCACTAAGGGATTATTGGTCAAGCCTCCTCCTTGGGTATCATCAGGATTGGCTAGACGCACTTGAATTGCTGTGCCACCAACATTGCTAACTGCGTTATTAGCAATCGTAGTGGTAGCGATCGCATTATTGACAGCACCAAAACTAATTCCCTTATTTACGATGTTATCAAGCGTGTTGTTAGTGATATTGATAGTGGCATTAGCATTGTTACCCAAGTTGATATCAATGCCATCTGCCCCATCATTACCTCCTGTAATATTTCGTACCGTGTTGCCTGTGATGTTGACTGTGGCGGTGGCGGTGGTGTTACAGGCGGGTAAATCAGAATAGACACGGCAAAGGCTAAACTCAATCCCGTCGATCTCATTCCTAACAAGAGGGGTTATGCCATCACTATTAAAAGTAGACAGCGTATTGTTATTGCCAACCGTATTGCCACTAATACTCAGGTTGACATTGCCAGTATTATTGCGAACTAGAATACCCGCTTCCACATTGGTCTGCACATTGGGCTGGATGGTATTCAGCACCGTATTTCCCGAAATTACGGCAGTGCCACTGACGTTATCGAGGCGAATCCCTTCGGCGATCGCATTGTTAACTTGATTATTCAATACATTGGTATTGCCACTTGCTCCAACTAACACAATGCCGCGTCCTGAAGTACCGACACCCGTAGTCGATGGAGCCGTAATCGTGACGATATTATTGGCGATCGTGGCATTGGTATTGTTGTTGCCGATAACCCCTGCGCCCGCACCCGTTGCCACATTTTTATTAATCGCAAAGCCAATCAGCGCTTGATTTGTACCACCTGTTGCTAAGGTCACTGTGTCAGTAATGACTGGGAAAACGCCAGTATTAGAAGGTAAAGGCAAACTGGTAAGAGTTGAACCAGCAGCAAGGCTAGGTAGATTAATCGTTGATGATGCGCTGGAAATCACGCGCACTTGGTCAGGAATGGTAAACCCACCTAAGATTGGTGCAGCCGAACCTGATGGCGCATAGGCAAACACAACGCCATCAGAACCCGCAGCCCCTGCATTCGCCACCGCAGTCGCGAAGTTGGCATAACTCAACACATTAGGATTTCCCGCCAACCCTGATGTGCTATCAGCGACAATAAAGAAGCTGTAGGGACGACCTGTGGCAGGATTAACTGCAATTACTTGATCGCGGACAACTTGATTTTCGATCACTACCGATCCGTTTCGCGCCACTGATTCATTCATCCGCTCTAGTAAAGTTGGCGGTTTGGAAGATGGGCGATCGCCAAGATTGATCCCGATGTTAAACAAAACGCTGGTTCCAAAGACCCGATCATTTTGAATCGATAGACCCGCGTTAAAAAGACTGCCGTAGTAGCCAATCCCCCCTTTAATGCCCAAAGCCCCAGCGCTATTGGCGGCGGTGTAGTAATAAGTCCCCGCGTAGGGACGGAAATATCCTCCCGTTCCCTCTAAATTAACAATTGTGCCGAATTCTAGATCTACGCCTCCCATTGCTGCATCAATACGGCGATCGCGATCGATCCGCAAACTGATTGCCCTGAAAGCTGCCAGTTCCAACAAAAGATTCACTTAGCACTGCTGTACTCTGACCTACGGGCATATAGGCATTGAGGCGGAGGTCAAATGCCTCTGCAAAAAATTCTAGCCCTGCGGATACCTGCTGAAAAAATCGTGAACCATTATCACGGTTGTCGTAGGCGATATAGCCCCCCAGAATATGCTTCGCCGCATCATTGAGCGATCGATAGCCAACAATTAGGTTCGAGCCAATTTTGCCATTATTAAAAACCCGAACCTGCGGCGTGACATAGAAAAAGTTTTCAGGAGTTTGATTAAGAGGAACCCGTAACTCAACGCTAGTATTACCATCGACACCAGATCCCCTGCCGTTATAGCGAAGTTGAGCATCAAGGGGAAATGGTTCCGCGAGGATCGCTTGGGGGGCGATCGCCCCATAGGTTAGTAAAGTCGTGACACAACAGAATGGAATATTTTGAATGAACTTTTTACGCATGGTTTCAAGGAACAAGCTTAACTAGTGAACGCTACTTTCACTATTCTCAAAGCGATCGCCTCAAACCCCATGTATTGCTTAACACTTGGCTTTTGTCAATTTCAGATAATTGTTGAATCTATGTATTGCCGAATACTTAATGAGCAAATTACCTTCAGAATAAAAATGGCGACGCATAGCGTCGCCATTTTTATTCTGGGTGATGAAAGAGCAAATTAGACTGATTCAGCGATCGCTATTTCTGCTTGATTTATCTCCGACTCATTGGGCAACTCAAGGCAATAGCCTGCACCATAGACAGTTTTAATGTATTTGGGATGACGGGGATCTGGCTCTAGCTTGGTACGCAGATGGCGAATATGCACCCGAATCGTCTCAATATCATCATCGGGTTCATAACCCCAGACTTCCTTCAAGATTTCGCTCGGCGATACGGTTTGACCATGCCGTTGTAACAGGCAATGCAAAAGCTCGAACTCTAGATGCGTCAATTTAACTGTCCTGTTAAACCAAATTGCCTCAAAGCGTTCAGGCACGAGGGTTAAAGATCCAAATATTAGAATCTCGCCATGCTTAGCCGTGTCGATAATGCGATTGGTACGGCGTAGCAAAGCGCGTACCCTTGCCAGCATTTCCTCTAGCTCGAAGGGTTTGGTCAGATAGTCATCTGCCCCTGCGTTAAAGCCCTCCACCTTATCTTGAGTCTGTCCCATTGCGGTGAGCATCATCACAGGAATTTCACGAGTACGCTCGTCACGCCGTAGTCTCTGACAAACCGTGAAACCATCAACCCTTGGGAGCATGAGGTCAAGGATGATCATGTCTGGTATCAACTGAATGGCAAGGGCTTGTCCTTTAATCCCATCGCTTGCGTGACTGACTTGGTAGCCAGCGTGTTCAAGGTTGAGAGTTACCATTTCAGAGATTATCGGATCATCATCGATCAGGAGCAGCCTAGGCATCATTAGTCAAAGTTCCATCTATGCGATTGGATTAATACGATTTGTTAAATAATATATCCTACAGTCACTAACCTTGAGGCAAAAGTGAATTGGTTAGCATCTTTCTTCTGTTACATCACTACACAGATAGCTAAATAGTAGGTAGCTAAATTCGTCCTAATGCAAGGAAGCGCAGTTATAAAAAGTATCGGCGATCGCTATCACTTTTATGGCTGTGCTGCATATTTAACTGTGCCCATTTGTGGCTAGTCATCTCAAAGCAGGGGATCACTTAAATTTATCGCTAAAGGAATAGAAAAGACAAAATTGCTGGTATTTGTAGGGATTCGGCTAGATCTATGACGATTTAGGCTGAATGCAAACCAGAAAACAATTTGTCTCGACCTTCAACTCTTACAACATTACTCATACAATATATGAAGATATGTAAAAATTGATATAAAAACTGGTTTATTCGCATGAGCCTTCCAACTACTTCTGTCACCGAACTTTTTGCACCAGTCAAAGATGACTTGCGTACGCTCACGGACAACCTGAAGCAGTTGGTTGGGGCGAGACATCCAATTCTTTACGCTGCGGCGGAGCATCTCTTTGAGGCAAAGGGTAAAAGTATGCGCCCTGCCTTGGTGTTGCTGGTTTCGAGAGCGACGATGAGCGATCGCGATATTACCCAACGCCATCGCCGCCTTGCTGAGATTACAGAAATGATCCACACTGCCAGCCTTGTTCACGATGACGTGATCGACTCCGCCGAGCTGAGACGCGGGATGCCAACGGTTAACAGCAGTTTTGGTAATCGCATCGCCGTACTTGCGGGAGATTTTCTCTTTGCTCAGGCTTCTTGGTATTTGGCAAATCTCGATCACCTCGAAGTCGTTAAGCTTTTGTCGAAAGTAATTACTGATTTTGCTGAAGGTGAAATCCGCCAAAGTCTGACTGCTTTTGATAGTGACTTAAGCTTTGAGGATTATCTAGAAAAAAGCTTTTATAAAACTGCCTCGCTGATGGCGGGTAGCGCTAAGGCGGCGGGTGTCCTGAGTGGTGTTAGTCAAGTACAGGCAGAGCAGTTATTTAATTTTGGTAAGCATTTCGGTATCGCTTTCCAAGTGGTAGATGACATTCTTGATTTCACTAGTTCCACCGAGACCCTTGGCAAACCCGCAGGATCTGACCTCAAGCAAGGTAATATTACTGCGCCAGTTTTGTACGCTCTCGAAGAACATCCACAACTGAGGGGACTAATAGAGCGCGAATTTAGTGAAGATGGGGATTTGGAGAAGGCGCTAGAGTTGGTCTATAGCAGTGAAGGAATCGCGCGATCGCGTGAATTAGCCAAGAGTCACGTCACCTCAGCGATGACGGCTCTAGAATGGTTGCCATCCTCTGCCCCTAAACAATCTCTGATCGGTCTAACTAATTACGTTTTAGATCGCTTGTACTAATTTAATCTTGGCGATCGCTTACTTAGCAAGCAATAAAGTTAGCTACTAGGATTACGCGATCGCAAGTAATTACAGGTTTAGAAATTCCTCTTTTAGAAGAAGCTTTACGATTATCAAGAGAAAGCGATCATGGTCAAGTAACCTCATGGTTATTATCTCAATTGCAGCAAAAATCAAACTAGGTTTTTAAATGCTAAAAAGCTTACGCTTAGAAAATTTTAAAAGTTTTAAAAATGCTGAGCTTTCGCTTGGAGATTTGACAGTTCTAGTCGGCACTAATGCTTCAGGAAAGAGCAATATTCGTGATGCTTTTCGATTTTTGCATGGCATTTCGCGAGGTTACAGTATTGCCGAAATTATTGGCGAGAAATATGGGGAAGGCGGTGTGCTGCAATGGCGCGGCATACGTGGTGGGACGAAAGAAATAACTTATTGTGGTGCTGATTCTTTTGCGATCGCTATTTCCTTTTCTGTCCAAGATGGAGATATAGAATATGATATGGATTACTACATTAAAGTGAGATTTGATGCTAACAATCCAATTCCAAGTATTGCTGGCGAGAAGCTTATCTGTGGCGGTTTTAAGTATCCTATTTTTGACTCACCAACTTTGCTAGATTTAGGAATTCCTAGACAGTTTGACCCTAATAATATCCACTTACGATTGCACTTATATGATTACAGGGAAACTTACCCATATGCTGATGGATTTACCAATCCTCATTTTGATGTTGGAGTTAAACATTTCCCAATACTTTCACAGGTAGCAGGTTTAGTAAATGAATTTAGACCTCGTCAAGGATTTGATGACTCTATTTCTAGAAAATTATCCAAACTTGCTCTAACTGCCATAAGTGATATGAGGTTTTTGGAGCTTAGTCCAGATGTTATGAAGTTGCCGACTTTTGCGGGGCAAACTGTTTTAGGTGATCGTGGAGAAAATTTATCATCGGTCATGGAAGAGATTTGTCGCGATGAAACTCGTAAGGCGATCTTATTGGATTGGTTGCAAGCTCTAACTCCGATGGATGCTCAAGATTTTGAATTCCCACCTGCGGATTTGCAGGGCAGGATTGTATTAAGACTGATTGAGGCAAGCGGACAAAAAACAACAGCTTCCAGTGCATCGGATGGGACATTGCGATTTTTAGGATTACTGGCGGCGCTTTTGGGTAATCAGCGATCGCGCTTTTACTTTTTTGAAGAACCAGAAAATGGCATTCATCCCAATCGTTTGAGCTTGCTGATGCAACTAATGGAGCAAGAAGTCGCAAATGGCTCCATGCAAATTGTGATTACTACCCATTCACCACTTTTGTTAAATTTCCTCAGCCCTGCCAGTCTCGAATATGCCTCATTGATGTATCGAATAGGCGATCGCGCCGAGTCACGCATCACTAAAATCATGGACATTCCCAACGCAAGGGAACTCGTAACTAATGATGGATTATCGAGCTTACTAGATTCAGGTTGGCTAGAAGATGCGATGTACTTCCTCGAAGATGAAGAGGTGCAGAACGCATGAATGTTCTGATTATTCTTGAAGATTTTGTCAATGATGAGAGTATGGTGCTACCGATTGTCAGAGCGATGATGGTAGCGATCGGCAAGCCCAAAGCAAGAGTTACCGTCTGCAAAAATCCGCGTCTCCGAGGTCATGCGGAAGCGTTGAGATGGGAAAAGATTCAAGGAATTTTAGAAAAATATGGCGGCATGACCGATTTGTTTTTGGTGTGTATAGATCGCGATGGCAATGAAGATCGAAGGGCTAAGATTGATAGTCTAGAAAAGAAGGCACAGGAGTTTTTAGATGATAAGTACAGAACTCCGAAAAAGTTTTTGGGCGAAAATGCTTGGCAAGAATTAGAAGTATGGGTTTTGGCAGGATGTGAAGATCTGCCCAAAATCTGGAAATGGTCAGAAATTCGCGCTGAGAGAAAATCTAAAGCAAGCTACTTTATGAGATTTGCAGAACAGCGATCGCTATTAGAAGCACGTTGTCAGGGTAGAGGTATTCTTGCTGAAGAAGCAGCCAAACGCTACGATCGCATTCGGAAACTTTGCCCTGAAGATATTCAAGAACTAGAGAAAAATATTCGCCAATGGTGCGATCGCTCAGGTGCGATCACTTAGCTAATCTAGGTTATGAATAGCCTATCTTTCAACCTGAAATAGCGATCGCTTACGGCTTGTTTGTACCTGTATATAGGCATCATG
>CAVVRZ010000015.1:0-138624 GCA_963750795.1 uncultured cyanobacterium
TTTTCAGGTGGTTTTTCGGGTGGTTTAGTTGCGGCGTTCACTTGATTGATGTATTTAAGTGCCGTTGGTTCTTTGGGATCAAGTTTGAGGGCTTTTTGGAAACTAGCCTTGGCGATCGCGGTGGAGTTTTGATTCATCTGTACCAAGCCCTTTAAAGCATAGACTTTGGCATTATTAGCATCGAGCTTCTCCGCTGTGAGCAGTTCCTTAAGCGCGTCTGTCCATTGTTTTTTGCTGATAAATAGCTCCGCCATATTTAGATTGCGAAGGGCAGGCGATTGGGCTGGTGGAGTTGTAGGGGTTGGCGTATTGTTGTCATTATTAGAAACCGTCGCTGATGCCCCACTACTACCAGTGGTAAAGCTCAAATTAGTTTGGGTCAACAAGTAGACCAAGTTGAGTTCGCTGAGGGTCGCTGTATATTCGAGGATGGATTCCAGACTTTCGTATTGCTTGGGCGAGATCTGCTCGATAAATTGCTTGTAAGTAATCTCATGGGGGATGCGATATAGCTTTTGGGCGATATCGTTACTCAGGGTCGGAGTTTCTTGTTTTTGTTTTTGACTTTGGGCAAACATTCTCAAGGTTGCCAGATATTCACCCCGTTCGCGATCGTTGTTAAGCAGTTGGTAAGCAGGGCTGACCATTTTAGAAAAATATTTAGTCGCCATCTCCTTCTCTTCGGGCGTTCTGCCGAAGACATCGGGATGGAGGATTTTGGCGAGCTTTAAGAATTTTTTGCGAATCTGGGCTGCGTCGGTCGTTAGGGGTAAACCCAGTACGGCGTAATGGTCGCTAATGCCGTAACTGGCGATGCCTTTGCTGATTTTGAAGTTTTCTGGCTTTCCCACAAGTTCCACCTCTTGAGTATCTGTTCGAGTTTACCGTCTTGACGCATCTCTGTTAATGCCTTATCTACCGCTTTTTTGAGAGATAGGTCATCTTTGTTAACGATCGCTACCAAACGAATAGGAATCAAAGGTTCCCCAACAATCACAAAGTTAGGATTGTTACGAACTTGCCACACGGCGACAGGTTCATCAAGGATCATCGCATCAAGTTGGCGATCGCGTAGTTGAATCAGCATCCGATCTAGATCCCTTGATGAGAATAGACGCATGGCGTTGCCCCTGTTCTTATTATAGGTTTCAGCGATCGCTGCGCCTCCGCTATTTGCCACAACTCCCACCCGTTTACCGATCAGATCGCGCAAAGATTTTACCTCTGCTCCATCAGCACGGATCAATAGGCGTTGGGCATTGCGGTAGTAAGGTACGGTTTCTAGAAATTTTCCCTTAGTCTCCCCAATTTCTAGCCCGCCTTCTTCCCTTGCACTCAGGATTAGGTCTACTTGACGCGAGGCGAGATTTTCGGGCTGAGTTGCCCAAGGGATATTAATCGGACGCGCCTCAATTTTTAACCGCGCCGCGATTTCCTTGATGATCTCTAGCTCAAAGCCATCATAAAATTGAGTGTTATTATTCCAAAACATATAAGGTCCCCCGATGGCCGCATCGATGCCCACGCGCAAATGTCCGCGCCGCATCACAATGCCAAGACTACTATCTTGAGCAGATGCCGCCTCAAGGAATAGACTGCCCGTTGGATTAGATGGGGGAGTGATGTTACTGACAATTCCAAGACCTAAGCCTGCGTAGATTGCCAAACAAGTTAGTTTTTGGATAGATTTCAGCATTTATTTTGGTTGCTTTGCTCGTTCATAAGAATAACTTTTTTGATCATGCCATAGCAACAAGATGATTTAGGGCGGCTACTTACTGACACAATCAATAACTATCTATAACACCTCAAACAGCATCATAAACAACACCATGAATAGCAGCACCATAGATAGCAATACAAATGGCAAAAAGCAAAAAAGTATTCTCTTTGTTAGCTATACCGCCGTTTTAGGGGGTGGAGAGCTGTGTTTATTGGACTTTGCGAAGGCTTATCGGGATACGAGTCAGGTGGTGCTGCTGACCGATGGCATCTTAAAAACAAGATTAGAAGAATTGGGTGTGAAAGTGGAAGTCTTAGCAGCTTCGCGATCGCTAGCTCAAGTAAAAGTATCGAGTGGATTAGGTTCCCTAAAATCTTTAGGTGGACTATGGCGATTGGGAAGACAAATTGCCAAAAAAAGTCAGGATTTTGATTTAATCCATGCCAATAATCAGAAGGGATTTGTGGTGGCAGCGATCGCACGATTTTTGGGTGGTGCGCCCGTGGTGTGGCATCTTCACGACATCTTAACCGCCAATATTTTTAGTCCCTTAAATCGCAGGATTGCGGTAACTTTGGCGAATTGGTGCGCCATGCGAGTGATGGTCAATTCCCAAGCGACGGGGGACGCATTCATCGCCGCAGGTGGTAACTCTAGACTATTACGCACCGTTCACAATGGTTTTGATAGCGATGTATTTGATGATTTAGATGACGATCAAACGGAACTTCGGAAGTCTCTAAATATCCCTTGCGATCGCCCCTTAATTGGAATGTTTAGCCGCCTCTCCTATTGGAAGGGACAGCATATTCTATTAGAAGCAGCGAGTAAGCTTCCCGATGTCCATGTCTTGCTGGTGGGTGACGCTCTCTTTGGCGAAACAGAATATACGGAGAAATTACAGAATCTTGCGGCAATGGAAAGCTTAACAGGTCGGGTGCATTGGCTCGGATTTCGCCAAGATATCCCTGCCTTAATGAAAGCCTGTGATGCGATCGCCCATTGCTCAACGGCTCCCGAACCCTTTGGCAGAGTGATTGTGGAAGCACAACTCGCAAAACGTCCTGCGATCGCCACCCTTGGCGGCGGCACTAGCGAAATCATTGATCATGAAGTAACGGGTTTATTAATTCCCCCCGAAGATCCCGAATTACTAGCGGCGGCGATGCAAAAAATATTTAGCGATCGCGCCTTTACGGATCAGATCGTCGCCAATGCCCATCAATCCGCCAAAACTAAGTTTGCGATCGCCGCCGTCTGTGCGGAATTTGAAATGGCGATCGCAGGTGTTTAAGTAAAATTATCTAAGCAAAATTATGGACATTCATGTTTTTATGAAAACAGATGTTACTTATTATACAATTGTCTAAAGGTTAAGCATTTTGTCTATTGAAGACTAAATAATTGTTTTGTTACGATATGCGTCAGTTTTAAGGTTTTTCAAAAGTTACAGCAAGTAAGACCACTTGTTCTTTTTCAATATTTAATCAAATTGACGATTAGTTAAATTGACGATCTCCCCCAAACGGATCGCGATCCAGTAGCAAATCAATTGCAAAGTATAACCCTAGATCTGCCACCAAGTCTTAGGGGTTACGCCAAAATGACACTACATCCAGTGTCATTTTGGCGTAACCCTTTGCAGTAATAAATTAAAAAATCAAAAATCAAAAAACTCACCATATTTCAAAAGGAATAATAACGCCATGACCCAATTCCCTTTAGTTCAGTACGAGGAAGCCACTGATCCAAAAGTCAAGGAAGTTTATGATCAGATTCTGGCAGAGCTAGGATTTGGAATCATTCCCAATCTGTTTAAGTCGATGGCGATCAATCCTGAAGTTTTGGAAGCTAATTGGAAAAAGTTCCGCGCCACGATCCTCAAAGGCGATGTCCCTCGCACCCTCAAAGAAATGGTCGGTGTTGCCATCTCGCAATACAACAACAGTATGTATGCTCTCAAAGTACATCTGCATGGTTTGTCAGCCCTAGGTATGAGCGAAGAAATTCTCTCCACCCTTGTTTCTAATTTCGACGCTTGCCCATTGCCCGCTAGAGACAAAGCTGTGATTCAATTTGGATTGCTTGCTGCCACCAACCCCCACAACCTCGAAGAGTCGCACTATCAAAAGCTTTACGATTTGGGACTAGATCAATCAGAAGTCTTTGAAATCGTCGCCACCGCCGATCTATTCTCGGCAGTCAATCGATACACCGATGCGATCGCCCTAGAAATTGACGCTCTCTAAGTTCGCCATCAGATTCCACTGTCATAGATAGACACAGAGCTAAACCTAATCATTGGTTGGATATAAGTCAGCTTGGGGTTAGAGAGAAATCATCTTATGAATTACCCATCAAATTCTTTGGACAGTAAAGAGTTAGAAAGTTTAGATTGGGATACTCTGATATTGACTACCCGCAGAATTTTAGCTGAAGCCCAAGCGCTCTCAGTGAGGATTTCGGCTGTCAATGAAATTGCCACCGCAATTAATCGTTCCCTCAATCTAGATGAAATCTTGAGGGTAATTGGGAAACAATCTAAATGGTTACTAGATTTTGAACATCTCAGCGTATGTTTACTTAAGCCAGAAGGAAAACAATTTATCCAGCTATCGGGAAGGACAAAGGTAATCTTTGATGAAAGCTTACTTTTGGAAGATCATCCGCTTAATAAAACCCTTGTCACAGGTCAATCGCAACTGATTCGCCAAGCGGAAACTGAGCAGTTTCTGAGTCAATTTAATTCGCAAATTTTTTTGCCCCTTGAGAGTTCTCAGCAGATTTTCGGGGTGATTATTTTCGCGACCACTCAGCCCCTAGCCTATACCCAAGAGGACTTGCGAATTGCTTACTTACTTGCGCTGCAACTATCTTCAGCAATTCGCAATGCTAACTCTTTCCAACGTCTTAATGATCTCTATTCTGAACTGGACAAAGAGAAGAATAAATCTGAAGAATTATTGTTAAATATTCTACCTATCCAAATTGCTGAAGAGTTGAAGGTCACAGGTAGAGTTAAGCCTGTCTACCATGAGGTAGCATCGATCATGTTCACGGACTTTGAGAACTTTTCAACGATCGCACCATCTATGGATCCTGAAGAGATGGTGAGCGAGTTAGACTATTGCTTCTCCTATTTTGATCGCATCATCGAAAGATATCATCTCGAAAAACTCAAAACTATTGGCGATGGCTATATGTGCGGTGGTGGTATCCCCAAGCCCAGTTGTACCCATGCGATGGATATTGTCTTAGCCGCTCTCCAAATTCAGAAATTTATGGAACTGCGAAAAAAACATAAGCAAAAACAGGGCAAGCCCTATTGGGGAATTCGCATCGGTATTCACTCTGGTTCACTGCTGAGTGGAGTAATTGGTAAAAAAAAGTTTGTTTATGATGTGTGGGGAAATACGGTCAACCTCGCGGCAAGGATGGAGTCTTCGGGCGTAGCAGGTCAAATCAATCTTTCGCAAGCGACCTACGATCTCGTCAAAGACTCCTTTGAAGCGGAGCATCGTGGCAAAATCTGGGCAAAAAATATTGGCAAAGTTGATATGTACTTACTCAAAGGTGTAAAAGTTTGACTGCATCGCTATAGAACCCATTTGGTATCTTTTCAGACGAAACATATAGCTTTCAGGCAACAGTTAATTCGGCAATTCAACGAATTTATAGGATCATGAGGTTTTGTATGCCAAAACGGATGAAACCTAGACTCCTGAAAAGCTTGTAGCATATGTACGAGATATCAAATGGGTTCTATACAAACTATAGACAATTCAAACAAGAAAAATAGGGCTTCGACTTCGCTCAGCCAGCAATATACGGCGGCTGAGCGAAGTCGAAGCCTCTTGAATTTATTTGGAATTACTATAATCTCGTAAAAGTCATCAAATAATAAAAATATTAATTAACTGGTCTAATTACTCTGTTTATTGAGGCAAATGAGGCGGTAAGGTTGATAGAAGTATTTTTCCAGTATTACAAGTTGAGGCGTTAAATGCTAACAGATAGCGATCGCGTTCAGGTTCTCAGTGAAGCTCTCCCCTATATGCAGCAATTTGCAGGGCGGACGATTGTCGTCAAGTATGGGGGGGCGGCGATGAAAGAAGAAAGCCTGCGGCAGGACGTGATCCGCGATGTAGTAACGATGTCCTGTATGGGACTGCGCCCTGTGCTGGTACATGGCGGCGGACCTGAAATCAATACATGGTTGGGTAAGCTGAACATCGAACCCCAATTTATTAATGGTCTGCGGGTCACCGATGCCGCCACGATGGAAGTGGTGGAGATGGTGCTAGTGGGCAGGGTCAACAAACAAATTGTGGAGATGATCAACCTTGCGGGCGGCTCTGGGGTTGGCTTGTGCGGCAAAGATGGCAACTTAATTAGGGCGCGTCCTCAAGGTAATGATGATATTGGCTTTGTGGGTGAGGTAAGCGGCATCAATATTGGCTTGCTCTCGACCTTGCTGGAGGCAGGACATATCCCCGTCGTTTCTAGTGTGGCGACTGACGAAACTGGTCAGTCCTATAACATCAATGCGGATACCGTTGCGGGTGAGCTAGCGGCGGCACTCGGAGCCGAAAAATTAATCTTGCTGACGGATATTGCAGGGATTTTGCATAATTACAAAGATCCTAGTACCCTTTACCGCAGTCTCACGATTCAACAGGTGCGGGAGTTGATGAATAGTGATGTGGTTAGCGGCGGAATGATCCCGAAGGTACAATGTTGTGTGCGATCGCTAGCTCAAGGCGTAAAGGCAGCACATATCGTCGATGGACGGGTTCCCCATTCACTGTTGCTAGAAATCTTTACTAATAGTGGAGTTGGCTCAATGATCGTGGCATCGGAAACAGCGTTAATTCCCTTTATTTAATTGCCGTGAATTAACGCGGCCTACCGTAAATTCGATGCTATACCAATTTGCCACTGCTGCTAGTGGCATCACCTTTGTGGAGGCATGATGGACAAGACTTCAGAGCGTGATCGCCAAAGGGATGATCCCAAAAAAGATGATCCAAAAAAAGATGCTCAAAACAATTCTGGTAATGCTGGGAAATCTGGCGATCGTTCTAATAATCGTTCCAGCGATCAGAGTATTGCATCTTCATCTCAACAGTCTAGACCTAGCAGAAGTGGCAGATTTTTGTCCCGTCCCCAATGGCGTTTACCGAACGTCAGACTACCGAATGTCAAATTACCAAAAGTCCACTTCTCCCGACCTAGTTTTGTTAGACAGCCCTACGATTGGTTGGGGCTGGTGCTATTCATGATTTTGAGTAGCTATGCTTGCGCTGGCTATTTTCTATCGATCCTATTGACGATTCCTGCTCGCCAAAACTTAGCGATCGCAGGTTTTGGAATTATGGGGCTATTGCCGATCTTGACTGCCTTCGCAGACTATGGACTGATGAAATGGGGCTACCTAATTAGTGGATTCCTAATTGTTGGTGGACTGTATATGGCAAAGCTTAGCTTTCACTATATGTTTCTTGCTGTGATGGTGTGGTTGGGGATTACGGCGATCGCCTTTGTCGGTGAGTTTTTGTTAAATAAGCAAAAGCGTAAACTATTTATCACGATTCTCATCCTATGGCTGCCCTGCGTGTTAGGTTTAGCCCTTGGTTGGCAAATATGGCACTTGGTCGCAACAAACTTGAGCTAAGCGGCAAACCAACCTGCCGCTTCGTAGAGGCGGCGCAGGATTGCCATAATCTTTTTGTCATAGTTAATATCTTCAGCCCATTTACCCGTTAACTGCCCCAAAAGCGGTGCAGTGCCGCGTTTGATCAAATCAAAACGGGGATCAACTAAGGGCTGGACTAGGGAATGAGTGGAGGCATAGGCTTTGAGATGTTGGATCTGCGCCCTCACTCCGATGCGGCGATCGCTAAAGCTATCCCCCGCCACGCCGTTACCGATCGCGCCGATACCGCCAAAATTATTTTGTTCTGGTTTCACATCGCCTGAAAAACTTAAAAAACCTGTCTCCAAGCACATCTGACAAAAGGCAATGTCATAATTTACGCCCTCAATCTCAGCTTCTTCACGGTAGATTGCAGGTAGATCGCCATAGATATTTAGGGGAGCATTATTGGCGCGGAGCAGCCGCAATAGCTGTACCTCAGAGGTTAATCCCGTTCCCATGATTCGATCAATCTGCCCCGATAGTAAGCGAGAGCAAACTTGATTTTGGCGATCGCTAGTTAGGGTTGAGCGGATCCCATTACCTTGGGCATTTGCGTCATTGCCCTGATAGCGACCCATTGCAAATAGAGCGATCGCTCCCGTTGTGATCTGAAGAAACTGCTTTCTTCTCATATTTATGTAATGGCTATTGGAAATAATCAGCTTTGGCATCCTGTGAGGGCGACTGACCATTGTTATAGAAGTTAGCGAATGCTGATTGTTTCTGACAAGGGGGATTTGACGGATATTGAGTGCGCGGATCGCTGCAACTGCGAGGGTCTTGTGTATAAGCATTGGCAGAAAAGGGAATCAACAAGGCGGCAGCAGATAGGGCGGAGATAACGGGTAATACAAATTTCATAATTAAAAGTTCCTCTAGAATTGGTGATATGTAGGGTATTCGCGAGATTTATAGAATTTTGGGGGATTTAGCTAACTAGCTTGGGAGATTTCAGGAAGTTAGGGAGATTCTTAGAGTGGCTGGAGTAGAGCAGGCTATCGGAAACAGCAGCAACTAGGTCGGGGTCGTCCGTGGCTTCTTCGGCTAAGTCCAAAAACAAGCGCTCAATCTTTTGCATAGATGCCATGATTTGGTGCTTGATCTTGATGCGATTAGCTGCAACCCAGAATGATTTCGCCTCGATCTCAGAGCAGTCCGTCATCAGTAGATCGATTTCTGAAAACAAGTTTTGGAAACTCATATCAGATTCATGACGGCGATCGCTCAACAAATTTGGTGGAAAACTTGGCGGCAGGTCTTCGACAATGTGATCAAAGCGGTGAGAATAAATCGGTGGGGTGGGAAAAGCATCTCCTTGCATAACAGACTCCTGTGTCGTCGCTTATTTTGTTCGCCTAAAAAAATCTGAACTTGCGTGATTGTTCACCCTGTGGGCATGGCGATGGCTTTGGCTGAGGTGGAGCTTGGGATAGTTGAGGTCAGCTAGCACTTCCAAAATGCGGCAAAAGTCACGATTTTTGCGGCGATCGCTTAGGAAATAAGGAATCTCTACGCACAGGGAATAGGTCTGTAAGCCGTGAAAATATTGGCGCATGTTGGCGATCGACTTCCAGAAGCTGCACATCTCTTCGTAGGTGCAAGCTAGTAAGAAGGACTCAATCTCGCGTAGTAGGTAAGTAAGGCGATCGCTCAAGTTAGGGTTTGAGGCTGCCTTACTAGTTGCATGGGGTGGCGAATTGGCGATCAGATTTAGGTGATGTTGGGGCAGATAGTTGGTTGCGCTCATGTTTCAATGCCTCTATTTGTGAGGATAGATGAGGAAAAGTCGTTTTTTGTCGGAAAACGCTGCTTTCCCCTTGCCATATCCACTTACCAGTGATACAAAAAGTAAAGATTTCTTTATGTGAGGGTAAGTGAGTTAAGGCAATGGTTGAAGTGAGTAATTTAACTCATCAACCCCTGCTAAAGACAAGCATAAAAGTTAAACCATGATTTGCACACCAGAAAAAACCGTATTTTTTGTCAGTAATTGTATGAATATACTCATTAATCAATTAGTAGTTGAATATTTAGTTAAGACATTTGACTAAAATGCTTTAGACAAGTAATTCAATCAAATCTTCTAGGTTCAAAAACTTACTGATTAAAGCACTGATTAAGCCTAAGTTATATTGATGTCAATACAATGAATTTAGATATATCTGTTGATTAGGATTAGGATTGCTTAATTAATTTCAATCCCTAGTTAATTAAGTGGTCATATATAAAGGAGTTAATCTGACAAGACTAATTCAGACATACTGACAATGATTAACTTAGATACGGTGCGTGGAATATCTCAATAGGATTTGTCAGATTTATTCTATATTTTGCTTGCAAAGACTTGTAAAAACAATATTTCTAGCAAAATATTCAAGGGCTGACAGCCTAGATCCAGAATTTTTTATCTCAAGGATTAGCAATCCTGACTAGCTTAAAAGCCTAGTTTATAAAGCTTTGTCAGACTTTTAGAAGACCTGAAAACCAGAAAAAACTGACATCAGCCTAGCGAAATGTCATACAAAGTCAGAATCTACATTAATGTTGAAAAAATCTATTGCAATTACAAAAATATATGTTATTTATCTAACGTGAAAAACAAGAATATGTTGACTAAATCATCAGTAAATATTGTGATTAGCCATTAATTGTCTATGGATAAACAAACAAATAAATGCCATTAATTAATTGATTCTAAAAACAAATCTTGAAAGTGATGTTCTAGCCTTTATCCAAACTTGCTTCTAGATTTATCTCTGCTTGTTAAGACTGTGATCGCTTTTATTAGTTCCCATTTCTAAGCTTTGTTGTTGATTCTAAATTTTGAGCCATATGCCAATTCTTATACCTAAGTAAATATCTGCTAAATCTTGATTTCTATAGATCATTTGACCGCCCATTAGTACTAATCAATAGTGCTAATCAAGACTGAGCTTACGACCGAGACATTAATTTTTTTTGAGGAGTTACTTACCATGAATATCGAAGAAGCCCTAGCAGTTGTTGATGCCGCTCTCCAACACCAACGCCTCAACAACATTCAAGAGCAACTATTTCGCAAAACTTGGGATGGTCTGAAATATCATGAGACTGCCGAAATCTGCGGCTATGACGCTTCCTATATTCGTGACATTGGTTATAAGCTGTGGCGGATGCTCAGCAATGGCTTTGGCGAAAAGGTGACTAAGCATAATTTGCAAGTGGTGGTGCGAAACCATGCTCATCGGTTTCAAGTAAATCCTCCTAGCCACCCAGAGCCTCACAATCCACAACCAAATCAGCAAAATCAATACCCAAGCTCATTAGTGGCGCTACCTAGCCTCAATCGCCATATTCAAGATCTGGGTGAAATCCCGACTAAGCGTTGTGATTGGAGCAATGCAGTCGATACTTCGATTTTTTATGGTCGCACTGAGGAGCTAGCAATGGCTCAGGATTGGCTAACCCGTGATCGCTGTCGGTTGTTCGGTGTATTCGGCATGGGCGGCATCGGTAAAACTGCCTTTGCGACTAAGTTGGCGGAACAGGTACAGAATGAATTTGATTTGATTGCATGGCGATCGCTGCGTAACGCCCCCACCGTTGAATCGCTTTTGGTGGATCTTGTCAGCTTTTTGACCAATCAAGCGATCGCCACCCTGCCCCAAGATTTTAATAGTCTGCTCCTATTGTTTAACCAAGTCCTCAAGCAATCACGTTGCCTAATCGTCCTTGACAATCTTGAGTCGGTCTTCCGCAGTGGCGAAACCACTGGACATTACACCGAAGGCTATGAAGGGTATGGTGAGATGCTACGTCAGATCGAACAGGTGCGCCATGAAAGCTGTGTGATCCTGACCAGTCGCGAAAAGCCCGCCGATATGCTGCCCCCTGACAGTAGCGATCGCATGGTGCGATCGCTACAATTAACGGGGCTAGGCGAAGCCGCCAGACAGATGTTTCAACCCAAATTGGCAAATGCTCCTGAGACGGGTAAGTTGATCGACTTCTACTGTGGCAATCCTTTGGCTTTGACGGTGGTATCTCGTTCCATTAACAGTATGTTTGATGGCGACATTCAGGAATTTATTGATCAAGAAGCCAATGTCTTGAGCGACATTCGCAAACTGCTGGATCAGCAATATTCACGTCTCCCTGAATTGGAACAGGAGATCATGTACTGGCTAGCGATCGAGCGCGAGTCCGTCAGCACCGATAGTCTCCGCCAAAATATTGTGCCGATGGTTCCCAAAGCCAAGGTTTTAGAATCTGTATTCTCTCTGCGCTGGCGATCGCTGATTGAGAAAAATGGCAATAGCTATACCCAGCAGCCCGTGGTGATGGAATATGTAACCGATCGCCTGTTGGATATGGCATACCAATCCACGATTGAGCGCAATCCCGAATTTTTAATGAGCTATGCCCTTGTCCAACCTCGCGCCGAAGATTACATCCGCGAAACTCAGATTCGCCATATCCTCCAACCCCTGAGCGATCGCCTGTTGGCGCACTATGGCAATGCCGAAGTAATGCAACGAGAGTTGCGGAGCTTGCTCGATGGGTTGTGGGATCACCAAACGGCGATTGGCTATGCCCAAGGCAATATCATGAATCTAATGCGTGCTTCTCAAGCCGATCTCACCAAAAACTTCTGCCGCTTTCCTGAGCAGGTGACTGAACACGCCGATCTCAAAATTTTGGAGAGACTTCTCGATAGCGATCGCGCAGGGGGACTCGCCACATGGGATCATCGCATTCCTTGGTCAAACAATCCCCTCGCACAACAAACTTCAGAAACCAAAAACCAAATCCGTAGCAAAAATCTCTACTACCAATGGACAGAAGGCTCCCTTGAGCAATTGCAACAGGAGATGCAGCAACAACCGAAAATGCGGAAGAAGTATCACGCATGGCTGAATGAGACGGAATTTGCGGCGATCGATGCCGATTTTGAAGCAGTGCAGATCACCAATTCCCTCAATCAATCTGTTGATGCGCGATTGGTCTTCATCAATGAAGTCAATGTGATCGAGCCACCTGTGGGCATACCCACCCCAAGCGATCGCCGCGCCCAAGCGCGTCAACAAAAGCAAGATGTGACATCTGCACAAATCAAAAAACTGGGTTAACACCAAAACAAAAAGAGAAGGGCGGCGCTATGCGCCGCCCTTCTCTTTTTGTTTTTTATTCTTCAGTAACTTCCGCAACCGTTTCTACGGGTGTTTCCACCACCTCACCGCTTTGGAGTTCGACTTCTTCTATCTCCTCCTCTAAGGCAGGGGGAACCAAGGTCGCACCGACGATCGCATCGGAGGCATCGAGCCTTTGCAGTCTTACACCGCGAGCGGTGCGAGACTGACAGGCGATCGCATCAGTGCTTTGACGCATCACAATCCCACGACTGGTGACAATCATCAGTTCGTTCTGTTCATCAACCAAACAGAGTGAAGCAAGTTGATCTTGACCAGTTTTGAATTTAGTCACCCGTAGCCCTTTACCAGCACGCTTCTGAATACGGAACTGGCTGACGGGAACCCGTTTACCATAACCGCTCCTAGTCACCACTAGCACCCAAGGACCTTGATACTTATCGCTACAGGTTTCAGCCTCAAGATTTTCCTCTTCACCAATCGTTTCACTAGCCGTTTCGCTCACTGTTGCCGTGAGATCGATATCCTCTTCGATATCATCAACATCCTCGATTTCCGCTAACCCTGCGGGAAGAATATCCATGCTGACGATTTCGTCATCACCCGTCAGACGCATCGACCTGACACCGCGAGTATCGCGTCCCATCGGGCGCAACTGCTCATGGTCAGTTCTAAAACGAATGGACATCCCTTGACGAGAACCGACAATAATTGTGTTATCGGCTTTGGCGCGGCGTACCCAACGCAATAGATCGCCTTCTTCAAGAGCGATCGCAATTAGACCGTTAGAACGAATATTCGCGAAAGCAGGGAGCTTCGTCTTTTTGATGTAGCCTCCCGCCGTGAGCATAACGAGATACTCATCTTCGCTAAATTCACTAATTGGGAGAACCGTGGTAATTTTCTCATCAGAAGCGACTGGCAATAGCTGGACTACGGCTGTACCACGAGCCGCGCGTCCTGATTCTGGAACTTCGTAAGCTTTGACTCCATAAACTTTACCGCGATCGGTGAAGAAAAGAACTTTATCGTGACTACGGCAAGCAAAGAAATGGGCGATCGCATCGTCATCCTTGACGTTGGCACTGGCTTTGCCCCTTGTGGCGCGGTTTTGCGCCGTAAAGGTATCGACGGGCATCCGCTTAATGTAGCCCTGTTGCGTGACCATCACAATTGTTTCGCGATTGGCAATCAGATCGGCGGTATCAATATCACCCTCATTGGGAAGGATACGAGTGCGGCGAGGTGTAGCAAATTCTGCCTTAACTGCTTCTAGCTCCTCACGGGTAATCGTGAGAATGCGATCGCGGTTGGCGAGAATATGTTCTAAATCGGCAATCTTGGCAACTAACTGATCATGCTCATCATGGATTTTGTCCGCATCCTGAGCCGTTAAGCGCCGCAATTGCATCGCCAAAATCGCATCGGCTTGGGCTTCCGATAGTCCATAGTTCTCAATCAAGCCCAACTTAGCAGCAGCACTGTCATCGGCTCCGCGAATCAGGGCAATCACTGCATCCAAATGATTGAGCGCAATCAGCAACCCTTGCAATAGATGATCGCGTTCCTGTGCCTTTCTCAATTCGTACTGAGTACGGCGAGTAATTACTTCATAACGGAAGTCGAGGAATACTTGTAGGGCATGGCGCAGGGTCAGTGTAATCGGTTCGCCATCGACTAAGGCAAGCATATTGCAACTGAAGTTCGATTGCAATGGTGTCGCTTTATAAAGATTATTAAGAACGACCTTCGGGTAAGCATCGCGCTTTAGTTCGATGACTAATCGCATTCCATCGCGATCGCTCTCATCGCGAATATCGGAAATGCCATCGAGTTTCTTCTCATTAACCATTTCGGCAATGCGCTCGATCAGCGATGCCTTATTGGTTTGGTAAGGCATTTCCGTAATGATGATTGCCTCACGATCCTGACGACCTGATGCCGAAATCGTCTCAAAACTTGCCACCGCTCGCATCGTCACTGAGCCGCGCCCTTGGGTATAGGTTTCGCGAATCCCCTCAGAGCCAAGCACCAAAGCCCCCGTTGGGAAATCAGGTCCCGGAATATAGCGCATCAAATCTAAATTGGATAGGTCTGGATCGGCAATCAGTGCCACCAATCCATCCACCAACTCACCCAAGTTATGGGGCGGAATATTCGTTGCCATCCCCACCGCAATCCCCGATGAGCCATTCAGCAATAATTGCGGAATCCTTGCGGGCATGACTAGCGGTTCTTGTTGTGAACCGTCGTAGTTATCGCCAAAGTTAACCGTATCGCGCTCGATGTCTTGGATTAGCCCTGACTGTGCAATGCGGGTCAAACGACATTCGGTATATCGCATCGCCGCAGGGGGATCGTTATCCACGGAGCCGAAGTTGCCATGTCCATCGACCATGCGATCGCGCATCGAAAAGTCCTGCGCCATCCGTACCAGAGCTTCATAGACAGCCGTATCGCCATGAGGGTGATATTTACCAATTACGTCACCGACGACACGGGCGCATTTTCTAAAAGGGCGATCGGCGCTCAAGCCCAACTCGTGCATGGCGTAGAGAATGCGACGGTGTACGGGTTTGAGTCCATCACGGGCATCGGGCAGGGCGCGACCGACGATCACGCTCATGGCATATTCCAGATACGATCGCGACATTTCGCCGCGCAGGTCTGTGGGAATAATCCGATCTTCTAAAATTTCAGTCATACGGCTACTAAATTTCTCCTTGCATGGCTTGGTAATGATTGCCCCGAATGCGATCGGCAATTTTTACTAAGTGTCTAACCATTATAAGGCTTTGCGGGTTTGCAAGGGGATTTAGTATGTCATTTAGACGACCCGCTTCTAAACTCCAATAAATTCGGTAAATGTTTTTTCTGCTTAAGTAAATGTTTCTTCTACAATTTCTTCAAGACACATTTCAATGACTTCTCGCATATTGAGTATTAGCTCGTCAATGCTGTCTCCTTGGCTATAACAAGCACGAAGTTGTGGAACCTCACCAATGTATATCCCATCTTCATCGCGATCGATGACTACATAAAACTCTTTACCTTTCATCATTTTATAACTCTCTAGATTTTTTATTGTTGATAAATTGGTGAGATTGTACGTTTACTAAAGTCGTAATATATTCTAGATTTCAATAATTTTCTGATTTAGATTTTTTTCTTTAACTAGTTCATTTTTAAATACTGTAATAATTACCTATTTTTCAAAAACCTTGCTAGTGTCGTGTCCAAATTTCTTGCTCGGATGGTATCAGAATTGACTTTTAAACGATGCATTTTCTTTGCTTTAAAATTATAACTGCTTGAGACTTCCGTACTTCCTGATTTCAGATTCTCAACAGTGTAATTTCCGAAATGACTACTAGTTGAACGAATGATTACGTCACCAGTTTTAGTAGTAAACAGCTTGATTTCATTCTTATGCAGAAGTTCTCTAATTTCTGGCTTTGGATGTTCATATTGATTCGCATAGTTAGCACTTACAATAGCTACTTTTGGACTAACTGCTTTCAAAAATGAGGAGGTTGTAAAACCATTATTTGCACCATGATGAGCAAGAATCATCACATCCACTTCCTTTTTTATAGAACTACGCCTTCTTAATGCAGAAGATATTTGAGGGTTTTCAACGTCCCCAAGACTTAGCACATTGAATGAACCAGATCTAAATAGTTTAACTGTAGAGTTGTCATTGGAAGATTCTTTGCTGAGCCACTTAGGATGATACAAAATATCCTTGTACCCATAGTTGTCAGTTGTTTTTTCTAATCCTTCAATGTAACTAGGTGTAATAGATACTACTCTTTTAACTAATCTATCTGAATAAAATTGTTCAATGATTTTCAAACTAGATACACCAGATTCACTATGAGGTTCGTATCCAGGGTATTCAATTATACTGGGTTTTAATTTTTCAATAATCTCTTGAAGTTGAGTAGGCTTACAATGATTCTTGATCCCATGAAGTAATGTGTAGTGTTGATATTTTATTGACGCCACAAATCGACATTTCAGATTCAATAGTTCGAGAATTAATTTGATTATATCTAGCTTCAATAAGTGTAAACTTAGTACCATCAAAATACGAAAACGACGAACCAGAATCACATAATTGATACGCCCTAAATCTAGTCCTTCTCGACAATACTGTCATATGATTATTTTAGACTTTTCCTTAATTATTTTTACGATTCTCTTTTTGATATATTCTGTTTGCTTTTTGTATGCTGATGCAAAAAGAATAATCAAAGCGGAAATAACTAGATATATTGAATATTGATCAAACTCTAATAGGCGAGTTTTCAATAAGGAATATATTCCTAATAAACCAATAAGCAACATCATTGATAACATTGTCCTATACATATTATTTGTTTCGGACAAAGTTTCAATTTTTGAATCTTCCTTAGAAGCTGTAACAAAATCTGCATAATCAGAAAAAGATAGCAATCCAAGAAATTTCAAGGTGGGTTCAACAATAACCGATCCGATTCTGCTAATTACAAGCCCAACAAAATAGTAAAAAAACACGCCTGTAACAATGTCTGTTTGAACTAGCGGTATAAAAAATATTTTATTTACCAAAACGGAAAAGACTACACCAGGCAACAAGTTATTAAAGAGGTTATAGGATGATAGGCTCTTTAGAAAATCTGACATACATTGTAAATTGTCTAAAATATTTATTGTGGTTACTTTAGCAAATTCAAGTGATTGATTGCTCTAGCTAAAGATTGATCATCGGGTAAAGTGCGAGCAGCGATCGCACCCATGACATCTTTTTAGAGCGATCGCTTTGCACTACTTGCCTCGTTAATTTCATTATTTAGGAAGGATTAAGTAAACTTAGCAAATCGGCTTCAGATAGGCATTCCACTCCTAGGGCTTGCGCTTTCTCTAGCTTAGATCCAGCATCTTCACCAACGACTAGATAATGTGTTTTTTTGCTAACGGAGTCGGTCACTTTGCCGCCTGCGGACTTGATTAGTTCCTTCGCTTCATCACGTTTGAGCGTTGGTAAAGTGCCTGTGACCACAAAGGTTTTACCCGCAATATTAGTATTAATCGCGATCGCCTGTTCATTGTGCTTCTGACTGACAAATTGTAATCCCGCCGCTTGTAAGCGCGTGATTAAATGCTGGTTTAGATCTTTACGGAACCATTCATAGATTGATTGGGCAATTTCTTCACCGATGCCATAGATAGAAGCGATCGCCTCTTTATGGGAACTTGCCAAAAGATCTACATTCGGGAAATTATCGGCGATGTTTTGAGCATTGACGCTGCCCACATGACGGATGCCCAAACCGTACAGCACTCGCGCCCAAGGCTTAGATTTAGATTGTGCGATCGCCGTAATAATCTTATCGGCGGATTTTTGACCCATGCGATCGAGAGTTTGTAACTTTTCGCTGGTTAATTCGTAGAGATCGGCAATGGAAGTAATGTATTTTTCGGTAACCAATTGTTTGACTAACTTTTCACCAATGCCATTAATATCAAGGGCTTCACGGCTAACCCAATGCTCGATCGCTCCGCGCACGATCGCAGGACATTCGCTATTCACACAACGGGTTGCTGCCTCCTGCTCTGGCTTGATTACCGCTTGACCACATTCTGGGCAATGGCTGGGCATCACAAAGCGTGGCGCTCCATCGAGACGCAATTCTGGCAAGATTCGCACCACTTCAGGAATGATTTCTCCCGCCTTCCGCACGATCGCCGTATCACCAATATGTAAATCTAGTTCCGCTAGGCGATCGCTATTGTGCAGCGTTGCCCGTGACACCGTTGTCCCCGCTAGCAGGACAGGGCGCAACTCAGCAACGGGGGTCAATGTGCCAGTGCGTCCCACTTGTACTGTCACCGCTTCGATCACCGTGGGCATCTCTTCGGCGGGATATTTCCAAGCGATCGCCCAGCGTGGTGTTTTTTGGGTAAAGCCTAATTGAGACTGTTGAGCGAAGTCATTCAGCTTAATCACCATGCCATCGGTCATATAGGGCAGGTCGTGCCTAGCGGTTGCCCAATGGTCATAATAGTCTTGTAGTTCCTGAATGGATTTACAAAGGCGTTTATTAGGATTAACTCGAAAGCCGATTTGCTGGAGAAATTCGAGGGCTTGCCATTGGGAATTTACATCTTTGGGTTTGGGATTTTGTTGAAATAAAGGTAAATCTAGAGAGTTCTCTAAATCAAGATTAGATTCTGGAAAGTGAATTGTGTAGGCAAAAAAATCAAGGCGGCGTTGGGCGACGATCCGCGCATCGAGTTGACGTAATGTCCCTGCGGCGGCGTTACGGGGATTTGCAAATAGAGCTTCTCCCTGCTGTGATCGCTCTTGATTAATCTCATCAAAAACAGCGATCGGTAAAAATGCCTCACCGCGAATCTCTAAGCGATCGGGAGGATTAGCTAAATTCAATCGTAGGGGAATGGAACGAATCGTTTTAATATTGGTGGTGATATCTTCGCCCGATATGCCATCGCCTCTGGTTGCGCCACGGACTAAGATGCCCTTCTCATAGGTGAGAGCGATCGCCGATCCATCAATTTTGAGTTCGCAAACATATTCGAGGAGAGTTTCACTGTGAATGGTATTAATCAATCCCTTTTGACAGCGTTCTTGCCATGTTTTTACATCGCTATCCGTAAAGGCATTATCTAAGCTGTAGAGTGAAATGTGATGCTGAACTGATACAAATTGGCTAACCGGCTTCTCCCCAACTCTCTGGGTCGGGCTATCGGCGGTGATCAGTTGTGGATATTGGCGTTCTAAATCTACTAATTCATGATAGAGCGCATCATAAACAGAATCCTCCATCGTTGGCGCATCCATCGCGTAGTATTCATAACTAGCCCTTTGCAGAAGCTTCCGCAACTCTGCAATTCTGACTTGCAGAATACCTATGGCTGATTCTTGCGGATTTTGATTTTCTTGCGCCATTTAATTCTAATTTTGATTTTGATTCTGAAAACAAAAAAGAGTTCTATTCAATGGTGTTGAGATTTGCATTTTGTCTACGGCAAAATGCAAATCTCAACAGTCTACGCTCTATTTCTAATTTCGTTCTTAATTGCTTGCATCGTATCATCTAGCGCCGATTTGAAGATGCTATAGAAGGCTTCCGTGGGAGTAGAACTCTTAGGCTGAGCATTAACAGTGTAGGTGATAAGAACTTGAGTGGGAGGACGGCGCGGAATTTCGGAAACCAGTTCCATTTTCCAATATCCTTCCATTTTGGCAAGATCGCCATCGACTAAACGGAAATCAATTTGCTTTTGATTGGTTTCTTGAATAGCGAGACGAGTGCGGGAAACCACGGAAACTAGAAAAACTTGGCGCGAATCTACCTGCTCAATTACTTTGCGATCGCCACGATTTTCAATGATCTTGCTAGAGGTCATATTCGGAATAAATTTAGACAGATTGGCGTAGTCCGTCAGCACTTGCCAAACGACCTTCGGTGAAGCCTTGACTAATACCCTTGCCACATATTTGCCCTTTTCGCCTGTGACCACGGTTTCGCCATTGCGTAAGGAGTTACGCTGAATCGAGGGCAATCGATCCACAGCGCTATCAAATAGTGAAGCCTGAGCTGATAGGGCAGGCGTAAAACAAGCAAAGGAGATCGCCATGACCAGAGCCGAACTTGATGAGATTTTGGTTATCAGTTTTCGCATAGTTAGATAGGATGGATACTTGGTCATGGAATTTATTGCTCTTTTCGCTAATAATCGCTAATTGTTATGTATATCAAAATTTGTGGCATTACTAAACTCGATCAAGCGATCGCGATCGCCACAATGGGAATTGATGCCCTAGGTTTTATTTGTGTGCCGTCATCTCCACGATATATCACGGCTCTAGAAATTGGGCAAATTACCGCTCAAATCATGGCTCAAATTGCTTCTAAATCTACTGATCGGCAATGTGATTTTGTGGGTGTATTTCTCAATGCCGATCAACAGGAGATCGCGCACACCGTGGCTGAGGGGAGACTAACGGCGGTGCAGTTGCATGGTGATGAATCGGTGCAGTTTTGCCATGATCTGCGATCGCTACTGCAATTGATCCATCCCCACATCAAAATCATCAAAGCCATCCGCGTCAAGAACCAAGAGCAACTTACGGCAGCAGCAAAGTTTGGCGATGCCGTCGATGCGATCTTACTCGATGCCTATGATCCTAATCTCGCAGGTGGTACAGGTAAAACCATTGACTGGCAAATGCTCCGAGATTTCCGTCCCGACTGCCCTTGGTGGTTAGCGGGTGGTTTAAGTCCTGCAAATGTCACTGAGGCGATCGCTCTAGTTCACCCCGATGGCATTGATCTGTCCAGTGGTGTCGAGCGATCGGCTGGAGATAAAGACTTAGCGCAAGTCCAACAGCTTGTTGATACAGTGAGATCCTTTAAAATGAGTGGAGGTGATTCACTTTGTCAGCCATCAGCTATGTCGAACTGATATTAATAAAAATGCCTACAGCTATATACATATATATATTTTGATTTCTGCTTTGACTAAATCACTGTGATAGCTCGGAAGATTGCTATAAACTAAACTGAAGGAGCCAAATCGCGTTTGTCTGCGTCAAGAATGTAAGGCAAACTTAGACAACGTGGAGGAGCACATTATGAAAATGCCAGTTTTAAGTAAAAATCTTTGGGTTGGTTTGGTGGCGGCGGCGGTAGTCGGCGGCGCAGGCTCAGCCGTACTCATCAATAGCAATCTCAACAACTCCGCACCTCTACAACCATCTCCAGCCGCCACCTCTATCAATCAGGCAAATCAAACCCCATCCGCGACCCGTGCCACCGATGGACAACTAGCCGTCTATTGGATCGAGTCCAAGCAAAATAAATTAGTTGCTGTACCGATCGCGATCAAAGCCAAGGATAATAATGAAGCAATTAGTACTGCGATCGGTAGCTTGATTAAAGATCAGCCTCCTGAGTCGGAGCTGTATAGCGCCATTCCCGCTAATACTAAAGTTTTGAGCGCCACCACCCAAAACAAGGAGATTCGGATTAACCTATCGGCAGACTTTACTAAGGGCGGCGGCTCGGCATCAATGCAGGGCAGGATTATCCAAGTTCTCTACACTGCCACCAGTCTAGAACCTGACGCTAAAGTGTTTCTGTCCGTTAATGGGAAACCCCTAACTCTGATCGGTGGGGAGGGTTTAGAAGTACCTCAACCGATGACCCGCAAAGATTTTGCCCTAGAATTCTAAATTTCTAGATTTCTAAATTTCTAGACAATTTGAACCAATTTGATTATACAAACCATGTCATCGATTCCATTACCCGCTATCGACAACTTGAGCTTGACTGAGCAAGTCTCCCAAATGTTGGTGGTGCGTACCTGTGGAATGCTCTACGACCACCAAATTCAATATCCTGAGTGGGAACTGTCCAATCCTGACCTCAAAACCCTGATCAGCGACTATGGTGTGGGTGGAGTCATTCTCTTGGGTGGAAGTGCTGCCGAAATTGCCCTCAAAACTGAGCAAATGCAATCATGGGCTAAGATTCCGCTCTTAATTGCGGCGGATATTGAAGAAGGTGTGGGACAGCGCTTTAGTGGGGCAACTTGGTTTCCACCCCCGATGGCGTTACAGGATGTCTCGGCGCTTTATGCTGAGGAGATGGGCAGGATCACTGCTGAGGAAGCTTTAGCGATCGGGGTTAATTGGTTGCTTGCGCCGATTGTCGATGTGAATAATAATCCCGAAAATCCTGTGATTAATGTCCGTGCCTTTGGCATTACTGTGGGCGAGGTGATGGGTGCAACTAGGGGATTCATCGCGGGAGCGCAAAAACATCCTGTCCTTACCACCGCTAAGCACTTTCCGGGACATGGGGATACGTCGGTAGATTCGCATTTGCAAACACCGACTCTACTGCACGATCGCCAAAGATTTGATACCGTCGAGTTTCCCCCCTTTGCTAATGCGATCTCCGCAGGGGTGGATGCGATTATGAGCGCCCATATTTTTGTGCCATCTCTTGATCCGCAAAATATTGCCACGCTCTCACCCTTAGTACTCACCAATATCCTGCGTCAAGACCTTGGCTTTGAAGGACTGATTACCACCGATGCCTTAATTATGTCGGGTGTGGCAAGCTTAGGGAGTCCTGAACAGATTGCCGTACAAGCAGTGAAAGCGGGGGCAGATATTTTATTGATGCCCGTTGATGCGATCGCCACAATTGATGCCATTTGTGCCGCCGTGGAGTCGGGCGAAATTAGCCGCGATCGCATTCGGGCATCGGTACAACGGATCTGGAAAGCTAAGCAAAAAGTCTGTGGGATACCAACGGATTTATCAAAACTCGGTAATCCTCAAAATCTGGCGATCGCCAAGGACATTGCCACCAGTTCGATCATGGTGCATTCCCAAGTGTCAGCACTACACTCGGTTAATTCCAGCTATTTGAATTTGCTGATTGTCGATGATCTGCTGACTTGTTCAGAATTTTTAGATGCGCGATCGCCTGCGGTAGAGATCCCCAAGCAATTGGGCTATAGCCGCATTGTTGCTGATGCCCAAACCCTAGACAGTTTGCAAGCTAGCTTTCAACATAATTCACAGGGCGATCGCTTTTCCCATGTGCTTGTGCAAATTTTTAGCCGTGGCAATCCTTTTCGCGGTAGCAGTAACTTGCAAGATCAGATCATCAAGTTATTGCGATTACTCAAATCTCAACAAATACAAGCGGTAATTGTCTACGGCAGTCCCTACAATCTTGATCAAATCCTCCCAAGTCTTCCCGCCCATACACCTTGGGGATTTTCCTACAGTCAGCAACCCGAATCACAGATATCCCTTCTCCAAAGACTTGGCTTAACGTGAGTTCGATATTGCTATTTGAGCCGTGCTTTACACGGCTCAAATGGCGAAAAATAGCGTTGATGTGAGGGAGCCTAGCTACATCAAAAAATATTAACCCGCGATCGCTAAAATTTTTGATTATTGTTAGTCCAACCTGATTAATAGGTAAAACTTCATTTGCCAAGATCTTGCGGCTTTCTAGGAAGTTATAGACAATTCAAATAAGAAAAATAGGGCTTCGGCTTCGCTCAGCTAGAAATATACGATGGCTGAGCGAAGCGATGCACTGAGCTTGTTGAAGCGTCGAAGCCTCTTGAATTTATTTGTAATTACTATATATAAATCATCCCTATATAAATCCCCATAATTTCCTCATTTTTTACTGTTAATCTCTCAAAGGATGACGATATTTTTAAAAACCTTTGTTGATTAACCTATATAACAATCCTAAATAGTTTGTGGAAGCTTAACCCTTCGGCGGATGCTTTCACAAATCCTAAAATCTGCAAATGATTGAGAACAGCTATAAATGGTTATCTGGGCTAGGTTTAATTGGTTGTCGGATTAGATGCTGGCAATCAATTAAATCATGTAATTGTCAGAAAGACTGGTCTGTAAATACTTACAGCTTCGTTAAAAAATATCTAAAACATTGAGTCACAAGAAATTTATATTTAATTCTGCTCAACAGATTAGCCTATTTATTGACGATTACATCTGGACATTACTATTGGTTGTTATCTTTTGATATTTATCATCAGTAAGTATATTTGCCTGAATATTTTGTCCGAATATGTCAGAAAAAAACTCTTCATATAAGATTATTTAGTCTAGAATTAGCGATTATCCGCGAAGTTATTTGTTGTATTAACTAGAATGACAAAACCTGTCTGGTCTCTAATAAAAACAAAATCAGATTTGACGGCGATGGCGAAGTATCGCAATGAGCTTATTCACCGCAGTTCGCAACTAAATGTTTTCAAGACTGTTGTGCCTAACTCTCATATTGCCAATATCTCTAAAATCATTTTTAGGGCGATCGCTTTTACAACAATTTCTCTAGCTACCTCCCCTACTACCTATGCTGCCAGTCAGCGCATCTGCCCTGCCCAGTTACAACAAGAAGTCAAAAAAATTACCCAATTTCCAGACTTACAAGCATCACGGATCGGGGTATTTGTCAAAACCAATGCAGCAGATGACGCGACCTCTCAAGTACTTGTTAATCTGGATGGCGATCGCTATTTTATTCCCGCTTCTAACACCAAGTTGTTTGTTACAGCCGCCGCCCTCAAAACCCTTGGTGCAGGATATCAATTTACAACCAAGCTAACCTCAATTAGTCCCCCCAATGCTCAGGGCGAACTAGATGATGGACTATGGGTGATTGCTTCAGGAGATCCTAGTTTTAGTTCTGACACAGGATTAAAGTCCCTAGTACAACAGCTTAGGGATAGAGGTATCCGCCGCATTAACGGCGGCATCTGGGCTTTAACCTTGCGTCAGGGTTCAGGGGTTGCTAGCAGTTGGGAATGGTCGGATTTGCAAGAGTATTACGCAGCAATTCCTTCCCCCTTTACGATTAACGAAAATGCCCTAGATTGGTCAATCAATCCTACGCAAGTTGGTGAAAAAGCAACCTTTATTTGGAAAAATCCTGAACTTGCTAAGGATTGGCAGGTTGTCAATCAAACCACTACCGCCGCCGCCGATGCTGAGTTTACATTGCAGGTTAATCGTCCCTACGGTGAGCGCAAGATTATCATTACTGGTCAAATCCCTCAAAATGCCAGTACTGAGAAGGGTGCTGTCGCGATCCCCAATCCCAAAGAAAATTTTTTGTATCTACTCCGTCAAGAACTTACTGCTCAGGGGATTGCCGTCGTTGATAGTCCGACTAATGTGAGTAATGCCCATGAGATTTACAGAGATAAGCAACTAAGCATGGCGGCACACCATCAGTCACAGGAAACACAGGATCTAGCGATCTCCCTATCTCCACCATTGTCCAAAATCATACTCACCACCAATAAAGGTAGTAATAATCTCTATGCCGAGCTACTGCTCAGAGCGATCGGCGAAATGCCTCCCCATACGCAAAAGGACAGCCTTAACGATGGTATAGAAAACATCAATCGTTACTTACAGTCGATTAATATCTCCACTTCCAACATCGCCCTCGCCGATGGCTCAGGTCTATCCCGCCACAATCTCACTACGCCTAGGACGATCGTCAGGCTATTGCAGACGTTTGCGAACGATCCCAATTTTCGTCAGTCTTTACCCGTTGCAGGAGTCGATGGCACATTACTTAGGCGATTTCGCGATACCCCCGCTCAAGGGCTCATCCAAGCTAAAACTGGTTCCCTAACAGGTTCATTAGCTCTATCGGGCTATGCCAAGCCCCCCAAACACCGTGAAGTTATTTTCAGTATCATAATTAATAATGGTAATATTCCTGCCAAAAATTTACAACAATATGTCGATGCGATCGCCCTACTGTTAACGCGCTTGGAAGACTGCTCCCAAGGCAGTCCATAACTATTTCAAATCAACTAAAACTTCATGAAACATTGGCTAGCTTCTCAGAATAAGTTTTTGATGCTACTGGTGTTTGTGTTTTTCCTGTTAGCGGGATGGGGAATTAACTCCATCGTTACTGCTGTCGCTAGGTCACAGAATCTAGCAGCATCAAATCAAGGGTGGGTATCAGTCAACGCCGCGCTCCCCAGTAATCAATACTCTTTATGTCCCAATCAACCACAGGGGGAAGTTTTGGACAATGGACAAAAGCAGTTTTATCCCATGAAATTAGTGGTTGAGCCTTGGCGTGGTGAGCATAACGTCTATGCAATCTTTGCGCTGCCTCTAGAATATCGTCGCAACCGTCGCCAAGTTAAAATGATGGTCAAAGGCACAGGGACAGAATGGGAGGTGACGATCGCTAATCCCAGCCTATACGACTTGACAACTCCCGACGGCTACTTTTTAGTAATTGGATTCTTTCGTACCCGTGTAGCACTATGGCGCTTTGTTACAGGCACATTTGATCAGTTACAGCAGCCCTGTAATTGGGTCTTGCACTTATAAAGACCTATAAAGACTGCGATCGCAATCGTTATGTTTATACAGACTTACATAGCGATCGCCCTTATCATCGCTCTTAATAGTCTAAAGATTATCAACAAAATTTTGAGAGGAGTGAACAGCCTATGTCCACAGTTAATCAAACTGTAAATCAACAAGAGGTTTTGGCAAGCTTTAAAGTTTTGGTCAGTATGGCAAAGGCTGACGGCAAGCTATTGGAAGAGGAAACCATCAGCCTCACGGATAGCTTTGAAGAGATCCATCTGCCTGAAGGTATTACCGTTGATAGTCTGATCAATGCTCCCGATGAACCGATTGATCAACTACTGGCTCAGATTACCAGTGAAATTGCCCAAGAAATGGTTTATCAATCTGCCTATACAATGGCAAACATCGATGGTGAGTGCAGCGACGAAGAAAAAGAACTTCTAGACAAAATTGGTAAAGCTTTCACCAACTCCAGACTGTGGGGTAAACAGGAATGGCTCGAAGCGATCGAAAAAAGAGCGAAATATTCATCAATCTCAGAGCAGATTAAGCTGATTGATGATCCCCAAAAGCGAGCTTTTGAAGTAGACAACGCTATTACCGATACTTGTTTCCTCAATGCGGTGCTAGGTGCTTTCCCACTTCCGGGGGTATCGATCGCCTTTGATATGTGGATCTATTGGAATCAGCTCGAACTCGCCCAAATCATTGGTAAAAGCTGGGGCTATGACCGCTCACAGGATGATTTTCGTAAGGCAATATTCGGTAGTTTGGGCATCACAGGAACGCGAATCGCCGTTAGCAACCTTGCCAAGCTTGTACCTGTTTTTGGGATGGTAGTGGGCGCGACGACAGCCTTTGCCAGTACATGGGCATTGGGCAAGGTCGCTAATGAATATTTCGCATCGGGCGGCGAGATGGATGCCTTTAGCCTGCGCCAAGCCTTTAAAAAAGCGAAAAAGGAGGGTGAAGCCGTCTATAAAACTAAAGCTGATGAGATTGCAGCAAAGAAACAGGCGATCGAGCCACAGGTGGAGGCGCTCAATGTCGAATTAAAAGCGGGTAAAATCACTCCTGAAGAATATCAAACCAAACTCCAAGAGCTTTTGTAGTTAACGTTAGTTCGTTTTACGCTTTCATCGAACTCACGCTAGTTATAGTAATTCCAAATAAATTCAAGAGGCTTCGACTTCGCTCAGCCAGCAATATACGCTGGCTGAGCGAAGCGATGCACTGAGCTTGTCGAAGCGTCGAAGCCCTATTTTTCTTATTTGAATTGTCTATATAGCTGTAGCCGCTTGTATTAGGACAAAATCAAAACCCAAGAAGATGAGTTGTCGTGCTTTACGCTGCAACTCATCTTCTGTTTTTATCCGCTAAGTAAACCTTGCTTTGCTATGGGATTACACCGTCACGGCATCAGCTTATGTCAAGATTTGTTGACTTATAGTTGCAGAATCTGCGATCGCCCTAAAATTTGGTAAAAATAGATACAAAAGCAATTGCTCTTGTATATGCCTTCTTTGAACTTTGACAAACAGTAGTTCAATAAAGCACATTTCATCAAAGGGTAGAAGCGATGAATACAGAAATTGATTGGGATGAAGTATTTGAATATTTACCCAGAACCATAGTGGAACTGAAAGCTAAACCAAGTATTTTGTATGAGATTGATTGGTATGAAGCCATGATGGTTCCACCGATCTGGTTGGTGGGCGATCCCCATCCTCACTATCCCCACGAGTTGCAAATTGTGTCGCGACTAAAATTACAAGTCTGTGAATTACTCTGCGATTTACAAGCAAAACCTGCGTTGGTGTAAGTTTCTTAGCGATAGCAAACAAGTTTTGCATAGGACATATAGTAGTTGCAAATAAATTCAAGAGGCTTCGACTTCGCTCAGCCATAGTATATTGCTGGCTGAGCGAAGCGATGCACTGAGCTTGTCGAAGCGTCGAAGCCCTATCTTTCTTATTTGAATTTTCTATAAAAACCAGAAACGAGTTGCGGTGCTCTGCACCGCAACTCGTTTCTGGTTTTTTGATTTGTATAGCCAAGCAAGAGCTAGTACAGAAGGCGAAACATGGTAAAAATTGCTTTGCAATTTTTACCATGTTTCGCCTTCGTCGAATTGACGTTGATTTAGATATCGTCAAATATTGAGCTAATTAAGCTCTTAGTCACCCAAACATCAAGATCATCAGTCCGCACTGCCTCCGCAATCCGCTCAGCCCGATCGCGATCAGGAGCGATCGCAAACACGGTAGAGCCAGAGCCTGACATCATTGCGCCGAGACATTCTTGGTCGAGCAGTTTCTGCTTGAGATCAGCGATCGCAGGGTAAGCAGGAAAGACTACCCTTTCGAGATCGTTATAGAGCAATCGTCCAATCTTAGATGCTGCATCATCGCTGCCTGAAGCGATCGCCGCCACCATTTGGCTCGATAACTGGTGATCGCGGATGGGACTTGTCGCCAAAAGTCCCTGCGCCCTAAAGGTCTGATAAGCCCATGCCGTGGCGATCGCGATCTGACGTGGCTTACAAATTACCAAGGTTAGGTCGCTGAGATCAGGCAAGGGTGATAGGATTTCCCCACGCCCCGTGGCGAGGGCAGTACCGCCCGATATACAGAAAGGAATATCGGAACCCAACTGCGCCGCATAATCACAGAGTTGAGATTGAGTCAGCCCCAAATCCCAAAGACGATCAATTCCCACCAAAACCGCCGCCGCATTCGCCGATCCTCCTGCCAATCCTGCCCCCATCGGGATCTGCTTATCAATGGTGATTTCCATGCCGCCGAGATCGGGATGGACAGATTGCATCAAAGCCGCCGCTTTGTAAGCAAGATTACTACGATCGCATGGGACATCAGGATTATTGCAAAGCACTTGAATCTGGTCAGTGCCAAGCTTGCGAATCTCTACGCGATCGCAAAGATCAATACTCTGCAAGATCATCACCAAGTCATGGTAGCCATCGGGACGATTGGCAGTAATTTCTAGATATAAATTGATCTTGGCAGCAGACTTAAGAGAGATGCGCGAGGTCATTGGGAAAAAGTACGTTTGTAGATATGTTGCAAATTCTTCTGTTCATTGTCAGAGCCACCCCGTCGTAGCGATCGCATCTGGTTCTCAACCATTAGCTTGGCATCAGCACGGGAGACTGGATCAAACTGCACACCGTCGGGTCCCGAGGTGATCAAAAAGAAAAGTCTTTGAGCGTAGAGAGTGGTAAACAAACTGCGAAACTCATCGATCCTACATAATCGAGATAACAACCCAAAAGTAGGATGATTTAGATAGTGTTCGGACATTTGGCGGAACTAAGAAATTAAATAAAATGGGGTAAGCAAGAACAAGAAATTTTTCTGTATCACAAGCAACATGAGTTTAGCAAAAGTCGTCAATCTAGAAAATCTCAATACCCCTTAAAAAAGTCTAGAATTTAGACAATACAGCCTATTCAACACTATTGCAGCTACTATTTTGATATGTTTAGGGCGATTAATCAGGAAATGTTATCAAACCTTAACGACTTTTTAGCTAACCTTCGAGCAAATTTATGAGTCAAGTTTTTAGTTTTCGGATTCTCAAAAGTTTTTTTTCGGTCGTTGCTTCCGTCATCTTCCTAGTCATACTTTTTAGTGGCGTTGCGATGTTTGGGGCAATGTCTCCGAATGCGATCGCTGCTGAGCGCCGCCCTGTGATCCCTGCCCACGGCAAACCGATCCTCGGTGGCAATATGCACGGTTCTGATTGGCTAGCGGCTGCCCCAGAATCCAAACTAGCTTACTGCGAAGAAGCCTTTGCCGCTTTTCGTGGTTCTGCGGCTCAGAGCTACATCATCAGTCACAATATCCAAAGTCTCAGCCCTGAAGGTCTATGCGATCGCATGGATCAATACTTTAGCCTCGAAGACTATGCCGATGATCGCCTTGGATCTGCTGCCGCGATCGCGCCGATCCTCTTCGCTGACACTCCGCTTGGTACTAAATATCCTCAATAAATATCCTTAATAGTTAGCGGTGTGGGAGGTTATCGGCACTTACTCCCCTCTATGAGAGTCTTAAAAAAATATCAAAGCATCACCAGATTCTTAACCTAATCCGTATATTTACTCATTAGATATGTTTATGGGTATACAAAAATACACATGACATACGTTAAAATCTGACGCATAAGTATTTTTTAAATATTTTTGTGGTGTGATCGCAACGTCTTAAGAGCGTTTTTTAAAACAAGTATGAGCAAACAAATCGAAGCCCCAACCAGAGAGATTTCTCAATTGAACGCAACTGCAAAAAAGTTATATTCCGAAGAAGTGCAAGCTGAACTAGCTGAGCTGCAATCAGACATTGATGTATTGTTCCAGAAGCTCCAAAGCTTGAGCAACCAAAGATTGACCGTAGTAGGGAGTGCTCAGTAAGTGACTGCTACACAAAACTCCTCACACACACTCACTCCTGAAACTACTCTTCGTAGCATTATTTCAACTATACCTACCGAATACTTTGAGAAAAATACTCTCAGAGCTTGGTTGAGTGTTGCCTTTTCTATTGCTGCCGCCGCGATCGGTTATGCCAGTATTGCTTTTGCACCTTGGTACTTAATGCCTTTTGCGTGGATCTTCACAGGTACAGCTCTCACGGGTTGGTTTGTGGTCGGTCATGACTGCGGACATCGTTCATTTTTCAAAAAGATTTGGTTGAACGATTTAGTTGGTCATATCGCGTTTTTACCCTTGCTATATCCGTTTCATTGCTGGCGTTTCAAGCATGATCATCATCACCTGCACACCAACAAGATGGGTGAGGACAATGCTTGGTATCCCTTCACTATCGAAGAATATGAGCAAGGTAAGGGTTTAATCTCTAATGTTTATCGTCTAATCCGCACCCGTTTCTGGTGGGTTGGATCGATCATTCATTGGGCTAATTTGCATTTCAATGCTGAGCTTTATCCTGAACGCCAACGCAAGCAAGTCAAGTTTTCCTACCGTTTAGTACTTGTGTTTGCAGCGATCGCTCTTCCTGCTTTGATTTATGCCACAGGTTTTGTCGGATTTATCAATTACTTCTTGATGCCTTGGCTGGTCTATCACTTCTGGATGAGTACTTTCACCATCGTTCACCACACGATGCCTGATATTGCTTTCAAGGAGCAAGACCAATGGCACGCCGCTACTGAGCAGCTAACGGGGACTGTCCATTGTGATTATCCTGCTTGGGTAGAGTGGTTATGTCATGACATTAATGTCCATGTGCCTCACCATATTTCTACAGGTATCCCTTCTTATAATCTGCGCCTTGCCCATAAATCTCTTGATGAGAATTGGGGACAGTATATGTATAAGACCAAGTTCTCTTGGGCATTAATGAAGGATATTGGCGATCGCTGCCATATTTTTGATGCAGAGAAATGCTACAAAACCTTTGCCGAAGTTGACGCAGCTAAAGCAGTCTAAAATTCCTAGATATTAACAAAAAAAGGAGCGCGAAGCGCTCCTTTTTTATTGTGAGGACGAATGATTCAAATAAAAGCTAGGGCTTCGACTTCGCTCAGCCATCGGTGTAAGGTGGCTGAGCGAAGCGATGCACTGAGCCTGTCGAATTGTCGAAGCCTCTTTTAAATTATTTAAAGTTTCTATAAAGGATAAATTTTGATTGGCAATAAGCGCATCAGGGCTTGACCGAGGCGATAGGCTTGGGTGTCGTACATTGGTAATTCGATCGCGGCGGGTAGACTTTCCATAAAACGACGGGCAGTCTCTAGATCGCAGCCCGATATATTTTTGAGCTTATTCCCTGCATCTAGCAACACACTGGAGTTTAGGGGGGGCTTTGCTCGTAATTGCCAACGCTTGGGAGCGTGGAGATTGCCGAGTTCAATCCGCCGTAAACCTGAAATAGAGGCAAGAATGATCAGGCGATCGCCAACTTTCATTACCTCATCATCGGATGGCACATAAAATTCGCTATGACCATCGGCTTTTGGGCTTTGAGTTTTTAGATAAATTGGTACAACTGTATAGCCATAGGCAATTTGGGAAAGATTTTTGCCCACTAAAGTATCGTTTGCGGTGATCACATATTCGGCAACCAAAACGGTGCGCTGGTTAAGGCGAAATAGGTTGAGCATATTTTCACCAAAGGCAGCACCTGCAAAAGCCTCGGCGGATAGGGCGTAGGCACAAAGGGACTGAGAACTGGGCAGAAGCTCAGCAAGGTTATCACTGAAATAGCGATCATAGGTGCGGATGGCAAGATTAATCCGACGCTGATTCTTTTTAGTGGCTTCACGGGCAAGCAGCGCTGCTTCGAGATTGAGCATCTGGTCATCGGTGACGGAGATTAGACTCTTGGCTAGACCCAGATTTGTTTTGGCAACTTCCTCAATAATGTTGCCTGTAAACCAAGGTACTTTGTCCGCCAGATCGCAATCATGGGGATTTTCACTGACGATCACGAAGGGAATTTGCAGCTTAAATAGTAAATCGGCAACGCGCTGTCCTAATCTGCCAAAGCCAATTAAGACAATATGGTCGCGAGTGGGCAAAGGTAGCGATCGCTTAAAAAATTCAAACTTAGAGCTGAGGATTGTATCCGCAATCAAACCAATTACGCCCAGTACAAATAGTAGGCTAACTAAAGTTATTGCTAAACAGAAGATCACGACCCATGTTGGGACTTGATCCTCCGCCAAGCCACCAAAGACATCGCCAAAGCCGCCAAGGAGCAGGATCATACTGGTGGAGATTGCCTTCTGCCATGAAATATTCGGCACATTCAGAAATAGAACGATAGAACTGGTCATCCAGAGGAGTAAGGCAATAATGATCCCCCAGAGGATCAACTGACGCGATCGCTTAGCTCGCAACCAAGCTTGCAGCCTTGTTATTTGGGCTTGCCAAAACTGGCGGCTGAGTAACTGTCGCTGCCCAAAAGCTGCCAATTTGTGGAGTAGGGAACGCTCTGGAGATTGTTCTGTCCTTGATTGGGCTGAGCGATATTCGCGAGTAGCACTCAAGTCGTTTTCCATACATTCAATCAAGGCAACGCGATCGCCAACCTGTAGCAATCGGTCGGGTTGCCATTGAAAAAATAGGCGATCGCTATGGATTTGTGGATCGGTTTCGTGATGCCCAACAATGCTCAGCAGTCGCGACTGTTTTTTGTGCAGCAGATAGGCGGGAGCATGGAGAAAGCGATAGCTATCAGCTTGGACATCGGCTTCCACAATCCGCAATTTGCGATCGCCGATCTGAAATAAACCGAGCGTACCTTCGCCCAAACCCGCCACTGCGAAAGAAGCCGCAGGTAATTCCACGGGATCAAGGGCGACAAAATTACCCAACTGTTCTTTGAGTAATTGATTGAGGCTTTGGCGCGAGGAACGCACCACGATATGCACATCAGGATTAAGGCGACGGGCGGCGATCGCCGTTTCGATATTTACATTCTCATTACTGGTAGCTAGGACGATCGCTCGACAGTCATGGATTCCCGCCTTGAGTAACATCTCCGAACGCCGACAGTCACCAACAATCAAAGGTTCGTCGAGAAATTCATAGAGATTATCAAATTCCATTATTTCTGGTGCAGATTTATCGATCGCACAGATTTTGACAGCGTATTCACGGTAGGCAAATTTTTTGAGATTAAAAACCGTGTGCTGTCCCAGACTCCCTAATCCGCAGACAATAAAGCGATCGCAAATCATCGGTTCGACCGTTGGGACGGGTACAGATTTTTCTGGGCGATTAACTTCTTGGTTATCTTCTTGATCAAGATTGCCATATCCATTGCGATGAATATGATGATGCTTACCTTCATCACTGAAATAGATAATCTCATTCCATTGCGGTAAGGGCTGACCAAACAGAAACGCATAGACTCGCGCCGTTTGAAGATTTTTTCTGTCGAAATCATCCAAACATTGAGAAATCTTGACCATTAACATCTGGCGATCGCCGAAATAGGTAGACTCTAGCAGTATGTGTAGTTCTTGCTGCTTTTGTCGGACTGTAACATTGACTTTGACTTCTAGATCGAGTAAACGGTTTTTGATGATAAGAGCTAGCGATCGCATTCTTTTCTACACTTCGCAATTTCTAAATTTACTAGCTATAGCCAATCTCCCCGTTTAGCAAAGGCGCTCGTATCCCGAATCTACCAAATTTTTAGAACCTACCTTAACTTACCCTTAACAAGGAAAGAGGGGATCAAAATCTGCAAGGTGATCAAGGGGGCGAACGCCTATGGTAGGGCAATAACATTAATAAGAGATTATCAACATGACATCTTATGAAGGATAATCGGATTTTATATCGTTTACAAGTTCATGTCTGTTCGAGTTCGTATTGCACCAAGTCCCACGGGTAATCTGCACATCGGTACTGCCCGTACTGCTGTTTTTAACTGGCTCTATGCACGTCACCATCAAGGTACATTCATTCTCCGCGTCGAAGATACCGATCGCGAAAGATCCAAGGATGAATTTACCCAAAATATTTTAGAAGGGCTGGCATGGCTAGGCATCAATTTTGATGAAGGACCTTTCTTCCAAACTCAACGCAGCGATCGCTACATTGCCGCCGTCAAGCAACTCCTCGCCGAAAACAAAGCCTACTTCTGCTACTGCACCGAAGCCGAACTCGATGCAATGCGCGAAGCCCAAAAAGCCAATAAACAGGCTCCTCGCTACGACAATCGCCATCGAAATCTTACTGACGAACAGCGTCAAGCCTTTGCCGATGAGGGACGTCGCCCCGTGATTCGCTTCATTATCGAAGAGCCACGCACGATCGCTTGGAATGACTTAGTACGTGGCACGGTGTCTTGGAGCAGTAGTGACCTTGGCGGCGATATGGTGATCGCTCGTGTCGATGAGCAGGGCAATATCGGCTTGCCTCTGTATAACTTCGCGGTGGTGGTCGATGACATCGATATGCAGATCAGCCAAGTCATTCGTGGTGAAGATCACATCGCCAACACTGCCAAACAAATTCTGATCTATGAAGCCCTTGGCGCAACGCCTCCGCAGTTTGGGCATACACCCTTAATTCTCAATCAACAGGGGGCAAAGATTTCTAAGCGTGATGGCGCTACCTCCGTTTGGGAATTTAGAAATATGGGCTATATTCCCGAAGCCTTTAATAACTACATGGCGCTCCTTGGTTGGTCACCTAACGATGGCAAGGAACTCTTCACGTTGCAAGAGGCATCGCAAATTTTTAGCTTCGATCGCGTCAATAAAGCGGGAGCAAAGTTTGATTGGGATAAGTTGAACTGGATTAATAGCCAATATCTGCATTCATTACCGACAGAAGATGTTTGCGATCGCATCATTCCTTTTCTTGAACAAGCGGGCTATGACTTGACTACGGTTAGCCGTGAATGGTTACTAGAACTAACTAAGTTGATTGCCCCTAGCCTGACCTTACTCACCGATGCCGCCGCGATCAGTAAGTTCTTCTTTACTGATTTTGAAGACTATACCGATGATGCGAAAACCACTCTCCAAGGTGAAGCGATCGCAGGTATTATCACGGCGCTAATCGATGAACTCAAGCAGGTTGATGATCTTGATGCTGACAAGGCGGGAGAAGTGATTAAAAACGTCACCAAATCCCAAGGAGTCAAAAAAGGCATGGTGATGAAGCCCCTCAGAGCCGCCCTCACAGGCGATCTGCATGGACCTGAAATCATTCCTTCTTTAATCCTGTTGCATCGCAAGGGACTAGCTTTGAGCAGATTGCAAAGGGCGTTAACAGTATAACCGTGGGGATTAAGAGGGAATGATACTCATCATTCCCTCTCCCATAGCTTAAAGTGAGCTATCAAGTGTTAAAGGAGAATTACGGCTATGAGTTTACTTTATAGTGCTTATTTTGTAAAAACTCAGCGATCGCTATCTAGAGTCCAAGAAAAATTCCCCCAGATTGAAAGAATTCCTAGTTCAGAATGGCTTGTTAGCGATTGTGGCGATCGCTATGTAGATGGAGCCTTTGAAGGAGAGGAATATTTGACCCAAGAGCTTTCTGAGGATTTTGGCGAGGTGATCTTTCTTGCGATCGACACTAGCAACGATCAACTAGATTATGAACATTCTCAAGATGGCGTGATTTTGAGGAAGTTAGCTTGGCTTTCCAATGGCTGCCAATCTACTTGGGAATCCGTAGAAGGTGAAATTGAAGATTGGGAAAAAACCACAGTTTTCTCATTAGAGAACTTGCAACGTACTCAAGAATTAATTAGCTACGATCGCCATTTGCAATTATTACCTGCGGCGGAGCTGGCAATTAAAGAGCAAGAGTTACAAGCTAACTGGCAGAGTTATCAATATATCCTTAATGGGCAAGTTCCTCTAGGAGATGCTACTTTCGGGCTAGTGATCCTAAAATATTTTTTCAATATTACCTATCCCTAAAAAACGTGAGTTTGATTGAGTTTGATAGTGCCATTTCGTCATGCAAATCGCGCCGAAAGTAGTATACACAATTCAAATAAGAAACATAGAGCTTCGACGCTTCGACAAGCTCAGTGCATCGCTTCGCTCAGCCATCGTATATTGCTGGCTGAGCGAAGTCGAAGCCTCTTGAATTTATTTGGAACTACTATAAAAATAAAGAAGCATTTCTTGGTTGCGCAGCAAATTTGCACCACCAAGAAATGCTTCTTTATTAAATCGTAGGACTCTTATTGTACTGACGTTAGTTTAAGCAAGAACGGGCGCGACTTGATTTGCGCCGAGGGATTCCATAACTAGCTCCGCTAGATCATTGATGAAAATTGGGTGACTATTGAGCGCAGGGACACGTCCGAAATGGTGAATACCCGCTTCCTCGGCAACTTCGCGATATTCAATATCGATTTCTTGTAAAGTCTCGATATGCTCCGACACAAAGCTAATCGGAACGACTAGCAGATCATTAACTCCGCGCTTAGCAAGATTTTTGATCGCCTCCTCGGTGTAGGGTTGGAGCCATTCCACAGGACCCACGCGGCTTTGGTAAGCGAGGGTGTGGGCGTTGTAGCGCTGATAATCGCGGCGAAGAGCTTTCATGATGCCATCGACACAGTTTTCCATTTCGGCTTGATAAGGATCGCCATACTTGGTGACGTACTTCACAGGTACACCGTGGGCGCTAAAGAAAATATGCACATTCTCAGGGTTGTCTGACTCCTGTAATTTGGCATCGATTAATTCATTCATGGCGCGGATATAACCCGTGCGATCGTACCAAGATTGAATATCGATGCGCTCGATCGCTTTCAGTTCGGGGTCATTTGCCCAGATGTCGTCCAGTTGCTTGAGGCTAGAGCCACTGGTGCTGATGGAATATTGCGGATAAAGCGGCAGAACTACCAAGCGCGTGATGCCGTCCTGCTTGATCTGGGCGATCGCCTCAGAAGTATAGGGATGCCAATAGCGCATACCCACATAGACCTTGGCATCGATGCCGCGTCGTTGTAGAGCATTTTCAATATTTTCGCCCTGCTCATTGGTGATCTGGCGTAAAGGTGAGCCACCACCGATCTGGCGGTAATTTTCTTGACTGATCGGGGCGCGACTAGCAGCAATCAAGGATGCGATCGGCTTCTGCAAAAAAGGAATTGGGAGACGAATAATCTCTGGATCGGCGAACAGGTTATACAAGAAAAGATAGACATCTTCTAACTTCTCAGGACCTCCTAGATTTAACAGCAATACTCCAACGCGACCAGACATAAAAAAACTTCCCTAAAATTTATAAATTTATCAAAGACACTAAATAAAAGAGGCTATTAAAAAATAATTGCAATAGATAAATCTTAGTCTAAGTAACAGGACACCTGTGTATTAATCTGACATGGGATTTAAGAATCTAGGACTCAATTACGTCTCAATTGTCAAGAAAAATGCAAGTATCTGAACATGATTACCACCTATAACTAAAACCTGTGATGTTTGTCCAGATTGGCTCACAGGTTTTAGAGTTCTATATTTAATTGCGCCTAATTACCTAGATATCGTTAGCTAGAGACTTGTCTAACCAATGTTTGACCGATGACTCTAGTAAATCAATATCGAGGGGCTTTGTCAGATAATCATCACAACCCGAAGCGATCGCCGCCTCCTTGTCGCCCTTCATCGCATGGGCAGTCACAGCAATAATCGGAATCTGGGCACTGCGATCGCTCGCCTTAAGTTGTCGGGCAACTTCCCAGCCATCCACTTCGGGTAGTGACAGATCTAACAAAATTAAGTCAGGTTGGTTAGTTTCCAGCCAAGTTAATGCCGTCTGACCATCTTGGATGCAGGTGACACGATAACCTGAGTCTTGAAATACCTGCTCCACCAATACTTGATTGTCATGGGCATCTTCGACCACTAGGATCAATGGTGGGCTGTTAAATGCGGGCATAGTTACTGAGCGGTTCCTTAATAAACTTGACGTAAAGATGTTTGAAGGTTGATCGCACCACCCTTGGCAGACCAAAATCAATGGGCATCATCGTTTCGGGTAGTTGCCAATTGGGGATTTGCAAATCGGCGATCGAGTCCCCAACAATCTCAATGGCATCAAGATCGCTGCATAGTCCCATCTGCATTGACATAGCGATCGTTGGCACTGCCTGCGGATCAACACCGAGGATTTCCACCATAACGCGATCGAGGGCAAATACATCCGTGGCAGCAGCTAAAACCCCCAATGGTCTGGGTTCACCCGCGCTAGGTCCATTGCCTTCATGCCCGATAATTCCGTCAATAATTGTCAGTTCAGGATCGATGGTTCGGGCAGTTTCCACCAGCATTTGAGCAAACTTTTCCACATCTTTACCTGCTTCCATATGCCACCAAGCCTTCATCTTGCCCGGCACACAGCCAAAGAGATTCTTCGCGCCAAGGGTCAAGGTCAACTGCATATGGGATTTGACCTTGGGCAGATTGATCACCACATCCGCATCCATCGCCTCTTTGCTAAGGCGTAGGTGATGCAGATCGCCTGTGCCTGCGGTTTCATAGCGCTTACCGTGAAACTCAACGATGGGAATCCCCAACTCGGCGGCAAGGGGCAGCAAGCCATTCATCTTAGCAATGCCTCGCGCACTTCCGAAGGCGGGACTATCACCGAGAAATGGCTTTCCTCCCACTTCCTGTACCATTTTGGCAACGCAATATACTAACTCTGGTCTAGTGGTGCATTCTTTGGTGGGGCGTGCGCCTGTGAGGAGATTTGGCTTAAGCAACACGCGATCGCCCGATTTGACAATGCTGGACATACCGCCTAGGGGCGCAAGTACTGCTTCGAGGGACTGCATCAGAGCTGCGGTTTCGTAGGTGGAGGTATGCAGGAGACTGACAATGGGTTTCATGAAATTACCAAAGATGGATAAATCTTAATAGGTCAGTGGACTTATTAAAATATATCCCATTGAGTCGTGATCTAGAGAGCCCCATTATCTGCGCTTTTAAATGTCTATGATTGCTCTATGCCTATCCTGATTCTGAACTACTTAATGCAGGATCAGGCAATTTATGCGTAATTACAGCCGCCGCTAAAACCATGATCGCGGATACCCATAGACAGCCAACTAAACCATAAAACTCATAAATCAAACCTGACAGCACTGTTCCCGCTAATCTTCCACCCGAATTTGCCATGTAGTAAAAGCCCACATTTAGCGCCACTTTGTCATCATCGGTAAAGGCTAGAACTAGATAGGAATGTACGGATGAGTTAAAGGCAAAGACTATTCCAAAGATGAGTAATCCAACCATGATTACTAAATTTGGATCAAGATTTAATTGCAAAGCGATCGCAATCACCGCAGGAACTGCAATGAGGGAAGTTGTCCAAAATCGTATCGTTTGCGATCGCGGCGGCTGACCATCACCAAAGCGCTTAATTAGTGTCGGGGCAAGGGATTGAATGATCCCGTAGCCAATCACCCAACAGGCAAGAAATCCACCTACTTGATAGAAAGACCATCCTAAAACACTTCTCAAAAATACAGGCAATCCCACCACAAACCAGACATCTCTGGAGCCAAACAGAAAGAATCTTGCTGCTGATAGAAGATTAATTTCAGGGCTTTTAGAAAAGAGTTGATGAAACTTGACTTTTGCTTTGATTTTGCCCATACCCTTGGGCAGAAATAAGCCTGTAAACAAGAGTAGAAAAAGTCCTCCTGCCATAATCCAAAGAGAATTCACAAAGCCAAATAGTCCTAATAAAGCACTGCCCACAAAAAAGCCCACACCTTTGAGAGCATTCTTAGAACCTGTGAGAACTGCCACCCATTTAAACAAAGCTGATTGAGCATCCTGTGGTACGACTAAACGGATTGCACTTTTGGTACTCATTTTTGTCAAATCCTTGGCAATTCCTGAAAAAGCTTGGGCGATCATCACATAGAGAACTGCTAACCACTGCGCCCATTCTGGATTGAGAAAGGATAATAATATCAGTGAGAAAATCTGTAAGCCTATCCCCGTATAGAGAGTAACCTTCAGTCCTAATTGCGAACCAATCCATCCGCCTAAGAAGTTGGTGACAACTCCAAAGACTTCGTAGAAAAGGAATAGGGAAGCAATTTGAATTGGAGTATAGCCAATTTGATTAAAATAGAGCAGCACTAAGAGCCGCAAAGCGCCATCGGTGATCGTAAATCCCCAATAGGTGAGGGTGACAAGCACATAATTTTTGAAGTTCGCTTGGGATGCTGTAGGGGAAGTCATGGGTTCTCTTGAAGAATAGTTGTAGCAAGAGAATCGTGCTTTGCACGATTCTCTTGGTGATTAGATAGCGATCGCCACTTTTCGTGCTAATTCCGCCATGCGACAGGAATAACCCCACTCGTTGTCATACCAAGCGAGAACTTTTACCTGAGTGCCATCCACAACCATTGTTGAGAGGGCATCAATTATGGAAGATCGCGGATCATCTTTATAATCAATGGAAACTAGAGGACGTTCTTCATAGCCTAAGATTCCTTGGAGTTCTCCTTCAGCCGCCACTTTGAATAATTCATTTACTTCTTCAATTGTGGTTTCTCTTTCTACTTCAAATACACAATCCGTAAGCGAAGCATTTAGTAAAGGCACGCGCACTGCTAATCCATTTAATTTGCCTTTGAGTTCGGGATAGATCAGCGCGATCGCCGTTGCTGATCCCGTTGTCGTAGGAATTAGGGATAAACTTGAAGCTCTAGCACGGCGGAGGTCTTGGTGCGGTGCATCGACAAGGGTTTGCGTATTTGTATTGTCATGAATGGTGGTAATCACACCATGCTTAATTCCCCAACCTTGATGAATAACTTTCACCACAGGCGCGAGGCAGTTGGTGGTGCAGGAGGCGGCGGTGAGAATGTGATGTTGGGCAGGATCGTAGAGATGATCATTAATACCCATCACGATATTTAGCGCTTCTTCTTTGACGGGAGCCGCTACAATCACCTTCTTTACGCCTTTATTGAAATAGGGATTTAGGGTTTCTGGGGTGCGGAATTTGCCAGAACATTCCAAGACAATATCAACACCTAGTTCTTGCCAGTTCACTGATTTAGGTTGGGGATATGCGCTAAAGCTGAGCTTTTGAATTGATTTTTGATCATTTTTTTGATCGTCAATGACTAGGCGATCGCCTTCCAATCTCACATCAGGCAACCAGCGACCATGTACCGAGTCAAATTTGAGTAAGTGTGCCGCAGCTTCTACGCCGCCTTTGATTTCGTTAATATGCACAAATTCTAATTCAGGAAAAGCCCAACCAGCTCGTAAAACCAGTCTACCAATTCTGCCAAATCCATTAATACCAACTCTCACAGCCATGATTTAACCTAATAATCTTTATATTGATGTAAATCAATATTTGTACTTGTCAATATTTTGGTGGTTTTGATAGGGATATGTCAAGATAAAAACTATGAAACTTTCTCAATCAATAATTGCCTCACCCAAGGACAGTGCGATCGCAACCAGATGTTGTCCACCACTCATGGCTGGACGATTACAACCAGAGGATACTGCTTTATTAGCGAGTATTTTTCGAGTATTGGGTGAGCCTGCACGATTACAAATTTTGAGTTTGATTGCGGCTCAGCCCACTCAAGAAGTCTATGCCTGCGAATTGGTGGAAACCTTGGGTATATCGCAGCCAACCGTCAGCCATCATCTAAAAGTTCTCTATGAGTCGGGGTTACTCACCAAAGAACGCCGTGGAACTTCAATTTACTATCGTATTTTGCCCGCAAAGTTAGCCATGTTAAGAGAGGCTCTGTCCTAAACTGACCAGTGCCTCGGTGATGATCGGATAGTTTTTGAAAAACTATACCCAGATTTTGTATCAGCTCGTCCGACAGTTTGGCGGGAAGGGGTTCAAGCACAAGAGACTGATAAGTTAGGCTGGTTTGTAGATATCGCAATTCGAGCTTGGCGATATAAAATTTAGATTTATCCTATTTTTCACAAAGCTGAGCGTAATTATTTTTTAAGGACGATCGCAAAATGACCAACATTCTCGATATCATTACCGCAGATTACGCGAAATTTCCTGAAGCACAGACCTACAGCATCTATAGCGAAGATGTCTATTTCAAAGATCCTGTGTATAACTTTCGCGGCATTAAGCAATATCAAAAGATGATTAGCTTCATTACCTTTTGGTTTAAAAATCTCAAGCTCGATCTGCATGATATTTCGCGCAACGATAATTTAATCAAAGCAGAATGGACAATGAGTTGGGATGCTCCTTTACCTTGGAAACCTCGAATTAGTGTGACAGGGTGGAGTGATCTGACCGTAGACAAATTTGTGGATAATTTGGATGATGGCGAAGGCGATCGCGAATTAATTATTTCCCATGTTGATTATTGGGAATGCACCAAACTGGATGTCATCAAACAGCACTTTATATTTCATCAGCATTAAAGATTAAGATATGGATGACTGCCTCTAGTTCCCTTGTCTGTAAATGTATGCCTAAAACACCCAAATCTAAATATGATCCGATAAGGAAGTTAAAAATCATATTTTCAGGGCTTCATTTTGCAGTATCTGATTTTAGTGTTGCTTATAAATTAGTTCTATCAGTCCCTGTCTTTGCCTTATCGTTTATTCTTCAGCAATGGGTTGACGTTACTTTAATTTTGCTGGCGACAGGAATGATGTTAGTTGCAGAATTATTAAACAGTGCGATCGAAATTTTGTGTGATTTTGTACAACCACAACAGGATCATCGGATTGGCATTATCAAGGATATAGCTGCCGCCGCCGCAGGTATCAGCATTTTTATATGGGCGATAACCCTGATTCTTGAGGCAGGTCATCTTTGGAAATTTTATAGAAACTGGCTATAGTAATAAAAAAGTTAGCCAGTACGAACTAAAACCAAAGATGAGGAGAAGCACGAAGCACCTCTACTCATCTTTCTAAGTAAACGTGAATTTGATATAGCCATTTGCGCCGCGTTTTGCGCTTTCGTCGAACTGACTTTAAGTAAACCTTGCTTTGCTATAGGAATTTAGACTTCTGGGGTTTCAGAGGTTGCTGTAGATATTTGTGGAACAAGTTGCGATCGCTGAGACTCTGAGACTAATCCTGTTAATAGCTCTTTAAATTCTAGTTGTTTCTTGGCATTGGTGGAAACATAGCTAACTGTAACTACAGAATCGCTAAAAGGAACACCAGCACAGGATTGGGAATAAACATCAATTCGAGGAGTCGGCAAATCAGTCTGACTAGATAATAAAGCCGCCGCTCCCGACATATCATCCATATTTAAGAGACTAATGAGTTGATCCTTAGATTCATCTGTCGCACTGCCAACCCATTGTTTCTCTCCATACCATTCATTAGCTTCTTCGTTGAATGGTTCATTTGCAGATTTAAAAGGCATAGAAGCTGCCAAGAAACCAACAATTCCCAACTCGATCAGCCAGAGGAAATAAGCAAAATTATCCTTAATCTGGAAGGAACTACCTCTTCTGCTAATGGTAATTCCTTCTTTAGCTGACATTTTCAAAAAGCCAACAAATCCCGAAGAGCCTGTCTCCTGTCGCAAAAAACCATTAATTTGCTCCCTTGCCTGATTCTTGTCTGTGACACCATAATCTCGCTCAATGGTTGTTTCAACTTCCTTTTGAAAGTTAATGTACTGTCCATACATCAGCGAACCATACGTAACCAGCCCACCCAAAACACCTAAACCAAGAGCAGTAATTGGATTCCGAATTTTCCCCTTTTTAACTGCAAATCCCATTACAGCCCCAGTTGCAAAGCCCATTCCAATCGGGAATAAGACAATAAAGTAGATAAATTTACTGATAAATGCAGTTGCCCCGCCGATCGCTGCACCTGAAACTAGAGAAGAGAGAGCTAATATCGCAACTCCTTGCGATGGAGCAATATTACTAGGCTGATAGGTTCTCATGGCTGAAAGCTATAGTTTGTATAGATTTAATCCTGCTATTTTGCCGCAATTTATGATATTGAAATAATAAGAAATTTAATTGTTGTGGGTAATTGCTAAAATTTCCTCAAAACTAGGCGTAGTTACTTCTGTAGATTGATCGCTAAGCCATAGCCAGTACTCATAATTACCAGTCCGACCTTGAATTGGCGAAGGCGTTAATCCTTGAAATTGCCAACCCAAATCCTGAGCAGTTGCCAAAACATTGGCGATCGCCTCAGTCCTAATTTTGGGCTCTCTGACAATGCCATTTTTACCGACTTGTCCCTTACCCGCCTCAAATTGAGGTTTGACTAATAGCAAAGTCTCACGGGGCGATCGCAATAGATGCCAGAGCGCAGGCAAAATCTTGGTTAGAGATATAAAAGACAAATCTAAAACCGCAAAGTCAGGAATAATATCATCAAGGGCATATAGATCCTCAGCCGTCAAATGCCTAAGATTTGTACGTTCTCGCAATACCACGCGCTCATCACTGCGGATCTCCCACGCCACCTGTCCATAGCCCACATCAATGCCATAGACCTTCGCTGCGCCTTGCTTGAGCATACAGTCGGTAAATCCACCCGTCGAGATGCCTCCATCAAAGCAAATGCGATCGCGTAAGTCCACAGCAAACTTCGACAAAGCCCCTGCCAACTTTTCGCCGCCGCGCGATACATAGGGCGATCGCTCCTTCACCAAGATTGCAGCATCTTCTTTTACTTCTGTACCAGGCTTATCGATTACCTGTTGGTTGACCTGTACCCAGCCTGCTCGAATAAACTTTTGAGCCTGCTCTCTTGATGGAGCAAGCTCTAAATCAACTAATAGAATATCTAAACGCTTTTTCAAGATGGTCTCAAAATGATCTTGTACTGACTTAATATAATTTTCAATTAATAGAATGCTGCGTGAAGCATGGCATTCTATTAACTATTATGGTGTCGGCAAAGACCAACCATTGTTGGATAAATTGCCTGCATGGATGCGATCTAACGCTCTTTTACCACCCCAGCGATCGACAATTCTATCGTCATACTCATCCGATATTTCCATCACTGCTTTTACCGAAGCTTCTAGCTCCTTCATATCGCAGGTAGACCCGACTATCGAATGCTCAAATAAAATTTCATTGTCTGGAGATATCCCAAAAGCTCCAAAAACCATTTTGGCATTTTCTTCTAATAAATATCTCATCAAATCAGGTTTTAACTCTGCGCCAACCACCACATACGATCGCGTATTAATTACGGCATCATCGTCATCCCAAGGAAAAACCAACACTTCAACTAATGCCGATCCTACAAATATTCCTAATCCCGGCACATCCTGACGCGCACAGGGATATTTCCCAAATATCTCCTGTATCCAAGTTACGACCTTTTCGTAACAGATCTCTTGAGCATTGCTTTGAAATTTCAAGCTATTTGCCTCCACAAATTTTTAAATCAGCCTCTTAGATTAGCTTCTAGATCTAGATGATTAGAATATACCCACATACAGTTAAGTTGCTGACGAGTAAAGCCCGTAAGGTTAAGCATAACTTTGATTAGGCAACATGTTGATAAGTAACTGGGCGCAACTAAATATAAGAGCCAAAAACCTGTAGCGCTTGCGCTACAGGTTTTTGGCTCTTAACCAGTTCGACATATTTGTGATCTTTACTTTATGCAAATGTCTATATCGAACTCACGTCATATTAAGCTTTGTTTAGTCGAGGAGACTATAACCTGTAATATGGTGAGTAGATTTCGAGACGATTCATTAAGTAATTCTGCGATATCTAACCACCTCACCCCTGTTTGATTTTTTCTTGATTTTCTTTAACTTCTTGCGTTTAGGAGGAAACATAGTTGGCTAGCCGCTTTTTATTTACATCTGAATCTGTTACGGAAGGGCATCCCGATAAAATTTGTGACCAAATTTCCGATACGATTCTCGATACATTACTAGCTCAAGATCCGCGATCGCGTGTCGCGGCGGAAGTGGTGGTCAACACAGGGTTGGTCTTGATTACAGGAGAAATCACCACCAAAGCCCATGTCAATTATGTGAATATCGCCCGTCAGAAAATTGCCGAAATCGGCTATACAGATGCAGACAATGGTTTTTCTGCCAATAGCTGCGCGGTGCTAGTAGCTTTGGATGAGCAGTCAGCCGACATCGCTCAAGGTGTAAATGTCGCGCTCGAAGCCCGTACTGGTGAAGAAGAAGATGCTGCCCTCGAAGCCGTTGGCGCAGGCGACCAAGGGATTATGTTTGGCTTTGCCTGTGACGAAACGCCTGAGTTTATGCCCATGCCGATCGCCATTGCCCATCGCCTCGCCCGTCAGCTATCGGTAGTTCGCAAGAATGGCACGCTTCCTTACCTACGTCCTGATGGTAAGACTCAAGTCACGATTGTCTATGAAAATAACCAACCCGTGGCGATCGATACGATCTTGATCTCCACTCAGCATGATGCAGTGATCAAGGGCGAAACCGATGAAGACAAGGTGCAGGCAATCATCAAAGCTGATCTTTGGCAGTATGTTGTTTTACCTAGCTTCGCGGATACATCGGTCAAGCCCGATGAGCAGACTCGTTACTTAATTAACCCCACTGGCAAGTTTGTGATCGGTGGACCTCAAGGTGACTCAGGTTTGACAGGACGCAAGATCATTGTCGATACCTATGGCGGCTATGCCCGTCATGGTGGCGGTGCTTTTTCAGGCAAGGATCCCACCAAGGTCGATCGCAGTGCTGCCTATGCTGCTCGTCATGCTGCTAAGAATATTGTGGCGGCGGGTCTGGCTAGCAAGTGTGAGCTACAAATCAGTTATGCGATCGGGGTGGCACGTCCTACCAGTTTGCATATCGATACCTTTGGAACAGGCAAAGTATCCGATGAGGTGCTGTTAACTCTGGTTAAAGACAACTTTGATCTACGTCCTGCCGCGATCATCAAAAACTTTGATCTACAAAACTTACCTAGCGCCCGAAATGGACGTTTTTATCAAGATGTTGCCGCCTATGGTCATCTGGGACGCAACGATCTCGATTTACCTTGGGAGCGCTTGGATAAGGTCGAACTTTTGAAAAGCAAAGTTTAGTAAAAAATTAAAAGTGTAAACGGCTCTCAAACCCAAAAAGCGGCGCATTGCGCCGCTTTTTGGGTTTAGGTAGATTAGGAGATCGCCCAATTCACTTAAAACCCCAAAAATGAGTTGCGGCGCGAATCACTGCAACTCATTTTTGGGGTTTTAAACTTACACTGCTATAAGATTGCAATTATTCCTGATTATCGATAGCATAGGGCATAATAAAAAATGTAATAAAACTAAACAATAGAATGTATTTAGAGAGCAGTCGCAAGAATACATTTGAGTTATCTAGTTAATAAACCCCAGAATGTACTAACCGTAGTTAGTACTGTAATTAGTAAAGATAGACAGGAATTTGATTAAGGAGTGACACAATGCAGCAGCAGGGCAAAGCCCTAACTGTTCCAATCGGTCTGATGGGTGCAGCACAGGGATTTAATCCAACAGTACTACTGCTACTAGGTTCGATTGTCTTGGCAACCGCATCGACTACGGGATACTGGATATGGGGCTGGGCGCACTGGATTGTATTTATTTGCAATTTTTCAGCGCTTTACGTATTAGGAACGGTTATCCATGATGCTTGTCATGGAGTAGCTCATCCAAACCGCATCGTTAATGCGGCTATTGGTCATGTTGCCGCCGTATTACAGGGATTTGTGTTTCCTGTGTTTACTCGCGTACACATGCAACACCATGCCCATGTGAATGACGAAGAAGATGATCCTGACCACTTTGTATCGACGGGTGGTCCTCTGTGGTTGATTGCCGCACGATTTTTCTACCACGAGATTTTCTTTTTTCAACGTCGGCTATGGCGTAACTATGAATTGCTGGAATGGGCAATCAGTCGCCTATTAGTGATAGCGACGATTATCTTTGGCTACCAGCATGGATTTTTGAGCTATATGATGAACTTCTGGTTTGTCCCTGCTGCGGTCATGGGTCTATTGCTAGGTTTGTTCTTTGATTACCTGCCCCATCGTCCTTTTGTCGAGCGATCGCGTTGGAAAAATGCCAGAGTATATCCTAGCTGGTTCCTCAACATCATGCTGCTGGGTCAGAACTATCACCTCATCCATCACCTATGGCCAAATGTGCCTTGGTACTACTACGAGAAGGCATACTACCAAATGAAGCCTCTCTTAGATGCTAATGGCTCACCCCAAACCCTTGGGTTGCTGAAGATGCCTGATATGGCGGGTTTCTTGTATGACCTCTTCTTAGGTATCCGTTTACATGGTCACTCCCACAAAAATAAAAAGAATGATTCGCCCAGTGCAAGCTGATCATTCCTTTTAAATAAAAAAGCCTCGCAAAGCGAGGCTTTTTTATTTTGGTTTTAGGATTAGTCGATCGCCAAGGATTTATCAAGCTGCATTCTAGTTTCCATTTGGCGGATGAAATAGCCTGTCATCATCGCTGAGCCGATCAATCCTGCAAGATTTTCGCGATCGGTAGTAATGGTGACATTAAAGTTGCTAGGGGGCAGAATACCAAGTAGATTCTGAATATTTTGGTTAATGATTTGCTGCACTTCAGGACTGACGGATTGAGCAACTGTGGCTAGGGTTTCAGGGGATTGCTCTTTGAGATAGTCAAGTAAAAGGTTATTGCTAGAGCTAGATTCACCAATGTTAAACATTTTTAGTTCTCTGTGTCTGTACTTTTGCTAAATATATTTTTACCGATATAACTAAGAGTGTTTGGGGTGGAAAACCGTATTGAACCGAACCTAGAAACAAAATAGGGTGGTAGCGCTCTGCGCTACCACCCTATTTTGTTTCTAGATTAAATTCTAAAAGTCGTCGTTATAACCGCCACTACTTGCCGCTTCACTTTCCTTACGAGAGGTCAACAGCTCAAGGCGATCGACTAAAATTACTGGCTTTTGGCGTTCGTCGCCCGTGTTGCGATCTGTCCAGCGATCAAATTTCAAAGAGCCAGAAACACCGATTAAACTACCTTTTTTGACATAGCTGGAGGCAACATCAGCAGTTTTGCCCCATACTTCGAGATCAAACCAGTCAGGTGGCTCGTCACGGTTGCTTGTATTGCGGTTAACTGCAAGTGTAAAGTTGCAAACTACTTTTCCTGACTCAAAATGTCGAACATCAGGATCTCGTCCTGCACGTCCCACTAGATGCACTTTATTTAGTGTCATACAGCTTTTTCCTTGATCTTTATCGAAACAACTATACCAATCCTAAAGGATTTGAGAGAGTACAACCCAACAGGTAGTACTCTCTCGAATATCAATCGAATATCAATCTAAATTGATGCCGCAATCACAAAGCCTAAAACACCGATGAAAATAACAAGGGCATAGAACTGCGCTTTACCATTTTCAAAGTATTTCAAACCTTCACCCGAAACTACGGTCACAAAGCCAGCAAGGTTAACTAAACCATCGACGATTTTGGCATCGACTTCTAATACCTGACGGGCAATGCGGCGAGAGCCTGTCACAAAGACAGAGTTATAAATCTCGTCGATGTACCATTTGTTTTTGGAGAGTTGATATAGAGGCTGGATTGATTTGGCGATCGCACTGGGATCGATTTTCTTCTGCATATACATCAGAATCGCTAGCGAAATGCCAATCAAGCCAATGCCGATCGAGCTACCACCCATGAGCAGAAACTCAGGGGTGAAGCCCTCGGCAGGTACTTCAGCGATAACTTCCGAAGGTGCATGGATGAAGTACTCGAAGTAGTTACCCAAGGGCGTACCCACTAAACCGATCGCGATCGAAGGAATTGCCAAAACCATCAGAGGTAGAGTCATCGTAATCGGTGACTCATGGGGCTTGCTAGCATGATGATCGCTGTGATCATCCTTGGCTTCTGCTTCTTTACCAACGGAGTTTTCAGCTTTGACTAGGGCGAGAAGTTTCTTATTAGTCCCTCGAAAATCACCTTCAAAGGTGGTGAAATACATACGGAACATATAGAAAGCAGTGATCCCCGCCGTTAGGAAGCCAATCGCCCAAAGTACAGGATTAGCGGCATAGGTGGCTCCAAGGATTTCATCCTTTGACCAGAAACCTGCAAAGGGAGGAATGCCACTGATTGCCAAAGTGCCGATGAAGAAAGTGATGGCAGTAATCGGCATATATTTGCGTAATCCACCCATGACGCGCATATCTTGGGCGAGGTCGGGATCATGTCCCACCACTTCTTCCATGCCGTGAATGACCGAGCCAGAGCCAAGGAACATCATCGCCTTAAAGTAAGCATGGGTCATCAGGTGAAATAGACCAGCCCCGTAAGCGCCCACGCCCATCGCCATTACCATATAACCCAATTGGGATACGGTGGAATAGGCTAAGCCCTTTTTGATGTCATTCTGGGTAATCGCGATACTAGCACCGAGGAAGGCGGTAAATGCCCCTGTCCAAGCGATCGTATTCATCACCGCAGGGATTTCTTCAAATACAGGGAACATCCGCGCGATCAGAAATACACCTGCTGCAACCATCGTCGCGGCGTGGATTAATGCCGAAATTGGTGTGGGTCCTTCCATTGCATCTGGTAGCCAGACATGGAGAGGGAATTGGGCTGACTTGGCAGCAGGTCCCATAAATACCAAAATCGCAAATAGGGTGGCGAGGGCAACGCTAATGGCTCCCGACTCGATCAGTTCGGTGAGTCTTGTCCCCATTTCGGTAAATTCAAACGTACCCGTTGCCCAGTACAGACCAAGCAATCCTAGTAAAAGTCCGAAGTCACCAACGCGGTTAGTGACAAAGGCTTTTTGACAAGCATCGGCTGCCCCCTTGCGATCGAACCAAAAGCCGATTAGCAGGTAAGAACACATACCCACCAATTCCCAGAAAATATAAATCTGTACCAAGTTGGGGCTAATTACTAATCCCAACATTGATGAGGTAAACAAGCTTAAGTAAGCATAAAATCTCACATAGCTGGGATCATGAGCCATGTAGCCATCGGTGTAGATCTGCACCAAGAAGGCGACACTGGTGACGATCACTAGCATCAAAGCCGTAAGGTGATCAATCACAAAGCCCATATTTAGGTGGAAACTTCCTGCCTGCGCCCATTCAAAGGTGTACAAATATGGCTCATGTCCCTGAATCTGACTCCATAATAAGTTAGCAGCCATCACACCTGCGCCACCCGTCGCGGAGACGCTGAGGATCGACCAGAGCGATCGCAGTTTATTGGTGGACTTGTTAAAGGTAATCAGTCCTGTGCCGATAATCAATGCTGCGGCGAGTGGCAGCAAGGGAATCAGCCATGCGTATTGATATGCAAATTCCATAGGTCGCGTTGAAACGCAAAGTTTACTGTAGAGACACTTTTAATCTAGTTAGTTTACTACAGTCAGATCAAGGGCGATGTGTTAGTGATGAGCATTGTTACTTATGAAGCTAAAAATTTAGGAAAATTTAAAGCTTTGCCGCTAAACTAACGTGAGTTGGACATAACCATTTGCGCCGCACTTCGTACGGCGCAAATGGCGAAAAATGGTTGTTTTGTGTTTTCTGCTCAATACCATCTCTGCGTATGTGTTTTGAACAACACTTTGGAAATTTCATTTCTCTTCTTTCGAGTTGTAAGTAGCTAGGCATAATTAAAACCCAGCGCGAAAACCTGTGGCACACGCGCAGCATGTGCCACAGGTTTTCGAGTTTTATATTTAATTGTGCCCAGTTACTTGTAGTAATTTCAAATAAATTCAAGAGGCTTCGACTTCGCTCAGCCATCAATATACGATCGCTGAGCGGAGTCGAAGCCCTAGTTTTCTTATTTGAATTGCCTATACTTCACTGTGTAACGCCAGTTTTTAGTTGTATTTGGCTACTTATTTGATTCACCGCGACAAGATTTTTGCCAAGTTTGCCAACCTTGCCAGCGACCTTGCCAGCAAGCCCAAAACTTTTGACGTGCGAGATCACCTTCTTTGGGTAGAAACCTTAACCATTGCAATAGTCCCCGCGCTTCCGTTGTACCGATCGCGATCGCCCATAGCAAAAAGACCCCGCGCTGTAATGGTGATAGATAACCCAAAAGTGCCACGGTTTCGTTGTGGATAGCATTGACCGAAGCCTGAGTATTAAAGGAATGACGCTGATCTTCATCAAAGCGCTGGGCAGGGTAATGATCCACCGCAATCTGCGGATCGTAAATCAATTTCCAACCCCTTTGTTTTAGTGTGAGCGAAAAGACCACCTCGAAATGTACCTGTGCGCCTGTGCCGCGCATCCTCTGATCAAATCGCAAATCGGCGATCGCCTCACGCCGAAAACTCATGTTGACTCCCTTAAGGACATCGACCTCGCGCCCTGCCCCCACACCCAAATGATGGTTACCAATCAAACGTCCCCACCATTGCAGTTTCCCAACCACAGGACGTGAGCCTTCCTCTAACTTCGTACCGTGATAGACCCAATCTCTTCCGCCGACACCACCGATGCGAACGTCTTGGATATAGTAAGCTTCAATCTTCTCTAGCCAGTCAGGATGGGGCGCAGCATCATCGTCGGTAAAAGCAACAACATCGCCCGTTGTCGACTCTAAGCCCACATTCATCGCCGCGATTACCCCCGAAGCTGTCACTGCCGCCGTATGTAAGGGCAATGTGCCTGAAAATTGCTCTAAATATTGCCAAGTGGCGCGATCGGTATCGCGCACGATTACCCACAGTTCATCGAGGGGGCGAGTTTGCTTTTGCAAAGCCGCAAGACATCGCGCTAAATCTTGCGGACGCTGATAACTCGGTACGATTACACTAATTTTCATCGGATTACAGTTGTTTAGGTAAGTCTTGCAAATCTTCTGAGCTTTCTTGATCAAATACTTTAGTAGCGTTGGTACGCTTGGCGATCGGGTGAGCAGGTACTCCCACCACCGTATCGTCGGCTTGGACATCGCGGGTCACTACGGCATTTGCCCCAATAGTCGCGCGATCGCCAATGATTAAATTTTGATCCTTACGTCCCACGATCGCCGCCCCTGCGCCGATAAATACATCATCACCGATCTGAATTTTGTAAGGTGAACCTACCCAAGTTTCCGCCGCCAGCGTAACGTTGTGATAGATCTGCACTCGCTTGCCGATTTTGACATTAGGATGAATTACAATTCCCAATCCGTAGTGCTTCAGATCAATATCCCGTTCGATTTCCGCTTGATAGGGCAAGATCGCATGAAACAGTAAAAAATTAATGGTCTTGATCAGTCTTGGGATTAATGGAATCCTTAATCGATAAGCACGACAGCTTAACCACCACAAAAATGAAGCACTCATCTACATCTCCTTTAAAAACTGCCAAGTTTTGCTATTCATACCTCAACCAGTACCCCCTAAATCGCCATTTGCTAGTTAGGAAATTTTCAAAAGTCTTTGTCCATTAAGTTATCTCAAGGCACAAATCTAGAAAATACATCGATAAATCGCTTAGTAATACTGGCATTTGTGTAATGGGTAGAAACATATTTCCGACCTTGTTCAGCGAGGTCTTGCCTGAATGTTTGGTTAGCAATCAATTGTCTTAAGCAATCGGCAAGTTCTTCATAGTTCTTTTCAGAAAAAATGACACCACCACCTGTCTCTTTGATTAGATAAGGTATTTCTCCCGAATCAGAACCGACGACAGGTGTACCACAAGCCATTGCTTCAATGATTACTCTTCCAAACTGCTCTTTCCAATTAGCTTGAGTCTCAGAGGGCAGAACCAATAGATCAAATGCAGAAAGATAACGAGGCGCTTCACCATGAGGGATAAAACCTAGTTTTAAAATGCGATCGGTAATCCCCAATTGAGCAGCAGTCTGATCGACTTGATTTTCGTAATCCCCTGTTCCCACAATCACAAAGCGCCAAGGTAAGTCAGCAATCAGAGCTAGAGCATTTAGGAGTGTCTTAAATCCTTTCTCTTCGATCACACGACCTAGATAACCCACCACCACTTCCTCCGCTCGAATTTGCCACTGCGCTCTCAAATCCCTTGCATCTGCTCTTGGAAAATAAATACTAGGATCAGCAGCATAGGGCAAAAATTGACAATCTCCACTAAATCCCTTCTGTCTTAGCACCTGCTCCACTGAACTAGATCCAGGGAAAGCGATAAAACTCTGTTGGTATACAAATTTTTCTATTTGCCGAAATAGAAAAGGATAGCGCTTAAAGATGTTTTGCCAAGATAAAAATGTAATTGGCTTACGCACTGACAAAGCATTCGCCATATAAATCTGCATAGTCGCTAATGCGTAGGGTTCATGCTGTACATAAATTGCATCAGGATTTAGTTGTTTTAATAGAGGAATAAACCATGCCCAGTACATATGTAAAGGGATACTCCCAGAGAATAAAACAGGTATATTGATAATTCTGCCCTTAAACTTATCCCATCTTTCAGATTTAATGACTTTGCCATAGTCATTTTTCCATGTTGTAGGAATAATGATGGTGACTTCCCAGCCTGTTTGATTTTCTATTTCCGCAAAAAACTGCTGATTAATAGAAGAAACACAAGCATGGCTGAGTACAAGTAGCTTCATCTCATAACCTCCTTAAACTGCTAATGGTTTTAGACTTTGACTATACTGAATTTGTCAATAGACGAGCTTTTTCATAAACTTGCTCATACTTTGCAGTCACACTATCCCACGAAAAATCTCGCGATCGCACAAGTCCTTGGTCTTTGTAATATTGCAATAAATCATGATTTGCAATTAGGTTGTTCATACAGTTTCCTAATTGATCATCTTCGGCAATTAATCCGTACTTACCTTGAGATGTCACTTCTTTCGCTCCCAAATTAGGACTAGCAACAACCACTGTTCCTGATGCCATAGCCTCTATATAAGGTACTCCAAAGCCCTCATAGGTACTAGGTAGACAAAATATCCAAGATTTTTGAAACAAATCACTGAGCGTCTCTAATGGTACTCTCCCAAAATTACGAATTCCTTCTCCAATCAAGGGTGTATCACTAACAGCCCACAATTCAGCATTAGGAAATTTGGGTAACACCTGTTCGGTAAAAATCTGAGCAAGTAAGCCACCTCTTTTTCTGCCACCCGCAGATCCTACAAATAGAATAGTGGGATGATTAGTTTTTTGTGCGGGTTTAAACCTCTCGATATCCACACCACAAGGGATGATTTCAGAAATGGCAGGAATTCTTAGTCTGGTTGCCTCAGAAACCCCTACATTGATATCCGCTACCCAAGTTCCCGCTATTTCCAAATAGGAAAAAACTGACTGGGAAATGCGCCTTCTCAAACTCACTGCAAAAGCTGATTCATCCTTAGCAGAGCCATGAAAAGTCCTTACTTGAGGATGCTTTCCCCACATCAAATAATTATCTCCATGAGCATGTAAGACATCAAAGCCTGAGAAGTCAGTACGCGATAAATGGAATGCCAACAAGAAAGGCTGGAATTTAGATGTCCGTAGTGTATTGGGATATTGATGAACTTGATATAGGCATTCATCATAGGCAGGACTAAAGGTAAATACCGTCACATCATGACCATGCTTGACTAACGCATTCGCCAGATAGTGAACCTGAAAAGCAACCCCACCTTTAGACTCATTGGGCAAATCTGCATGTATCATCGCAATTTTCATCGCTCACACCTCTCCACTTTTAATCATTTTCGCTCGTTCCCAAGCCGCCATCTGCTTCTCATAATAAAAATACTTACTACCCGCCATCCCCAACCCCAAAAATCCCCAGAGCAGCATCCCTGCCGCTCCTTTCATTGTCGCCCCTGCAAATAGAAAAAACACTCCACTGACAATCACAGCACGAATCACCGATGCAAAAATATCTTGGGGATTTTTAGAACTTTTAAAAACGCTGATAATTAGTAAAAGCAAGCTACCGATATAGGGAATTGACCCAATCCAACCCAAATCAAAGAGCATTACCAAAACTGCACTATCAAAGCCGCCGCTACCACCAAGACCTTTGCCCACATAGGTTGTCAGTGCTTCATCAATCAAATTATTATACAAAAATTGTCTTTCCTTCAAACTGCCATCATCACTAATATTTGTTAAAGTCTCTAACCGCGAAGTAATCGTTGTAGCGAAAGGTTCCATTGTCGCAAGCGGAATCATCAAAGCCACAAATACCACTAAGATAATTACTAATTTAATCCTTTGCTTGTTTGTGATTGTCGCACTAACAAAAGATAATCCTAATAGCCAAGCTAGCCAGCCAGTACGCACCATACTTAATAAAAAAGACAATGCGCCAACTCCCGCCGCAGGTGCAACTAAAACATTGCGACAACTAAATAAAGTCAACAAACCTACCGACATGTAAGCGCCGAATATTCCGGGGGCATTCATCGTACTCCATACCCTAATCTGAAAGGGAAAGGGTTTGCCCGCGCTGGTTTTGAGTGGTGAGTTAATCAGCCAAAAAGTATCCCATTCTGGCGCAACCAAGTATTGATAGATCCCATAGATCCCGATCGCTAACACCCCCCATAAAAATACCCGTTGTATGTTTTTGGCATAGTCAGGATAGCGCCGCCAATGGATATAAATATGAAAAGCGAACAAAATTGGCGAAACCCATTCCAAAAAGGCGACTGTTACGGACTGAGGAGAGGTAGTGTTAATCAGCCCAACCAAATACCCATAGGTTACTCCTGCTAGTGCTAGTACAAAAGGTGCTGCCCCTTTTTCGCGGACTTGGGGGAGATTGGCATAGAGAGTGTGGGCGCAAATGATGACGGCGGCGTAGGGAGCGATCAGCATAGGGCTAGGTTCGGTGTAACTACCTGCCCGCCAGTCGGCAATACGCCTGATAAGGGGGGTCAAAAGAAATAACCACCACACAAAACCTGTATACAAAGCTGGATAACGGAAGTATAGCCGCCATCCCACAACAAAAGCACCTAGGGGGAGTAAAAAGTTGAGTGCCTTCGCCCCAAATGATCCCATTACCATTAATACGAAGACTAGGGCGACATAGATAATGATCGGAGCCCAAGCATCGGCAGGTTGCAGGAGTTGTGTATTTGAGGATTGGGGAGCCTGCGCTATAGCTTTAGTTGGAAACATTAAAATTTAGTCGGCGACTTTAGGGACATCTAGTGATATCTGACGTAATCATCCTCTATGAAGTTACTTTAATACTCTTAGCTCATAGTAGATAGTTTGAGCAGGGAAGATCCAGCAAAGACGATGTTCGTACAGCTCAGGAATAGAATTAAAGAATTTCTTAAATAATGTTTTGATCAAGCCTGTATTTTCAGGTAGTCCAAAGCTGCGCCGCTCGATCGCAAACATACCATTGTAGGGAGAGATATAGGATCCGCCACCCGCAAAGGTGTTGAAGGTGGTGTAAGCAAAAAAGGTCTTGTGGGTAGGGTCGCGGTATGCGTCAGCGCTGGAGTAATGGGGGCAGAAAATCTTGATCATGGCATTGGGTTTGGCAATGCGATGCAATTCCACAACGGTTCGCATAAAGTCATCAACGTGTTCTAGGGAGGAGTTGCAAGCGATTTCATCAAATGTGCTATCTGCGAAGGGGTAGGGAAAGGAATTAAAGTCATGGACAACATCCACATCTTTACCCGCAAATACATCTAAACCGATATACCCTTCTAGCTTTTTCTGACCACACCCAAAATCAAGTTTTTGCATAAGAGTTTGAGATAGCTATTTTTGATACAGCAATAAATTAGTTAGCGATCGGGAATTCATTCGTAAATCACCGAGTTAATTACCTAATTTAAATCACATAGGTTAGGAATATTAGAGCATTAAGTATCAAATATTAGGGTTTTCATAGGATAACTTTATATAGGTGTTTGAGCCGCCCCTTGCACGACTCAAAATCAACCTGATTTCGTTACAAATCATGATCTGCATCATCTGCTTCTAAGTCGGCATCTAGACTTTGGTGATTATGACGGCGTGACTCACGGCGGTATTTCTTTTTGAGTAATTTTGGTTCCTGTTGTTGCTTGCCATCACTGGTATCTTTTTGCTTGAGAGATGCCTCACTATTGGTGGTCAGTTTCAGCTTTTGTTGATAGTCGATCGCCTCTTCGAGATAGGCGAGATAATGATCATAGCGTTCCCACTCACCACGGACGACGCAATCTGGCTCATCGGGACGATGTAAGCAATCATTAAAATGGCAAAGCTCACCTGCACTTAGTTGTTGCCTTGCTTCAGGGAAACACAGGGCTAACTCTTGAGGCAGAATTGCAAAATTGGGCTGCATAAATCCGGGGGTATCGGCAAGATAGCCCCCCGCAGGTAGGGCAAACAGTTCCACATGGCGAGTCGTATGTTTACCATGCCCTAACTTTTGGGAAACTGCGCCCACGCGTACTTGCAAATTTGGGATCAGTAAATTGATCAAACTAGACTTGCCGACTCCTGATAAACCCGCTACGACAGTTACTCCTGTCTGGAGCTTTGTCGCGAGGTGATCGATGCCATCGCCACTGTAGGTGCTGATCGCTGATGGCTCGTATCCCCAACTAGTAAGGCGATCGCGCCATGATTGCCAAGTTTCGGCACTGACGAGATCGCGCTTATTGAGACATAGCAATACTTCCACGCGGAGGCTTTCTGCCATCACCAAAAACCTGCTTAATTGGTGTGGGTCAAGACTCGGCTCCGCTAGGGCAAAAACTAACAAAATCCGATCAACATTTGCTACGGTCGGGCGCTCTAGCAGATTGTATCGAGGCTCTACGGCGGAGACTGCGCCGCGTCCTCCCTGCCAATCAGGTTCTTCGACCGTGACGCGATCGCCTACACAGATTTGTTGCCCAATCTTTTTGAGCCTTGCGCGGCGGGTACAAAGCAGCTCATGAACTACCTGAATGCTGATCTCTCCAGACTCGGATCTAACTTCAAGATCGAAGGCATGATCTAGCATGACTCGATAAAAATTGGCTTGGACTGCCAAAACCGTACCCATTAGAGGCAGCATCTTTTAGGCTTTTTGGACAGTTAAAGCAAAAAAGCGATCGCGCTCTTCAATGCCTTTAACCTGATGACCGTCAGAAATCAAGCTGTTTGGCACTTGTTCAATCGGCTCGCCGCCATCTAGCCATACTTCTAATACTTGACCTGTTTCTAGCTTTTCTAGATGGAGTTTGGCGCGTACAAAGCTGAGGGGGCAAGGGACTCCACGCAAATCAATAGATTTAGTTGCTTGAATGCACATTTATTTCTCGATTCTTAATTTTCGATTTCTGTTTCTAATTTTAAGGGTTGGTGTGGATAGCTTAGGGGGCTGCAACTCAATAAAGAACCAAGTTTTTTTGCACGGCTTCGCCGCGCAAAAAAATGGTTCTTTGTTATACTGCGAGTCCCTTAAGCCAGATATTTGAATCAGAGGCGATCGTGCCAGCGATCGCCTCTGACTCAAATATGTTTGACCTAATTATTTTATTATTTTCTATTTTTGGTTGCCAAAAATACCGCCTAAAATGTCACCGATGCCGCCCTTAGCTGAATTTCCCTGCTTTTCTTTAAGTTTTTCTAAAACTTCACGCTCTTCGCTACTAATCTTGGTTGGGATGTCGAGTTTGATGCGAATTAAATGATCGCCACGGGCAACGGGATTGCCTAGTTTGGGAACGCCTAACCCTTCTAGAGTCAACACTGTATCGGGTTGAGTACCTGCGGGAATGGTCAGAGGTTTCTTGCCATCAACGGTATTAATGGCGATTTTGTCGCCGAGGATAGCTTGTAGATAGCTGATCCTGATTTCCGAAAGAACGTTGATACCTTCTCGTTCAAACTCATTGTCTGCCTGTACAAACAGATAGACATATAAATCTCCCGAAGGACCGCCCCGTTGACCTGCATCGCCTTCATTGGATACCCGCAACCTTGTACCGCTATCAACACCCGCAGGAATTGTGATCTTGAGCTTTTTGGTGACTTGATTGAGTCCGAGACCGTTACAACTCTCGCACTTATCCTCAATGGTCTGTCCAGTACCGTTACAGGTGGGACAAGTAGAGACTTGGGTAAAGCTACCAAAGGGAGTACGGGTAGCACGGCGGACTTGCCCCGTACCACTACAAGTACCACAGGTGCGCGGTCTGGTGCCAGCCTTCGCTCCTGATCCACTGCAAGTGCCACAGGTTTCGAGGTGGGAAATCTTGATTTGCTTTTCACCACCAAATACGGCTTCGCGAAATTCTAACTTTAGATCAAAGCGCAGGTCTTCACCACGAGTCGGACCACTGCGCCTTCTGGCTTGTTGTTGACCTGTGCCAGAAAATCCGCTAAAGAAGCTTTCAAAGATATCGGCAAATCCGCCCATATCTCCCATATCGGGTGCGCCACCGCCGCCAGAGACTCCAGCTTCTCCAAAGCGATCGTAGCGAGCGCGGGTTTCTGGTTCTGATAGAACTTCGTAGGCACGGTTAATTTCTTTAAATCGCTCATCCGCCCCCGGTTCTTTATTGACATCGGGGTGATATTTTCGAGCTAAGCGTCGATATGCTCGTTTGATTTCCTCTTTGTCAGTATTTCGCTCAACGCCAAGGATTTCGTAATAATCACGCGCCATAGGGGGTTTCTCTGTCGCCTAAAGGATTCATGGACAATTATTCTAGTCTAACCTAGCATTTATAGATTAGCTATGGATGTTTGAGGGGAGTACGTTTTACCGCACATAGGTTTAGATCTTGTTGCTATGCTTAGCGACTGGCTGATTAAGGCTTAGTCTTCACACTGACGTTACCATTGACTAAAGTTTGGCAGGCGAGACGGAAGTTTTGTGGTTTGTTTTTGAGCTTTTTTTCTTCAAATTCAGTTCTGGGGGACAGGTTCTCTAGTCCCTCAACAATTTCCACAACACAGGTGGCGCATTGTCCGTAGCCATTACAATTGGTCAGCTTAGCAACAAATTTGTAGATGTCGATGTTAGTCTCTAGGGCTTTAATACGGAGGTTTGCGCCATCCATTGCGATCGCCTCTTTCCCTTCATTCACAAATGTAATGTTTGCCATAGCTGAGTGTTGATGATTTGTTAATTTTTGTTGCTTGACCAGTATCTAACGAAATGGTTGCTTATAGCAATCAACTAAGATAATCACTAAAATAGTATTTATGGATACATTTTCTCCTGATTCGATTTCTGATCCAGCTTTTAATCCAGCTTCTACTTCGGTAAGTTCGAGTATTACCTCTTTGCATCAAGACTTACATAGACTAATTGATGGTTTGGACTCACATGAGCATGGGGAGCTTATCTACAAAGCGTTACAGACGATCGCGCAAATTAGTCAATCAGATAGCGAGCGCCTCGATTGGAAAATCCTAACGGGGTCATTGCAGGATATGCAAAAGGCGATCGCAGTATTTTATCCCCATCGCTTTAAGCGTAAAGTGAGTATCTTTGGGTCAGCAAGGACGGCGAGTGATGCGGTGGAGTATCAGCAAGCCTTTGATTTTGCCCAAAAAATTACGGAACGTGGCTTTATGGTGATCACGGGGGCAGGGGGCGGCATTATGGCGGCGGGAAATGCGGGTGCTGATGACAATTCCTTTGGCTTGAATATTAGTCTGCCCTTTGAACAGTCTAGTAATGCCTTTTTGTCCGACAGTTCGCGCTTGGTACAGTTCCGTTATTTCTTTACCCGCAAATTATATTTTGTAAAAGAGAGTGATGCGATCGCTTTATTTCCGGGAGGATTTGGCACACAGGATGAATTTTTTGAATGTTTGACGCTGTGTCAAACGGGACGCACTACGCCACGTCCAATTGTGTTGATGGATAAAAAAGGCGGAGGATATTGGGAGGAATGGGATCGATTTGTGCAGAATAATCTGCTGGAACGAGGTCTAATTACTAAGGAAGATTGCACTAGCCTCTACAAGATTACCGATGATATCGAAGAGGCTAGTCAGTTTATTACAACTTTCTATAGTGTTTACCATTCTTGTCGTTGGGTGGGCGATTTGTTGGTGATCCGCATCTGTAGCCAGATTACGGAGGAACATCTCGATCGCTTGAATGCTAATTTTGGCGATATTCTGCTCAAGGGTAAAATCGAACAACGTAGTGCGGGTTTACCAGAAGAGTCTAATGATCCGCACATTATCGATCTGCCAAGGTTGGTGATGTATTTTAATCAACATGATTTTGGACGTTTATACGAACTGATTGCGGCGATTAATGACACCTGTAATAGTGGTGATCCTTTAGTTTGTCATCCTGAAAATCGCTAATCATGTCAACCTTAGCTATGCCAAGTTATGTCAACCTTAAATTGATGGGGCGATCGCTATGATGATGGTCAACTTTGAGCATTTTTTTAGCCCTTGGCAATGGCAGATTTTGTTAAAGGTGGCGCAAATCGCTCAAGAGAATGAATTACGAGCCTTTGCGATCGGTGGTATTGTCCGCGATGCCCTGATCGCAAATTCTTCTAGTAATCCTGCTAGTTCAATCCCATCAAAAACTTTTCCCACGGATTTAGATCTAGTCTTTGATGGTGCAGAACGGGCAGGTATTACTGTAGCGATCGCTTTGCATAGTCTATTCCCTGACACAAAACTACAAATCCATGACAAGTTCCAAACCGCAGAATTGCTGTGGCAAGGTGTTGCTCAAGGCTCTAATCAAACTTTTACGATGGACTTGGCGACAGCAAGACGAGAAATCTATGCCTATGCGGGGGCAAATCCCACGGTCGCAGCGACCACGATTGAGGAAGACTTGGGGCGGCGCGACTTTACGATCAATGCTCTAGCGATCCAGCTTGATCCGATCTTGGGGACTAGGGGCGAAGTATTAGATCGCTTTGGCGGCGTGGCGGATCTCGCTCAGCGACAGGTGAGGGCAATCCGTGAGGGCAGTTTTGCCGAAGATCCGCGCCGTTTATTTCGGGCGGTGAGATTTGCGACAAGATTGGACTTGGCGATCGCCCCCGATACCTATCAAGAAATCATCGTGACAACGGCTAGCGGTATACATGATGCGATCGGTGGGGCGCGACTGCGATCGGAACTAATTTATACCTTGGCAGAACCGAAGGCGGGCAAGATGTTTGAGCTTTTGCAATCTTTAGGGGCATTACGCTGTATTCATCCTGATTTGCGCCTGCCCAATGATTTAGCTAATTCCTTTAGCCATCAATGGCGGCGATCGCAGCATTGGCTGAGGCGCATTAGTCGCTTAGAGAACAAAAACTACACGCCGATAAATTTCGGCATCGAGCTATTGATATCCTATCTACCACCACAAATCTCGAACCAACTAGATCTCAGTCTCACCCCAGAACAAAAAAATCGCCAAGTTAAGTTAGCGCAATTAATCCAAGATTTGCCTAGTTTCTGCAATGATGCTCAGAAAATCTCGATGATTACCCAAAATTTGCAAAAATTTGATACACAAACTCTAATTTTGGCGGCAGTGCAATGTCCGATTAATTCTAGAAAAATAATTTGGAAATATCTTACCCAGTGGCAAATGATCAAGTCGCCTCTAACGGGTGATGACTTAGCAGAGCTAGGTTACGCCAAGGGTAAGCAAATGGGACAAATCTTGCAACGGCTTCGAGCTGCCAAACTTGATGGCGAGATTTGTAGTAAAGAAGAGGCGATCGCCTATCTCAGTAATCAATCTACATAAAAGGTGCGATCGCGTTGGGTATTGGCTAGGAAATCTTCAAGCTGTTGCCATTGTTGATTTTCAATTAGATCAATCACTTCCTGCAAAGAGTTTTGATAACTGTAAAGCGATCGCAATATTGCTGCTTGGTTATACTCCGCCATCAGCCGCCCTAACTCAGGATTACCGCCGCCCACGCGACTTGTATCCCTAAATCCTGAGCTAGCTAAATTTTGAGCCAATTGTAAAACCACCTGCTCCTGTTCGCTTTGACAGGACGAGATCAAACTGGCGCTAATCATCACAGGCGCGTGGCTAATCATCGCCACAGCGCGATCATGTTCCTCTGGACTGCATTCATAAATATTCATGCCCACTGACTGCCAAAGCGATCGCATCTTGTCCACTGCTTCGCGGTCATCACTGGGCGTAACTACACAGGGACGATTGGCAAAGAGATTTCGTTCGGCGGCAAGGATACCTTGAAAAGCAGTGCCAGCCATTGGATGACTACCGACAAACCTTTGATTGAATTGTTTGCAAACTTTGGAAGCAGGTTCAACGATCGCCGCTTTGACGGAACCCACATCGGTGAAAATCACATGGCTTGGTAATTTGGGCGCAAGGGCGCTAATCGTTGGCAGAATGGCGGCGATCGGTGTACAGATGACGACAATATCGGTTTGGGCAAGTATGTGATCAGGGATATTTGCAATATCGGTATCGGCGATCTTAACGGCAGCGATCGCGATCGCCTGTTTGCAGGTGTCAGGATTACGACTAATTCCCCATACATAGTGATCTTGGAGATCTTGAAGATCTAAACCCAAAGAGCCACCAATCAAGCCTAATCCAACTATGCCAATATTCATACATCCTTCCAAAAATGGGATTTAGTCAAGGAAGCGCGGCGCGGTGCGCCACGGTTTTTATTTCAAATTTTATAGCCGTAGCCACCTGTATCAGGACAAAATCAAAATCCAAGAAGTGAGTTGCAGTGCAATTTGCTTCTTGGGTTTATAGACAATTCAAATAAGAAAAATAGGGCTTCGACTGCGCTCAGCCATCGTATTATTGCTGGCTGAGCGCAGTCGAAGCCTCTTGAATTTATTTGGAATTACTATATGCCCTAACAAGAATGGCTACAGATATGTAAAAAAACAAAGGGAGTGCTTTTGCACTCCCTTTAAAATTTTTGTTAGTTCTATAGGAGCAGTCCATTGCTCAAAAATCATTGACCTAAAAACAAGTTTTAGAAGCAGATCTTAGAACTTACGAAGGTCAATACCCGCTTCCTTAGCAAATGCTGCCAAGCCCTTCTTCTGTAGAGTCTTGATGGCTTTGGTAGAAATTTGTAATTTTACAAAACGCTTACCTTCTTCCCACCAAATTCTCTTATCTTGTAAGTTTACGTGTTGTAAGTGCTTGTGGCGCTTGTGGGAGAACGAAATCGATACGGCGTTATTGGCTTTTTTGCCCGTTAGTTGGCAGATACGGCTCATGATACTAGGCTCCTATTTTTCAGTCCAGCTAAATATATTACTACCTTAAAGCTTACTTAGGCAATCCTTTTGTCTTATCAAAATAGACATTAAAACCTATGAATTAGCGTTGCGGCACGAAGTGCCGTAACGCTAATCTTTCACTGAGAAGAGTGTAGCAATGACTATAAAAATTTTGTCAAGGTGACTGATTAGACAAAACCCAAAGATATTCGCTAAGACAATTAAATCTGTGGCATCGACTAACCAGATTAACCAAGTCTTTGCAAGGAGAAGAGATAAAAATGAATGATGGCAGGATTTTTAAGAGTGCCAGTTTTTTACAATCAACAGATGGAGAACCTATTCGTTCAGTTGTCACAGAATCATCAGATACCGTCGTTGTTGCTTGGTATGTCAAGCCCAATCAAAAAATTGCCCCCCATGTTCATCCCCACGGACAGGACACATGGATTATTTTGCAGGGCGAAGGGAAATATTATTTAGATAGCCAAGGTAGGACGCAGACGATTATGGCAGGAGATATCGTCATTGCTCCTACTGGCTGCGTCCACGGAGTAGCTAACGATGGCAAAGATCCGTTAGTTTTTATTTCCACTGTTTCACCAGCTCATGCAGGCTATCAACCTGTATTAGTAGGAGCTTAGAAAATATGAAGCAGGTGATTCAATATTTTTGCCAAATTAAGTACCCCAAATTAATTCTTTGGCTTTATTTGATTTGGTATTTGGTTATGGTCGGTTTTTATTTTGACCCTACGCCGAAAATCTGGATAAATGCTCTGGGTATAAGTGTAGTGATCGGCACGGCGTTGATATTGAGCGTTTTTTCTGGTAAACCTAAAAACTTAGAATACTGGCAAATATTTCGACTCTATTTGATGCCCTTTTGTGTTTCTAGCTTTTCTTCCTTAATTAAAGATCAAGGATTCATCATAATTTTATCGCCAAAGCCAGTAGAGACGGTAGCAGCTATTTTGTATTGTTGTCTTTTTACATTGGGGATTGTCTTACTCAAAGCCTCTCACCGAGTAATTCACTAACCAAGACTAATCAACTGCGTGAGTCCTACAGCGCTTTGTGCTTACTTAAAACCCAGAAATATTTTTGAAAGCGCAGCAAAGCTGCGCTTTCAAAAATATTTCTGTACTCCTCAAAGCCTGAATAGGCTGTAACTGGCTAACTTGTGAGCTAAGCTCAAAGATATACTGGCTTTTCCTATTTTTATTGCTATTTAATCTATGACCAATAATCTACAAATTCCCGTTGTTGTTTCTGGCGCGACGGGCAAAATGGGGCGTGAAATTATCAAGGCGATCGCCCAAGCTCCAGATATGAATCTTGTCGGTGCGATCGGACGCAAGCACATTGGCGAAGATATTGGCGAAGTGGTCGGTATTGGGGAATTAGAGATTCCTATAACCGATAACCTCGAAGTCGTTCTTGCCCAAGCTGCCCAAGAATCGCAATTACCCGTGATGATCGATGTGACTCACCCCAGCATCATCTATGAAAATATTCGGGCGGCGATCGCCTATGGAGTCCGTCCCGTCGTCGGCACAACGGGCTTAAGTGAGAAACAGATTGACGATCTATCGATCTTTGCGGACAAAGCCAGTACGGGCTGTATTATTGCGCCAAATTTCTCCGTAGGTGTGATCCTGATGCAACAGGCAGCGATCGCCGCCGCCAAATATTTCCAGCACGTTGAGATTATTGAGTTACACCATAACCAAAAAGCCGATGCTCCTAGTGGTACAGCGATTAAAACGGCGCAAATGCTCTCTGAGCTAGGACAAGCTTTTAATCCTACCCTTGTCGATGAAAAAGAACATCTAACGGGGGCGCGGGGAGCAATCTGTGGTGAAAATATTCGCATCCATAGTGTGCGGGTGCCGGGGCTAGTGGCGCGGCAAGAGGTGATTTTTGGGGCGATGGGTGAAACTCTAAAAATTGAGCATAATGCCAGCGATCGCACTTGTTATATGGCAGGGGTGCTACTCTGCGTTCGTAAGGTGTTGGCTCTCAAGTCTTTAGTTTATGGACTAGAGAGAGTTTTGTAAGGCGATTAGATTAGTTGTTTTACAAACTACAATCCCAACAAAAAAGCACTCGCTTAAGCGAGTGCTTTTTTGTTGGTGAAGAATACCCCCAGGGGAATTCGAATCCCCGTCGCATCCGTGAAAGGGATGTGTCCTAGGCCTCTAGACGATGGGGGCGTGTTCTTGACCTTTATTAATATACACAGCGAGTAATTAATTTGTCAACACCTAAATCAAAATTTTTTAAGTTTGCAATTTTGCCAAGGAAACTCTGGATATTGTCACTAAAATGCAAAGCCAGAAGAAATGCGGCGCTTCGCGCCGCATTTCTTCTGGCTTGAGCAAATATTGTTTAGAGGAGTTGCGGACGGATGCCGTAGTGACGATAGCGCCAATAGTCTTTTAAGATCTGGGTGTGGTCGAAGCATAATTCCTTGGGCATTTCCCATGCGGCGAATATCCCGATTGCTTTAGCATCATCATCGGCTTGTGGCTCACCCACGGCTTCGGCAATATATACCGCACTGACCGTATGCAAACGGCGATCGCGGCTCGGATCGGAATAGATGCCTAATAGATCGATTAATTCTACTTTTAGCCCTGTTTCTTCGAGGGCTTCTCGCCTCGCAGCATCCTCTAGCCTTTCGCCGTAATCGACAAACCCTCCCGCGATCGCCCATCCGTGGGGTGGATTCATCCGCTCGATCAAGACAATGGGCTGTGAGGGGCGATCGCGCAGGGCGATGATGATATCTACGGTGGGAACAGGATTGCGATAGGTTACTGGATTTGTGGGATTTTCTGAATTAGTCATTATTGTTCCAAGATAGCTCTAATTAGCCTCAATGAATTAACAGACAAATGGCGGCGCGATGCGCCGCCATTTATTGTGTGGGATTAAGCCTCTAGATGGTCGAGCAATGCTCGCCGCATGATCTCAATGGGAACTGGCTGCTCCAACCAAAACTCAAGGGCGATCGCCCCTTGATGAATCAACATCTCTAGTCCGTCGATCGCCGTTAGTCCCCTCGCTGCCGCTAGTTGCAAAAACTTAGTGGGGCGCGGAGTGTAGATCAAGTCATAGGCGATCGCATGGTCGGGAAGGAGGGCGAGTTCTGCTTCTGAAATAGGCGTATGTGGGTCGTGCGCCATGCCTACAGGCGTGGCATTAATCACAATCCCCACCACCTCTAGCAAATGCGGTAATGATGTCCAAGGATGTACTCGCAAATTATAATCATGGAGTTGGCTGGTCATCGTGCCATGAAATTTCTTGAGCTTTTTGGGATCGCGTCCCACAACATGGATCATCGGGCAGCCAAGTTCTAAACAGGCGGCAACCACTGCCTTAGCAGCTCCACCACTGCCGAGGATTAAAGCGGGGGTATTTGACCAATCATGGTTCATCTGTTGCAAAGGCGCTAAAAATCCCGCCACATCCGTATTTGTGCCAACCCAGCGATCGCCTATCCGCTTGACGGTATTGACGGCTCCCACAGAATTAGCGATCGGTAATATCTCATCAAGAAGTGGCATCACCTCGACTTTGTGGGGAATCGTCAAGTTAAAGCCTTGAATTGACTGCACGGCTTTAAGTCCTGCGATCGCGTTAGGCAGGTCATCGACAGCGATCGGTAATGGAATATAGACATAATCTAACCCTAATGCCGCGATCGCGGCATTGTGCATCACGGGTGAAAGACTATGGCTGACAGGAAACCCCATGATTCCCAACACTCTAGTGGTTCCTAGAATATTCACACTCATTGTTAATTCCCCATGCGGATAGATCCGAAATTCGCAACATGATCGATGATACGCTCAAGCTTCGGTGTATTTACGACAAATTTGAGTCTCTTTACAAAATCAAAAAAACAAGATCAAAAAAATGTGGCGCTCTACGCCACATTTTTTTGATCTTGTTTTTTTATGGGTCGCCCGGGATTTGAACCCGGAACAAATCGGTTAAAAGCCGAGTACTCTACCGTTGAGTTAGCGACCCAATATTTGTAGCTACATTACTGCCACTTGGCTGAAGCATCTGAGTTTTTATTCCAGAACTTTCCCAAATGCACTAATTTTTTAATGCGCTTGGCTAGTCTAACATAGGTTTAGCAAATTTCACCAGTCAAACTAAAGGGTCTTACTTCAGTAATTTTTATAGAAAAAGTTTGACCGATTACTTCCGCTAATGACTTGCCTGTGGTGTTGGTGGTAAAGGCGATGCGATTGGTGCGAGTGCGTCCCATTAACTGGTCAGGATTTTTGTGATTAACACCTTCAATCATGATTTCTTCGATCCTGTCGGCGTAACGCTGCGATCGCAAGGCGGCATTTTGATTGACGGCATGATTGAGACGCTGGAGGCGATCGCTTTTAATTTCTTCACTCAACTGATTCTCCCAAATCGCCGCAGGTGTACCGGGGCGAGGGGAATAAGCAGCCGTATTCACCAGATCAAAGCCGATGTCATTTACCAATTGCACAGTGCGCTCAAACTGTTCTTCGGTCTCTCCCGGAAAAGCGACGATCGCATCAGCAGTAATCGCAGCATCAGGCATGATGGCGCGAATATCATCGATAATGCGGCGATAACGCTCATGGGTATAGCCCCTTGCCATCGCCTTGAGGATGTCATTATCGCCAGATTGGAACGGGATATGAAAATGTTCACAGACCTTGGGCAGCTCGGCACAGGCTTTGATTAAGCGGGGACTAAAGTAACGGGGATGGCTAGTGGCATAGCGAATGCGCTCAATACCCTCGACATCATGGACGTAATAAAGCAAGTCTGTAAAGGTAATCTTGCCACCAACGCCAGCGCCGATGCCCCCTGAGGGCAGGTCGCGCCCGTAGGCATCAATATTTTGTCCTAGCAGCGTAATTTCCTTGTAACCCTGCGCCGCTAATTTTTCGATTTCTTGACGAATCGCTTCGGGAGTGCGGGACTGCTCGCGACCGCGTACCGATGGTACGATGCAGTAAGTACAGTTTTCGTTACAGCCGTAGATGACATTCACCCAAGCGGAAACTGAGCTATTGCGGCGGGGAGTGGTGATATCTTCCTCAATATAGGACTCCTCCGTAGCTGCGACTTGATTACCATTAAAGACTTGCTCTAGCAAGTCACGCAGACGGTTAACATGTTGAGGTCCCATGACTAGATCCAGTTCTGGTACGCGCCGCAGTAGCGATTCGCCCTCCTGCTGGGCGACACAACCTGCAACAACTAGAGTCAGGTTAGGATTGTCGCGTTTGCGTTTCGCCTGTCTACCTAAGTAGGAATAAACTTTTTGTTCAGCATTGTCACGAATGCTGCAAGTGTTATAGAGGATTAAATCTGCTTCTTCGCTTTCTTCGGTTGACTGATAGCCCATATCTTCCAAAACACCTGCCATCCTCTCGGAATCAGCTTTGTTCATTTGGCAGCCAAAGGTGACGATGTGATATTTCTGAGCAGTCATGAAAGTGTTTAACCAAGCGGGATATATGCCCCATTCTAATATCTTTGGGCATGGATTTACATCTGCGGTTACAGATTTCTTGGCAACTTTGGAAAGGGTAGAGCATTGGCAATCAAAATCTGTGATCAGAATTTATGAAATAGTTATGCCAATGCTCTACCCCTACAGAACTCCCTTAGAGCTGGGGATCACGTTGGCACGGCGAGGATCGACTTCTACCGCCATGCGGAGAGCGCGGGCAAAGGCTTTAAAAGCGGCTTCGATAATGTGGTGAGAGTTGCCGCTCTCTAGGGGACGGATATGCAGAGTTAATTGGGCATGGTTGACGACGGCTTGAAAAAATTCGCGTACTAGCTCGGTGTCATAGGTTCCCACACGCTGATTGGGAATCACCAGTCCATAAACTAAATAGGGACGACCCGAAAAATCGAGGGCAACCTGAATCAATGACTCGTCAAGGGGCGCAACAAAATGTCCAAAGCGATGAATGCCTTTGCGATCGCCTAGGGCTTGACCGAGGGCTTGACCTAAGACAATTCCCACATCTTCATTGGTGTGATGGTCGTCAATATGCAGATCGCCTGTGGCTTGGACATCAAGATCGATCAACCCGTGGGAGCAGATCTGATGCAGCATATGGTCGAGAAAAGGGATGCCCGTGTTGATATTGCCCTTGCCTGTGCCATCAAGATTAAGGGTGATCGTGACATCGGTCTCACCAGTTTTGCGGTGGACTTTGGCAATGCGAGGGGTATCGTAGGACATGGCGGCGCAGGTTTTATTGTTTTTGTGTAAAAGAGTGAAGTGATAATTCCTTCCTAAAGGAATTAGCCTTGCTTTAATTTAACCTGAAATTTGATTGACTGAGTTTAGATGTTTGTGTAGTGGCTAGTAATTGCGATAGAAGCCAACAGTATCCTAGACTCTGATAGGCTTAGATTAAAAATCAGTCTCCCTAATTGTTTCTGGCAATTTAGCGAAATCTGGCAAAATTTGGCGAACCTGATGAATGATTTATCAACAAAAGCAGCTTGGCACGCGATGACGATCGCGGAGACGATCGCCGCCTTGGATGTCAATCCTGAAATGGGATTGGAATTGTGGCAGGTGAGTGATCGCCAAAATGTTTATGGGCGCAATCAGCTTACGGGTAAGGCGGGACGATCAAAATTGAGTATTTTGATCGATCAGTTTACTAATGTCATGCTGTTGATGTTGATGGGCGTGGCATTGGTTTCGGCAGTTTTAGATTTACGGGTGGGCAATTTCCCTAAGGATGCCGTGGCGATCGCGGCGATCGTGATTTTAAATGGCATCCTCGGCTATGTGCAGGAAAGCCGTGCCGAAGAAGCCCTCGCCGCCTTGCAAAAAATGACAACGCCGAATACGCGGGTACTGCGTGATGGGCAGGTGATGGAGATTGCATCCGCCGACTTAGTGGTGGGTGATGTGGTGTTTATTGAGGCAGGGATACAGGTAGCGGCAGATGGTCGCCTCTTGGAATCTGCCAAATTAAATGTGCGAGAGTCCGCGCTAACGGGGGAATCACAGGGCATTGATAAGCTTGCCGATCGCCTATTTTATGAAGATGAAGCCCTAGGTGATCGCCGCAATATGCTGTTTCAGGGGACGGAGGTTCTGCAAGGACGGGGAATGATGATCGTAACGGCGATCGGGATGCAGACAGAATTGGGCAAGATCGCCAATCTCTTGCAGGATGTAGAACTGGAGGAAACGCCCTTACAGAGACGGATGGCTCAGTTATCAAAGGCGTTAGTTATTGCTTCGTTAATATTTGTGGCGATCGTGATTGCGGTGGGTCTGGGGCGCAACGGCGATCTGGTGAAATTATTAAATACCTCCCTGAGTATGGCGGTGGCGGCAGTGCCTGAAGGCTTGCCTGCGGTGATCACGGTAACGCTAGCTCTAGGGACTCAGCGCATGGTGCGCCGCAATGCCTTAATCCGTAAGTTACCTGCGGTGGAAACCCTTGGCTCCGTAACCACAATCTGTTCTGACAAGACGGGAACCCTGACCCAAAACAAAATGGTGGCGGAAAGCGCCTTTACCGCCAACTATGCGGCGCAAATTAGCGGTACGGGTTATGAACCCATTGGTGAATTAGCGATCGCCCGACTAGCGGGGGACATGTTGACCACCGATCTCAATATTTATCAATGTCCTGAATTGCAGATCCTCTTGGCGGCGAGTCTCCTTTGCAATGATGCCTATTTACAGCGCAGTCCCAACTCTTCCAATATTCCCCAGTCATCGTCATGGAAAATTTTGGGCGATCCCACGGAAGGCGCATTGCTGACCCTCGCGGGCAAGGCGAATCTCTGGCAGTCGCACTTTAGCAAGTACTTTGTGAAGGTGTCCGAGATTCCCTTTACCTCCGAACGAAAATTGATGAGTACGATCATGGCGATCGCGGATATGGAAGCCGAAGATACCCCCGAAACGGTGAGAGCGATCGCGGCTCTGCTGGCGGACAATCCCTATTTCCTATTTTGCAAAGGATCGCCCGAAGTGTTGTTAGAGAAGTGCGATCGCCTTCAGAGCGATCGGGCGATCATTCCCATTAACAACGCCCAAAAAGGGGCGATCTTGACCAATAACGATCAGATGGCAGCCAAGGGAATGCGGGTTTTAGGGATTGCCTATGCTCCCCTATCAATACCCCTTGATGAATTGGTGAATTTATCAGAATTACAACTTCTCAAACTCGAACGGAACTTAGTATGGTTGGGGCTAGTGGGGATTCGCGATGCCCTGCGGACAGAGGCGGCGGCGGCGGTGCAGATCAGTCAGCAAGCGGGAATTCGTACCGTGATGATTACGGGCGATCACCAGTTGACGGCGCAAGCGATCGCCCGTGATTTGCATATTTTCTCTCCTGAGCGCGATCGCGTGGTGACAGGACAGGCGATCGATTTAATGGATGATCAAAAGCTCACGGAAATCGCCAAACAAACTTCTGTCTATGCCAGAGTTTCTCCAGAACATAAGCTACGGATTGTGCAAGCACTCCAACGTGGTGGTGAGATCGTGGCGATGACAGGCGATGGTGTCAATGATGCTCCTGCTTTGAAACAGGCGAATATTGGTATTGCGATGGGTAGATCGGGGACAGATGTTTCTAAGGAAGCTAGCGACATGATCCTGCTCGATGACAACTACGCGACGATTGTGGCGGCAACGGAGGAAGGGCGCACGGTTTATGCAAATATTCGCCGCTTTATCAAATACATTCTTGGTAGCAATGTGGGCGAGGTAATTGCGATCGCATCCACTCCTTTTCTCGGTCTCAATGCCGTCCCCCTCACTCCGTTACAAATTTTGTGGATGAACCTAGTCACCGATGGCGTTCCCGCCCTTGCCCTTGCGGTGGAGCCGTCGGAATCAGACGTGATGCAGCGATCGCCTTTCCATCCTCAGGAGAATATTTTTGCGCGGGGATTAGGTTGGTATATTTTGCGGATCGGCGTAGTTTTTGGCTTACAGACGATCGCTTTGATGGAGCTGGCTTACAATTCTGGAAATCCTGCATGGCGATCGCATTGGCAGACGATTACCTTCACCACTCTCTGCATTGCTCAGATGGGTCATGCCCTTACTTGTCGCTCTGACAAAAAGCTGATCGTGGAGCTTAGCCCCTTCAGCAATCCCTATTTGCTAGTCTCCGTAATTTTTACGACGGTTCTCCAACTTGCCCTGCTTTACGTTCCCGAACTGCGGCAGTTTTTTGGCACAGAGGCGCTCTCAGCTTCCGAATTAGGGCTATGTTTTGGTTTCAGTATGTTGTTAATCCTCTGGGTGGAGTCGGAAAAAATCATTGCCCGTTGGTGGCAGCGCCGTCAGTCCGCTAAGTTCTCCCCGAAAACTCCCAACTAAAACCATGACCAAAAAAAAGCAATTTCCTTGGTGGCGATCGCTCTTGGTATTTGGGGGCATCGGGCTAGCCATTTCCTTCATTCTGCCCCTGCTCGATCGCCTGATTCAGATTTATCAATTGGTCAGTCAGGCTTCACCGATTTTGGGCGGCGTGGCGGTATTACTGGTGATTAGCTTAGTAATCGGTTTAGGTTGGCTAGGTTGGCGATATTTGCGGCTATTTCAATCCGAACCTGTAAGATCCCGACCTCTTCCCGAACCGCCCACCGACAAGATCGAAGCCGCTCAAGACAGTCTCGAAGCCCTAGAGCAGCAAGTCCAGCAGATCCAAGATGAGGTGATGCGGCGATCGCTCTCCGCCCAAACCGAGGAGTTAAAACAAAATTTCATCCGTCCTGAACTGCGAATAGTGGTGTTTGGGGTCGGCTCCGCAGGCAAAACTTCCCTAGTGAATAGTCTTGTCAATTTAGCGATTAAAAAAGCATCAGATATAGAAATTGGTAAAGTCGGCGCAACGATGGGAACGACGGAATTGGGAAAGGTCTATGAACCCGTACAGTTTGCGAATCTCGATGTGCCTGTGCAGTTGATCGACTGCCCCGGAATTTTGGAGGCGAGTGCATTAGGCAGCGATCGCGAACAGGAGGCAAGACGCTTGGCGACGGAGGCGGACTTAATTATTTTTGTGGTTGATGATGATCTGCGCCGCTCTGAATACGAAGTTCTCAAAGCCTTAACAGAAATCGGCAAGCGCACAATTTTAGCTTTTAACAAGATCGATCGCCTAATTAAAAGCGATCAGGAAATGATTCAAACCAGTTTGCGATCGCGGGTATTGGGATTAATTCCGCCCGAAGATGTGGTGGCGATCGCCGCCAGTCCCACACCTCTCACCCTCGATTCGGGAGAAATGATCACACCATCCCCCAAACTGCAAACCTTGCTCACCCGTATGCTCGATATCCTCAGCTATGAAGGCGATGAGCTAGTTGCCGATAATGTCCTGCTGCGATCGCAAAGTCTCACCGCCGCCACCCGTGAAGCGATCGCCCAACAGCAACAGGCAGAGGCGGATAAAGTGGTGGAAAAATTTCAATGGTTAGTGGTGGGTGTGGTCTTTGCCACGCCGCTCCCCGTAGTCGATATGCTCGCCACCGCCGCGATCAACGCCCAAATGGTGGTGGAGATCGGCAGAGTTTACGGCTGTGACATTAATATCGAGCGTGGCAAAGAATTAGCAAATTCTCTCACCCGCACCCTTGTTAGCCTCGGTATCGTTAAGGGCGTAGTCCAATTAATCACCACCGTGATTTCTGTAACCGTCGTCGGTTTAGTCCTCAAAGCCACAATCCAGTCAGTAACAGCCGCCTACCTGACAAGGATTGCGGGTAAGAGCTTTATCGAATATTTCAGCCGCGATCGCGATTGGGGTGATGGCGGTATTGCCGAAGTGGTGCAGCGTCAATTTCAACTCAATCGCCGCGATGAATTTCTAAAAATGTTTGTCCAAGATGCCGTTAATCGAGTCATGGTATTGGTGAAGCAACAGAACTAACGGGCTAACACGCTAAGTAGCTGATCATGCAGAAAAATTCTGGCTAATGCCAAGACAGGAGACTCAAATTTTGCTCGGGTTGGTGCTTTAGAATATTTGAGTGGAGTAGTAAAGATTGGGTTAAAGTGTTGAAACTGTCAGAACACACAATATCGGCTCTTGGTTCGATTATCACTGGAGATGGAGGAAGATCGCCATATCGAACTGGTTCACAATTGGTTTTGTTCTTCAACCAATTTGGTTCAAAGGAGGCTTATGAAAGCGGTTTTCCTTCCCGTTGGTATTATGCGGAAGAGAAGCTGCGCGAATTTAACGGCACACCAACCATAAAAGATATTCTTGTTGCGGCTCTCGACCCTCGCCACTTCCTCTTCAAAGAAACTGATATTAATGTTGCAGTCGAACATCTTAACCAGTTTCTTGAGTTTGATAATTATGAATTGAGACCTTCAGGGAAGAGGTGGGATGTATACAAATTGAATGGTTCTCCAATCGAGTTATCGCATCCTTATGAAAATTCAGGTGAACTAACGCATATCTTTATTGACGAACAAATAAAGAAGTGTGATAAGAAGCTTGGTGAAGGAGATTTCGATGGTGCAATTACCAATGCACGATCTCTCATCGAAGCAGTTCTATCAGCGATTGAGAAAGAATTTGATCCGAACCCACCTGAATATGATGGCAATCTGCCAAAGCTATATAAAAGAGTTCAAAAGCACTTAAATCTTTCACCAGGACAAGAGAACCTTGCAGAATGTCTAAGACAAATTTTATCTGGATTAACAAGCACAGTTTCTGGTTTGGCTACTTTACGAAATACGATGAGTGATTCTCATGTTATTTCGTATAAGCCATTAGAACATCATGCAAAATTAGCAGTTAATTCTGCTAAGACTCTCTGCGATTTTCTATTTGAAACTAAGGAGTATCAAATTCAGAAAAAGAAGAATAACGTCTCCTAATAATCACGCTACACCGAAATGTATCAACACAATCGGGTTATCTAAAGATTATCTGCGTCTGTTGAGTACAACTTTTCTAGTGTGATCGCCAATCTTGTAGGGTTCGTTAATGAAATATAACGCACCTTGTTTTTATTGAAATAATCATGAGCAAAATCCTAATGTTAGAATCTTGAGAAGGAATCGCAACCCAAGCTCACGAAAATCTATGACTTTAACTCTTAACCTACCCTCAGAAGTTGAGCAATATCTATTACAGGAAGCCAACCAAAAAGGTATTTCAATTGAATCTGTGACATTACAGCTTTTAACAAGCTTTATTTCTTTAAGACAAAAACAAACCAAGGCAGTTAATCTAATCCAGTCTTGGATAGATGACGAAGACGATAATGAACAACAAGAAACAGGTCAATACTTGATCCATGCATTGGATGAAGATCGTTTTTCTGAGCGGAAACTGTTCCCAATTGAAATGAAGGGTGTAACTTGGTGAGCAGAATTATAATATTGGATTCAGGACCACTTGGTCTAATCACTAATCCAAAGTTGTCTCCTGAAAGTGAAAGTTGCGCCCATTGGCTTCAAACTCACATCAAATCAGGTAGTCGTACTATAATTCCAGAAATTGCTGATTATGAGGTTCGCCGCGAATTATTGAGAGCAAATAAGATAAAAGGTATTGCTCGTCTAGATGATTTAGCCAAGTTGATTGAGTATTTTCCAATTACAACGGCTGCCATGCGCCAAGCTGCAAAACTTTGGGCAGAAGCTCGTCAGCAAGGGCAACCAACAGCAGGTGACAAAACAATTGACGGTGATATGATTTTGGCGGCACAAGCTATAACTCTTGGAGTTCCAGAGGTTGTAGTTGCAACAACAAATGTGGGGCATCTATCGAGATTTATTGCAGCCGAGTTATGGCAAAATATTGCCCCAAGTTAACCGCCACCTGATACTGCGTTGGAGTTGAAGCTTTATTGTAAAGATAGTCTAACACTGCGTTAGATTGTGCTTTGTCTCTGATCCCGAACTAGCGTTAACATAGTCACAGTACTTCTCGGCTTGACCTTATGTGTGGAATTGTTGGCTATATCGGACATCGTTCAGCAAACGAAGTTTTAATCTCAGGGTTGCGTAAGCTCGAATATCGCGGCTATGACTCCGCAGGGGTTGCTACGATTCCCCTTGGCGATCGCAGTTTGCATCGGGTGCGTGCCAAGGGTAAATTAATTCAGCTAGAAGAAAAACTGCTTACCGATACTGCCCCCGCCGCTCCCATTGGCATCGGACATACGCGATGGGCGACTCATGGCAAGCCCGAAGAACATAACGCCCATCCCCACACCAACACTACGGGCAATCTTGCTGTCGTCCAAAATGGCATCGTCGAAAATTACCACCTGCTGCGGACGGAACTCAAAGCCCTCGGTCATATCTTCGTCAGTGAAACCGATACCGAAGTCATTCCCCACCTAATCGCCGAATTTTTAACCCAGTTAGACAAGCAAGGCAATATCGTCCCTGAAAATTCGCCCTCGGTGTTATTTGAAGCCGTCCGCCTCACCGTCGAGAAGCTACAAGGAGCCTATGCGATCGCCGTCATCCATGCCGACTATCCCGACGAATTGATCGTGGTGCGGCAACAGGCTCCGTTGGTAATTGGGATTGGTAAAGACGAGAATTTCTGCGCTTCTGATACCCCTGCCTTAGTCGCCTACACCCGCACCGTGATTTCCCTTGAAAATGGCGAAATTGCCAGAATTACCCGCGATCGCGTACAGGTTTTTAATGCCAAAGGCGATCGCCTCCGCCGTAGTCCGCAAACCCTGAACTGGAATCCGACGATGGTGGAGAAGCAGGGATTCAAGCACTATATGCTCAAGGAAATCTACGAGCAGCCGGGGGTATTTCGCAGTGGACTCGCTCGCTATGTCAGTGAAACAAATCAAATTAATTTAGAACTGCCCAAGGACTTTATTAGCAAAATTGAGCGCGTGGAAATTCTCGCCTGTGGAACCAGTTGGCACGCCTCCCTCGTGGGTAAATATCTGCTAGAGCAGGTTGCAGGAGTCCCCACAACTGTTCAATACGCCTCGGAGTATCGCTATGCCCCACCACCGATTTTGCCTAACACCTTAGTAATTGGCGTTACTCAGTCGGGTGAAACCGCCGATACCCTCGCAGCGATCGAGCTAGCCAAATCAAGGGGCGATCGCTGTTTAGGCATTACTAACCGTGTTGAAAGCACGATTGGGCGGGTTGCCGATGCCGTAATCGATACTCAGGCGGGGATTGAGATTGGGGTTGCGGCAACTAAGACCTTTATTACGCAGTTGTTAGTTTTCTATTTACTAGCGATCGACTTTGGTTTAACTAAGGATAATTTGAGTGAGGAAAAAGCGCAGGAATTGATCGAAGGATTACGGCAACTTCCCGCCTATATGGAACGGATTCTCGAAGGTCAAGAACGCTACATCGAGGATCTATCGCGCCAATTTACCCATACCAAGGACTTTATCTTCCTTGGTCGCGGGATCAACTTCCCGATCGCTCTCGAAGGCTCCCTCAAACTCAAGGAAATTAGCTACATCCACGCTGAGGGCTATCCCGCAGGGGAAATGAAGCATGGACCGATCGCGTTGCTCGATGAAGATGTGCCTGTGGTGGCGATCGCTACCCCCGGTCTAGTCTATGAAAAAGTTCTATCCAATTCTCAAGAGGCAAAGGCAAGGGATGCCAAGCTGATCGGGGTTGCGCCCCTTGATGATCCCGCCGCCCATGAGGTTTTTGATTACATTTTGCCGATTCCCGTCGTTGATGAGATTTTCTCACCTGTGCTGACGGTTATCCCTTTGCAATTGCTGTCCTACCATGTCGCCGCCCATCGTGGTCTTGATGTCGATCAGCCCCGCAACCTCGCCAAATCCGTCACCGTTGAATAAAAAACAGGGCTTCGACTCCGCTCAGCCACCAATAATATGCTAGCTGAGCGAAGCCGAATCCCTATGTTTTGTATCTCTAAATACGTTGGCTGAGCGGAGTCGAAGCCCTATATTCTCTATCTAACCTGTCTATATGCAGTGGTTTCAACGCATAGCAAATACAATTGGTAACTCAATTGGCGACTCTCTATGGCAGGCTAACTGTCCACTCTGTCAGCGACCCGCGGAGGCAGTTTTGTGCAAAGACTGCGATCGCCAGATTTCTGCTTGCCAATCACCAGAATTTTTGCAAAGCGATCGCCCGATTAGTCCTACCATTCCTCTATACAGTTGGGGCATTTATGACGGCGCATTAAAACGGGCGATCGCTGCTTGTAAGTACGACAACCATCCGCAAATCATGGAGGCGATCGCTGTTCAAATTGCCTCACGCTATCAAGATCATCGGCACACTTTCCCCAAGGCTCGCATCCCCATTGTGCCAATTCCCCTTCATGCTAATAAGCTCAAATCACGGGGATTTAATCAAGCGGAGGTGGCTGCTAAGAAATTTTGTGACCTTGCTAATTTGCCCTGTCGCCCACTATTACAGAGGGTAAAAGATACCAAGGCGCAAATGCAAACTAAAACCATTAGAGAGCGCCAAGAAAATCTTTCGCAAGCCTTTGCGGTGCAATCTAAATTCTTAGGCAAGATTCCAGAAGTGATGCTCTTTGATGATATCTACACCACAGGCGCAACCATTCGTGAGGCGATCGCCACTTTAGAACATCAAAATATGCAAGTGCGCGGAGTCATCGCGATCGCCCGTCCCCAATTTACAAAGCGCAAACCGTAGGGGTAATTCATGAATTGCCCTTACGGTTTCTGCTAAGGTTGTCTATCTAATTCCGCCTTCATCTTTTCAAGGGTGAAATTCATTTGGTCAAACATTTGCTGCGGCGTGATCCCGAAGTTGCCAAGTTGATTTTCTAACTGCTTTAGGGTCATCTGCGCCATGAAATCATCGGACAATTCAAATCGCTTCATAAAGATTTTGTAGCGATCCATCATCTCTTCCATCTTTTCAATGAAGAGAATTTTACCTTCGCGATCGAACTTGCCATAACTGCCCCCCAACTGCGTTAAGGCTTGATAATCTTGGAATAGATTACGAGCTTCATGTTGAACAATTTCAGAATCAAAAAATGCCATGACTAATGCTCTGGTTAACTTACTTCTAGTCTCATTTTACAATCTTGTTCAAGCTTACAGAAATTCGCCAAAGTGAGGATATCACCCCAAAAGTATGCCAGTTAAAAACCCAAAAAGCGAATGGCGGCGCGATGCGCCGCCATTCGCTTTTGATCTAGGTCATGATCGGTACAGCGCGATCGCGATGGCGCGGTAAATAGCGTACAGGCACTCTTTGTAAGCCAATTTGGGACTCTAGTTCGTGAACATAGTCTACGGCTTCACCTGCTTGCTCACGCTGATCTAGAGTTTCCAACAGGGTAATAATTTCGGTATCTAAACCAGGGTTACCTGCAAATAGGTGCATCAGGGTTTCGCAGTTGTCATCGTCAGGATAGATGGGAATGTAATAGATGTAAGGCATATCCATAAATTCGGTGATACTCCGTGAATTTAGACTAAATCTAAATTTTTGTAAATTTTTGGTAATCGCTAGGAAAGGTGGATATCGCGATCGCGACTAATCTGGCACAGGAAACGAGCGTAACTGCCATAACGATACAACACCCAATAAAGCGTAAACTAGATATCTACAATAGAAATATAAAACTCAACACAAGCAGCATACAAAATGGCTTAACCATTTTGTGTTTTGGTGTAAGTTGTAGTAACCGTTCCCGATCACAACGCTCTGTTCTAGAGCTTCTGTTTTAGAACTATCTAAGCGCCATTCCCAAGTGCGATTCACTTAATCATGCTCAATCCAGACCCAAATACAATTCAACTCACCCAAGATGACTACGAGCGTTACTCGCGTCACTTGATCTTGCCTGAGGTGGGCGTAGAAGGACAAAAACGCCTCAAAGCCGCCAGTGTACTCTGCATTGGTACGGGTGGCTTAGGTGCGCCTTTGTTGCTATATCTCGCCGCCGCAGGTGTCGGACGCATCGGTATCGTGGACTTTGATGTGGTGGATACCTCTAACCTTCAACGTCAGATTATTCACGGCACTAGCACTGTTGGTAAACCCAAGATTGAATCTGCCAAAGAGCGGATTTTGGAGATCAATCCCTATTGCCAGATTGATCTGTACAACACGCATCTATCCTCAGCCAATGCTCTAGAGATCATGGCTCCCTACGACATTGTGGTCGATGGCACTGATAACTTCCCCACCCGTTATCTAGTTAATGATGCCTGTGTCCTGCTGAATAAGCCCAATGTCTACGGCTCGATCTTCCGCTTTGAAGGTCAAGCCACCGTATTTAACTACGAAGGTGGGCCTAACTACCGAGATCTTTATCCAGAGCCACCACCTCCCGGTCTAGTCCCTTCCTGCGCTGAAGGTGGCGTTTTGGGAATCTTACCGGGGATCATTGGTGTAATTCAAGCAACGGAGACTGTAAAGATTATTCTCGGACAGGGCAATACCCTCAGTGGACGCTTGTTGCTTTACGATGCCTTGAAGATGTCCTTCCGTGAGCTAAAGCTGCGCCCCAATCCAGTGCGTCCTGTGATTGAGAAGCTGATTGATTATGAAATGTTTTGCGGTATTCCTCAACAGAAGGCAACAGAAATGGAAGCACAACAAGCAATTCCTGAGATTACGGTAACGGAACTGAAGGAAATCATTGATACCAAGGCATCAGAGTACTTGATTATTGATGTGCGTAATCCTAATGAATGGGAAATTGGCAAAATTCCGAATACGGTGCTGATTCCTTTGCCAGAGATTGAGAATGGTAATGGGGTGGAGAAGGTTCGGTCTCTGCTCAATGGTCAAAAATTAATTGCCCATTGCAAGATGGGTGGGCGATCAATGAAGGCGTTGGGGATTCTCAAGCAAGCGGGCATTGATGGGATCAATGTCCAAGGCGGGATCAACGCTTGGAGCGATCAAGTTGACACCTCGATTCCTAAGTACTAATTAGCTCTAGGCAATAAGTACAAGCCCAAAATTTACCAACATTGTTTGCGTAATTATTTGCGTAGGGGTAGAGCATTGGCATAACTGTTTCATTAATTCTGATCATAGTTTTTTATTGCCAATGCTCTACCCTCTTCACCATTGCCAAGGGATCTGTAACCGAGAAAAGTTTGGGCAGAGCATTCCTGTTGATGCAATCTAGAAAGATGGCTAACTAGTCGCAGGAATGCTCTGCCCCTACCCATCAACTATTTTTGTCCTGTACTTAAATTTAGGCAAAACATAAAAAGCCGCGCTTAGCGCGGCTTTTTGCTGGGATGTTTAGCGATTGAGAGTTAACTCTTTTTTATCGCCGAGAAGTCCCTGTGGTCGCCAGAGCATCAAGATAATTAGAGTCAAGCCAATTAAAATTAATTGAATCGCTTCAAACTTGCCGCCATCGGCGCGTAACTCAGGCAAAAACCTCGGCGCAGCATTGTAAAACTGAAAGATGACTGCACCAAGTAACACACCCAAATTACTTCCCGCACCGCCGATGGTCACAATTGTCCATGCTTGGAATGTCAGCGCAGGAATGAAGTTTTCAGGATAAACGGTGGTTAGCTGCCAAGCATAAAAAGAACCTGCCATGCCACCGATCGCACCACCGATCGCAAAGGCTTGTAACTTATACCAAAAAACATTTTTGCCGAGAGCCTTTGCCACCTCTTCATCTTCGCGAATCGCTTTGAGGACTCTACCCCAAGGCGATCGCACCAACGATTCTAAGCGCCAATACACAAAGCCCAAAACCACTAATAGCAAGGCTATCAGGACAAAGGAATAGTAAGTGCGGGGAAATAGATTTACTAAGGGTAAGGGAAAGTCTTGCACGCCTCTAGTGCCTTTGGTTAGCCATTCTTCATTATTCACAATCAGGCGGATCATCTCCGATACGCCGATGGTGACGATGCCTAGGTAGTCTTCACGCAGCTTGAGAGCGCTGCTGCCGATGAGGACACCCATGATTCCTGCGATCGCCGAGGCGATTATAAAGGCAATCCACCAAGGGACACCCGCCAAACTGAGCAAAACCGTTGTGTAAGCGCCAATGGTCATAAAGGCAACATGACCAAAGTTGACTAAACCCGCAAATCCCCATTGCAAGTTGAGTCCGAGACTAAATAGTGCAAAAATTGCCGCATAGATAAATAGAGTCGTGATGTATTCGATCATGCTTAATGTTTGTTGATAGAGCCTTGCGACAAATTGACTGACCTAACGATATAGTAAGTCTAGAATGGTAAGTTTTCAAATGCCATGGTGCTATGTATTAATCCGATTTGTCCTAGTCCTGAGAATTCTAAGGGTGAGATAACTTCCTACTGTTTAGGCTGTGGCTCAGAGTTATTGATTGATGGTTGCTATCGGGTGACTAGGCTATTGAGTGATAAAGGGGGATTTGGAGTAGTTTATGAAGCGATTAATCCCCAAGGTGAGTCTAAGATTCTCAAGATTCTCAAGCAGGATTTGAATGAAGATAGTAAGGCGGTGTCGCTGTTTCAGCAGGAAGCCTTTGTCTTAGGTAAGATTGAACATGCGGGGATTCCCAAGATTGAGGCGTATATCCACCACCATCTCGCCGATGGCAAAATGCTGCATGGCATCGTCATGCAAAAAATCGAGGGGCTAAATCTTGAACAATGGATTCATCAACGCCAAAATCAGCCGATCGCTCAAAAACGGGCGATCGCTTGGATGCGGCAGTTAATAGACATTCTGACTTTGGTTCATGCTAAGGGGTATTTTCATCGCGACATTAAACCCGCGAATATCATGCTGTCACCGTCGGGACAGTTGGTGCTGATCGACTTTGGAACGGCGCGGGAGGCGACCCATACTTACTTGGCTAAGGTGGGGAGTGTGCAGGGAGTCACCAGTATTTGTTCGGTGGGTTACACTGCGCCAGAGCAGGAAAAGGGCTTTGCTGTGCCGCAGTCGGACTTTTATGCCCTAGGCTGCACGATGATCCATTTGGTTACGGGCAAATATCCCCTTGATATGTATAACCCTGAACTCGACTTGCTGGACTGGCGATCGCAAGCACCTGATATTTCTGAAGAATTTGCCGATCTAGTTGATGCCTTGATTTCCCAAAAACCGAGCGATCGCCCCCTCAATTGCGCCTCGATTTTAGGCATTCTCAAGGAGATTGAGCGCATTGATCAAACGATCCCCGCCCATAAGCGTCAAGCCAAGCGCAAGCTAATCAAAAAATCGATCCAAGAATCTGCCCGTAGACCACATTCGCCGATTCTTCTAACTTTTGGGGTGATCATTGCAGGTGTTGTGGGGCTGAGCATGGGCATGGCGATCAGGCTGTCGGCACTGGGTGGCAACCTTGAGGATTTGGGATTGCCCCAAACATTCTTTCGTCAAAATCGCCTTGTGCCAACCCGCTTTTTGACGGGACATACGGATGCGATCCAGAGTCTAGCCCTTAGTCCTAATCGCCAAAGGTTAGCCAGTGCTAGCGATGATGGCATGGTCAAAATTTGGGCGATCGCCACAGAGCGGATTATTCCTCTGTACGAGTTTCGAGATTTAGCAGGATGGGTACGCGCGGTCGTATTTCTATCCGATCAGCAAGTTGTGACCGCAGGACTCGACAAAAATATTCGGATTGTGGATATTGCTTCAGGCAAAGTGATCCGCACTATGCGCGGTCATACCAATCTGATCAATAGTTTGGCGATCGCCCCTAAAGCCGATTTGTTAGTCAGTGGCAGCTATGACCAGAACGTGAATCTGTGGCAGATCTCCACAGGCAAACTCAGGCGATCGCTTAAGGGACATACTGATAAGGTGCTGAGTGTGGCGCTCTCACCCGATCAAAAACAAGTTGCCAGTGCCAGCCGCGACAAAACGATCAAAATTTGGGATGTGCAGACAGGTAAAACCCTGCAAACTCTCGGCGGCGCGAATGCAGGCGTAAATTCCGAAATCAATACTGTCTTATTCACGCCCGATGGCAAACAAGTGATTAGCGCTGGCGGCGATCGCCTGATTCGCGGCTGGGACATTGCCTCAGGCAAGCAGGTATTTAGTCTTAGTACCCAAGAGGAGGAGGTTAGTGCGATCGCCTTAACTTCCGATGGTAAATATCTCTTAAGCGGCGGCAAAGATCAAACTAACTCGATTCGTCTATGGAATTTACAAACTAAGTCTTTGCTTTGGAATTTGACTGGTCATACTGATCTCGTGACGACGATTATTCTCACGCCGAATAATTTGCGGATAGTTAGCGGTAGCCAAGATAAAACTCTTGCTGTCTGGGAAATGCCTACCGAACTTTAATCAATAAAAAAAGCCGTATGAAGCAAGGCTTTTTTCTAGCTAGAACTTGGTGCAAACAGCAAAAATCGCACACTTACATAAATTGCCGCCACGATTAACTGCAAGATCATCGTCGGGATGCCATATTTTAAAAAGCTCTTAAAGGAAATTCTGCGCCCATACTGTTCGGCAATCCCTGCCGCCACAATATTTGCCGAAGCTCCCACCAGCGTTCCATTACCGCCAAGAGTCGCACCATACATCATCGCGTAAAACAAGGGCAGAACCGCATCTGGAAGCTGTCCCAAAAAGTTAGGGTCAAGCACCTCCGCCCCTGCCAAGCCCACATTCACCACATATTGCTTGAGCAGGGGAACCATCGCCACCACTAGCGGAATGTTCGGGACAACGCTAGAGACTAAGCCAACAAAAAAGATGAGAATAATCGAGCCAAGCACAATATTTTTACCTAAAACCAGCGCCAAAATTCCCGACATTCCCGCAATAGCACCTGTTTTCTCAAGTCCACCAATCAACACAAAAAAACACATAAAAAAAATCAAAGTACTCCAATCTACATCGCGCAAAATATGTTGTACTGAGTCAATTTTGCTATGGTGTGCTAGCAGCATTGCAAGGGCTGCACCTAGAAGAGCGACGGTTGCTGGAGACACGGGAATTGGTAAGGATTCGCCAATTATAAAAAATATCAAGACAAAGGCAGTAATGATTGCCCCAACAAAGAGCGTCCTTGGATGATTGATCTGAGGACTTGGCAGGCTTTCGAGGTTTTCTAACTTCTTGCGCCAAATTTTGCGAAATAGGAATGGTAGAGTGACGATGATTACGCCTATGGCAATTACTCCACCAAAACTTAACTGCAATAAGTAATCGACAAAACTCATATTGATGGCATCGCCAACGATGTAGGTGACGGGATCGCCGACAAGGGTTAGTAAGCCTGCACTATTTGCTACAAGTACCATCAAAATTAGCAATGGTACAAAATCAACGCTGATTTCTTGGGCTATAGGGGGGATTAATGGGGCAAGCAATGTTACGGTGGTGGCATTGGGTAGGATGGCACAGATTGGGGTAGTGAGGGCGACGATCCCCAATAACAGGCGATCGCCTCTACCCCTAGCGAGGATTACCATCTGAGTAGCTAGATATTCAAAAACTTTAGTTGGTTCAAAGGCTCTCACCATGACCATTACGCCAAAAAATAATCCTAAAGTGCCATGACTTTTGCCGATATATGCCAAGGCTTCGGGCATGGTCAGTACATTTCCCACGATCAAAAACAATGCACCCAAAAAAGCGGCGACTGTGAAGTGAATCCACTCAGTAATCAGAAGAAAAATCACGCTGCAAAATACACTGAGCGTGAATATAGCTTGCCAAGTTGCCATTGGATGAATACTGGTGATTGATGATTTAGTTACTGCGAATAATTATGCAATCAATCTCTATGAACAGATAATGTGTGAACAAATGTATACAGCGCTTTGCGCCGACTTGAAATCCATAAAGAATTATAAAAGCGTTGCAAAGCAACGCTTTTATAATTCTTTATGGATTAGAGCATCAATATTTAGGTTAGGTGTTGAATGGCACTGACGGGAACGCCAGTCCGCTTCTTGATATCCATGATCGACTTAAATTCGCCGTTCTTTTGTCTTTCCTCGGCGATCGCGATCGCATATCGCGGCTCGATGCCCACCGCAATCAACTCATCGACAGACATCCGATTCATTCGCTTCCAAGAGTAACCAGACTCTTGTCGATAGTCATAGGTAAAGATCACCATTGGCTCAATTTTTTTTAGCGTGGCATTGGGGATCTCTAGAAGCTGGTTTAGTTCTTCTAAGCTTGTAAAAATATGCCCCTCATTACGCAGCAACTCAATATCATTAGCATAGACAATCGGTAAGCCTAATACATTCACAAGATCGTTCTTAGAGCAGCTATTGATATCTACCTTGGGGCGATGAGCAGCGATCGCGGCAAATAGTTTAGGTTCTTCAGGTAATGCTAAGGATCTGGGATAGGTGCGGACAAGATATTCCCGTTTGAGAGCAAATGCTGTCACAACTTGGGAAATCCAGATGATGTTAATTGCGATCGGCGATATCGATGAAGCAATAAATGCCGCCGCTACAAAACCCGCACCGACACCAATCCAAACATGTGAGCTAGACTTCACCCCTGCATAGGCGATCGCGCCCCCACCAAACAGAGGAATACAGGAACACCAAACCCAAGCAGGTGTTTGATCAAACCATGAAGGTTGCGACATAATTTTTCACCGCACTCCTTGAGCGTGACTACTTAAATGTTAGTGGTTTAAATATTTTTGAGTAACTTTTTACGCTTTTCTTCATACTCTTCCGCCGTGAGGACTCCTTCGTCGTAGAGGCGCTTGAGATCACTGAGGGCAGCAGTGGAATCCCTCACAGATGCTGTAGCTTGAGGCATATTGCCATTAAATTTGCGATTAAACTCATTGTCAGACATCAATAGCAGCATGATGAATTCGATGAAGGCAACAAAGGCAGGGATAGCTGTCCAAAAAAACAATATGTAAAGGATTCCCCATCCTGCTTGCCCCAGATAAAATCGATGTGCGCCAAAACCTCCCAAAAAGAAGCACCAAAGAATTGCGCTAGTTCTGCTTTTCATAAATTATTTATTTGTCACTCCCGTGATTTGGCTATGCTTTTTTATGAACTGTTTTGCTGAGCAAATATACAAAGACAATACCAAGTTTTGCTTCTAAGAGAACTAGGTAAATTTGCAGGTATGGATGACTATCAAGATGCCCATTCATCGCAAATACAGCTATGCCTACCAGAACGTAGGCAATTGATGTGATTTTCGGTAATTTACGGGATTTGATGAGTTCAAGTGGGTTGATCAATTTATTAGGGCTACTGAACTTGAGAAACTTGGTATTAAGCTTAGCAAAGTTAACCTAATTCGCGTGCACTTCCTAATTGCCATCACAAAGCATGAACTAATTAGTACAAATTAAAACCAAAAAAACGAGAGGCGACATGCCGCGCCGTCCTTTGCTTTCTAGTTTTGTGTTGCAAGCAGAGCTTTTTGCACCCCACACAGACAGGTTAACCCGATCAGGTTAAAAACCTATGGTGATTTTAGTGATAGTTTAAAAGGACAAAAGCTGCAAAATCAGCTCTAAAAACTAGCTCTACAATCTAGCTCTAAGAAATCAAAATGCTGAAAAAGCCGAAGATTAATCATATTCTGGCATTTCTATTGGCAGCGATCGCCACTGTAATGTCCATCACCTTAGGTAATGGCTGGATGCCTGCGGAATCAAAGAATCAGCCGCAAAACCAACCAACTCTTGCCCAAGCCTCACCGACTACCGTCGCTACCGTCAGCCTCCAAAATGCAGGTTTACAGTTAAAGGAAGTTGCTCAAGGCATTTATGCTCTCATTGCTAGCACAGATTTTCCACCCGCATCTCCTGCGCTGGCAATCTGTAATGGTGGAATTGTGATCGGCAGCGATAGTGTTTTGATTATCGATCCTTTCCAAACCCCTGAGCTAGCCGAACTGATGATGGCGACGGCAAAGTCTTTGACGGATAAGCCAATCAAGCACGTTTTGAATACCCACTATCACGCTGACCATACAGGCGGCAACTCCACTTTTGTGAAGATGGACATCCCTGTGATGGGACGCGGCGTGATCCGTGAATATATCCAAAGCGGTAAAAATAATACAGGTGGCATCACACCTCCTAACGTAATTATCAATAGTCAGACCGATCTCTGGTTAGGCGATCGCCTAGTTAGGATTGAGCGTGTGGATGGACATTCCGCAGGTACGGATCTAGTTGCCTATGTTCCCGATGCCAAGGTTCTGTTTACAGGTGATATGGTATTCAATCAAAGAATTCCTTTCACTGGTGATAGTGATTTGCGCCAATGGCAGGGTAGTCTCTATCGTCTCACCGCCACCTATCCCGAAGCACAAATAGTTCCCGGACATGGTGATGTGACTGATGTGAAGGGTCTACAGGCACAACAGGCTTATTTTAGCGCTTTAGAGCGTCAAGCTTTGGAATGGAAGGCTCAAGTTTTATCGAAGGAACAGGTACTCGAACAGTTTGCAAGGGTTCCCGATCTTTACAAAGATTTTAAATTTAAGGGACTCTATCCTCTTAATTTAGAATCTGCTTACGAGCAGTTTACGCGCAGCAAAACTATTCCCTTAATTCCTTAACTTCACGCTATTTTTGCTCCGTGCAACTGGCGCAAAAATGGCTATATCAAACTCATAGTAGCTTTAAATAAATTTGAAGAGGCTTCGACTTCGCTCAGCCACCCTATATCGATGGCTGAGCGGAGTCGAAGCCCTATTTTTTATCTGAACTGTCTATGATCTCTCCAAAAAAAAGAAGTGCGGCGCTTTGCGCCGCACTTCTTTTTTTGGAGATTAATCGATCGCGGCATAGCGCCAAGGTACAGGGTCAACGGCTTCGCCATTTACATACAGTCCCCAATGTAAATGAGGACCTGTCGAAGCTCCTGTGGAACCGATCGCTCCTACCACTTGACCCGCCTTCACAAAGTCACCATTTTTGACATAGATCTTGCTGAGGTGCAAAAAGATGCTGAGTACACCTTGACCATGATCGATGCCGATCGTATTGCCATGCAGTCGAAATCCTTGGGCGACCGTGCCGACTAGACTAATTCTGCCAGAGGCAGGTGCAACCACAGGTGAGCCATAGCCTCCTGCATAATCCACGCCACGATGGTAATAGTCATTGGCAAATTCACCGTTGTAATAGCGTCTTACGCCAAAGACGCTCGATATTTCGCCATCGTTAGGACGTAAAAATGCACCGTTCCAAAACTTTTGGGGAGTAACTAATTTTTTAAAAGCCGATACCGTATCCCATTCATAATCCGTTGGCTCGATGCCGCCGCCTGAGCCGCTTAACCAAATGCTCTGGGTGGGAAATTGGCGATCGCGTAGTTTCATCGGCATTGTTTGCTGCTTGCCGTCGGCACTGACCACTACCTGTCGCGTCGTTGCCTTTTCCAAAGGCGTTGTGGGGATGAAGGCTCGCCAACGATTAGTGGCTGTGGCAAAGACAGGGAAAGACTTGCCGCTAACTGATACCGTTGGGGCTGCTGCGTTAGTATCGGAGGCGATAAGTACAGATACGGTTTCGCCAAGGGCAGGGCTGTTGGGGTTGAGCATTACTTGTAAGGCATCTGCTTGCGAAATGCCAAAGATGACCGTGGCGATCGCTGTCAGTACACTTAAACAAGTGAGTAGTGGCAATTTGAGAGGGCGAACAATCATAAATGCAACAGGGAATAAACAATAGCAACATCCTAACCGCTAAACCTAAGATATAGCTATCAATAAAAATAGTGATCAAAAAAATGATTGAGTTTGCGGTTAATGGAACTTTGATGCGTGGACTAGAGCTAAATGATAATCTGCAAAAAGTTGGGGCAGTCTTTGTGAGGGAAGATCTGACTGCGCCAATTTATCGGCTATGGTCAATTGGCGATCGCCATCCTGCGATGTTGCGAGTAGGAGAACAAGATCAATCTATGGGCAAGGCGATCGCCTTAGAAGTCTGGTCGGTGAGCGCCGATGCCCTTGGCACAATTTTGTTGTCGGAGCCTGCGGGGTTAGCGATCGGTAAGGTTTTACTTGCCGATGGTCAGGAAGTTTTAGGGGTGCTGGGAGAGCCTTTTTTATGCGAAACCCAGCTAGAAATTACTGAATATGGAGGATGGAGAAGTTACATAGCATCTAAATGAGTTGTCGGCTTCGACTCCGCTCAGGACTTCGACTCCTCTCAGGGCTTCGACTCCTCTCAGCCACCGTACAGCGATGGCTGAGCGGAGTCGAAGCCCTCTCCGCCGTTAAAGAGGAATCTGTGACCGCATAAAATCTTGGGCAGAGCATTCCTGTTGCTCACACCTGTGGAAATTACTAATTAGTCACAGGAATGCTCTGCCCCTACCAAAATCGGTAATTGCAGATGGGAAGGATATGGAGTTCCGAAATGAATTTGTTGGGTTGCTTCGACAAAATCGCTCACAGTTGCCTCTGATGGTAACTTCTTGGTATTAGAGTGGCGCTCGATCAAGGGGAATGCAGAACTAGCGATCGCTACACCAATCCGATGTCCCTCAGCAAAATTTTGACAAGTTGGACGCAATTTAATTTGATATTCATAAACTTGATCGGACTCAACCCATGTAACTTCGGTGAAAGTATCGGCAGAGTTGCGGAACTTCGCCCGTAAGACTCCCATCGACACTAGCATCTGTCTGCCATCGGGATAAATGTCTAAAAGCTTAATCACCCAATCTGTATCGGGCGCAGTGGTCGCCGCATAGAGAATAAATTCGGGGACTCCTGCGATCGCTAAATTATCCTCTAACTCATCACTTTGATATACCAATACATCCCAACGCTGATGCACGTTGCGCTGATCGTAAAAGCCGTAATTTGTGGAGGGATTGGGATTACGGGGATCGTAGACGTAGATATCGGGTAAGTGGTGATTGGTGATTGGTGATTGGGTTTGGAGTTGTCTTGAGGCGGCGAGATAGAGATTTTTGGTGCTTGGCTCTTTTAGATTTTTTGGATTTTTTTGAGGAAATTCGGGAAGCTCTAGCCAATGATTTTTGCCCATGAGGAAAAGTTGGACAGGAGAGCGATCGCTAATGCCATTCTCAATTCCCTTTAACCAAAAATTAAACCAATCTACTTGCAATTGATCAATTTTAGAAACTGCATTTTCACCAAAATCAATCTCGCCGACTTTGGGAAGCCAAGGCATATGCTGCCAAGGTGCGACCACTAAATGTTGAGGTTGCGTAGTGGCAGCTTTGGCTTTTTGATAGGTATTGATCGTGGCTTCGATAAAAATATCCGCCCATCCTGCGATGTGCAGAGCAGGTAAATCAAAGCGATCGAAATAACTGAGAGGATTGAGATTTTGCCAATAGGGAGCATCCGCTTGCGGATTCCCAATCCAATCAAAAAAGAACTTCCCAAAATCCCCAAACTGAGGATCTTTAAATAATGGAATTTGATTGAGCGGTACAGATTCTAACCATTGACTAGATTGCTTTTGGGCAGCAAACAAGTTGCTGGCTTGGGGTTCTTGTTGAAGATACCATGCGCGGTTTTGAGCGAGTTGTAATGCCCAATTCAGATCAAAATCTAGACAGACTGCACCGCCAAAATAGAACCAACCTGTATATAGATCCGCCGTCGCCATCGCAGGACAGATCGTCACTAAGCCTTGAGGCTGCTGCACTGCCGCCTGAAACTGCGTTACCCCTTGATAGGAAAATCCATACATTCCCACCTTGCCACTACTGCCTTCCAGTTCCTTAGCACACCATTCCACTGTGTCAAATCCATCTGTATATTCATTAACAAATGGATAGAATTCTCCCTCCGATGTGCCGCAACCCCGCACATCCTGAATCACGACGATATAGCCTTGGCTGGCATACCAACTGGGGTGGGCATAGGTACAGGTCGAGGCGATCGCTCGTCCGTAGGGCAGACGCATCAGCAATACGGGCAGAGGTGTATCGACATTTTTAGGACGATAGATATCCGCTGTTAGATTAAGGCGATCGCGCATCGGGATTTTGACCTGACGCTGTACATCGACTTTGCTATGGAAGGAGGTTAATTTCGGGGGCATAGAATCTGTGATGGCGATTAGTCTTGTTGCCAATCTGGGAATACTTTTCGCAATTCTATTAGCAGATCGTCAAGTTCTTCCAATGCCTGAATTACATCTATACTCAAACTGCCCAAGTTATCCTTGAGCGATAGTTCGACTAATAATTCTCGCTTACTGGCGATCGCCACAAATCTTTCTTTAAAGTTTTCAGGAGTTGACATATTAGATATTGGTATAGGTAGTTTTTAGTAAATGGAGCAAGTGCTGATTTTGTTGCTAATCATATAGTAGTCCCAAATAAGTTAAAAGGGGCTTTGGATTCGCTCAGCCAGCACGTAGCATAGCTAAACTCATTAAAACTCCACATCTTCATAAATCGCGGCGATCGCGCACTCAAAATCAATACTGGCAAACTGCACCAAATCAGCTTCCCCATAGGGGGTTAATTCCCATTTGCGCCGATCATTAAGCCGAAACGCCTCAACACCAACACTTTCTGATCCAACCAACACATATTCACTCAAACTAGATAACTGCCGATAACGGGCAAACTTACCACCGCGATTGTATGCCTCGGTGCTAGGTGACAACACCTCAACGATCAGCTTGGGATAAAACACTGCCTTAGCAGAATTGCGATCGCGATCGTCACAGGTTACTAATAGGTCAGGATAGAAAAATTCACCACTAGGTGAAATTCCCACCTTTGCATCAGAACCTAGTACCCGACAGTTTTTGCCACGCAAATGTGGACGCAGCAAAGCAATCAAATTAGCCGCCACCATACTATGGGTGATCGTTCCCCCTGCGATCGCAAATACATCGCCGTTGATATATTCATAACGGATCTCTTGATTCGCTTCCCATTCAAAATATTCATCGGGCGACAGCTTGTGATCATCAGATAAAGCGATCATAATTTTGACCTCAGAAAGAGAGATGGCATAGCAAAAAAATAAGGGACTGGATAGTTAAAGCGTGATTGACGTATTTATGGCTTGTTTATCTTTGTGAAATAGACGTTTCAAAATCCATCGTCGATTAGCTAACCAATGCCATCACTTCCACAATATTTGGATTGGATAATCATTAAACGATTGATCACAACCGACAATAGCTAAGTTGTTATTTATTGCTTGAGAAATTATCATGCGATCAAAGGGATCTCCATGATGTAAAGGCAGGTTTTTATAAATTTGTGTATCTGCAAATGTAATTGTTAAAATCTCAATTTCTAGTGAATTTAAAACATCTAATAAATCATCAAACTCGTTTTGAAGAGTAAGCTGTTTTTTGCCAGTTTTAATTGCAATCTCCCAAAGACTAATAATGCTCAGATATATTTTATCTCCTGCAATCTCAATAGCATCTCTAGCTTTTTGAGTTAGTTTCGCATTCCCTTCTATGTACCAAATGAATGTATGCGTATCTAGAAGTATATTCATATTTACATATACTCTTCAAATTCTTCCATTGGCAAATCAAAATCTTCTGACATTGAAATCTTTCCTTGCCAAATGCCAAAGCCATCACGCTTTTTAGCTTGATTTATCTCTGAATCCTCCACACTTTGCTTCACATAATTGCTCTTGAGAAATTCAATATAATGAAATACTTCAACCTGTAAAGAATAGGGAAGTTGCTTTAGGCTTTCTTCAATATTTTGAAAAGTTGTTTGCAGCATAGCTTTTCCTTGCTTACTTTTAATAAAAATATAATAAATTGTATTTGCATCTTATCCCAATAATCCAAAAAAGCGAGGGGAGGCGCAGTGCGCCTCCCCTCGCTTTTTTGGTGTTATGCCAAAATTATTTGCCTTGCAATTGGTCTAGACGAGCTTTGAGAATCTCCTGTTGCTTTAAAGATTCCTCCAACTCGGCGCGGGCAGTTGCCACCACATCGGGCGGCGCTTTTTTGACGTAGCCCTCATTGTTTAGTCTGCCTTGAGTAGAAGCGATCGCTCCTTCCAGTTTTTTGAGCGATCGCTCTAGCTTAGCGACCAGTTGAGCAATATCCACCACGCCGACTAGCGATACGATCGCCTGTACTGTGCCGACTACCCCTGCGATCGCTTCTTCCGTTGCCGCTGCATCGACCGTTGCTAAGACTTGCAAAGACTCAACCCTTGCCAAGTCAAGAATATAACTTTGTCCTTCGGAAAGTAATTGGCGATCGCGATCGCTGTCTGACTGCAAGATTGCTTGCACCTTAACGCTGGGCTTGATCTCCGCCTCCACCCGTAGATTGCGAATCGTGCGAATTGTGCCAATTAGCAGCGCAAACTGCTCTTCTAGTTCCGTATTGATGTAAGTAGTATCGACTTCGGGATATGCCTGAATTGCCAAAACGGGGCGATCGCTCGATGGCTCACTGGTTCCATAGGTCAGCAATTGCCAAATCTCCTCCGTCACATGGGGAATAAAGGGATGTAGCAAGCGCAAAATTCCATCGAGGACAAAATGCAGAGTTTGCTGAACTGTTTGCCGCGATCGCGCATCGGCTGATTCCTGCAAGCGGGATTTGACTAGCTCAATGTACCAGTCACAAAAGTCGCCCCAGAAGAACTCGTAAAGACTGCGCGTTGCTTCACCCATGCTATAGGCATCAAGTTGTTCGCGCACTTGTAACACCGTCTGAGCGTAGCGCGACAAAATCCAGCGATCGGCAAGTTCCAAATATTCCATTTGCAGAGTTTGGTCACTCTTCTCCAAATTCGCGATATTTGTAATTACAAATCGTGAAGCATTCCAGAGCTTATTCGCGAAGTTGCGTGCAGTTTCCACGGTGGTGGATTCGTCAGTTTTACGATTGTAATCAAGACGGATATCTTGACCCGCTCCTGTGACTTCCTTAACGAGGGAGTAGCGGAGCGCATCGGTTCCATATTTGTTAGTCAGAACTAGCGGATCGATGCCATTGTTTTTAGATTTGGACATCTTCTGATTGTTTTCATCGCGCACCAGTCCGTGAATATAGACCGTATGGAAAGGCATCTCACCTGTGAAATACCCCGCCATCATTGTCATTCTCGCCACCCAGAAGAAGATAATGTCAAAGCCTGTAACTAAAACACTATTGGGATAGAAAGTCTGTAAATCCTGAGTTTGTTCAGGCCAGCCCAAGGTTGAAAAAGGCCATAGCCCCGATGAGAACCAAGTGTCTAATACATCAGGATCGCGTTCTAGAGTAACATCATCGCCAAATTTCGCCCTAGCTTGGGCATAGGCTTCCGCTTCCGTCTTTGCCACAAAAATCGTGCCGTCGGGAGCGTACCACGCAGGGATCTGATGTCCCCACCATAGTTGGCGAGAGATACACCAATCCTTGAGCCTGATCAGCCAATCGCGATAGACCTTACCCCAGCGATCGGGAACAAAGGTGGGCGAGTTCTCTTTGTCAAATTTCTCTAGGGCAAAATCGGAAAGTGGCTTAATGCTGACAAACCATTGAATTGATAATAATGGCTCAACGGGGACTTTGCCGCGTTCAGAATAGGGAACGCTGTGGGTATAGTCTTCAATCTTCTCGACTAAATCTATCTGTTCCAGTTTCGCGATGATATTCTTCCGCGCCACAAAGCGATCTTGACCTTGAAATTCGCCGCCATTTTCGTTGATTGTGCCATCCTTATTCAGGATATTGATCATCGGTAAACTATGGCGCTGTCCCATCTCAAAGTCGTTAGGATCGTGAGCAGGCGTAATCTTGACGCAACCACTACCAAATTCGCGATCGACATACTGATCGGCAATAATCGGAATCTCGCGATTCATGATCGGCAATAAAATATTTTTACCAATCAAGTGCTTATAGCGATCGTCTTCAGGATTAACGGCAACGGCAGTATCACCGAGCATCGTCTCAGGGCGAGTCGTAGCAACGACTAGATGTCCAGAACCATCGGCGAGGGGATAGCGCAAATGCCAGAGATGACCATTGATCTCTTTGCTATCAACTTCGAGATCGGATACGGCAGATTGCGAGGCGGGACACCAGTTAACCAGATATTCGCCGCGATAGATTAAGCCTGCTTCGTAGAGTTTGACAAAGGCTTCGGTAACAGAGTTAGATAAGCCCTCATCCATTGTGAAGCGTTCTCTTGTCCAGTCTGCTGATACGCCTAGGCTTCGCAGTTGCGAGACGATCTTACCGCCTGATTCGGCTTTCCATTGCCAAGCCCGTTCGAGAAACTTTTCGCGCCCAATCTCTTGATTGGTCTTACCCTCAGCTTTAATTTGCTTATCGAGAATAGTCTGGACGGCAATGCTGGCGTGGTCGGTTCCCGGCAGCCAGAGAGTATTAAAGCCACGCATTCGGTGATAGCGAATCAAAATATCGATCAGTACTTCTTGAAAGGCATGACCCATGTGCAGACTGCCCGTCACATTGGGCGGTGGAATCATGATGCAGTAGGGTTCTTTGTCGCTTTGGCTCTCTGCTACAAATACACCACTTTCCTCCCAATATTTTTGCCATTTAGCTTCAGATTCGAGAGGGTTATATTGTTTGGGGAGTTCAGTTGTACTCATAGCAGGTTGGGGGGTCACAGTTCTTGATAGCGTTGATTGTAATGATGAGACCAATTTTAGCAGAGGGTTTGGAACAAGGTTGGCAACAGCGCATGAAACAGCTATAGGTAGCCAAACACAATTAAAACCAAGCTCCAAATTATGATTCGTCCACGAAGCAGACGAATCATAATTTGGGGCTTAAGCTATGCCGAATGGAAAATGATAATATAACAGTAAAGATGTTTAACCGAAACAGATGAGATTTATTAGTCCAAAAACTGATTTCGCCTTTAAAAAAATCTTTGGTTCCGAACAAAGTCATGATGTTTTGGTCAGTTTTCTCAACGCCCTGCTTTATGGCGGCGATCGCAGGATCTCGCAATTAGAAATTCTTAATCCTTACCTATCTCCGCGCATCCGTGGCGTTAAGGATACCTATCTAGATGTCAGAGCTAAGCTCGATAACGGCACAAGTGTAATTATCGAGATGCAGGTATTGAATATCGAAGGATTTGAGAAGCGCATCCTTTACAATGCCGCCAAAGCCTATTCCATTCAGCTTAGTTTGGGACAGTCCTATTCCTCACTAAATCCCGTGATTGCCTTGACAATTACTGATTTTGAGATGTTTCCAGAGATTGATCGCTTAACTTCACGATTTATTTTAAAAGAGAAAGACTTTTTGATTGATTATCCGATCTATGACCTTGAGCTAGTGTTTGTGGAGTTGCCAAAGTTTAAGAAGGCGATCGCTGAGTTAGAGACCTTAGCGGACAAGTGGTTATATTTTGTCAGACACACTATAGATTTGGATATTGTGCCAGAGAGTATGAATTTAGTGCCAGAAATTAAGCAGGCGTTTGAATTTGCAAGGGTATGTAATCTCTCGCCAGAAGAATTAGACGATCTAGAACATCAAGAATTTTTTATCCATGATTATCGCAATGCACTTGTCAAGGCTGAAAAACAAGGCTTTGAGCAAGGAAAAAAACAGGGGTTGGAGATAATAAAAAGGGGGATAGAACAGGGAAAGAGTTCGGCTAAGCTAGAGACGGCTGAGCAGTTGTTGGATATGCTGGATGATCAGGCGATCGCACGGGCGACGGGGCTGAGATTGCCAGAAATCGCAGACTTGAGAAGTGCGCGATCGCAAGCTCAATAAGTCCATTGCGATCGCCTCATTATCAAAGGCATTAATATACTTGATGCACCAAATTCTAGAACCCCCTCTAACTCCCCCTTGGAAGGGGGAGAACTCAGACTTCCCCCCTTCCAAGGGGGGACTGAGGGGGGTAAAAACCTGCATAGTGTGTCAAGTATGCGATCGCCACGTCATCAAATGGGATATACCCATCATGCGTAGGGGCAGGTTTTGCAATAGATTGATTGCAAAACCTGCCCCTCCAGTTGTTCTATTTTTTTAATTGATTGGATTCTATTTACCTTGGCAGGTAGAAATGGAAGTAGTCTGAGCATTGGCGAGGGAAGGATCAAGGCAGAGAACCTGTGAGAAACTTAGCTCTAGATCTTGCTCGTCTAATCTGGAAGAGCGCACTTCTAAATTCTCACGGCTAGGAAACGCACCACCAAATCCATTGGCAACTTGATTAGTTGTGGTTGTGCTAGTGCTAGTGGTTGTGATTGCGGGTGTAGGCGTAGGTGTGGGTGTTACTTGAGATTCAAATGAGCCAATATCAACTGTGCCATTAGAAATGCGGGCTGCGCCGCGTTGATCGTTACCCACTGGGGCATTGGCATTATTGCCAGCATCTAGGGCTGGGCTATTGGTTAAGAGGGCATGGGTTAGAGTCGTGCCGCCGTTGTTGGCAAGGGGTGCGAGTTGGGGATTGACGGGAGCAGCGATCGTGCCGATGAGGGCGCTAGTGGCAAATGTGGCGGCAAAGCCATCATTTGCGCCGATTAGGTTATTGCCGCCATTGGTAAAACCTACTCCTGCGGCATTACTACCTAAGTCAGGAGCTTGTAATCCTAGGTCAAAGTTACCTGCAATAATCGAGTTGGTAATCGTGAATGTGCCGCCATTACGGAAAATCCCACCACCATTGCCTGTGCCATTGTTGTCGGCATCGGCAGTATTGTTGGTAATCGTGCTATTAGTGATCGTGCCGCCATTGAAGCCAAAAATCCCACCACCATCACCATTAGCCGTATTACCTGACACAGTGCTATTGGTGAAATTCAAGGCTGCAAAGGTAAAAATCCCACCAGCACCATTAGCTGTATTACCCGATACAGTGCTATTGGTGAGCGTCACGGCACCGCTCCGAATCCCACCACCAGAACCACTAGTAGCCGTATTACCCGACACAGTGCTATTGGTGAGCGTCACGGCATTGCCAAAAATCCCGCCACCATCACCACCATTAGCCGTATTATTCGACACAGTGCTATTGGTAAGCGTCACGGCTCCATCGCTCCGAATCCCGCCACCACTATTAGTAGTCGTATTACCCGACACAGTGCTATTGGTGAGAGCCACAGCTCCACTGCTAAAAATCCCACCACCAAGCTGAGCCGTATTACCCGACACAGTGCTATTGGTGAGCGTCACGGCACCGCTCCGAATCCCACCACCAAAACCAGTAGACGTATTACCCGACACAGTGCTATTGGTGAGCGTCACGGCTCCATCGCCAAAAATCCCACCACCATTACCACCACCACCAGCCATATTACCCGACACAGTGCTATCGGTGAGCGTCACGGCTCCATTGCTCCGAATCCCACCACCATCACCACTACCAACCATATTACCCGACACAGTGCTATTGGTAAGCGTCACGGCTCCATTGCTCCGAATCCCACCACCACTGCCAAGACCAGACTGATTATCCGACACAGTGCTATTGGTGAGCGTCACTCCATTGCCAAAAATCCCACCACTACCATTATCAGCCCTATTAAGCGACACAGTGCTATTGGTGAGCGTCACAGCTCCATTGCTATTAATCCCACCACCATTACCACCTGTTGTTCTCCCATTTCTAATCGTGACACCATCAACGGTGATAGGCACAGCAGCCGTAACATTAAAAATGCGACTATTAGCATTGCCATCAATAATTGTATTGGTGCGACCATTGCCACTAATCGTAAGATCTTCGGTAATTGTAATCTCTCCACTCGTAAGGATGATCGCTATACCATTGAGACTTGGGTCAAATCGAATCTCATCCGCACCTGCGGCAGCATTAGCCGCCCCTATTTGATTTCTCAAAGAATCTGCGCCCGTATCATTAGTGTTCAGTACCGTAAAAATCGCTAGAACATTCTGATAAGCATTGGTCGCCGCTTCATTAAAAATCACCGTTGCAGGACTCTGCCCCGTCTGATACTCCAGATTCCAATCACCACCGAACGCCACCGCCCCCGTGCGATTGGTTGAAGCCGCGACATCATGCCCCGTATAGTTCTTCACCGCCTGAACCAACGCCGCCCCATTATCGCCATTGGCTAGATTACAGGCATAGAGCAAAATATTCGCCGCAGGAGATAAAGACGTTTTCCAAGCCTGAAGATCATTGGCATACTTAGCAATATTCTCAGAACTAACAAAATCCTTACCCAGCCAGAAATTACCAGCATCCCCCTCAGAGACAATATGCAAACTATTTGCACCCGTCACACTAGCCAAAGTTGCCGTGACTTGAGCAATCCCAAACTGATCAGGATTAATCACCGTGACACTACTACCGCCATTAGCACCATCCAGTAAGGTTTGATAATTTTTAACGGTGCTGTCCACAAACACAAAGTTCCAACCCTGTTGGATATTGGTGGCATTAAGAGACGCTTGAGTGGTGTTGTAACGATTGGCAAGGACATTGATATTGGCTGCCGTGAGATTACCTGTAGCGATCGCTTCTCCTGCTTGAGTCGGTGCAGTAATCCCTGTTCCTGCCAGCAATTTCGGTAAATCAATTCCTGTGATTGGTTTGGTACTGCCCAATTCTTGTTGAGTGGCGATAGGAAGATCAAAACTCAGCACACCACCTTCAGGCGTAATCCGTACATACTTGCCATCGGGTACTGCCACGATGTTAATTGTGCCATTAGCTGTAGCGATTGAACCTGTATTAATGACAATGCCACCAACTAGAGAAATACTCTGTCCTGCCGAAGCGGTGAGATTTCCTTGATTGAGAATTACGCCTGATGTTTGGTCTTGAGTCAGTGGAGTTGTCGGACTAGTAAAAGCAAAGGCATTGGGTGTGCCTGTAAGATTTTGGAGATCGCTAGCACTGGTATTCATTCCAAACCAACTATTCCCAACTTGGATGCCACTAGCAGTAGTAGCCGTAAAGGAAGCTGGAACATTTAAACTGGCATTATTCCCAAAGATAATCCCTGCGGGATTCATGATGTAGAGATTGGAATTACCGCCTGTCAGTTGGATAATTCCATTAATTACGGAAGGATCGCCGCCCACGACGCGACCGAGAATATTTTGAATGTTTGGTTGACTGAGAAAGTTGGCAATTTGCCCTTGATTTAAGCCAAATTGCTGAAAGCTATGGAAGAGATTTGTGCCTGCTTGAGTTCCGCCTGTAATGTCAAATCTCTGTCCATTTGGCAATATCACTGTCCCAGTTCCATCGGTTGCAGCGGTGATGGGAAGCGTTTGGGCTGTGACTGGGGCTGTCAGCAATAGTGCTGGAGATAAAGCGATCGCTGTCCAAAACATTCTTAAAACTGACTTCATCATTATCTCCAACTACACACCAGAATTTTTACTGAAGCTTTATAATACGAACTTATACCATATTCCCATAAAATCTCAATAAAACATTTAATTAAGACCGAAATATGATAGCGTTTTGACTGTCAGTGAGGAATCAATGTAAAAATAAGAACTATGCGCCCAAAAATAGCGGAATCAAAGGTCAATCTCGCAAGGATTTACTCAGTATTATTAGGGATTTCTACCCTTGCATTAGTAGCAGCAGATTGCGGATTATCGGCTAACGCTAATCCAGTTTCCCCAGATTTAACGCCTTCGCTATCCACTAGTTCTATTTCCTCACAAGACTTAGCCCATTCTTCTCTGACTTCTCCATCTCAAGTTGCTCAAACCCAAACTTCTCAAACTCAAATCGCTCAAACCCAAACTTCTCAAACTCAAATCGCTCAAGCAATTCCAATTACAAAAATTGAAGTAATTGGCAGCACCATTTTCTATGCCGACAAACTCGATCCTATCACTAAGCCTCTTGAAGGTAAGGAAGTTACGGAAGAGCAGTTAACAGCCGCCGCCAATGCCATTACTCAGCTCTATGTCAGTAATGGCTATGTCACTTCTCAAGCTGTATATACACCTCAAAGCATTGTTGATGGCGTTGCCAAGATTCAGGTCTTGGAAGGAAAAGTCGAAAAAATCGAAATAGTTGGTGTTAATGCCGTTAATCCTGACTACGTGCGATCGCGAACTGAACTAGGAATTGGTACTCCCCTCAACACCAATAGCCTCGAAGATCAACTACGTCTCCTGCGTACCGATCCTAATTTTACAAGCGTAGATGCTAGCCTCAAGGCAGGTAGTCAAGATGGTTTGAGTATTCTCACGATTACCGTTGTTGAAGCTAACCAACTTGCAGGTTCTGTCAGTTTTGATAACTTCTCTCCGCCTGCGGTTGGTTCTGAACGCATAGGCGCAGGGTTAAATTATCGTAATCTTTTTGGATTGGGAGATGTTTTCTCAGCCAATTATTATCGAACCACCACAGGCGGCTCTAACCAATACGATTTTGGCTTCAGCATTCCTGTCAATCCGATGAATGGAACTGTCTCACTTCGATTTGCACCTAGTAACTATCGCATTACCCAGTCTCCCTTTGATGCCTTTAATATTCGAGGTAATACTGAAGTTTATGCCGCTACCTATCGTCAGCCCTTAATTCGTAATCCGCGCGAAGAATTTGCCCTATCTCTAGGCTACGAATATCAAAGAGGTCAGACCTTCCTATTTAACGATCTTGCTGTGCCGTTTGGGATTGGAGCCGAAGCTGATGGAACTAGCCGCACCAGTGTCTTTAAGTTTGGGCAAGACTATACCAGTCGTGACACGTCAGGGGTTTGGTCATTGCGATCGCAGTTTAGTCTCGGTACGGGTTTATTTGGAGCAACTTTCGTTACTACCCCTAGCGCGGCTTTCTTTAACTGGTTAGGACAGATTCAGCGAGTTCAGGTTCTCGGCTCTGACACAGTTTTGATTGGATCATTAGATACTCAACTCTCCGCCGATCCACTTTTGCCATCACAGCAGTTTGTAGTTGGCGGTGGGCAGTCAGTGCGCGGCTTCCGTCAAAATGCACGTTCTGGAGACAATGGTATTCGTCTTTCCTTGGAGAGTCGCTTTGTGATGGCACGAAATGAAGAAGGTCGGACAATTTTTCAGTTAGCTCCTTTTGTCGATTTCGGCACAGTTTGGAACAACTCCAAAAATCTTAACGTGCTACCCAATCAGAACTTTTTAGCAGGTGGTGGTTTAGGAGTAATACTAGAACCAATTAAACGACTCAACTTGCGTCTAGATTATGCAATTCCCTTTGTAAATCTCAGCGATCGCGGCTCTAATTTGCAAGAGTCAGCGCTCTACTTCAGTATCGGCTACCAATTTTAGAGGGATCACTTTTAAACTATCAGACTGGATATCTTGGTCTTGTCGTCATCAATAAGCAGAGGGTGAATTGCGCCGCAATTCACCCTCTGCTTATTGGTTTTGGGATTTAGTATAAAAAGATTGGCTGTAGCCGCCTATGCTACAATGTTTGTCTCGATAAAGGCATTTCAATAGAGGCATCTCATTGTTGTGACAGCATTGCTCTTAATGCTGCCGCGATCGCTAAGGATAAAAGATCATACGTAAGCGCATCAAAATACCCTTGATTAAACCACAGTCAACTTGTTAAATTGCTTAATTTTTAATAGGATTTAAGAAAGGCGTGTTGCTTTGTCTTGTGACGACAAAGACTTGATGAATGAACGCTTCCTCATTGGATCATTCCCAGATATCCAGATGAGATTGAGTAGAGAACGTCTAGTAAAATTTGTAGGAGTATTGTTTTGGAAGTCGATCAACTGTTGGAACTTTACCAGCAAGGACAGCGTAACTTTTCCAATGTAGATCTCAGTAATGTCCAGTTGCGGAGTATTACTTTAGTTGGTATCGATCTGCGGGGATCTACTCTGAACAAAGCTGATCTGAGCAGTGCCAACTTAGTCGATGCTAACCTGACAGGAGCTAACCTGATCGAGACAAATCTACGGGGAGCAATGCTGCGGGGAGCAAACTTTTCCGATGCCGATCTGAGCTGGGCAAATCTAACTTGGTCTAACTCGTCTAGTGCTAAATTTATCCGTACAAACTTGAGCGTCACCAACTTTAGCGGTGCAAATTTGATCGAAGCAAATTTTACGGGAGCCTTGATTAAGGGCGCAAATCTGCGGGGAACGAATTTACGGGGAGCATTTATCCAAAACTTGAGAAGTTGTGTCGATACTGAGTTTTCAGGGGCAAGACACCTTGACGACGACACGCGGATGTATCTCTGCACGATCGCCTCAGGTGTACATCCATTCACAAAAAATGACAGCCGCAAAAGCCTAGGCTGTGATTTCTAAAACCGTGGGCTAGGGTTTCCAGTCTCCTACTCAGTTATTTGTAAGAGATAGGGATAGGAGGTGTTTTCTTCGTAGGAGCCAACCCAGATCTCGTAGGTTCCTTCTAGCCAGTCGCCGCCGATTTCGGGATTGCGATCGCTAATATCATCACTGCACCAAGTTCCTCCGGGTCCCCGTACTAATAAAATTGTGTCGCCTGAGCTTTTAACTTGCAGCTTTAGGGATTTAAAGGGTTTGCTGAGGGTGATCCGATGGTCAGGACTGGAGTCAATAAAGCCAATACATTCGCCCGTCTCGGTCAGCTTCCGCCCCGATGTGGTTTGGGTCTCAACTTCACCGCCACTGATGCCCCGCAGAGCGATCGCCTTGGGTGTGAAATTCGGTGCGATCGTAATATCCTCAAACATTCGGACTACCGTTGCTTTACTACCCATATTGGGCTTGGTAGTACGCTGCGGCAATATTTCGATGCGGGTCGGATTGGTTTCTGCGCTGGGCAAGGGTTGCGATCGCAGAGGTGAGGGGATAGCGATCGCAATTATGGCAGTCAGCCACGGCGCGACAAACAGGGTAGCAGGTTTGATTGGCAGTACTTTCATAGAAAAAACGCTTATTCTCAGGGTTAGATCTTATCACTCCGCCTAATCAACACTGGTCATATAATTTGCGATTTCTGGGTAAAATCAAGCCAAACTTACGATATGCAGAAATCCTTAACTAATGAATCATAGTTAAATAGATCACAGTTAAGCTCATATTTAGCCAACTATGCTCAAGTTTTAAGACTGCCTTTGCACTATCTTTGGTAGATGTAGCCAGCCCTATGCCGATATCAAACTAAGAGATGAGCGATCGCCCTTAGCGCTATCCCTCAATCCTTTAGTAATTATTGATCAGGAAAATAGGAACTCGATACTTCGACAAAATTAGTTCATCGTTTCGCTTAGCCAAAGTATACCAATGCCTGAGCGAAGTCTCTTTTAACTTATCTAGCTATCTAGGATTGTTATAGTTGTAAGCTCAGTACGACATCACGGATTACTTTCGTGTTAATAAAGTTAATTACAATCCTTTACAGATCAATCACAAACAATATTTCGCATCCTCAAGCAAAATATCGTTTGTGATCCTCCCAAAGTAACGTAATTAGCTCTTGCGACTGATGTAATCACACCTAGACTATGCTGGATCGTGTTAGATTTGCTTTCATTCCCCAAGAGTCGTATTAAAATGCCACATTAGCACCGTATTGAAATAATAGTCTGATGACATCAAGCTAGTTCAGTAGAGGTCGTGATTTTCTCAGTGTAGGGCAGCGTTTTTATATTTAAGACAATTAAAACGCTGTAAACACAAAGACATCAACAGTAGAGAGGGTTGGATGAGCATTGCAACGGATCAACAGAAATGTTTGGATTGCCTAACATGGGCAATCAAAGACTTGCAAGGTCAAGTTGATCAAGATCAACTGACCAAAATCTCCAATTTAATCATTCAAACGATGACAGGACCTTGGAGACTGTTTCATACTCCCGATCATATTTTTGAGGTGGGTGCGGGTGGTGATGCGATCGAAATAATCTCCGCTCTATTCCATGATCTAGTGTATGTACAGGTCGATCAAGGCATTAGCGTTAATATCAGTCGCTATATCTGTCCATACATTAAAGAAGATCGCGAACAGCTAGTAATCCTAGAAGCGCCAGAATTGCAGGAAGACATAGTTTTTAGAATGGTATCGATGCTATTTGGGTTTCGTCCTGGGCAAGCTCTACTACCAATGTCTGGACAAAACGAGTTCCTCAGCGCTCTCATCGCTGGTAAACTCCTCGAAAAAATGCTTCCCTTAAAAAGATTAACGGAGATAACTGCTTGCATCGAAGCAACAATTCCTTTCCGTCCTCGCCTTGCATCGGGGTTAACCTGTTCTGACTTGTTATTTAGCCGCTTGGTAAATACTAATGAAGTATTCCAGTTAGGTTGGAATGAGCCGCAGATTATCGACATAGTTAAACGCGCTGTACGACTGTCGAATCGAGATGTAGAAAACTTCGCGAGCAAAGATTCCTATCTCTTCATTAACAATACTTGGAACTTAATTCCTGAAACGAACCATGACTTAAGAAATGTAAATTCCTACACTGTATACGGATATCGCGTCTCAATCCAAAAGATGGAAGGATTTATGAACTTCCTTTCGCCTGAAATTGTATTCCGACGCTATGACAATGAGCCAGCCGAATTAAAGTACCAAGATTTACTCGCGCAAACTAGGCTGAATTTAGAAGTCTCTCGCCTCTATCTAGGCACAAAACTAACCTCGATCGCTATATTAGAAGCCTTGTCATCAAGGATTGGACGCGATATTCCGCTATCCACGATGATGGGTGAGTTACCCCAAGAAAATAAGCCTGTGCTTGGGCTAGAAAAATTTCTGCCTAATATCCAAAATCCCTATACTCCTGCTGATGCCCTTGAAAAGAAAGTGCTGAAGTTACTTGAAAAAGGTCGAACTGGCAACTCTAGCTACGATGTCAAAAATTCACCTGTAGCAACTTTTATGGTGAAGTCGATGGGCTTTCCTGAAATTAAAAGAATATTAAGTCGCTCAAAGCAATTTTTTAGCGGCGAACTTACCTCTGAGCAATTAATCGCTAGTTGTGATGCCCATGTGATTGACATGATTCAGGGTGCTGTATTGCAGCTATTTGATTCCCGTAAAGCCTCGATTTACCGCCCATAGCTTGCCATCGCTATTTGCACCGCGCGAAGCGCGGTGCAAATAGCGCAAAATGTTGAATTCACGTTAAAAGAATGGCGATATTTCGTCCCTATTCTCTTGGAGTTCGTAGACAATTCAAATCAGAAAAATAGGGCTTCGACTTCGCTCAGCCATCGATTATTGCTGGCTGAGCGGAGTCGAAGCCTCTTGAATTAATTTGGAATTACTATATAGCAAATCTTAGTTTTCAATTCACGAAAGTATGACAACACTTTCGTGAATTGGTACTAGCTTTCAGGACGGACAAAGGCATAGGCAGTGACGATATTGCCACCAATAATATGTTCTTGAAGGATCTTCTCAATGACTTCGGGGGTGGCGGAGTGATACCACACAGCGTCGGGATAGACTAATAGGATCGGTCCGCGATCGCATACTCTCAAACAATTGGCTTTAGTACGAAAGATTTTTGTTTCTAAATCTAGCTCCTTGATGCGGGTTTTTAGATAATCCCATGCTTGCAAACTTAATTCTTTTTGACAACAAAGGGGTTTAGTTTGGTCAGCACAGAGGAATATGTGTTTTTGAATATCAGGAATTGATAATTGCTTCGCGCGAATGGCTAGGCGTTCCAAGATCGCTGTATCTATCTCTAGGTCTGTCGCTGAAATATCTAATTGCGCTAATTGCGAAGACTCATCGATTACTTCAGTTAAGTTCATATTATTAGGACTTATGTAAGGAAAATTGCGATAGAAGAGGATTTAAGTTGCAAAGGCAGATGATCAGAACCCAAAAAACGAGTGGCGGCACTTAGCTCCGCCACTCGTTTTTTGGGTTTGGACTTGGGGCAAACCTTGCTTTGCTATGGCAGTCCTCAGTGGTTTGCGGAAGTTCAACCCGAAAAAGTAAAGTAAACTTCCACAGCTAGAAGTGGACTTTAAGGATTAACTTCATTGATGGTTTGATCAGTTTTACGGAACTTAAATTCAGGAGGAGCGGCAGGTAGTTTCAAGAGACCGCGAATTGCTGTATCTAATTCTTCAAAACCAAATAACCCTTTGCGATCGTAAACAACTTCACCATCGCCTGAAATTAATATAGTTTCAGGAACTAAACCTTTATAGTAATAAGCCTCTTCGGTTGGGCTATAGCTATCCTTTTGCAGATCTAGACTATCGACAGATACAGCGATCAAGCTTAGGTCTTTGCCATAAAACCCTTGGGCTAGATTGAGAATTGGAGAAAATCTTTTGCAGTCTGCACTATCATCAACATAAAAAACTAGCATCGCAGGTCGATGGCTTTGCAGAGACTGAGCAAGACTGATGCGTGGTGGCACAATCGAGCCATTACCGCCATAGAGTGCGAATATATTGCCATCATAGGTATCGTCGGTGAGTTTGGCTTGGACAGATTGGGGTATTCCCAGACATAGACTCAGACTGATTAAACCGATAATCGCTAGGCAAACTCCTTTATGTAAAGATGTTTTGAACCAGTTTTTCATTAATTTTAATAATTTCTAATATGTTCTAACTAATATTTTCTAACAAAATATAGCAATCCTAAACAGTTTGTGGGAGCGCACCCCTTGTGAGCTTCCACAAATCCTACAATCTACAAATGATTTAGATAAGACTGCTATATATAGCTTAAAAGAGAGCAGCAGTATAAAACACTACCACTCTCTTCGTGACTAATAGCGATCGCGATCGCTATAGATTACGAATCCCCAAAACCGTGGGCACGAATCAAGTCGAAAAATTCCTTCTTCATATGGGGGTCATGGCGGAATGAACCACGCACGATCGAGTTAACCATTTTGGTTTCGGGTTCTTTGACTCCGCGCCAAGTCATGCACATATGCTGTGCCTTGATCACAAAGGCTAAGCCCTTGGGCTTGATCAGATTCTCAATCGTGTCTGCGACCATAATTGCCGCTTCTTCTTGGATGTGCGGACGACTCATCACCCAATCGACAATGCGATTAAATTTAGAGATGCCGATGACGCGATCGCTAGGGACGATCCCGATCCAAGCTTGACCAACAATCGGTACAAAGTGATGGGAACAGGCGGAACGAACTGTGATCGGACCAAGGGTATAAATTTCGTCTAGCTCTTTAGCGTTGGGGAAGTCTGTGACCTTGGGCATCGGATGATAACGTCCTTTAAAGACTTCATCGACATACATTTTGGCAACCCGTTTTGCCGTTTCTTTGGTGTTGTGATCATTTGCGGTATCAATGATCAAGGAGTCAAATACACCTTGCATTTTAGTTTCAATTTCTTTTTTTAGCTCCTCTCGCTCACTATCGCTAATGTGGTGGGCGATCGAGTCATTCGCAAAGTAAGGGTCTCCAGCCGCTACAACGCGATCGCGAATAATTTGCGAAATTGCTTTTTTAGTGGGTAAAGATTCGAGGACTTTTGCTGCTTTTGCGTCGTTATCTGAGTTGGTGATAGGGCGAGAGATACTGATCGTCATGGTGTGATACTTACTAGATATCCAGTGAATTAATTTAAAACTGAGGAAGCCAAAAAATATCGAGAATAAAAAAATTAAACACCAAAAGTTTAAGCTTGATTGCAAATCAGATTGCCTGTACAAAAGGATTACTAATCAGCAATTCAAACTGTAAAATTTAATATATTCTCCCATATTTACAGATCTGTGGAATTTGTTGCTTCTCTCAATAGGTTGAGTTACCGCATTTATGCAGCAATTTCTTTTTAACATTCCTACATAATTCTAAACCATTAGCTCGCTGCTATAAATCATCATGGTTAAGTTTCAGTTAATTCCCTCCGAAAGATAGAGACTAGTTTTTGGAGAATTAAGATTTGGGAGTCTGCTGTTGATAGCGGCAAGTATTTGAGATAAAAAATCGCTACAAATAGCGCATTTTTATCTCACTAAATTGTTTGTTTTGATCTGAGTAGCTATTACAAATCAGAACCCAAGAAATAAGAGGTGGCACGCCGTGCCACCTCTTATTTCTTGGGTTTTAACCTGAATTCGATATCGCCATTTGCGTCGCGCGACGCAAATGGCGAGAAGCAGTGAAAATTGCGAAGCAATTTTCACTGCTTCTCACCTTGTCGAACTGACGTTGGGTTTTAGTTATGCGTAGCTATAGACAATTCAAACCAGAGAAATAGGGCTTCGACTCCGCTCAGCCATCGGTATACGGTGGCTGAGCGGAGTCGAAGCCTCTTTTAACTTATTTAGAACTGCTATAGCAAAAAAAGCTTTTCTTAGGACATAAAACCAGAATGCGAGTGGCGGCGCTCCGCGCCGCCACTCGCATTCTGGTTTTTGGTTTGTACTAGCTAACTATTTTTTTTGCTATATATCTAGGGATGATGATTTTCTAAAAAACTCCAGCATTAGGCATTAGTACCAGATCGTTAATGACTGCTTCAGGGGGAAGTTTGATCAAAGTCATGATCGCATCGGCAACAACGGCGGGACTCAACATTGCTGCTCGATTGAAGTTGGCAGGAACCTTATCACCGAGAGTATCCCATAGGGGCGTATCTACAGACCCCGGACAGATGGACATCACCCTAATTTGGTGGGGTTGTTCCTCCGCCGCGATCGCTTGAGTTAGCCCTAACAATGCAAACTTACTAGCGGAATATGCTCCCCAATTGGGAAAACCTTGTTTTGCCGCGATCGAGGCGACGTTAATAATCGTGCCGCCTTGTTGCGATCGCATGGTGGGCAGTACTGCTTGCAAGCATTGAAAAACACTGGTGAGATTGAGATCGAACAGGGTTTGCCATTCAGTTAATGGCATATCAATTAACTCGCCAATGTAAGCCATGCCTGCATTATTGACTAAAATATCTACGCCGCCCATATCAGTGACGATTTTTTTGATCTGTTCACTTACTTGATCAACGAGCGTCAGATCAATGGCATATCCTTTGGCATTGGCATTGTCGGGTAATTCTGCTAGTAAGCGATCGGGGTTACGGCTGACTAAACTTACCTTTGCGCCTTCTTGTAGTAATCGCAGGACGACCTCTTTGCCGATACCACTGCTTGCGCCTGTGACAATTGCTTTCTTGCCGATCAATTTACCTGCGGAATCTGACATAGGGGCTGTTTAGGAAGTAATTTACTTTGAATTAAGCCTTACAACTATAGCAAAGCAAGTTTTGCTTACGCCATGAAACCTATGAAGATTAGGGGCTAGCTATAGCAATTATGGCTTAGAGTCTATCGTTATAATTGTGAAGATAACCAAGACCAATTAATCAAAGTCAGGACTATGTCAAAAAAACTAGGACGAGGATTTTGGTGGCTATGGATCATTGCTAATGTCGTTGGTAGTGTGATCTTGCCCTCGATGGTTTGGCAAACTCCCTACGAATTGCGATCGCGGATTGTTCTCAATGAGATCCTGCAAAGTATAGGCATTGCCCTAGCTCAGACGGTAATTTTGCGTAATTATTTTGTCAAGGAAGTTTGGTGGCTAGCGCTAACTCTGATGGGTTGGCTAGGGGGGATGACCTTGATATTTTTTGTGCCATTCCTATCTATATCTTCTCCCCAAGCGACATTAGTAACCACCTTAGCGATCGATTTTGCGATCATCGGTACGATCATCGGTATCTGCCAATGGCAATTGTTGAAACCATTTAAGGCGGCGGGGTTGTGGTTATTTGTCAGCCCGATCGCGTTGTCTCTAAGTTCTTTCGGTTTGTATGTTGGCTATACTTTGCAGTCAACAGTTTTAGCAACAGCTTTGCAAGGTCTGGTCTATGGATCGATCACAGGCGTAATCATAATTAAAATCCTTAAATCCCCGAAGCTTTTGTCAAAGGCTCCTCATAGCATGGCAAAAAAGCTGGGTAGATAATCGCAGATATAGACAATTCAAATAAGAAAAATAGGGCTTCGACCCTTCGACAAGCTCAGTGCATCGCTTCGCTCAGCCATCGATTATTGCTGGCTGAGCGAAGTCGAAGCCTCTTGAATTAATTTGGAATTACTATAAGCTTGGACAAGGATTTGGTGATCAGGAATTGGTCGCTTCAACAAATCGTAAATCTCTCTTCAGAAAGCTATGTTCACCCGTTTCAGTTGCCACCGTTGCCCGAATTAGGCTGGTTTTGACAATTAAGACCTTTGCCATGTAGTAGGGGCTGTCGGGTTCTAAGACCAAAACGCGATCGCCTATCTGCAAAGGACGAATCGTTGGTAAAGGCATGGGGCGTGAGTTTTCTGGAGCTTCGGATTGGCTAAAATCAGGAGAAATATGTTGGCGTAAACCTTCCTTAACCAACTCTTCTACATAGGACTTGAGACGTTGCTCTAGGTTGATCGCTAATTTGTCAAAGCGATCGCCATCGTCATTACCATCATCATCATCTTTTTCCCTTACTCCATTGAGAGCGGATTTTGCTTGTTTGAGGATCTGTTGCAAGCCTTGCGTTACTAAATCAGACTCGCTATTGCCCGTTGCTTGACTATGGGTCTGTAGATCCCTGTAGAGTTCCCTTGATATCTCAATTGTTAACAAATGCTTGGTTTGATGTTTAGGGGTTAGCATTGTGAGGATTATTGATAAGATGATGGTCTGCGAAACAAATGCTATCTCTAGTCTAGATCTCAAATCCCAAGGTAATACAGGAAATTCTATGTCTGTTGAAGTCGGTCAAAAAGCTCCAGATTTTACTTTGCCCAGCGATCGCGGTGATATTACCCTAAGCCGTTATCAAGGTAAAACCAATGTTGTACTCGCGTTTTATCCAGGGGATTTCTCTCCTCTTTGCACCAGTGAAATGCAATGTTTTGCTGATGACTGGACAAAATTTCGGGAAACTGGAGCCGAGATCTTGGGTGTCAGTACTGATCCTATTGAAAAACATATTGAATTTTCCAAAAAATTAGGCTTACAGTTTCCACTACTAAGCGATCGCAATCAAGAAGTATGCAAAAAGTACGGAGTAGCGGGATTATTTGGTAGCAAACGTGCCTATTTTATCGTAGACATTCACGGGGTCATCCGTTACAAGCACATTGAGTTCTTACCAGTTTTTAAACGTGAAGATAGTGAGCTATTGGTTGTATTACGCAGCTTGAAAACTTAAGAGCCTTCAGAAACAAAAAAGCAAAAGCCTCGCTTAGCGAGGCTTTTGCTTTTTTGTTCCATCAGTCCCAATCCAATTGACCACAGCTACTCACTTATTAGGTTTTAACGTGAGTTTGATATAGCCTTAGCGCCACGCCAAGCGCGGCGCTAAGGGCGCAAAACGGTAAAAATCGCTTGGCACTTTTTACCGTTTTACGCTTTCGTCGAACTGACGTTAGGGTTTAGTTCGTCCTAATACAAGTGACTACAGCTATAGTAGTAATGGGTAAAAACGAAATTTTGTTGTATTTCATTGCATTCTCGTATGGTCTAAGTAGGCAGAGAATCATAGTGTGGGGCGCTATGGCTGCTTTTTTAACAAAATCTCTCAGCTTCATTTTTCATGACTTTTACAACTTCAAGGAGTACTAACCTATGAAAGCTTTAATTGCGGCGATCGCTGTAATTAGTTCCGTTGGCGCATTTACCGAAGCCGCCTTTGCGAATATATCGATTCAGATTAACCTTGGCTCTAGCCCCGTTAGACGGATCTATCGCAATCCCATTACTAATCATGGCTATGGCTATAACAATGGCTACAATAACGGCTATTACAACCGTTCCAATACCATTCGCTATGGTCGATACAACACTAGAGTGTATGACCCTAGGGTTTTTGAAGGCTATCGCAATGACACCAATTCCCGTGTAATTCTCCGCGAAGCCGTCCCTAGTCGTTCATCGGGATTTATCCCCGCCCCCTACAACTCTCATTTGAGAACTCGTTCCATCTTTTTTAGATAGAGTTTCTTTAGATAAGTTTAGATAAGTAAGTTCAGATTCAGTCCTGATCTAAAAAATTACAAAGTCAGTTTAAGATGATTCAAAATCTATGGAACAAGAGTTGTATAGCTATGTCCTAACAAAGACAAAAAAGAGCAATAAAAAAGCCCCATCTACTGGGGCTTTTTTATTGCGGCGATCGCTTATGTGGGTTGTTTAAGATTTTCTTCGCCACTGGTGATTTTGATCGACTCGATCTTATCGCCGACTTGAATCTTGTTAACTAACTCCATCCCTTCGGTGACATAGCCAAATACAGCATAGGAGCCATCGAGGAAATAGATGTCGTCAAGAGCAAAATAAAACTGACAAGAAGCTGAGTTAGGAGATTGCGATCGCGCCATGGCGATCGCGCCTTTATTGTGACGTAGTTCAGGCTTTTGGGTCGAGCCTAGGGTTTCACCGTAGATAGGTTTCTTCGCACCACTAGGCAAGATCTCTAGGGGGATATAACGAGTTTGAGAAGTGCTAGGGTCAACGAAACTGCCCGTTCCATTACCCAGAGGATCGCCTCCTTGCACCACAAAGGGCGTAGGGTCTTTGACCACACGATGGAAGGTTAAGCCATCATAATGACCACGCTTGACCAAATCAATAAAGTTGCCTGCGGTCACAGGAGCCTTATCACCATCGATATCGATTTTGACGATCCCATCTTTGAGCTTTAGCTCGACCGTTGCCTTGCCCTTAAGTTGAGCAAATCTAGCGAGGGCAGCTTGAAGCGGATCTTCTGGCTCAGTTGATTTGCTGGGGGCATTGCTAGGTGAAGAGCTGGGTGAACTCTTAGGAGAAGTACTAGCCGATGCCGTCGGCGATGCACTCGGTGAAGAGCTTGCGGAGACATCGTTAGCACTATTACAACCAGTTAAGACCAAACTAATGGCTAAGAAACAACTAAATATCCAACGCAGCATTTTGTTTGTACCAGTATTTATCCTAATTTTTTAAAATCTTTGATATCGCCTATAGTCCCTCTAGTGGCACTGCCAAAAACTTCGCGATTTCGGCGGCGCGATCTTCGAGGGCAGTTAGGGAGATGGGTTGCCCCACTTCGGAGAGAGGTAGATCACCTTTACCCTTTACCCGTAGGTATAGCGATCGCTTCGGATTTAATCCATTGCGAATTTCGACACGAATCGCTTGGACATCGGCAATTTTGTATGTAAATTCAAAATTCTTGGACTTGGTACGTCCACGGCGAAAAATAGTAATTTTGCCCGTGCTGCGATCAAACTCATTGTAGCCACTACCATAGTCGATCACCATCACATACAGCAGGTACAACTCCAAGATCGTGCCAGCAATACCGTAAAAAGATAAGGCTAAGCCCTGTGGCACAAAGTCTAACTGTAAAGGGTCGGAGATAGGTAGTAAATTTATTTTAAAGAAGCTAGACAGTCCTGCTAGCAAGAATCCTGATGCACCGATGGCAACAATAAAGGCAAAGAAATAGTTACTCAAACGCCTCGACCCAACGATGTCATATCGCAGGGTATCAGATTGAGATTTTGTAGTTACCATTGGTTGAAATGTTGATGTGTAAATCTAAAAATTGCTATAAGAAGTATATAACGTTAGCCGTCCGATACTGGTTAATCACCCTAAAAACCTAGATCTAGCAAGCTTTTACAGCCTTAGGTTAAGAGTCTACTAAAAATCTTCCTGCGATCGCTGATCTCCAAAACAGGTGAGCAAAGGCGGTATCCTGATTATATTCAGACTAAACATTTTGTAATAAATTTAGAAATTCTTAAAATTCCCAATGCAGGAGAACAACTTTCTTAGTAGCCTTCAACTAGAGGGCGATCGCCGTAGACTCAAGACAATTACAATTTTGGCAATTGTCTATGGATTGACGGTTGGTTTGCATATCGCCCCTTGGACTCTATGGGTGCTATTAGGTTTATTCAGTATTCAAGCATTAAGGTTGATTTTTGCGCCGCCCTTACCAGCGATCGCGCTTCCAGATCAAAAGGATCAAGATCAAGCTTCAGAATTACCTTTCTTTTCGCTCCTAGCCTCGGCAAAAAATGAAGAAACCGTGATTGCCAACCTCGTTGCCAATCTCTGCCAACTGGATTATCCCCGCGATCGCTTTGAGGTGTGGATCGTTGATGACAATAGTAGCGATCGTACGCCCGAAGTCCTCGCTAGCCTCAAGCAAAAATATCCACAACTGCAAACCCTGCGCCGTGGCGAAGATGCCCAAGGCGGCAAGTCAGGGGCATTAAATCAAGTGTTGCCACTTACCAAAGGCGACATCATCGGCGTATTTGATGCCGATGCCCAAGTGCCTCCAGATGTATTGCGATCGCTGGTCAAGACCTTTCAGCAGCCTAAGGTTGGCGCAGTGCAACTACGCAAGGCGATCGCCAATGCCAAAACCAACTGGCTTACCGCAGGACAAGCGGCAGAAATGGCTCTGGACTGGTGTTTGCAAGATTTGCGGATTCGCGTCGGTGGAGTTGGCGAACTGCGCGGTAATGGACAGTTTGTGCGACGGACTGCCCTGAATGACTGCGGCGGCTGGAACGAGCAGACAATCACCGATGACCTCGACCTCACGATCCGTCTCCATCTCTGCCAATGGGACATCGCCTGTGTCAACGCTCCTGCGGTGCAAGAAGAAGGCGTAGTCACGATTAAGCAACTATGGCATCAGCGCAATCGCTGGGCAGAGGGGGGCTTCCAGCGCTATCTCGACTATTGGCAACTCCTGATCAGCAATCGCATGGGTAATCTCAAAACCTTTGATGCGGTGTTGTTTTACATTAATCAATACCTATTGACGGTTGCCTTCATTCCCGATACGGTCAGCGCTCTCGTTCTTCAACAAAATCCAATCCTGCCCGCGATCGCAGGATTTTCCCTAGCCCTAACCTCGGTGACGATGGCATTTGGATTAAGGCGTTCCTACCAGATGCCTTGGGGTGAAGCAATTTGGCGGACTGCACCAGGAATGATCTATATGCTGCACTGGATTCCTGTGATTGCCTGTGTGACTTTGAGAATGTGTATTCTTCCTAAACGCCTAAAATGGGTGAAGACTTTACACCAAGGTTCGAGCGATCATCCTGCTGTCGATTTGCTGGTTGATGAAATTAATGCAAAAGCTTAAGAGATAGAACTTCAAGGGATCGAAAGTAATGTATGACTGGATCATTGTCGGTGGCGGTATTACGGGGGCATCCCTCAGCTACGAGTTACAGAAAGCAGGATGTAATGTGCTGCTGCTGGAACAGCATCCGCAATTGCAGGGAGCGAGCAGTCTAGGCTATGGCGGTATCTCTTACTGGTCAGGGACGACCGATATCACTCAGCAGCTCTGCTCCGAGGGCATCGCTCGCCAGAGGGAATTAAGTAATGAGTTGGGAATGGATACGGAGTTTCGGGATTTAGATCTGCTCCTCACCATTGACCCTGATGCGGATATTAAGGAGGTAATCGCTCAATACAATCACTGTGCGATCAAGCCAACTCTGCTCAATCCCCAGCAGGCACAAGATCGCGAACCATTATTAAATATCAAGGCGATCGCAGGTGCGCTCTGTTTACCCCATGCCCATATCAATCTGGTCAGCTTTGTCGATGCCCATCGCTATGCCTTACAAAAATTGGGCGGGGCGACAGTCTATACCAAGGTGGAGCAGTTGATTTTTGAAGGCGATCGCGTGATCGGTGTCAATACCAGTCATGGCGATTTTTTTGCCAATAACATTGTGATCTGTGCAGGGGGGATTTCACGATCGCTATTGCAAACAGCAGGAATCAAAACCCGTATTTATTTCACCCATGCCGAGGCGATCGACACAGAGCCTGTGGAATGGCAATTGCGATCGATGATCATGCCTGCGGATAGCAAACGCTACAGCCTAGAGGCAGATAGCGCAACGGAAGATACTGTGTGGGATCAGATGGGCATCGAGCTATTACCGCCTTCGGTGGATGCGGGGGCAATCCAGTTTCGCGATGGTCGGATTCGTTTTGGACAATTGAGTCGCGTACTCACCGATCCCCATGCGGCGATCGATCCTCAGCAAAGTGAACAGGATATTCGTACTGATGTGGGCAAGATTTTGCCAGCGATCGCTGATTTAGCGGGGACATGGCGTAGATGTTTGGTGGCGTTCACCTTGGATAGTTTGCCCTTAGTGGGCGCAATCCAAGGCTATCAAAATCTGCATCTTTTCTCAGGCTTCACCAGTCCCACTGTCTATGCGCCTGCCCTATCCCAGAGATTTGCCGCCCATGTTACGGGGCATCCTGATGAACTGATGGCGCTATTTTCCCCACAAAGATTTGCGTAATACTTGAAGTGAGACTTTACGTAATCCCCCCGCGTAATCCCCTAGGTAACTGGGATAAATGTCGCCTCGATGCTCCTGCCATGAAAAATTTTAAACGCTGATAATTGCTAATCACTATGATCTCCAGTCCCACCTTGGTTTTGGCATCCGCTTCGCCGACCCGCAAAAATATTTTAGAAAATGCAGGGTTTAAGCCCGTTATCCAAGTTAGTCATTTTGATGAAGATGCCATTCAGGTTAGTGACCCTACCAGTTTAGTGTTGACCCTAGCTCAATGTAAGGCTAAAGCTGTTGCCGATAGTTTGCCGACAGAGGCGCATTCCCTGATCGTTGGTTGTGACTCGATCATGTATCTCAATGGCATGATCCACGGCAAGCCCGAGTCTAAGGAAGTGGCGATCGCCACTTGGCAACAGATGCGCGGTAACTATTGCGAACTCTATACGGGGCATTGCTTGATCGATACCAAATCTCCCCAGCGATCGCTGATGCGTTATGGCGTAACCAAGGTTTATTTCTCCGATGCCACCGATGACGAAATTTTGAGCTATGCGGACTCAGGGGAGCCGCTATGTTGTGCGGGTTGCTTCACCCTCGAAAAGTTGGGAGGATTACTAATCGACAGGATCGAAGGTTGTCATACCAATGTGTTGGGGTTGAGCTTGCCGATTTTGCGGCAAATGCTGACGGAGATGGGGTATCAATTGCAATTTAGTGCCACTGGGACAGCGATTTATGAACAGCGCTAACCGCAATACCCTCTGGGCAAGTATCGTCGCCGAAGAACTTTACCGTTCGGGTGTGCGAACGGTCTGTATTTCCCCCGGTTCACGGTCAACGCCTTTGGTGATTGCCTTTGCGGAACTGCGCGATCGCTATGATGATTTTCGGGTTTTAGTACATATCGATGAGCGATCGAGTAGCTTTTTTGCCCTAGGAGTTGCTAAGCGGCAAGCTGCCCCCGTTGCCCTGCTCTGCACATCAGGAACGGCGGCGGCAAATTATTATCCTGCGATTATTGAAGCCTATTACAGTCGGATTCCCCTGATCGTGTTAACGGCTGATCGCCCGCCCGAAATGCGCGACTGCGGCTCAGGTCAAACTATTGACCAGATTAATCTTTACGGTAAACATGTCCGTTATTTCTTTGAGGTGGGAACGCCTGAAATTTCAGGATTTCGGTTGCGCTATCTGCGATCGCTGATTGGGCGCAGTGTGAGCATCGCTAAGGGCAACGGTGACACGGTAGCGGGAGCGGTGCATCTTAATTTTCCCTTTGCCGATCCCTTAGCGCCGATCCCTGTGGAAAGCGATATCCCTGAAGACTTGGCGCTAAATAGCCCCGAAGCTATTCTCGGCAGTCCATCGGGTGAAGCCTATAGCAATATCATTGCGGGATTGCGGGTACTCGACACCAATGCGATCGCCACAATTGCCAATCAGATCATCAGTCATCCGCGCGGCGTAATTGTTGTCGGCGTGTACGATGCGCCCCCCACATTTGTGGAGGCGGTCAGACATCTGGCGAGGGCAACGGGCTATCCTCTGCTGATCGAAGCCACGGGAGCCGATCGCCGTGGCGAAATAAGTTACTACGATAGCTTTTTGCGATCGCCGCAATTTGCCCAGACCCATGCCCCCGAACTGGTAATCCGCTTTGGGGCGATGCCCACTTCCAAAAGTTATCTGCTATGGCTCAATCACCACATCAGTTGTCAGCAGATCATCGTTGGCAGTACCAATAGCGATCCCACCCACGGACTGACCCAAGCCCTGAATGTCTATTCCGTCAGCTTTTGTGAGCAGCTAGCCAACTATTTAGAAAATTACACGCAACCAGTTTGGCAAGATCGTCAATGGCGTTTAGATTTTGACCTAGCGGAGAGCTTGGCACAACAGGCGATCTCTAATGCCTTGGATGGCATGGAGGAATTATTTGATGGCAAGGTCTATGCGGAGTTGGCAAAAATTTTGCCAGACTATAGTGCGATCTATGTGGCAAGTAGTACACCGATCCGTGATCTGGATACCTTTTTCCATAGCGATCGCGCCATTACAGTACTGGCTAATCGCGGCGCAAATGGCATTGACGGCACGCTATCGAGCGCTCTCGGAGCAGCATGGGCAAGCGATCGTCCGATGGTTTTAATCTGTGGCGATCTCGCCTTTTACCATGACCTGAATGGTTTATTGGCTGCCCGTAAATATGCAATTAATCTGACGGTGATCCTTTTAAATAACGATGGTGGCGGTATTTTTCATCTGCTGCCGATCGCCCAATTTGAGGAAACCTTTGAAGAATTTTTTGGCACAGCCCATGGACTGGACTTTGCGCCAATTATCACTGCCTATGGTTGCGAACATACCTTAATTCAAGACTGGCAACATTTTCAGCAAGCGCTGCAAAGCTCTCTCCAGAGCGCTGGTACGCAAGTCCTAGAAATAAAAAGCGATCGCCACCGCAATCATCAACTGCATCTACAGATCTGGCAACAGGTGATCGAAATTTGCGATCGGCATTTTTAACCCCCCTCAGTCCCCCCTTGTAAGGGGGGAAGACTAGTCTCTGCCCCTTATGATGGGGAAGCCTAAGTTCTCCCCCTTGCAAGGGGGAGTTAGAGGGGGTTAGGGATTTAGTGCATTGAGTATGAAGAGGTTTTAAGGATGCAAATAGACTTTGCGATCGTAGAGAGCCTGCACAGGACGAGCATCGACTTGATAGATGCTCGTAAACTTCTCAATCTGTTCCTCAGAAACTGTAATCGGATCGGTCATCACATTCCACTTCACCCCCTCACTACAGGGTGGCGTGGTCAGTGAACCCTCATAGCTGTAATAGCTCCTATTTTTGGGTAACAAATCTTGGGCATTAATCAGGCGATCGCCAAGCTTATTAACTTTGCCCACTGCGGGAATCTGTTCCCAAATTTTGGCAATTAAAGGATTTGCCTTGCCCTGTTCCAACATCACTCCCACCACTGCCAATTGCCCAGATTCACTGCGATGGACGAGGTGCAGTTCTAAGGGGAATGCATCGCTTTTAATGAAATGTTCGCTGGGGGTATGGAAATGGAATTGCAAAAGCGAAAACTTTTCGTCGCCAATGGTAATGCTGCTACCTTGGGCATAATTTACCTGAATCGTATGCCCGTTATTAACCACTTCAAGGGGCGATGGCTGGTAATCAAAAGCAATTGGCAAAGGGCGATCGCTCACAGCATTTTGGATATTAATCGGCGACTGTCCATGACCCTGCTCACATAGAGCGAAGTCGTTGCTAATCTTGCCCCAACGCTCAGGATTATCGCTGCCACCGTAGCTCCAGTGGATTGGTTTAGTCACATCTTTAGTCACATCGGCAACGGCAACGGGCGTAAACCCCAACAATGAAAATACTAAAAACAATATTAGTAAAGAACTAAAAGCGATCGCCTGCAAATTTGCTTTCAGATTTACCAAGGGATTGCTGCCGACCTGAATATGGGAAATTAGGGAGAATCGCGAGACTGAACCAGTTATATTCACAGGTTTTAACTCATGGGTGATTGGTTGATATCACTATAGCGATCTCGCAAAACCAGCGAACGCTATAGTTAAAATAATCAACATAAATAAAAATTCTCACAATTCTCAAAACACTTAAAATCAAAATTTATGTCGCTAACGCCTGCTTTATTCGGTCAACTTGCACAATACATGGGTATTGTCGTCCTAGCCTGTGCCTTAGTCACAGGCTTAGCCATCGCCCTTAACTGGAGTTGGCGCTATCGCATGGTGGGCGCAACCCTTTTTTCAGTGGTGTTAGTGGTCGGGCTGTTTTCCCTTAGCTTTGAGCCAATTACCCGTACTTCCGTTGAGGGGGCGATCGCCTTTAAAACTGTCTACGATCGCTTTGGTTCTAAGGCGACGATCGCTGTGCCGCCCACGATTAGCCTAGAGGAGCTAGAGTCAACTCTCAAGCAAGCTAGTAATAATCTTTTTTCGTCAGGGCGTAATACTCAAGGCAAGCCTCAGTTAACCATTTTTGCAAGAACCGTTACTCATCCTGAAGCGGGCATCTCGCGCCCCCTCTATCTGGGTATGGTTAAGCGATCGATGACTCTCCGCAATGACCCCAATATTGAGCTAGAAATTTTCGACAAAAACTTTGCCGAATTGACGAAGACTGCTAAACAGGTTGGCTAATCTTCTTGATCTTCCTAAAAGCAAAAGCCGCGCTTTGCGCGGCTTTTGCTTTTAGGAAGAGTTCACAACGCGAACTCTTTTCTTGTTTTTTAGCTGATCGCTTTGCTAGCGATATCCTTGCGAAAATACATTCCGTCATACGCGATGAAGTTGATCGCTCCATAGACATTGGCGATCGCGCCGCGAATGTCATTGCCTAAAGCCGTCACGCCCAACACCCTGCCGCCGTTGGTGACAATCGCATTATTTCGCAATTTTGTCCCCGACTGAAATACCGATGCACCCGCATCCTCAGCCTTACCAATTCCTGTAATGAAATGACCTGTCTCCACCTTGTCAGGATAGCCACCCGCCGCCATGACCACACAGACTGAGGCTTGATCCTTCCATTGGATCTCAGGGAAATCACTGAGTTTGCCCTCAATACAAGCAAGCAACAATTCACCGAGATCGCTATCGAGCAAAGGTAAAACGGCTTGGGTTTCAGGATCGCCAAGGCGACAATTAAACTCGACCACCTTCGGCTCGCCTTCGGGCGTAATCATTAAACCTGCATAGAGGCAGCCACGATAGTCAATGCCGCGCTTCGATAAAGCTGCGATCGCGGGTTCGAGGACTTGCTGCTGTACTTTGATCATTAGTTCGGGAGTAGCGATCGGCGCAGGAGCATAGGCTCCCATCCCACCTGTGTTTGGACCTGTATCACCATCTCCCAGACGCTTATGATCTTGGGCGGGAATTAATGGGCGGATCGTTTTGCCATCGGTAAAGGCAAGTACGGACACTTCCTGCCCTGTCATAAATTCTTCGATCACCACGGTTTCACCTGCGGAGCCGAACTGTCCTGCAAAAATGCGATCAAGAGCCTCAAGGGCTTCTTCGAGAGTCATCGCAACGGTGACACCCTTGCCACTGGCTAGACCATCCGCCTTAATTACAATCGGTGCGCCCTGCTGCTGCACATAGGCTTGGGCGGACTGTAAATCTTCAAAGGTGGCACTGGCGGCGGTGGGAATATTTGCCTCCTGCATCAAGGTCTTTGCCCATGATTTGCTTGCCTCAATCTGTGCGCCTTCTTTATTTGGACCAAAGATCAAAGCTTCCGCAGCTTGGAAATAATCTACAATTCCCAGCGCTAAGGGCAGTTCGGGACCGACGATCGTAAAACTCACGCCCTGCACTTGGGCAAACCGCAGCATTCCCTCAAAGTCATCAACGCTTAGGGAAACATTTTGGCAGTTGGGCATCGTTGCTGTGCCACCATTTCCGGGAATGCAAAAAACGCGATCTATATTGGGGGATTGTAGAAGTTTCCAAGCTAGTGCGTGTTCTCTACCGCCACTACCGACTACGAGGACTTTCAAATTACACCTTTAATTGATAATGCCTAAAATCTAATTTCTCAGCAATATATTATACCTAAGGAATAGATCCCCGCCGCACTTCATCACTAAAGCTACTTTTTTTGCTAAATTCAAACGCGCCTGCGATCGATCCCCAAACTCGCTCATCGGTTACAATGTCATAACCCCGATCAAGGCTGCTGTAGCTGGTTTCCGTTACTTCAAATTCAATGCTGAGATAGGTGTCAACGCCTTTGCGATTAATACAGCATTTTTTACCCGGCTCCACATGACCTTTAAATGTTTTGACATCGGTGCGCTGTACCCACTGCGTGCAGCCCTCTAGTTTGGCGATCGCCTCTTCATTCAATGCCGCTAATCTTGAGCGATCGCGACTTGCCCCAAAGAAAGTTTCTGCATTTTTAAGACGATAGTTAATCATCTCAAGGCGATCGCCATTGTAAATAATATGCAAAACCGCAGTGCGATAGGGATGATGCAATTCAAAATCGTAAGCTTGCTCTAGAAATAACCACACACCATCATCGCTAATCGGCTGGGGCAAGGGACGAATCCCGACACGGATATGGGCAAAAAACGGTGGATTGGCGATCGCCTGTTCCCAGTTGCTATGGTCTCCCGCTAGCCACTCCGCAAGCAGATAAACATCATCGGGGCTAGTTAAGTTAGTAGAATTTGGTAAATTATTGCTCACATTTAGATCCGTCATAGCTGGTTCGTCATCGCTTATTTAGGAAATATATAGCAGTTCTAAATAAGTTAAAAGAGGCTTCGACTCCGCTCAGCTACCGTATACCGATGGCTGAGCGGAGTCGAAGCCCTACTTTTTATTTGGATTGTCTACATAGCAAAAAAGTTTTGCTATATCTCAAAACAAAAGAGGCGACGCTTTGCGTCGCCTCTTTTGTTTTAGATTTAGCGATTACTTAATGAAAAGCATCTCTTGATAGGTGGGCAATGGCCATAGATCATCGGCGACTTCACCTTCTAGGGCATCTACATAGCTACGAGTAGTGTCCATTAGAGGGCGCACAGTTTGCGAGAGGAACTGCATATGATCATCAATCGACTCAAAATCGTGCTTGCTCAAAGCGGCTTCCAGCTTGCTGACAGTGTCAGAAACTGACTTGGTAAGGGCAGAGACTTTCTCAAGGCTCTCCTTATCAAAGTCCACACCAACTTCCTTAAGGCTAAGGGCAGTATTGGCGAGGTCAGCGAGATAACGGGTTGCGGCAGGATAGATCAAGGTTTTGACCATGCTGATTACCAACTTCGCTTCCACTTCAATCGAGAGAATGTACTGCTCGGCATAGGTTTCAAAGCGGCTGGCTAGCTCAACGGGAGATAAAACTCCGACCTTGCTAAATAGCTCTTCAATGTAGGATTCTTTGAGAACGGGCAGAGCGTCAGCAGTGGTACGCAGATTAGCAAGACCACGCTCGACTGCAAGTTTGTGCCATTCTTCGGAGTAGCCATTGCCATTGAAGATAACTGCGCCGTGGGATTCCATGACGTGCTTGAGGACTGTGGCGATCGCTGCACTCAGGTCTGCACCCTTAGCTAGTTCGGCTTCTAGCTGATCCGCCATCCAGTTGAGCGAATCTGCCAAGATCGTGTTCATCGCGACTAGAGGACCCGCCACAGATTGACCAGAACCAACAGCACGGAACTCGAAGCGGTTGCCAGTGAAGGCGAAGGGAGAAGTACGGTTGCGATCGCCGGGGTCAGTTGGCAATACAGGCAAGGTATCGACACCGATATTCATCAAACCTTTGCCAGTCGAACTCTTCAGTTCACCCTTACGGATTTGCTCAAATACATCCTCAAGCTGTGAACCCAAGTACATGGAGATAATCGCAGGAGGTGCTTCGTTAGCACCCAAGCGGTGATCATTACCTGCCGTTGCTACGACGGAACGCAGTAGAGGACCATACTTGTGAACGCCACGGATAATCGCGCCACAGAAAACGAGGAACTGGGCGTTAGAGTGGGGAGTATCACCGGGATCAAGCAAGTTGCCTTGGGTGGCGTTACCAACTGACCAGTTAACGTGCTTACCAGAACCATTGATGCCTGCAAAGGGCTTCTCATGGAGTAGGCAGACAAATCCATGCTTCTTCGCAGTAAAGCGCAGGATTGTCATGATCATCTGTTGGTGGTCAGTAGCAACGTTAGCCGCTTCAAAGTATGGAGCAATTTCAAATTGTCCGGGGGCAACTTCGTTGTGACGGGTCTTAGCGGGGATACCGAGGCGATATAGACGCTCTTCCACATCCTGCATGAATACCTGCACACGTTCTGGGATTGCACCAAAGTAGTGGTCATCAAATTGTTGACCCTTGGCAGAGGGCTTACCAAAGAGGGTGCGACCTGCTAGGAGGAGGTCAGGACGGGCGTTGGCGAAGTTGGCATCAACGAGGAAATATTCTTGCTCTGCACCACAGCTAGAGTTGACAGGGGCAACATCCTTTTCACCCAAGATCTTGAGAACTCTAGTTGCGGCTTTATTCATAGCGGCATTGGAACGCAAGAGCGGAGTTTTTTTGTCTAGAGCTTCGCCTGTCCAAGATACGAAAACAGTAGGAATGCAGAGCGTAGAGCCGTTGTCGGTCTCCATGATATAGGCGGGGCTAGTGACATCCCACGCTGTATAACCACGAGCCTCAAAGGTAGAACGGATGCCACCATTGGGGAATGAAGAACCGTCAGGCTCACCTTGCACTAGCAGCTTGCCTGCAAACTCCGAAATTGCAGAACCATCGCTCTGGACTGAAATGAAGCCGTCATGCTTCTCTGCGGTTGCATTGGTCAAAGGATAAAAGACGTGGGCGTAGTATAGTGCGCCCTTAGAGATTGCCCAGTCTTTCATTGCTAGTGCGATCGCATCAGCTACTGAGCCATCAAGGGGTTCACCAGTTTGAATTGTTTTCTTGATTGATTTAAAGACTGTCTTAGGAAGACATTCCTGCATCTTGCTCAGAGTAAACACATCGGTCGCCCACATTTCTTCCAAGCGTTTCGGTGCTTTTTTGGGCATCGGTTCGCGGTTGGTGATTTGATAAATGGCTTGAATGCGCGACTCGTTTCCGCTCATGGTTGTTTTTAGGGATTAACTTTTAACTTGATAAAAGATCATACTCAACATAGATCTTTCAAACGGGTAAAAAAGATACCAAACTGATCGCAATTGCTTGGTAAAGAGATTGCAAAAGATTGCAAAATTATTAAAATTTTTGGTGAAGTAGCGGGATATAACTAAAAGTTGATTCAGGTCTTAAAATCTATGATTTAGACTGAGATTGCATTACAAGTTTTAAGGCTCTAGATTTATTCGTGATCAGAGTCTGAGCGTAAGGTTAGAGTTTCTTAACCTCAGTCCAAATTAATTTCATCGGCCAAGAAAAAGCCCACGCTTAGCGTGGGCTTTTTCTTGGCTGATGCATAGATTTTACCGAAAATATTGCGATAAATATTGCGATAAATATTATGACTATTCCCTTTCATTCATAAATAAGCGCATTGCCATAATCGCAAACAGTCCTGCCGCGATCGCCTTTAATAATTTTGTGGGCAGTAGTACCGAAATACTGTCACCGAGAAATACGCCGATCGCGCTAGCTAGCAACAAAGCCCCTGCCGAACCGATAAATACATAGCGCGGAGCCGCCGAACTACCACTCAGGCTCAGGGTTGCTAGTTGACTTTTATCACCTAGCTCTGACAAAAAAATTGTGCTGAAGCTCAAAAATAGTAATTGCCAATCCATTTTTTTATTATGTGTTTAAAGTTTGGTTTTGTCGAAACTAGGCGATCGCATCCCAAAGTAAGCTGATTGACAAAATGAGGAAGCTCAAGCCTGCAAGGGTATTGAGTAAACTTGGTGAAAAGTTTTTGGCTAACCATTTACCCGCCAACACTCCGAGGAGGCTAGTCGAAACAAGGGCGATCGCTGCCCCTGCAAAGACGATCCAAGGTTGATGGGATTGAGCAGAGATCATCAACGTCGTTAGCTGTGTTTTATCGCCAATTTCCGCCAAAAAGATAGTGATAAAAGTGGTACTAGCTATTTGCCAATGTTCTGATTTCTGAGGAGGTGTTTGTGGCGATTTCTTTTGAGATAAGACATCTGGCTCGGACTCTGGAGATGGTTCTAACTTTACAGACATCTTGGGCAGGGCTATTAAAGCTTTTCATAATCGTTTCATAGTTTATATTAGCAAAATTTTTTAACATTGCTAACAGGAATCTGATTAGAGAATGACAACGCTTTGTGTCGCTACTCGTTAAAGCGAATTATGCTTACTCAGCTACTATGATATTGCGATCGCGATCTTGCCAAGATGTTTCTGCAAAGCTGATCGTCGGCATTTTGAGAATGCCCCACTTGCTGACTAAATTCTGAAGAACTCGATCCTGCGATCGATGGAAAACATCAATATCTCCCTCTCCACGATTGACGATCGCAAACCAGACCGTGCCATAGTTTTGGGTCTGGACTACTCCAGACAAAGCGCTCACATCCGATAGCGTCCCTGTTTTGACGATCGCACCCTTGGGTAGTTTGCGCCCCTCGATCGTGCCGCAGTTACAATCACTAATCGGATATAAATCCGCAAGGGTCAATCCTTCTGCCTGAGCAAGATTATGGATCGCCATCAAGACTGCCACACTAGCCCTTGGTGAAATCTGGTTAGCTTGCCCCAATCCCGATCCATTGATCAGGCGAATTTCTGATAGAGGCACGCCTGCGGAATTAGCGGCGATCGCCGCAATTTGACTGCCGCCGCCTATCTGCTGTGCCAAGGACTCAGCCATTTCGTTATTGCTGAAGGTATTCATCCGCTTCAAAATTTGCCAAAGTGGCAGGGATTGGTGATCAATCAGGGGCTTGCTGGTGGAGATATTGGCAACGGCTAGATTTGGCACAGTTAGTACTTTGCCTGTAATTACCACTTGGGGCTTAGCGGTGCGCGATGGCATGGTGGCATATTGTGCCGCGACTTCACCATCCCATTGACTGCTATCTAGGGCTGTACGCAAGTAATTGGCAGATTTAGCCACATTTGGCTCAAAGTTCATCGAAAATCTGTTGGTAACGATCAAGTCACCTTGGATACGCTTAATGCCTAGTTGATTAATTTTATTGCCGAGGGCGATCGCCTCTTCCCACACAAAAAATGGATCACCGCCGCCTTCGATGATCAAATTTCCCTTGAGCGTATTCCCCACCAAAGTCCCTGTGGTACTAATTTTGGTGATAAAAAGATGGTTAGAACCCCATTTTTGCAATGCGGCTAGGGTCGTGACATTTTTGGTCAGCGATGCTGAGGGCAACGGCTGACTAGATAACCGCCCTGCGGCGATCGCACCATCGTGGGACTGAATCCATACGCCCTGATTGCCGTTAGTAATGCCGCCTTGCTGCAAATCCTGAAGCATCGTGGCGATCGCCTGTTGTGCCGCGATTGATCGCTGATCACTGGGATTATTCGCGCTACTTTCTGGAGCAAGGACAGGACGATTTGCGTAGCTCAATGCCACTCTTGGCAAGGCAGCAACCTCACGCCCATCCATTGCCTGTACCGTTACTGATAGCAGCAATGTACCCACCAAACTCCATGCGGTCATAGATAAGTCCTGAAAATGGAAGTTAATTAATTAGCTTTTGGCTTTTAGCTAACCATGAAAATTATGCAGCAAACATCGCCTCTTCGAGTTGTTGTAGGGCTATATCTAGATCATCATTCACGATTGTTAGATCAAATTCGCTAGCAGCAGCGATTTCTAGTTGGGCGTGATGTAAACGCTTGGTGATTTGTTCATTACTATCAGTACTGCGATCGCGTAGACGTTTTTCTAAAATCTCCATCGAAGGCGGCGCAATAAAAATCCGCTTGGCAGTGGGGCAGGACTGCGCCACCTGCCTCGCTCCTGCCAGTTCAATTTCTAAAATTACAGTTTGTCCGAGGGCGATCGCCTGATCGATGGGTTGACGGGGTGTGCCGTAGAGATTGCCCGCATACTCAGCCCATTCTAAAAATTCGCCACTCCCGCACTTTTGTTCAAATTCTTCACGATTCCAGAAAAAATATTCTCGACCATGCTGCTCACCACTCCTTGGCGATCGCGTGGTCGCAGATACCGAAAAAGTAAGACGCTCAGGATAAAGCTTGAGCAGCTGTTTGAGTAATGTACCCTTGCCAACCCCACTAGGTCCTGTAATGACAACTAGCTGTCCTGCCCCTGATAAATTGACTGCGCCCAAAGGCTCGTTGGTTTCTATAACATCCATAGCTCTATATAGGATTGAGGCTTGATGCTCAGCAATAAGCCTCAAATTTAGTCAATTGTTCACGTTTACTAGAGATTTGTCAGGCTAGTTGATTAGCTTGATTAGTCAGTTGCCCCCTCCTTACTAATCACAAAGCGATTGGCAACGGTCTCAGGCTGAATAGCCGAAAGAACGACATGGCTAGAGTCGGTTACAATTACAGCCCTAGTCCTTCTGCCATAGGTGGCATCGACTAACTTACCATGTTCACGGGCATCGCTGATGATTCGCTTGATCGGCGCAGATTCAGGGCTGACGATCGCCACAACTCGGTTTGCAGAAACAATATTACCAAAGCCGATGTTGATAAGCTTTATGTCCATAGTTTTATCGACCTAAAATCGATTTAGAGGTGGTTTAGCTTCATTTTTGCAAGTATTATTGCATTATCATGAAAAAATCCACTGCCATAGACATATTTTGTTATGTATGGCTACCAAGCCTAAAATGAATCCAGTATTACCAAGTATTAATGCTCACTAAACCTAAAAAACAGTGGCAGCACTTCGTGCTGCCACTGTTTTTTGCCATTTATGCCGCGCGAAGCGCGGCATAAATGGCAAAAAATCACGTTTTTTTGGCTATGGAAGAATTTTTTACAAATTCAAGTACTGAATCACGGTATTTACATCCTTATCCCCACGTCCAGAGCAGTTGATAATAATGCGCTGATCCGATGTTAATTGAGGACAGAGGGTTTCTAAATAGGCGATTGCATGGGATGTCTCAAGGGCAGGAATAATCCCTTCGAGGCGAGATAAACGCTGGAATGCGTCAAGGGCTTGCTGATCAGTGACACTGTAATATTCAGCGCGTCCCAAATCCTTGAGATAGCTATGCTCAGGTCCAACACCTGGATAATCAAGTCCTGCACTAATGGAATGCGCTTCTTGTACCTGTCCCTGCTCATCTTGCAAGAGATAGCTCATCGCGCCATGCAGTACACCCACCCGTCCAAGGGTCAGAGTCGCCGCATGGAACTCGGTATTAGTGCCACGTCCTGCCGCTTCCACGCCGATCAGCCTTACCGAAGGCTCATCGACAAATTCATGGAACAGCCCCATCGCATTGGAACCACCGCCCACGCAAGCGAGCAGAATATCTGGCAGTCCGCCCCATTTCTCTTGGCTCTGACGACGGCTCTCTTTGCCAATCACGGCATGAAAGTCGCGCACAATCATCGGATAGGGGTGAGGACCTGCGACCGAGCCAAGAATATAGTGCGTATCGACAACATTAGTTACCCAATCGCGAATTGCCTCTGAGGTGGCATCCTTGAGCGTGCCAGTGCCAGCCTCAACGGGACGCACTTCGGCTCCCATCAGCTTCATCCGAAACACATTGAGGGACTGGCGCTCCATGTCCTGTACCCCCATATAAATCACGCAGTCCAGCCCAAAGCGAGCGCAAACTGTGGCAGTGGCAACCCCATGCTGTCCTGCGCCAGTCTCAGCGATCACCCGCTTTTTACCCATACGAATCGCGAGCAGTACTTGGGCAAGAGCATTGTTAATCTTGTGTGCGCCCGTATGGTTGAGATCTTCACGCTTGAGATAAATTTGCGCCGTGCCGTAATGCTGAGTTAGTCTTTCGGCAAAGTAGAGGGGGCTAGGTCTGCCCACATAGTCGCGCAGATAGCCATCTAGCTCATTGTTAAAGTCAGGATCATTTTTGTAATGATAAAAAGCGGTTTCTAACTCCGTCAGAGCGCTCATCAATGTTTCAGGGACATACTTACCACCAAAAATGCCAAACCGCCCTAGGACATCGGGACGACTGGAAATCTTTGCAGTGGATTTGGGGGCGATCGGCGTTGTGGTCATCGTGAATGAATCTTGTAAAAAGTATGCAGTAATTGCTTTTCAGTATAGTTGATACCAATTCATAAAAGTGTGCCAACACTTTTGTCAATTAAAAGAATCAGTATTACTAAATAGGGAAAGATGGGCGGCGCAAAGCGCCGCCCATCTTTCCCTATGATTAGGGAACAAGCGGCATCACTAGGGTGATGAAGTAATACACCAATGGTGCTGTGAAGATGTAACTATCGGCGCGATCGAGAATACCGCCATGCCCCGGCATGATCTGTCCCGAATCCTTAACGCCCGCATCGCGCTTCATCATTGATTCGGTGAGATCGCCCAATAGTCCTGAGACTCCGATTAGTAAGCCTAAAACTAAGCCTAGTAATCCCCATTCTTTCCAGCCGAGGCTAAAAGCCCAGAGGATTGCCGTTGCACAGCAGCATAATAATCCCGCGATCGCTCCTTCCACAGTTTTTTTAGGGCTGATATCCGAGAGACGGGTTCTGCCCAAAAACTTACCAAAGATATATGCGCCCACATCCGATGCCCAGATACAACAAAATGCCATCAGCACATAGATACAGCCGTAGGATACATGAAAATTAATCTTGAGATAGCTAAGCTGCTCTAGGGAGCGCAATTGATTAAAAAAGTCAAATTGTTGAAGGCGATCGCTAACCTGAAATGCGACCCCTTCACCGATTGCCCTAATCCTGATCCAAAAGCTAGGGAGATAGCCAACGTAAAATAATCCTAAAATTGAAGCAGATATATCAGCGATCGTGGCGATGCGGGTTTGAAATAACAAATAAAAACAAATAAAAGTCCCAGCAAGGGGAATCACCGCGTCCGCTAGATCCATGCGTAACTGTGAAACGATTAGCAATGCTAAACTCACCGTAATCGTGATTTTGCTGGCGGGAATAATTGCTTTAGCTCGAACGAGGGCAAAGTACTCCATCTGACCAAATACCACCAGCAAAGCAAAGGCGGCAGTAAATGCCCAGCCACCTATAGCGATCGCCGCTAGTACGATTGGGATGACGAGTAAGGCACTGACAATGCGAGTCACAGACATGGAAATAGCACAATTGAAAGGGTGGACAGGGGGGATTTACACAACAGCAATTTACACAACGCTAAGCATTGTGCTACTTAAAGAGTCAATATACTCCTATCGATGATGTCAACAACAAAATCGTTATGCAAATTTGTGAATTGATAATGTGTGGATTGTAAATTTGTGATTGCATAAGAGCTATGTCTAAAACCTACTACGCTATTCTCGGAGTTAGCCCTTGGGCAAATGAGGTCGAAATTCGCCGTGCCTACCGCGATCTCAGTAAGATTTATCACCCTGACACCACCGTACTGACCAAAGAAGTGGCGATCGAAAATTTTCGACAGGTCAATGAAGCCTATGCCACCCTCAGTAACCCAGAGCGTCGCAGTGCCTACGATCGCCTGATTCAATTTTCCAAATTTCAATACACAAGTTCTGATCCTGCCAATGGCAATCCCAATCTCCCGAATTCTAGTAGGCATCGTCAGCAAAACCCCAAAAATCTCCAAACCATTGACGATGACGGTTTACCTACTGATCGCCCCCTTTCTGGTGGTGAGTTATTTGCGCTCCTGCTGATTGGTGCTACTCTAGTTGCTTGTGTACTTCTTGCTGTGGCTGTGGCGTGGCTCCGTGGCGATCGGCTTTTCCCTGAATCCCTATCGGAAATTTCCCTAATACAATCCCTAACTCATCTAAGCTTGCTTAGCTAAGTAGCAGCGATCATTTTGATCGCCTGTCTCACTCATCAAAGCATCCTTGCAAAACTCCACTTAACCTACAAATATTCCCTTTACTCCGTCACCTATGGCGCTTCCATCTCCAACTACACCTCTCTACAATCATCCGCTCCCAGCCCTTGAGTCATGGCTCAATGAACAAGGATGTGACCAAGATCAATCTAATCCTAATGTTTGGCGAGTGACAAGACCTTCATGGCAAGCTGAAATCATCATGGATGTTGAAGATATTCGGGTTCGTTACATTCAAGACTCCCTAAGTGGAAAAGAGATTCAACGCGCTTTTCCCTACTCCCTCAGTCGCCAAGATGTCGAAGATGCGATTTTTACGGGTCCCTAGGGACTTGGCTTTTGAGACTCTTGCAGGAGTTTGTTGAAAAGTTTGGTAATATGTGGATAAGATATAGTCTTGGTATGGCTGTCTACCTAACTATTAGCACTTGCATATTAAGCATAGCCAAAAAAACATAGCCAAAAGTTACATAACCTATAGTGTCTCTAGTGATCGATCTCCTCGTAGATCACCAGCCTAAACAGGGTCAAAGTTTTCCCCTTAACCATTGATGTTTTTATTGCGGAGGTTCATTGAGTAAAAAGTATAATGTTGCTATTCTTGGAGCAACGGGCGCTGTTGGCACAGAAATTCTAGCTCTATTGGAAGAAAGAAGATTTCCTGTAGGTAAGCTTAAGCTTTTGGCATCGGAGCGATCGGCTGGCAAATCGATTCACTTCGCAGGTGAAGATTTGATGATTGAAGCAGTCACAGAGTCATCCTTTGCCGATGTTGATATTGTTTTAGCTTCCGCAGGTGGTAGCATCTCCAAACAATGGCTACCGATCGCTACCAAAGCAGGGGCAGTCTCGATCGATAATTCCAGCGCATTTCGGATGCACCCCGATGTTCCGCTAGTTGTACCAGAGGTCAATCCAGAGGCAGTTACTCACCACAAAGGTATTATTGCCAATCCTAACTGCACCACAATTTTAATGAGTGTCGCCATTTATCCCTTGCATCAAGTACAACCAATTAAGCGAATTGTGGCTGCCACCTATCAGTCTGCTAGTGGTGCAGGGGCAAGGGCAATGGAGGAAGTGAAAATTCAATCCCAAGCAATTCTCAATGGAGAACCTGCTATCCCTGAGATTCTGCCCTACCCTCTGGCATTTAATTTGTTTCCCCATAATTCGCCGATGACTGACAACAGTTATTGCGAAGAGGAAATGAAGATGGTCAATGAAACTCGCAAGATTTTTGGTGATCAAGACATTCGGATTACCGCGACTTGTGTCCGCGTTCCTGTCCTTCGCGCTCATTCTGAAGCCCTCAACTTAGAGTTTGGTCAGCCTTTTAGTGTCGATAAGGCGAGAGAAATCCTTTGGCGGTCAGCGTCACTGCGTTCCCGCAGGAAGGGAGGGTAGGCATTCAAGACCACCTGCCACACCGCGCCGGGGATCGGATAGCGTTGCAATGTTCTGGCTTCGCGCCAGCCCCTGAAGCGCTGCAGCAAACGCATGGCCAGTGGTCGGTCAGGCCGTGGTGGGCCGGTGCCGGCTGAAGCCCGCCGCCGTCCAGCGCAGCACCTCTGTGCGCGGTGCGCTGGTCGTGTCCAGATCCCAGTGGCTGCCGAGCACGATGCGCTGCCAGCCTTCAGGCCGCTGCTCGGTGGCCGGCCGGTGGGTGTGACCGTGCACCAGTGCGCTGCGCGCCGGCCCCGCTCAACCACGCCCTGCCAGTGCGGGGTCGGCGTAGGCCCAGGTCACTGGTTGGTGTTGCTGCTGATGGGCGCGGCTGGCAGCCCGCATCTGCGCCGCCATCGTGGGCAGGTTCGCTCCGCCAGGGGTCGTGCCAGCAGGTCGGCTTGCCATTCGGGGCTGCGCACCTGGGCCCGGAAGCGCTGGTAGTCCACATCGTCCAGGCACAGCGCGTCGCCGTGGCTGAGCAGGACAGTCTGGT
>CAVVRZ010000016.1:0-37501 GCA_963750795.1 uncultured cyanobacterium
ACCTTAGAGATTACTGAAAGTATGCTAATCGAAGACGTTGAATTAGCAATTACAACCCTCGCAAAGCTAAAAGAAATCGGAGTTCAGATTAGCATTGATGATTTTGGCACAGGATATTCCTCCCTAAGTAGCCTGTATCGCTTACCAATTGATAATTTAAAGGTCGATCGCTCCTTTGTGAGTGAGATGCAGAATGGCGAAAAAAACTATCGAATTGTGGCAACCATCGCTACTCTGAGTAAACAATTAGAACTCCATGCGATCGCTGAAGGTATAGAAAATATTCAGCAAGTGGAACGTTTAAGGGAACTAGGATATCAATCTGGACAGGGATATTTATTTGCCAAAGCATTGAGTGGGGCTGAGATGGAGTCGCTTTTATCTACTTCAGCTCGCAATAATAGTAGTTCATATTTATTTGCAGACATCGCAAACGCACTCTGAGAGAAAGTCAAAACTCAAAAAGTATCTTGCGATACATCTAACATAGATTAACTATATAAGGATCGTAAAGCTATTAAGCCAATTGACTAAATGTGAGAGGAGTGAAGCTTACCCTTCATCCTAGATTTTCGGATCAAGTTTCTTAAATAGAATTCCATAGTTTGGAGGCATTACAATTTAATGAGCAGTCAAATGAATCGTCGCAAGTTTATCATTTACGGATCTGCCGCCCTTGGTGTTAGCAGCATTATCAAAGCTTGCGCTCCAGCGACTACCACCACTCCAGCGACTACCGCCGCTACTACTGCTGCTGCCACCCCCGCCGCTACTACTGCTGCCGCTAGTGGAAATACGATCAAAGTGGGCATTCTCCACTCGCTCAGTGGCACGATGGCAATCAGCGAAAAGAGTCTCGTTGATGCTACTCAGCTAGCGATCGAAGAAATCAACAAGAAAGGTGGTGTCCTCGGCAAACAAATCGAGGCGATCGTTGAGGATGGTAACTCTGACTGGCCTACCTTTGCGGAGAAAGCCAAGAAGTTGATCGAACAAGACAAGGTTGTCGTCGTATTCGGTTGCTGGACTTCGGCTAGTCGCAAAGCTGTACTACCTGTATTTGAATCTAAAGATCATCTTCTGTTCTATCCCGTCCAGTATGAAGGACAAGAATGCTCGAAGAATATCTTCTACACTGGTGCTGCCCCTAACCAACAGATTGAGCCTTCCGTCGATTGGCTACTCAAAAACAAGGGTAAAGAATTCTTCCTAGTCGGGTCTGACTACGTATTCCCCCGTACTGCCAACACCATCATCAAAGCCCAGTTAGAGGCTTCAGGCGGCAAGGTAGTCGGCGAAGACTATCTACCCCTCGGCAACTCTGAAGTAACCCCGATCATTGCTAAGATCAAGCAAGCTCTTCCCAATGGCGGCGTAATCTACAACTCCCTCAATGGTGATAGCAACGTTGCTTTCTTCAAGCAAATGCAAGGCGCTGGTCTTACCGCCGACAAGTATCCTTCTATGTCCGTTAGTATCGCTGAAGAAGAAGTCAAAGCGATCGGTCCTGAGTTCCTTAAGGGTCACTATGCCGCATGGAACTACTTCATGACCGTGGATAATCCTGCGAACAAGAAGTTTGTCGAAGCATTCAAGGCGAAGTATGGAGCCGATCGCGTTACCAATGACCCCATGGAAGCTGGCTACATCGCAGTCAACATCTGGGCTCAAGCTGTCGAAAAGGCAGGTAAAGCCGATGATCTAGAAGCTGTGAGAATGGCAGCACTTGGTCAAACCTTCGATGCTCCTGAAGGTAAGGTGAAAATGGAAAATAGCCATCACCTCTCGAAGTTTGTACGGATCGGTGAAGTCACTCCTGATGGTCAATTCAAGGTTGTGTTCTCCACAGACACTACGGTCGAGCCATTACCTTGGAACCAATTTGTTCCTGAAACTAAGGGCTTCTACTGCGACTACTCAGACAAGGCTAAGGGCGGTAAATTTAAGAAGGCTTAGACTTACAATCCCGAATCTATAACTCATCACGAGAAGTTTATAACCAAACCCAATAAGGCTTTTAAGATTACAAAGTGGCAATACCAGACTGTACCCAGATTGTATATTTTAAATCCTTAGCTGGGTTTGTTTTTTAATTTACTAAAGTAATTCAGGTTTTGCTCAAGAGATAAGACTAGAAGAAGAGTTGCAGTGCTTTGCGCTGCAACTCTGTTCTTGGTTTTTACTTGCTAATTCTTATTCTAAGGAACTAAATAAAAGAGTCATGACAGAAAATCTTCTCCGACTTTTAGAAGGAGTATTTAATGGTATCAGTACAGGTTCTGTACTGCTGCTAGCAGCTCTAGGATTAGCGATCGTCTTTGGTTTGATGGGCGTAATTAATATGGCTCATGGCGAATTAATGATGATTGGTGCGTACACCACCTTTGTTGTCCAAAATATTTTTAAATCCCTAGGAGAAGCTTGGCTTGACTTTTATGTATTTGCAGCCTTGATCGTGGCGTTTTTAGTTACGGCTGCCGTGGGCTTTTTATTGGAAAAAGGAGTAATTCGATTTCTCTACGGACGACCGTTAGAAACGCTATTAGCCACATGGGGTGTGAGTTTGATTCTGCAACAGTTTGTCCGCAGTGTGAACTGGGTGATTATTGCTGGATTACTAATTTTTAGCGGTCTATATTTTGGTGGTTTATGGATTTTGAAAAGACGACCTAACTGGGACGCAATTCGTAACTGGGCGATCGCTATTCTGTTACCGCTATCCTTTGCAATCTCCGCGACGATCGCTGTATTGATGGCACAGACCTATAAAATCGCTGTCACCCAGCCTTGGTTTGGTGCTCAAAATGTGGATGTAACTGCGCCAAGATGGTTACGCGGTGGCGTGGCAATTGGTTCTCTGCAACTTCCCTATGTGCGTTTATTTATCATTACGCTCACGATCCTCTGTGTGATTGGTATCTATCTATTTTTAGAGAAATCACCTTGGGGTCTACGCATCCGCGCCGTCATGCAAAATCGTCAAATGAGTTCCTGCTTGGGTATTCCCACTAAGACCGTAGATGCACTGACTTTTTCCCTTGGTTCAGGTCTAGCAGGGATTGCAGGTTGTGCGGTTAGCTTTTTGGGATCGGTGGGACCAAATACAGGACAAAACTATATCGTTGATACATTTATGGTCGTCGTCGTTGGTGGCGTTGGCAAACTGGTCGGTAGTATTGCGGCGGCTTTGGCGATCGGGACAACTAGCTATCTCGTTGGTTCAGGAACGTTTGCAGGGTTGCTAACTTCGATCAAGCCCCTAGCTGACTTCTTCACCTTCTTTTCCAACACCAGCATGGCTAAGGTTTTATTGTTCCTATTAATCGTGGCTTTTTTACAGTACAAACCCGCAGGAATGTTTCCGCAAAAGGGGCGCTCCGTAGAGTTGTAGATTTTACCCTCATTACAAAAGCAATATAGGGGCAATTCATAAAGTAAACCTAATCATGGATAAAGACACATGAGCGAAAAGATTTCTCAGGATATTGCCGCAGGTCAGGCAGTTCCTTTGACTAAAAAAAACTGGCGATCGCTAGGGATTGAAGTAGCGATCGCCCTAGGGATTGGCATAATGCTAATTTTTGTGATTCCTGCGATCCTTACTGCATCCGGACAAGCGTTTAGAATCACCATGCTTGGTCGATTTCTTGCCTTAGCGATCGTCGCTCTGGGGATCGACCTAATTTGGGGCTTTACGGGGCTGTTAAGTTTAGGGCATGGAGTCTTTTTTGGTTTGGGAGGCTATGCCCTCGCCATGCACTTAAAACTCCAATTTCCTGCCGATGCCACTGAAAGGTTACCCGCCTTTATGCCACTCTACGGCATTACTAAGCTTCCTGCCCTCTGGGAGCCGTTCTTTTCCTTCCAGTTCACGGTGTTAGCGATTATTCTCATTCCTGCGATCGTCGGTGCAATTTTGGGATACTTGGTATTCCGTAATCGCATTCGCGGCGTGTACTTCTCGATTTTGACCCAAGCGACGACGATTATTTTCTTCAACTTTTTTAATGGTCAGCAGCAATATATTAATGGAACCAATGGATTAACAGACTTCAAAACTATCTTTGGTTATGACATCAATGCCCCTGAAACGCAGCGAGTATTTTATATTCTCACTGTGATTTTTTTGGGACTGTCTTACGCCCTTTGTCGATGGCTGACCAGTGGTAGATTTGGCAGATTGTTAATTGCCCTGAGAGACGATGAAAATCGCGCCCGTTTTTCTGGCTATAATCCCACGGGATTTAAGGTGCTAGTATTTGCGATTTCTGCGGTTCTCGCAGGGATCGGCGGCGCATTATTCACCCCCCAAACAGGAATTATTTCTCCAAAATCAATGGATATTGCCCTTTCCATCGAGATGGTAATTTGGGTCGCAGTTGGTGGTCGCGCTACCCTTATCGGCGCATTGATCGGTACGATTTTAGTCAACTTTGCCAAGAGTATTCTCAGTGAGCAGTTCCCTGAAATTTGGTTATTCTTTCAGGGGGCGATGTTCTTGCTGGTGGTGATGGTGCTGCCCGACGGCTTAGTGGGTTGGTGTCGTACCACTGGTTGGATGATGCTGAAGCAAATATTTGTGGGGCGACCCGTGGTTACCTATCCCAGTCTTGAATTAGATCCAGAGGTGCAGAGTGAAAGGCAAAATCCTAGAGATTGAAGATGTAACGGTTAGCTTTGACGGTTTCAAAGCGATTAACAATCTGAACTTCGATATGGATCAGGGTGAACTCCGAGTCATCATTGGTCCTAACGGTGCTGGTAAAACGACCTTCCTTGATGTGATTACGGGCAAGGTCAAGCCGACGCAGGGACAAGTTAGATTTAAGGGTAGAAACACGCGATCGCTATCGGAGCATAAAATCGCCAGAATGGGCATTGGGCGCAAGTTCCAAACTCCACGTATCTATCTCAATCTCACACCGAGAGAAAATCTTGAACTAGCCAGTAATCCTAACAAGAATGTCTTCTCAACCCTATTTCAACCACCCTCAGTGGTCGAGAAACAAAGGGTGTATGAACTGCTGCACATCATCGGCTTAATGCATAAAGCAGAAATGCAAGCAGAGTTTCTCTCCCATGGTGAAAAGCAGTGGTTAGAAATTGGAATGTTAATCGCTCAGTCGCCTGACTTACTATTAGTGGATGAGCCAGTGGCGGGGCTAACCGATGAAGAAACAGAAAAGACGGGTGAACTGCTAATGTCTCTAGCCGAATCCCATTCCATTATCGTGATCGAACATGATATGGAGTTTGTGCGCCAGATCGCCCGTAAAGTGACTGTACTACACCAAGGCAGCGTCCTCTGTGAAGGCAACTTTGATGAAGTACAGAATGATCCCAAAGTGATTGAGGTCTATTTAGGACAGCAGGATGAAGAGGCTGATCATTAGTATGAGTTTGGAGCGCAAAGCGCTCCAAACTTTATAGCACCTTAATCGCTAACTAAAAATGCTCAGAATTTGAATCAGTACTTAAATCAGTATTTAGAAAAGAGGGTAATTTATGCAGGAAGTTATTGAAGAAGTTAACGATCCAATTTTGAGATTGAATAACCTCAATGTCTATTATGGAGAAAGTCATATCCTCCGTAATGTTGATATGGGCGTGGCTTCAGGGAAAATGGTATGCCTAATCGGTCGCAATGGTGTGGGCAAAACGACTCTATTAAAGACAATCATGGGGTTGCTCAAACCAAGACAGGGAGATGTATCCTTTTTTGGGAAAGATATTACCAAGCTCACCCCTGATCAACGCGCCAGAATGGGCGTGGGCTACGTCCCACAGGGCAGAGAAGTAATGCCGCGCATGACCGTTAGAGAGAATTTGTTATTGGGCTTAGAGTCCCATCCTGTTACCCCTGCGGTGCGCCAAAATCTACTGGATATGGTGTATGAGCTATTCCCTGTGCTGAAATCGATGCTCAATCGTATGGGAGGAGATCTTAGTGGTGGTCAACAACAACAATTAGCGATCGCCCGTGCCTTGATGGGACAACCGAGGCTATTGATTCTTGATGAGCCGACGGAAGGTATTCAGCCATCAATTATTTTAGAGATTGAAGCGGCAGTTAAACATATCGTTGCCACAACAGGTATTTCGATCTTGTTGGTGGAACAGCATTTACACTTTGTACGCCAAGCAGATTGGTACTATGCGATGCAAAAGGGTGGCATTGTCGCCTCTGGCAAGACTTCTGAACTAAGTAATGAAGTGATTCAAAAGTTCCTAGCGGTTTAGCTAAGCCTAAAACAAAAAAGTGAGTGGTGGCACTTTATGCCGCCACTCACTTTTTGTTTTGGATTATTCTTTGGACTTGGCTTCGATCGCTTCGAGACGACTCTTGAGGGATTGATTATCCTTGCGGAGTTGATCGAGTTCTTCGCGAAGTTGTTTTAGTCCTGCATCCTTACCGATCGCCTTTTGTACCCGTTGGATAGCTTCATCGGCAACGCGGCGAACACGTCCATCGGGAGTGGAGTTAGATAGCGATCGCAAGACACCGATTGCACCCGCACTATCGATCTGTCCCAATGCGCCCACGGTAGCCATCTGGGTCAAAAAGAAAGTTTCCTGCGAGATAATCTGTAGGCGATTGAGAATCTTTTCCGTCTTGGGCTTGGCTTGGGATCTACCCATCGCACCGAGGGAGCGAATGGCGGCAAGGCGCAAGGGTTGAGGCACATCAGGCTCAGTATATTTAAGAACGGTTTCCAGAGCTTCATCGGAGTCCTTGAGTTTAGCAAGTCCTGCGATCGCGCCCGACCGCACGGTTTCATTCCAACCTGAGCGCTCCTTCAGCACAGTTTGCAACAACTTCACCACTTTCGACGGCTCTCGCTCGGCACTAAGTGCCGCTGCTAATTCACCCGTCAACCTTGCCGCCGTCGCTTCGACAATGTAGCTAGGGTCGCCTTTTTTGATTAGGGGTTTAATCAAATCTAGACTTTGCTGCGTCTTATTTTGAGCTAAGCCTGAAATCACCGCCGCGCGAACTTTAGCATCGGGATCTTCTAATGCCTTCGCCAACGCTGTAAAAGCTTGATCTAGCTTAATCGCCGCTAGATTTTCGGCAATCTCTACACGCACACCCCAAAACTTCTCCTCTAGCAAGGCTTGACCGAGGGCTTTGACAGCTTCGAGTCCACCTTTTTTAGCAAGGGCTTCGGCACAGTAAATTCTGGCGATCGGATCGGGGTTAGACTGCAATCCTGCTTTCAGTTCTGCCATGCCATATTCAAGGCTGACCTGCTTGAGATAGTTATTGCCCTGATCGAAGCTGATGTATTTGGGTTTAGCTTTTAATGGGAAGTAGAAAGCTTGTTCCTTCTCAAATACGCGCACAGTGAATGTTTGAGTTTCGGCAACATCTTCAAAACCAAAGCCAATGGGAATCTTCAGATCAAACAACTCATCTTGGGTTTGGGTGACAGTGACCTTTGCCAAGCTATTATCGCCATCCCAGCTATAGCCAACTTTATATTCTGGATGACCACCACGGAATACGTACTGATCAAAGAGGAACATACAGTTCTTGCCTGTGACTTCTTCGATCGCTCTCAATAAATCGATAGTTTCCACCGTTTTATGAGCATTGACATTCACAAAATGATGAATCGCCTTCCAGAATAGCTCATCACCTAACTCGGTACGCAGCATATGGTAGACACAGCCGCCTTTCTCATAAATGTGGCGATCGTATAGCTCGATCGCCTCACGATAAACATGGGTAACCATCGGACGACGGTAGCGATCGCGGTCTTCAGAAATATAGCGTCGAGCCTCTCCTAGCAAGTAGTAGGCAGCTTCTTCGGCTCCGTACTCATGATCAGTCCACAGTACTTCAGCATAGGTGGCGGCTCCTTCCTTAACCCATGCGTGCGACCAATGTTTGATCACCACTAGATCGCCGAACCATTGGTGAGCTAGCTCATGGGCAACTAAGCTCTCACTAGAGCGATTATCAAGGGCGGCACGGGCATCCAATACACAGCGATCGGTCAAGAGAGTTGTGGAAGTGTTCTCCATGCCACCGAAAATAAAATCGGCAACGCAGACCTGAGCATACTTGGGAAAAGCATAGTCATAGCCATATTTCTGGCTAAAAAATTCGATCATTTTTGGAGTTTTGCCCATCGTCAATATCGCTTCCTCGGCGGTGCGGGATTTGTCAACATAGTAGTTGACGGGCTTCCCCTTCCATTCGTCTTTAACTTCCAAAAAGTCGCCGATCGCAAGGGTCATCAAGTAGCTAGGATGAACTTCCTTTTGATACCAGTGATAGGTTTTTTCTTTCTCCTTTTTATGTTCCTTAACTTCGATTAATTCCCCATTAGAAATCACAGTGAGATCCTTCGGCACACGGATTGCAATCTCTGAAGTTGCCAACTGTCCGGGGTAATCAAAACAAGGGAACCAATAGCGGGAGTCTTCATCTTCGCCCTGCGTCCAGACTTGAGTTGGCTTTTGGGGCTGATGCTCGGTAGGCTGGACAAAGTAGATGCCGCGTTGGGGTTGCTCAGCAGCATAGGCGATCGCGATCTCAATCGGCACATTTGCCTTAGTGGGTTCGTTGAGATAGATTTTTAGAAATTCGCCATCATAGTCGAATCTGCATTGATTGTTGGGGTTAGGCTTAGCTTCAATGCGATCGCTTACGGTAATGGAGTCAATCCGCAGATTCACGGCATCTAGATCGAGATCAAGCACGCCATCGCGGACAGGACGCAAGCGAATCTTACAACTACCTGCGATCGCTTGTTGGGGAATGTCTAGCCGCAAATCGATGGCAATATGCTCAACCTGCCCAGGGCGATCGGGGTTGTAATGTGGCTTTGCTCCTGGCACATGAAAGGACTTATGCTTCTTTGATTTATCACTTTCTCCATCCCAAAAACCTAGCTCCAAATGGCTTTCCCACAATTTGCGCGTCATAAATCTTTTGCTCTAACAATTTCTTTGTTCTTCTCATAATATATCAGTCCCAAATCATTATAAGTAGCTAGGTATAAGTAACCCGAAAACCAGAGTTGGATTCGCCCACGAAACGGGCAAATCCAACTCTGGTTTTCGGGTTTTAACTATGCTGAATTATAGATAATTTAGGTAAAAAATAGGGCTTCGACTTCGCTTATCCAGCAGTATACGATGGCTAAGCGAAGTCGAAGCCTCTGGACTTTGGAATTACCTAACGCTATTTGCACCGTGCTTCGCACGGTGCAAATAGGCTGTTACTTAGTTGCCGTCAATCCTGTTTTTTTAATTTGGCATTGGATTATTTATACCCTGCTGCTTGCAGGGCAAAGAGATGAGCATAACGTCCCGCGATCGCCAATAGCTCCTCATGGCTGCCTTGCTCAATAATCTGCCCGTCTGCCATCACCACAATTTGATCCGCCATACGGACGGTGGAGAAACGATGGGAAATCAGCACCACGGTTTGCTTTTGGGTTAGAGAACGAAAATGATTAAAAATATTCATTTCTGCCTCCGCATCCATTGCCGCCGTTGGTTCATCAAGGATTAAAATATCGGCTTGCGATCGCATAAATGCCCGTGAGAGGGCGATCTTTTGCCATTGTCCACCCGACAGCTCTTGACCGCCTTTAAACCATCGCCCTAATTGGGTTTTAAATCCCAACGGCATATTCTTAATAAAAGGATTTGCCATGCCCTTGTCAGCAGCAACTTCCCAATCTTGTTCTTCGTATAGGCGATTTACGTCACCGACACCGACATTCTCGCCGACCGTAAATTGATACTGCACAAAGTTCTGAAAGATAACGCCGATGCGCCGCCGCAAGGTGTCAATGTCCCAATTATCTAAGTCCACACCATCCAGCAAAATCCTGCCGCTACTTGGCTTATACAACCTAGTCAGTAGCTTAATCAGAGTAGTTTTACCTGAGCCATTTTCGCCAACGATCGCTAGCTTTTCGCCCTGTTTGAGATGGAGAGAAATATTTTTGAGAATCGGGCGATCGCTTTCGGGGTAGGTAAAGGAAACATTCTCAAATCTAATCCCTTCAGTATTAATGCCCTGCGTAATCATTCCCTGTGTTTGCGGAATTGGCATTTCCAGAAACTCGTAGAGATTCGCGAGATAGAGATTATCTTCGTAAATGCCGCCGATGGAAGTAAGTGCTGATGTAAAAGTCGATTGCCCTTGACGGAAAACGACCAGATACATGGTCATTTCGCCAAGGCTAATCCGACCTGCGATCGCTTCAGTGACAATCCACGCATAGGCAGCGTAGAAAGCAGCCGTACTCAGTAATCCTAGTAAATAGCCCCAGATTCCTTTTTGGACAGTGAGGTTGCGATCTTCATCGTAGAGACGGTCAAAAATATCGCGGTAACGCTGTAGTAGAGTGTCGCCGAGTTGGTAGAGCTTGACTTCCTTAGCGTAGTCTTCCCTTGCCAGTAGGGTTTCTAGATAATGCTGTTGTCGAGTTTCGGGCGATCGCCAACGGAATAAACGGAAGGCGTGTTCCGAAAATTTAGTTTCGGCAATAAAAGAAGGAATGGCGGCAATAACTAAAACAATCACTGCCCATACAGAAAACTGTAATAGTAAGCCACTGAAAGTTAATAAAGTTAAAGCAGACTGTCCTAAACCAAAGGTGCGACTGATCAGGGCAAGGGGACGACTGGAAGCTTGCGATCGCGCTTGGGTCATCTTGTCATAAAATTCCGAATCCTCGAAATGTTCCAATTCCAGAGTGAGTGCTTTTTCTAAAATCAACACATTCACCCTTTGCCCCAACAGAACCCGCAGTAGCGATTGACTCACCGTTAAGCCCCTCTGCGCCGCCGCTAAAACGATGATCAATACAGCTTCTAATCCCACATAACGCATCGCCGCCGCCTGAGCCGTCGCCAGTCCACTTTGGGAAGCTAAGACGACACTATCGACGATCAGCTTGCCCACATAGGCGATCGCCGCAGGTAATAAGCCGCAAACAATTGTAAATAAGGCGATCGCAATGGTGAGCGGCTTACTGGTTGTCCACACCAATTCTAGAGCTTTGATGCCATAGCGAAAAACCGACAGATAGGATTGCGATTTGCGCCAAAAATTCTGGAATAGATTCCCTTTCGAGTTGGATTTTGAGTTAGATTTCGCTGATGAATTATTTGCTAACTTATCTTTTTTCTTTTTAATCATTTAGCCGATTGTTAACTCCAGAACTTTAATAACTCAATCAAAAATTAATAAAAGAGTGGCAGCGCTTTGCGCCGCCACTCTCTAGATTTGTTGGCGATCGCCCGTCCCCGATAGCGATCGCCGCAATGATTGCCACAGTGAGCGCCAATAAGCACGAATCGGAAACTGGGTATAGTCACGGGCGATCGCTAGCAATACAAATAAATGACCGCAGAATGTGGCGATCGCCCAAAATTTGGGAAACCATGCGAGGGGAACGTCGGGTTGTGGCGCAAATACATAGGCAGCAAGGGAAGTAATCAGCGTTGGCACAATTACTAATAGAACGCCTAACACACCTAACCATCGCCCCGTATATACTTGTTCAGCATTGGCATTTTGCCAGCGAGTTCCTTTCCATGCCCAACGCAATGTGGAGATCGTATCCGCCATTCGCAAAAATTGCTGACGCTGATCAGCGCTCTGCTCAAGAATAAAAATATGACTGCAAAAATTACAGGCGAGACAATCCATCATCGGCATCGTGGCGATCGCCCCGCGCAGACAGAGGGGACAGGTCGTAGATGGTGATCGCTGACTCAATTCATTCATAGGATGGCAAGATTTTCTACCATCCTATAACATAAAGAAGTGAGTGGCGGCGCTAAGCGCCGCCACTCACTTCTTGGTTTTGATGACTATTCCACTGCGAAGGTGATGGCGACGACGGCACGGATATCTTTATCGATGGAGGTGGTGCTATAGGAGCCACTGTTACTAACCTCGGTGGAATATCGTGCCGTGATCTGAAAGACATCGGTTTCGGCTTTGCGAATTGAACCGAGACGACTATTGGAAACATTGACGATCGCCTCGCCTCTTGCCTTTGCGTCCTTAGTTGCTTCCGCAATCATCTCCACCCGCAACTGACCAAGTTGGGTATAGAGAAATTCAGGCGGATCGGAGGTAAAGGGAATACTTTCGTTAATTAACTCGGTACTAGATTGGGCAATTTCGCTAATGCGATTGACATCCTTAGAACGAACTTCAAAACGTTGGGTGAGACGATAGGCAATATTTTTCCCCGTTGGTGTGCCGTTAGATGTCAGCTCAGGGATCGGTTGAGTGTCGATCGCACTGACTGATACAGCGTCATCGGGAATATTTTTGCTGCTTAAATAATTGCGAACCCGTTCGTTATAGCGCTTTAGCTCTTGGTAAGACTGCGGTAAAGTAGTTTGCTGACTGGATACAGAACTGCGCCAAATCACATAATCTGACACAATCGGACGAGTTGAGGAGCCGATGACCGTGAGGCTGTCATTAGATCGTAGCGATCGCAGAGCGTTACCACCCAAGTAGGCGCTCCCCACAAGGGCGATCGATAGCGCTAACATTCCACCAAAGAGTTGGGGGAATGGCTTGGAAGAAAATTGATTTTCGGTTGACATGGTTTTGGATATGTCCTTGGACATATCTGGGCATTTGTTCTAGATACATTCAAGGACGAGATCCGCGTTTGCTTAGTTACCAGTCGCAACAAAAGATCATGGTTTTAATTGCGAGCTTTACTTGCTCAATTAAAATAATTCTTGCCACTCAAACATCACATCATCAAAGACATCTATGGAGAGCTGATCGCCTTGTGTGTAGTGATAGATTTGCTTATAACCCGATTCTAGAGGTTGCGAAAAACCTGTGATCGTTTTTGTATTCACATCAAATAACCACATCTGCGGAATCCCTGCGGCGGCGTAGAGATTTGCCTTCACATCGCGATCGTATTCAAGGGAGCTATCGGCAACTTCAATAATCAACAAAATATCCGCAGGCGTTGGCAAAGCCTTTTCATAAAAATCATCACGATACTTTAAAACCGCAATATCTGGCTGTGGCTGCGACTTATTGGCGAGATCGATAGGATTTTGCACCCAGAGGATAACTTGATTGCCCAGCTTTGACTCAAGTCTCTTGGAAATTCTCGCGACACACACTGCGTGTTTTCTGCCAATTGGTGACATTGTTGTAATCTCTCCGTTGATTAATTCATAGCGATCGCTATCCGCAAAGACACCACGCTCATACATCAGTTGAAATTGCTCAACCGTGAATTTAATTACATAGGGCTTGTCTTGATCGAGAGTTGCCTGATTAGGTAATTCTTGATTAGGTGCTAAAAGTTGAGCAGTCATAGTTTTGTTACTCCTATGCGCCAGAAATGATCGTGGGAGATTTCTATATCTCTATATTTTAGTGGTTTTCCTAGAGAAACCTGCATATTCCATGACATAAAAACCAGAAGCGAGTTGCGGCGCTCTGCGCCGCAACTCGCTTCTGGTTTTTTGATTTGTACTAGCTAACCCTTTATTTGCTATAAGAGAACAGTTAATTTTCAAAAATTTTCAAAAAATTATCCATAAATTACCCATGAGCAACTCAGAACGCATTGAACAACTCGCCGCCGCGATCGCAGAGGATGTCTATATCGATGTCGCGAAGTGGCATTTATACTTGAATGATGCTCATTTGCACATTCCCCTTGCCCAAAAGTTTTATGCAATTCTGCCCGATGGCATTAATGCCGCCGATGTATCGCGCATTTTGCAGGGAACGATCATTACGATTGGTGGTGGTAAGCGCGAACTGCCGCTCAGTGAATTGATTCCCAATAGCTGTCAAACTCGATTGTTAGAGATTTTAGAAGAATTTGAGTACTAATCCTGTATCTTCCCCCCCAGCGACTAATCCTGTCTTTCAGGCAATGCGGCGGCGCTTAGCGCTGTGGTATGCGACGGTGACAGCCATATTGTTGATTGTATTTGCGACGGGTTTCTATCTCTATGTGCAGACCACGCTGATCGATCGCATTGATGACACCATCGACCATGTTGCCGAAGTGATCGAGCGATCGCTGATTCGTTCCAATTTGATTGATTTGGAATCGGACTTTAGTGGTAATTTTTCCGCTAGCACCCAAGCGATCGATGCCGATCATATTGATATTGAATGGTTCAGCCCCAAGGGAGAGATCCTCTGGTCAACTAATGGTAATGGTGAGCCATTGGGGGAACGCGAAAAGGGAATTTTGCAGCCTGTCTATCGCACTGTCCATCTATCAGAAATAGAGCCATTGCGACAGATGATTGAGCCGATTGTGATCAATGGTGAGCTATTGGGTTATTTGCGAATTAGTCATCCTTGGTTTGAAGTGACTAAGCCCGTCAAGCAATTATTTTTAGATTTAGCCGTTGGCACAACTTTGATGGTGTTTGTGGTGCTGCTCTGCGGCTGGTGGCTAGCGGGGATTGCGATGGAGCCTGTGCGCGAGTCCTACCAACGGCTCAAACAGTTTACCGCCGACGCATCCCATGAGTTACGCAACCCCATCGCCGTGATTCAAACTAATGTTCAAGTTGCCCTCGCCGATCCTGAACCCGATCCAGATTTCCAAAGATCGCAACTGGAAACCATTGAGCGGATCACAAGGCGGCTCGGCAGATTGATCGAAGATTTATTGTTTTTGGCGCGGCATGATGGCGGCATGGCAAATCAGAGGCGAGAACCTTGCAATTTGATGCAGATTTTGCAAGAAGTCGGGGAAGAGCAACAGGCGATCGCGCAGCAAAAGGAGATTAGTTTGACGCTTCCTGATCTTGAACAAGATCTGATAGTAATCGGCGATTGCGATCGCCTAGGACGATTATTTACTAATTTAATTAGCAATGCAATTTCCTATACGCCCACGGGCGGCAAAGTCAACATCGTCACCCAAGCCTTCCCTTCTCAAAATCAAGTCCAAATCCAAGTCCAAGATACTGGCATCGGCATCCCCGAAGCAGAACTCTCGCAAATTTTCGAGCGCTTCTATCGCTATCAACCGCAAAAAAGTAATAAATCTAATTCTAGTAAATCCAGTTCTAAAGTCAATCCTGTCACCAGTGGTTCAGGGCTGGGCTTAGCGATCGCCAAAGCGATCGCCGATAGTCACCAAGCCCAAATCTATGTCGAGAGTAAGGTCGGTCAGGGGACAACCTTCTCAGTTAATCTATCCACAAGCTAACCATGAAAATCAATGCGACCCGCTCCACTGACCTACTGATCTACTATCGCCAGATTAGTACTGAGTTATTCACGGTAGTGGATTTGGAAACGACAGGCAGTAAAGGCGATCGCGATCGGATCATCGAGATTTCGGTGGTGCAAGCCACCCTCAAAGATGGTATTCAAAGTATCGCCACCGATTTAATTAATCCTGAAATTGAAATTCCCGATCAGATTGTCAAATTTACGGGCATCTCGCAAAATATGGTCATAGACAAGGGCAACGCTGCCCAAATTCTGCCCAACTATTTACCAATCCTGCAAACGGGTATTCTCACTGCCCATAATATTGGCTTTGATCATTCCTTTCTCAAACATGAATATCAAAGATTAGGAATTAACTTAATCGCTCCCGAACAACTCTGCACAGTGAAATTATCGCGGTTATTATTGCCTAACTTACCTTCGCGATCGCTACCCAAATTAGTCAAGCATTACAACTTCGATGTCGGCAAATCTCACCGTGCCGAATCCGATGCGATCGCCTGTTGGTTGCTGCTCGAAAGGCTTTTTCACCAATTACTGAGTAGTGCCGATGCCGAAATTTTAAATTTATTTGGACAACAGTGGCTATCGGTAGAAGATATCGCCATAATCCTGCAACTTCCTAACGATCAAGTAGAAGATCTTTTAACAAATGCGTCAGTTAAGTCCAGATTTTCTAATCGTCGCCAGATTCATCTCTATCAGCGCAAAAGTGTCGAAGAGTTACTTTGCTAACGAATTCTTTTGAATTGAGCAAAAATAAACATGGCGATCGCACCGACGACAAATCCACTCACATGGGCTAAATATGCCACCCCCGGCAAATTAGGATTAGCGATCGCCGCATAGATAGTTTGTCCCGCGATCCATAGCCCCAAAAACACCGCCGAAGGAATCGGAATTGCGGTGATAAATATTCCTAAAAATACTAAGCTCAAAATCCTTGCGCGGGGAAATCGCACTAGATAAGCGCCCATCACTCCCGAAATCGCGCCACTAGCTCCCACCATCGGCACGGTCGATCCTACGGAGGTCAAAGCCTGTACCAATGCCGCTACTGCACCACAAATCAGGTAAAAAATCAAAAATTTCCAATGTCCAAACTGATCCTCAATGTTATTGCCAAATAGATAGAGAAACCACATATTTCCCACTAAGTGGAGGAGGTTGGCGTGTAGAAATTGTGATGATAAAAGCGCGATCGCCTCTTTATTAGGATTGGCAATTAAATCACGGGGAATTACTGCCCAATCCTGAAACCATTCAAATAGCTGAAAGTTTGCCATGCTCATCTGATAACCAAAGATGAGTACATTCACAATGATTAAGGTATAAACAACGATAGAAGTATCTTCAGTCGGGTTGTCGTCGTGTAAAGGGAACATCGCTAACCAATAGCCACATCTCTATTAATATAGCAATCCAAGCTTAGATAAGCCTAAGGCTTCGACTTCGCTCAGCCATCAGCATAGGTTGGCTGAGCGAAGTCGAAGCCCTATTTTTGTTGCAAACAATTTAAGTTCATTCCATATCATCAAGCTGAATGCGCGGATCGACTGCCTTCAGCAAAAGATCGCCGATCAAATTCCCCACCACCAACATCAACGTTCCCAACATTAGCCCCGCCATCACCAAATTGGTATCCTTTTCCATCGTTGCATCCAGCAATAGCTTGCCCAACCCCGGCCAGCTAAAAAAGAACTCCGTGATAAATGCGCCGCCCAACAAGCCCCCAAATTCAAATCCCAATAGGGTAATCAAGGGATTGATCGCATTGCGGAGCGCATGGGTATAGATCACCTTGTTCTCAGACAAACCCTTAGCCCGCGCCGTTTTGATATAGTCCTGACGCAACACATCCAGCAGACTACCGCGCATGATGCGCTGCAACCCCGCAAAGCTAACTAAAGTCAGGGTTAGCGTCGGCAAAACCATATGGTGAGCAATATCTACAAATTGTCCCCAAGGCGATCGCTCTGAAAAGTCAACGCTGGTCATACCGCCCACGGGAAACCAGCCTGTATACTGCGCCAACATCAGCAATAAAATCGCCAAAATAAAGCTGGGAAATCCCTGAGTGCCGTAACTAATCACTTGAATCAGGCGATCGATCCAAGTATTTTGCTTAACAGCGCTATATATTCCCAAAGGGATCGCTAATAACCATGTAGTCACCAAGGAAGCAAGGGACATCAGTAAGGTATTGCCTGCCCGTTCTACGATCAGAGGTGTGACGGGGGCTAAACCTTGACAACGCACACCGAGATTCCCACCAAGCGTATTTTGGAGCCACAGTAGGTACTGTACGGGTACGGGTTTATCGTAATTAAGCTGTCTCTCCAATTTCTCCACAGTGGCGCGAGGAGTACTGGGATTATTGCGTAGCTCTGAGAAGCAGTTACCGGGGGAAGTCGTAATCGCAAAAAAACTAAGAATAGAAACCCCCAAGACCACAATCACTGCCTGTCCTAAGCGCTTCAGCACAAATCCTGTCGTGTCATTAAAAATAAAGCGCTGAAGAGATCGATTTGTGGTGTTTGCTTTCGCCATAGTTAAAGTGATTGAGGTAATGATTATGTAGGTTGCTAGAAGATTCCAAGCCTAAGTTCTAATGCAGACTAGATGATATTGAGTAGGTGCGTCTGTTTACTTTAAGCCAAATTATAGCTGTAGCCAGTTATGTTAGGGCGAAACCAGAACGAAACCAGAGTGCTGTCCCTCTGTCTCTGCCTTTGCCAAAATCAAAGCTGATATACTTTGGAAAAACTAAAATCTTATGGCTAAACTTCATTTGAAAATTTTGGGTCTAGCGACGGTGACATCTAGCCTGATGGCGATCGCCCCAATATCCGCCAATCCTGCCCAAATTCGTCAAGTCTTACAAACCAGAGAATGTCAAGGCTGTAATCTGTCCCGCGCTAAACTCAATTTTACCAATCTACGAGGAGCCGATCTCCGCAATAGTAATCTGACTTCGGCTGATCTCAAGTTGGCAGATTTACGCGAAGCAAATCTTCGCGGCGCAATTCTGGACAAAGCCGATCTCCGTGGAGCCAATCTCCGTGATGCCGATTTGACTAATGCCTATAGGTCAGAGACTAATTTTTGTGGCGCAATCATGCCCGATGGTCAAAAATTTACGGAAGGCTGTCCCCAATTATCAAAATAAGTATAAATCAGGGGAATGCCTCTCCTCGCGCGGGATTTCCCTGTCTAAAAATCATTATTTCATTAGCACTACCCATGAGAGTTGTGTAGAATTGTATACAAAGGCTTGAGAAAGTTGGAAGAGTAGTAACTAAACCACAATTAAAACTCTAATCTAGAGATTATTTGCTTGGATTCCTGTCCTTAATTATATTTATCCGTCTGAGTGGAGTTACTCCCTATGATCGACGCTATCATCATTTTTACATTCATCCTTGCGGGAGCTGGCACGGGCTTTCATGGCATAGACTTTTTGCCAACGGAAGCAATCTCCAATCTCAATGTTCAGAACTTTCGCTGGGTCACCCTTGGCGTAGGGTCATCCGTTGGTCTGATTGCAGGACTGATTGTCCAAAATACCTATCGCCGCATTGAATCAAATGTTAGGGCTTTACCCATTGAGACAATTTTGGGCAGAGCTGTGGGTTTGGTCTTTGGGCTATTGGTCGCAAATCTGATGTTAGCGCCTCTGTTCTTGATTCCGATTCCCGATGATTTTACGTTTATCAAGCCCCTAACCGCGATTTTAGTTAGTATCATCTTTGCCTATTCAGGGATGACTCTTTCAGATACCCACGGGCGGGCTTTGTTGCGTCTAATCAATCCCAATAATGTCGAGACAAGTCTCCTTGCCGATGGGACACTCCGCACTGCTACCGCAAAAGTCCTTGACACCAGTACTGTTATTGACGGCAGGATTCAAACCCTGATGGAAACTGGCTTTCTCGAAGGACAATTGTTGATTCCTCACTTCGTGATTCAGGAATTGCAAACGATCGCTGATAGTTCTAACGATCAAAAGCGCGTGCGTGGTAGAAGAGGGTTAGATATCCTCAACAATATGCGTGAACAATACAACGATCGCATTACTATCCATTCCGCCGATTACGAAGATCTGCATACCGTTGATGCTAAATTAGTGCGCCTAGCTCAAGAGTTAAGCTGTACTTTGATTACCAATGATTACAACCTCAATAAGGTTGCCAACTTGCAGCAGGTGGAAGTTTTAAATATTAACGATCTGGCTCAAGCTTTGCGCCCTACCTATTTGCCTGGGGATTCCCTCGAGCTTAAGGTACTTAAGGAAGGTAAGGAAGCATCGCAGGGGATTGGTTATCTAGAGGATGGCACGATGGTTGTAATCGAAGAAGGACGGGAGTATCTTGGTAAGCAGGTGATCGTCATTGTCACTAGTGCTTTGCAGACTTCGGCAGGGCGAATGATCTTTGCTCGGCATGAAGCGATCGCCACGGTCTAGCCTAATCAATCTATCAACGAGCGCCTATGCAAGCTTTGCCATCCCACTCACAGCGACAATTGGTATCAGGTAAGGTGGGCTGGGGCTGGCGACAAGCAACTTATCCTATCTGCACCAATTTTGGCTTCGCGGGTATTCTAATCATGGCGATCGCTTCAGCTATATTGCTGAAGTGGGATACTCTTTGGGGTAGGCAAATCTATGCTGGTTTAGTGTTTTTGGGGTTGATTATCGGCTTATATTCCGCAAGATCAATTGTCGCAGTCTGCCAAAATAATAGTGGCTATCGATTTTCCCAAGGTCAATCTTTAGGGATGTTAACCTACTTGATGCTGTTGGCTGGGGGCATTGAGAGATCGCCTGAGGCTTTCGTTAGAGTATTTGTGGCGATGTGGTGGATCTTGCCCGCCGCAACTTTTTTAGGGATTTCGATATCTTTGCTGCTGCGCTCAACTCAATTGCAGCTTATGCAAAAGGCTAAATCTGCCCCAGAGATCAAATCGGCGGTACTCAGTAATGTGCTCAACAGTGAAGCACTAAATGTTGTCACCTACTCCGACCATACGGTTTTAGTTAGCCCGTCTGCCCTTAGCCAGCAACCACGCCAATTTAATAGTCTCGTCTTGATGACCCTAGGACTTTGTTGCTGGACAATGCTGGACTTTGCCCCTAGTTTCAAAGCGATCGCTACGATCAGTTTCACCATTGGTGGACTGACAGGATTTTTTACATGGCAAGCTCAGTTGCGATCGCCTGATAAGTTGTTACAGCTTAAATTTAGCGGTCTATGGGGGTTAGCTGCTCACTATGTGATTAACTTGCGTCCCTTCTCACACTTAACCGTGATCAAGTTACAGGAGGCAAATGGCGAGTTAAGTTGGATGCAGCTCGCAGGAGGCAAACTCGAAATTACATTGCCCACAGTGATGACAATGTTCATGGGGCAATCGAAAGAAGAAAATCAACAAAGTGATCAATTTGGCAAAGCGATTCGTGAAGAGTTTCATCTTGCTAAACAAGAAACTGAGAGCGATGGTCTGGGGCTAGCGCATATCTTATTACCGCAGGGCGCGGGTATTTTGGCAGGAGCGGTATTTATTGCGATCGGGCTCATTGTACTGCTGTCATTTCCGATCCAACCCAAGTTGACATCTAGCAGCATTTTTGCATGGCTGGGAGTCTGTATTGTCAGCCCTGATCTTGGCAAGTTTTTATTGCAAATCGTCGCCCCCAACTCTTTGCAAAGCGATCGCCAACCTCAGCGTTTGTTACATTCTTGGGAAATAGGCGTAGCTTTAATACTAATTAGTCTGTGGCTCAATGCCCACAATATTGCTCTGGCTCAACTACAAATTTTGAATGTCATTAACTTTACCCACATCTTTCCCCTATTTACCTTAGCGATCGGTTGGCTATGCGTTGGCGTTGGCATCTGCATTTTGACCTTTGTGCGTCGCTTTCCCCTATGGAACGCTAATTAATTAACGGGATCTAAATTCCGAAGTTGTTTAATTTGTAGAGACTGTTCTTGTAGATGGGCAGAAAGGCGATCGCATACCCAATCACACAACTCAAAGATCATGGGATCGGCAATTTGGTAATAGGCGCTCACGCCTTGGGGTTGACGAGTAACCATACCTGCTTGCAAAAGAATTTTTAAATGTTTGGATACGTTAGCTTGACCAAGCCCTGTGGCTTCGATAATTTCAGTAACGTTTTTAGAACCAGATTTGAGTGAGCATAGTACTTGGAGGCGGCTAGTTTCAGACAAAACCTTGAAGTACTCAGCAACTGGAGTGAGGGAAGAGGCAGAGGAAGGTAACATTTCTATATATTTATTAACAAATTATTTGATACGGCAAAGTAAACTTTGTTTAGGACGTAAAACCAGAAGATGAGGTAAGACGTGAGGTGACGCAACTCTTAGCTTGTGGTTTTGTTTGTACTAGCTGATATTTACTTTTTTATAGATTACAAATCTATATAGTAATGTAATCATATAAGATTTAGCTACTCATCGCGGCATTTTAGTAACTATTGGCAGTCTCTCCAAAGACAGAAAGTATTAAGAAAGATTGCCAATCACAGATAACTCTGTTACATTTCTTAAAGTAAAGAAATTAACTTACAAGGTAAATCGATCATGTCAGACGAAAATCGCAATGTTTGGAATTGGGGCTTCACATCTGGTGCTGAAAACTGGAACGGACGCTTGGCAATGATTGGCTTTGTATCTGCTCTAGCGATCGAACTAATCAGTGGTCAAGGCGTTCTCCACTTCTGGGGTCTTCTATAATATTTAATTTTGAGTCAACTGTATCCAAATCAGTTTTCTAAAGCTTTCTCATTTCTAGAATATTGAAAAAAGCATCTTCGGTGACATTAACCGCAGGTGCTTTTTTGATTGTATGGACAATTCAAAGGGCTTCGACTGCGCTCAGCCAGCAATATACGATGGCTGAGCGCAGTCGAAGCCCTATTTTCTTATTTGGAATTACTAAGTAGCTTAACGAAATAAAACCCAGAACCCAAAAAGCTGTGGCGCACGCTGCGCGTGCGCCACAGCTTTTTGGGTTCTAAGGTTTCTTATACCTAGCTACTGATCATCAAAAACTTTCTTTTTCCATTCTTGAATGGCAGGAATGACACTAGGTGCAGTCAAATCCCACTGAAGCGGCGTAATGGTGACATAGTTGTCCCTGATGCCTTGGATATCAGTATCTGCTTCCGCTTCCTCTTCAACAACGACACCCGATAGCCAGTAATAGGTTTTACCGCGTGGATCAATGCGCTTTTCAAAAAGATCTTTGTAGCGACGGATGCCTAAGCGAGTTATAACCGTTCCACATATATCTGCCTCGGCGATCGCGGGGATATTGACATTCAGTAATGTTGATGGGGTTAATGGATTTTGGGAGATCGCCTCAATCATCTTCCTTGCAAAATTAGCCGCCGCACTGAAGTCAGCGTGGGTAAAGCTAGTTAGGCTAAAGGCAATGCTAGGCACTCCCTCCATTACTCCTTCCATTGCCGCCGCCACTGTCCCTGAATATAGAACATCAGTACCTAAGTTAGCGCCGCGATTGATGCCCGACAGCACGAGGTCAGGGCGATCATCTAGCAAGGCATCGAGAGCGAGTTTGACTGTATCCGATGGCGTACCTGAACAAGCCCAAGCTTCTATAGATTCAGGATAAACTCCAACAATTTTGTCCACCCTGAGCGGCTCCTGTAGAGTCAGGGCATGACCTGTAGCTGAGCGTTCGCGATCGGGACATACTACCGTGATTTTATGTCCAGTGTTGCTCAACGCCTCGACCAATGCCCTTACACCTGCCGCATAAATGCCGTCATCGTTACTAATCAGAATATTCATGGATTAAGTAATTTTTTTCATAAAAGCAACCTATTTAGCCAGAATAGCAAGAGGAAACACTATTCACCGTTTCTTGGGCTATGAATATAGTTTTGAATACTTCTATTTTTCTTCTTTTGAGTTTTTTTGTAGTGTTACTGGTTTAGCTGTGAAGCACAAATTTGTCAAACTTTGGGAACTAGATTTAAAAATATCTCCAAATTTTGAAGTTTGCCTATATGTGTCCGAATCATTAGCGCCTAAATCTTAAACTATGTGTACCCGTAAAGATCCTATCAATGTCAGTGCAATGTTACTAGTCAGGATAGTTAACTAGGATCTGAACATTTCGTTAAGACATCCCACCTAAGACATAAATTTACCGTTACAATCCAATGTAGCCCCCGTAACCTTTCGATTACGTTTGAGCTACCATAATCTCCCTAAATACCACACCTTTTCAGTCCATGATGAATAGCAACGCAACGCCCGTAAAGCAAGGTTTGTACGATCCCCAGTTTGAACATGATGCTTGTGGGGTCGGCTTTATCGTCCACAAATCAGGGAAAAAATCCCATGCAATTGTCGAGCAGGGTTTGACAATTCTAGAGAACTTGGAACACCGTGGCGCTTGCGGTTGTGAGACAAACACAGGTGATGGTGCTGGGATTTTGATGCAAGTCCCCCATAAGTTTTTGGTCAAGGTGGCGGCGGCGGAGAATATCGCCTTGCCTGATGCAGGACAATATGGTGTGGGCTTGATTTATGCCTCTCCTAATCCGGCAGCGAGGATGCAAGGACGCGCAACCTTTGAGAAATTGGTTGCTGCCGAAGGTTTAAAAGTTTTGGGTTGGCGGGATGTGCCGACGGATAATTCTTCCTTGGGAGCAACGGCACAGTCGAGCGAGCCGTTTATGCAGCAGGTATTTATCGGGCGATCGCCTAATCTTGCCGATGATCTAGCCTTTGATCGCAAGTTATTTGTCATTCGCAAACTTGCCCACACCGCAATCCGCACTTCAAATATTGATCCCTATTGGTATCCTGCCAGCCTCTCCTGTCGCACCATCGTTTATAAAGGGATGTTGATGACGGCGCAAGTCGGTCAGTATTACGCATACGATTTGCATGATCCTGATATGGAGAGCGCTCTGGCTCTAGTTCACTCGCGCTTTAGTACGAATACTTTCCCCAGTTGGGAGCGATCGCACCCTTATCGTTACATTGCCCACAACGGTGAAATCAATACTTTGCGCGGCAATACCAACTGGATGATCGCCCGTCAGTCGATGTTTGAGTCGGATGCCTTTGGGGATGATATTCAGAAGATCAAGCCCGTAATTAATATCGATGGTAGTGATTCCACGATTTTTGATAATGCCTTGGAATTGTTGACATTGGCAGGGCGATCGCTACCCCATGCGGTAATGATGATGATTCCTGAGCCTTGGACTGCCCATGAGTCGATGAGTGATGAGAAGAAGGCTTTTTATGAATATCACTCTTGTTTAATGGAACCTTGGGATGGTCCCGCCTCGATCGCCTTCACCGATGGCACGATGATGGGAGCAGTTTTAGATCGTAATGGTTTGCGTCCTTCTCGCTATTACGTCACTAAGGATGATTTGGTGATCTTCGCTTCGGAAGCGGGTGTATTGGAAATTGATCCTGAACGCATTGAATTCAAAGGTCGCTTGCAGCCCGGGCGGATGTTCCTTGTGAATATGCAGGAAGGTCGGATTGTTGCTGATGAAGAAATCAAGCATCAAATCGCGACTGAACATCCATACCGTGAATGGATTAATCAGCACATGGTAGAGATTGCGAATATTAAGGATGCAGAAGTTGCTGCCGATCCTGAAGTCCCTGCGCTCACCCAGCGTCAAATGGCTTTCGGCTACTCCTTTGAAGATTTGCGGTTGCTACTAACGCCAATGGCGCGTGATGGTGTGGAAGCGATCGGCGCAATGGGAACGGATACGCCTTTGGCGATTCTTTCCAATCGTCCCAAACTTCTCTACGATTATTTCCAACAGCTATTCGCACAGGTGACAAATCCGCCGATTGACTCTATTCGTGAAGAGATTATCACTTCCGCAGAAACGACAATTGGTGCAGAACGGAACTTGCTTAAGCCTGAACCTGAAAGCTGTCACTTGATTGAATTAAAAACTCCCATTCTCAGCGATGCGGAACTTGCCAAACTCAAGCACATTAATGAAGGTGGTTTTAAATCGGTGACGATTTCCACTTTGTTTGATCCTAAGTCTGGTGTGGCGGGACTAGAAGCGGCGATTATGGAAATTTGCGCTAAGGCAGACCAAGCGATCGCTGATGGGGTGAGTATTGTGATTTTAAGCGATCGGGGTGTGAATGCTGACAATGCACCAATCCCTGCATTGCTTGCCGTATCAGGCTTACATCACCATCTAATCCGCACAGGTACAAGAACCAGAGTCGGACTCGTTCTCGAATCAGGCGAACCTAGAGAAGTTCATCACTTCGCGCTTTTGATTGGCTATGGTTGCGGCGCAATCAATCCCTATCTAGCCTTTGAAACGATCAAGGACATGATCGATCAACATCTAGTATTAAATGTTGATTTCAAAACTGCTTGCAAGAATTTCATCAAGTCGGCAACGAAGGGCGTAACCAAAGTCGCTTCAAAAATCGGTATTTCCACGATCCAAAGCTATCGCGGCGCACAGATTTTTGAAGCAGTGGGACTCAATCAAGCGGTAATCAACAAGTACTTCACTTGGACAGCTACCCGTATTGAGGGTGCAGATTTGGAAGTAATCGCTAAAGAAGCGATCGCCCGCCATAGCCACGCCTTCCACGATCGCAAAGATCACCTTACTCTCGATGTCGGTGGTGAATACCAATGGCGTAAGGAAGGAGAAGCCCACCTGTTCAGCCCTGAAGCAATTCACGCTCTGCAAAAATCCGTTCGCGATGCCAACTACGAGCAATTCAAGAAATATTCGGCACTCGTCAATGAACAGAATCAGCAGCACTTCACCCTACGCGGCTTGCTCGATTTCAAATCCCGTGAATCAATCTCCATTGATGAAGTCGAACCGATCGAATCAATTTTGCGCCGCTTCAAAACTGGCGCGATGAGCTATGGTTCCATTTCTCAAGAAGCCCATGAAGCCTTGGCGATCGCCATGAATCGCATTGGCGGCAAGTCCAACACAGGCGAAGGTGGCGAAGACCCCGAACGCTACACATGGACAAACGAGCAAGGCGATTCTAAAAATAGCGCGATCAAACAGGTAGCATCAGGACGTTTCGGCGTAACTAGCCTCTATCTCTCTCAAGCCAAAGAGATTCAAATCAAAATGGCTCAAGGCGCAAAACCAGGGGAAGGCGGTCAACTGCCCGGCAAGAAAGTCTATCCTTGGATCGCCAAAGTGCGCCACTCCACCCCAGGTGTGGGCTTGATTTCACCACCACCTCACCATGACATCTACTCCATCGAAGACCTCGCCGAGTTGATTCATGATCTCAAAAATGCCAATCGCGCCGCCCGTATCAGCGTCAAACTGGTATCAGAAGTCGGTGTCGGCACGATCGCCGCAGGGGTTTCCAAAGCCCATGCTGATGTCGTTCTCATCTCTGGCTACGATGGTGGTACAGGTGCATCGCCCCAAACCTCGATCAAGCACGCTGGCTTACCTTGGGAACTCGGACTCGCGGAAACCCACCAAACCCTCGTTCTCAACAATCTCCGCAGCCGTATCGTTGTCGAAACCGATGGACAAATGAAAACAGGGCGTGATGTGGTGATCGCCGCTTTGCTGGGTGCAGAAGAGTTCGGCTTTGCCACTGCTCCCCTCGTCACTTTGGGTTGTATCATGATGCGCGTCTGTCATCTCAACACCTGCCCCGTCGGTGTCGCCACCCAAGATCCACAATTGCGCGAGAAGTTCACAGGCGATCCCGCCCATACCGTCAACTTCATGACCTTCATTGCAATGGAAGTCCGTGAACTAATGGCGAAACTCGGTTTCCGCACCCTTGATGAAATGGTCGGTCGGACTGAAGTTCTCGAAGCGAAGCAAGCGGTCGAGCATTGGAAAGCAAAGGGCTTAGACTTCTCGAAGATTCTCTATCAGCCCGAAGTTGGTGAAGATGTCGGTCGCTATTGCCAAATCCCACAGGATCACGGTTTAGACAAGTCCCTCGATATGACGATGTTGTTAGATTTGTGTCAAGCTGCGATCGTCGATGGTGAACCCGTCCATGCCACAGTTCCCATCAAGAACATCAATCGCGCCGTTGGCACAATCCTCGGCAACGAAATCACTAAACGCCATTGGGAAGGACTGCCCGATGACACAGTGCATCTGCATTTCCAAGGTACTGCTGGTCAAAGTTTCGGTGCATTCGTTCCCTCTGGTGTAACGATGGAACTCGAAGGCGATACTAATGACTACCTCGGCAAAGGACTAAGCGGCGGCAAAATCATTCTCTATCCCCACAAAGCTTCTACCTTTGTTGCTGAAGAGAATGTCATCGCTGGCAACGTCGCTCTCTACGGTGCAACCAGTGGCGAAGTCTACATTCGCGGTATTGCTGGCGAACGTTTTGGAGTCCGTAACTCTGGCGTAAATACAGTAGTCGAAGGCATCGGCGATCACGGCTGCGAATATATGACTGGCGGAAAAGTCGTCGTTCTCGGCTTAACAGGACGGAACTTTGCGGCGGGTATGAGTGGTGGTGTTGCCTACATTCTCGATGAGTCAGGCGACTTCGCAACCCGTTGCAATACTTCAATGGTCGGCTTAGAGAAGCTGGAAGATCCCGAAGAAATCAAGGATCTGAAGCAGTTGATTCAGCAGCACGTTGACTATACGGAGAGTGCTAAGGGTGCGAAGGTTCTCGCTGATTGGAATGCAATGATTCCTAAGTTTGTGAAGGTAATGCCCAAGGATTACAAGCGGGTATTGCAAGCGATTAAGGAAGCATTGGAAGATGGTTTGAGTGGTGATGATGCCCTCAGAGCCGCCTTTGAAGCCAACTCCCGCGATGTCGCCCGTATTGGTGGCAGCTAAATAGCAAAAAACAAGGGGCTTGCGCCCCTTGTTTTCTCATTCGGATTATTAGCGCCCGTTTAGCCACTAGAAAAGAGCATGAAAACTATGAGCAGCAATGCTTTTGAGAATCAACTAAATTCTGATGATGAGCTTTTGCCTGAATATAGCTTTGATTATCAGAAGGCTAAGCCCAATCGTTTTGCTAATCGCAGTGAAGCTAAGAGCTTAAATTATGAAATATAAGTATCGCGTTAATCTTGTTTGGTCAGATGAAGACAACTTTTGTCTAGTGGAATTACCTGAGTTTTCCAATGACTTGCAGCGATACTTTACGCATGGAGATACTCATGCAGAGGCGATCGCTAATGCAGAGGAAGTATTAGAGATTTTAATCGAAGATTACGAAGAAACGGGTAAACCTTTACCATCACCTCAAGTATTGCAATTAGTCTAATGATTATTTCGTTTGGTTGTAAAGAAACTGAGAAGATTTGGCAAGGTGTGCGATCGCGTAAGCTACCATCAGATATACAGGAAAGGGCTTTACGCAAATTACGTCAACTTGATGTGTCAGCTAATCTAGAAGATCTTCGCATACCACCTGCTAACCATCTAGAAGCACTGGTTGGCGATCGCATTGGACAATACAGTATTCGCATCACTAAGCAGTGGCGATTGTGTTTTATTTGGCGTAATGGAAATGCTTATGATGTTGAGATTGTTGATTATCATTAGGAGAAAAGGCAATGGAAGATACTTTACTGCGTAATCCTCATGTTGGCGAAATCTTGCAATATGAGTTTTTAGAAGAGTTAGATATTAGTGTAAATAGTTTGGCTGATAGTTTGCGGTTGCCATATTTGAATATTCAGCAAATTATTCAAGGTAAAGCTCCGATGACTGCGGATGTGGATTTGCGGTTATGTCGCTATTTTGGATTGTCGGATGGTTATTTTTTGCGGTTGCATTATGCCTATGAGTTGATGGAAGCAAAAAGGAATTTAGGCGATATATTGCATCAAATCACTCCAATAGCAATATTACATTAGAGTTCTATTGAGAAAGTTTCCATGCCTCAAAATCACGAACTCGCAAATCAAATATCTTCTCAAATCCTTCGGGATCAAAATATTGAGTAATCATCTCATTGTTTTTGAAGAAATATGAAATGAGATTACTCCAAATCTCTAATTTTATATCGCCATCAATACGCCATAGTTTAACTTTGGTATGACTCTTTAATTCCTTTGGTATAAACGAATTTTTTCTGTTTTGATAACTATCTTTGAGATATACTTTCACTGCTCCATCTAAATGCCGAAATAATTTTGTTTTAATGTTACGCTCACTATGCACATATCGATTAAAGTAGTAATGATCAAATATATAGCTATCTCCTGATATTTCCTCAATCTCAAAAGTTTTAATACCATCACGATAACTCCAAAAGAATTCAGTACGATCAAGGTCGCAAGCCATTCCAAATAATGATTTCTTATTTCGCTCTACAACAGTCAATCCGATATAGTTTGGATCATCTAATTTATTTTTGTCAAACGGTAAGCCACGCCATCCATCCATTTCTCCAATCTGAGTATAAAACTCTTTCGACATAATTCTTCGGTGATCAATGGCTATTCTGAACTGATTTTCATGTTTTGTGCGGTGATAGTAACTTATAAATCTACCGAGAAAATCAAAATTAGGATTAGATCTGTATCCTCGTCTAAGAAGTTGATGATAGTGAAGAATGTGTTCTTTATATTCAACTCCACCATCAAAGAGAATAAAATTAGAATCTATATGAAGTAATCCATCTTTATCAAACTTGTTTTTTAGTTCTGGATAAATTTTTAATACTTCACTCTGAGATAAATCTTGCTCAATTACTCCCTTAAAGTTAAAGTAACTAAGCTCGACTTCAGATGCAACAATGCAAAGGGCTAACCTTCGCCGATGTTCTTCTGTTACTATTTCTAATTTGCCGCCAAATAGATCAAATGATATCCTATAACCCCTAGGCATATCATCAATAAGCCCTTCAATTTCAATTTCACTACACATAGATATATACTCATATGCATCATTCACTAAATCAGCTAGACACTCACTGATGGGATGTTGTTGAGCATTAGGCATATATCGTGAAAAATACATAGGAAAAATGCTATAGTGCCTAGCTTTTTTGATCAATACTTCAAGTTTTTTAGAATCGAGTGGAAGTCTATGTAAACTCATTGCTTATATAACCTTAAATGGAAGCTTCTAAATATAAATGATAGTGGACAAATAGAGGCAATAGTGAGTAGCTGTTAAATATAAAATATATGAGACTAAAACCTAACTAATCCCAATTACGATGAAAAAATATTTTAGGAGATTGCTTTGTGAATGAGATTAGGGGCGATCGCTTTTTGATGTTGTTGATTGTTGAGGGGCGATCGCTTGTGTGGTGAAAGTATGGATATTTTAGGCGATCGCAAAACTCAAGTTTAGGCTTGATGATCTGTCATGTATTTTTGGAGAACATTATTGATTAGAGTTTGATAACCACGCGGAACTTGTTGTTTATACCAAGCTAAAACATTTGGATCAAGTCTCAAGGTTACAGGAACCTTGACAGGTGGAATATTAACCGTTGCATCTTCCCAAAAGTCAGTATCTGTCGCTGGAGCATCCGTATAGTCAATATCAGAATCCTTCATCCGACCAAGGATTTTCAGTTGTTCTTCTCTCGATATAGCCATAATAAATTCTCCTTTCTTCTTTATTTGCAAGCCTTACAGAAATGAGACGTATTCTTTGTCCTCACAGGGTATAGACAGCAAGGAGAACAAACTCTTCCAAGCCACCAATGGCAATAAAACGAGATTCGCCATAATCTTTACGATTGTCAGGTTTTGAAATCCAAATACCTGAAAAAATTTCCTTGGCAAATTCAAAATCAATTCCATGCTTAGCAATGTTAGCGTTGTTCTTCTTGTTGTCCCATTCAAAGTCCATGTCACTACTGTAAACAAGTGCAATACATGATGTCAATACATCAAATATATCGCTTTGTGATTGAGATTAGAGGCGATCGCTGTTTGATGTTGTTGGTTTGTTGAGGGGCGATCGCCTCAATGAGAAAAAGTGGTACGATAAGTTGTACGAATTTGGACTTATTGATGAAAATTCTTAACGCAAGTGAAGCGAGAGCTAAATTTTTCAGCCTAGTCGAACAGGTTAACAAAGATCATTTGCCAAGATTTATTACCAGTCGGCAAGGTGATGCAGTACTGCTATCTAAATCTGATTGGGAAAGCATACAAGAAACTCTCTATCTACAGTCTATACCCAATTTAGTCGAGTCAATTAGAGCCGCCGAACAAGCGAATGATTGGGTTTCTGAAGATGAATTTTTAGGGGCATTGAATGGATTGGAAGATTGAATTTAGTCGAAATGTGATTAAGGATGCTCAAAAATTGAAGTCTGCCAATTTAGACTCAAACCTCGAATCTCTACTTAAAATTCTCAAGCAGAATCCTTATGAACCTCCCTATGAAAAACTTTCAGGCAACTTGAAAGGATATTTATCACGACGTATCAATATCAAACATCGATTGGTTTATGCCATTAATGAAGAAACTAAAACTATTAGAGTTGTTTCTGTGTGGTCACATTATGAATAGCAAAATCTGGCGATCGCTGTTTGATTGAGATTAGGTGCGATCGCTGACCCAAAGCTCAAATCACATATTGATAGCGTTGGCATTAAAATTGACGCAACATTCTAGATATACACCTGTAAACATTTTTGTTGATTCCTATAGAAGTAAGGGGTTGAGTCAGTCCTAAATTATGATGTGTCATTGAGTCCGAAAATATGGCAAATTAGAGGATCAGATCAAAATTGCAGATCAGAATTGCAAACTACCATAGCGATAAACAAAGTTAAACTTAATGACATTAAAAGTTGGAATTTTAGGATTCGGTGGATTAGGGCAGGCGGCAGCAAAGCTGCTTAGCGCTAAGCAAGAAATGCAGCTAGTCGTAGCGGCTGACAAAGAAGGCTTTGCCTACAATCCACAGGGGCTAGATGCTAGCCAAGCGATCGCCACTTATCAAAACCAAGGCTCACTGGGCTATCTCGCAGGATCGGGCATTCTCACAGAGGACAGCATCGCTAAGGCGATCGCTACTGCACAGGATGTCGATGGTTATTTTCTGGCTTTGCCGAACTTGCCTAACACCTTCATGGCAAGCGTGGCTAAGCAATTCATCGCGTCAGGTTGGAAAGGAGTGCTAGTCGATGCGATCAAACGTACTAGCGCTGTTGAGCAGATGATTGCCCTCTCGCCAGAGCTAGAAGCCGCAGGGATTACCTATCTGTCTGGTTGCGGTGCAACTCCCGGACTATTGACCGCCGCCGCTGCGATCGCTGCCCAAAGCTTTGCGGAAGTGCATCAGGTGGAGATCACCTTTGGAGTCGGCATCGCTAACTGGAATGCTTATCGCGCCACGATCCGCGAAGACATCGCCCATATGTCGGGCTATACGGTGGATATTGCTCAAGCGATGACCGATGCCGAAGTAGAAGCCTTGCTGGAAAAGACCAATGGTTTAATCTCATTGGAGAATATGGAACATGCCGATGACATCATGCTCGAACGGGCAGGAATTTGCGACCGCGATCGCGTCACCGTTGGCGGCGTAGTCGATACCCGCAATCCGAAGAAGCCTCTTAGTACAAATATGAAGCTGACAGGGCGAACCTTCGAGGGCAAGATTTCTACGCATACTTTTACCCTTGGCGATGAAACCAGCATGGCGGCAAACGTCTGTGGTCCTGCCTTTGGTTATCTCAAAGCGGGTAAACAATTCCATAAGCGCGGTATTTACGGGCTGATGACCGCCGCCGAAGTCATGCCTGCCTTTGTACGCTAATTTCTAAAAAGAGAAGGACGGCGCTTTGCGCCGCCCTTCTCTTTTTAGGTCGGCTACTTATAAACAATTCAAATAAGAAAATAGGGCTTAGACTCCGCTCAGCCACCGTATATCGATGGCTGAGCGGAGTCGAAGCAGTTCTAAATTATTTAGAACTGCTGTAGCTACAGTGATGGGTTTTGGATTGCGCCCATGAATATGATTGTGCCAGTTTGCCGATCGCTAATCGTAAAGAAGAAGGGGCGATCGACTACCATTTTGAAAGGAATTTCTTCGTCAGGACGAGCCGAAGTTGTGCGTATCTCAACGGAAGTCACGGCAGCCGCTTCGGTTCCTTCTTCATTGACATCGATAAAAGTCTTGTGCTTGACATCGCCGATGAAGGCTTTGACCTCCGATAGATTGCTGAAATCAGCTTGACTCCGATCAAAGGCGATCGCCATTCCCAGATCTTGCAAGACCTTTTTGAGAGTAGTTTCGTACTCCATTTTGAACTTGGGCAACTGGATCGATCCCGACTTACGGCTAAACTTGTTAGACCAGTCTTGCCAATTCTTGAGATTAAGCTGCTTTTGTAAAGCGCCAAGGCTAGACGAAGGCTTGGGTAAGAAAATCTCCATACTAAAACGCCCTGAGCCGTAGGGAAGGCTGATTGCTTGGAAGTTGGGCGCGTCATAGTAACGATATTCTCCCGATCGCATCATCGCGGGATGTTGAATCTTCTTCCCATCGCTGAGGGTGAAGGGGCGTGGCTGGGTGAGAGATTTATCAAATGGTTCTGCCCATTGACCTTTAAAGTAAACAGCATTAATCAAAAAGAGCAGATTGTCATTATCAACGCGATCAACAATTTTCTCAATTTTGTCTCTGGTGTATCGCTTTACCCAAGCATTAATTACATTCGCCGAGTTGGGATCATTAAAATCAAGATTCTGAATTTCTGCTTGATAGAATTCCTTCACCTTCTCCAAAAATTCTGCCTTGAGACTCACATCTTGTCTCACCCAAAGGGAATTAGCAATATCTAGGTCTACGGTTTTGATAGCACTCTTTGGGGCATTAGGATCGGCAGAATTAGGCTGTGGTTGCTGATCCCCTTCTCCTAATAGCCTCTGTAAAGCCTCATTAAAGCGATTGACATCTTCAAGTTTGATACCCTGCAACTCTAAAGCTTTGGCGATCGCTTTTTGAGTATCGCCACTAGCGCCGTTATGGGTCATCGACAGAGCGATCGCCACACTTGAGGGTGAAATAAAGATATTTTGATTAGGTTTTGCTTGAGCAAGGCGATCGAATAAATTAAAGCTAAATTTGGTATTAGCTTCGACTAGACGGCTATCAAGTTTCACTTTTCTGTTGGGGAGAATCGGTTTAGGAACGGCAACGGGAGAAGCGTTGATCGAGTCATTAGGTTTAGTTTGGGAATTAGAATTTTCAGGGGAGGCACATCCCATAATGGCTAGGGCGATCATGGCAAGGAGGATAGTGCGATAGTGAGTTTTCATAGGGTTTGCGAATAAATCTTGCTTCGGGCGAACTACCCTTTAGCTTAGGACAAGAATTAGGATTTTCTAGCGTTGTTACATTTTCTGTAATCACCAGATCCGCCAAAGGTTAGGATAGTTGAGGGGTTAATCAATTAGGACAATTTTAAATTTCTATGGCTTTAGGAATCCCGTCACTGCGTCAATGGCTGAAACCTAAACGCATCGCCATTTTTGAAGCTTGTTTAATTGGTCTTGTGGCGGGACTAGCGGCGGTTTTACTCAAGGTGGGAATCGGTTGGCTGGGGGGCTGGCGCATCCAGATGGCAAACGAGATGCCCGCATGGTTAGTGTTGCCATTGATTGGTTTAGTGGGTGGATTTTTATCGGGTTTTGTAATCGATAAATTTGCAAATGAGGCGGCGGGAAGTGGCATTCCTCAAGTCAAAGCTGCTCTTGGCTATGTGCCGATCGCTCTAAATCTGCGCGTGGCGATCGCCAAAATCGCCAGTACAATTCTCGCCCTCGGATCGGGATTAGCCTTGGGAAGACAAGGACCCACAGTGCAGATCGGCGCAGCGATCGCAGGACAGGTGAGCCAATGGATTCCCACTTCGCCCGAATATCAGCGTCAATTGATCGCCGCAGGAGCCGCCGCAGGACTTGCCGCAGGTTTTAACGCACCGATTGCAGGGGTGTTATTTGTAATCGAAGAGTTGCTCCATGATGTGTCTAGTCTCACCCTTGGCACAGCGATTCTGGCATCCTTTATCGGTGGTGTGGTGGCGCGACTGTTGACGGGACAGAGTTTGAGCCAAGATATTCCCCAAATTCAATTTTCTGCCCAAGAGATTCCATTCTTACTGCTATTGGGACTATTAGTGGGCATTTTTGCCGCTTTATTTAACCACAGTATTCTCGCGGTCATTCAATGGAATCGACGCACGTTTAAAACGGGACTGGCGACAAGAATTGCGATCGCAGGTTGTCTGTCAGGAGTTGCGATCGCGATGCTTCCCCATGATTTTCGGGATAGTACGGGCTTGCAGCTATTTTTGGCGATGGGACAATCGGACTGGCAGATTACCGCAGGTACTTTTATAGTGAGGTTTGGGCTGACTTTGATTGCCTGTAGTGCCGAGACTTCGGGGGGACTGTTTGTACCTAGCTTGATTTTGGGAGCCGCCTTGGGATCTTTGGTTGGCAATTTGGAACATGAATTCTTAGGGGTAGGAACCCTTGCCACCTATGCGCTATCAGGCATGGGCGCTTTTTTTGGAGCCGTTGCCAAGGTTCCCATTACTGCTTTTGTAATTGTGTTTGAAATCACGCGGGATTTTAATATCATCCTGCCCCTGATGATTACCAGTGTTGTCGCCTATCTCTGCACCGAGAAATATGCCCCTGGTTCCCTTTATGCCCACTTATTGGAGTTAAAGGGCATTCATTTAGAAGTGGAACCGATTACTTCGGGGCTATGGGATGGCATCCGCGCCAGTGATGTCATGCAAAAGCAGGTGGAAACCCTCAACAGTGAGATGACGATTAATGAGGCGATTCAAGTATTTGGGCGATCTCGTCATCGTGGCTTTCCCATCGTTGATCAGCAGCACCTTGTGGGCATCGTCACCCAGAGCGATCTGGTCAAGGGACAGGAAGAAAGCCTATCGGGAGAAGCCTCCCTCGGTCAGGTGATGACTCCCAATCCGATTACGGTTGTGCCTGAAGAGAGCCTGACTCAAGTTCTCTATCTATTGTCCTATTACAAGCTGTCACGCTTGCCCGTAGTTGATCGCCATAGGTTAGTTGGCATTATTACCCGCAGCGATATTTTACGCGCTCAAGCTCGACAATTACGGGGGATTAATGCCCAGCGTTCTAAACCTTCCTATTTGGTTTATCAAAGACGCGATATCACCAAGGGCAAAGGTCGATTATTGCTGCCCCTAAGCAATCCCCAGACTGCGATTTATCTATTAGAAATTGCCCTAGCGATCGCTTCGGAAAAGGAATATGAATTGGAATGTTTGCATATTATTACGATCGCTTCCCATCTTGCTCCTGCGGAGACTCCCGTTAATCTCAATCCTAGTTTAGAACTATTTCAACAAGTAGAAAATCTGGCGAGAAGGACACAAGTGCCAATTCATACCCAAGTGCGGGTTGCCCTTGAGACGGGACAGGCAATTTTGGATGTGGCGAGCGATCGCCAAATTGATCTTTTATTGATCGGTTGGCATGGCAAGCCGCGATCGCCTGAGCGTATTTTTGGCGATACGGTCGATATGGTATTAAAGCAAGCAAATTATGATGTGATGTTGATCAAATTTAGCGATCGCCTCCGCCAAGCCGCCAATGCTTACCAACTTTCTAATTTCTATCCTGATCAAAAATCACAATTAACACCACAATTACCACCAAAATTGCAATTCAATAACTGGCTAGTACCGATCGCAGGAGGACCCAATACCGTTGGCATCATGCAGCTATTACCCGCCTTACTATCCCTTTCTCCCACCCCTGAAGTCTGTCTCTGTCAGATTTTTTCCCATACTGATCAAAAGCAATCTTCCAATCAATTACAAAAATATGCTGATATTCTCTACAAGTCTTATCACTTTTCTGTAGGGACAATTTCCATTTGTGCCAAGTCCATCACCGATGCGATCGTCGATCTCGCCAATCAACAGGGCAGCGATGTAATTATTCTCGGTGCAAGTCGTGAAGGCATCTTGCAACAAATGGTTCATGGCAATATTCCCGAAGCGATCGCCCGCAATAGCGATCGTAATATCATCATCTTCCAAAAGTCAGAACTACTAAAAAAACAATGAAGTACTTCGGGCATTGTTTTTTAGGTATGAATCAATGATTTCTCAAACTGTAACAACTAGATTTAGAGCTTGCACTAACTTTTATCTACCTACTTCGTACCCAAGGCAACGAAGCGGGTAGATGAAAAATGTGTTAGTTTATATTATAATTTTATCGGTTTT
>CAVVRZ010000017.1:0-5117 GCA_963750795.1 uncultured cyanobacterium
TTGCCCAGTTTAATGTGATCGCCACGTCAGGTCGCGCTGTCGAAGCTTGCGGCGATATCAATACTTTGGTACTCGATAAAACTGGCACAATTACCCTCGGCAATCGCTTAGCCGATGAGTTTATCCCTGTCAATGGACATTCTCTCTCAGAAGTTGCCACGGTTGCACTGGCGGCAAGCATCTTTGATGAAACTCCAGAAGGTCGCTCCATTGTCCAGCTAGCCGAACAGTTAGGAGCGATCGCTAATTTTGATCGCACCCAAGCCAAAGGCATAGATTTTTCCGCCCGTACTCGCATGAGTGGTACGGATTTACCCGACAGTATCGAAGTTCGCAAAGGAGCCGTAGATGCGATTCGTGGTTTTGTGCGATCGCGATCGGGTGAAGTTCCCGCAGAATTTGAAACTGCATACGAGAAAGTCTCAAGGCTCGGCGGTACTCCTTTAGGAATCTGTCAGGGCGGCGATCTCTATGGAGTGATCTATCTCAAAGATATTGTTAAATCAGGACTGCGCGAACGTTTTGATCAACTGCGGCGCATGGGTGTGCGGACAATCATGCTCACGGGTGACAACCAGATCACTGCTTCCGTAATTGCCGAAGAAGCGGGAGTTGATGACTTCATCGCTGAAGCCACCCCCGAAGATAAAATCGAAGTTATTCGTCGAGAACAGTCTCAGGGTAAATTAGTCGCCATGACAGGCGATGGAACCAATGACGCACCAGCCTTAGCCCAAGCAAATGTCGGTGTTGCCATGAACTCAGGCACACAAGCCGCCAAGGAAGCTGCAAATATGGTGGATTTGGATAGCGATCCGACTAAGTTAATCGATTTAGTAGCGATCGGGAAGCAATTACTGATTACGCGCGGCGCATTGACCACCTTCTCGATCGCTAATGACATCGCCAAATATTTCGCAATTATCCCGACGATCTTTGCCGCCTCAGGTATTGGTGCATTAAATATCATGGGTTTAAAAAGTCCCCAATCCGCCATTCTTTCGGCATTAATTTACAACGCTCTGATTATTCCTGCCTTAATTCCCCTTGCTCTCAAAGGTGTAAAGTTCCGTCCTCTCACCGCCGATCAACTCTTGCAGCGTAATATTTTGCTTTATGGTCTAGGCGGCGTAATCGCTCCATTTATTGCGATTAAATTAATTGATGTTTTACTCCCCATCGCTTAAACCATGAAAAAGACATACCCAAAATATCTATTCTTAGCTCTCTGTTTCAACCTAATTGTGGCTCCCGCAGTCTATGCCGCCAATGCTGAAAGCTTCACCAAATTCCAAGCCTATGCGCTAGGACTCTTAGCAATTGTCACCGTTGCTTTCTCTATCTATCTATTTGTCGTCATGTTTCAACCTGAAAAGTTTTAAATCTATGAACGAAATTATTAAAGCTATTCGCATCACTCTTGTCCTTTGGGTACTCGTTGCCGTTATCTATCCCTTGGGAATGTTAGCGATCGCCCAATTACCATTTCTCTCCTATCAAGCCAATGGTAGCCTCATCCGTAATCCTCAAGGGCAAGTTGTCGGCTCAGCCCTGATTGGACAACCATTTACTAGCGATCGCTATTTCAACAGCCGCCCCAGCACCACCAACTACAGCACCGCCGATCCCAAAAATGACAGTGCCAATATTCTCAAAACAGGGGTTTCTGGAGCCAGCAACCTCGCACCGAGTAATCCTGATTTACTCAAAAGAATTAATCCAGCGATCGCTAAACTCCAACAATCAGGAATCTCACCAACTGCCGATCTGATCTATACTTCTGGTTCTAGTCTTGACCCTCACATCACTCCAGAATCTGCTAAGGCGCAAATTACCAGAATTGCTCAAGTCCGCAAAGTTGAACCTAGCCAACTCGAAAAGCTGATTGATCAAAATAGCGATCGCCGCTTTCTCGGTATCTTTGGTGAGGATGGCATAAATGTCTTGAAGTTAAATTTAGCTTTAGATGCTTTATGATTAAGACCCATCGGCGTGGCAAACATAAAATCTTTATTGGCATGAGTCCAGGGGTTGGCAAAACCTATCGAATGCTGGAGGAAGGACATCGACTACGTGCTGAAGGCATTGATGTTGTGATTGGTTTACTCGAAACCCATAATCGCACTGAAACTGCGGAAAAAGCACAGGGATTAGAACTGATTCCTCGTCAACAGATTCTTTGGGAATCAGTAACACTCACAGAAATGGATACCGATGCGATTCTCAAACGTCAACCACAACTTGCTCTAGTCGATGAATTAGCGCATACTAACGTCCCCAATGCCGAACGCGAAAAGCGCTATCAAGATGTAGAAATTCTGCTAGAAGCAGGAATTGATGTCTATTCCACTGTGAATATTCAACATATAGAAAGCCTCAATGATACCGTAGCAAAGATTACGGGCGTAATTGTAAGAGAACGGATACCCGATCGCATTTTAGAAGATGCCGATGAAGTAGTAGTGGTTGATGTCACACCTGAAACCCTACAAGAACGTCTACGTGACGGTAAAATCTATGCTCCAGAAAAGATTGATCAATCTTTAAACCACTTTTTTCAGCGTCGCCATTTGATTGCTTTACGAGAACTTGCACTACGGGAAATAGCAGATAACATCGAGGATGATCTCGAATCTCATGAACAGTCAGGTTCTTCCTCAAGTCTTATTTGTAATATTCATGAACGGGTTTTAGTCTGCGTTTCCACCTATCCCAATTCGCTGCAATTACTGAGAAGAGGCGCAAGGATTGCCAACTATATGCACGCACAGCTTTATGTTCTGTTTGTCGATGATCCCGATCGCTTTTTGACGAAAGCCGAAAGTCTACATATAGAGACCTGTGAGAGGCTTTGCAAAGAGTTTGAAGGTACATTTATCCGAGTGCGTAATAGCCATGCTTTAGAAGCGATCGTGGATACTTCAAAAAACTATCGTATCACCCAAATCGTGATGGGGGAAAGTCAAAAATCACGCTGGCAGATTTTGTTTAAAGGCTCACTTACCCAAAGAATTCTCAGACTTCTCAAAAATGTGGATATCCATATCATTGCTACTAGTAAAAGTTCCGATTTGTAGAGTCAAGAAATAAATAGCTGCGGCGCTTAGCGCCGCAGCTATTTATTTCTTCAGCTATAGCTAAAACCTATGGCGATCGCTGCGTGTGCGTCACAGGTTTTAGGGTTTTATATTTAATAGTACTTACGCAAAATGACTTAAAACCTGCATTTCATCATAGGGGCAATTTATGAATTGCCTCTATATGTCACTCTTTTGCGTAAGTCCTATTTAATTTCGGGTAATGTGTCACAATTGTTGGAATATTCAAAGGGATTGAAACGAAAACTCATATCTGTTGATAAACAGACCAATGACAATATCATGCATCACAATGGATTTAGAAAAGCAAATCGTCTTTCTAGCTAAACGCTTAATCCTCGTTCTCAAAGTTAGATGTTTTCGTTCAATCTTCTGAGTATTTTTCTTGCCGATTAGGTGAGTGTGAGGATCAAGAATTCTTTCGTATGCACCCCATGCATCGGTGAAAAAATGCTTAATTCCAAACGGTTTTAGCAGATTCACCAGTTTAATCAAGGCTTCATCTTTATGTGGGGCTAAAACATAAGCTAAGACCCTTCCAGTCACATGATCAATAGCGTGCCATAGCCATCTTTGTTGTTTCTTGCTGCCAACAAAACTCCACATCTCATCCATTTCTGCTTCTTCTACTTGATAAAGGTCAACATCAAGCGTTTCTATGTCAAGCTGTTCTAGCAGAGGATAGTTGACTGCTTCAATGTCTTCCTATGCTTTTTAACTCTTTGATGACAGTATTAGGACTAATCTTTAATACTCGACTTGTATCCCTAATGCCACTGCCATTGACCGCCATTTCTGCCACTTTTTGTTTTATTTCTGGGCGATACCCTTGATAGGTGTAATCAAGAATAAATGTCTTTCGCATACAGTTTGTGTTGAAGCAAATGTATCTTTTTTTTCCTGTGGCGCTTTGTCCATGTCGGTGGATATCTACTCCTCCGCAAGTTGGACATTCGACTGCTTCAAATACCATTTTTTCTTTCCCTAACTATTTGTTACCTATCGCATTATACTTCCCAACAATTGTGACACATTACCTAATTTCGATTACGCAGAAATAACTTACGAATTTCTTCTGCACCGATCAGGATAGGCGGACAGGCTAACAAAATTAACCAATGCCAATCCGCTAGCGAAGCTGTTCCAAACACTTGCCTGAAGGGAGGAAAATCGATGAATGTGAAGAGTGCAACACATTCCACACTAATTCCCAACCAGAGCAAACCATTATTTGCTAAGGACTGACGGAATATGGAACTCCAAGAAGATCGACAGGCAAATAAATTGCCCACTTGACAAGCAACGATCGCTGCCAGAGTCATAGTCGTAGCTTGGCGATAGATGGCTGTCACAGTAGGATCGGCTGTATGGTTGAGAATCATCGGTGTAACTTGTTGCAAGTCTGCCAAAGAATAGCCATAACTCCACCAAACTATAAAGAACCCTAACATAGAGAGAACTGACTCTATTACTCCCAGAAATAGATAGGCACGAAGTATTAAGGGAACATTGAGCAGAAACTCTTTTTTGGGACGGGGCGGACGATCCATAATTCCTGCTTCGGGATTCTCTGCACCGAGCGCAAGAGCGGGAACCATATCCGTACCTAAATCTACAGCAAGAATTTGCAAGATAGTCAGTGCAGGCGGAATTTTAAAAGCAACCATTCCTAAAAACGGCACGATTTCTGGCACGTTGGAAGCGAGAATATAGGTCATAAACTTACGAATATTCTGATAGATCGCCCGTCCTTGCTCTATCGCTACTACAATTGTCGCAAAGTTATCATCCGTCAACACAATATCTGCGGCTTCCCTTGCCACATCTGTTCCATTCTGTCCCATCGCAATCCCAATATTAGCGGCACGCAGGGCAGGAGCATCATTTACGCCATCACCTGTAACTGCGACAATTTCACCAATATCTTTATAGGCTTGTACCAATCGTAATTTATGTTCAGGGGACATTCGCGCAAACACTAAACCATAGCGATATTTCACCACTTGTCGTAGTTGGGCA
>CAVVRZ010000018.1:0-124321 GCA_963750795.1 uncultured cyanobacterium
ATGATATTGCTGTAGGCGTTCGGGATGGGCGATCGCGTAGCCAAGTCTCAACCCCGGCAAACTATAAAATTTAGTCAGCGATCGTAAAATCACCAAATTAGAATGAAATGGAACTAAATCGATCAAACTTTGTTGCTGATCTGGGGTCAAAAAATCCATAAATGCTTCATCAATTACCACTAGCGCAAAACTTTCTAAGTAAGGCAATAAGCTATCCCTAGAGAATAAATGACCTGTGGGGTTATGAGGATTATTGATTAGAATTCCCTTTGAAGTGGAATTAGCAATTTGAGGAAGTTCAGTATTTAAGAAAACATCTTGACTTTGCGCTAGGAGGGAATGCCGCTCCACTTGACAATCAAAGGCTCTAAGAGCGCGATCGTAATCGGTGAAAGTTGGCGTAAAGAGAACCGTTGCTGATAGCTGGGAAAGGTCGCGCCCAACCCAAGTTAGTAACTCCGCTACGCCATTACCCGCCAAGATATATTCTGGTGATAGCTGATGGAATTTGCCTAGGGCTTGTCTGAGCAATGTATATTCGGGATCAGGGTAATGACTGAGATCGGCTAGATGGGAATGAATTGCGGCGATCGCTGATCGTGGTATGCCAAGAGGATTAATGCTGGCGGAAAAATCTAAGATCCGCTCTGGTGAAATGTCCGCTAGACTAGCTGCCCATTGACGATTCCCCCCGTGGACTGGACGTGTGCGATCGGACATTTGCATAATAATTTACTCAGGGTCTTGGTTCTTATAGCTAAATAGCTAGGCATAATTAAAAATCAGATTTAAAACCTGTGGCACACGCGCAGCGTGTGCCACAGGTTTTAGGGTTTTATATTTAATTGTGCCTAGCTACTCAGATCTCTAAATTAGTATAACTTTTCTAACATTCCCAATCGCCCACAACAGATAATCTCCAAGTCTAATCGATTAGCTCTCGCTAGTCTGTGTTCATTAGTATTATTAGCTGACTGGTGCTTGCTCACTATCCACCCAAAGACCATAATTTTGGGCAGACTCTAACGAAATATCTGGAAGGTTACGAAGCATATCATCCCATGTAGATTGTGCCTGTAACACTTCTACGACAATTTGAAGTGGTTCACAAAGAATGGCATGAAAATCCGCCTCTTCAAGCAACCGAATCTTAAACGCTAACTGCTCTTTTGGGGGACAAAATTGAGCATCAACTCCTTCTTTATTACCTCTTGCGTCAACGCGATACCAACCAATCTCAGATAAATGGATTGCGTTGAAACCATGTAGGCTATACGGTGCGCCTTGATCATCAATACTCAATCGCTGATAACAAAATCCTGTGGGAATCTGGTTTGCTCGTAATAATGCCGCCAGCAAATGGCTCTTAGCATAGCAATAACCTGTTCTATATCTCAGAACTTCAGAAGCGCGACAAGTCACAGGGGTCATCTGATAATCAAAGCTATGGCGAATTTCATCTCGCACCCATTCAAAGCAAGCTTTTGCGATCGCTGTTGATGTTTCCTGCCCTGATGCAAGGTGCTTAGCAATTTCGATAATCTCAGGATGTGACCAATCAATAACTTCACTAGATCTCAAATATTCTTCCATATCAACTGCCATAAATACGATCAACTAATTATCTCAAACTACTGCTACTCTAGCTGTAGGCACTAATATAGTCATAGCTATTTTACATAAAACCCAAAAGAGAGTGGTGGCGCTTCGCGCCACCACTCTCTTTTGGGTTTTGGTTTTGTCCTAACATAACTGGCTATGGCTATATTAGGATAAATGCTCATCCAATCAGTCGTTTTGAGGATGAAAATGATTGTAAATATGTTGAGCTAGCTTTTTCCCAATGCCATCGGTTTCGGCGATTTGTTCCACAGTTGCTTGACGAATATACTCGACGGAATGGAACTTCTCTAAGAGAATTTTTTGGCGATGATGACCTAAACCATTGATCTGATCAAGGTGCGATCGCTGCATTCTTTGGCTGCGCTTTTTACGATGGAAGGTAATCGCGAAGCGGTGGGCTTCATCTCGTAAGCGCCGCAATACTTGTACTCCAGACCGATCAGGATCGCCGCCAATTAATGGTTCGGACTGTTCTGGCAAAAATATCTCCTCGCGTTTCTTGGCGAGACTAATCACGGTCAGGCGATCGCGCAAGCCTAACTTATCAATGATCTTCATCACCGATGATAACTGTCCCTTACCTCCGTCAATCATTACCACATCAGGAAAATCATTGCCATTTTTATCCGCTTCTTCGGTGGGAGAGGATGCTTCAAACGCTGAATATTTGCGAAACCTTCTGGCGATCACTTCCGCTAAACTGGCAAAGTCATCGGAATGACCAGACTTGATATCAGGATTACGGATTTTGTAATGGCGGTAATGTTGCTTGGCGGGGATGCCATCGATAAACACAACTTGACTAGCAACCGCATCGGAGCCTTGGATGTGGGAGATATCGTAACCTTCAATGCGATGGGGAAGACTATCGAGATTGAGAATCTCGGCAAGATCTTCCAATCCTTGCAAATTACGATCGCTTTGTTTTTGAATTCTTGCTAACTCATACTGAGCATTGCGCTCCACCATCTCGATTAGTTCAGCTTTGAGTTGCCTCTGTGGTGTTGCGATCGCCACTTTGCGACCTTTGCGATCGCTGAGCCATGCTTGCAAAATTTCAATTTCAGGTAGTTCCAATTGGGTATGGATTTCATTGGGAATTTCCACTGGATCGCAATTTTGATAATGGGCTTCGAGAGTCCTTTGTAAAATACCCTCTGGACTGTCGCTCTGACTATCGGCAACAAAGGCTAAACGTCCCACTAAGCGCCCTGCCCTAATTTGGAATAGCTGAATACAAGTATGCTGCTCATCATAGGCAAGGGCGATCGCATCGCGAGAAACCGTATCATCGGGCAGAGAAACCTTTTGATTAGCGCCGAGATTCTGTAATACCTGAATGCGATCGCGCAGATCCGCCGCCTTCTCAAATTCCAGATTTTCCGCCGCCACTTCCATTTTCTCAGTAAAAGTTTCCACTAACTCACTAGAGCGACCTTGGAAAATCATCGCCACCTTGAGCATGGTCTGTCGATATTCTTGGGGTGAAATCTTCTCTTGACATACTCCCGGACATAGCCCCATATCGTAATTTAAACAGGGACGATCTTTAAAAATAGGAATTGGACGTTGCCGCAAGGGAAAGGCGCGTTTAATAATTCCTAAAGTCCGCTTGAGATTAAAAACATCAACGTAGGGACCATAATATTTATCCTTCGTGCCGCCCATGCGCCGCTTACGGGTAATAAAAATACGCGGATAGTCCTCTGACCAAGTAATGCAGACATAGGGATATTTCTTGTCATCCTTGAGCAGAACATTGTAGTAGGGCTGATATTGCTTAATTAAATTCGCTTCTAGCGCTAGCGCTTCCGCTTCCGAATCGGTGACAATAAATTCGATTTCATGCACCAACTGCACCATCATCGCGATGCGTGGTGATAAGTCCTGACTACTACGAAAATATGATCGCACCCGATTTCGTAAAGCCTTCGACTTACCAATATAAATCACCCCATCAAGGCGATCGCGCATGAAATAAACCCCCGCTTCTAGGGGAATCTCTTTCAACCGGGCTTGTAATTTTTCAGGATTTTGTAGTAGCGGCTCAGTCATAGACTCAATGTTATCAAACTTGGAGGTGCTATTGGCAAACTACTAAGTAGCTAGGCGCAACTAAATATAAAACCCAAAAAACTGTGGCGCACATCGTGCGCCACAGTTTTTTGTTCGGTTTCTTAATTATGCCTAGCCACTTAGAAACTGAATTTAAGCCTTAAACAATTGATTTGACGCGATGTCTTTTGACTTTTTGATTATGGATAAGTTCTAGTGGTTATGAGTCGCATTGCTTAGTTGTATAGCCTAGAATAGCAGCATACCTAAATCCTTCATCGAGTATTGACAAATTCTATGCTGGAATACCTTCCGCCGTTAAATGACCATAACTTGCCGTACCCTGACACAATTCATCCAATTGTGGTGCATTTTGTGATTGCGATGGTGTTATTTGCCGTAGTATGCGATGCGATCGGCTATTTTACCCGTAATCCACGCCTCTACGAAGTTAGTTGGTGGAATCTATTTTTTGCAACAATTTCTATATTTATTGCAATTATATTCGGTCAGATTGAAGCAGGGCTTGCCGAACCCTATAGTTCAGTAGAATCCACTTTAAACCTGCATACTATTATCGGTTGGTCACTGTCGGGAATCATTGCTGCAATCACTGGATGGCGCTATGTCTTACGGGTACGAGATCCCAAGACTTTACCTGTATCTTTCCTAGGAGTTGGAGTACTATTGACAGGAATAGTTCTATTTCAAGTTTATTTAGGTGATTTATTAGTCTGGGTTTATGGACTGCATACGGTTCCAGTGGTAGAAGCTTTAAGGGAGGCTAGTTTGAAATGATAGCGACTTTAATCGATCAATTGCATGGTCAATTGGGATTGAATGGTTTACCCTACAGTATTCCCATTCATCCTAATCTCGTTCACTTGACCCTTGGTTTATTCATTGTGGCGATCGGATTCGATTTTGTGGGCGTATTTTTTGTTTTGGAAAAGCCACTTTTCAAATTTATGGCAATCCCTGCGGCGCGATCAAATTTTTTTGATGTCGGTTGGTACAACATGGTCGCCGCCGCGATCGTTACCTTCTTCACCGTCGGTGCTGGCTTTTATGAAATCCTCCTCGCGACACCCGATGAAAATGTCAAAAGTGCTTGGGGATTTCAAGCGATGGAGACAATGATCTGGCATGGCGTGGGCGGTGTGCTTTTATTAGCGCTAATTGTCGGCATGACGGTTTGGCGAGGGTTTCAGCGCTTTCTCTGGCGGAAGGATATGGGTCAGCAGGTACAGTGGAGCTATCTGCTATCAGGACTGGCAATTTTTGCGATCATGTTTGCCCACGGCACGTTAGGCGCTCAGCTTGCTTCAGAATTTGGGGTGCATATCACCGCCGATCGCTTGTTGCGTCTAGGTCAAAATCTGAATTCGCTATAGGCATAATCATGAAACTACGCACGATTTTAACTTTAGGTGGGATTGCGATCGCGATCGCTCTCGTTAGTCTTTGGATGGGACAAGCCGCCTACACATGGTTTCCACCCCAAGCTTCCGCCGAATCAATCTTAGTTGATAATCTATTTAGCTTTTTGGTGACCTTAGGAACTTTCATCTTTCTTGGTGTGGTCGGCACTCTAACCTATTCAGTTTTGTTTCAACGCGCTGAGAAATATGATCTTAGTGATGGTCCTCACATTGAGGGCAATGTCAAATTAGAAATCATTTGGACAGCGATTCCCTTTGCCTTGGTAATTTGGATTGCTGCCTATAGCTATCAAATCTATGACCAGATGTCGATCTTAGGACCAATGGATCACGCTCATCATGGAGCGATGATCGCAGAGGCGGCTGAAGTTAGCGATTCTAAACCTGAAGAAGTTGAACAAATCCAAGTCCTAGCACGGCAATGGTCATGGGAGTTTCATTATGGACATGGCGCAAGCAATGTCAGCAGTACAGAATTACATTTACCCAACAATCGCAGGATTAAACTCGTCCTCCATTCCGAAGATGTGCTGCATGGCTTATTTATTCCTGCTTTTCGGGTGAAGCAAGATGTAATTCCGGGACATGATATTGATTTTGAATTTACACCTATTCGTGAAGGAAAATATCGTCTGCGGGATTCGCAATATAGCGGGACGTATTTTGCATCTATGCAAACGGATGTGGTGGTGGAATCCCCTGAAGCTTATCAAAATTGGCTAGCGGATGCTGGTAGTGCTACGCCTGCCGCCGCTTACAACCGTGCTGCCAGTGAGTATGCTAAACGCGCCAATGCAAATAACTGGGCAACGGTTATCCCTGCGGCTCCGCCTGTGGTGAATTATTCAAGTTCTAATTAAAAATTCTTAAGAGTAATTTATGGCAAATATTTCTATTGATGCGATCGCCAATACCACACCACCCGAAAAACCCGAAGACTGGCGGCGATTTTTTGGATTTAGTACCGATCACAAAGTGATTGGGATTCAGTACATTGTTACGTCCTTTTTCTTTTTCCTGATCGGTGGCGTTCTGGCGATGGTGATTCGGGGTGAACTGATTACGCCTGAATCGGATTTAGTCGATCGCACAGTCTATAACTCCATGTTCACAATGCACGGCACGATCATGCTGTTTCTCTGGACATTTCCTGTCCTATTGGGATTAGGTAATTACCTAGTGCCATTGATGATTGGCGCTCGTGACATGGCTTTCCCCAGATTAAATGCGATCGCCTTTTGGATGGTTCCCGTATTTGGCGTGATCCTGATAGCAAGCTTTTTTGTGACAGGGGGATCTTCGCAATCAGGTTGGTGGGCTTATCCGCCCGTGAGTTTGCAAAATCCTACGGGAAATATTATTAATGGTCAATTTCTATGGTTGCTTGCCGTTGCCATTTCGGGCATAGCCTCGATCATGGGTGCGATTAACTTCGTTACAACCATCTTCCGAATGCGGACTACGGGCATGACTTGGTTTAAGATGCCTGTGTTTGTCTGGACAGTCCTTGCCGCGCAGATTATTCAATTAGTGGGATTGCCAGCACTGACCGCAGGTGCGGTAATGCTCTTGTCTGATCTTACCTTTGGGACAAGTTTCTTTGATCCCGCTAAAGGCGGCGACCCTGTTCTCTTTCAACATTTCTTCTGGTTCTATTCCCATCCTGCCGTCTATGTGATCGCTTTACCTGTATTTGGGATTTTCTCCGAGATTTTCCCTGTCTATGCGCGTAAGCCTCTCTTTGGTTACAAAGTTGTTGCTGTGTCCTCGCTAATCATTACGGGATTGAGTGCGGTGGTTTGGGTGCATCATATGTTTGCCAGTGGCACGCCTAGCTGGATGCGGATGCTCTTTATGGCGACCACGATGTTAATTTCTGTACCGACAGGCATTAAGGTTTTCGCATGGGTTGCCACGATCTGGGGTGGCAAAATCAAGCTGAATACCGTGATGTTATTTGGCTTAGGTGCATTGGTGATGTTTGTCTTCTCAGGGATCACAGGCATCATGCTTGCTTCCGTTCCCGTTGATATTCATGTGAATAACACCTATTTCGTAGTGGGACATTTCCATTATGTAATTTACGGTGCGGTGGTAATGGGGATTTACGCAGGGCTGTACCATTGGTTCCCCAAAATGACGGGCAGAATGTATTCTGAGGGCTTAGGCAAACTCCATTTTATCCTTACCTTCATCGGCACAAATGCTTGCTTCTTTCCAATGCATCCCCTCGGTTTGCAGGGAATGCCTCGCCGCGTTGCCTCCTACGATCCAGAGTTCGCCTTCTGGAATGTTATCGCTAGTCTTGGCGGTTTTCTGCTGGGAGTTTCCACAATTCCATTCATTCTAAATATGGTTAGCTCTTGGGTACAGGGAGAAAAAGCTCCCAAAAATCCTTGGAGAGCGATCGGTTTGGAATGGCTAATTTCTTCACCCCCATCCCATGAGAACTTCGAGGAGTTACCGATTGTAATTGCGGAACCCTACGGCTATGGCAAAGACGAACCCCTAGTTTCTAATCCTGACAAATTGGAGATCACCCATGCAACCAACTGATACTTCTATCGACAGTTCTAATCCGATTTTAGAAGTCGCCCATGCCGCATCACATTCTGAGCATCCTGACAACCGAATGTTCGGGTTTGTGGTCTTCCTGCTTTCCGAAAGTGTGATCTTCTTTAGCTTTTTTGTTGCCTATATTGTCTATAAAACTACCGCACTCAATTGGCTTCCTTCAGGCGTGCCTGGCTTAGAGATCCGAGAACCTGCCATTAATACCGTAGTTCTAGTTTCCAGTAGTCTCACCATCTACCTCGCCGAAAAATTTCTCCATAAAAAGCAACTTTGGGGCTTCCGCGCCTTTTGGCTACTAACGATCGCAATGGGTAGTTATTTCCTCTATGGTCAAGCGGTGGAATGGAGTGGTTTAGCCTTTGGCTTCGGCGATGGCGTGTTTGGCGGCAGTTTCTATTTGTTAACTGGTTTTCACGGGCTGCACGTTTTCACGGGTGTCCTGTTGCAGCTAATCATGTTAGTGCGATCGTTCTTTCCTAAAGAATATGACAACGGCTTATATGGCATTGAAGCAACTTCGCTATTTTGGCATTTTGTCGATGTGATTTGGATTGCGTTGTTTACGCTGATTTACGTCTGGCAATAAAAGAACCGTTAACCGTAAATCATAAAGGCATAGGGCGTAGGGGCAAAGCATTCCCAAAGCAATCTATAAATTCTCAGATCCTTTTTATTTGGGAATGCTTTGCCCAAGACCTCGAAACGTAGACACAACATCCAAAACCGCGCAACATAAACACAATTTTCAAAATTTCCCAACGCAGGGGGATAATTTATTGGTGAAAGCGAAGAGGGCAGAGCATTTGCGGATTGAGATTTTTGTGGAGAGTTTGGAAATTGTGGCGCAAATGCTCTGCCCCTACAGTTTTTCTCTCTCTACCTAATTATTTATTTAAAGAGGAAAACCAATGATTATTGATGACAATTATTACGATGTGATTATTGTGGGAACTGGCGCTGGTGGAGGAACCCTTGCCTATAAACTGGCTTCCACAGGTAAGAAAATTCTGATTCTGGAACGTGGTGACTTTATGCCCCTCGAAGAACAGAATCGCAGTAATATCGATATCTTTCAACGCGATCGCTACCATGCTCCTGAACAATGGTATGACCAATCAGGCGAGCCATTTTCACCGCAGACTAACTATGCGATCGGTGGGAATACTAAAATCTATGGTGCGGCTCTATTGCGGCGGCGTGAGAAGGATTTTGAATCCGTTACTCATCAAGCGGGAATTTCGCCAGAATGGTGCGTGAAGTATGACGAATTTGAGCCTTATTACACCGAAGCAGAAAAGCTGTATAAGGTGCATGGTGAGTCACAAACTGACAGTACCGAACCAACTCACAGCGCTGATTATCCCTATGCTGCGGTGAGCCATGAGCCTGAGATGCAGAAGATCTATGAGGCGATCGCTAATCAAGGTTTGCATCCCTCCACAATTCCTCTCGGCTTGACCCGTCAAGAAGATGACCCTACTAGCGACTCTGAAGAAAGCTGCCTCGTCCCTGCCTTAAAGTCGGCAAATGTCACCTTGAAAACCCAAGCCAAAGTCATCGCTCTCCATACCAATCCATCGGGGCGATCGGTGAAGGGAGTGGAAGCAGAAGTGGGCGGACAGTCCTATCTCTTTTTAGGCGATATCGTTGTGCTTGCCTGTGGTGCGATCAATTCGGCGGCATTACTGTTGCGATCGGCTAATGATTCCCATCCAAAAGGGCTTGCCAATAGCTCCGATCAAGTGGGACGGAATTTGATGAAAAGCCTGTTGTCATCGGTAGTTCAACTCAGCACGAAGCCCAATAATGGCTCCTTCCAAAAGTCTATTTATGTGAATGATTTCTACTGGGGTGATGCAGACTTTCCCTATCCAATGGGACATATTCAGAATTCGGGTGGACTACTCACCGATATCATTTTTGCAGAATCTCCTCCCGTATTTTCCATTGTTGCCAAGCTCATGCCTAACTTTGGACTAAAGCAGTTAGCCACCCATTCCATCGGCTGGTGGGCGCAAACGGAGGATTTGCCAGACCCAAATAATCGTGTGCGCCTTGAAAATAATAAAATCCATATCGATTACAATCCCAACAATACAGAAGCTCACGATCGCCTAATTTATCGCTGGACTGATGTCTTAAAAAATATCGAAAAGTCCCTAGATGGCTTCCGAACTGGTTCCTTACATCCCCGCGCTGAGTCGCCTTTGCAAGTGGTCGCCAATCAATGCGGAACCTGTCGCTTTGGTGATGATCCTTTAACTTCCGTTTTAGACCGCGATTGCCGCGCCCATGATCTCGATAATCTCTACGTTGTCGATGGCAGTTTCTTTCCATCGAATGCGGCGGTGAGTCCTGCTTTAACGATTATTGCTAATGCTCTAAGAGTAGGTGATCGGTTGATTGAGAGATTGAAATAGGTAACAGTTCGACATAACAAAATTAGGGGGTTGGACAAAACATTGCTGATCCAGATATCGCCCTAAAGCTATAACTTTTAAAGTCTCTTTCAACACTATAGTTGAAATAATAGAGTGATGCTAAAGGTTAAAACCTGATAAAGATCAGTTTGATAATATTATTGAGATAAAATTATGTCAGATCAGGATTTTTGGGACAATTGGATCAATACACCAACTTTTGAGCTTAGCCCAATAGAAAAGCCAGATATGTCCCCTTTTCTATTCCATATGACAGGGGAAAATGCAATTCATGCAATTCTGAGGGGGCAAGGTAGTGAGGTATCTTTACCTGAAAAACATGGTTGGATACAATCTAACATCCCAGAATCAAACACTTACGGCAATTATAATGCTCCAGTAGTCTGTTTAACTGAGTCTCCAATTTTTTGTTTGGATTTTTTTCGGTTTAGAAGTCATAGACGATGGAAGGAGAACCAACGTTTTGGAGTTGGATTTAGCAAAGCTTCTTTTGTGGGTAAAAAAGTTCGTCCTTGTATATACGCTGAGTCTAGCTTGTGTACGCAAATTAATAGATTGGGGCATAAGATCGATCAGATAAATGAATTGGCTGAACGTCTAGAGGCACAAGATGGAAAACTAGTCGCAGATTTCTCTTCCTTAATTAACTCAATATATCCATTAACTGTATCTTTAAGTGAAACTAATCGATATCAGGGATTTATGTGGGAAAGAGAGTGGAGATTACCTAGTAGTGATGGATTGTCTTTTCATTACTCTGATATAAAAGTAGTTTGTTGTCCTTCTGAAGAGACTAGTACAATAAAAGAAATACTTGTTGATTACGAACAAAATATACAATTTGTCAATACTTGGATTGAGTATAATGAAGTTACTGATTATCTTGTTAATAGAGAGAGAAATCATCAATTTCAAAGTAGAAAGAATGCAACTAATCAACAAGTCTTAAACAATGCTAAAAGATCTGTAAAACAAATGAAACGAACAATTTCAGAACTTGAACGTTACATGAGTGTGACCAATAGATTTAAAGAGCATTCAAATGAAATTCAAGAAAATATCAACAATATAAAACAACAAATTTTAGAGAGAGAAGTGCAAATGAAACAATTGGAGAAAACTAACAATAAATAGCTGAAGTATTAACTGATTTTTATGTGATCGTGCTGTGCTTTTAAGGAGAGGATTTGGCGATCATGTTGTATTTTGGGGTGGATGATTGGGCGATCGCGTTTTTTGTGGGTGATTGGGCGATCGCGTTGTATTTTTTGGTGGTTGATTGGGCGATCGCGTTTTTAGTGGGGGCTTGGGCGATCGCGTTTTTAGTGGGTGGTTGGGCGATCGCTTTTTTTGGGATGGATTGGGCGATCGTGTTGGTAATTTTGTTTTTGCACTAATATTAAGATTATTACTTCTACCTACAATTCATCATGGTTCAGGCAATCGCCGCAAAAGATGTAACGCTAAGGGAATTAAAGCAAAACTTTGGGATTCAGATATCTCAAGATGCTGCTTTTTTTAATGAATGGTTAGATGGGTTTACACCATTAAGTGAAGAAGATCACCATTTATTAGATCGGGTGAAAGCTAATTTTCTAGAATTGATGGAAGATCCACCAATGTTAGAAAATACAGTCAAGATGGTAGTAATTGCACCATTGTTAGATCTCGCTGGCTTTTATCACAAGCCATTTCGGATCGAGACAGAAACAGCTATAGCAGTAGAGATGAAAGATGGAGGAACAATAATTCGAGGGCGGATCGATGTATTGGTGATCAAAAATCAGCTTTGGTTATTAGTCATTGAATCAAAACGAAGTGATTTTGCTGTAACAAGAGCGATTCCACAAGCTTTAGCTTATATGTTGAGTAATTCAGAAATCGTACAATCAACATTTGGCATGATTACCAATGGGAATGAATTTTTATTTTTGAAGACTTCACAAAATCAGTATGCTAACTCGCGGCTATTTTCTTTGGTCAACCCTAATAATGAGCTTTATGAAGTATTACAAATACTAAAACATCTAGGCTCAATAATATGTATGTAAGCTTGGCGATCGCATTTTTGAGTGAGTAATTGGGCGATCGTGTTTTAGGTAAGGCGATCTATCTTGCTCTAATAAATTTCCCTGCGATGTCCAACCCTAGCGATGAAGATCAACTGATTTTCTATGTCAAATTCATAAATGACTCGATAATCTCCTACCCTCAACTTATAAAATCCAGACCATTGACCAGTCAATAGCAGTGGCGAAATCTTTTCAAAATTAGCGCTCAACCATTGAATTTTCTTCAGAATCCGTACTCGCGTAACCTGAGAATTTTATCTAAATCATCTATAGACTCTGGTTCAAAACTTACTGAATAAGCCATTTATTGATCTATTCCATATCTTTTGTATACTTCTGATGCTGGAATAGTAGATCTTCCCTCCATCCGTTTTTTTCGTATGTTTAGCAAACTCTGCATGAATGATTCTTTAATTTCTTTTCCCTGATCAGGATCGCCAAAGTATTCATCCAAACGTTCATCCACAGTGTTACGGATTAAAGTTTGTAGTTGCTCTACAGTCAAGTCTTTTACTTGCATAGTTTCTACCAACGATGAAATATATGGGTGATTATATCAATTTTTAGGTCATGGATAGGCGATCGCATTTTTGAGTGAGTGATTTGGCGATCGGCATTTTGTGAAGGGGAATAAATGGGCGATCGCACTGAGTCTTATCGCAATTTCTGCCATGTTTACTGTCTTAACTCACATCAGCGATATCAAGTCTGTAATAGACTATTCCATCCCTAATAATCTTGATAGTCATGTCGATCAAAAAGTTGAATAGTTGTAGTTACAGCTATTCTTGTTAGAACATAAAAACCAGAAAGCGAGTTGAGGCGCTTTCTGGTTTTTGATTTTGTACTATTACAGGCGGCTACAGCTACATATTAACTACATATTAATTAGAGCCATTTATACGGCATAAATGGCTCCAAGTTTTGGTCAATTATTCATCACCAATGGAACGGGCGGATTGTTAGGAGAATTAGCTTGCTTTTTGATATTCATATAAGCCTCCACAGTCTGCACCGCCAAAGGAGCAGCGATCGCACTGCCGCCACCACCACCAGCATTTTCTCCAAACACCGTGACAACGATCTCAGGATTTTCGTAGGGGGCGTACAGGGTAAACCATGCGTGGTTGAGTCGAGGTGGATCTTGCGCCGTGCCAGACTTACCCGCCATCGTCACTTCTCCCGAACTAAGGGATGAAGCCGTACCAAACTCAAACACAGATTTCAACGCTTTTTTTAAAGCCTCCAAATTATTTGGCGATATTCCCAAAGACTGCCGCCACTCCCGCGCATCATTGTCTTCTAGCAAGACATGGGGTTTGATCTTAAATCCACCATTAGCAACCGCCGATGTCATCATCGAAACTTGCAACAGATTTGCCTGCACATCTCCCTGACCAATGGACATATTTAGAGTATTGCCCACATACCAAGGCTCACCAATCACCCGTTTTTTCCACTCTTCATCAGGAACTGTACCTTTAGTTTCTTCTGACTTAATTTCAATACCCGAATATTCACCATAACCAAACTTGTACGACCATTCAGCAAGTTTCTTTTCCCCAACTCGCATTCCCACCTGACCAAAAAAGGTATTGCTACTGTATGCCATTGCTTCAGCAAAACCAATCGTGCCGAATCCCGCCTTATTGTGATCCCAGAATTGGAAACCTCCCACATCTAAGTAAGGATAAGTCGGCAATAGGTCGTTAATGCCGTAGGAATTGGTTTCTAAAGCTGCCGCCATCGTTACCACCTTAAAGGTACTAGCGGGCGGATAGACCTGTAAAACGCGATTGACAAAGGGATGGTCTTTTTCCTGTAAGCGTTTCCATGTCGCCTCGGAAATTTTGCCAGAAAAAAGATTTGGGTCAAAGGCAGGATGGCTGACCATTGCCAAGATTTCGCCATTGTTGGGATTCATCGCCACAATCCCGCCTTGCTGTGCACCTAAAATTTTCTCAACTGCTTTTTCGAGATCGAGATCAATGGTTAGTTTGACGGCATTTCCTGCTTTAGGCGGCTTCTGACCTAGGATCCGTAATACTTTGCCGAAGGCATCGACTTCCACCTGTTGACCGCCCCATTCTCCCCGCAGTTGATTTTCAAAGGCGTACTCCACGCCCGCCTTACCAATCACATCTCCCGGACGGTAACCTTTTTCGCGTAGTTTAGGTAGCTCCTCCGCCGTCAGTTCGCCTGTGTAGCCCAATAAATGTGCTGCTACATCGCCATTGGGATAGTAACGAACCGCTTCAGGCTCGACTTTGACCCCGGGCAGTTCAAGGCTATGCTCAGATAACACAGTGACCAGCTTAGGACTAATCGCCGAAGAAACACGTACTAGGTTAGGAGATTTATAACCCTCCTGCTCTAATTTGTCGGTGATGGTTTGCGCTGAGATACCTGTCAAATCCGCTAGACGCTTGATAATTGGCTCCCATTTTTCCTTGGGCTGCGCGATCGGCCAGAGGTAAACCACATGGGCGAGACGGCTAGAGGCAAGGATATTACCTTTGCGATCAAATAGTCTGCCGCGTTCGGGGGGTTGAGCAATCAGGCGGATGCGATTATTTTCAGCTAACTGTTGATTGCGATCGCCTTCCACCAGTTGCAAATAAAACAAACGGCTGCCCAAAATGCCCACTAAAACCGCAACGCTTAACAAAAATAAAACTGCCGCCCGCATCCCTTTTCCCATCGTGCGGGTGTTTTCAGGGGAATTAAAGGGTGAAATTCTGCGTTGCGTAAAGGTCATACGTCTGAAGAAAGATTTTTTCGCTAGAATAGAAACTAACCCTATTGTATGGCGATCGCGAAGTTAATTAGTTTCTATTGTTTTTAATTAATTTTGCCAGAAAATTTTCTAATTTTCTAATCGTTGTTACAACAACCAACCGTTACCGCAGTTATTTGGAGGAGTAAAAAGGGCGTGATTGTGACACCTGTCCGTCCCATAGGGCGAAAGTGGAGTAATCTCAGTTTTACTTCGACGCTCTACCTTGCGCCAGTGCTGGATCTATTGTTGGACGAAGTACCAGCGATATGGCAGCCTGAATTGCGCCTTGGTCTGCAAGAAGCGCTAGTCAATGCTGTGAAGCATGGTAACTCCTTCGATCCTTGTAAACAAATTACGATTAGATTTTCGATCGCCGCACCAATGTACTGGTGGATTATCACTGACCAAGGCGATGATCAAAAGCGATCGAACTGTGCAGGCGAGGATGATCCCACGCCCTGCCAAGATTTAGAATGTGGTCGGGGGTTTTATATATTACGCAAAATCTTTGACCAAGTTAATTGGGAGAGCGATATTCATCGTTTGACCCTTGGCAAAAAAATTGATCATTTGGGGAAGCCAATTATTATTTAGTGATTGCTGAAAGTGATTACTAAATATCTATTTGTAGTATTTACTTTTAATATTTATTTTTAATATTTATTTGTCAACTACTAGCCAACCTAGATTAACAGTCTAACTAACGGTTTGATGTCAACAGGTTAGCTAGCCAGTATCGCTGACTCTGCGACAAGATGTCCAACAACAACCGAAATAGCTGTCTCAAATCTTTCTCAAAGCTCTCCAAAGCCTTGTGCTTTTGTCCAGAGCCATGAATGGGGGGGAGAGGATTCTCAAAATCTAGAGCCTAAATCTAAAGAATCCAGAGAAAACGGAATATAGTTGACATCAAGTTTAAAATAAGGTTATCAAAAACTTAACAAACACCCCTGCTAAGGCGAAATTGAACCTATGACCCCGATGACATTGTTAGCTGAATCTCCTCGTCTCGGTCAGTCTCTCGATTATGAGAAGGCGCGAAAATGTGACGCGGCTGTAGATGTTTGGATTCCCGACTGGTTAAGAAGTTGTTGGGAAAAATCACAACTAGGCGAAGCTTTGGATGAGGAAGATATTGTTGGTCGGGCGTTAGATTTTGCCTATCGATTGCATGACGGTCAATGTCGGGCTTCGGGAGAGCCTTATATCTTGCATCCGATCGCCGTTGCTTCGATTTTGAAGGATCTAGGCGGCAGCAATGCAATGATCGCCGCAGGTTTTCTCCATGATGTGGTGGAAGATACGGAGGTATCCTGCGATCAGATCGAAGAAATGTTTGGGCTAGAGGTGCGGCAGTTGGTGGAGGGAGTCACCAAACTATCGAAATTAAGTTTTGAGAGTAAGACTGAGAGCCAAGCTGAGAATTTTCGACGGATGTTTTTAGCGATGGCGCAGGACATTCGCGTGATCATCGTCAAGCTTGCCGATCGCTTGCATAATATGCGAACCTTGCAGCATTTGCGCCCTGAGAAACAAGTCCTGATTTCTAGGGAAACTAGAGAAATTTTTGCGCCTTTAGCCAATCGTCTGGGTCTGGGACAGATCAAGTGGGAATTGGAGGATATGGCTTTTAAATATATTGAGCCAGAACAGTTTCAAATAATGGAATCGTTGGTAGCAGAAACCCGCGAAAGCCGTCAAGAACAGTTAGTGGAAGTGACCCGAATTTTGAGCGATCGCCTTCAGTCAATGGGGCTAGAAGACTTTGATATCAGTGGTCGTCCTAAGCATCTCTACGGCATCTATAGAAAAATGGAACGCCAGAAGAAGCAGTATAACGAGATCTACGATATCCAAGCGGTGCGCGTAATCGTCAATAGTAAGGAAGAATGTTATCGAGTTCTTGCTGTTGTCCATGATCATTTCTGCCCTATTCCCGGACGATTTAAGGATTACATCGGTTTACCTAAGCCCAACCGTTATCAATCTCTACATACTGCCGTCATTGGTCCCAAGGGACAGCCCGTAGAAGTGCAGATTCGTACATGGGAGATGCACCATATTGCCGACTATGGGATTGCGGCTCACTGGAAATATAAAGAGAGTAACTCCACTAGCAAGCTACTCAAGGGCGATGATCAGAAGTTTACTTGGCTGCGCCAGTTGGTAGAGTGGCAGCGCGAAATGAAAGATCCTCAAGAATATCTTGATAGCGTCAAGGAGGATCTATTTGATAGTGAAGTTTATGTATTTAGTCCGAAGGGGGATGTCTATTGTTTGCCTAGGGGGGCGACACCTGTAGATTTTGCCTATCGCGTGCATACCGAAATTGGCAATCACTGCTCTGGCGCTTTGGTAAATAGCGTAATGGTTCCATTGCAACGGGCGCTGAAGCATGGTGATATTGTGACGATCTTGACCCAAAAGAATGCCCACCCCAGTATTGACTGGATTAACTTTGTGGCGACTAACTCAGCCAAGGCAAGAATCCGTCAATGGTTTAAGCGATCGCGTCGAGATGAAAATATTGCCCTTGGTCGCAACGCCCTCGAAAAAGAACTTGGGAAGAATGGTTTAGAGGCTTTGCTCAAGTCCGATCAAATGCAGAAGTTGGCTGAGAAATGCAACTATCATAATGTCGAAGACCTGCTCGCAGGGATTGGCTACGGGGAGACTTCAGTTAATGCGGTGGTCAATAAGCTGCGCGAGCATCAGCATGATCATCAACAGGATGTGGCACTGCCTAGCGATCGCCATTTTCACGCTCCCAAACCCGAAACGCACCATGACCAACATCCTAAGTCACCAATTTTGGGACTAGATGGCATGGTTTATTCGATCGCTGGTTGCTGTGTACCTTTACCGGGGGAACCGATTATCGGCGTAGTGGCTTTGGGCAGCAATCGCGGCATTACGATCCATCGCAATGATTGCAATAATCTCAATAATATTCCTAGCGATCGCCTGCTCCATGTGGGTTGGAATCAACAAAAAGAAGGCGATCATTTACCCACCTATCCCATTGATATTCGGGTGGAAACCATTGATCGCGTGGGGGTATTGCGCGATATCTTGACCCGTCTCTCGGACAATAAGATTAATGTGCGCCGTGCCAATGTTCAGACAGGCAAGGGTAAAGCAGCAATTATTGACCTGAGTATCGATATTAGCGATCGCAATCAATTTGATCGGGTCTGTAATCAAATCAAAAAACTCTGCGATACCCTATCCGTCTCCCGCGTTGTATCCACAGACTAGATAAGAGTGGGCTTCGACTTCGCTCAGCCACCGTATATTGGTGGCTGAGCGAAGTCGAAGCCCTGAGCGGAGTCGAAGCCCTGAGCGAAGTCGAAGCCCTGTTGCCACAGGGCTAAGCCACCGATTAGTCCCATATCATTGGACACGATCGCCACATTATCAGGGAGCGAAACCGTAATCAATCGCGCATTGCCACCACCGATATAGAGTTGGCGGTAATTGAATAATTTGTAAAGAGATTGAATTGCCTCTTGCAGTGTGAGATTCCATTGGGCAATGCCAAACCGATCTAGGGCAGATTGACCAAGACAGTCTTCATAGGTCTGGCGATCGCGAAAAATATGCTGACCTAGTTCGAGATTAGGCAAAAGCTGACCATTGAGAAATAATGCCGAGCCAAACCCCGTACCAAGGGTGACTGCTAGCTCTACACCCTGCCCTGCGATCGCGCCGCAGCCCTGCACATCGGCATCATTAGCAATCCGCAAAGGCTTTCCCAATCGTTCCTGCAACACCTCCGCCAATGGAAACCCATCCCAATCAGGATGCAAATTAATCGCGCCCCTAGTCACCCCCTGCTCCACGACACTGGGAAACCCAATCGCCATCCGATCGTAGTCGCCTATGCTCTGTACTAATTGAACTAAGGCGTTGATCACGGCATCAGGGGTAGCAGGATGGGGCGTTTTAATCTGCGATCGCGATGAAACTACACTGCCATCACTTGCTAATAACATCGCTTTGATATTAGTGCCACCGACATCGAGTGCCAAGGTTAATCGATCCGCAAACATAGGAAGTTTCCTGTAAAAATCTTAGATTAAAACCATAGCGCATCATACAAAGGAGAAATCGTTATAGTATTAGAAAATCAATTTAGAAAATCAATTATGAGGGATTAGAGAAATGACCAATGCGCTAATGCTCAGAGCTTCAGAGGATGTCATCTCTGAAGCGAAGCAAGAAATTTTGCGTAGAGACCAAAATTTTCTGGAATTAGCCAATGAAATTAATATTTCTCCTCAGCTCATCGAAAATTTTCTGAATGGCGAAATCATTGATCGAAATACCTATGAATTAGTCTGTCACAGCTTAAATATTAATTCTTCTGATTCACAGATAAAATCATCAACAGAGGCCATAGCGCCTACGGTATCTGTAATCCAAGAAGCAGTCAATAGAGCGGTCGCCCAACAACATCAGTCAATGGATAGCGAATTGCATAGCTCCGCCACTACGCCAGAAGAAAATATTGCACTGTTATCCCTTAGTGATTCTTCCAAAAGTCAAAATGGTTTAGCCAGTCTATCCATTGCCGAACAGTCTAATCAGATCACCAATCAAATTACAGTTGATCAATTAACTAAAGCAATCCATATAGATCCCCAAATAAGTTCAAGAAATTCTCAAATAGAAGCATTAGATATCAATCAGTATCTTCAGAGTATCCACCAAACCATTGCCCTCAATCTGATCCGTCAATGCGATCGCCTGAGAGTGATGGATATCAATTACCCACTGTCCTTACAGGATCTTTATGTGGAAGCACACCTATTCATTAGCCTCACCAGTGGACAGTATCTTGATCTCCATGAAGCCTTGGAAAATGTCTCCCCAGAGCAGTACGATCGCTTTTATTTGGGTAAGTTAAAGCCCGCTAGTATCGCCGCTACCCAAGCCTTAGAATCGCATTCTCATATTTTGTTAGTTGGAGGTCTAGGAAGTGGCAAAACCACATTGCTCAAACAATGGGCGATTAGTTGCATCAATCAAGAGATTCTTCCCGATCATCTGCCAATCCTTCTATCCCTGCGATCGCTCGTCACCCTTGACAAGCAATCAATCAATAACTCCAGCCCCTTAATCTGGCTCCAATCGCAAATCGCTAATTATGGATTGAGCAATAAAGTCGCGAATGAACTTCTTAACTATGGCATTCTCGAACGGTTATTAACGGAAGGAAAGCTGCTACTACTTTGGGATGGCATCGATGAAATTCCTGAATCCTATCGAGAAGCTGTGCTTACCCAAATTGCTAACTTTAGCGATCGCTATGCCCAGAGCCGCATGGTGGTCGCTACCCGCAATCCCAATTATACCAACCTCTTCGAGTCATTTCATGCTTTAGAGATTACTCCTCTACAGGAGCGGGAAATCTTTGCCTTTGCGAGTAAGTGGTTTCACCTTACCTGCCCCCAAAAGCCTAAAAAACTAGAAAATTTTCAACAACTTCTCAGTGCAAATCAGCCTCTAGCCGAAGTTGCCACCAATCCACTACTACTTACCCATATTTGCAATTTATTTAATAACTATGAACAACTCAAACCTAACTTCTATCAAGAAATTATCAATCTCTTTCTCTTTAAATGGGAAGAGAGTAAATGTCTCACCAAAGTTAATCAACAATTTGAGCAGCAATCTTTGACCGCCAATCAAAAACTAGATTTGCTGTCCTACATGGCAATCTTTGCCCTCGATCGCCACGGCTATGTCTGGCAAAACAACGAATTAGATCACGATTTTCAAGCCTGTGTCACCACTAGCAAAGCACTATCTAATTTTGCAGGCGATCGCGATCGCCTCTTCTACGCTCTCAAGTATCAACATGGACTCATAGTTGAATGCGCCAGAGGAGTGCATCGACTAAGCTACATCACCCTCCATGACTACCTCGCCGCCTATCGCATGAGTATCAGTGATCTCAATGCTGTGCAAAAGTATCTGCTCGAACGTCTCTACCTCAAACGCTGGTATGGCGTGATTGTCATGACCGTGAGCATTTCGCAGCAAGCTGACCTGATGCTCAAAAAAATGAAGCAAAAAATTGATAGCCTTGTCGCTCAAGATCCGCACTTACAAGCATTTTTAGCATGGGTAAATCAACAGTCCATCCAAATTAAGACCCCCTACAAATCAGCTACAGTTCGAGCTTTGTATCTGGATATTGATCTAGAAAATAATCGATCGCTTGACCGCGCCCGTGCCTTAGATATTGCCCATTCGCGATCGCTAGAACGCGCAAGGATGAAATCTATGGGTATCGACAACTCAATGGAAACCGCCGTAGATATTGATTACACTATCAACCTCGCCCTTAACCTTGACCTTGCTCTCTATTTTGCCAATCATCCAATTTTGGAGCTAGCCTGCACCCTTGAGCCTGATTTGCATAGAGGCTTACAGCACCTCCGCCAAAAGTTTCCAGACCCCTACGCAAATCGCAGCAAGTTTGCCAAGTGGTGGCAAGCTAAAGGACTAGACTGGGCAAAGAAGCTGCGTAATCTGATTGTGCATCATCGCAAGGGATCTCAGGAATGGAAGTTTAGCGGTCAGCAACTCAAGGTTTTGAGAATTTATCACGATGCCAATAAACTACTGATTGAATGTCTTAATAATGCCGAGTATGCCAGCCCCTTAGTTAAAGATCAAATTGAGTCCACACTATTGCTACCCAGTGCTCAAACCTAAAATGATACGAGTTTGATATGGATAGGCAAACTCCAAAAAGCGGATGATAGCTCGACTCACCACCCATAGCAAAAAAGTTTTGTTTAGAACATAACAACCAGAAGCGAGTGGCAGCGCTCCGCGCTGCCACTCGCTTCTGGTTTTTGGATTTGTACTAGCCTAGCTATTTCTTATGGTAATTTCAAATAAATTCGAGAGGCTTCGACTTCGCTCAGCCATCGTATACTGCTGGCTGAGCGAAGTCGAAGCCCTATCTTTTACCTAAATTATCTATAGCTATATTTGACTTCTGTTTTTTGTTCTCATAAAACTGATGACGGCTGTAAAATAACTTCAGTTCGGGGCAAATGGCGATATCGAACTCACGTTAAAATAAAAAGGCAAAGAATTACTGCACGTCCCGCGCGGTAGTTAGTAATAGCGGTTTGGTGGAGAACTTCCGAAATGGATTTTTTAGCTTCAAAGCTATACGATATTTTTACCGCTCAAATATTAGATATTGGCGAAACCAAATTCTCGATCGCCACGATTATTTCCCTAATCGGCTTATTAGTTCTAGCGTTTTTTATATCAAAATTTATTAGTGAGCTGATTAGGCGATCGCTACTCTCCAAATTGCGGATCAATCGTGGATTACAGGAAGCAATCACGGTATTTGTGAAATATACGCTGATCACCCTCAGCAGTGTCATTATTTTGCAAACTGCGGGCATTAATCTCAGCTCCCTTGCGGTATTAGCAGGGGTAGTCGGGATTGGTATTGGCTTTGGCTTGCAAAATCTCGCCAGCAACTTTATTAGTGGATTGGTGTTGTTATTTGAGCAAACTCTCAAAGTTGGCGACTATATCGAAATTGGCGATATTAAAGGCACAATCGAAAAAATTTCTATTCGCTCTACGATTATTAGAACCGAAGATGATCTATTTATCATCGTTCCCAATCAAAGATTTATCGAGAATAACACCGTTAATTGGAGCTATGCGGGACATACTTGCCGTATTCACATTCCCATAACCGTTGACTATGATACAGATTTGCTAGTTTTGACCGAAGCTCTGTTGACTGCTGCCCGACAAGAACCGCAGGTTCTATCGACCCCACCTCCTGAAGTTTGGTTTTCAGCTTTCGGTCAATATGCCCTTGAATTTGAGTTACTGGTTTGGATTAATGAACCCGACGATAACGAGCCGATCCGTAGCTCTCTCAACTATAGAATCGCCTACGAGTTTAGGGAACGTAATATCAAAATACCGTTTCCGACAAGAGAGCTGATCTTTAAGAATCCTCAAACGATGAGGCAACAAATCTTCAGTTCTAATCAGTACGAAAATCTTCAAGGTAATCTCGCCCCAATCAACTTGAGGGATAACAATGCAGAATCTCTCGATGCTCTTGTGGCTAATCAAGACCTCAATAGCCGCAACTTGCGAGATATGTTACGCCGCACCGCCTATTTTGAGCGCTGTACTGAGCTAGAGCTATACGCCTTAATTGCCCGTGGCTATCGTAAATATCTTGATATTGGTCAAGTCATTTGTCGTGAAAATGACCCCAGTGAAGAGTTCTACATTATTCTGTCGGGCAGTGTGGAGGTATTTTCTGAAAAAAATAATCAGGTAATCGCTAATCTTGGTGCGGGAGATTTTTTTGGTGAGATTTCATTATTGACGGGTACGCCGCGCACAGCCACAGTAAAAGCGATCGCAATGAATACAGTTTTATTCGTCGTGGAGCGTCAACAGTTACAAAAGCTGTTGAGTGAGTATAGAGAGTTGGGCGAACAAATCGCGATTAAGCTAGCGGAACGCCAACAGGTTTTGATTAGCTTGGGTATATTGAATGAAGAGGAGTTGCGAAAATCTCAATCTTCGACAATCCTGTGGGTACGCAATCGTTTAAATAGCTTATTTGGAATTAACTTGGGTAAATAATTAAGTAGCTAGGCATAATTAAAACCTGAAAACCTGCGGCGAACGCGCAGCGTTCGCCGCAGGTTTTCAGGTTTTATGTTTAATTCTTTTCATCTATTGCAAAAGTAATGGCGCATTAACTCGAAACGGATCAGCTCCTAGGGATTTAGGATCAATTCGCCAATAGTCCTGTTGATTGCTATATTCAGCAATTTTTTCGGATCGACGGTTGTGGAGTACTAGATCAAAATTTTGCCTTTGTGCCTCTGTGCCTAATTTAAATAGAAAGCTAAACCTAGTTAAATAATCAGAAGATACCCATCTGCTGATGTTAACAGTAACGATCGCCTTTTTAGCATCAGCATCAATGTCGATCTTCTCGACCCAACCTTCTTGCAGACGTTGCGACTTCCACCAGAGGCTAGGCTCGACTGGTTCCTGTGGAATTGTAATCACCTCTTCGGCGATCGCCTCTTGATACCATCCCCAACTTACCCAAGGCACAAAGCCGACACTAATCGCCAACAAAATATGTTTAAACCAATGGGGTTCATTTTTTTTTGATGTTGTATTTGTCATGGTCATGCTTGCTGTTGCCTCAGTTTTTAAGTATTGGACAGAGAAACGTCGTACAAAGTGCCACGCGATATGAACGATTATAATCACTAAATAGCGAGCGTAATACCAAATCAGAATTAAAACCCATTACGTACATTGCGTGTGCGCCACAGGTTTTATGGTTTTATATTTGATTAAGCTTATTTACTTGTAGCGTTTTCCATCCTGATGAAGTGCGGGGAAACAATTATGTACCTCGCTTGCTCAAAAAGCGCTATATAACCAAAATCTAGAGGAGAAATATCATGCCAGTTGTGGCAGTGATTGATTACGACATGGGAAACTTGCATTCTGCCTGCAAAGGCTTAGAAATTGCAGGGGCAACCCCCGTGGTAACTAATGATCCGCAAAAATTAGCCGCCGCCGATGGCATTGTTTTACCGGGGGTTGGCTCCTTTGATCCTGCGATGGAAAAGCTGCGGGCAACGGGCTTAGAACAACCCATCCATGAGGCGATCGCCTCGGGTAAGCCCTTTCTGGGGATTTGCTTAGGGATGCAAATTTTATTTGACAGCAGTGAAGAAGGTCAGGCGAAAGGGTTGGGGATTATTGCGGGGCAGGTCAAGCGATTTCGTCCCGAACCAAATCTCACAATTCCCCACATGGGCTGGAATCAACTGCACCTCAATCAAGCAGACTGCCCACTATGGAAGGATTTGGGGGTTAGTCCTTGGATGTATTTTGTACATTCCTATTACACCGCTCCTGAAGATGCCAAGGTTACTGCGGCGACCACAACCCACGGGAATCAGACCGTAACCGTGGCGATCGCCAAAGATAATGTGATGGCGGTACAATTTCATCCAGAAAAATCATCCACTGACGGGATACATTTGCTAACAAATTTCGTCAGAATGGTGAGTGCGTAGCACATAATATTTAAAGTCTCGACAGTTTCGTAAGATTTATGAAGATCCAAATGATCAAAAAACTGGGTATTGTTTCTTGTCTGGCTGCGGCTTGTGCAGTAGTTTCTCCTAACATGGTTCGCGCCCAAGCTAACTCAGGATTTATCCTCTTTGGTGGTCCTAAGGACGGTGCTTTAGACTATTGCCTAGACAATGGCGCTAGCAGTCGGACTGATCGCTATTACTTAGAAGTCAAGCCCCAGAGCTTTAAAGTTTCGGAGGTACTAATCTCCTATCCTGAGCATTTCAACGGCAGTTTTGATACTTCTGATATGAAATTGCGGATCACTAATCAATGCCGTGGTGGTAAAGACATTGAGATCGAGTCCGCAACTTGGGACAAAGAGTTACGCCGTATTACGATCATTCCCAAGGAGCCAATTCCTTCTAAGACGGCTCTGAGAGTTGTCCTATCCAATGTCCGTAATCCTAACTTCAGTGGGTTCTATCAGTTCGATGGCAGACTATTACGCGCTGACATTCCTGTACCTGTGTATGTTGGCTCATGGGTAATCACCCTTGATTAGCTAATCCTATAGAAACAAAAAAACTCGCAAAGCGAGTTTTTTTGTTTCTATAGAGATGAAGGGCGGCGCTTTGCGCCGCCCTTCAGTTCTTGGGTTTGTGTCCTAACAGGAATGTCCACAGATCATTTAGTTTTGGGATTTTTTAGAGGCGATCGCCTCAACTAATTCGATCAGGGCTTTGACTTCGGCTGTGCCTTCGGACTTTTGGAATTGCCAAGGATAGGGCATCTTGCCACTCATGATCATGCGAATGCCGAGGGGGAAAATGCTGAGCAAGCCTTTGATATCGCGGAAGTTGTCGCCAACTACGCGCACACCAAATTTACTTTCATCGATCCAGCCATCTTCTTTGACCAGTTCCACCATCGTGTGGCGATGCCTTTGGGCAGTTGATTCGGGCAAGTCATGATCGGCTAAAATTTCATGCTTGATCTGGGAAATGCGATCAAGGGGCTGCACTTCTACAGGACAGACTTCATTGCAGTTATAGCAGCGTGTGCAGTCCCAAACGTAGCCCGATTGGTTGTACTTAGAGATTCTTGCATCGGTTTGATCATCGCGATTGTCTGCCATGACCCGATAGGCTTTGGCGAGGGCGTGAGGTCCCACAAAGCGATCGCTAACGGCGGCAGCATTACATTCAGAATAGCAAGAACCGCAAAGAATACAGTTAGCGGCAGCTTGCAGCTTGGCGCGTTGCTCAGGGGTTTGCAGATATTCTTGTAAATGTTCAGTTTTGCTGATTTGGCGCGAGGCAGTGGATACATAGGGATCAACCTTGGCGAGATTGTCCCAAAACTTAGTCATATCGACGATCAAATCTTTAATTACGGGCAGATTTTGCATTGGCTCGATCGCTAACTCCGTATCGCGATCGCCCATGACTTCGCTGATATGTTTTTGGCAAGCTAAGCCAGACCGTCCATTCACCCGCATCGCACAGGAACCACAGATCGCATTGCGACAGTTGCGCCGAAATCCAATCGAGCCATCCTGTTCACTCTGAATCTGGATGAGGGCATCAAGTACCGTGGTGCGATCGGGATCAACGGCGATCGTATAGGTCTGATCGGTTGGCTCACTGTGACGAGATGCCTGACGGCGCAGTTTGACGGTGATGTTCATTTAATTTATATATCGGTAGCTGAGCGGAGTCGAAGCTTGATATCGGTGGCTGAGCGGAGTCGAAGCTTGGTAGCTGAGCGAAGCCGAAGCCTAGCCTAGTTTAGCTTGCTACCACAGGCTTTGCAAAATTGGGCATCGCGATCATGAGTTGATAGCCCGCAATTGCTACAAGTAATTTCCCGTAATTCGGGACTGGTTGAAATAATCGCTTGGCGATCGCTTTGATTAGCAGTTTGGATCAGCCGCTTAAACAATTCTCCAAGTTGGACAGGAATTAGGGCAATGCCTGTAAGTACCATCAAGATGGTGGTGAGTTTCCCCGCATCGGACTGGGGCATGACATCGCTATAGCCAACCGTAGTCATCGTGAAAATAGAGAAATAAAAGGCATCGAGGAAATTTGTAAATTGGGGATTGGTCGTATGCTCAATCTGATAGACCATGCCCGAAAAGACAAACACGATCGCAAACAGTGTAAATAAAATCTTAAACAGGATGGCGATATCTTCGGTCTTATTGGCAAAAAGCGATCGCGATTCCACTAGGCGCAGCAATCTCAAGATCCGAAACCATCGCAATAGTCGAATAAATGTCACGGAGGCATCGAGAAATAGTGGCAAGATTGCTATCAGATCAATAATTGTGTAGAGGCTGACTAAATGAGACAGTTTTTTCTCAGCACACCAAAACCTTAGCCCAAACTCTAGGGCAAAAATATAGAGGATTACATCGTCAAGCAGATCTAAGCGATGACGAACTAACTCTGAAATTGCAAAGGTCTGCGCGACAAAGCTAGTAGCTGAAGCTAATACAAGTCCTGCGATCGCAATATTGATCAACTTACCGATGGGAGTTTCTAGATCATCAAGATAAAAACCAATTTTTTGTTTGAGCATAGGTTTGTTGTTTCAGTCTCTATTTAAAGTTAAATTAGACCTGTGGCAAAGTTTAAAGTCTTGTTGCTTACTTCTTATTTAGAGCTTATTAACGAAACGTGGAAATTTTATGTATTAGCAATGGGCATGGTGAAGATATTATCGCGGCAAGGATCTGTGTAGAACTGTCGAAGTTAGGATTTTCAACGATCGCTTTACCCATGGTGGGAGTGGGTCATGCCTATACCAAAGCCGATATACCAATCGCCGCACAGGTCACCCAAGCCATGCCTTCGGGGGGGTTTGTACGCATGGATAGTCGCCAGCTTGCCCGTGATGTCAAAAGTGGCTTGGTGGGTCTAACGCGCAAACAATTAGGATATGTGTGGAGTTGGTCAAGGGAAAGACGCAAAGAAAAACGGCTAATTTTGGCGGTGGGTGACATTGTGCCATTGCTTTTTGCATGGCTACCATCGCAGTTCGGCGGCTGTGATTTTGTATTTGTGGCGACGGCAAAATCAGAATATTATTGGCGCGATCGCCAAGGTGATCTGCCCCATGTCAAGAAACCCTTCGGCGGCTCTTACTTTTTCCCTTGGGAACGCGCCTTAATGAAAAGCGATCGCTGCAAAGCTGTATTTGTGAGGGATTTATTAACCGCCGAAGTTCTCAATCAAAGCTTTAAGTTACCCACGCTCTACGTCGGTAATCCAATGATGGATGGATTAGAACCCAAAGGCATTGATTTTGGCATTGGCGAAGATGATTGGGTGGTGGCAATTCTAGCAGGTTCGCGAGCGCCCGAAGCCTATGAAAACTGGCTTACCCTAATACTTTGCGCCCAAGTGATTGCCCGTACGATTCCCCACGAAGTTCATTTTATTGTGGCGATCGCCCCTGATTTGGATCTCGAAGAAATCGGTCAGATCATTCTCCAAAAAGGTTGGTTACGCCTTGATGAAACCACATTCAAAGTGCAGAATGCGCGGATGGTCTTAACCCAAACGGGATTTAGCGATTGTCTGCACCAATGTCATCTTGGTTTGGCAATGGCAGGAACCGCAACGGAGCAATTAGTCGGATTAGGTAAGCCCGTAATCACGATCGCGGGTAATGGTCCCCAGTTCACGCGCAAATTTGCCGAAGAACAAGCCGATCTTCTAGGTTGCTCAATTAATCTAGTGGATAAGCCTGCCCAAATTGCCGATATCCTCGGCGAGATACTCCAAGATCCTGATTATTTTCAAGAGACCTTGCGAAATGGGGAAGAGCGCATGGGCTATGCGGGAGCTTCGCAAAACATCGCTAAACATATTCTGCACTTACAAGAAAATTCGCAGAAAGGGAAGAAATAGGGCATCGAAATTCATGGCAGTAATAGAACACTCATCACCACAATTACCCTTACATTCCCACACCTTACCGATTGTAGAGATTTTCCATTCAGTACAGGGAGAAGGGACTTGGATGGGAGTTAATGCTTTTTTTATTCGCCTCGCGGGTTGTGATGTGGGCTGTCCTTGGTGTGACACCAAAATCTCTTGGAGCGCCAAAAACCATCCTCAAATGGCGATCGCTGATCTAGTCCAAGCGGCAAAAAATGCTAATCCTGCGATCGTGGTAATTACAGGTGGTGAGCCATTGATCCATGATCTAACCGAGCTAACTGCACAACTCAAAACAGCAGGTTTGCGCGTACATTTAGAGACATCGGGCGCATATCCCTTGAGCGGTGAGTTTGACTGGATCACCCTCTCTCCCAAACAATTTAAACATCCCCACGACGGTATTTACTCGCAGGTCGATGAGCTAAAAGTAGTGATTAAGGATGCAACGGATCTGGCATGGGCAGAAGAGAACGCCGCCAAAATCCCTGTTCAATCTCTAAAATATCTGCAAGCAGAATGGAATACAGCTTCAAGCAAATATCTGGTCTTAGATTACGTCATGCAGCATCGCGAATGGCGCGTAAGTATGCAAACCCATAAACTATTGGGCGTGAGATAAATCTAGAAGATTGTTCCGTCCACTACGTGGACGGAACAATCTTTGGTTTTGGGTTTTAATTATAGATAAGTCAAATAAGAAATAGGGCTTCGACTCCGCTCAGCCACCGTATATCGATGGCTGAGCGAAGTCGAAGCCTCTCTAGATTTATTTAGAACTACCATATGTTGAATTAGATAGGAGTGAGATCGCAAACAATAATGGAAGATTCAAATTCTAATAATCAAAACAATCCCCAAAATTCGCCTAACAAAAAAGCGATCATCTTGTTATCAGGCGGACTAGACTCGGCAACAGTGGCGGCTCAGGCGATCGCCGATGGTTATGAAGCGATCGCCCTATCCTTTCGCTATGGTCAGCGCCATGAACGCGAATTACTGGCGGCGCGACAGGTGGCGGCAGCGTTGGGAATTCAAGAACATTTTGTGGTGGATGTTAATTTGGCACAGTGGGGTGGCTCCGCCCTGACCGATGCCAATATCGATGTGCCGACGACGGGCGTACAGGCGGGGGATATCCCGATTACCTACGTCCCCGGGCGCAATACCGTTTTCATCGCGATCGCCCTATCCCTAGCGGAAACCAAGGGAGCCGAAGCAATTTATTTAGGAATTAATGCCGTTGATTATTCAGGCTATCCCGACTGTCGTCCTGACTATTTAGCCGCATTCCAGAATTTGGCAACCCTGTCCTCTAAGGTTGGGGTCGAAGGTCATGCCCCGCAGCTAGTCGCCCCCTTAGTGATGGATTCTAAAACCGATATCGTCCGCCGCGCTAGACGACTCGGTGTCCCCATCGATCTCACTTGGTCTTGCTATCAAGGCGGCGAAGTTCCTTGCGGTGTCTGTGATTCCTGTCGTATTCGCGATCGCGCCATCCTCGAAGCAGACGCACAACTATAGCGAATTATTTTCTCGCCAAAGGCGAGAAAATAATTCCCATCTATTGGGTGAAGAAAATTTATTTGAAATCAGCTTAATATATATTTACAATTTTTAAGTTGCTCTCAAGCTGCTTTTACAATTACAACCACCATGAGTGGTAAAAGTAGGGGAATATGACTGTTTTAGATAAATACTTTGAGCTTTCCGACCGCGCTAGCGCCGATGAATCTGCCTTTGATGAGTTGGTAAATCTCTTTGCAGAACAAGCAGAAGTGCAGCCTTCAGGGGCGCGTAAGGTCGTTGGTAAAGACGCGATCGCTAACCTGTATCGACAATTTTTTCAGACCTATGCAGGAATGCAACGGATCTGGACGACCAGAAAGACGGAAAATGGGTTAGAAGCTATTTGGGCGATCGCGGGCAAACGTGATAGCGGTGAGCTATTCGCGATGCAAGGCAGACATATTGCCGAAGTCGATGCCCAAGGCAAAATCTACGCCCTTGAAGTTCATGTCTCTAAAGCTAATTAACCAAACACCTACCTCCTATCTTGCTAGTTTTGATCAATTTGGGATTCATTTAGGACTAGAGCGTATCCAACAACTGCTACACGCTCTAGGCAATCCCCATCACCAAGTTCCCGTGATCCATATTGCAGGCACAAATGGAAAAGGTTCCGTTTGTGCCTTTTTATTGTCAATTTTGCAAGCCGCAGGCTATCAAGTGGGGCGCTACACCTCACCGCATCTGGTGGCTTGGGGAGAAAGGATCACGATTAATGGTGTATGGATTAGTGATCAAGATTTACTAACTGCCCTCAGCCATGTCGAAAACGCGATTAATCCTGAATTACCACCCACGCAATTTGAAGTGATTACTGCCGCCATGTGGTGGTACTTTGCCGATCAAAAGGTGGATATTGCGATTATTGAGACGGGTTTGGGCGGGAGACTCGATGCCACAAATGTCTGCGATCGCCCGTTGGTTTGCGCGATTACTTCCATCGGCTTAGACCACTGTCAACAATTAGGTAATACTCTCGCCGCGATCGCTTCTGAAAAAGCAGGAATTATCAAGCCCCATTGTCCTGTCGTCATCGCCGAAAGTGATCCAGAGGTCAAAGCGGTTTTCCAAAACATTGCTCAAGATCGGAATGCGCCGATCGTTTGGGTTAGTCCTGCCACCCCTCATCCCGATGGTGCGATCGCCAATGGGTTTAGCTACCCTTTGCCCCTGCTGGGCGCACATCAGTTAATCAACTCTGCCGTCGCGATCGCCACGATTCAAGCCTTGAGGGATCAGGGCTGGCAGGTTAGCGATAACGCAATCCGCGAAGGGATGGCGCAAACTCAGTGGGCAGGACGATTGCAATGGGTTAACTTTTCTTTGCAAAAGAATCATCATCAAAAAGATCACAAAATTCTCATTGACGGAGCGCACAATGTCGCCGCCGCCATATATTTACGGCAATTTGTGGAACAGAATTTTCCCCAACGGCGTTGCTGTTGGCTGATCGGCATTCTCAATACTAAGGATGCTCACGGAATTCTCAAGGCGTTATTACGTCCCCAAGATCTGCTTTTTACTGTGCCTGTACCGAGTCCTGCCACCATATCTCCTGAACAACTGGCGGCGATCACTGCACCAATGCTCCATCAACCTCCCCAAGTTCATAAAAGTCTGGAGGCAGGATTGGAAGCTGCCTTTAGTGATGCCCAAGAAAGTTCTCAAGATGATCTAGTAATTCTCTGTGGTTCTCTCTATCTAGTGGGAGAATTTCTTAGCAAATTCCATACAACTTATAGACAATTCAAACAAGAGAAATAGGGCTTCGACTTCGCTCAACCGCCGTATACCGATGGCTGAGCGAAGTCGAAGCCTCTTTAAATTATTTAGAACTGCTATAACTGTTGTCGCGCGGAACGCAGATGACAAATCCCTTACACTAAAACTCAAAAATGGCTACGCCATTTTTGAGTTTTAGAAACCCTTACTAAGACTGTAAACTATCGATAAATTTAGTTGCTGAATCCCTAATTAGTTGCTTCTCCTGTTCAGGTTTCTTATTGTAAGCATTAACCATCAGGGATACTCGTCCATTGTCAGCAAAACTATCACGATGTTGATCGACAAAATGCCAATATAAATAATTGAATGGACAAGCTTTGTCTCCAGTTTTTTCCTTGATATCATATTTGCAAGATGCACAGCAGTTGCTCATCTTATTAATATAATTTCCACCCGCAACATAGGGCTTAGAAGCAAGAATACCACCATCAGCAAAGGTAGACATTCCTAATACATTTGGCAATTCCACCCATTCATAGGCATCCACATAGGCAAGCCAAAACCATTGATTGAGTTGTCGGGGATCTGTATTAGTTAAATTACTAAAATTACTCAAGACCATTAAACGTTGAATATGGTGAGAATAGCCATGATTTAAGACATGAGTAACCGCATCTTGCATACATACTAAATCAGTTTTAGCATCCCAGTATAGTTGCGGCAAATCATTAGTAAATTCAAAGTAATTGCTATCTCTAACCTCTGGCATTTTTGCTTCGTAATAGATCCGAATATATTCGCGCCAGCCTAGGATTTGCCGAATAAATCCTTCCACAGAATTAAGGGGCGCGAGTTCTTTTTGATAGGCAGCGATCGCCATCTCACAGAGTTCCTGCGGCAGCAGTAAGCCATTATTGAGATAGATTGACAATACGGAATGGAACAAAAATGGTTCGCCAACTTTAATCGCGTCCTCGTAGGCTCCAAAATTAGCGAGGCGCGTTTCCATAAATAGATGGGCTAGCTCAAGGGCGCGATCGCGAGTTACGGCATAGTCAAAGCGATCGAGTTTGCCAAAAGCGTTCGGCAAGTAGTTTTGCACTAGGGCAATCACTTCTTGAGTAATGGGATTGGGTTCAACTTTGGAGATTTGGGGAATAGTGATCTTCTTAGGTAGAGATTTACGGTTCTCTTTGTCATAATTCCATTCACCACCGATGGGCTTACCATCTTCCATCAGATAGCCTGTTTGTTTGCGTAGTTCTCGATAGAAGGTTTCGAGACGATAACCTTTTTTGATTTTTGATTTCGATTGAACATCAGCAATGAAAAAATTATTGGGAATCATCTCTAGGCGATCGCTAAATTGATTTGCTAAATCTGCCATATGAGTTCGCGTATCCCACTCCGATGGCTGCATATAAGTTAGTTTGATCTGGGGATACTGTCCTAAAAATTCAGCGATCGCCTGAGCATGAAAACCCTCTGTAAATAAATTAAGGACGGGAAAACCTTGGCGATGACAGGCGATCACAAAATGACGCTGAGCGCTGAGAATGTAGACTAATTTCTGTTTGTGGTGAGGAATTACGGTGGCGTATTTTAGGGATTCCACAAAGATAAGTAAGGGCTTTTGAGCAAGTAATTGCTGTGGAAATACATCGAGATTAAGCTGGTCGTGGAGGACAAATAATGCGCGATCGCAGGTTTTTAAATGCTGCTCTAATTTGGTGCTGATGGGATGATTATCTATTTGAGAGAGGAATTTGCGGGCAGTTTCTAACATAATATCTGCGGTGATTTGGAGACAATTCTTAGATACAATTGTGACGTGAAATTATCGCGACGACCAAGTTAATGTTATCTTCTTCCGACCAAGAGCCGTTATTACCATCGCCAAAACCTAAAATTGTTTTAACTGGTGGTGGTACGGCAGGTCACGTCAGCCCCAATCTTGCCCTTGTCGATGCGTTGACGGCTCAAGGCTGGGAGGTAGTTTACATTGGCTCCCGTGAAGGCATCGAAGCGAAATTAGTGCAGGAAGCGAATTTACCGTACTATGGCATTTCCTCTGGTAAATTACGGCGTTACTTTTCTTGGCAAAATTTTATCGACCCTTTCAAGGTAATTAAGGGCGTATTTGATGCCTATGGCGCGATCGCCAAGGTTAAGCCCAAGCTCGTATTTTCTAAGGGCGGATTTGTGACTGTGCCCGTGATTTTTGCTAGTTGGCTGCAAAGGATTCCTGTAATTATCCATGAATCTGATTTTTCCTCTGGTTTAGCCAATCGTTTGTCGATTCCCTTTGCCAGCAAAATCTGTCTGACTTTTCCTGAAACCGCTAAAAGTTTGCGTAAACATATTCAAAAAATCAAGGTTACAGGATTACCGATTCGTCCTGAGATTACGAAAGGAGAAAGCGATCGCGGTAGAGAAATTTGCGGCTTTAACCAAAATCTGCCTGTTCTATTTGTGGTGGGCGGTAGTAGTGGTTCTGCCAAAATTAATCAAGCGGTGCGTTCTATTTTGGAATCCTTAACCCAAAAGTATCAAGTCGTCCATGCCTGTGGCAAAGGCAATCTCGAGCATTCTTTGGTGGGATATCCTCGCTATCAACAATTTGAATATTTAGGAACCGAATTAGCTGATATTTTGGCAATGGCGGATTTAGTGGTATCGAGGGCAGGCGCTAACGCTGTCTTTGAGCTGCTTACCCTCCGCAAGCCCCATTTACTGATTCCTTTATCTAAACTCTCTAGTCGCGGCGATCAGATTCTGAATGCCAATTCATTTCAATCCCGTGGCTATAGTGCAGTTTTGCTAGAAGAGAACTTAGACAGTGACAGTCTACTGAGCGCGATCGCTGATCTTGATAGCCATCGTGAGCAGTACATTCAAACTATGAACCAAAGCCAAGATCGTAATGCGATCGCGCAAATCATGGAATTAATCCAAGAGTTCCAGCGCTAAAAAAACAATAAAAAAGGAGCGCGACGCGCTCCTTTTTTATTAAATTAGCATTAGATCAGCCTAGGCGTAGTCTTGCAGAGCAGTGACAGAAATTGCTCCCGCTTGCAAAGAACGAATCGCGGCGATCGCGGCTTTAGCTCCCGCCAGAGTCGTAATTACAGGGATCTTGTAAGCCAGTGCTGTACGGCGAATCATCTTGCCGTCAACCTTGGCTTCTTCACCACTGGGTGAATTGATGATCAATTGGATTTGACCATTTTTCATCGAATCACCAATGTGGGGACGACCTTCATGAACCTTGAGAACTTGCTTCGATTCAATGCTGTTACGGCGCAAAATCTTGTGAGTTCCTTCCGTTGCCATCACTTTAAAGCCCAGTTCAATAAAGGCTTCGGCAATGGTAGAAATACCACTCTTATCGCGATCGTTGACTGAAATAAATACAGTCCCCTCTAAGGGAAGATGGGTTCCTGCGGCGATTTGAGCCTTAGCAAAGGCACGTCCGAACTCGGTATCGATACCCATGACTTCACCCGTCGATCGCATTTCAGGTCCCAGAATCGTATCGGTTCCCGCAAACTTGGCAAAGGGAAGTACGGCTTCCTTAATCGAAATATGTTTGGGAATCACTTCTTCTATTAAACCTAATTCCGCAAGCGTTGCACCTGACATAATTCGTGAGGCGTAGTTAACGAGGGGAACATTAATCGCTTTACTGACGTATGGCACAGTACGAGAAGCGCGGGGATTAGCTTCAAGAATGAAGACTTTACTTTCTTTGGGATTGTTATTATTCAACTGCACGGCGTACTGAATATTCATCAAACCAACCACGTTCAGAGCCTTAGCTAAACTAATTGTCCATGTGCGGATCGTGTCAAGCACTTCGGCGGGTAAAGAGAACGTGGGAATCGAACAAGCGGAATCGCCTGAGTGAATCCCTGCTTCTTCAATATGTTCCATAATGCCGCCGATGGTGACATTACCCTGCTGATCGGCGATCGCATCGACATCCACCTCAATCGCCCCCTCAAGGAAATGATCGATCAATACAGGATGTTCTGGCTCGATGATAATGGCGCGGCGCATATAGTCTTCGAGTTCAGCATCGGAATAAACGACTTCCATACCACGACCACCAAGCACGTAGCTAGGACGCACGACCACAGGATAGCCAACTCGTTGGGCAATTACCACCGCCTCTTCTTCAGAACGCGCTAAGCCGTTATTAGGTTGCAAGATTCCCAATTGTTGACAAATTGCTTCAAAGCGTTCGCGGTCTTCAGCAATATCGATAGAATCGGGAGAAGTACCCCAGATTTTAGTAGTAGAGTTGTTTTCTTCGAGATACCGCAATAAAGGAACTGAAAGCTTAAGCGGAGTCTGTCCACCAAACTGAATGATTACACCTTCGGGCTGTTCCGCTTCGATGATATTCAACACATCTTCACGGGTCAATGGCTCAAAGTACAAGCGATCGCTAGTATCGTAATCGGTAGATACAGTTTCAGGATTGGAGTTAACCATGATCGTCTCAAAGCCTGCGGCGCGTAAGGCATAGCTGGCATGACAACAGCAATAGTCAAACTCAATCCCCTGACCAATGCGGTTAGGTCCTCCACCGAGAATCATTACTTTGCGCTTTGTGGAAGGTAGAACTTCTGATTCTTCTTCGTAGGTGGAATAGTGATAGGGAGTGAGCGCTTCAAACTCGGCGGCACAAGTATCAACGGTTTTGTATGAAGGAATCACGCCCAAATCTTTGCGATAGGTGCGGACTTCATCTTCATTTGTACCCGTCAGATAGGCAATCTGGCGATCGCTAAAGCCCATGCGCTTAGTTTCTAGCATCTCTTCTTTGAGAATGCTATCAAGTTTTCTACCCTTGATCGACAGTTCCACATCAGTGATCTCGCGCATTTTCTGCAAGAACCAAGGATCGATATTCGTTAATTCAAAAATCGCTTGGACTGATAGACCTGACAAAAATCCATCGCGAATTGAGAAAATGCGATCAGGATTGGGAACGCGCAAACTATATTTGATTTTGTCGAGATCGGGAAGAACTTCTTCGCGATCGCCACCAAAACCAAAGCGACCAACCTCAAGCGATCGCAATGCCTTTTGAAAAGACTCTTGGAAAGTGCGCCCGATCGCCATAGCTTCACCGACCGACTTCATTTGTGTGGTTAGCACAGGCTCAGAACCCGGAAATTTCTCAAAGGCAAAACGAGGAATCTTAGTAACTACATAGTCAATAGTCGGCTCAAAACTAGCAGGTGTTTTCTTGGTGATGTCGTTAGAAATTTCATCTAATGTGTAACCAACGGCTAGCTTGGCGGCAAACTTGGCGATCGGGAAGCCTGTGGCTTTAGATGCTAAAGCCGAACTACGCGATACGCGGGGATTCATCTCGATCACGACCACTTCGCCATTTTCAGGATTGATCGAGAACTGAATATTCGAGCCGCCAGTCTCCACGCCGATCTCGCGAATGATCTTGATCGAATAGTCACGCAAGCGCTGATATTCTTTATCCGTCAAAGTCTGAGCAGGAGCCACCGTAATTGAGTCGCCCGTATGGATGCCCATCGGATCAATATTTTCGATGCTGCAAATAATTACCACGTTATCGGCGAGATCGCGCATCACCTCTAGCTCGTACTCTTTCCAGCCGATCAGCGATCGCTCGATCAGGATTTGCGATACGGGACTGGCTTCCAAACCAGAGGCACAGATTTCTTCAAACTCCTCTTGGTTGTAAGCGATGCCGCCGCCAGTGCCGCCCATCGTGAAGGCGGGACGAATAATGAGCGGATAAGTACCAATTTCTTGGGCGATCGCGCGGGACTCTTCCATCGTTGTCCCCAAACCCGATGGACACATGGCAACGCCAATCCGTTCCATTGCCTCTTTAAATAATTTGCGATCCTCCGCCATCTCGATCGCTTCTAGTTTTGCGCCGATTAGCTCAACGCCATACTTTTCCAATACGCCCATCTTTGCCAGCGATACCGCCGTATTTAACGCCGTCTGTCCGCCCATTGTCGGCAAGATCGCATCAGGACGCTCTTTTTCGATAATTTGCGCCACAACTTCGGGCGTAATCGGCTCAATGTAAGTGCGATCAGCAGTGGCGGGATCAGTCATGATCGTTGCAGGATTGGAGTTAACTAGGATCACATAGTAGCCCTCATCCCGCAAAACCTTACAGGCTTGGGTTCCTGAGTAGTCAAATTCACAGGCTTGACCGATGACGATCGGACCAGCGCCAATCAGCAAAATCTTTTGGATGTCGTTACGGCGGGGCATAAATCTTGTTTTTCGTAGGTAACTCGCACTACATTTTATAGCGTCATGGCGATCGCGCAATGTGTAGCGCATGATGCTAATTAAATATAAGAGCTAAGCCGATTTCTTTAAATTTGTACCTGTGATTGATTCTAAAGGAATCTCCAATAATTCAGCAATTTCTGCACTGATAAAGCTGCGATCGCGCAGTTGTCACGTCATGTACTCTATTCAAGATAATCAATCGCTGTCAAGGCATCTCTCTCTACATTACGACTAGGTTATATTTAGATCATCAAATCTAAATTTTTTAAGACTTATATCGCATGAGTAACTGCCTTTGCCTTGCTTGCGATCGCGCCAACCCTTTAACCACAAAATTTTGCAACCAATGCGGCGCTAAGTTACAAATTCAAGAACGTTATCGTGCTTTGAAGGTAATTGGACAGGGGGGATTTGGTAAGACTTTCTTGGCTCAGGATGAGTCGAAGCCATCACAACCCCGTTGTGTGATTAAGCAGTTTGCGTTTGAGACGATCAATCCTAATGCGAGTCAAGGGACTTTGGATGTCGCGATCAGGTTATTTGAGCAGGAGGCAAAGCGGCTCGATGATTTGGGTAAGCATCCACAAATTCCTGAACTTCTATCTTTTACAATTCATGAGGGTAAGCAGTACCTCATCCAAGAGTTTATCGATGGTGAGACTTTAGAACAGGAACTAGCGCGAGTTGGTGCTTTTAGTGAGCAGCAGGTGCGGGATGTGTTGGTGGAGGTGCTGCAAATCTTGGAGTTTGTGCATGGCAAGTCAGTCATTCATCGCGATATTTCGCCAGACAATATCATTCGGCGGCGTAGTGATAAAAAGTTGGTGTTGGTGGATTTTGGGGCGGCAAAGCACGCAACGGCGACGTTATTGGCAAAGACGGGGACGGGCATCGGGAAGCCGAGTTATGGCGCTCCTGAGCAAATGTTGGGTAAGTCGGTGTTTCAAAGTGATTTGTTTGGGTTGGGTGTAACTTGTTTGCATTTGCTCACGAATGTGGAACCGTTTACGCTCTATGACGTTTTGGAAAATGAATATCAATGGCGACAGTTTTTGAATGGGAAGGTGGTGAGTGATAAGTTTGGGAAGTTATTGGATCAGATGACTGCATACAGAGTGAAGGATCGTCAGAATTCTGTTATAGATGTTTTGAAAGATTTACAGACTTCAATGATATCTCATCCATTCCCTAATTTATTTTCAAACATTTCAAGGTCAGCAGGTTCACTAGCTTCTATCCAAATTCCATCAAGAAAATTCCCTAAACCATCGCCGTCTAAGCCATCACAAATATCGAGTTTAGAATTTAAGTATGTGAAGACTCGATTAGTTACGGAAAGAGGTTTCTTTTTGGGATTAGGGTCTAAAACTATAGTTGGACTAGATCATAAACTTGGTAAGACACAATATATTCGCGAGAACTTAGGTAATAACGTAACCATCGAATCTCGTTCGCATCCCTGCGGGGAAGTTTATAATGGGGCAAGTTATTGATGAACATGAAGTTACTTTACAAGAGTTTTGGATGGCTAAATATACAGTCACACAAAAGCAATATCAAGCAGTAATGGGTTGCAATCCATCTCATTTCAAAGGTGAGAATTTACCCGTAGAGAATGTGTCTTGGAATGATGCAAGACTTTTTTGCGAAAAAACCTCAGAGTCAACTGGAAAAAACTTTCGATTACCGACAGAAGCGGAATGGGAATATGCTTGCCGTGCAGGTACAACCACTAATTATCATTTTGGTGATGTAATTACTACAGATATTGCTAATTACAATGGTGGTAACTCTTTAAACTTTGCACAGGGTGAATTTCGAGCAAAGACTGTTCCTGTAAATTCATTTTATCCAAATCAATGGGGACTTTATCAAATGCACGGAAATGTTTGGGAATGGTGTTTAGATGAATGGCATGATAAATATTCAGGAAAATCTCCTCACTTAAAGGCAAATGGAAATAAACCTTGGGTCAGCAAAACAGGAAATAGTTCTTGTCTACATCGTGGGGGTAACTGGAAGTTTCATTCTTTCTATTGTCGTTCTGCAACTCGATATGAAAAATCACTCACATATTTTTTCAGCGACTATATTGGGTTTCGTGTTGTTGTTACTTTTTCTTAACAGCGAAGAGCCTTTGGAAAATAATTTATATTTAGCTAATGTTTGAATTGAGGACTTTAAGATGTGAAAATTCCTGACGATGCAGTTATCCCTGATGGCAAAATTACTCATTACTTGCTTGTACTAAAAGCAAAAGACGACAAATCACAATTCTTAGCTCAGGCAGGATTTACTCAAAACAATCCAGACTTACTCAAGGTAGCAATTCGAGAACTAGCGAATAATGTTGAAGCAATCCCAGATATCCAGAATGAATATGGACAATTTTTTCTAGTTATTGGCGAAATTACTGGATTAGACAATTACCAACTATCTGTAATTACAGTTTGGTTGCAAAGAGCGATCGATCAAAAGTTTCAATTCATTACACTGAAACCATACAAGGAGAAAAAATCATGAATCTCGAACTATATCAACAAGTTTATCTAAATCACGATCTACCAGAATATCAACTAAAAAAAGGTGATATCGCCACCCTAATCGACTTTGTACCCCATCCTCATAACCAAGAAGAAGGCTGTATTTTGGAAGTATTCAACGCATTAGGTGAGTCTATTCATATTGTTGCTATTCCTAAATCTTGGGTTATTCCCCTACAATCCAACCAAATCTTTAGTGTGCGTACTTTTGCCCTAGCAAGTTAGTTAAAAAGTAAAGCGTTATTGGTAGGAGAACAATCATGAAAGTTAAATACGATGCAGAAGCAGATATTCTCATTTTCATCTTGCAAGACGATTTGCCATACGATGCTATATCCGAGCAAGGCGGCGTAATTGTTAGCTACAACGAAGCCCAAGAACCCGTCAGCATTGAGTTTTTAAATGCTTCTAAACGTCAACTATTCAATCCTAACGAAACCAATTTAGTTGTTTCTAGATAATCAAAAATATATTTTCAGTAATTCCAAAACAACAAAATCCTGTAGGGGCAGAGCATTATCGCCACAATTCATAAATTTTAAGATCAATTTAAATCGGTAATGCTCTGCCCTTAACCTTCGCAAATAATCAACAATCCCCAAACCGCAGGGAGAAATGATGGGTAACAGCGAAGAGGGTAGAGCATTTGCGTATAGAGATTTTCAATTTCTTTAGAGATTGGGCATTTGCGCTACAATTTCTAAACTCATCACCACAATATCACTCCGCAAGTACTTAACTCTCTTCGCTTTCACTTCTTTTTAAGATTTTTGCGAGAACCCTATGGAAACTGCCTAAATCGACAAAAACTATGCCCCTTATTACATCCGCTAAAAACGGACTAACCATTCGCTTAACCGAGGAAAGATGGGAACATATAACCGCAGGACATCCCGAACTTATCAACCTCCAATCCGAAATCCTGCAAACCATAGAAAATCCTGATAAAATTTTAGAAGGCAATAATGGTGAGTTTTTAGCAGTCAAGCTGGTAGGTGATAATAAGTATTTGGTTACAATTTACAAAAAAGCAGAAGAAGATGGGTTTGTCATCACCGCCTATCTAACTAAACGTATCAATTCTCTCAACAAACGTAAAGAAGTATGGTCACGCTCCCCTTAAACCCTCTCAAAATTCCTAGCTATCTCAACTTAGCTACTGCAATCAAAAACCTGCCCAAGAAAAATACTTGGACTTTTTATGATGTTGAAGCCGATGTGTTATACATCAATTTTCATCAACCCGCACTTCCTGCCGATGATAGCGAATTGACAGATGACGATATTTTAATCCGCTATCGAAATGATGAAATTATTGGTCTGACTATCTTAAATGTCAATAATCGAGTGTAAAAATCCACTCCGCGATCGCAAAGAGGCAAAAACATGAGTAAGTTTCAAATGTTTGATTCCGTCACCTTAAATCAAGACATCCAACTTAGTCGAGGTGAAACTGCCCCCAGAGGAACAGATGGTGCGATCGTGGAAATATTTAAAGATGGTGAAGCCTACCTAGTTGAACTATTTGGTGGATGGCTAAAGTTCACCACTGAAGGCAATATGATCGAAGCATCTCAAGACGATCCCGAAGCATTTCGTGACACCCTAGATGTAGAGATGCTCTGCCCTCATCAAATAAATCTAATAAATGCTCATCAACAAAGCGACAAACAGAAAGTAAAGCAACAACTTTTAGCATTACTAGAACTACTTCCAGAAGAATCGATTTTGCAAGTTAAAGACTTCACAGAATTTCTTTGTTACAAGCAACAAGCTACATCAGCCTCAGTAGTTTCCAAAAAATGACAAACATTAAACAGATATTTTTTTAGCGGAAGAAAGTTAAGTAGTTACGCGATCGCATTTTTTGTGGAGAGATTAGCGATCGCAATACAAATGCTCAATCTTGTCATAGGCAGAAATAAAAACAAAAGCCTCAGGCACTGAAATTCAGATTCTAAGATCGAACGCCCGAAGGCTTCCTCAAAGTATTGCTCTAATACTTTGAGGAAGCTTTTGAGTTTAACCCATAGCACAGAGTGCTAATTTATTTAGGATTATAAACTCGATTAGGAACAGGAAAACCACAGGAAGTTCCATCTTTATGGATGACTTCATCTTCCCAAGGTAGATAATATTTACCCTTGACCATATCCTCCATGTAGGTGTAGGGGCAATCTTGAGCGCCACCCTTAACCGCAACATAGCCGCGATGACCAAACTGATAAATATTATTTTCTACAGCCCAATGTTTACGGGCTTCACGCACTAAATCAGGACGGACTTCAGCCGTGATGATTTCATCGGGACGATGGCTACCCATCACCAAGGGCTGACCATCAAAATTCACGATCATTCCTTCCCCCATTGAGTCAAAACTGCCATCAGAACCGCACATACAGACAGAAGCTGTCACCATCAGATTACAAAAAGCATTTGCTTGATTGGTGATTTGCCAAGAGTGGCGAATCGGTGCTGTATAGCCTGCTGTGCGAATCATGATCTCTGCCCCCTTATAAGCGCATTCCCTCGCCATTTCAGGAAACATTCCATCATGGCAAATAATCAGCGCGAGTTTACTGCCATTTGGTCCATCGCAAACTGGAATACCCACATCTCCCGGCTCCCAAGGTTCCACAGGAACCCAAGGATGCAACTTACGGTAATAAAGCTGCAATTCTCCATGATCATCAATAATCAGTCCACTATTGTAAGGATTGCCGTGAGGATTGTATTCCATAATTGAGAAACATCCCCAGATTTTATTGTCAATGCAAGCTTGCTTAAAAGCGGATACTTCCATTCCATCTAGTTTGCACATAATCTCAGGATTAATATCCATCGACAAGCCATGCAATGAGTATTCAGGAAATACCACCAAATCCATCGATGGCATATTCCGCCTTGCTTTGGCTACCATCTCACAAATGCGTTGGGTCTGTGCTGCCAAATCCTGTGGAGTTACAACCGTTGGCAATTGAAGTTGTACCATTCCTAAAACAACGCCATTAGGAGTTTTGTTTAAGCCACCGAGTCCACTCATGTCAATCTTGTTCCATAATTTTTTACAGCACTTTGCACTTAAACTCAAGCCATAGGAGTTTTTTAAAACCTTGCCGAGCAGTGCTTTTAAAAATTCCTATGGGCTCTGTTTGGGCAAAAACTGCTGTAATTCTACAAAGTTTATTGTTGATCGCAAATATTTGAAAAACAGTGTTAATAAATACGCATTTAATTGCAACCATCGTGCTACACAGCTTGCAAAATCAAGGCAAGAGTTAGTTAGTACAAATTAACACTTAATCTCTGCACTATTACTACCCATCATAATCCGTTTTCTATGTGTTTTCTATGTATTTTCTATGCGTGATCGTGGTTCTATAGTAGTTCCAAATAAATTCAAGAGGCTTCGACTCCGCTCAGCCATCGTATATTGCTGGCTGAGCGGAGTCGAAGCCCTATTTTTCTTATTTGAATTGTCTATATTTTCTTAGACGATAAACTTATGTTGCATTTCGATTAATGCTAATTCTATACAGGTTAGATTTGATCATTAGGTTAAATAGTCTTAACCACTAGGTAAATAACCATGAGCAAACTAAGCTTGATGATTTGCCCCCACGATACAGCCAAAAATCCTGAAAAATGGTTTCGTTTTGTGCAGTATCTTAACCGTCACCTTGATTTCACTGTTCACTTCGATATTTCTTTAGATTTTAAAGACTTCCATGATCACTTGTTAGAAGCAGATTTAGTTTATGCCAATCCTGCGGATGGTATACAGCTTGTCAAAGATCATCAGTTTATCCCCGTTGTCCGTTCCACTAACCTCTTTGATGAAGCAGTATTTATTGCAAATCCAAATCTTAGTAATCCTTCATTACACTCCTACCAAGGATCTGAAGTAGTGACTGTGAGTAGTATGGTCACGAAGCTGGCTACTTCAATGCTTCAGCGCCAAGGTATCGTTCCGACTAAACTGATCAGTAAGGACTCTTGGCTAGGGGTGATCAATGCTGTTGCTAGGGATGAAGTGCATTTAGGATTTGTCTATAAAGACACCTATGATGAATTGTCGCCTAGAACTAAAGAGATGATTTCCGCGATCGCTACGTCTACAGAGCATAGCGCCTTTCACGCTCTATATCTCAATCCTAAAGCTAGCGATCGCGCTCAGATTATTTCAGAAACACTCCAACAAATGCACCTTGATCCTAAGGGGCAGGATGTCCTGAGGGATTTAAAAGTTGCATCTTGGGAATCTGTACCCGCAGATGCGCTTCAACTGCTCTGCGAGATGGCTGAGTAAAGCAATAAATTTCTGGGTAATAACGTGAAACTATGGTTTCTCCAATTAACTCTCTTCCTCACTATTGCTATCGGAAATTAGTTTTAGTTGTGGGAATGATTTTGGCAGTTTTATTGCTGGTTCCACCTATTGCCATGGCTCAATCAACTGATGATTGGGTGCATCCACAACAAAAGGATGGCAGACAACAGTGGATTCAAGATCGTGCTGATTTGCTGGATTGGCAAACAGAACTTAACTTAAACCTTCGGATCAACAAACTAACTGGAAGAACTAGCGCTGAATTGGCGATCGCCACTATCCCCAAAATTGCCCCAGAGTCATCTCCCCGTGCTTTTGCCATCAAGCTATTTAATACCTTGGGCATCGGTAAGCGAGAAACTAATAATGGTGTGTTGTTATTTGTCAGTAAAAATGATCGGCGTATTGAAGTCATTACTGGCAAAGGATTAGAAGAAATACTGCCCGATCAGGAAGTTAGCGACTTAATTCAGCAAGAAATTGTGCCTTCATTTCGGCAACAGCAGTATGCGACAGGAATTATTCAGGGCGTAAACGCGATCGCTCAACGATTGGAATTGCGCCTTCCTAGCAGGATTTTTCCAGACTGGATGCCGACGATCTGTGTGGGAATTCCTTGGTTAATGGCGATCGCTGGTGCAGGTTGGATGCTTTTCAGCACGGTTCAAGTAATCTTCTTAAGGTTTACACCAATTCAAATACCCATCCCCACGCAAGGATTTAATACCGAGGCGTTTCCTTCTTCGCAGCTATTAGCTTCCTATTCTTTTACAGACCTACTTGCAAAAGTTTGCACAGACAAAAGAGCGCGAGGTGAAGAGAAAGTCCGTAACTTAGCGATTAATATATTGACGGGTGGATGGATATTTGGATTTGGATTAATATATGGATTTTGGCAATTTGTCTTGATCCATCCTGAAGCAGAATTTTGGCAAAGCGATCGCCTGATTTGGTTTGTCTTTGGGATAGCGGGCAGCATTGGACTGCTTTGGGGACTACTGGTGAGTTGGATTGTTTGCCGTGGTTTACCTTGGCTCTCAGTTTTGCTATCGCTCTTAGTAGCAGGATTTCTTGCATGGTTGAGTGGCTTTTTTGGCTTTCTGATGACGACAGCTTGGAGCGGCAATGGCATGATCGTCATGCTGTTGGTAGGGACTATAGCTGCATTGGCTTGGGCAATTCTGATAGATCCGCATCTAAGCTGCCAACGTCAACGGGATTATCGTAGCGATCGCACAGGCAGGACACCGCAAGAACTTACTACTCAAGAGATTGAAGCTGTACTAGCTCCAAAGGAAGTATCGGCGCGATCGCTGGGGAAACTAGAATTTCGAGGATGGCGAGAAGCGGAGCTTACTTTACCAATCACGCGAGAACAGGTTTATCTAGTTCAGCGCATTGATCGTAGTGCCAGTATCTGCGCCCATTGTCAATCCTATGCGGTTGATGTCTCTGAGCAGACTATCGAACGCGAAATTACATCAATTAAAAAGAAGAAGAAAAAGAGCGATCGCCAACCCCAAGAAAAAACTACTTCTGTCCGCTTAGTCAAACAAACGGTCTATACCTGTCATTTTTGCGGCTGCGTCTTTGCTTACGATCAAAGGGAACCTGTAGTTGTTACTGGTAGCGAGGCGGACAATTATAGTTCCATTGATCCTAGCTATAGCAGTTCTAGTAGCTATAGCAGTTCTAGTAGTGATTCCAGTAGCTATGACAGTTCCTACAGTAGCGATTATGGCAGTTCTTCTAGTGATTTTGGTGGTGGGAGTAGTGATGGTGGTGGCGCAGGTAGTGATTGGTAGAAGAATCTTCACCATTAAGTAGCTTAGCGAAGTAAAACCCAGAATCCCAAAAGCTGTGACGCACGCTGCGCGTGCGTCACAGCTTTTGGGATTTTAAGGTTTCTTATACCTAACTACTTAGCAGTAGAAACTTGGGTTCTTCAGTCTGGCAGTCAATCTGTTAGCAATCTCTAGAGAAATCCTGATATTCGTAATTTAAAACACTCTAATAAAATATTCTGATGAAATATTCTAGATTTTCTACTTATTCCCTATAAAAAAGTATTGTATTCTACAGAATGATTATATTTCTATTAAAATATTGTATTTAATAATGAACCAAGTTGTAATCCAGAGGGAAAGACAGGTTTTACTGAAAACAAAAGTTTTGCAAATTGGAGTTTTAGCATATCGGGGGATAGATCAAGCACTACAAATGTGGGAGCCAACTGCTCAATATTTAAGTAATCAATTGCCTGAATATACTTTTAAAATTACACCTTTAAGCTTTGACCAAATTTATATTGAAGCTGCTACAAATAAGCTTGATTTTGTAGTAACTGACTCTAGTGTGTATGTAGAGTTGGAGACTCTATATCAATTGAATCGACTAGCGACCCTAAAAAATTTGAGGATGGATAAAGCCTACACTCTATTTGGTGGAGTGATTTTGCGGAGAAGCGATCGCCAAGACATCCAAAACTTACGGGATCTAGTCGGTAAAAGATTTGCAGGAACAAATGAACATTCGCTAGGAGCGTGGCAGGCGGCTTGGCGCGAGATTAAAGCCGCAGGCATTAATCCCTATCGCGACTTTCTCTCGCTTCAGTTTATGGGAACCCATGACGCTGTGGTTTATGCCGTGAGGGATGGATTAGTTGATGCTGCCACGATTCGGACTGATGCCCTAGAGCGGATGGCAGCCGAAGGTAAAATCAACCTAGGGGAGTTTGAGATTATCAATCAACAAACCCAATATGCTAAGGAGTTTCCCTTTGCTCTGAGTACAAGGCTTTATCCAGAATGGGCTTTTGCAGCTAGTCGTCAAGTTGAGCAAGATCTAGCAGAACGAGTGGCGATCGCTTTATTACAAATATCGCGACTTGATCCTGAGGCGGCTCTGGCAGCTTTTTCGCAGGGTTGGACAGTACCTCTTAACTATGGACCAGTCCATGAATGCCAAAAAGAACTAAATTTAGGGGCTTACGCTGGCAAGAATCATATTAACTTTGACCTCGCAATTAAAGGATCCGATGATGGTTTATGGGATTGGAACATTGAAACAGACGAGATGTTCTTCTCAACTCGCTGGAAGCAAATGTTGGGCTATGCAGAGCAAGAAATCACCAACCATCGTCAGGAATGGGAACAGCGTATTCATCCCGATGATAGAGAACGTGTGAAGTTAAATATTCGCAATTATCTACAGGGTAATATTTCTGAATATGCGGCAGAATACCGTCTTCAACACAAAGATGGTTCCTATCGCTGGATTTTATCGCGGGGAATCCTGTTGCGTGATGTCCACGGGACTCCTTACCAAATGGCAGGTTCCCACAGTGATATTACTAATCGTAAGTTAGCAGAATCAGCCCTGCGTAAATCGGAGGCAAGACTCAAGGAAAGAACTTTAAATCTCAAAAATACTTTGCGAAAGTTGCAGCAAACGCAAGCGCAATTAATTCAAACTGAGAAGATGTCCAGTCTAGGACAATTAGTGGCAGGAATTGCCCATGAAATTAATAACCCAGTTAATTTCATTCATGGCAATGTTAACTATGCCTTCGACTACATCACTAATATTATTGATCTCTTAAATTTATATCGTCATCACTATGCACAAACTCACTCAGAGATTGTACAAAAGTCTCAAGAGATCGATCTAGAATTTATCTTGACTGACCTGCCTAAGCTTTTAAAATCAATGCAGGTGGGAACAGATCGAATTACTAAAATTGTGCATTCTCTACGCAATTTTTCACGATTGGATGAAGCCGAGCGCAAACCTGTGGATCTTCATGAAGGTTTAGAGAACACGATTTTGATTTTGCAATATAACTTAAGAGGAAAAACAGGTGATCTCAATGTAGAAATCATCAAAGAATACAGTGATCTGCCCTTGGTTGAATGCTATGCGGGTCAAATCAATCAAGTATTCATGAATATTCTCAGTAATGCGATCGATGCTTTTCCCAGAGAGGCAATCAACCCTCAGATTCGGATTAAAACAGAATTGATTGGCGATCGCGTTGCCATTGCGATCGCAGACAATGCTACAGGGATCTCTCCAGAAATACAAAAGCGCTTATTCGATCCATTTTTTACCACTAAGCCTGTTGGTCAGGGTACAGGATTAGGTTTGGCGATTAGTTATCAAATTATTGTCGAGAAACATCGAGGAAGTTTGCAATGTTTTTCAGAGCTAGGCAAGGGGACTGAATTTAAAATTGAGATTCCTCTACATACAACTACATAAACTCTAGTAGTTATGTCTCGATTAAAGCATGGGATTTTCTTAAGTAGCTAGGCGCAATTAAATATAAAACCCTAAAACCTGTGGCGCACGCACAGCGTGCGCCACAGGTTTTAGCTTGAAGTTTTAATTATACCTAGCTACTTATTAGACGGTTATTACTACCTATTTAACATGAGTTCGACAAAAGCGCAAAATGGGGAAAATTGCTCTGTACCCCGCATTTTGCGCCATTTGCACCGCACAAAGCACGGGGAAAATGAGTATATATATCTATGGTCACATGTATTAGAACAAAGTCAAAACCCTAGAAAGCGAGTGGCAGCGCTTTGCACTGCCACTCGCTTTCTAGGGTTTTATGTCTTAACAAGAATGGCTATGGCTATAGCATTTCTTAGTCTAATAAAGTACAGAGTCATTTCCCCGCCAAAGGTGAGAAAACAACCTCACATACCTTGCTTGCTTTAAAAGTACTACATCAAACTCACGTTAATATAGCCAAGCAAGATTTGCTTAGAAAAAGCAACAAAAGGCTAGAGATAGTTCGTGCCATTCTTCACCTTTTGTTATTGGATTTATATTAGCTAGCTCTATTTTGATAGAAAATAATTTCACAATATCTTATTATTATTGTTTGTTAATAATTTTAACTGATATAAATCTAAATCTAAAAAAAGAAATAAACTTAGAGAAGAAATAAACTTAAAGCAAAAAAGTTAGATCTTCGTAAGTCCTATTATCTGTAGAGAGGAGATCATCTTGAAGATTTTATTAGTTGAAGATGATGTGCAATCTGCGGCAATACTTTTACAACTACTCGCAGACTCCTATTACACAATTGACGCAGTAACTGATGCAAAAACTGCTTGGCAATATGTGCAAACCTACGAATATGACTTGATTATTCTTGATGTGATACTGCCCGATAGTGACGGGATTGGGCTATGTACTAAGCTACGTAATTCAGGCTATACCAATCCTGTATTGTTGTTGACAGCAAAGGATAGTCCTAGCGATCGCGTGATGGGTTTACAAGCAGGTGCAGATGACTATGTGGTTAAGCCCTATAACTCTCAGGAATTAGCAGCAAGAATCCGAGCGTTATTGCGCCGCTACCGTGAGAGCACTCCTCTCATTCAAGAATTTGCTTGGGAAGACTTACAGCTTAATCTGAGGACAAATACGGTTACTTACAAACAGAAACCTTTACGATTGACGCAAAAAGAATATGGACTATTAGAAATATTTCTTAGGCATCCACAACAAATATTTAGCCGTAGTGTTTTGATTGATCGCGTCTGGTCGGCGGGAGAGTTTCCTAGTGACGAGGCAGTAACCACACATATTAAGGGATTACGTCAAAAGCTGAAGGCGGCAGGATTGCTGACAGATCCCATTGAGACTTTGTACGGGATTGGTTATCGACTTAAATCTGCACCTGTGAATCCATCTGTGCAAGCAACTACTCAGCCCGTAGCCAGCAATTCTTCGCTTAACGAAAATGAACCTGAATCTATAAATGATGGCAGCATATCACCTCAAAATAAGCTGCGAGTGCAGGAAGTAATTGCAATCATGTCCAAAAAATTAATGGCTGGCTTACCAGAAACGATCGCCATGTTTCAACAGATCGCGATTAGTTTGAGTCAGGACAAATTGGACGTGGATCTGCGCCATGAAGCATATATGCAAGCACATCGACTGATTGCTTCTTTAGGTTCGTTGGGTTTTCCTGAAAGCTCGGCGATCTGCCGTCAGATCGAGAAGATGCTGCATTATGACTTCCCTTTGGTTAGCTCTAATGCCGATTTGCTAGGGCAGTTGATTACCAAACTGGAACAGATTACCCTCAAACCTTCGCCACCTGCTTTTACAGAGCCGCTATTACCATCCCATCATTCTCATGCGGTATTACCTCTATTATTGATTGTCGATGATGATGATTTGTTAGTGCAAGAGATTGTGCTAGAGGCGGAAACTTGGGGAATGCGGGCGCAAATGGCAGCAGATCTGACAACTGCTAGGGAAAAAATTGCGAAGGAAATCCCTGATGTAATGCTTTTAGATTTGATGTTTATCAACTCTAACGAGAATGGGTTGACGTTGTTGGATGAGATAATTCAGAAGGAAGTAAAAATCCCTACGGTGATGATGGCGGCTTCGGGTGAATTGAGCGATCGCGTAATGGCGGCGCGTAAATGTGGTTACTCATTTATCGAGAAACCTGCTTCTACGGAAGAAATTTTAAATACAGTGTCCCAGACTCTTTATCAACGCTGTGGCGATCGGTCTAAGGTAATGATTGTTGACGATGATCCAGTTTTGCTCAAAATCCTACGGCGATCGCTAGAAAGTAAGGAGATTGAAGTCATTACATTACAAAATCCCCAGAAGTTTTGGCAGGTATTAGAATCCACGGCTCCCGACCTCCTGATTTTGGATTTGATCATGCCAGACTATAGCGGTATTGACCTGTGCCAAGCGGTGCGAACGGCTGCTCTTTGGCATGATTTGCCGATTGTATTTTTATCGGCGCATAGCGATCGCGAAACCATTCGGCAATTATTTGTGGCGGGGGCTGATGACTATCTGAGCAAACCTATTGCGGAGAATGATCTATACACCCGTATTCTCAGTCGTTTAGATCGCAGTCGCCTATCAAGACAATCCGCCGACTTTGATGGTCTCACAGGGATTTATACCCACCGTCGTGGCATCCAAATTTTGACACAACTTTTGCGAATGGCAGCCCGCAATCAGCAAACGCTCTGCTTAGCAATTTTGGATTTAGATTTGTTTAAGCAAGTAAATGATCACTATGGTCAAAGTATGGGCGATATGGTGCTAAAGCAGTTTGGCAGTCTGTTACGTCAAAGTTTTCGGGATGAAGATGTAACAATGCGCTGGGGAGGCGAAGAGTTTGTGGTGGGTTTGTATGGTGCAAATCTTCAGCAAAGTTTAGAGAGATTAAATCTTGTATTGTCAGTATGGCGAGAGGAACGATTTGTCTCTCTGGGTGGAGAGTCTTTTGCGAGTACTTTTAGCGCGGGTGTAGTGGAATATCCCCAAGATGGGGAGACGCTAGAGACTTTATACCGCAGGATGGATGCAGCATTGTATCAAGCAAAAGCCTCAGGTAGGAGTCGGGTTATAGCAACAAGTGATCTATAGCGATCGGCTTGATCTCCTCAGATCAATCTCTTCAGATTGTTCACATTTTTAGTTGTTATCTTTAAGTCTTAGTCAAGCAATTGATAGCTGTAGTCATACCAAACGCCGTAAGAGTTTCAAATCAAAAAATGGTGTAGCCATTTTTTGATTTGGTATTAGGGAGAGGTGCTAGAACTCCAGTCTTTTATTAATTGTTCTTTAAGGAATCTTTAAATATGCAAATATTCGAGCAGTTTTATGAATGTCCTGTTACTGGTCATGAGTCAGCAATTTGGCAGTTAAAATGCCATCTACAGATTATTTACCACCAGTTTGGACAACAGATTGCGATCGTCTCTGTGCAGAACTGTGAGATTGGCTGGTTTATTCCTTTTCAACTTGAGCAACTTGCCACACATATAGTTCGAGTGTTTCAGCTTGATCCCGATCATTTAATTTGGATCGAACGCGATCCCCATTACGCTAGCCGCCCCATCAGTACTGAATATAGCGAGGTTTCATTTAATTGGTATCAAGGAGTTGCCACTAATCCTCAATGGAAAGCAATCACTAATGAATCAATCGAATCTATCAGCCTCCAAGCACTTACTTGGAAGCATAATTATTTTAATCCTGCCCTAAAAATGGCTCTAGCAAGTGCTTAAACAAACTTCTCATATAGTAATCCTAGATTATTTGTAGATTGTAGGATTGCTATTTCATCCAAACAAAAGCGATCGCCTCTAAATTAAAGCCTAATAGACTGAGTGCTATCGCCAAATTATCTACATAAAAATGCGATCGCCCTCAACTCAATACCTACAGAAAGCGATCGCCTAAATCACAATCCATCAAAAAGCGATCGCCCCTCAACTCAATCTCAACAACCCGCGATCTCTTCAAACACAAACCATCAGAAGACGATCCATTCAAACTTCTTTACTTTCCCGAAGATGCTTGTTGTGACCAATTTTCTTGTGCTTGAGACCAAATTTCCATTAAACGTTTTGAGAATAACTGAAGACGTTCTGACTCATCTTGCAGATCGGAATATTCTCCAGTACTTTGTAAATACAAGAAAAGGTTGGTCTGACACTCTTGAGATATATTACGAGACTGCACCCACATTTTTTGTGAGTTTGTTTGACTCAATAGCGTTGTTGAAAGCGTTGCTAAGCCGCTGATAGCCAAGACTATCCAATCCAACTGACCAAGTGCTTTACTCGCAGATAAAGCAGAAAGAACGGTTGTACAAACAGCCAAAGCAATACTCGCGAATTGAAGTCTTTTATATTTAACCTTGTGACGATCAGCACGATTAGCAAAATCTCTGATTAGATGGTCACATTGACGAAGAGCCTGTTGCTTTTTTTCTTCTAATGTCTCCACAGATGATAGTGGGTTATACCTTTCCATAGTCACTCTTAACTAAAATAGATCGCTTGGAGTAATACTACCGTAGTATATACAAACGTTAGTCCTTCTTTATCATTCTGCTGTTTTTGTAAAATCAAAATCAAAAAAGTACAAACTAAATACGCCACTGATTGAGCCAACGCACTTGCCCTATCCAATTTTCTGACTCTTCTTCAGATAACAAAACATCTAACGCTACTATCAACTCCGAAAGCGTCCAACTATTCTGAGCCGCAAGAATTATCCCACCATGCTGAGGCTGCTTCTGGTCGAGCGCAATAAAATCTTTCACATTGAACGTAAATATGGCTCTACCCTGAGCAGTCGATTCGTTTAACTGCACCTCATCACTAGCATCAAAAGGCATCCAACTATTTGGAGTACGAGTTACATCATGTCCTTTGTCTATTAGAGCCTTATGCAAAGCCTTTTTAGAAGTGTCAGCATCTAAATGGAGCTTTAATTTAGCCATGAATAGCCTCTAATTCTTGCTCAGAAGCGATCGTCAAATCAACCTGTTCCTTATTTACTGCATAAAATCTCAAAGCTTCTGTTACTTGCTCCTCAGATAAATCGTATTCATTAGCAATTTGAGCAGTACTCATACCCCACTTGTGAGAAGCGATCGCTAATGTTTGCACCCTTACTCCCGTTCCCTTCACCACAGGAAAAATTTGTCCACTCGTACCTTGACGATAAGCAATCAGAGAAAACGATGCTTTAAGTGTACTGACCTTTTCTGTAACCGCCCACAGTACAAACTGATCTAGCGAAATTCCCTGACTCTGTGCTAACTGCTCGACTTCCTGCTTTAAGCGATCGGGTAAATTTAATGCGTAGGCTGTCATAAATTATGCCATTTGATTTATTTCTAGTTTATCTGAATCATTATTTGTATCGATCTCCAAAAGCCAGCATTGCATCTAACTGAGAATCCATCAACAGACATTGCTCCAAATGCTTAATATCCAAATCAGGCAAACATAAACTATGGGAACTCTGCACATAATCCCCATCCTGCAAGCAAAAAACACTAATCTTCCCATCTTCCCAAAACCAAACTTCAGGAACCTCTAGCAATTGATATTTTCTGAGCTTAGCGACATTACCACTCGTCACCACCACCTCAATACACAAATCCGAAATCTCTTTCTCTGTATCAAAGTTATAGGACAAATCCGCCTGAAATTTGGTGCGTCCTTGCAAAGACTGCGTATAAGCACCAGTAGAAACAAACCGAATACGCTTGATCGTGAAATATGAAATTAACAATGCCCCCAGCAAAGTACAGATCATTTCATGCAGTCGTCCAATACCCACAATTTCTAAAACTCCTTCGCAATAAATCAGGCGCACACCATCAATATCTGCAAAAGCAGCCTCTAAGGCTTGGAACTGCTCCCACGTTACGAACTGCCTAACAATATGTTCGCGATCGCCCTCAGTTAAAGTTTGGATCATGGTTTGGAGACTCACAGCTTAACGTGATGATTTTAACTTGAATTTTTAGATGCTGTAAGGCGATCGCCACCATAATTTCCTCAGATCGCGATCAATGTCACGGTGGTGACTGTAAATTAGTAGTTAGAACCAAAAGCAAAAGCAAAACTAGATATGTTTGATGAAATCGCCGATAAATTTGAGGCGGCTTGGAAAAAGTTACGCGGACAGGACAAAATCTCTGACTCCAATATCCAAGGCGCGATCCGTGAAGTACGCAGGGCGCTATTAGAGGCAGATGTCAACTTACAGGTTGTCAAGGAATTTGTCGAAGAAATCTCTAAACAGGCTCAAGGTGCTGATGTGATCGCAGGGGTGCGCCCCGATCAGCAATTTATCAAGATCGTCTATGACGAGTTGGTAAAGACGATGGGTGAGGCAAATGTGCCACTTGCCGAGGCTGATAACGCGCCGACGGTAATTTTGATGGCAGGTTTGCAAGGTACAGGTAAAACAACTGCTACCGCCAAATTAGCTTTGCACCTACGCAAATTAGATCGCACTGCCTTACTGGTCGCCACTGACGTATATCGTCCTGCGGCGATCGATCAGTTGATCACCCTTGGTAAGCAAATTAATGTACCCGTCTTTGACATGGGCGCAGATGCTGACCCTGTAGAGATTGCGCGTCAAGGTTTGGCGAAGGCTAAGGAATTGGGCGTTAATACCGTGATTGTCGATACGGCGGGACGCTTGCAGATCGATCGCGACATGATGGATGAACTCAAGCGCGTCAAGGATGCGATTAATCCCGATGAGGTACTACTGGTTGTCGATGCGATGACAGGGCAAGAGGCGGCGACATTAACCCGTACTTTCCATGATGAGATTGGGGTTACAGGCGCAATCTTGACCAAGATGGATGGCGATACCCGTGGTGGTGCGGCGCTATCGGTGCGGCAGATTTCGGGACAGCCGATTAAATTTATTGGTGTCGGTGAAAAAGTTGAGGCACTGCAACCTTTCTATCCTGAGCGGATGGCTTCGCGGATTTTGGGCATGGGCGATGTGCTGACTCTGGTGGAGAAAGCTCAGGAAGAAATCGATATCACCGATGCAGCCAAGCTTCAAGAAAAGATTCTCAGTGCCAAGTTTGACTTTGACGACTTCCTGAAGAATACGCGCATGATGAAAAACATGGGTTCCTTTGGTGGAATGTTAAAGATGCTGCCAGGGATGAAGATTAACGATACCCAAATCCAAGAAGCAGAGAAGCAACTTAAACGCTGCGAGTCGATGATTAGCTCCATGACTAAGCAGGAGCGCAAAGATCCCGATCTCATCGCCAAGAGTCCTAGCCGTAAACAGAGGATTGCCAATGGCTCAGGGCATAAGCTTCAAGATGTGACTAAGCTGGTTGCGGATTTCCAGAAGATGCGAACTTTGATGCAACAAATGGGTAAAGGTAATATGCCAAATATTCCAGGAATGCCTAACTTCGGTGGTGGTGGTTTCCCCGGAATGGGTGGGATGGGCAACCAAGCACCATCGGGTAATCCTGCCTATGGCAAGAAGAAGAAAAAGAAGAAGGGCTTCGGCGAGTTGTAAAAATACAATTTCGAGCAAAATCTTGAATTTAAGGAGCAAAACAAATGTCCCAAGCGATCGCACCATCATTAACCCTATACGAGCGTGATCTTGACCTATGGTTTGAGAATGCGATCGCTCAATTAAAGGCAGGTGACTTCCAAAATCTTGATGTGGAGAACTTAATTGAGGAGTTAGAGGGTTTGACAGGTAGCCATAGACGTGAGGTGGAAAGTCGGCTGATTAGACTGATTGAGCATATTCTCAAGCGATGCTATGTGAAGATGCCTGATTGCTATAGAGGTTGGGAAGTCACAATTATTAACCAACGAGGCAAACTTAAGAGGCTTCTCAAACAGTCTCCCAGTCTCAAACGTCACTTCTTGCAATCCTTTGATGAGTCTTTTGCCGAGGCTCTAGAGATAGTAAGAACCGAATATGATACGGATTTTCCCGACACATGGCAGTTTAGTCGTGATCTTGACACGATGTTGAGTGCTAAGTTTTGGGAATCAGAACAGTCTTAATCAAATAAGCAAAGGTAAAAACTATGCCACTGTTGCAGACCAAACCATTACTAGATACATGGATAACAGCCCCTTGGCAAGAATTTGTGAATATTGCCGATGCGACCGATTCCACCAAACTCAAAAGCTACTATTACAACGGCAGGATGAGGTTTGAACCCATATCCACAGGCTCTGATCATTCCAATGACCACGCATTAATTCTGTTTGCCCTATCCTTTTTTGCGGCTAGTCAGCGCATTCCCATGACTGCTAAAGATGGTTGCTCCTATCGCAAAAAAGGATATACAGAATTTCAGCCTGATGCCTCATACTATATTGGCGCAAATGCCGATGTTATCCCTTGGGGAACGAGAATCATTGACTTAGATCAATATCCATTACCTGATCTAGTAATTGAAATCTCAGATACTTCTCTTGCCGATGACTTAGATGCAAAACGCTTGCAGTATGAGGATTTAGGAATCTCTGAATATTGGATTGTGAATGTGCAAACCATGCAGATTTTCGCCTTTGCTCATGGACAGGACGGCAGCATTAGAAGGATTCGCGAGTCACTGGTATTAACAGGATTAAAACTAGAAATTCTCGAACAATCTCTCCAACGCAGTCGCCAAGAAAATCAAAGCGCCATCACCGCATGGCTAATAGAACAATTTCGTTCTTAACGGAAATTCCCAAAGCTAAAAGTTAACAGCTAATTCCCAATCCCCAATCCCCAATTACCAAATAAAAAATGCAACCCAAAATTATCATTCATGGCGGTGCAGGTAGCACTGTTGAAAGTAAAGGCGGCTATGAACCAGTTCGCAAATCTCTGTTTACTGTTTTAGAAGCAGTCTATCCAATGCTGCTTAATGGCGCTAAGGCGATCGATGCCGTAGTTAAGGCTTGTCAAATGTTAGAAGATGATCCGCGATTTAATGCAGGGACTGGCTCGGTATTACAGTCCGATGGACAGATTCGCATGAGTGCTTCGATTATGGATGGCGATCGCCAAAGTTTTAGTGGCGTAATCAATACGGTGCGAGTTAAAAATCCCATTGATTTAGCGAAGCATTTACAAACCAGCGACGATCGCGTTCTCTCTGATTACGGCTCGGCGGAACTGACGCGCGAGCTAGGGATTCCCATTTACAATCCCCTCACCGATGAACGCCTTGCCGAATGGGTGGAGGAACGCAAGACTAACTTCACTCGCAAAATGGCAGATGTGGCAATGGGAACGATCGGTGCGGTAGTTCTCGATCAATATGGCAATATTTGTGCGGGAACTTCCACAGGTGGACGTGGATTTGAGCGGATTGGTCGAGTTAGCGACTCCGCCACACCTGCGGGTAACTATGCCACCAAGTCTGCGGGGGTGAGTTGTACGGGGGTGGGCGAAGATATTCTCGATGAAGGCTTTGCGACGAGAGTTGTGGTGCGCGTTACCGATGGTATGACCCTTCAGCAAGCCGTTGAGAAGTCAATTAATGAAGCCAAAAGTCGCGATCGCGATTTTGGTGCAATTTGCCTTGATGCTACAGGTGCGATCGCTTGGGGTAAGACTTGTCCAGTATTATTTGCTGCTTACCATGATGGTGAAAAGATGCAAGATACTCTGTAAAGCAATAAAAGTAGAGAGTAGCGCAATTACATTTTTGCCGCCCATGACGGCAAAAATGTAATTTTGAATTACCGCGATCGTCATAAACATGAGCTAAGCTCTTCAAGAGGCACAAACTAAAAGTATATGAAAGACGTAATCGTGATTGGCGCAGGTATGGCAGGCTTAACCTGCGCTCAACAACTCAAGCAAGCGGGTCTAGATGTTAGCATCGTTGAAAAATCCGCAGGAGTCGGCGGACGTATGGCAACTAGACGTTTGCAAGGTACTTGGGTTGATCATGGCGCACAGTTAATCTCGGTGAAGAGTGACGACTTCGGTAGATTTATCCGCAAACTTCAAGACAAAGGTATTGTTAATCCTTGGACTCGTGATGTCTATCAGCTCTCTGCCATTGGATTACAGCCGCCTGATAGCTATGCTCGTCATCAGCGCTATTGCTGCCCTCTCGGTATGACCGCGATCGCCAAATATCTTGCCAGTGACCTCACGATTATCAATAATGCTCGTATCGTTGCCATTAGTCACCGCGATCATAAATGGCAACTGGTGAGCGATCGCCAAGAATTGTTAGAAACCAGAGCGATTATCTCCACAATTCCTGCGCCACAGTTTCTACCATTATTTGAGGAAGTACTTGCCCCTGCGCCTAGTTTTTTGCAGGCAGTCCAGTCCGTTAAGTTTGTGCCTAGTGTCACGATTATGGCTGGTTATAGCTCAAATCATATCGTCCCCGAAGAATGGCAAGCGATCGCCTGTAATGACTCCGTATTGAGCTGGATCAGCCACGATAGTAGTAAGCACGCTGATCACTCAACTCAACCAGTATTTGTATTTCAAAGTACTGCCGAGTTTGCTAGACAATCTATGGAAGAAGCTGATTTGGAAATCGCTGGCAAACCATTGCTCAATCAAGCGGGAAAACTGTTAGCCCCATGGTTGGCTAGTCCTGAGTGGTGGCAAGTTCACCGTTGGCGTTATGCCCTTTCTGAAGAATCCCTAGGAGTTTCCTGTCTATCTACGGCGATTCCACTACCTCTAGTCTGTGCGGGAGATTGGTGTGCGGGCAAAAACATTGAAGCCGCCTATCACTCTGGTCTAGCCGCCGCCGACTCCGCGATCGAGTTACTCAAATAAAATCCCAAAGCAAGGGCTTCGACTTCGCTCAGCCACCGTACACCGATGGCTGAGCGAAGTCAAAGCCTCTTTTAAATTATTTAAATTAAATTATTTAAAAATGCTATGAAGCTATAACTCGTTATGGTTTTGTTGTCACTGTCAAAATTTGTGGGGGTGTGGCATCGGCAGGATAAAGGAAATCAAACTGGACAACACGGCGATCGCCTGGGGGCATCGTCAGCGTAACTAAGGGCTTGCCACGCTCACCACGGCGCATCATCAGATGCACATAGCGAGTTTGGGCATTGCCTTGATCATCTTTAAATCTTGTCCTAACCGAGCCACGGAAAAATACATCGTCGGGCAGTGGCTCAAAAAACTGTAAACCACCAACGGGTTTATCGTATTTGATCGGATTTTGAAAAGAGAGTACCACCGTCTGGGTTTGATCAGTGGGGTTGTGCAGAGGCATGGTCAAGTTATACTGCACACCGTAATTACCATGAGCAGAATAGGCGGTATCGGGGTAGCGCACGGCTAGGGGTGCAGTCTGGACTTGTCCCGTTCCCATCGTGCCGTATTGCAGCAAGCTCAACCCGTAGGAATAGGAAGCACCACTCTGGGGAATTGCCAGATCGCGACTATTCTCATCGGTCAGGTTGCCGAACCATTGCGAACCAAGCTGGACACCCGCGACGCGACTATATTCAAACCTGCCCTCCTTGAGATCGGGGGGCGTTGGTACAACATCACGGGGTTTTGAGAGTTCGCCTGTTTTGAGGATATTTTCCCACTCTGCCAAGGTGGGAGCGCGTTCAGTTCCATCAGCATTAAGCCGCGCATAGAGTGCCAAAGTCGCCACATAGACCTTGCCATTGCTGCGTAATCTTGATAGTCCCGATCGCCCGTTTAGAGGTGGCTCTAATTCTTTAACAGGAATCGGCACATTCATTAACATCCGACTCTCTCGCGGTGGAATCACGACTTGAGCAGGGAAAATATCTTGACGACGACCGCGCAGAATATCCAGCATCGCGCGATCGCCAGGTCCGCGATAGGTGGCTCCATCATTATTCAGCGAAAAATTGGGCGCGTCGTAAAAAGGCGCATCGGGCTGACTAAGATAGCTAGCAGCTTGCAGAATATCGATAGTTACGGGCTGATCAGTGGGATTATGGGCGATCGCGCCAATATATAGAGTGCGGAGATCCTCTGGTGGTGGCGCTTTGGAGATGTGATGTGTAAATACATCAAAGCGTCCCTCAAAGGGGAAATTAAGGTGGGCATTGGGATGCTCCATCCCCGCAGGTGGAAATGCGGATAGTAAGATGCCTTCAGTCTGCACAATTTCAGGGCTATTGCTATTCAGCATCGGCACTGTATCGAGACTGCCGTTGATCGGACGCATTTCCTGCGGTTCTAAAATGATTTGTCGCTGACTCGCTGCCTGTGCAAGATTGGGGTTGCGATCGCTAATCTGTAGCTCAGCACTTTTAGCGGGAGTCATCGCAATGACAGGCGCAGTGGTTGGTGAACTCGGCACTAATAGCGAAAGTAAAAAAGCTGTCAGCATAGGCTTTGAGTCGATGAGGGGATATTAGGTTAATTAAATCTTGTAATACCAAAACACAAAATGGCATAGCCATTTTGTGTTTTTAAAATCTTTATCACAAAAAAAGAAGATCCAGCGCAAAGCGCTGGATCTTCTTTTTCTCTAGCTTTTTTCTAACAAGACCTGCTTGAGACGCATGGGATCGCCACGGTCTACAACTTGCCCCCGCTCTAACAAAAATGCTCCATCAGCATAGTCCAATTCATTTAAGCGATGGGTCACCCATAGAGCCGTGAGATTTTTTTGCTTAACTAGATTTCGTACCGAGGCAACCAAATCAGTTTGATTGCTGCTGTCTAACAATGCCGTGGGTTCATCTAGCAACAAAACTTCGGCATGACGCGCGATCGCCCCTGCGATCGCTACCCGTTGTTTTTGTCCACCACTGAGAGCATAAATGGGACGACGTAACATTTGCGAGAGATTCACCGCCCCCAAAGCTTCGACTACTCGATCCTGAGTTTCGCTGTAGGAGAGATTTTCCGATACTAGACCAAAGGCAATATCTGCGCCCACCGTGGGCATTACCAATTGATGATCGGGATTTTGAAATACAAAGCCAACGCGATCGCCAATTTCAATTTCTCCAGAACTAGGCTTGAGTAAACCCGCTAACAATCTTAGGAGTGTGGATTTACCACTGCCATTCGTACCCAAAAGCATCCAAAATTCACCCCTCGGCACACTGAGGCTACAGTTTTTGAGAACCGTCTCACCCGATGCCCAAGCAAAGTTAAGATTGTGAACGCTAATTGCCGATGTTGTCACAGACTGATCTATGGGCATAGTTAGGTTTAAAAATTTTACCTACAGGTTTTTTAATATCTAAATTCAAATCACGATCTGCAAACTAAGAAGGGCGACACTTTTCGCCGCCCTTCTGAAGATCTATCTAACCGCGAATAAAGCCCGCGCCCATATTTGTAGAAGCGCCTGACTTCTCAGAAACCTGAATCGCCGAGATTTCATTAGTAATTACGGTGATTTTTTTGCCCTCTTGCTTCTCACAGGTTAGCTCCAAAACCTTGGTATTACCATCGGCGATCGCGCTAACAATCTGTTGATAGAGTGCTTCCGCAGTTTCTTGTTCTTTGCGCTGCACAGACAGAGCGATCGGATTGCTTTTGAGAATGAGTTCGACTGTATACATCAACATTAATAGGGATTCCTATCTAAATATGGAAATTGAGAGTTGTAGGCAAGGAAGTTTTGTCTAGACCATAAACCTCGAAGCTAAGTTGCGGCACGAAGCGTCGTAACTTGCTTTCTTGGATTTTAGTTTGTACTAGCTAAATCTTGCTTTGCTATGTAGAAGAAATTGAAATAATAGGCTGATTCTGATGATAAGCGGCACAAACCACTATTGATCATCGATTCCTCTAAAATTATAGCCATAGCTAAGCAAGAGTTATCTAAACCCAAGAAGCAAGTGGCGATCGCTATAGCAAATAATTTTGATGTTAGTGAATAGAGAGAATTAATACTTAAAACCGAATTTTGCAAGCAAAATATGAGGCTCCAACTCGTCTATATGTTCTTATCAAGACATATTCGAGAATCAATATGAGTTTTGAGTTCTGCGATACCAAAATTTGAGCACTGATAGCCTAAATTGATGTGAATTGGTTAGAAACACTCCGCCATGACACAAAATAGCAATCTTCAAAGAGTCAGATATCTTCGTCAGCAAATTATTACGGAGACTCGCGATCAGTTTGCTGATTGGGATCATGTCCAACATCTACTAGATGAGTTGATGTTGAACCATAATCAGTACAAGCAGTCTGCTATCAAAGAAAATATTCGCCTTTACCACTAATTTTATAGAAATCAAAAGCCAAGGACTTCATGGCACGCAGTGCCATGAAGTCCTTGGCTTTTTGCATGGCAAAGTCAGGTCTGCTTGGGACAAAAAACCAGAAGATGAGTGGCGGCGGTTTGCGCCGCCACTCATCTTCTGATCAAGTGAGAGTTGGCGTGACGTGAGTTCGATATACAGATAATTCAAATAAGAAAATTAGGGCTTCGACGCTTCGACAAGCTCAGTGCATCGCTTCGCTCAGCCAGCAATATACGATGGCTGAGCGAAGTCGAAGCCTCTTGAATTTATTTGAAATTACTACAGAACTGCTATAGCCATTTGCGTCTTCGTCACACTGACATTAACGTCAGTTTGGAGTAGTCTATAGGCAATAAAAATCCCAAGCCGCGCGATGCGCGGCTTGGGATTTTTATTGCCTAGACAGGGTTTGCACCGCAAACCCTGTCTAGGAGATTGATTGAATTTAATCCGCTCTGAGATTAGACGGACATTTCCAGCATTCGCTGCATTGGTTTGAGTGCAGCTAGACGAACTGTTTCATCTAGTTCAAGGGCGGGAGACTTAGTTTTCATCGCTAGATACACTTTTTCAAGGGTATTCAGCCTCATATAGGGGCATTCATTACAGGCGCAGTTGCTATTGGGTGGTGCAGGGATAAACTTTTTAGCTGGAGCCGCTTTCTGCATCTGATGGATTACCCCTGACTCAGTAACCACGATAAATTCTTGGCGATCGCTCTTCTGCACGTACTTTAATAAGCCAGTGGTGGAGCCGATGTAATTCGCATGGCGCAAAATATTAGTCTCACATTCAGGATGGGCAATGATTTCAGCTTGGGGGTGTACTAGCTGGAGATCAATTAATTTCCGCTCGGAAAATATCTCATGAACCATACAGGCTCCATCCCATAGCAACATCTCCCTGCCTGTCTGCTCCATCACATAACGACCCAAATTGCGATCAGGCGCGAAAATGATTGGTTGATCCTTGGGTATTTGATTAACAATCTTGACCGCATTGGCGCTCGTACAGATGATATCGCTCATCGCCTTGATGTCCGCCGAACAGTTTATGTAGGAAATCACCAAATGATCGGGATGTTGTGCCTTAAATTCGGCGAAGCGATCGGGCGGACAGCTATCAGCTAGGGAACAGCCCGCATCAAGATCAGGCAGTAGCACTAGGCGATCGGGATTGAGGATTTTGGCTGTCTCTGCCATGAAATGTACGCCCAAAAACACGATCACATCGGCTTCACACTTGACCGCCGCCTGTGATAGTCCTAGCGAATCACCAATATAATCAGCAATATCTTGAAGGTCTGGATCTTGGTAATAATGCGCCAAAATCACTGCATTTAGTTCTTTTTTAAGATCAGCGATCGCTTGAAATAAATCTTGAGGTCGGCTATTGGATTGCTGAATATTAGGAATCTGGCTGGCGACGGCAGTAGATCGTTCGGTGGTAAGGAACACAATTTACCTCGCGGAGATATGGTGAATATTTTGGGAAGACTTGAAAGCAAAAATTAAGGACAGAAATTATGGATAAAAACTAATAGTAAAGATTGTTGATTCTTTATATTTGATTATAGTGGAAATCACCAAAAGCGAAACCATCAAAGCTGATTATTATTCGGCAAAAATTTTCAGATCCTTAGTCTTGATTTTTTGCGCTAGCCTTGTCAAAAATAGGCAGAATCTGGCAACTTTTCATTCTGTTTGAACGTCTCCAAAGTTTAGGAATACCTGAGCAAGGTATAAATACCAAATTAAAGGCTGCTCAAATAACGGAAATCAGGGCAGAAAGCGATCGCGGGTTTTGCAAATTATCGACAGGTTTTTTACAAACTTTATTGATTTTGCTCCTAGCAATGCTCGACTATGTGGAGAGGGGGAAATAGCCTAGTCTGGAATATTCCGCTTAGCTGAGCTTGGAGTAATTGCATTATTTCGAGGTAATTACAATTATTTAGATGAAGTATATGAAGATGTCATTTTTACAACCAGTATTCACCAGACTTCAGCGCCATTGGAAATTTGCGATCGCCATGACGATGGCACTAACTCTATCCATATCGCTCAATCCTTTCACCGCTAACGCTTTCGATTTAACAAATCTACTGCGAGTTTTGCCATCAGCTTTACAAATCATCCAACTTTCCAATATCGGTGATGCTGAAGAAGTCCAGTTAGGCAGACAGATTGATGCCCAAATTCAGCAGGAGGTAAGGATTAGTCGTGATCCTGCGGCGAATGCCCTAGTAACACGTCTCGGACAGATGCTTGCTCGCACTAGCGATCGCCCCAATATTCCCTACACATTCCGCGTAGTTGATGACAATAATCTCAATGCTTTTGCCACGATGGGGGGCTTTGTCTATATCAATACGGGTACGATCGCCGCATCGGATAACGTGGCTCAGTTGGCAAGTGTGATCGGTCATGAGATTGGACATATCACAGGTCAACACTCCCTAGCCCAAATGCGGCAAATGGCGATCGCTCAGGGCATCGCCACAGTTGCTGGAGTCGCCGATGATCGTCTCGTCGGTATCGGCGTAAACCTAGCCCTGCGCTTGCCCAACAGCCGAGAAGCAGAATTTGATGCTGATCGTCGTGGCTTGCTGAATATCACGAGATCGGGATTTGCAGCTAGAGCCATGCCTGCATTTATGCAGAAGCTAGCCAGTTCTGGCGGTGGCGGCGCACCAACTTTCTTGAGTTCTCACCCTGCCACGGGCGAGCGCATCTCTGCCCTCAATCAGACCATTCAAGCCAATAACCTCAATACATCAGGTGGCTTAAACGATAGTGAATATCAAAGAATTTGGCGATCGCGTTTTCGCTAAATCCAATAACAAATAGGGGCGACGCAATGCGTCGCCCCTATTTGTTATTGACTACTGGCTGCACAAAGTCGCAGCCCTCTTTCATCTGAAAACTTTAATAAACTCCGAAAACTTTAGTACAATACCTAACAGTCCCTTGGTAAGTATTTATTCTCATTGACATGACACTAGACCAATTTCCTTGGCTTACCGCGATTGTCCTGCTGCCCCTTTTAGCCTCTTTACTGATCCCAATCTTGCCAGATAAAGAAGGTAAAACCATACGTTGGTACGCATTAGGTGTAGGCATCGCTGATTTTGTTTTGATGTGCTATGCCTTCTGGCGAAACTATGACTCCAGCAGTACGACTTTTCAACTCGCGGAAAAGTACACATGGATACCCCAACTAGGTCTGAGTTGGGCGGTTTCAGTGGATGGCATCTCTGCACCCTTGGTGCTACTAGCAGGGTTAGTCACTACCCTTGCCATATTCGCTGCTTGGCAGGTCAACATCAAGCCTCGTCTGTTTTATTTCTTGATGTTGGTTCTTTACTCTGCCCAGATCGGCGTATTTGTTGCTCAAGATTTATTGATGTTCTTCATCATGTGGGAAGTTGAGCTAATTCCCGTTTATCTGCTCGTTTCCATTTGGGGCGGACAGAAGCGTCAATATGCCGCCACCAAGTTTTTGCTATACACCGCCGCCGCCTCGATCTTTATCTTGGTCGCAGGTTTGGCAATGGCTCTCTACGGTGGCAATCTGACCTTTGACATGGCAGAGCTAGCCCTCAAGGATTTCCCCCTCGCCCTAGAATTACCACTCTACGCAGGTTTGTTGATTGCCTTTGGAGTCAAATTGGCAATCTTCCCATTACATACTTGGCTGCCCGACGCTCACGGTGAGGCATCTTCCCCAGTCTCAATGATCCTTGCAGGAGTACTGCTGAAGATGGGCGGCTATGGTTTGATTCGGCTAAATATGGGACTGCTCGATCAAGCTCACGTTTACTTTGCGCCAGTTTTAGCAATGCTAGGGGTGATTAACATCGTTTACGGTGCGGTTAACTCCTTTGCTCAGACCAATATGAAGCGCCGTCTTGCCTTCTCATCGGTCTCACACATGGGGTTTGTCCTGATTGGCATTGCTTCATTTACCGATCTGGGGATTAGTGGCGCAATGTTGCAAATGCTCTCCCACGGCTTGATTGCCGCAGTACTATTCTTCCTTGCGGGCGTTACGTACGATCGCACCCATACGATGCTGCTCAATGAAATGGGATACATCGGCAAGGTCATGCCTAAGGTGTTTGCTTTATTTACCGTTGGTGCATTAGCTTCGCTAGCATTGCCGGGGATGAGCGGATTCGCTAGTGAGATTGCGGTATTTGTGGGGATGACTTCTAGTGATGTTTATAGCTCGACTTTCCGCACCGTTACCGTATTTTTAGCAGCAGTTGGTGTAATTTTGACTCCGATTTATTTGTTGTCGATGTTGCGTCAAATCTTCTATGCGTCCGACGGCAATCCTACCTGTGATATCAATCCTTCCTGTGAACTGTCTGATATTAGTCTCAAGGCTCAGGGCAATCAAGATGTGGTTTGCTTCGGTACAAATTGTGTGCTGCCGATTAATGCTGAGTTTACGGATGCTAAGCCCCGTGAGGTCTTCATCGCTGTATGTTTCCTAGTACCGATTATTGCGATCGGTGCTTATCCCAAGCTCGCCACTAATTTTTATGATGCGACTACGGTGGCAATTAATTCGCAGATGGTCAGCGCCCATGAACAGGTATCAACGACCAGAAAGTCCCAAATTTTGGCGGAACAGGTTGATCCATCTGGCAAGCCCTTAGAACTCTTGATCACACCATCCCTTGCGGCTGTGACAACAAGATAAAAAGGTTTAGACACCCACAAAAAGCAAAAGCCGCGCTAATCGCGGCTTTTGCTTTTTGTGGATTCTTAGAAAACGTCAGTTCGACAAGTAGCTATATCAAGATCGCTTTTAGTTAGAGCGGATTCTCGAAGGATTTTGATTAGAGACTTGACTCTCGTCAATGATCTGTTTAACTTGAGGCTGTGCCAAGATGACTTGGACATCGGCAATCAAGCGATCGCCCCAGAGATTTTCGATCAGATAGGGGATCTTGCCATAGCGTGGATCAATCTTCATCGCTTCGACTGCTAACTGCACACCCTTAGCGCGATCGCCTTTGCGATAAAAAGCCGTGGCGAGGGCAAGGGTTGGCTCAGCCGCCATAAACTCTACTTTTTCAGCTTGGGTAAGAGAGTTTTGCCATTTGTCGATCGCTTGATCGACATTGCCACGTTCATATTCGACTAGACCAATGTTGTTGGTCGCTGCCCAAAACTTATCATCAAGGGTCAACACATCTTGATAGACGTTTACGGCTTCGTTGTAGCGTTTGGTCAAGAAATAGGCATTGGCAAGATCAAACATTGCTGTGGCAGACTTTGGTTCTAAGCTTAAGCCCTTTTGAATGTTGCTAATAGCTTCGGGATAGTTTTTGTTTCGCAAATAGGCAGCACCCAACTCAAAAAGAATTCTTGGCTCATCTTTTTTGAGATTGTGGGCGATATTTAGAGAAGCGATCGCATCCTGATACTTTTCGGTACGCAGGTAAATGCTCCCGAGGATACCGTGGGTTTGGAAAGACTTTGGAGCCAACTGGGTGGCGAGGCGGGCGCGGGATAAGGCTAGATCATACTGCTCAAACTGAGCGCGTCTTGCCGCTTCGATAGATAGGCTCAACGCTTGTCTTTCTAGATTCTCAAATTTGATACGAGTTGTATGGGGAAATAGGGCTTGAGCATGGCTAGACGCAACTCCAATCCCTAGAGAGGATAGGGAGGTGATGAGGGCAATTAACCAAGACTTGTAACGCACAGGCATAATTCTTAGCGATTTTAGAGCAATTGTAGATATTTTATTGTAGTCGCATATTAGGATTGCTTTGTATGAGTAGCTATGGACAATTAAATATAAAGCCTTAAAACCCTTGGCGGACGCTGCGCGTCCGCCAAGGGTTTTAGCTTTGGTTCACGATTAAGCTCAACAACTTATAGTAATTCCAAATAAATTCAAGAGGCTTCGACTTCGCTCAGCCATAGTATATTGCTGGCTGAGCGAAGCGATGCACTGAGCTTGTCGAAGCGTCGAAGCCCTATTTCTCTCATTTGAATTGTCCATAGTTAACGTGAGTTCAACATCGCCATTTGCGCCGCGCTTCGCGCGGCGCAAATGGTGAAAAACTGGCTTTTATTTAACGTGAGTTCGAGATAACTTGAAACCTTCACCCTAGCCCTCTCCCAGAACGGGAGAGGGAACAGGAAAACTGCGTCTTGCTCCCCTTCTCCCAGCTTAGGAGAAGGGGTTGGGGGATGAGGGATGTTTCTTAGCCCGAACTGACGTTAATAATTTTGAGCGCGATTTGTTAACGATGATTGCTAGAATAACGCTACAATCTTTTGTGATTAACCAATTTTTTTTAAGAAACTGCTATGGAATTTCTTACTTCTACCCTATCAGGCATTAACTTTCAGCTAATTTTTCAATTAACTTGTCTAGCTTTAATTGTTATTTCTGGCCCCGTCATCATTTTCTTACTATCTGCTGGCGGTGGTGATCTGTAATCACTCAGATCAATCCCCAAAAGCAAAAAAACTCGCTAAGCGAGTTTTTTTTGCTTTTGGGGATTAGTAGAAACCAAGCATTACTTGGGTCACTTAGTCTGATCGCAGCCAAGGGCAGGGACACGATTAGTTTTTTGACTGAGAATTTTCCCCTCAGCAGTTCCACTCAAGACCAAGATTTCTTTGGGGGTGAGATCAATATCAACAGCCGTAACGGGCGTATTAGAAGTGATCATAGTTTTGCCATTCAGTTCACCCGATGCCCTACGACCATTACTGGTTAATCCCCATAGCTTTACCTCACCATCGTCGCCACCGCTAACCAAATAACAACCTTGATTACTAAAAGCGATCGAGCGGACGGGTTTAGCCTTGTGAGCATCTTTCCATACTTCAACCAGTTGACAAGGCTGGCTCCCGACTTGACCGCTACTGTTGTTATTAGGTAAACAATTATTCAAGTTCCAGAGGGTGATGTAGCCTTGGTTGTCCGCAGTGGCGAGGAGATTGCGTTGGCGCTCGGGGACGCTGATACTTTGGATATAGTCGTCCTGTCCACCTGAGTTGGGATAGGTCAGAGTTTTGGTGGTGTCAGTAACCCAGTTCCAGAGGACTAGCTGGTTGTAACGCCCTGCGATCGCTAGGGTATTGTCATTATCATTGCCCACAAGAGCGATCGCATTGATCGCAAAATCAAACTGCTTAGTTTGTCTAGGTTGCGTCGGCGGATTGGTAAATAAATTTTGTAAATCCCAACGCAGTAGTAAACCACTGCCATGACCGCTAAAGAGATTACGCGCATCAAGTGTATATTCCAGTCCAAAGACGCGATCGTCATTTTGATTACTAAAGGTCGCGATCGGGCGCTGGCTACCTTGGGTATTTAGGATTTGGATCTCACCATTTTCTAATCCTGCGGCGAGAAGATCATTATTAAAGGGGCGATAGCGGACGGTTCTAATGGCTTTTTGAGCTTCCGTCAATACGCCTAGGTCATACTTCACAAACAGTGTGTGAAAACCTTCCACTTCCCAAGTGCGAATTGTGCGATCGTTAGAACTACTAACAGCGTGATTGCCAATGCCATCGTACTGCACGGAGGTGACGGCTCCTTTGTGGGGTAAGAAAGGATTATTGGGATTAAATCCTAGCAATAACCCAAGAATAAACATCAAAATAAAGAAAAGAACTAATAACCACCAGATCGAAATAATTGGCTTAACAATCACTTCGATCGCTTGGATTTCATCTACGGTATTCACCCGCGTATCTTGCCAATTTGCCTTGATTAATAGCTCTAACTGCTGCTCTCTACCAAGCCAAGGTCTAGGCTTATCGATTTGCAAGATTAGTTCTGACTGACTAAAGGGGTTAACTGCTGACTCATTGGGCAAAAACTCATAGCTAAAATCTTCAGTATTACTGGAATAGGCACTCTCTACTTCAAAACTAATCGTTTGATTTAAGTTACTAGCATTGACTGCCGTGAGATTAAAAATCGCAGGGGTATATCGCCAAAATTTCCACCATGTTTTCCACCAAGAGCGCCAAGGCTGTTGATTAGGAATAGTTTGTAGTTTTTCAGGACAGCTAACCGACAACTCGCCTTTAGGTAATACTTCGAGATTGCACTGCAATTGCGAAGGCAGTCCATTGGTGTGGGAAACATTGATCGTAAAGGGATAGGTCTTAGCGATCGCCTCTTCATCAAAGGGTAGATTACATAAGAAGGAAGTACTAATCTGTGCGCCTGCTTTGAGCTGCAACTGTTGGATATGCCCATTGGGAAACCAAAATGGGGGCAAATCTACACAGGTGAGGGTGACATTAGTATTTTGTTGGCTAAGATTGCTGATTAAAACAGGGATTTCTAGATCATTAAGGGGGATTGCTTGTAGTTTTTGGGAAGGAACATTGACCTTGAGAATGGCACGGCTAGCTCCTTCCTGTAGGTTGACTCGCAAAATCTCCCGATTCTCTTCGCGTAGCTCCATCGAGAAGGCGCGTACCGTGATGTTCATGATGCCCATAAAACCAGCGATCGGTGGTTCAATGATCGAAACCATAAACTCCACCAGATCCCCTGGGGGAATCTTGACGCTGACATCGGGAGAGATCGTATACCATTCATAGGTAATGGCATCAGCATCAGCACCTGCGGCAATCAGCTCAATCTGAAAGCTAGAGAACTGATTACTCTCATTGACGACGATCACGGGAAAAGAATTACCCGCTTCACCAACTTTAAAATTTAACTCTTTCTTGGGGATTTCTAAACCAACATGATTCGCGGGCATCGCCATATACTCCTGTAGTTATCTTTTCTCTCGCACAGCTCGTGAACGCTGCAAAATCAGTTGTAATGAGTTAGTTTGCCCCATTTGTGAAGCGATCGCTGCTTTTTTAGCCTCATCCTTCTCTAGGCGCAGCTTATGCAGTTGACTCAGCATTCCCTGTTGACGCTCGGCAATGGTATTACCCATTTCCTGAAAAACCCTTGCCATTTGTCCCAATTCATCTTGGCGAGTCGCAACATCCTGCAACTCTTCAGGATTAAAGGTTTCTTCCTCAATTTCTTTGGCGGCGTTCATTAGTTCTTTGATGGGCTTTAGTAACCATGAAGCGATCGCTAAGCCGATGATGATATTAACACCCAGCATAATGACGATGATGCCGATGGTTAGACGGTTGTTTGCGTCAATTTCCTCCATAAAAACTGATTTTGGCACGATAATTCCCACCGACCAATCAGGCTGATCTTTATTGTCCAGTTTGTGGGTGCTTACAAAGTAGGTTTCACCATTAGATTCAAATTCAAGAATTTGGGAATTTTCTAAATTCCCAAATCCACCAAACTTTTCTTGCACCAACTGTCCCACCTTCTGTAAGCGTGGATTGCCACTTTGAGACGCATCAAAGCGTTGTATGCTTTTACCATCTTTGAGAAATACAGGCTCATCGGCAGTGCTACCCACTAACTTCCCATCGGATTCCACCAAAAATAAATGCCACTTATCTGTGGGGCGAATCTCCTGCATAAATTGCTTGATTTGCTTTAGAGAAATATTTACTCCCGCCACACCTTGAAATTCTCCCTTACTGTCGTAAATAGGAGTAGCTTTGGTAGTAGTCAGTTCGCCATCGGTGGTACTGACAAACACAGAAGTCCACACAGGCGCTCCTATCTCTTTTGCAGCTTTATACCAAGGGCGATCGCGATGGTCATAGATTTCATTCATTACAATTTTGCCACGTTCTCCCCGCTCATTTAGCTCGTAGGTCGGGCGGTTGGGCGCAGTAGTATTATCCCGAATTCGTAATAAAAGGCTAGAATCAGCAAGCCGATCAACCCCCACCATTGATCCATTTTTATTGCCAAAGAAGAGAATATTATTAACTTGAAGTTCTTGAGATTTGTTGAAAATATATTCCTGTACTTCGCTAATATTATCGGGGTTAATATTACCTTTATTCAGGGCAAAGGATAGAGCTTGATTACTTTGAATAGAGCGATCAAGATAGGAACCTATTTGCTGTTCAACTCGATAATTTAGATTATCACAAAGTTGAGTAGTTAGCTTCTTAATCGCTTTTTCGCTACTACTAAAGGAAATCCAACCTGTAACACCAACGGCAACGGCGATCTGAAGACTAAGAACTATGGGAAAGACTTGACGAATGGAAGACATAATTAGATTAACCTCACAAAGAAATCAAATAAAGTTCTCTATCTCTTTCATAGCTTCGGCTACGCTCAGCCACCAATATACGATAGCTGAGCGCAGTCAAAGCCTCTAGATATACATATTGGTAATACGACGCTGCTCCTTGATCGGTTGATCACTGTTACTTGTGTACTGGGGATTGACCTGCATGGCTTGCATAATTCGATGACGTTGGGCGGCATAGTTAAGGATGTTGATGCCCAATTCTTGACAAGTGCGAATACATTCTCTAGTGAGTAAGCGATCGCTCTGACCAGCCCAAATCGAAGATAGATTGCCTAATACAGTGATCACTCCATTGCTAGTTAGTACTTGTAAAGGTTGTTCGGCAAAGATAGGTAGTTGATGGAATAAGAATGGTTGACTGCGGAGTGGATGATCGTGATTTAGTTCAGCAAAAGATCGCATTGCCTTAATTTCGGGGATTAAGCTACTTAAGGAGTTAGTGAGTTCTTGGCGATACATATTTAATTCGGCAGCGATCGCTTCCAGCTCTTCTAATAACTGAGCCTGAATGATATCGGATTCATTGCCATCGTTAAAAGAGATATCTCCATTGAGCTTATTGAGGTGATTCTTCGTGTTGGTTTGGAGTTTGTGATGAGCATTTTGAAGTTCGTCATAAATAGAAAGTAAACTTTCAACTCTAGTATTGGCGATCGCCACTTCGATCAACAATAAGCCACCTGCTTTAACATATCTTTGTAGAGCGTCTTGGGTATTGACAGTGAGGCTAGAAATTTGACTCTCTTGGATGTGAATTAATTGGTAATTAATTAATTTCTCAATAGTCAAGTCATCATTAATACTTAGTTGATCAATGACCGAAATATTAGCAAGCTGTGGAGTCATGCTCGCTGTAGCCTGTCCCAAGAAATCAAAACTCCGAGAGATATTATGCTCACTCTGATCGCTAGTCTGGTTATTAACACAACAGGCGATCGCTAGATTATATTCAGGTCTTAGCTTGATCGATAGGCGATGGCGCAAATCCAATTGCGAAATTTGCGGATGGATGATGTCAGTCGGTTGTTGAATCGCTAACTGTCCTTCCGCGATCGCCACACGACATAATTCAATATCTGTATCTAGAGGTGGATCGGTTTTTTCATTGATCCTGAAGGTTTCCACCAATATCTCATTATGTTCTGAACGCTTCAACTTCGCAGGATCAACATAGCTGAGAACTAAATAGACCGTATCAATCCGTTGCTCATAGGCTGCGGTCGAGATCCGAAAATCAAGAGGCGATGGCACGACAATAAAATTGCCATGCACATCAATCGCAATCCCCGGCTGAATCTGTACCCAACGATCATCCCGAAATTTTGCAGGCATATCCATCGGCGCAGTTATTGGCGCGACTCCCAAGCCGCAGACGATCCCGGGAGAGAATAGAGATTGATAGAGAACGTTTTGACGTTGATGGTGATAAGCATGGGCAAGCTGCCAACGTTCGCTATTGATCATCAAGCCATCGGAGACTTGTAGCCGCTCAAAGGATTGAATTTCAGGATCGGGAAAGTTTTTCATGGATGATTTTTAAATCTGAGAATTTAAGTCTGAGAGTTTAAGTCTGAAGATTTTGGGCTAAATAATTTCCAAATCATAGGTACAAAAAGCAGGCTTCTCCCGTTCAATAATTTGATGAATTAGATCGGTATTGATCATGCTCGGCAAATCATTGCGAATACGGACAATGAAATGAAAAGGTCTGCCGCCACCCGCCGAAGCATCAACGCCTAATTGAGCTTCATTTAAGATGAATCCTCTACCTGTCACCTCAAAAATATCAATATGCTTTTGTCCCTCTGGTAAATGCTCATCTAGGGGTAAACCCGTAAATAGGTGAATGTAAAAACGTAATCCCCTGCGAGTACCGCGCCAACGATAGATCTGCATTGCCTGCTTAATCAAATAGCGCTGCCGTTTAACATCTAGCAATGGTGACATTTCCCAACCGACCCAATGGGCGAGAAACGGTAACATCGTCTCAGGCGCTAAGATTGGGTCAACATATGCCCAGAGTGCGTTAAAAATCTGGACATCAGGCTCAAGGGATTCTTCAAAAATCTTTAGCAGTCGCCCCACAAAGTCAACTTCTCGGAAAATATCAGGTAAAAACCCTAGATAAAGGCTATGGGGACGAATATAGAGATGAATAGGAGCAATGTCCAATAGTTCTAATTTTACCATTGGTGTTAAGACCTCAGAACTAGCACTGTTGCTACCCTCAAGTTTTGGAGTAGGGGTATCGGTCGGATCTGCGTAACCTCCGTATATATGCAGATGACCGTGGTAATTGATGGTTAAGGCTTGATCATGGGCGATCGCTTCTTGATTTTCAAAGAAGTCTATCGGCACTTGAAAATAGAGAACGGCTTCCATTTCACCATAGGCAGGAATGCGATCGCCTTCCATCCCAATCCGACACCACTGATTAGGAAAATCACCTTCTAAGCGCAAGTTAACAACTAGCGGTCGGGCATTAGTATTTTTGATTTTAACGATAATTTCACTAGGATCTCCAGGATTGATCAAAAGCTGGCAGGAACTGGCAGCCACATCCAACTCGGCAATCCCTCCATTGTCCCGCTTGTCCTTAGCTTGCTCAGCACTATTCAGACTCTGATCGGAGACATTGGGAGCCTTCATGGAGATCAGTTGAATGCTAAGAGCTTGTAGCTTACTTGGGGAGGGCATAGAGATTTAGTTAACAATATTAATGACGTGGCTAGAACGTAGACGAGGACTGCGCCAAGAACAAATCAAACCCGATGTACCCGGGTCGATCACGGGTTGCGGAGCAAGTCGTCTCACCCACTGGTTATTTTCATAGCGCAATTCAAAAAGTTGAACTGTGCCTAAAAATCTAATGCCCTGTACACTTTGCAAAAGTTTAACGATATCCGAGGGATAGACAGGACGACCAAATTCCCAACCTTGACCTTGGATACCTCCCGTAATCGGATTGAGGAACCGATAGAGCATCACCTTGACCTGTTGGACGATCTCTTGTTGAACTTGCGGGTTGGTATAGGAAGGTTCGAGGTTAATCTCGGTCTGGACTGAGACTCCGACATACTGGGGTGATGCCAGTTGGATCTGCACTCCCAGCATTTTTCGCTCCTCCAAGTAGGTCAGGACTTTATTTGTCAGTTGCGGCGTAATCATTAGTTCATCGGGGTGGATGCCTTGACCTTGTTCTATACCTTCAGTGCGTACCTTCGGCACAATTAGTAATTTGACAATACCCGCATCTTCCTTTCGTTTTGCAGAAGAACAAAGCACCCGTGAGACATTGCCTTCCCCAGCAAGAAGGGTGAGATATTCAAAATCCGTTTGATTGACAGCGCGATCGCGGGTTTTTAAAATTTTAGGTACGCGCATCACCACGTCATCAAGGGACTCTGCATCTGTACCGTTGTAGGCAGAGACATGATTAATCAGACTTGCCACATAGGGAATCGCACTTTTAGCAACTTGAATACTGCCCCGTTGAACATTGCCACGGAAGCCTCCGCCTGTGCGATATTTGACGATCTGGATCACTGCACCCCTAGGTGGTACGGCTCCGTACTGTGTGCCTGTCGTCGCCGCGTTACTGGCATTGACAAGATTAGCGCTATCAGCTTGATTGGCAAGAGTACCATTAGCGCCAATACCATTGACGATCGCCCTCTGCATAGGGTCACCTTGTACCCGCATCCGTTGCAAAATATGCTGACTTTGGTAATTTGGCGATCGCACAAAGGGTCCAAATTGAATCGTTCCCGAAGTGGAATCCAGAACATAGTGCAGATCGCTATCCGTAGATTCCGAAAAGTCCTCTACTTCATGCCAGATTTGCGGTAAACCAACGGCAGGAATAACTAATACATATTCATCCGCTGCCCTTGGTAAAACTGGTCGGTTTTGCAATTGAAACAATTGTCCCGATGTGCCATCACTTTCCCCAACAATCTCATTAGTCATTGTGGAGCATTGGGTGACTGTGACTGTGCCGCCAACGGATCTAACACTCATACCAATAATTTGGGGAGGATGACTGTAGCCAGATTGATTGTTCATCGGCTCAACATAACTACAGCGTAACCATCTGCCGCGATAGGTCGCAAATTGGACAACATTCCAATTTAGGGGTAAGTGTAAGATTACTTCTGCTCCCTGTGCGGGGTTAACCCCTTCTTCTGGTGAGGAACTAAAGCTAAATCCCCTTGTGTGATCGTCATTTTCCTTTAAAAGTACCGATTGCCATGCATACCCATTCCAAGCCTCCCAAAATCGTGGTGGACTATTGGGATTGATCCCCGTGGTTGTTGCCGATGCACCTTTGAAGTTAATGGCGATCACATTGCCATCGACGGGGCGATCTTCGGTAAAGACAATATAAAAGCAGTTGTTCGGTTCAGGAGGATCGCTGAATAGGGGAATTTCTTGCCCTGACCATTGCTCAATGTTGTCCTCTGTCCAAACATCTTGGAGTAAATCGCGAAAGGACTCAGGGCGATCGTCAGTTCTGGGAGCAGATAGTAAATGGGAAATTCGTGGCTTCGCAATTACTAGGGGTTGATTGGTACTAAAGATAATTGCTTCTTCGTCTTCAGTACGGAGAGTCGCGATTTCACTATCCTTAGGAATTATATAGGTGTCAGGAAGAGAAGCAGTGAGATAGAAGGTAATATCTGTCTGGGCAGAAGTCGGTGGCTGTAAACGGATGCCCAGTAGTTCTAGAAAGGCAATGTAGTTACGGCGAGGAACTTGATTAAACCGCATCAACATCTGATCGGTTAGCCAAGCAAATAGTTCAATTAGCGTAACGCCAGGGTCACTAGGATTATAGTTTGTCCATTCTGGACAATAACGGGGAATTCTTAATAAACATTCATTTACTAATTCCGCAAAAGTGCGATCGTCAAGATCTGATTTTGGCAAATTAGGAAGAAAATCAAACTCTCTCGTCATTGCTGAATGCTCTGCTCGTTGCTTGGGTTTGAATAGTGATGCTGACTATAATCGAATTCTACTGGTTAGCGTCTTACTTTGTTACTGAAATACTAAATTATTTAACCTAAATGACTACATTTGTCGAAAATATCGCAAACCATCAATAAGCGATCGCTATTTTCTACAGCAAAAGAAGCTTTTGGAGGTTTAGTTTGTACCAATAGCTCTTGCTTTGCCATATTTCAACATCAGTTCAATGAAATCTCAAAGTGGTGAGAATCACAGAGCGATTTTCACCACTTTGAGGCATTTGCATAGAATTTTCCAATCCATAGAGTCTATTCAGTATTTACTTCCCAAGCCGTATCACCCAAATCATTAATCTGGCGATAAAACTTTTGCAAATAATTTAAGTCAGTGGCAAACATATTTTCGACGATCATTGTGCTGACCTCCTCCAGACCACCCAGCTTCGTAATTACCCTTGACAGGATTACTACCGTGGCATAGGCAGGATTTGCCCTCACCCTTGGATCGCGCATGGGAGTAATCTCATCGATCGCCCTAGACAAACGCATCACACCCTTACGATGTACATTGCCATCGCTATCGACATAGCCCTTAGGCAAAGTAAATTCAAACTGAGTTTGAATCATTGATCTCTATTTAATCCTTACTTAATCCTGAGAAAGTCTGTAACACTCAATTCTATTTCGATTACCGCAAATTCGCCAGTACCAGCCTTAAAGTCCGACAACTTATACCGAACGGGCCAAGCACCATTAAAGCGGAATCTTGCTTTTTCCGTTGCTGCTTGATCGTAAATAGTAATATCGCCATCACGCATTTGTTTTGACCAATTACCATCCTCGACTGCCTTTAGCCAATCCCAAAGGGTCATAGAAATCGTCAAACCCTGCCGCAACACAATATTTTCACTCTTAACATTTCCCGGCAGCTTAGTACGTATAACACGCCCTTTACTAGAGTTGCTTCTACCCCATACTTGGGGAGTTACTTCCATAATCTCAATTACTTCTTGACTGCGGGTCAAGCCACTACATTCCATAAAGTAGCCATCAACCTGCTCTGTACTACCTTGTAAGGTAATCTCTATGTAAAAGCGGGAATTAGTTAAATATTCAAGTTGAGTGGCGCTGGCTGTCATCACAATTACCTTTATTTTTTGAAGTTAGGATATGAGAATCTTGGCTTCTCATATCCTAACTTCATGACTACACCGCAACGCGATGCAAAGATTCATATACAAACTCAACAGTTTCTGTAGCAAGTCCCTCTGCACCTGCCTCTAGCTTGATGGATTTGTAACTAGATGGCATCATTCCCTTTACTTCCCATCTGGCGGCTTCTTCTCCGCCCTGATTGTAAAGACTAATTTTACCTGTGCGACGTACACCCTTAGTTTTGGAACCTCCTCCGCCCAAAGGCTCAGTATGGGAGTCGCTGTACCATTGCATTAGCCTTTCATCCCCAGCTGTACAAACAAACTCCACAGTAAGTTTGCCATTGGTGACACCTGTAACTGTAGCTTGGATTACAGATTTGGCAGCTTTAGAGACCCCATAGGATTTACTATCCCCTGCTGTTTGCAGAGTAGTACTAATGCCGCCAACACTTTTGATAATCAAATCAGCCAGTTGATCGATCTCAAAATAATACTTAGAACAGGCTAAAACTTCGCCAGCTGCCATAATTGATTGACCTCAGAAATATTGATAGTAATACGTTAAGTTACGTATCTAATGAACCCAGATGCTTATACTAATTCACGAAAGTGTGTCAGCACTTTTGCAAGTTAAAAGACAAGCTTAGTAAAGCATTGACTAAAGACGAAATGTCTATGTCTCTATGTCACTAAAAGATAAAATTATCCTCTAGTGTTATACAGGGACGCGGTTAATCTGCTCAGCAATAATTTCAAATGTCTCGACTGCCAAATCTTTACTCTCAGAGTTAAAATCACTAACTTTGTAGCTTTTGATCCAGCAATTGACGAGATTCCATCGGATTGCTTCTTTGTCTTCACTGGTGTAGGCGACGATGGAACCTGCTTTACGCCTTTGAGACCATAGCCCTTTGCCACCTTCACTCTTGGGCATAGTGTCCAACATCCAATTGTAAAAAGACATATCATCGGTTACATACACTTCGATAGTAACGTTGGGGTTCTCTTCAAAACCTGATGATGTACTTTGCCAAAGGGTTTTTCCACCTTTAGTAGAAGCAAGGGGCTTTTCATGCCCTGCTGTTTGTCCTGAGAAACTAACCTCAGATACACTCTTGATGAGTTTCTCTTCTAATCCCTCAAATGATACATAGTATCGACTAGTTGGAATTGGTATAAGTTCAGCCATTTTTTCTCCTTAAATTATAAGTTTTATGGGATTGTTTGATTGGCTTTGGATTAGCTACTGCTGTTAAGCGATCGCATAGTTGCTTATTTTAAGAGATAAGACTGTAGGTCTAGATTTAGAACACCACAAATCTTAAGAAAGTGATAGGTTCCTTAAGAGAAAGGGTTTGAGAATCTTTTGATCCTCAAACCCTTAATGATAAGTCAACTAGCTATTGGGAGACCACTGACTGACGCGGAAGATTACAAATTCCGCAGGACGGACGGGGCAGATACCAACTTCGATATATAAACGACCCATCATCATAGTTTCGTTAGTATTCAAAGTAGCGTCACACTTGACATAGAAGGCTTCAGTACTTGCGCCACCAAATAAAGCACCGTTGCGCCATAGTCCTTCGAGGAAGTTGCTGACGGTACGACTAACTCTTGCCCAGAGGTCGGTGTCATTGGGTTCAAAGACGACCCACTGCGTACCGATTTCAATGGACTTCTCAATGTAGCTAATTAAGCGGCGAACGCTGATATAACGCCATTGAATGTTGTCTGGCTCAACGAGGGTGCGTGCGCCCCATACTTTGAAGCCGCGATTGTAGCTGGCAAAGTTACGGATGCAGTTAATGCCGATGGGGTTGAGCAGTTCTTGCTCACGCATATTGGTTTCGTAAGCGAGTCCAATCACACCTCTAGGGGTATCATTAGCTGGCGCTTTGAAAATGCCTCGGCTTTGGTCAGTGCGACACCAGAGACCCATGACATGACCACAGGGTGGAACGTAGGAAGGTTTGCCACCTTTGCGGGGATTGGGAACCTTGATCCAAGGATAGTAAAGAGCGCCATACATGGAACGGCGGTTAAACATACTCAACCATTGGGCGACATCTTGAGGCTTTTGGCGATCGGGGCTGACGGCTTCCATACCCTTAGAAGGCTTAATTGGAGGCGGATCAATTACTGCCATCCGAAATGCAGGACCGGGGAAGGAGTTTTCGCACATACTGAGCATCATTTCCATGACTCCATGCACTTGATCGATGTCGATCAGACCTGCTTCGTAGACACGCATCAAGTCTGGGCAAGCAATCATCGCAGTTTCGTCAATTTCAAACATCCCTTGGATGCCTGTGCGATCATCTCTTTGTCCTAGGAGATCACGGGAGAATCGCTCAATCGATGAAATATATGGAGGTGGAGCAATTTCGTAGGAGCCATTGGCGGGACGACGCGAGAGAGGCTGTCCATTGGTGGAGATATCGGCAATGGTGATGTATTCTGAATCGGCGATCGCAGTAACCACATAGTCGGCAACTTCCGTCGCAACTTCGGGGTTCATCGATACATATTCATATTTTTCTAATTCTTCACCGTCACGAGTCACGATCACGGTAAAGAATTCACCTGTATTTAAAGGCTCTTCAGCATCTTCAGGCGCATCTTCAGCTAGGGGCTTGGGAGTGCTTTCGCGGATTAAAACTTTAATGCGATCGCTACCACTACTGCTTGCCAATGCTAGTTGGCTTTCCGCAGCGTCAGCAGGCTTGATGTTAAACATCAAAGAAGGGCGATTGCTGGAAGTACCAATCCGCAAAGCTGTGGCTTCGGGAGGAGGTGGTGGAGACCCTGGTAATTGTGTGCCAATGCTAGTTACCCAACAGCGTCCACCACCATTGACGAACCAACCACTGACAGCAAAAGGCAAGTAAGCATCAAAATCTGTATATCCATCAGAACCGGGTGCGGCGAAATATTCACGGTATTGATCCCATGAAGTTACCATCATCGGTTTGAATAGCTCAGCATCACCACGTACATCTTCGGTGAAACCCACGAAACCCGCCACACTCATGCTGATGCCTTCGATGGGACGACTGCCTCTGTCAACCTCTTCGACGTACACACCCGGGGCGAAGTAGTCTAGTGCCATATGCCACCCTTTAACTATGTCTATAGGCATATAGATTAGGTAAGATTAGTTAGAAGGGTTATTAGACTTTAGTCTATACTTCGATTAAAATCTAATTGCTAAAAAACGCTCAAGGTTAAGTCAAGTTTAAATACTAAGAATTAATTAAAAAAATGTTAACAAATGCAAACAATTACGGTCTATTGAGATTTTAAGTAGTAAACAGAGATTCTTATAAATTTCGATGTAATCGGACTTTATAAGAATTTGTCTGGGTTTTAACCCAATGGCAAAGTGCCGTAACAGAGTCATCACATTCCGTTAAGGGCAAATAGTTTGTCCTTGTCTTTGTTAAGAAAAGTCTTGATTAATGTATCTCTGCAATTTCAATCGTTCAAAATGCTACACAGAATAGTCTATGACGACAACAACTCAAATAGTGTCGGTTTTGTTGGTAGAAAATGATCATAATTTTCGGAGGGGCTTACATACTTTATTAGGGTTTTATAGTGATGATTGCTATTTGCAGTTTAAGATTGTTGGCGAGGCGACCTGTAGTGATCAAGCACTTAAATTAGTCCTCGAGCAGAAGCCCACTCTCATTCTTTTAGATGTGCAGTTGGATGTGCAGTTACCCCAAGATAGTGGATTCAAAGTATTAATGGATCTCAAAAAATTGGACTATCATGGCAAGGTGTTGATTTTATCAACACACCGTGATGACGAGTTGATTTTTCGGGCGATGCAGCTAGGGGCTAGGGGTTATGTGACTAAGGAAAAGATTGGAAGTCAACTCTATGAAGCAATTTCAACGGTGATGAATGAGGAAATATTTTTACCTCCTGACATTGCTACTAGTTTTTTTCGGATTTTCCACTTCTATGCAGGGCGATCGCTACAATGTCAAAATCAAAGTCAAAATCAAATTCACTTGACCGATCGCGAACATGAAGTCTTACATTGGTTGATCAAAGGAGCTTCCAATGAACAGATTTCTGGGTATCTCCATGTGACGATCGCCACAGTCAAAGCCCATTTAACCAGTGTATTTGAGAAGTTGGGCGTAGTTAGCCGCACTCAGGCAATTGTGAAAGCATTGAAATTAGGTTTAGTTAATACCGATGAGTAGTGATGAGTAGTACCGATGAGTAATTATTTAGCGATCGCCACAGTTACGGCAACTCTCCAAAGGGTATTACAAACAGTCTTGCAACAGGATATCGAAGGCGCGAGGGTGACTACTTTGCCCCCTGCGAATATTTCGTCAGGAGCGCCTGAAGTGGGTGTGAATATCTACTTGTATCAGGTGGCAAGCAACCCTGCTTTGGCAAACTATGACTCTACCCCCAATCGCACTAAAGGTAATCCCCTTAATCGTCAAGTGGCGATCGATCTCTACTACATGATGAGTTGCTACGGCAATGATGTCGAGCTGCAACCCCAGCGAGTTTTGGGAAGTATCGTCAGTACGCTAGCAGACAAGCGCATTCTCACTCCCGATTTGATTCGTTCCACTTGTAATGACTCGACATTGCCATTTTTAATAGATTCTGATCTGGCGGATCAGATTCAGCTTGTGACGATTGTCCCCGTGGATATTACCTTGGAGGATCTTTCCAAAACTTGGTCAGTCTATCAAGCCCCCTACGTTCTATCAATCGCTTACCGTGCTTGTTTGGTCGTGATTGAAGGAAGGGAAAACTTCCAAAGGGCATTACCAATTCGTGATACCTCTCCTGCGGGGATTACACCCTTTAGTAATGCTCCTTACATAGAACAGATAATGGTGCAGGGCAGTCGCTTTGAACAGATTACGATTGGTAGCACTCTAGTGATTCGGGGCAGAAACTTACTCAATCAAGTCGATACTAGCAATGATGCCGTCCAAATTCAAATTGGAGACTTGACGGTTACTCCCACAGAAATCAAAGATCGGGAAATCATCTTCTCTTTGGAAGCAACGCCTTTGCCAATGCTCCAAGCGGGAGTGCAGAGTTTGCAGGTTATCCATCGCATGGCGAGTACTTCACCACTAATTACCAACGCGATCGCTTCTAATCTAATGGCATTGGTTCTCTGTCCGACCCTAGTCGAAATTCAGGTGCATGATGTGGAAGAGATTGAAGAGGATCTACGATCTGCGATCGTCACAGTACATTTAGATGTACTAGTGAGAGAAAAGCAAAAAGTAATCTTGGCACTGAATGAATGGACTCTGAATGATCCACAGGTATATATGTTCGATCGCCCACCATTACCTAGCACTAGCTCTGTCATTGATATTCCGATCACCAATGTTAAAGCGGGAGAATATCTGGTTAGGATTAGAGTAGATGGCGCAGAGAGTAAGTTGGGAATTGATGAAAACCCCGATAGCTCCACCTATAACTGGTACAACAGTCCAAAATTGATCATTCCTTAAAACCAAAGGATAGGTGGCGGCGCAAAGCGCCGCCACCTATCCTTTGGTTTTAGCTTGTCCCATAAGGCGTGAGTTCGATGAAAGTGCAAAATGGTGCAAATGGTTATATCTAACTGACGCTAAAAAGCATTAAAAGCAACGTAAAGCGCTGCTTTTAATGCTTTTTAGGGAATTTTGCAATAGAGTCTTTTCTATTTCGCTTCCTTCTTTTTAGTCACACTATTAAAGTATTCCTTTGCCTTGCTAAAAGCATATTGGAACTTGTCACCAAGGGTAGGTTCTGGTATCACTGCAACGGTGATCTCTTCATCAGGAAACTCCTTAAGACGATAGCCATATTCAAGATTTTCTTGATACTTACGCAGGATTGGATAGAGACGCACAGCACCTTTTAGCAGCTCTTTTTCTTGTTGGAAGATCGCCCGACTAATTAAGTTGCTGCGTTCCACTGCCATCGAACCCGCAGGAACCCATTCTTTGCCCTTGATGCGGATGTAAATATTGAACTCTGGCAAGCCCTTATCCTTCATTTCATCATAGCGATTGGCTGCCACCTGATGCTTGTTGGGGGCTTTCTTCTTCTTCTGCCCCGAACCACCAGCAAAACCTTTTACTTTAGTTGAACTCATCGCTTTACCTTTAATTTTTTAAAAGAGTTTATAAAAACATGATGCGTAGCGCTTTGCATCACACAATATTTTTTGTGATCATGAAATGCGTTAACAAAAGTTTACTTTAGTCGATGATCCAAACACAATCATTCTTTAGGCAAGAAAAGTTTTGCTCAAAAGCTAGCTCATAAGTTATCGTCAACGGCAATGTCAAAATGAAGCACATCTTCACGCACACCCAGCTTTGTATAGAGTGCGATCGCAGGGTCATCGCCAAGGTCAGCCTGCACAAAAATAACGTAAGCTCCTCGGGCTACAGCAATCTTTTTTAATTCGTTAATTAATGCCGTGGCAATGCCTTCAAGTCGATGTGCGGCGGCAACAGCTAGATCATAAATATAAATTTCACTCCGCTCTTGTTCAAATTTCTGTAGCTCGTAAGCGGCAAGACCTCCAACTACTGCTCCATTTTTTAACGCGGCGATCGCAATGAAATAATCGCGACCTAATAAACGCTGGAGATAAGCATTATTTGGTCGCGATGAGCTATAGGTATCAACTTCTTCAAAAGCCTCACCAAAGACAGTTAATAATTCTTCCATACGTGCCAAGTCATTGGCAAAAAGCTGCTGGATACTAATTGATTCAGATAAAGACATTTTTTACTCCATGTTATGAATTACCTTGATGCTTTACAAAAGGTATCAAATGCATCATGAAATCACGCTTACCTATGGGTACTCCTTCCATACGCAGGATATTGTAGGCTGTGGTCAAATGGAAGTAAAAATTTGGCATCAGAAAATCATCCACATATGAGAGTCCAGATAGTTCGAGGTATAGACCTTCCCCAAGTTCAATCCGCTTGATCTCTGCAAGCATGGTATCGCTAACATTGATACTTGCCAAAAGTTCCTTTGTAGATGAAATATGACCGCGAGCTTCATCTAGGGATGCTACGTCGGGAGGTAAGTTGTTCGCCGCCTGTCCTAAGCACCACAAGGCAAAGTTGCGGGGCTGATTGCAAGTAAATACAATTTGTGTACCGAAGGGCAACATATCAGGAGCTATGCGGCGCTGCAATATAGATTCCACATCAGCTCCGAAATGACTCTCTGCTAACTTTAAGAGATGGCTCAATGTGTCGAGTCTAGAACTAAAGATATTTTGTATTGCTTTGATCTTCTCATTTTCCATATATATTCGAGTCAGATAAATTTTGGTTTGTAATGCAATTATGGCTTAATTACTTTGGAGATCGCATTAACAATCTATCTATATAAAGGCGATCGCTTGTACTTTGAGTCTTGATTTTCAGGCGATCGCATCAATCATCTATCTGCTAAAGGGTTTGCTGTAGACGATCAATTAGACAAATGTAGAAATAATTATGGAAACAAACCCAAACGAATCCATAGTTTTCGAGCAGCTACTTGAGCAGCGCTATTCATCTTTAAATTTTCCACAGTCACCTTTCCAACGGCAGTAATTCCCATAACCATGCCAGCCTCCGTATCGCTCTGAAAATGTTCACCCCACAAATTCTGTCTTGGATGAAAAAATTGAACTTTACTGTTTGAATCATTGTCAATGCCGCTAATACGAGTGCCTTTACGAAGATTGCAGGATCGACAGGCAAGAGCTAGATTCGACTCGTCATTTGTCCCTTGCTGGGAGAGAGGGATGATATATTCAACCTCAAAAGGGAAGTTAAAAACCAATTCTGGAGCATGGCAGTATTCGCAACGATAATTAGCGCGTTCTGCGATCGCACTATAATAGGGATTCATATACTTAGTTACTGCATTAAGGCGGTTATTCGTGCAGTTGCTGCCCTTAGTTCAGCATCAACTAAATTATCTAGCTCTGCTTGTTGTTCCAGTAGTAATGTTTCTCCCCGATCGCGTGCTACTCGCCATAAATTCATTAACTCCGATAACCGTTTTTGTTGATCGGCGCTAAAAAATAGATCTGGATGAAAACTGTTGATAACGATCAGCGCACTGAAATCAACTTCACCTAACTGAGCAGTTAATCCATCTAGAGCTTGCCCCGCAGTTTTACCAACCCACTGCTTATCTCCTGCGATCGCCCGATAGGATTTTTCACCGCTAACACTAGATATTGGCAAGATTGATACTGTGGTCATACCCCTAACCTGAAGATCTTTTGCTACCTCACATTATAGCTTTGAGATATCTTACGATCGCCTCAATGATCTATCTATTTGCTAAATGCAAGGAAGCCCTTCATCGCTACACTGTCCAATCTTCGGTTACTAAACTTGGAACTGAGTTTATCGAGCCAATTGTCGGAGCTAGACTGACTTTTAAATTTATGTTGAAGATCGAAAACTAATTGTTCAAGGTTTATCAAGCGTTGCTCAAGTGTTGCTGTGTCAAGCATGGCTGAGCCTAGATTGAAAGTTATTACTCAGCAGTCTAACTAAAAATTTGTAACTGTGTTCAAGTCAGTATCAATAAAAACAAAAATAAGGTGCGTTCATTAACTACAAGATTGGCGATCGCACTACTCTCTAACATAGTTAATGTTAATTAAGGGGGTAAATCCAGCATCTATGAGATTCTTTTTCCAATCCACAAGTTTCATGTGAAAAATGATGGAATTGATGTCTGAGAGCTTTTCAATTGCCGTCCTACGATCAAGAATCAACCACAAACAAATTGTCTTTATATTTACAACTTCTTCATCTATTACAATAGAATCGGTATTATTTTGAAGTATTTTTACAGTATTTATAGCCTGATCAATTACATATGAAAGTTTTTGTGGAGTCCCCTTTTTGACAAAATACAAAGCGCTATCTTTATATAAATCCATTTTTTCAACTGAGTATCTACCACCTAAACTATTTAAATTTCGATCATAGTTTAGGTATCCGTCACCTACACGATCTTGATTGAATTGAACCTCATCAATTCCAGAACTGATATCAAAACGAGGCTCATAATTTATATCGATCTTGTCAACTTCCTCTTCTAAAAAATCTACATATGATTGATTGAACTTGTGCCAAACTCCATCTATTAAACAATAACGTTCATCTTCCTGAATAAAATCTAGATAGAATTTTAGTGGCTTTGTATGATCTCTTCCATACTCATTGTGAACTTTCACTTTCAGGTTATTAATTTGCTCTTCAAGATTTATTCTATTGCTCCTCAAGAAATCAATCAGTGACCTTATACTGAGTTCATTTAGACGAACAGCCTCATCACTTTTCCATTTTAAATAGAGGCTATATTCATAGCTATCTGCAAAAATAAAATCTACCCCAGACATACTAAACTCTTCAATATTAATTTCAGAGTTCCCTGAATTTAATATTGCTCTAGCCAAAACTTTATCTAAGCGTTGAATTTCATTGCTATCTTTGACAATATCTACTTTGGGTAGTTTTACTCTAGTTGGCTGTCTGAGGACATCTTCAATATTATTTATAAGACTTGCAATCTCATGTGGTTCTTTAGCTATATTCAAATGTACAGAAGTGCCAAAGCTAACCATTTCCCCCCATATATTTTTATTGATGGTTTTAGCCTTGATGTAGTGCATTGATTCTCCACTATCAATAGTCATTTGGCTACCTTGTTGATAGGTCGTTATCATCTTACTTTTAGCACTTTTATAGTATTTAGAGTTCTTGATTTTAAGATCTTTTTCGTCAATAATTCTTTCTGCCAAGTTTAAACCAAATTCAGTATCACAGAATTGACTTAAGTAAAAATGTGCTTTGCCTAGACTTACCGCATAGCAAGTTTCTTGCCCTGAGATTAGTAAGACTCCAAAGTGCATTAGATTCTTGGGTGTCTCTAAATCTCCTAAAAATCCTTTATATGTTTCGACCCACCAAATATCAATCTCATCTGGCTGACTCGAAAAGAAAAACTTCATATGGAAGCCTTCTAAGTTTTGCTCACTAATTTGCTCCAAGCCAGATATTCTTAGCTTGTCGATTAAACTCTCTTCTCTAGCTTTAGGAATTCTATAAAGATTGTATTTAGCCATAGAGATTTAATTGCCATACTGAGGACAAATTACTGTAAATCCTACTTTAAGTCAAATAAGCTCGCATTAACATTAAGCTCGATCACTATTATTGGTAGTCGTGATTTATGGGGCGATCAATAGTTTGCGAAATGTGATCGCTGGTTGATTTTTTGCGAAATTGGAATACAAGTGTTATGCTTGACGTAACACATAAAACTTGCCTATGCCTCAAAAATATAAAGACAAACGCACAGCCAAATTTGCTGAGGGCGATCGCGTCAAAGAATTTCAGGCATTTGAAAGACAAGCATACAAACGTCTAGAAATTCTAGATGCCGCACCTGATAAAGAATCCTTAATGGCTCTGCCAAGCAACCGTTTTGAGGCATTAGGTGGAGATAGAAAAGGGCAGTACAGCATCCGCATAAATGACAAATGGCGTATTTGTTTTGAGTGGACAGAAACAGAAAATCGCCCATTTAATATCGAAATTGTCGATTATCACTAAAGGAGAAAATAACTATGGGAAGACCCGCAATTCACGCTGGCGAAATCTTAGCAGATGAGCTAGAAGAACTTGGAATTAGTGCATCAGAACTAGCGCGATCGCTCCATATACCCACAAATCGGATTACGCAAATTCTCAAAGGACAAAGAGGCATCACGGCTGACACTGCATTACGTCTGGGACGATGGTTTGGGACTGGTGCAGAACTATGGCTTAATTTGCAAAAAGCCTATGAGTTACGCCTAGCCGAGGAGTTATCGGGGGAAGAAATTCAAAAAACGATTCAACCTCGTTCAGCGATAAACAATCAGCAGTTAGTTCAAGTTTAAATAGATAAATTTGGGTTATTGGGAATGCGATCGCTATTCCTGTGAGTCATAATTTTTAGGCGATCGCAATACTTGACAACTAAATAATAAAAAAGCCGCCTGTTGGCGGCTTTTTTATTAACCTTCTTTAAGTTGACTAGAAGGTGAATCTAGGTCAAAGAGAACTTGCAACATTTGCATAGCCTTGCGGCGCGTCTCGATGTCCTGTTGGGCGCGAAGCTGTACCATCGGATCATGGAGGATTTTATTGATGATGCCGCGAGTCATGCTCTCGATTACATCCTGATGCTTGTCCGCAAAATCATTGCCGAGACGAGATAGAGCTTTCTCCATTTCCTGCTCGCGGATGATTTCCATCTTTTGACGCAGCTTGCTGATCGTGGGCACTGTCTCTAGCGATCGCCACCATAGATCAAAACCAGCCACACAGCCTTCTAATAAAACCTCAGCTTGCATCGCCATTTGACGGCGGCTTTCTTGATTTTCCGCAACCACCGCTTGCAGATCATCAACGTTGTAGGCTTTGGTGTTGGGCAACTCGTTGACATCGGAGCCAATATTGCGGGGAACCGAAATATCAACGAGGGTCAAGCCCGTGTGATTTGCGGCAATTTCTAACAAATGCTGCTTACCAATGATTACCTCAGTGGAAGCCGTACTGGTAAATACCAAGTCCGAAATTGCCACGCAATCAAACATCTGCTCTAGGGGACGAATATCAAACTCCGCACCACTAGCTTCAAATTCTTTGATTAGATCTTCGGCACGTTTGCGCGATCGGTTGACGATCGCAATTTTTTGAGCGCCCTTAGAAATTAAATGCTTCACCAATAGGCGTGACATCTTGCCAGCACCAATGATCGTAGTGTGCTTATCTGACAGATTTTGGAGCTTGATCTGAGCAAGCTCCACTGCTGCCGAACTGATCGATACTGCACCCGTGCCAATTTCAGTTTCGGTGCGTACCCGTTTACCTGCGGATAGAGCGTCTTTAAATAATTGATTGAGGATACGACCTGCGCCGTTGTGCTGTTGAGCCAATCGATGGGTAGTTTTGACTTGGGCGAGGATCTGACCTTCCCCCAACACTAGACTGTCTAAGCCTGAAGCCACCCGCATCAAGTGCGTAACGGCATCTTGACGTAGCAAAATAAATAAATAGCGGCGGAGAAACTGTAGAGGTAGTTGGCTAAATTCCGACAAGAACTGCATAATTTCGCGAATGCCACCTTCAGCTTCGCTAGTAACCACATACAATTCGAGGCGGTTACAGGTACTCAAAATCGCAGCTTCTTCAATGTTCGGATAGCTCATAAGTTGAGCGATCGCTGCTTCCATGCGATCTTCAGGAATGCTCAACTTTTCGCGTACTTCCACAGTCGCCGTTTTGTGACTCAAGCCAACAACTGCAATATTCATATCGTAAATGCGTTTCTTATTTAAGAATTGGACTAGAAATGATTATGTTATTGGTAGAGCTTATCAGGAGATAGATACCAATGTAGTAGGTACTTATTACTCCTTAACTTTCTGTAACAGAGTTCGGCTGACGTAGCAGTCCTGAATTATTTGCGAGAAAATCATGGTTTAAGTACTTCGACAAATTCACCCCTATGATCAGCTTAGCAAAGGACATAACTAAAATAATCCCAAGGCGATCGCTATTTAAACGATGTTATAGACAATTCAAATAAGAAAAATAGGGCTTCGACCCTTCGACAAGCTCAGTGCATCGCTTCGCTCAGACAGCAATATACGATGGCTGAGCGAAGTCGAAGCCTCTTGAATTTATTTGGTTTATAGGATTTTAGCTAGGGGGCTATGGCAATCTAAGCAGACTATCAACATTACTAGAACATCTGCTCAAGCATTACTTGCGTCAATTGATATTAGGGGGACGGTTATATTTACGAGAGACCTCTTTCTTTTGGCGTTGGGGAGGAAACCACGATCGCCAAACCCAAACTAAAATGCTTTCGAGCATTTCCGCCAGTTCGATCGCCGCTTTACTTACTTTTTGCAAAGGTGATAATTGGCGAGATGGACGGCTCGAACGGCTGGTTGAAGATGATCTTGGGGCTGGGTTTGTGGAGGCTTTGCGAGGTTGAGCAGATCGGCGATCGCGATGGGGAGAATTTTGTGGGGAATTAACAGGCGATCGTCTAGGAGCAACTCGCGCTTGAGCAGGTTGGCGGTAGCTTTGCTGGGCGAGGTGGGTTTCCAGTTCGGTATGGGTGGGAATGTTATGGAAATCGGCATCGGTTTCATAAATTTCGACGCAGCGCTTCGGCAGACTGGGCAAATCGATTTGGGCTTTGGGCAGATCAAGTATGGGCTGTTCGATCAAAGCTTCTGCAACTGGAGCCGAAACTTCTTCCTCCAATCCCTGCAATGTCCAGTTTCGCTCCGCCTTGGCTCCCCCCAAGCGCAAACAATTACCCGCATGATCGAGAATCAAAGCTTTACGTCCACCTTTAGGACGCAAGCCTCGACCGAGCATTTGTAAATGTAGGGCAACGGATTTGGTGGGACGACAAAGTTGAATCACTTCGATTTCAGGAACATCAAAGCCTTCAGTGAATAAATTGACATTGCAAAGTACCTTAGTGTCACCAGCGCGAAAGCGTGCCAGAATTGCCTGTCGCTCTTTGGGGACAGTCTCACCATCGATATGTTCGGCGGCAATCCCTGCGGTTTGATAACGTTCGGCGATCGCCTTGGAATGGTCTAAGTTAATGGCAAAGACGACACAGCGTTTTTGGTGAGCATGGCGCAAATAGGCATCGACAGCGCAACCTGCCACATAGCGGCGATCAATCCGTTCCGCAAGATCCGCCGAATTAAAATCTCCCCCCGCAATACGAATCCCTTCCTCAGTCGGTAAAAAGCTTTCGGGCGCAAGTACGTCATAATCGGCAAGAAAACCCCGCCAGATCAATTCCGATACCGAAGGTCCCACGACTAAGGCTTCGTAGAGGCGATCGAATCCCCTGCCGTCTAATCGCGAAGGAGTTGCTGTTACCCCCAAAATCAACGCTTCGGGGAAATGGCTCAAAATCTTTAAATAACTAGGGGCAAGGGAAAGATGGGCTTCGTCAACGATGACAAGAGCGATCGCCCCCAAATCGATTTCTTGTTTTTCGAGACGCTTCACCAAGGTTTGCACGGAGGCACATTGTACGGAATGCTCTAGGTGCATCGGTTGATCAGCTTTAATGATGCCGACAGGCGATCGCAGAGTTTTTTCTAGGGTGTTTCGAGATTGCCATAGCAACTCTTCACGGTGAACTAACAGAAGAATGCGCTGTTGGCGATCGTAGAAATGTTTAGCAATTTCGCTAAAGGTGCGGGTTTTGCCTGAGCCTGTGGGCATGGCGAGCAAGATCGACCGTTTGCGCGATCGCCAAGTGGCATAAATCTCGTCGATCACCCGTTTTTGATAGTCTCGTAACTCAGACATCGCACGCCTCAAAAAAATCCCTAGTATTATGTCAGAAGTTTCTCAAAACGCATTAAAGATTTTGCTAGTCTGAGTCCTATAGCAAAAAAATAGTTAGCCAGTACAAACCAAAACCCAAGAAGCGAGTTGCGGCGCGGAGCGCCGCAACTCGCATTCTGGTTTTATGCCCTAAACAAAGCTTGTTTTGCTATCTACTGCAACCTAAATGAAGTTCAATCTATGGTTATTGATCTCACTAATTCGATTCAAAAAATTGGACGTTTGCTGTCTATTGATCAAGAAGGCTATGTGGTCAATGAATGCAGTTGGGAAGTGATCCAATCACCTTGGCGTGATCTAGTCATGGCGATCGCTAATCTTTGCCAACAACATTTAGGCGATCGCTTGCATAGTCTGTATTTGCGTGGCTCCGTCCCCCGTGGGCAGGCGATCGCTAAGGTATCTGACATCGATGCGATCGCCATAATTGACGGTGACATCACAGCAGACTTAGTGGATCTCACAACCAGCTTAGAATCGCAATTGGAAAAGCAATATTTATTCTGTTCTAAGGTAGAACTTGATCCAGTATCCCTAGCGAAAGTTCAGGCTGATGTGCATTGGCAGATGCTCTTGCAGACCCAAGGCTTATGTATCTACGGCGAAGACTTGCGATCGCAATTTCCCAAATTCAAACCAGACCAAACCATGATCTCCCATGCGCCACAGTTAAAGGAAGATCTGGCAGAAGTGCAGCAACTTCTGCGATCACTGGTTCCGACTCAAAGTAATTATGAAGCGATCGTCAGGCAGAACTGTAGCTGGATCTGCAAAAGAATTGTTCGTTCTGGATTTGAACTGATTATGCCAACAGATCACTCATTTACAAGGGATCTTTATCCTTGTTATGAGAGGTTTAGCCATTACTTTCCTGCCCAATCACACCTGATGTATAAAGCCTTAGAATTGGCTATTCACCCATCGAGCAATCGCAACGGTTTATTAATGTTTCTCAGTCATTTTGGTACATGGTTGGGGCAGCAGATAGAAAATGAACTTACTTAACTAAGAGAACTCCTGCGGTGACTAGGCGAGTTAGTAAAGGAATAACATCAGCCTCTAAATCTAGTTCTGGTGACCAATCCGCTAGATCGAGAATACTAAAACTATCCTGCTGAAATAATTTCTCAACCACCTCAACGGCTAATCCTTTGACCGATATCTGTTTCGAGCCAACGGTAATTTGACAATCGTTTTGATCAAATACAGCGATTTCCATTCTTTGATGGGGTGGCACAACAAATTCTGTCTCTAAACCACCATCAAAGATATTAAATCCTAACTGCGTCGGCAAGGAGAAGGGGGCGATCGCTTGATTTTGTAATTGTAAATCGTGGATATATCGCGAAATTAAATCTGGTTGTTGCAAATAGGTAATTAGATCCTGTCGCATCACCTCTAAATGCTGTTCTAGATCCTGCGTATTTTCATGGCAAGCTAGAGGCAAATTTTGTCGCCATGCTGATTGCTCTTGCAGGTCGAGATTTAGCCAGTTGAGCCAGTCCAAACCAGTACAGCAGTCAATGCCAATCGTCAGATGTAAAGAGGGGCGATCGCAGGAAATTGCATAATGCCAATGTCCACGGGGAATATACAGCACATCCCCTTGCTGCAAAGTACATTGCAAATAGGGCGGCAGGTCGGGGGGCTGATGGGCAGTTAATCGCATCTCAGAAGTGGGAAACTGCACAGTTTCAGGAAAAACAAACCATTCTTTTTTGCCTTCAATTTGCAAAATTAAGACATCATGGGTATCGAAATGACAACTAAATCCACGCTGCATTGCAGGTGAACAGTAGAGATTTGTCTGCACTGGATGCCCAATTTCATTGCTTAGGGATCTGGCTAAATCTACGATCGCAGGGACAGTCTCATCAACGCCATTTACCACTAGGGTCGCGCCCTGTTGCAAGTAAGTCCGCCAATGTTGGCGACCCAGATCCACTAAGGATTGTCCATCAAGGGAAAAATTAATCTGAGGAGCCTGTAACTTATGGAAGTTAAGTAAGTAATTAAGATCTTGCCAAGAGAAAAGCTGAGCAAATTTATTCTTTTCCAGAGCAGGGATATACACAGCCTGCTTTGTCCAGTTATCCATCAGAAACTGCTCAGCGGAATAGGGCGACAGAAGACTCTTGAGCATATCGGGGAATAAATGGAAGCTTGAATAATTATTGGTGAGCAAGGAAATGCTGTACGCAGTGCAGCATTTCCTTGCTTTCAGAAGGCTAGAGTGCCTACAAAGTTACAGGATGATTACAAACCAAGTCGTATATTAATGGAAGGTCGAGGCTGCACAGGAATTACCCGCACAGGTCTAACCACCTGAACTGGTTGTCTAATCACTCTAACGGGCTGACGATAGATCACAGTCCCAGAGTTACGAGAATTACGATTGTCGTAGTCCTTTGAGCGATCATTACCACGCTTATTGTCTTTATTACTGCGATCGCGATTGGCGATCAGAGTTGGTTGTGAGTCTTGATTTAACTCAGTAATTTCTACTTCTACACCAGAACGTTGACTGAGTTGCAGATTAGCAGGCTCGTTAACGGCAGCAATAGAAGCGAGGGGAAGCAGTAGGGAAGCCTTAAACCCTAAAAGTACTCCTAGTAGTAATTTGGGGTTCATATCCTATCTCCAATGATTTAAACTGAGTCGAACTTGTTGAACAAAAGTTAACAAAATTCGACATGACCCAGTTAGACCCAATCGATGGATTAATTGTTCCCAATTGAAATGAAGTTAAAAATGACAAGGTTTTAGCTCTAGGATCATCAAGGCTAAGATTTACCAGTTTTAGCGTCTTCTTTAGCTAGGCAACGCCATTTTTCTTAAACCAAGCCAATAGCTTCTGCCAACCATCTTCAGCGTCAGCTTGACGATAGGAAGGACGATAATCAGCATGGAAAGCATGGGGGGCATCAGGATAGACAACGATTTCCGAAGATTCATTACAGCCCTTTAACTTCTCACGCATCTGCTCCACCGTATCAAGGGGAATACCCGTATCTTTGCCACCATAAAGACCAAGGACAGGAACGCGCAACATCGGAGCCACATCAACGGGATGTTTGGGAGTTAGCTCGGTGGATGCGCCCACCAACCTGCCGTACCATGCCACCCCTGCCCTAATGCTGGGATTGTGGGCAGCATATAGCCATGTTATTCTGCCACCCCAACAAAAACCTGTGATCCCGACTCTTTGAATATTGCCCTTACTAAACTTGCCAGCCCAAGCGATCGCCGCATCGAGATCTGACATTACCTGAGCATCGGGTACTTTACCGACAACCTGACGGATCTGATCAATATCGGTGAGTTTAGAAACATCTCCCTGCCGATAAAACATTTCTGGGGCGATCGCCAAGTAACCTAACTTCGCAAATCGACGACAGACATCTTGAATATAAGCATGAACACCAAAGATTTCTTGGATTACTAATACCACGGGGAAATCTTTACCCACAGCAGGCATGGCGCGATAGGCGGGAATAGTGCTACTACCAACAGGGATTTTCACTTCCCCAGCAATTAGCCCTTTGCTGTCGGTAGTGATGGCTTTTGCCGAAACAGGCTGTACGGCGATCGCAAAACCAGCCGTTAAAGCACTGACGGTAATAAATTCACGTCTTGTAAGTTTTGACATTATGATAATCCTGCGATTTTTGATGAATCCTTTCTATAGATGCTGCCATGCTTATTAGGACATAAAACCAGAATACGAGTGGCGGCGCAAAGCGCCGCCACTCGCTTCTTGGGTTTTGATTTGCCCCAAAACAAATGGCGATAGCTATATTTTGCCTTTACAAAGCTTAATCTGGACATCCCCCAAACAAACCAAAAAGCAACGCTAAGCGTTGCTTTTTGGTTTGTTTAATTAATTTCAAGACCAACTATTTGCCAATCTTGACAGGAGTTTTGAGGGCTTGAACTTCATAAACTGCTGGTTCTAGGAGCGATACCCCTGTCATTTCCTCAGGTTGAGGAATCTGTAAAATCTCTAAGATAGTGGGGGCAATATCTGCCAACCGACCACCCGTAGGCTTGAGTTTGACATCGGCTCCATGACCATAGATTTTGCACTTTTCACCCTCTACGAGAATAAATGGCACAGGGTTATTAGAGTGGGCAGTCCAAGGATTGCCATTTTCATCCCACATATATTCGGCATTGCCATGATCGGCGGTGATTAGGGCTGTCCCACCTGCATTGGCAATGCTAGACAGTAGCTTTCCTAAACATCGATCTACATGTTCAAGGGCAATAACCGTGGCTTCAAAATTACCCGTATGCCCAACCATGTCAGGATTGGCATAGTTAATTACGATTAAAGAATAAATACCTTTAGCGATCGCTTCACTGGCGATGCGGGTGACTTCTGCTGCCGACATAGCTGGCTCTTGATCATAGGTGGAGACGCGAGGGCTATTTACCAAAACGCGATCGTCACCTTTGCTAGCTTCTTCCATACCACCGTCAAAGAAATAGGTCACATGGGCATATTTCTCAGTTTCGGCAAGGCGTAGTTGCTTAAGTCCCTGCTCAGATACCACCTGACCCAACAGATGCGTCAAATTTTGCGGTGTAAAGGCGACAGGCACAGGCAGGGAGCTGTCGTACTGGGTAAACGTAGCATAGGCAAGATTTTTGATGCGATCGCGCTCAAACCCAGTGAAATTATCCGCAACCAGAGCTTGAGTGATCTCGCGGGAGCGATCAGGACGGAAGTTAAAGCAGATTACGCCATCACCTTCAGCGATCGAGCCTTGGGCAATCCTTGTGGGCGGCAAAAACTCATCGGTAACTTTCTCTTTGTAAGCGGCTTCCAACACATCTACTGCCGATTTGAGATCGGTAGTAATCTGGTCATTAGTCATAATCTCATAGGCTTTCTGGACGCGATCCCAGCGCTTATCTCGATCCATAGCGAAGTAGCGACCACTGATGGTCACAATGCGCCCGACTCCAATTTGGTTGGCGTAGGTTTGTAAGGTCTTGACAAATTTTATGCCTGAGTTGGGCAGAGTATCGCGACCATCGGTAATCACATGGATACAGACATCCTGTACCCCTTGATACTTGGCAAGATCAAGTAATCCTAATAGGTGATCGACGTGGGAATGAACGCCGCCATCGGAGCAGAGTCCTAATAAATGCAGTTTACTGTTATTGGCTTTTACCTTCTCACAAACTGTAACTAGAGCTTCATTGGACAATAATGAGCCGTCATCTACAGCATCGGAAATTCTAACTAATTCTTGAGGGACAACGCGACCCGCGCCAATATTCAGATGACCAACCTCTGAGTTGCCCATCTGTCCTTTAGGTAAGCCCACATCTTTGCCAGATGCTTGGAGGAGAGTTTTTGGGTAAGTACTCCACAAACTATCCATAACGGGAGTGTTTGCTGCGGCGATCGCATTACCCTCGGTTTCTTCTCTATGCCCCCAGCCGTCTAGAATGATCAGCACCAGTGGAGAAACAGACCCCGTTTGCATAAAAGACAGTTCCTTGTTAAGTACATATTCACTCGCTTTCAGTAGTCATGCTGTTTTGAGCATTTATACTGCTAGGGCAAATTACTGATTATCTTAACAATACTTGGCAATTCGCGCGATCGCAATGTATCGCAGAAAACTTTTAAGATTTGGGGTTACGGTTCCATCACAACTAAAGTCCCCAATTGATCCCCGACGATTACTCAATCAATCTCCGATTAAGAACCCAAAACGTTTTTAGCTTTAGATGCCAGAGCCGTAAATGTCAATACATCGCGATTCGTAAATTCTCAAAAATTATTCCTATCGAATGTATGATAAGTAAGCTGTGATACATTCACAAAACATTCCAGCCCACGACGATAATGTCTTTCCCTAGGATCGATTTCCAGCAGTGGCAGCGTTCTTGGGACTATTGAGAAAAGTTTAGTTTTCTTAGGTTCCTCAAGTTTTTCAAATTTTTGTATTTCTCTTAAATCCCCTCCCCGAATGGCGCTAATAGTTCAAAAGTATGGTGGCTCCTCCGTAGCCGATGCCGATCGCATTAAAGCAGTACGAGATCGCATCAAACGGACTGTTGACAATGGCAATCAGGTTGTGGTCGTAGTCTCGGCGATGGGCAAAACCACAGATGGTTTAGTTGCCCTTGCCAACTCCGTAGCGGCAACCCATGAGCAGACCCTCACCGAGATCGCAGCGACCGAACGAGAGATGGATCTGCTTTTGGCAACGGGTGAACAGGTAACCATTGCCCTGCTGAGCATGGCGTTGCAAGCGGCGGGACAACCTGCGATCGCCATGACGGGTTCGCAAGTAAGGGTCGTGACCGAGCCGAATTATGGACGCGCCCGCATTTTATATGTGGAGTCGGAGCCAATCAAAGCCGCCCTCTCCCTCGGCAAGGTCGTCGTCGTGGCAGGCTTCCAAGGAGTCGCCATTAATGAACATACTGATCTGCCTAGCACCGAAATTACGACCCTAGGGCGTGGTGGTTCCGACACTTCGGCAGTAGCGATCGCGGCAGCAATCAATGCCGATATTTGTGAAATCTATACCGATGTCCCCGGTATTTTAACTACCGATCCCCGCATTGTCCCTAAGGCACAGATGCTCAGCGAGATCACCTGTGATGAAATGCTCGAACTAGCTAGCCTCGGAGCCAAGGTACTACACCCGCGATCCGTGGAGATTGCCCGTAATTTTGGCGTACAAATGTGCGTGCGATCGAGTTGGCTCGATGACGCAGGAACAGTAATTACCTCCCCCAAATCCGTGACAGGTAATCTCGCCACCCTCGAAGTAAATCGTTTTGTAGAGGCGGTGACTATTGATACCGATCAAGTGAAGATCGCCCTTTTGCAAGTACCCGATCGCCCAGGGATCGCCTCACAGCTATTTACTTCTCTAGCTGACCAAGGCATTAACGTTGATCTAATCATTCAAGCGGTACAGGAGCATGAAGGGGTTAATGATATTGCCTTCACGATCCCCAAGGAACAGTTAGAGATAGCTGAAGTCGTGACGCGAGGTCTCGAAATTGGCGCAAGCCTTGTCACCGTCGATGCCGCAGTTGCTAAAATCAGCATCATCGGCGTTGGCATGATCGGCAGACCTGGAGTTGCTGCCAAAATGTTTACGGTACTGGCAGAGGCAGGGATCAATATTCAGATGATCTCCACCTCCGAGATTAAAATTAGCTGTGTAATTGCTGCCAAAGATGGTCTAGCGGCAATCGCTGCTCTTCGTGAAGCTTTTGATGTCCCCGAATCCCCTGAAATTATTACTAATCAGTACAGTGATCCTGCAAACTTGCCAGAATCTAGCTTCAAGACCATATCAACCATGAACCAGTCACCAGTGCGTGGCGTGGCTCTAGATCGCAATCGCGCCCGTATCGCTGTGCAGCAAGTACCCGATCGCCCCGGCATGGCAGCCAAAATTTTGGAACAGCTAGTTGAGCAAAATATCAGCCTTGATATGATTGTGCAGTCCCAGTCTGAGGGAGAAGTCAATGAAATCGCTTTTACTGTGGCAAGCACTGATCTGACCAAAGCCGAAGCTGCCCTCAAGGAATATGCCAAGGTATTGGGCTATGGGGAGGTATCCTGTGATGCCAACATTAGTAAGGTGAGTATTGTCGGTTCTAATATGATCCATCAGTCAGGGATCGCCGCTCGGATGTTTCGCGCCCTCGCTGATGCCAATATCAATATTGAAATGATTGCTACTTCTGAGATTAAAGTCAGTTGTTTAGTGCATCAAGATCATGCCGAACAAGCCTTGAAGATCATTCATCAAGAATTTGATCTATCTGGCGATCGCGCGATCGAAGTCGCTAGTGCTGCTAAAACCACCATCTAGAGTCTAGGCTAGACAATGAGCCATCTTCTAAAATCTGGTAAACAAGCTTAAGATAAGTACACACACTGCGAGCATTACTATGTCATCCGATAAGTTCAGCGATCGCCCTAACGATCCTCCAACCGATCCGCTTGGCGATCCTAAGCAAGATCCATCAGTAAAGCCAGAAAGTTCTTTTAAAAATGTTCTGGCGGAAAATCTTCCAACAGTTGCAGTAGCGATTTTACTTGCGATCGGTGTTCGCGTATTTATTGCGGAGCCACGCTTTATTCCTTCTAGCTCCATGGAGCCAACTCTACTCATTGATGATCGGTTGATTATTGATAAACTCTCAATCCGTTGGAGTAAGCCTCAAAGGGGAGAAATTATTGTCTTTAATCCACCTGCACATCCCGTTGTCACGGATCCTAGCAAGGTATACATCAAACGGGTAATTGGTTTACCAGGCGATCACGTTAGTATCCGTGAAGGTAAGGTTTTTATTAACAATGTGCCGCTTAATGAGCCGTACATCGCTTCACCAATGAACTACACTTTACCGACCACCGATGACACCCTATGTCGTGGTTGTTTTGCGCCCACAACTGTTGGCAAAGAAGACGGCAACCTATACTTCACTGTCCCTAAAGGTAGCTATTGGGTGATGGGGGACAATCGCAACAATAGTCTGGATTCCCACGCATGGGGATTTATGCCTGAAGAAAATTTAGTTGGACGTGCGACGTTCCGCTATTGGCCGCTCGATAATCGCGCGGGAGCGCTGAGAGTGCCTACGTATAATCAGCCATAGCAAATGTATCAGTCCTAATTTGTTACTCTAATCAGCTCTCCCACGATTTTAGAGCTGGACTTATGTCAAGTTTAAGTATCTAACCCCCTATTAATCCTTCATTACCAGCCGTTTCATGACCATAGAAAGCGTAGAAAGCAAAACTGATCCGCAGGGTTCTCATCCAACTTGGTGGCAAAAGTACGGCGAAACTATTCGTATTTTTGCCATTGCTTTGGCGATCGCCCTATTTCTACGCTTTTTTGTAGTGGAGCCACGCTTTATCCCATCGGGATCGATGGAGCCGACTTTACAGGTTGGCGATCGCATTTTGGTCGATAAAATTTCGCAGCAATGGCAAAGTTATCAACGGGGAGACATTTTGATTTTTTATCCCCCCGCATCCCCTGCGATTGGTGATACCAGCAAGGCTTATATCAAGAGACTAATTGGTGTAGAAGGCGATCAGATTATGGTTCAAAATGGCAAGGTCTATCGCAATGGCGTTCCTCTCGAAGAATCCTATATTGCAGAAGCACCACGATACAATATGCGTCCTGTCAACGTACCGAAGGGTTTCTATTGGATGATGGGTGACAATCGCAATCACAGTAACGATTCCCATGTGTGGGGTTTTTTGCCTAAGCAAAATGTGATTGGCAAAGCCGCACTGCGATTTTTTCCCTTAGATGATCGCCTTGGCAAGATCTAAACAACCTCAGTCCGCAGAAAGAAGCCGCGCTTTGCGCGGCTTCTTTCTGCGAATTTTTAGCGCGATAACCAAGCGATCGCCTCTTTAATCCAGAGTTCGACATCCTGTGTTTTTAGCAAAATTGGTATCTCAGCGATCGCACTCAAAGCATTACTAATTTCTGAGGGCGAATATCCAAGCGCCAATAGAGTCATCTCCAATTCCTCTTGCATATCAGCCGTGAGAATGTTATTGACGGATCTAGTAGTGCCGACCTGCGCCAAGCGACCATTCGCTAATTTGGTCTTGAGTTCTAACGCCAATCGTTCGGCTGTTTTTGTCCCCACTCCCGGAGTCAGACTCAAAACCCTTGTATTACCCGCAATAATTGCTTTGACTAAATCTTGAATACCTAGGCTATTTAATAGCGCTAGCCCCACCTGCGTACCAATCCCTGAAACGCTGATCAGTTGGCGAAATAACTCGCGTTCGGCGAGGGTCGCAAAACCAAACAAGGTCATTTGATCTTCGCGAGTAATTAAATGGGTAAATACCTGTATGTCATCACCCAAGGTTGGCAGCTTACTCGCCATACTTGCCGTGATCTGCATATCGTAACCAACTCCGTGGACATCAATAGTTAACCAGTAGGTTGGTACAGATTTTTTAGAACTGTCCGCAGGCTTACAAGCGGCGATCGCCCCACGCAAATAACCAATCATCGACGTGGTAACGGTGGAAATTGAGGTAACTGCACTGCCGCAAGCGAAGTTACTACTTTGCGGGAGGTATTGTTATTACTGGTTTCGAGTTCTAATGGCTCCCCTTGATCGCTGATCACACTGTTAGAGGTATTAGCATTCTGATGATTACTATGCGAATTACCATAGAGGGCTTGGATAAACTTGGGAGTTGCCACAGTGGGAACCACGCCTAAGTTGGCGATTACTGGCGGTGAAACCTGTAGATTGCTCCTAGCCGAATCTTGGTAGGGTGAGACAGCTTCTGAATTTACGGACTCAGATGGGCGATGGTCTGAAGTATGTTTAGGATGCTCTTCTCTGAAGTTGTTAGCAAGATCGGCAGCTTCCGATTCTTCGTTTACCTGTAACTTGGGCAGATTGGGGGCGATCGGTGAACCTTGAGAAGCTCGATGTGGTCTGACAATTAGAGGTGAAATTGGCTGACTCTTGTGAGGGATGGAGAGATGGGTTGGTTCGGAGATCGCCTGTGGTTCGACGGATGTATCAGGAATGGCAGCACTGACGGGTTCGGACGATTCAAGGGGCTGAGGTGAAGGCACAATCTTGACGACGTTGTGCAGGGGATGATCGGCAACGGCTTCTATGGGAGTAATTTTTTCATCCGCTAGCTTAGAGATTGACCAAGACTCAAGGGCGGAAGCTGCCATATCCCCTGTAAAGGATGGCGCATGGTTAGAGGTATCGAGACAACGCTCGAGAGCGGCTTTGAGTTGCGAAGTGTGATGTTGTTGACGCTTGAGGCGATCGCGTAATTCGTCACAACCCATATGGGCATCTTCTAATTCGCGTTCGAGTTGGTCAATTCTGGATTGAAGGGTTTGTGTCAAGCTTTCCTGACGTTGGATCACTAATTGAGACAGTTGCAACTGTTCTTGAGCCTGTCGCAATAGGATTTGAGCTTGCTGGCTGCGCTCATTACAGAACTGCAATTCCTGCTCTAATACAGTTCTGGGCAAATTTGTTAACGGAAGTGACGCTTCTTCGATTGTGCTTGAAGAATCGCTTGGAGACTGGTATTGCGGTTCGTGGACAGTATCAATGTTTCTGTCTTGTGATGATGAATCGCCAAATCCTGCCTGACTCATGATTTATCCTTCACACCAAGAATATTACCTAGTGTCAAATCTTATCTTAAAAATTTGTTTTTTGTATCATTAATTTTCATTAATTAAAAATATCTGATGATTATTCTGACATTAAGACAGCATTCGTACTATGAATAAACTATTACCAAAGTTAATTCAGACAAATTCTGCCATGAGGTATCCGTGAAGATCAACAGGGCAATTATTGCGTACAAGTCGGGTAGTCAGATTGGCAGAGATTGGGCAGAGAAATGTTGTCAGGAGTTAGAAGGTCTTGGGGTTCGCGTTCTCATGGGACCAACGGGAGCAACGGATAATCCTTATCCTGTATTTCTGGAGTCGATGCACCAGAATATTGATTTAGCGGTGGTCTTGGGTGGAGATGGAGCAACGTTGGGCGCGGCGAGATATCTTGCTAGTCTGGGAGTGCCGATTTTGGCAATCAATGTGGGTGGACATTTGGGCTTTTTGACCCATTCCATTGAGCAATGTGAAAATACTGCCGAGATTTGGGAAAGATTACTCAGCGATCGCTTTGCGATCGAAAAGAGAATGATGTTATCCGCCGAAGTAGTCACCGTTGAGGAAAGCTTAGGTAATCGTTTGGGACAGCCATCGGGCGCTTTTTTATGTCTGAATGAGATGTGTGTGAAACCCGCCTCGCCCGATCGCATGGTAACGGCATCCCTAGAGTTGGATATCGATGGCGAAGTGGTGGATCAGTATCATGGCGACGGTTTGATCGTATCAACTCCCACAGGTTCGACCTCTTACACTGTGGCAGCCAATGGACCAATTGTGCATTCAGGGATGCACGCGATCACGATTACGCCCATCTGTCCACTAAGCCTATCGAGCCGCGCGATCGTGATTCCGCCACGATTAAAGGTTAGTATTTGGACATTAAATAATGATGATTTCAGTCTGAAGTTATGGACAGATGGGGTCATGGCAACTTCTATCTTTCCGGGACAGCGTGTAGATATCCAAATGTCTGAATATCAAGCCCAGTTCATTATTTTGCGAGAGGACTATTCCTATTATCAAACTCTGCGCCAAAAGCTTCTCTGGACAGGTGCAAGGGTACGCTATCCCAATCAACATAGAATGCATAACAGCTAATAAGCAGGAAAAGACTAGCTAAGCTAGTCTTTTCCTGCTTATTAGCTTTAGAAAGAGACTTTAAACCTACATGAGTTCGGCAAATGGCTATAGACAATTCAAATAAGAAAACAAATAAGAAAAATATGGCATTAATATACTTGATGCACCAGATTCTAGAACCCCCTCTAACTCCCCCTTGGAAGGGGGAGAACTCAGACTTCCTCCCTTGGAAGGGGGGACTGAGGGGGGTAAAACCTGCATGGTGTGTCAAGTATGTGAACGCCAAAAATATGGCTTCGACTTTGCTCAGCCATTGTATGTTGCTGGCTGAGCGAAATCGAAGCCTCTTGAATTTATCTGGAATTACTATATATCGAACTGACGCTGAGCCTATTACCAGAATCAATTTGCGGCGCAAATTAATTCTGGTAATAGGGTGATAAGTTAATCACGGAAGGCGATTCTGCCTGTTTTGGGAAGGCTAAAGGCAAGAAAGCTAAATAGATAGAGCATATACACGGCTCCTGCAACTACTCCCACAAATACTAAATTCTCGATCGCTACACCATTGTGGAAGATCTTACTAAAGCTGAGGGGTGGCTCAAACCAAGTCAGACAGACTTCGCTAAGTTTGTCGGAACTGATGAAGGCACAGTTCGCAAATAGCAGTTTGAATACGGCACTGATAGAGCAGTAAATCGTCACCGCCCAACGCCATCCTAAATATATTGGGGTAATTTGTTTGCTAGAAGCGGCGATATCTTCATTAAGATCCTGCCAAAACCAAAGCGATAGAACAATCAAAATAGCTGCCAATATATTGGAAATAAAGGCTAATCCCAAACTGCCGATCGCTAAATAAATAGTAATCAGCACTAAACTAGCGACTCGCCAATACACAATTAGCGATCGCCTGATGGCTTGACTATCGAGACGAATTGCCCAAATCAGCAATCCGAAGGGAACAATTACCAGAAACAAAAGGGCTAATCGATAGTCTAGCCATACAAGTTGACGGATTAGATTGACATCCATAGGAGCGAAAATTTTTGACTAGATTTTTGAGCTTATGTTACTATACAAGACCGAAACAAACATCTAGTCTACTTCTCCTATCTCAACAAAAATAGCGACGTTCGCACCTAAAAGGGGAAAACATCGCCAAAAATGGGCTTAACGAAACATCTATGTTGCTTTCTTTAGATTCCCAAACAAACTAGGTTTTTACATCGGCTATTTAGCCGATGTCGATACTCTATCTTTACAAACGGCAGAACTGACGCGATCGCGAGAATTCAGCATTTTCCTTTTGCCAACCAAAGGCGAAATGGCTAATGGAATTGATATTGGGAACGGCGGCGCGAATGGCTTGCATCTGTAACTCTAAGGATGGGCGATTAGTAAAGGGCTGTCCCCATTGACCAACCAGAATTGGCGCGATCGCAGTTCGATTGGGCGCATTCTGGGCGACTTTGCGAACTTGGGCAGCGATGCAATCGGGCTTACCGCAAACTGCATAAGCCATCGGCTGCCACTCATAGGCATTAGTAAATAGATGCCAAGGCTGCATCCGTGAGTCAAAGCCGCCACCGACGGGCTGATTACCATCGGAAAAGAAGGCGATCCCAGAGCGGATACCTTGACGGAATACAGGCTGAGAAACAATATCAAGGAAATGGGTCACACCAACAAAGGCATGACTCGCCGCCAGTCGCCATAGTTCTGTTTGCCAATAGGCTAGGTCGGGTGGATTTTTATCGGCTGGACGCAGATTTTGCCAGAGCGGTGAGGCTTCTTGGGGATAGAGCTTTTTAACTTCTTTCATATCATTGGCAGTGACAAAGCCCTTGGTCAGAAAGCGATTGATTAATTCTCTGCCTTGATTATTTTGGGCGCGATCGCCTAAGGCTCGGAGAGAGGCTTCACCATAGATCCAGAGATAGCGGACATTGCTCACGACGGAGGAGGCTCCTGCACCACGCTTGTAGCGCACATAGTCAAAGACCACGCCATCGGGTTTGCGCTTCACGGTTTCATAGACGGCTAAATGCAAGTCGCTCTGAGCTTGGTAGTTATAGGGATCGACAAATAGTTGATCGCCATTGGAAACTTCCCCCTCCAAATTTTTGCCCAGATCCTCAACGATCGAAATCGTGCTATCACCATTACCATTGCGGGCGATCGCCTGTTGCCGTGATCGCGTTTGTTTGGGTAAGCCATTGCGATCCACACCTTGGGCGTACCCCTTACCAAAATTCATCGTAAATATCCAAGCATGAACCTTGAGTCCCCGTTCGCGACCTTTGGCGATCGCTAGTTGTAATAGATCAGCATTTTTATATTTTTCAGAATTTACTAACGATTGCCATGCGGTGGCATTAGTGGACTGGGGCAGCAAGATTTTGCCATCGGATAGGACTTCGACAAATACTTGGTTGTAGCCTTGATTGACAATCCGATCCATGACTTCATCAAGCTTGCCCGATAGCAAGTCACAGGGATAAAGCCGCAGCCAGATGCCTTGGGTTTTGAGCCAAGATTTTTGGCGACAGGTTTGCAGAGCTTGACTATGTTGCTTGACGATCGCTTGGTAAGATTTCGCAGCGTTATTATTGGTGTTACTAGCAAAAGCGGCTTGGCGTAACTTAGTTTTTTCGGCGATCGCGCCGTCATCAAATTGACAATATTCACCATTTTGGGCAAAGGCGGCGAGGGGATTTACCGAACTAAGAAATGTCGTTAATAGAGCGATCGCCGTTACTTTATTGGCTTTATTGGATATTTTGGAAGAGCTTGTAGATGCTGTTGGGACTGACATAGTACACAGTGATGACATGGAGATTTACTGACCGAGGAAAACTGCGTAAAACCTAAAGAAATTTTGCATTATAGCGATAGCCAGATAACTTAAGACATCAAACCCAAAAGAAAGTTGCGGCGCGACTTTCTTTTGGATTCTGCTATGGACAAGATTGAGCCTGAAATTAGCACAAATTTCAGGGAATTATATTAACCGCAGTTATCGCTCTCTCCAAAATCTATCCCTATGAATGACCTCAGCCCTCCTATTCATCCAGCCCCACCCACCCTTGAGTCTGCCGACACTTATTTGCTATTTGGCGATCGCTATTACAGTTCTAATAATTTTCCCCTTGCGCTCAAAAATTATCAGCGTGCCTTGACCGTAAATCCTGAATTTGCCACTGCCCATGAACGGATTGGCATGATTTATCAGCAGCAAGGAAATTTGATGGAGGCGATCGCTAGTTTTAGTAGAGCGATTCAATTTGCACCAGCATCTCTCGATGCTCAACTAGGGCTGGGTAATACTTACCAACAAATGGGCTGGACAGAATTGGCGATCGCGCATTTTCAGATCGCCCTAGAACTTGCTCCTGAAAAGTTCTTGGCAGAATATCATTGCAAACTGGGGGATAGTCTCAAGGATCGGGGCAAAATTGCTGAGGCGATCGCTAGTTATGAGAGAGCAATCACCACCAGCCCTGACAAGTTAGATGGCTATCGCGCCCTTAGCAAGATCTATGCCCAACAAAATAATCCTGCGGCAATTCAAGCAATTTATGAAAAAGCTGAGGCGCAATATTCCGAGTTGTTGACCGCTAGGGATTACAACCTGCTAGGGGTGACTTGGCTGCAAAATCTAAATATGCGACCTGAAGCAGAATCTAATCCAGAGCAAGTATTAGATAAGGCGATCGCCTGTTTTGAAAAAGCAATTCAGATCGAGCCTGATTATGCTGATGCCCATTGCAATTTGGGCAATGCCTTTAGTCGGCGCGGTCAAATCATGGACGCAATCCTAGCTTACAAAGAAGCCCTAGATATCGAACCAAATTTTGCCCAACCTTACTTTAATATCGGCATTCTCTTAAATAATATCGACAAGCTCGATGAGTCGATCGCTTGTTTTCAATCAGCGATCAATCTCGTTCCCAACTGGGTCGAAGCCAAGGAACATCTCAGCAAAGTCCTAGCTCGCCAAGCAGCACAATAAGGCTTCGACTTCGCTCAGCCATCACCGCAAGGTAGCTGAGCGAAGTCGAAGCTAAGCCATCTAAAAAGGTGTAGGAATTTTTAAATGAATTAGTTCCTGCGATCGCGGATGCCTAAAAGTTAGCTCCCGCGCGTGCAGATGCAGGCGATCTGTCGCCTCAGTACAACCATAAAGGCGATCACCCAAAATCGTGGTGTGCAATCCCTTCACATCGGCGGCATGGACACGCAGTTGATGAGTGCGTCCCGTCATTGGTACAAATTCGATCCTTGGGCGATCGCCTTCACAACCAATTAATTGAAAATTAGTGACGCTAGGTTTACCACGTTGCTGATCTACCTGTTGGCGGGGGCGATTTTCAGGATTGCCCCATAGCGGCAAATCAATCACACTGCGATCGCCAATTTTTAAAATTCCTAGATGTTCAGGAAGTCGATGGGAAAGTACTGCCTCATATATTTTCTCAACCTGCCGTTCTTGAAATTGTTGTTGTAAATAGCGCAGAGTATCTAGATCACGGGCAAACAAGAGAATTCCCGAAGTGTGGCGATCGAGGCGATGGACAGGATAGAAAAGATATTCTTCACCAAACTGGCAACGTAGACGACTGAGAACACTATCTTGGGTATCGAGGTAGCGTCCGGGAACAGATAGTAAACCTGCGGGTTTAGCGATCGCCATGATCTGCTCATCCTCATAGATGACCGTCAGGGACGATGCGCTATTAGTAGTAGAGAATTGCTCCAATGTCTCCAATTGATCTGACGGCTGAATAAGCTTTGTCCCAGACAGCAAAAATCCCATCAAGGGCTGACACCGCTCTACACAAGCTCCATAAAATTCACCCTGAATTTTATAACCATCGGCGGAAGGACTGCCCCACCAAAATTCTGCCATTGCGATCGGCTGAAGTTGATGAGTTGCTGCATAATGCAAGAGCTTAGGAGCGCAACAGTCACCCGTACCTGTGGGCATTGCGCCCGTAGTGATTAGCTCCCTCAGCGATCGCGTTGATCCTGCAAAATTAGTCAGCACATAGGCATCATGCAGTTGGCTTTGAAGCTGCCGCGATAAATGGCGGCGGCGTTGTTTGAGAATTTGCATTTTGGCATCAGCTTCGGCGATCGCCTGTTGTAGCGGCTGCAAATGTTGATCGCGATCGCGCTTAAAGTTGCGCTTGACGATTTTTTCCTGCTGACTTGCCCGATCCAGTTCTTGCAAAGCTAACTCTAATTCTTTACCCGTTAAGGATTCGAGCAACTGCGATCGCTGGATCTGGCGTTGTTGTTTAGAGCTTTGATGGCGATCGCGCAATTCCTGTAATTGCAATTCATATTCCTGCGATCGCTCCTTGTATTGCCAGCGTTCAGGAATTTCACTAAGCATGATTAGTTCCTGCTTAATCGCCTCCAACTGTTGCAAAGTAATCGCCTCAGCGATCGCCACCTTTTCCCGTCCTGCGATCGGCGGAACCCAGCCTTCAAGCTCACTTTGTCCATTGAGCAGTCCTGAAAAAGCTTTGAGAATATGCAGATCTTCTTGATTTGAGCGTGCTAACAAAATCCCATACATTTTTCCTTCGGGACTTGAATCATTACGATGCCAAGTAGTGAGAAATTCCATTAATTGCCGCGCAATCTCTTCTGCCTGTTGCGTTCTAGGCAACCGCAATAATTCTCCCGTTTCAGGACAAATTCCTTCATACCAATAGCTCACGGATTGGCTCAAGCTTTCTGCCTGTGGACTCACAGCAAGTATCATGGCAAAAGCATCTTTTATCTTGTCCATTTCTCCATGAGTCACCCCAGCAATCCTTTCTTAAATCTGCAATATGAACCTGCGATCGAATCCCTAGCAGACTATCACGATGTCGTGACCGCCGCCGAGTTCCCCATGCACAAGCTGCGATGGCGCAATGATGACATTTTACCAATTCTCGGATTGCAACCCTCACAGGTCAGTGACGATGACTTTAGCGAAGCCTTTGGACATTTTCGGGCAGTGCGTCCATTTCTAGCGCTGCGCTATCACGGTTACCAATTTGGGGAATATAATCCGCAACTCGGCGATGGGCGCGGCTTTGTCTATGGGCAAGTGCGCGGCATCGATGGTGAACTCTATGATTTTGGGACGAAAGGCTCAGGCAGAACTCCTTATTCACGGACGGCGGACGGACGGCTCACCCTCAAGGGCGGTGTGCGCGAAATCATCGCCTCCGAAGCTCTGCACCGTATGGGCGTAAAAACCTCACGCTGTCTCAGTCTTGTGGAAACGGGAGAAGAACTCTATCGCGGTGATGAGCCATCGCCAACGCGATCATCCGTAATGGTACGCTTTTCGCGATCGCATATTCGTTTTGGCACATTCGAGCGCTTGCATTGGATTAGTCGCCCTGACTTGATTCGTCAGCTTTTAGACCATGTTCTAGAAATTTATTATCCGCACCTGCCAGCAACTGATCTTAAGGAACGCGATCGCCTTTTTTATCTAGAGCTAGTGCAGCGTGTCGCCACCCTCTGCGCTCAATGGATGGCATCAGGCTTTTGCCATGCGGTGCTGAATACCGACAATATGTCGATTACGGGCGAAAGCTTCGATTATGGACCTTTTGCCTTCATTCCCACCTATGATCCCCGCTTTACCGCCGCCTATTTTGACTATTCAGGGCGCTATAGCTACGCCAATCAGCCCGCCGCTTGTTACTGGAATCTGGAAAAATTACAAGCTCCCCTCAGTCTGATCATGGACAGAGACGAGATGCAAGCCGCCCTCCAAAAATTCAAAGATTTTTATCGTGATGCCTATTGCGACATGATGCGGAAGCGTTTAGGGTTTACCACGCTATCTGACCCTGAGACTGAAGACCTGATTGGCGCAACGTTAGAGCTTTTGGCACAGGTACAGGCGATCGGCTATAACCAATTTTTTGTAAAACTGCGCCAAGACTTTCAGACAAACTGGCGCGAGGATGCTGATCATATCTTCGCCAACCATGACTGGCAAATTGATGATGAACATTTACCGCTTTTCCAAAAATGGCGAGAAGTCTATCACCAGCTATTAATCCGTCAACCTCTTGAGGCGATTGCCACTATTCAACAACAACTCCAAGCTGCCAACCCCACCGTGATCTTCCTACGTCCCAAAATCGAGGAGCTATGGGAACAGATCACCGTCGATGATAATTGGCAACCTCTGTATGAGGCGATCACACAACTCAAAGATTAGGATTTATAGACAATTCAAATAAGAAAGATAGGGCTTCGACTCCGCTCAGCCAACTCATAACGATGGCTGAGCGGAGTCGAAGCCCTCTTCAAACTTACTTAGAACTGCTGTAACCAAGAAAAAGAAGCGCGAAGCGCTTCTTTTTCTTGGGATTTAGTCAGACAAGCGATTTTTAAGGCTTTCCGCAATTTTTGTCCCCAAGTATTCAGGGATTAAATTTTCGTTAGGACCTAATAAATACAAAATCAAGCGCGTTCGTCCCCGCCATACCAGTAAGTTAGCATTCACCACCAAAAGATCTTCTTGCCAAATCGCATTCATCACTTTGTAAAACAACCCCGGTTGGCTGTCTGCCTCCACCAATAGCGCAGGTAAATGGAACACGCGATCAACATAAAAGTTGGTTTCTACCTTTTTTAAACCACTATCGAGGTTGAACTCCAGCGCTAACATCTCCTCCACTTCAAAGCGACCCAATAACGTCTCTTTAATCGCTTTACGAACATTTTCCGCCGTTTTTTGTGGCAGAGCCTTGCCACCACGGGAGATCACTAATTTGATAAATACCAACATGGGCGCATGGATCTGACCATAGAGGCTGAGATTATGGATTGTCAGACCATAGGCAGCTAAAACCCCAAAAATGTCATTTAGCAAAAAAGACTGGTTACGATAAGCAAAGTACAACACACTCTTGCTACTTTCCCCCCTAATCTCGATCACTGCTTCCTTAGTTTGATAAAGCTGATATGCCAAGCGCAAATTTTGCAGTTGAATATCACTGCTGACAAACTGCTCATAAAATTGAGGAAAGCTATTATTAAATCGCTTCAGCAACTCTATTGTCGAGGTCTTCAGCCCATACGTCATTGTTTTTGGCTTAACTGTAAGCAGACAAGATGGCACAATTCTATCAACATTAGCCCCTTTATTCAGGATTATTCAAGAATGGCTTCTAGCGATCCGAATCGCGATTTTATATCAATCAAACTGGTTTAGCGATCGCCTGATTTCCGCAAAAACAGATACAATATTGGGGTGCATAGACTGTCTGTAGTAAACCTATAACCAACAACTAACCAACGGCTAGCCAATAACAGAGCGATCGCTGCTATATAAAACGAATGGGGCAAATGGGTTTCTGGAAAAGCTTATTTGGTTCTGACACGCTCGAACCAACCAAAAAGACAAAACTTCGCCAAGTACCAAATCAAAGCGGACAAATTTTCTTTAGTACCGAAAAGGATCTTGATCTCTACGAACTAGAAGAATTATGTGACTCAGTGGGCTGGGCACGGCGACCAATTCGGAAAGTGCGTATTGCCTTGCAGCATAGTTTCGTGGTTCTGTCTATGTGGGAACATCGCGGTGGCTTTCGGCGTTTAATTGGTTTTGCCCGCGCCACCTCTGACTATGCCTTTAACGCCACCTTGTGGGATGTCGTGATTCATCCTGATTTTCAGGGCAAGGGCTTGGGTAAAGCAATGATGGAAGAAATGATCCGCGAGTTACGCAAATCTGACATTAGTAATATCAGTCTCTTCGCCGATGCCCATGTGGTCGAGTTCTACAGTCAACTAGGTTTCAACGTCGATCCCGAAGGCATTAAAGGTATGTTTTGGTATCCGTAGGTCACAGGCATGAACCAAAATCATTTATCGCGGATCGTACTGAAAGGTTTTAAATCAATCCGTGAGTGCGATCTTGATTTAAAAGAGCTAAATGTATTAATTGGGGCTAATGGCTCTGGGAAATCAAACTTTATTTCTTTTTTTCGACTAGTTCAACAAATTCTTGCCAAGCAATTACAGTATTACGTCAAAAAGCAGGGTGGGATAGATGCCCATTTACATTTTGGACGCAAAAAGACTAGAGAACTTGTTAGCGAACTCTACTTTGGCGATCACGGCTATAAATTTTCACTAGAGCCGACACTGGATAATCAAGTTTTATTTGCTAAAGAGAGCTACTGGCAATCTCAATTGCCAGATTGGAGTATTGGTTCAGGACACTCTGAAACTAATTTAGGCATTCCAGAACAGATTAGTAACCCCACTGTAATTAACGCGATGAAAAGTTGGTGGATCTACCACTTTCACGATACTAGCGAAAATGCTTTGGTTAAGATACCTCAAGCTATTAATGACAATGCCTATCTGCGCCCAGATGCTCAAAATTTAGCAGCCTATCTTTACTTACTTAAAAATCAATATCCAATCCATTACCAAAGAATCGTCAAAACAATCCAATTAGTAGCACCATTTTTTGGGGATTTTTATTTACGTCCTGATCCTAATAATCAAGACCAAATTCAACTGGAATGGGTTGAAAAAGGTGAAGATTTGCCATTCAAGGCATATCAACTCTCGGATGGGACTTTGCGATTTATTTGTCTTGCCACTGTATTGATGCAACCAGAGGATAAGCAACCTGAAATGATTTTGATTGATGAGCCAGAGTTAGGTTTACATCCCTATGCCATTAATGTTTTGGCTTCACTGCTACGCTCTACAGCCAAATCGAAACAAGTCATAGTTTCTACACAGTCAGTCGCATTACTTAACGAGTTTGATGCGGCTGATATAATTGTTTGTGATCGCATCGAAGGCGCAACACATTTACACCGACTAGATGAAGATGCTTTAACTGAATGGCTGGAAGAATATTCTTTGGGCGAACTATGGCAAAAAAATCTGCTCGGTGGTAGACCATCACGATGATTAGAGTCCATATTTTCTGTGAGGGACAGACAGAAGAAACCTTTGTGCGAGAACTGCTAACAAGTTATTTTGCTCGCCTAGATATTTGGATTAATCCCATTATTTTGCGTACCAGTAAAATTGGTAAAGGTGGTATATCAACTTATGCAAAGCTCAAAAATCAGATCGAAAGAAAATGCAAAGAAGATCCCCATGCGTGGGTAACAACGCTGATCGATTTTTATAGATTTCCCAAGGACTTGCCAAATTTGCGAATATCGAAGGGTTTGCCATCACTTGAAAAAGCTGAGGTAACTCAGCAAGCTTTTCAGGCAGATATTGGACAGCCAAACTTTATTGCAAATTTAGTGGTTCATGAATTTGAAAGTTTGCTATTCAGTGAACCTGAAGCTTTTGAAAGTTGGTATGACGCTCCTCAGATAGTCAGTAGCCTGAAGAAAATTCTTGCTGATTTTGCATCGCCCGAACATATCAATGATGGGTATGAAACAGCTCCTTCTCGGCGTATCCTCAAGCTATGGAGCCATTATGACAAAGTTTTACATGGTTCGTTAATTTCTCTTGATATTGGATTAGATAAAATTCGTCAAAGCTGTCCAATATTCAACAATTGGCTTGAGCGGCTTGAAATTCTCTCCTAACAATTAACTCCTGAAAATTTTTTAGTGTCGTTTAGGCAGTTGGTAAAGCTTGCTCAAACTTAATGCGGCGATAGATTTCTTGCATGGGCAGATCTACGCTGAGGCTTTGCAAAGTAATTTTTTGATCGAGGCGATCGCTTATTTCTAACTGCCAGCGATCGCCTTCAATTTTGGAATAATGCTCGACATAGGGTTCTGCTTGGCTGACGAGGAGATATTCACAAAAGCTAGCTATGGAGCGATATTTTCTAAACTTTTCACCGCGATCATAGCCTTCGGTAGATGGGGATAGAACCTCAACAATTAGTAAAGGATTGAGAATTTCATCAGAGCGATCGCCGTTAAACTCTGGCTCGCCGTTGATTACCATAAGGTCTGTATAAGTTCCACATTGATGCTCAGGAATCCACACTCGCAGATCGCTATTGTATAGACGAAAATCTGTATCTCTTAGCAAAAATCCTAGGTAGATTAAAAAATTACTAGCGATCTCGCTATGGGTTGCTGTACCTCCAGACATAGTAATGATTTCTCCATTGCGATATTCGAGATGTTCTGTAGCGGTTTCAGCGATCGCCCGATATTCTTCCAAAGTCGCAAAAACCTTTGTCTGTGGAAAGCTAGATTCTAGAGGTTGATTCGGCAATGTGGACTGGGCTTGAGCAACGACCATAGCTTTATCTCCATCGCAATTTAATTAGCATTTTTAATTGCCTAATCCTATGCTAGACTAGAAAAGCTTAATTTTTGATTTTTTATAGCTAAGACTATGCCTAAAGCTGGAATTCACCCTACTTGGTATCCTGAAGCCAAAGTAATTTGTAACGGTGAAGTAGTTGCAACCATCGGTTCTACTCACCCTGAGATCAATGTTGATGTATGGTCGGGCAATCACCCCTTCTACACAGGTACTCAAAAGATTATCGATACCGAAGGTCGCGTAGAACGCTTCTTACGTAAGTACGGAATGTTTGACGAAGCTACTCAAGAAGAGACTAAATAGATAGTTGAACTTGAGCTTTGTGGCTCTTAAGTTAGCTATTTCCTGTTTATATTCTTTTTTTGGTAAATCCAAACCCATGCCTGCTGCCTATCTAATCAAAAAGCTCGAATCTGTTGAGCAAACTTTCAATGAACTGACTCGTCGGATGGGTGACCCCGACGTGGCAACTGATCACGGCGAGTTTCAGCGCATTGCTAAGGTAAGAGCTTCTCTAGAAGAGACAGTGCTGACCTATGAACAGTTTCGCAAGACGGAACAAGACTACAAGTCAGCACAGGAAATACTCAAGGAGTCGGAGGATGACCTTGAGTTAAGGGAAATGGCAGCAATGGAAGTGGAAGAGCTAGCTCAAAAGCTAGAATTTTTAGAGCAACAATTACAGGTTTTACTGCTGCCGCAAGATCCCAATGATGAGAAAAACATCATGTTGGAAATTCGGGCAGGTACTGGCGGCGATGAAGCTGGTATTTGGGCGGGGGACTTGGTGCGTCTCTACACACGCTATGCTGAACGTCAAGGCTGGCGAGTGAAGATGGTGAGCGAAACTTTGGCGGAGATGGGAGGCTTTAAGGAAGCAGTCATCGAAGTCCAAGGCGATCGCGTGTATAGCAAGCTCAAGTTCGAGTCGGGCGTTCATCGGGTGCAGCGCGTTCCTGCTACGGAGTCCCAAGGTCGGGTACATACTTCAACGGCGACAGTGGCGATCATGCCTGAGGTCGATGAAGTGGAAATCCATATCGATCCCAAAGACATTGAACTGACTACCGCTAGATCGGGTGGTGCTGGTGGTCAAAACGTTAACAAGGTAGAAACGGCGGCGGATCTATTCCACAAACCTTCGGGCATTAGAATTTTTTGCACAGAAGAGCGATCGCAGTTAAAAAACAAAGAACGCGCGATGCAGATTTTGCGGGCGAAGCTCTATGAGATTAAGTTGAGTGAGCAACAGTCAGAGGTTAGCTCAAGGCGTAAGTTGCAAGTGGGAACAGGTTCGCGCTCTGAAAAAATCCGCACTTATAACTACAAAGATAGTCGGATGACTGAGCATCGTTTAGGTCAGAATTTTAACCTACCGCCAATCTTGGAGGGTGAACTAGAGGAAGTGATCCAAAGTTGTATCTCTAAGGATCAGCAGGAACGCTTGCAAGAATTGGCGATCGCCACAGGTGATGATCTCGTTTCCTAAAATTTATTTCAACTTTATTTCAACAACTTGCTGATCGTAATTAAAGTGCCGCGCTTAGCGCGGCACTTTAATTACTTGTATGTATTAACTAGGCTGGTGACTGCTATAAAATATAGTCATGCAACTTCGTCAGAGTATTATCCACAGCCACCACGATTCTAAATCTCTGCACGATGGGATTACTAAAGCGATCGCCAAAGCTAAGATCGCAGGATCGGCGATTTTATTTAGCTATTCTCAAGTATGGGATTGCCCAAATCCATTGTTGCTGTTGGCAAGTAAATCTGATGCTCAGCAACCTAAATTTTATTGGGAGCAACCCAATGCTGATCTGATCTTGGCGGCGGCAGGAGCTGTTACCCAGATTTCGATTCCCAATCATGACCTTGGCGATCGCTTTGAGGCAGCAAGACAATTTATAAAGCAGCATTTAGATCTGGCGGTAATTGCTCAAGATATTGAGCCATCACATCTGGCGGCATCGGCGATCCATGTATTGGGGGCATTTTCCTTTTATCAAAATGATCACCAGAGTGATCTATGTGGTGACATTCCTGCACCCCATGATTATCAACCTGCGATCGAGTTTCCGAGTTTGCTGTTTTTTATCCCCCGTTGGTTGGTGCGCCATAGGTCTCAAATCTGCACGCTGACGCTCAATGATCAGATTCAACCTTGGGACGTTGTAGAGTCCGTAATAGAGCGGCTCGATCAATGGCGATCGCACTTGCAGTCAAGTGCCCATTATCAAGCGCCGACCCTCCATGAGGTTAATCGAATTACGGAGGTACAGGGGACACAGGTTTGGACAGAAGTAGTAGAACGGGCTTTGAAATTAATCCATCAGGGGCATTTTCAAAAGGTAGTTTTGGCTAGAGCTTTGGATGTATTAGCGGATCGGGATTTTGACCCCTTCCAGATTCTCCATGTGTTGCGTTGTGAATATCCTGAATGTATTTCTTTTTTATTGGATTGTGGATTGGGCAAAACTTTCTTGGGGGCAACTCCTGAAGTGGTCTTGCAGTTTCAGGCGCGAGGCGATCGCCTGTGGTTGCGGAGTGACGCATTAGCAGGATCAATCGGGCGGGGCAAGACAGTACAAGAGGATCATCTCCTTGCCGATCGCTTATTAAAAAGTGATAAGGATCGCCGTGAGCATCAATTTGTAATTCGTTCCATTTGCGATCGCTTGCAAACCATGGGGGCAGCGATCGAGCCGCAGGTACATACACGCCTCTTGAAATTATCCAATGTGCAGCATTTACATACGCCGATCACCGCCGAAATTCATAATTCCGATTGGACGGTTGTTCTTGATATTCTCCAACAGTTACATCCTACGGCAGCCGTCGGTGGTGTACCGAGGGATCGGGCAGTCTGTTTTATGCAGCAATGGGAAGCTTGCGATCGCGGTTGGTATGCAGCTCCCATCGGTTGGCTAAATGGCAATGGCGAAGGCACTTTCGGCGTGGGGATTCGGTCGGGATATATTCAAGGCGATCGGGCGAGGATTTTTGCAGGGGCGGGAATTGTGGCAAATTCGCAAGTAGAAAATGAGCAGAGTGAAACCACGATCAAATTTGAAGCTTTACTTAAGGCTTTGGGAGCGATGTGACTAACTCACACAGCCAAAATAGAGGCAGCGCAAAGCATTTGCCTCTATCTAAGTTTTTGCCTCCCACCAAGACTAACTACGGCTATAATTCTGGAAAATTGGGGTACGAGTAGATGAATGCGATCGCCATTGATTTTGGTAGTAGTAATACCGTGATTGCTAAGTGGAATATCGCCACCAATAAACCTGAAACCCTCAATTTTGCACAATTTCATCGTCCATCGCCCCTTGAATCTCTAGTACCTTCCCTAATCTATGTCCATGACGCAGCTAGGGAAATTGTTGACATTGGGCAAGTGGTTATTGATCGCGGTAGAGACTATGCTCAGCCAAGATTATTTAGTCATGTTAAACGGCGACTCATGACACAAAACGGTTATATACCCAGTCTTGATGGGGTGAAAATCACCCCCGAATGGTTGGGAAATCAGTTTTTGCGATCGCTGATGGAGAAGTTGCGATCGCAGCAGATTTTCCCGACAGAAATCATTTTAACCGCCCCTGTGCAAGCCTATGAAAAGTATCTGCGCTGGTTAGAAGAATGTAGTAGTCAGATTTTTGCTTCCCATTTACCGACCCTTGAGCTTCCCCAAATCAAGATTTTAGATGAACCAACGGCGGCGGCTTTGGGCTACGGCATGACCACACCCAGCGAGTTAGTCTTAGTGATTGACTTTGGCGGCGGCACGTTAGATGTGGCACTGGTACGCTTGCCTAGTAATCAAGATTCTGCCAAATGGGGCGATCAACTGGGGACAGAACGCTATGAATGGTCAGGGCATCGCGGCGAGGTGATCGCCAAAACAGGCTATACGCTCGGAGGAGAGGATATCGATCAATGGTTATTACAAGATTATTTAGAGCATTTGTATCGAGATCAAGATCTAAAGGACTTAGATAAAGAGAACAATTTACAGGAGCGTTGGACTGATCACTCTCTAAATAAACTTCCTCACGATCCCGCTCACAATGCCAATATTCTAAAATTTTTAATGGAAAAAATTAAAATCAAACTCTCGGACGAACAAACTGCGTCCGAGTTCTTTTTTGACATCCATTCTCAATCCACCGTCGAAATTAGCTATGACCGTCAACAATTGCACCAGATATTGCATCGACAGGGCTTTTATCGAGTTCTTCAATTAGCGATCGATGAATTAGTCCATCGCGCTTTTAATAAAGGGATTCTCAAAGGAGATATCAAACATATTTTTTTAGTCGGTGGCTGTACTCTTATCCCCTCCGTTGTCAGCTTTATTCAAGATTACTTCCCCCTCGCTGAGGTATTAAGTCACAAACCCTTTGAGGCGATCGCCCACGGAGCATTGTTGCTTAGCCAAGGCTCCACTATTCAAGATCATCTATTCCATTCCTACGCCATCCGCTATCGCGATCGCCAAAGTGAACAGTGGAAATATCAACCCCTATTTCGCAGTGGGCAACCCTACCCCAGCCAACGCCCTGTCGAATTGCTGCTCAGAGCCTCCCAAACCGATCAACCTGAAATTGCGCTGACCATTGGCGAAATTGAAAACCGTCCTAGGGGTGGTGCAGAAATTAGCTTTGATGGCGATCGCCTGATGATGCAATTTTCCAGTATGACCCAAGAGACATTTCAGCCCCTGCGGACTGACCTTAATGGGGAAGCTGTAGCACAGGCGATCGCGCTTCTTGATCCCCTTGGACAACCCGATCAAGATCGGCTCAAAGTGATTTTTCGGATTAGTACAAATAGGGAATTGTTAGTTACGGTGATTGATTTATTAACGCAACAGCATTTATTAACTGAGCAGTCCGTAGCAAGGCTCAGTTAGTAAATGCAAACAAGAAACTCGCAAATCAAATTCTTGGTTCGATTTTTAAAGCGACGTGGGTTCGATATAGCCATTTGAGCCGCGCTTCGCGCGGCTCAAATGGCTCAAAATGGTGAAAATTGCTCTGCAATTTTCACCATTTTGAGCTTTTGTCGAGCTGACGTTAAAGCGCTAATTCTAATAAAAAGCCAACCCGACTATCGAAAATAATCGGCGATCGTCGCCATTCTATTTTTGTCCCCAGTCTGAGATTGCTAGTAATTGCATAACTCGTCGATAGAATCGTTTTACTAAGTTCCAAATCTGTGTTTGGAGCAGTAAAAGTATGGCTCAAGCGAATTTCTGAGCTATGGGGTGACAGCACCAAAATCCCTTGCACACCCACGTCTAACCCTGAAATTTGAGGACGATTAAATTGATTAAGCTGCCGATAACCCACTACGGGCGACACATTCCAATAAGAACCAAGAGGTAACAGGTAATAACGTAGATCAGCGTTTAGCTCACTTTCTCTGCCACTTAATTCCGTTTGATAACCCGCATTCAAAGTTAAAGGCGATCGCCCCACAAACACATCACTCACCCCTGTCTCAATACCTAGGGAGTTGTCCCTTGAGGTGATCCCAAGCTGTAACTTCGTATTAAAACTAGGAATGTTATAGATATCCTCCAAGAGATCGGGAGGATTTTCTAACCAACGTTGCAACACAGGACTACTTTCAACCACCTGACGATCGATCTTAGATCATTAGCCCGTTGCGATATTTGCGCCCTCGCATCAGTATCATGACTTGTAATACCGATGCTAAGGCAAGCTGATGTAATCATAGCGATCGCCAGTTTTTTGATCATGTACAGATACTTGTTATTTTTCTAAAAACTAATCTAAAAACTACTTTAGCGCGAGTCCGAAAGGATCAGCTAATAAACTCAACTT
>CAVVRZ010000019.1:0-420061 GCA_963750795.1 uncultured cyanobacterium
CCAGAGCGTATTGTCAGCTAATCCTTCAAATCCAGAACCATTATTTGCGGCGGCTGAAGCATATTCATAAACCACTTGCGAGAGTCCATGAAATCCTGAATTGCTAATTCCTGCTAACTGATCAGGAAATGCTAAGGCGATCGCACTGGGAATGAGAATAAAAATGGGATGGATTAACAAAATCAAAAAACTGGTCAAAACCACTTCATTCTTCTCAATCTTGCGACCCAGAAATTCAGGAGTTCGACCAACCATTAAGCCAGTCACAAATACCGCCAAAATCGAATAGGCAAAGAGGTAAGCAGTTCCCGTTCCCTGTCCACCCCAAATAATTTGGAGAAACATATTAGATAAAGTAATAAAGCCGCCACTGGGCATCAGGGAATCGTGCATCGAGTTCACCGCACCTGTCATCGTTCCTGTCGTGGTCACCGCAAATAGAGCCGATTGCGCCCAACCAAAGCGCACTTCTTTCCCTTCTAGATTTGGACTCTGTGAGCCAAGTAATGTATTGACAAGAGGGTTACCCTGATATTCCCCAATTCCTGCCACGACAATAAAGGCAACATAAAGAATGAACACCATTCCAAATATCAGCCATGCTTGCCTGCGGCTATTCGCAATTTCTCCATAGCTAAAAATTAACGCTGTCGGTATGGAAATCATCGTCAAAATCTGAATCAGATTCGTGAAGCCGTTAGGATTCTCAAAGGGATGCGCGGAATTAGCACCAAAAAAGCCGCCGCCATTTTCACCAAGTTGTTTGATGAACTCGAAATGAGCAACTGGTCCTAAGGCGATCGCCTGATTGATATTTCCATCTTCCAAAGTCGGCACAATCACAGGTGCAGATAGAGTTTCGGGTACACCTGCGGCGATAAATATGATTGCTCCAATAATGCTAATTGGTAAGAGGATTCTGGTAATTGCCTGCGTGAGATCTTTATAGAAATTACCAAGCGATCGCCCAGTTAAACCTCTAATAAAGGCAATCGCTACAGCGATACCTGTCGCGGCTGAGGTAAAAAATAGAAATCCTAAACCCAGCATCTGGGTAAAGTAGCTGAGAGTTGTTTCGCCAGAGTAATGTTGTTGATTGGTATTGGTAATAAAGGAAATCGTCGTATGCAAAGCCAGATCCCAACTGGGCGCGCTCAAACCTGTCGGATTTAGCGGTAATGCTCCTTGAAACATAATCATCAGGAATAGCATCAGCGCCATTACTAAATTGCTATACAAAACCGAACGGGCATATTGCCAACCTGTCATTTGGGTTTGGGAATTAACGCCACTGAGCGTAAATATCAAATTCTCCAGTGGGTGCAAAACTCTATCCAGTAAAGTCTTTTGCCCTAAGAACACCCTTGCAATGTAACGACCGAAAATCGGGGCGATCGCCACAATCAGCACCAGCATAATTCCTATCTGAATCCATCCTTGTAGCATGGTGAATTCTTTCTCTTAAGGTCGATTGATTGTTAGGAGTAATTTTCTAACAATCAAATCATCGATCTATTTCCTTTACTTGACAAGGTATATCTTTGCGTTTAGAGCATTCTTACCTAACTGTATCTGAGTTCTAATCCTAGTTAATGTTTCACCGTTTAGTCAGTGTTTAGAATCTGTTTAGAACGCGATCGCATATTTATACAAGTATCATGATTTTTTGACTCTAACAAAAAACAGACATTTTATTTTTAGATATGATTGACAAAATGTCTGGCATAATCTACAGTCATGTTTAGTTATCTTGTAAAACAAAGTTAGGTCAGGACTTGGGTAAGGTTCAATCCTTCAAAATAGATGGCTTAGATCTGTTTTTTAACTCTAGCGATCATAGACCAGAACATTTTCATGCTCGCAAGTCTGGAGCATGGGAGATTCGTGTTTACTTCATGTTAAGTAGTCAGGAAAACGGGTTGATCTTTGACTGTAAATATCCTCCCAATCCTCAAATATCAAGTAAGGAAAAAAATAAAATTTTAAAACTAGTTTTAGAAAATCGTTCTAAGCTTCTCGACGAATGGGAGAAAAAAGTATGTATCAAGGAGGTTCAGTAATGTCCAGCAAACAGACAATGACTGTTTTGGTTCAAGATCAAGAAAATGAACATTTTACATTACGCTCTAAGTCAGTGCAGGTCTTACATTCATCTGATGTTAAGGACTTAGATGCTGCTTTAAACTTGTTTGTGTTAACTTCAGCAACAAGATTGCCAGAAATCGCTGATATTGTGCGAAATGCAAATCAAAAGCATCATCTAAGGGCGCTATTCATCAGAGAAGATATCGATTCTAAGTGGTTGCCACAGATATTTGATCGCGCAAATCTTCGAGTTATGAGAAATACTCTCGTTCATGCCACTTCTGAACTACCCAAAAGAGTAATTAATGCTTGGGCTATGGGAGCGCAGGCACAATTGATTGCTGAAGCAACGGTGATTGACGATCACCTATTAGTGTTTAGTTGTGGCATGGAAAAATTTGAAGTTTCTTTCTCTTCGCTACCTGCTTTAAAGCGTATTTCTATCAATGAACGTAGCAACTTCGAGATCGCTGATGATGGTAGTTATCTTTATTGGGAAAGTGCAGATATTCATCTCGATCTTGATGCTTTCCGTTATGTGACCGATCCTCAATGGAAGCAAAAGTTTGATGCTCTCAAGTCATCTCATCATCAAGTATTTGGCAAAGCGATCGCGACTTTACGCAAAAAATATAAATTGCGTCAGTCAGATATTATCGGTTTGTCAGAGCGTCAGGTCAGTCGCATTGAGAAGGGTGAAGGAAGCACTAAGGCAGATACATTGAGGTTGTTCGCTAAGGCGCATGGGATCGAGTTTGATGCTTATCTTGATGCAGTTGCCAATGCGATCAGCTATATTCCTGAAGAATTTAATTTGACCTCGAATAACGAATAAAGTAGCGATCGCCTTTTTAAAAATATGAAACATCTAGAACAAATTTGGCGATCGCCTTCATTTTGGATGATTGTAGGCTTGGTTGGCATAGTGATTGTTTTAGAATTTTCCACACCGCCCGAATATGTGATGGGTTATCTCTATATCAGTCCGATTCTAATTGCTAATTCTCGCTTGAGCCGTACCAGTACTTTTCTGTTCACACTTGCGGCGGTGTTTTTAACGATCATCAATATTTGGATTCCCAATTATGAAACGGTTCAAGTCTCTATGGTGGTCAATCGCTTAGTAACCGTTTTGGCTTTAGTTGTCACAGCAGTCCTAAGCGATCGCTATCGGCAGACTCAGCAAGTTTTAGTCACGCAACAGGCAAAGCTACAGGCGCAGGAAAAAATTATGAATATGCGCGAAGACTTTGCTTCCACCCTTGCCCATGACTTGAAAACTCCATTACTAGGAGCAATCGAAACTCTGCACGCTTTTGAACGCGAACAATTTGGAAAAATTCAGATTCCACAAAAAACTGTTTTAGCAACAATGATTCGTAGTCATCAGAATAGTTTGCGGCTAGTGGAAACTCTCCTTGATGTCTATCGTAATGAAACAGAAGGATTACAGCTAAAGTTAGCTCCTATTAATCTCGTGACTTTGGCAGAAGAGGTCGCCATCTCTCTGATTCCCTTATCAACTAGTCGCAATGTGTATATGAATTTGAACTATGGAGAATCTGATTTTCGTAAATTTCTCTGGGTGAATGGAGATGCGTTCCAATTACGGCGCGTTTTTACAAATCTGCTTACCAATGCAATTAATCATTCCCCCAGAGGCGTGAAGGTCGAATTGGTACTAGAGACTAGTTCATCCTACCAAGTTGTGCAAGTGATTGATTTTGGTGCGGGTATTAAAATTGATGAGAAGCCTTACCTGTTCGATCGCTTTTATCAAGGTCAGGGCGATCGCTTAGCGACTGGTTCAGGACTGGGTTTATACCTAACGCGCCAAATTATCGAAGCTCATGGAGGTACAATTTGGGCAGAAAATCGACAGCCTCAAGGCGCAATCTTTGGATTCCGTTTACCAGCTCTACCACATTCCTCCCATGATAAATAGCTCAGCACAATTGAATATAGAAGCGAAAAATCTGTGGCGCACGCGCAGCGTGCGCCACAGATTTTTCAGTTTTATGTCATAGTCTGTAATGCTTTGTCCGATAGTCTAATCTAAAGCAATGACCCTAGATAATCTCAAAATCCTGTTAGTTGAAGATGACGAATTATTTCGTCTGGGTTTACAGGTGCGTTTGCAGCAGGAGACGAAAATTGCAGTTTTAGCAGAGGCTAACGATGGAGAAACAGCGATAAATCTTGCCAAGCAGCAAACCTTTGATCTCGTTCTCCTCGATATTGGTTTACCGGGGCTAGGGGGACTAGAAACCTGTCGCCAACTCAAGCTCAATCATCCTGACTTGCCAATTTTGGTACTCACTTCCCGCAATGAGCGATCGCTAATTGCGCGTTTAGTCAGCGCAGGCGCACAGGGCTACTGTCTGAAGGGAGTCGCTGCCGAGACGCTAATTTTGGCAATGCGATCGGTGATTGCGGGCGCTTCTTGGTGGGATGCTAATGCCACTGCCGAAATCCAGCATACTTTTCAAAATCAATCCTTTGAACTTACTTGGGAGGATTCATCTGGATCGAAATTTGATACTTTAACGCGACGTGAAAAAGAAATCCTTACGCTAATGTCTCAGCATAAAACTAATCAAGAAATCGCGGAAAGCCTTTATATTTCGTCAGGGACAGTACGGGTGCATATTCATGCAATTTTGCACAAGTTAGAAGTCAGCGATCGCAAACAGGCGATCGCGATTCAGGACAAATTACAGTGTTAGATCGAACAAAAAAATAAAGACGCGATCGCACCTTTATTTTTTATGATGGTACATATGCCACGTTTTCAAAGCCGACTGTTTAACTGGATTGATCAATCTTTGCCTGCTCAATTAGGGCGCAGGGCAAGAGAGTTTATCGATCAAAAAATTACCCAGCTTTCGGGCATTACTATTAAAGAGTTACCGCGCTTACTCGCCTATCAAGTCGCTAGAGCGGCGCTCTATCCTGTATATCTGATTGCCTCGACCACAAGACGAGTCTTTCCTGCGCTGCGCCCTAGTTCTAGGCAGAAACTTGAACAGGCGCGATCGCTTGAAAATGTGGTAGGCATTTTGCCAGAAGTAGCAAATCCTGATATCCAGCCTGATATTCAAGACCTATCAGATATACCGCTCCTTTTGCGTCCCTTAGCCAAGATCCTCAACTGGTTTGACCTCACTAAAACTCAACTAGATCGCAATATTGCCGCGATCGTAAAGCGTCAGGATGATGGTCTTGTGGCTAATACTAATGAGAATAGCAATCCAGAATTAAACCCTAAGTTTTTAGCCAATCGAGTATTTGCGGCAATTTGGCAGGAACAGGTTGTGCAGCGTCAAGCCACGGAAAATGCTCTCAAGGAGAGCAATAGCCTAGCGGAAGCCACGGCTTTGGGTAAAAATACAAATCTAGAAAAACTGAAACGTCTAATTGAGGCAGCGATCGCCTATTTCTTCGGAGATCATTTTGGGGATCATGGTCAAGTTAGTGAAGGTACTGCATCAATTTTAGAATCAGGGAATGTCACCACAAATCTCTCATCCCTAGACGGGAAAGTAGCTAGTTCTCCATTACCCACCCGCGATTCCTCAAACCGACAAAGGATCAAATCGCCCCCAAGGCAAGAGCGATTACCCAGCGATCGCCGTCTTGCTCATTCCTCTGCTCCCCCTAATGTACTCTCAGATGTCAATAGCAGCAGCCTCAAGGAAAATGCCCCCCTAGCCGAAATATCGCGTTGGGAACGTCTGCGCGAGTTGATTGCGGCGGCAATTGACTATTTCATCGGTAAGCGATCGCTTAGTGGCGATCAACAAACCTCAGATCAGATTTCCGATCAAACTCCAGAGCAAATTTCAGGCAAAACCTTAGAGCGGTCTTTAGATCAGCTACAAACTAATGTCAAAGGCTTGGCAAGTTATCTTAAGAACTCTAAAGCCACTACTCAGGCAAGCTCTGCCAACAATGCCCCAACATCTAACCAGAATAGCGTCAACCAGAGCGATGATGCGCTCAAATTTGATGATCAATTGGAACGTCTCCAGCGCTTGCGTCAGATTATTGAAGCTGCCCTAGAGTATTTCTTCCACAAAAAGCGATCGCCTAGCCTTGATCCCACCACTGACATTGAGCCAACGGAATCCGCTTGGTTGACGATGGAGGATGTCTTTGGTGACGATAATGGACCTTGGCCGATGCCCATTGAGTATGAGTCGGTTGCCTTTACCCAATCCTCGAAATATGGCGCAATCCATTCATCGGGCGATCTGCAAAACTTTGAAACCACCACCACCAAAATTTCACAGGATCGTTTAGATGGGAGTTTGATATTTGATGACTATGAGCAGGATGTTTTATCCAATTTGCCTCAAGATTTAGGCGATCGCCAGAGCGATCGCCCCCTCAGAGCATGGATCGAAGCGAGGGCAAATCTAGTGGGACGTAGATATAGTCCCGTGATGGTGTTTGTATTTTGGCTAGATACGGCGATGTTAAAAATGGAGAATCTGGCGATCGCTCTGTGGCAAAGCTTAGTTAATTTTCCAAGGCGACTAATTAACCTGATCCGTCATGGCAAATTTTCCTAGGGATTAACCTCTGTTTCGATCCAATTGCCTTGATCATCCCGTTGATAGAGCCAGCGATTTTGAGGGTTGCCGCGTAGTTCTAGCCGATCTATTTCCGTCGGTTCTAGTAGCAGCAGACAAAAATCGGCGATCGCCTGTTGGGGATCAGGCGGATCGACCTGACCAAAGTTGGCATCCCGTAGCGCCCTTGGGTATTGCCATGCAAACTGAGTGCGGGCGGGTTCTGATAGAGATTGCCATGCGGATGTGCGTAGGTTTTGCAACTCGGCGATCGCCAGATCCTGATCGATCAAAGTTAATTTTCCCGCAATCCGATATTGCGATCGCGTTTTCGGAAAGTACCAACTGACCTCCGCCCAAGGATTTGCCGCAATCTGCGCTGCCTTTTGACTACGGCGATCAGTGACGATCTTGAGACAGTCTCGGCGAGGAGTGGCAAGGCGATCGCCTTGCTCCAAAAAACCGCGAAACACAACTGTACGATTACGAGGACGCTGATCGAGTCCCACCGTAGCGAGTTGAAAAAATCTGGCTTCAGGTTGATTGCGGTGTTGGTGTAAACTTCGAGCTAAATGCGATCGCCACATAGAAACTTTAAGAGGAACTGGGAATAAAACGGTAGAATTATTATCGCAGATGGGCATTATGGCAAATAGATAAAAGGAGTGGAGATTTAGATGGTAAATATTGGCTATCACACTGCCAAGATTCAGGGAAAGTTTCTGCGATCGCTCTACAAAGCCAATATTCGCAATCTGGTCAGCCAACCCATCAAGCAAGATCGTCAAGTTCCGATCAAGGTCTATGCCCTGTCTTGCGAACGCGATCTGCCTGAGCAAGTGGCAAGCCTACGTTCCTTTCTAAAATATGTCGGCATTCCCCAAGCTTTTACGGTTATGTCCGATGGCAGTTATACCGAAGACAGTATTCAGTTATTGCGACAGGTGCATCCCTGTGTTGATGTGCAGCTATTAACTAAGTTTCAAAGGGAAGATTTACCCCAGCCTGTCTATACCTATGCTTCACAACAGGCAATGGGCAAGAAACTCGCCGCCTTGATGTCGATTCCCATTGAAGGCGCAACGCTCTACACCGATTCTGATATTCTCTTTTTTGAAGGCGGGTCAGACTTGGCAGATTTGGCTTCTAGTGATATTTCTAACGGTGCTCAGGTATATTATTTGCCCGATTGCAAAAGCTCCCTTGATCAAAGATTAATCTATGCAGATATAGAACAACAGGATCCAATCAATGCAGGATTCATTCTCTTTAAAACTCCCCTCGATTGGAGTGAATCCGTTCAACGTCTGGGCAAATTGGAAGAACTTCCCAATTATTTTTCTGAGCAGACGATTGTTAACCTGACGATTAAACGCAATCATGGCATTGCCTTAGCCAAGGACAAATACATCATGAATGTAGATGATCAGTTTGTCTATGCCGATCGCTTTGCCAGCAAAAAAATCGCCATGCGTCATTACGTTAATGATGTCAGACATAAGTTTTGGATGTCTACCTTTTTTCACTCCTAATTTCCCCTAGTTAATTTCATGTCACTAATACTTAGCTCTTTATCCAGCTTCGATATCTTTGATACTTTACTAACGCGGTTAGTAATTGAGCCGACTGAGATTTTTAGAATCTGTGGCGATCGCGCTGTGCGGTTTGGCTGGATTGACTTGACAGCAGAGACTTGGCGACGGTTGCGAATTAATGCCGAACAGCGATCGCGGCAATTTTATGAAGGTGGAGAAGTTACCCTTACGGAAATCTATCGCGAACTGGCGAATGCTTTGGAGATTCCGTTAGAGATTATCGCTAAACTCCAACAATTAGAGCTAACTGTCGAAGCAGAATATTTAGTGCCAGTACCAGAGGCTAAGGCAATGGTGGCTAAGGCAAGGGAATCCCATCCAAAAGCATCAAATATTCTATTTCTATCGGATATGTATCTGCCCAAGGATTTTCTAGAACAGATTCTGAAACAGCATGGCTTTTGGCAAGATAGCGATCGCATCTATGTATCCTGTGACAGCCGCAAATCTAAGGGCAAAGGGGATCTGTTTTTACAAGTATTAGAGGATTTACAAATAAATCCCACAGCGCTTACCCATACTGGTAATAGTAAACATTCTGATGTCCAGCAACCCCGCTCCCTTGGCATTAATTCTATCTATTTTGACGATGCGAATCCCAATCGTTACGAGTCAATTCTCCAAAAGTATGCTCAAGTTACGAATGGATTAACTCCGCTCTGGGCAGGGATTGCCCGTCAATCTCGCCTAGCCCAGCCCGCCGAGACTCCCAAAGCTCAAGTTTTGCGAGATGTCGCGACCTCTGTCGCTGCGCCGATCTTGACTGCCTATACGATCTGGATCTTGCAGCAAGCAAAGGCTAAGCAACTAGCGCGGATTTATTTCTTGGCACGAGATGGCGAAATCTTGCTCCAGATCGCCCAAAGACTAGCGCCATCTATCTATCCAGAAGTCGATCTGCGCTATCTCTACGTCAGTCGTCAAGCTCTACGGATGCCAGGGATGACCGAGGTTAATCAGGCTTTTTGGGAATGGATGTTTGATGATACGGATATCTTTACGATTGATAGTTTATTAGCGCGAATGTGTCTCGATCATGGCGTGGCTGAGCCAATTTTCGCAACTTTAGGTTATCCCCGTTCCACTTGGTCAAAAAATTTATCCCCTTCCGAACGCAGCGCCCTACGTCGTAATTTAGAACAGAATCAATCTCTACCACCATTGATTTTAGAAATGGCAACTCAAAAACGCCAAGTTCTCAAATCCTATTTAGAACAGGAAAAAATGCTCGATGGTTCTACCTTTGGCTTAGTCGATGTCGGTTGGCGCGGCAGCTTACAGCTATCCCTCGAAAGTGCCTTTGCCACCTTTGGCGATCGCAATTTACCGATGCCCGTCGGCTTTTACTTTGCCCTAGACCGTCCGTCAGGTGGTCTCAAACTCAAGGGCGAAGTCCTTGCATTTTTCTTTAATCTTAATAACGGTACAGGTCTACGCCATCAGATTGATTATCGCTATGTGTCAGCGATGGAGGTGTTTTGTGCAGGTTGTGAAGGGACGACGTTGACCTATGCTTACGATGATTTAGGCAAGGTCATTCCCGTTCTCAAACACCAACGTAATCAACCTGCCTGTGATTGGGGTTTACCCGCATTTCAGCAATCAGTACTCACCTTTGTTGATCGGTTTGTCGATTACTTCATTGATCATCCTAGCTCGACTGACTACAATCTCCTGACATCTCCCAAGCTCTTGCGTGAAGCCCTTGATGAGTTATTCATCGCCTTTAGTAGTTCCCCAACTCGCCAAGAAGCCGAGGCATTTACCGACTGTCCATTTTTTGATGATCCCAATGAGCTTTATCACTTTTATTGGGTGATGCCTTTCTGTGCTAAGGATGTACTCAACTATGCGATCGCCCGTCGTGAGAGTTTTAACATCCACCGTAATTCTTGGAATGAGGCAAGCTTGAAGGTTAGCTCATCCCTAGTTAAGTTTCTCTTGCCTAAGGCAATATTGCAGCGCAAAGTTTTGCAACTAATCAAGCGCAGGGTTAAGCAAGCACTCAAGAGGAATTAGCTATTTAGTCTAAGTTAACGTGAGTTGATGATTTTTTATAGTAGGTCTAGATAAATCTAAAGAGGCTTCGACTCCGCTCAGCCACCGTATATTGTTGGCTGAGCGGAGTCGAAGCCCTATTTCTTATTTGAATTATCTATAGATATAGGCAATCTAAATAATTTTCAAAAAAGAAGAGGGTAATGGATTATCCATTACCCTCTTCTTTTTATGTCTATCTAAGCTTGATATTTCTTAAAGACAAGCGTAACGTTGTGACCACCAAAGCCAAAGGAATTGGAAGTAGCAACATTGATCGTCATCGGACGTGACTTGTTCGGTACATAGTCAAGATCGCACTCAGGGTCGGGATTTTCTAAGTTCATAGTCGGTGGCGCAATGTCATTCTTGATCGCCAAAACCGTTGCCACTGCCTCGATACCGCCCGAACCGCCGAGCAGATGTCCCGTCATCGACTTGGTGGAACTGACCGCAACCTTGTAGGCATGATCGCCCAAAACTGCCTTAATCGCCTTAGTTTCCGTCTTGTCGTTAGCCGCAGTGCTAGTACCGTGGGCATTGATGTAGTCCACCATCTCAGGAGTGATGTCACCATCCTTAAGCGCGAGGGACATGGCTCTGATCGCGCCTTCGCCATCGGGAGAGGGAGAGGTCATGTGGTAAGCATCGCAGGTGCAACCGTAGCCAACGATCTCGGCATAGATTTTCGCTCCGCGTGCTAGCGCATGATCTAGATTTTCAATGATCAAAATTCCCGCACCTTCACCCATCACAAAGCCATCACGGTCTTTGTCGAAGGGACGTGACGCATGGGCGGGATCATCATTGCGACGGGACATCGCACGGGCAGAGGCAAACCCTGCATAGCCAAGAGGTGTAATTGCCGCCTCAGTTCCACCACAAATCATCGCCTGAGCAAAGCCACTTTGCACCAGACGAAACGCATCACCGATCGCATTAGAGCCAGCCGCGCAAGCAGTTACTGTGCAGGAGTTAGGACCTTGAGCGCCCGTATGGATTGCCGTCAAACCTGCTGCCATATTGCCGATCATCATCGGGATCATAAAAGGACTACAACGGCTAGGTCCCTTAGTACGAATGATTTCATGCTGATCTTCAAGTACTTGCAATCCACCGATCCCAGTTCCCAATAACACACCAATTTGTGCAGCGTTTAATGGTGTAATTTCGAGATTGGCATCGCGCAGGGCTTGGATACTAGCGCTCACGCCAAATTGAGCGAAGCGATCCATGCGTCTTGCTTCTTTAGCGGGAATATAGTCTAGTGGCTCAAATCCTTTAACCTCGCCACCAACGCGACATTCATGATCGGTGGTATCAAAGCGAGTAATTTCTGTTATGCCATTTTTGCCATCGACTAGACCTTGCCAATATTCTTCGACCGTGTTACCGATCGGTGTGATGGCACCCAGTCCAGTGACAACGACGCGAGAGAGAGGCTGAGGGTTTTGCATTTCGTTTGGAATCAATATGTCAAAAATTTCAAGATTTTTAAGAGTAGTTCTGTGGCGACTGTGGCGATCGCAAAAAATTGCAAGGCAGGGTGTGGGGGCGAAGATCTTGAGAAAAGTTAGTTTTTATTTCATAAAGGTAGTCAAAACATAGACCCAATGAGTACAAAAGCTCCTTGTTTGAGAGTTTGTGATCTATGTTTTGACTATGGCTCTAAGCTAGCAATTAATTGCTACCCTGCTAAGCTGACCTATGGACAAACCCCGTTGGGCAGTTTAAGCCGCTAGCTTGCTATCGATGTAGTCGATCGCGTTTTGTACTGTGGCAATTTTTTCGGCATCTTCGTCAGGGATTTCAACGCCAAACTTTTCTTCCAAAGCCATGACTAATTCGACGGTATCGAGGGAGTCAGCGCCAAGGTCGTTAGCAAAGCTAGCTTCTGGCTTAACTTCAGCTTTATCAACGCCTAATTGTGATGCAACGATTTCTTGAACTTGCTCAAAGGTACTCATTTAATTAATCTCTACTTATAACCAAAAACTTTTCAGCGTTTTTCATTTTATCGGATAACGGTAGCTGTATATACACGATCACAAATATCCTGTTTAAAAATTGAAGACTCTACTGTTAATGGGCATGACCATGTTTTATTTAGCTGAGATTAAAGTGAATCTTGAAGGTTGCTCTGTTGAACATCATTTATTCTTTAATAGCTCCTTGACCGTATCGACCAATTCATCGGGGGCAAAGGGCTTGCTAATATACGCATTAGCACCCTGTCGAAATCCCCAATAGCGATCAGCCTTTGTCGATTTGGACGAACACATCACGATATTAATATCCCAAGTGTCAGGATTATCTCGCAGTTTACGACAAAGCTCATAACCATGCATATTGGGCATGATGACATCCAAAATGATCACGTCAGGATGATTTTCCTTTATTTGAGCGATCGCTTCTAACCCATTACTAGCCGTAGTCGTTTCAAAATGGTTCTTTTTAAATAAGCTCACCATCATTTCTCTTTGAGTCTTGCTATCTTCCACAACTAAAACCTTGAACATTGCCATGAACCTCTCTAATTTCTAAGTTCTAAATTTCCATCCTAAAGTGGAAACTCAAATTACACATGAAGAGGAAGTCTCAATTATTGATAGGACTATAGTCCTATCAATAATTGAGACTATTGTTACTTGCTGGAAGCGATCGCAAGCGCTAAGCTAGGTTTTACACCAAATTAAGCAATGGCTTTGCCATTGCTTAATTTAAAAACCCTGACTGGGTTTTGTTTTCAATTTACGAAAGTGTGACAACACATTCATAAATTGGTATTAGCAGTCTTCCAGAACTAGGCAAATCCCATGAAAATCCGTGTTTTGCTTGTAGATGATCATTCTTTTATTCGGCGGGCGTTGAAGATTTCGCTCGGTGATGAAACTTCTTTAGAGATTGTGGGAGAGGCAGAAAATGGTCAAGTAGCGATCGCGCAGGTCGAGATCCTCAAGCCTGATGTCGTACTGATGGATGTGCAAATGCCGCATCTAGATGGAGTCGAAGCTACTAAACAGATATGCGATCGCTTTCCGACCACCAAAGTTCTAATTCTGACCGTTGATGATACCGAAGAATATATTTCCCAAGCCTTAAAATTTGGAGCATCGGGCTATATTTTAAAAAATACGCTCCCTGAAGAATTATCCTTTGCAATTCAAGCCGTGTATCGAGGATATATGCATTTAGATTTGAATTTAGGTAGGAAGGTGATTGCCAGAATTCCTGAGGTTTCAGAAGTATCGACAAGAGATTGGAATAAGCTCACACCGAGAGAAAGACAAATCGTTAAGCTAATCGCGACTGGTGCTAATAATGAGGAAATTGCTGCCAATCTCTATATCTCGACAAAAACTATCAAAAATCATATTACTAATATCCTAAGTCAGTTAAATCTGCGAAATAGAACTGAGATAGCGGTTTTAGTCACCTCCATGCTGCATTCATAAAAAAGGCGGCGCTAAGCGCCGCCTTTTTTATTTACATTTTGGCGAGTTCCAGCATCGTCTTCAAGACAGAATCAGGATTGAGACTGATCGAATCAATGCCTTGCTCGACAAGGAACTTGGCAAACTCAGGATAATCACTAGGAGCTTGACCACAGATACCGATCTTGCGATGGTTTGCCTTAGCCTTTTGAATGACTGTGCGAACCATTGACTTAACCGCTTCATTGCGTTCATCAAAGATATGGGCAACGAGGGAAGAATCGCGATCTAATCCTAGTGTCAACTGTGTGAGGTCATTGGAGCCAATCGAGAAGCCATCAAAGACTTGCGAGAACTCATCCGCCAAGATGACGTTACTGGGGATTTCGCACATCACATAGACTTCCAGACCATTTTCGCCGCGTTTTAAGCCATGTTTTTCCATTTCCGCAAGCACTTTACGACCTTCTTCGGGTGTGCGACAGAAAGGAATCATCGGAATCACGTTGGTTAAGCCCATGTCATCGCGGACACGCTTCAGGGCTTGACATTCCAAACCGTAGGCTTCGCGATATTTGGGATCGTAGTAGCGGGATGCACCACGCCAGCCGATCATCGGGTTCTCTTCGGTAGGTTCAAAGGCGCGACCACCGAGTAAGTTGGCGTACTCGTTGCTCTTGAAGTCGGACATCCTCACCACGACAGGCTTGGGATAAAAGGCGGCAGCGATCGTGCCGATACCGTGAGCTAGCTTGTCTACAAAGAAATCAGCCTTGTTTTCATAGCGTGCTGTCAGTTGCGAGATTTCCCATTTGGCCGCCTTGTCTTCGAGGGTGTCGAAGTTCATTAGGGCGAGAGGATGCGCCTTGATGTGGTTAGCAATGATGAACTCCATCCGCGCTAAGCCAACGCCATCGCAGGGAATGGAAGACAAACCAAAAGCTTCTTCGGGGTTGCCGACATTCATCAAGATTTTAGTGGAGAGTTTGGGCAAATTATCAAGGGAAGTTTCGATCACTTCAAAGGGAACTAGCCCTGCGTAAACCTTTCCTTCTTCACCTTCTGCACAGGAGATCGTGACTTCTTGACCTGTTTTGAGAACGCCTGTGGCATTGCCGCAACCGACGATCGCAGGAATACCCATTTCTCGCGCAATGATGGCGGCGTGGCAGGTACGTCCGCCTTGGTTAGTAACGATCGCACTCGCCTTCTTCATAATTGGTTCCCAGTCAGGGTCAGTTTTGTTCGTAACTAGCACTTCACCCGCTTGGAAATCATCAATATTGTGAACTTCCAGAATTACATTCGCCTTGCCTTGACCGATCATCTCGCCCACAGCCCGACCTGTAATCAGAATGTCACTAGAACCATTCAGTTTGTAATTGCGGAGAATGTTGCCTGATTTTTGCGATTGAACAGTTTCAGGTCTTGCTTGAACGATGAAGAGTTCACCAGTGCGTCCATCTTTTGCCCATTCAATATCCATCGGTGACAGATTGCCGCGTACTTCTGAATAGTGATCTTCAATGATGCAAGCCCATTCCGCGAGTTTGAGAATTTCATCATCGGTAATCGCAAACTTCACTCGTTCGGAAATGGGGACGGGAATATTCTTGGTCAGCTTACCGCCGCCAAGGTCATAGACCATCTTGATTTCCTTTGTACCGAGGCGTTTTTCGAGAATTGGACGGAAGCCTTGTTTGAGAGTGGGTTTGAAAACAAAATACTCATCGGGGTTGACTGCACCCTGCACCACATTTTCACCTAAGCCATAGGCGGCGGTGATTAACGCTGCATTTTTGAAGCCTGTCTCGGTGTCGATGGAAAACATCACACCAGAGGCGGCGAGGTCGGAACGTACCATTTTCTGCACGCCCACGGAGAGGGCAATATCGAAATGATCAAAGCCGTTGATCGTGCGGTAGGAAATGGCGCGATCGGTGAATAGTGACGCAAAGCAGCGATGGCAAGCATCAACAACTTCATTTGCGCCATAGACATTCAGATAGGTTTCCTGTTGTCCCGCGAAACTGGCATCGGGAAGGTCTTCAGCCGTTGCGCTAGAACGGACAGCGACATCAGCTTCTTTACCGCAGGATAGCTCGCAGTCACAGAGCTTTTGATAGGACATAGCGATCGCCATTTGCAGATCGTCAGGGAATGGCGTGCTGAGGACTAAGGCGCGTGCCATCCGACCGCGATCGCGCAGGTTATTCATGTCGTCAATATCAAGATCGGCAAAGAGTTCGCGCAGTTTGACTTCCAAACCTGCCTTCTCAATGAAATGACGGAAAGCATAGGCAGTAGTCGCAAATCCATTGGGAACGTTTACCCCTTTGGGTTGAAGCTGACGAATCATTTCCCCCAGAGAAGCATTTTTTCCACCGACAAGGGGAATATCGACAATTCCTACTTCTTCAAACCAAAGGATTAAAGCCTGTTCTTTAGGAACATTTCTGGATGTTTCTGAGGCAAAAGTTGAGCTAGTCATGATGATTTAACTCCCTAATCAAGCTAATGATTAGATCAATGCATGGATAGAATTAAAAGCCTTAAATTTCAATCAATAAAAACTTGGTGACTTATCGAAATATAGGTTTTTCGATCAAGGCTTCTACACTGGCTTAGAGAGCTTGTCAAAAGCCTTGACACTCCATAATTATAGCGACTATGGCTGCACTACAATGACGAGGCATTACATTTATTCACTAAGCTTCGCAAAGATTGACATTCATAAATTACAGAAGGTTATGTTGCTTTTTCCATTTTGTTAAAGAAAGAATATTATTTTGAGTTGGATTTGGCGATCGCCTTGCGTTGGCTGTCTCCTGTGCGTTTGAGAGCGAAACTTTCAATGCTGTTATACCAACTGCGCGGCAGTAACCAGATTAAATAAGCGGCAAGCAGAGTTAGAAGCGATCGCATTGGTTCATAAATTAAAATCTTCCAATTACTTGCCAAAGCGCGATTTACAAGTTGTACGGCGGCTTTGCCGTCCTTATTGCGAATGGCGCGACGAGCGAGATAGCGGAACTGGTAGGCACGGGCGAGGGATTCCCATTTTGCCAATAGATCGGGGGCGTAGGTGCGGGTTTTGGCAATGACCTTTTCCCATGATGCTAGTTGCTTGTTCATGTTTGCCGATAAACTATCAGGATTAACGCGGTAGAGAGTGAGTGATTCGGGGATACCTTCTATCTGCCAATTGGTTTGAATGGCGATTCTAATCCAGCACTCAATATCTTCTGATTGACGGAATTGATCATCAAAATAGAAGTCTTCTACTTCGCCATAAAGATTGTCTTGAAACTTAATTCCTTCAAGGGCTTCACGGCGAATTACAGGGGCGGAGCCATTGCCAACGGGATTACGACAGAGTAAATGGGGCGCGTCAATATCGGTTAGTTTTGGCATTTGGTATGTGCCGAGGGAATTGCTATTCTCATCGATGAAGGCGGAACGGCTGAAGCTAATACCAACTTTGGGGCGCGTTTCTAAATGATGGATATGCTTCTCTAGTTTGGTTGGCATCCAGAGATCATCACTGTCTAGTAAGGCAATGTATTCACCTTGGGCATGACGAATACCTGTATTTCTGGCTCCTGCTAAACCGCGATTTTTTTGACGAACAATCTGTATGCGTGGATCAGCAAACTGCTGACAAATTTCAATACTGCGATCGGGAGATTGATCATCAACAATGATTAATTCAAAGTCTTGAAAGGTCTGCGCTAAAACCGATGTAATTGTTTCTTGGATAAAACGCTCAACATTATAAACGGGGACGATTACTGATACTTTGACCATGATTTATTACCGATAATTAATTACTTAATTTGTGAATTGTGTCGCGCTTTGCGCGACACAATTCACAAATTAAATTAGGTTTGTTCTTGAAGATTGGGCTTGGTGATGTATTTCTTAATCCACATTACAAAAAAGGGAATCGCGCCCCAATGAATGAGCATCACTGCCGCCGCTACGCCTGTGATTTGCCAGATTGCACCGATACAAATAGTGATCGCAAATAGCGTCGTAAATAGCACATTCCACATCAAATCCCAACTTGGTTTATCCATCGCCCAGAGAGCTTTTGATGCAGCATTGGCATAGGGGCGCGGGATTGCCGATAGACAAATGAGAATCAATAAGGGAATGGCGGGAATCCATTTCTGACCAAATACCAGAGGAACATATACGGGTGCAAGTAATACCTGTGCTAAGACGATGGGAATAATTACTTTGGTGATCGATTGGAAACTTTGGAGATAGCGATCGCGAAATTGGGCGGGGTCATTTCTCGCTTCGCACAGGTGCGGATAGAGCGCTGCATCAACGGCGGTAATGAAGCTAAGGCTAATGCCTAAGCCAGCATTAAAGGCAAAGTAATATAAACCAAGGACTTTAATGCCTAAGAAATGCCCTGCGATTAAATAATCGAGATTATTTCTCAGGGTGGCAAGCATCTGGATACCGAGAATACTGCGCCCAAAATGGATGATTTCTTGCCAACGATGAAGCGTAAAGGATTTAGTCGATCGCCAAGGATTATTAGATCGATGCACAATTACCCAAATCGGGGCAACGATTACTTTTGGCAAGACGATCGCCCACATTCCGAAGCCTTGCCAAGCCAGAATCATCGTCAAAATATTGTCAGTGGAAATCTGTAAGGCATTGGCTAAAGCCGAGACATGGAGACGGTTTTCACGCTGCGATCGCGCTGCTTGGATCAGTCCCATCGGCAACATCAAATAAACCAATCCCATCGCGCAAATGGGCACAATCACTTGACTATCTTTGTAAATCCATGACATCGGTAAAGCCACCAAACATTGAATCAAAAATAAGCCGCCACAGATAAACCAGTTAATGTAATAGGCAGTTTGGGATAACTCTTCGATGTCTTCTTCTTTAGCTTGAATCAATTTATCGAAAATGCCATTGCGTGTGAACACATTCACAAATTCATTGGTGGTGAGAACTAGCGCCGCTAAACCATAGTCGTATTCCGACAGCCATCGCGCTAGTACGACTGTCGCCGCCAAGCGCGAGATGCGAATGAGAATTTCGGACAAGCCTAGCCAGCCAATGTTACGGGCAAAGCGATTTGCTAGTTTTTTCTGAATGAAGCCAATTACTGACTGAATTAATTGAGTTATTAGTTGCATAAATCTGATAGCAGCGCCTCCCATGCCGTCATATATTCTTCCCAAGCATTCTGGACATCCATGCGCCCCTGTAAGCCCCATGCTTCTAGTTGCGATCGCGGCATCTCACAAACTTGATTGATCGCGGCGGCGAGAGCGTCAGGATCATTAGCAGGAACTAGAAAGCCGCAATCATTAACCTGTTCCGTTAATCCATCGACTTTGGAGACGATTACCGCTTTGGCGGCGGCTTTAGATTCTAAACAAACGTTACCCCAAGGTTCCCAATTAGAAGGAATGATGATCACATCGCATTTTGTGAGAAAGGATGGTACGTCAGAAATAGAACCTAGAAAATGAATGCGCGGATCATCACCAGCCAAGGATTTCAGCAAGTCTTCCTGCTCCCCATAGCCACCGATTAGCAATTGGATGTGGGGGTTTTGGACTTTTGGCATTGCTTTTAGCAAAGTATCAAAGCCCTTTTGCTGATTAAATCGACCATAGGCTCCTAATATGAGGTTTGTATCAATGGATTTAAGAGGCAAGGTCAGAAATTCGTCTAAAGTGCGACATTGCTGGATTATGGATAGGTTTGATGTATTGACAAGGCGATGCGATCGCATCCATTTTCGCTGACCTTGAGAAATGGCAACGACTTTATGGGCAAGCCCGTAGGCAATCCGCAGCATTAGATGAAATCGCCAAGGCGATCGCACTTGCCACTGTTCAAAGCTCTCAGAATAATGATGCTCATGGATTAACAATTTAGTAGCGAACCTGAGTTTTAATAATCGCCACAGCGATCGCCAAGAACAAGGATCATGCCAAATCACGACATCGGGCTTAATTTTTGATAGATTTCTGAGGGCTTCGCTTTCAGTGAGAAATAGAAATTCAAATTTTTCTTTGAGGCGCGAACTTGTGAGGCTGCCACTGGTGCTTTTGATGCCGCCCACATTGCGATCGCTAAGTAGATGCACAATTTTGGGTTTACGTTCTAGGGAGTTAATGGATAATGTCATGAAGTGATCTCCTCACTATTATGATTGCTGATTTGGGGTGAGATTTCCGATGACAAAGCTTTGCTGGCTTCTATATCATCCTCATTGGGACGTTCTAAAAATCCCATCCCGATCACGATTAGCCCCGGCCAGTATAGATAGGCAAGAATTTCTAGATTCTCGCCAAAGGTATAAAGAAAAACCACCAGCGTCATCGTTAATCCTAATTTTGCAGTGTCACTGCGTTGTGACTTATACAGCAGATCCCCCAAGCTATAGATCATCGGAACTGCGAGAGCGACAAATCCCACCAGACCTTTGACAAATAGCAATCCATACCAAGTGTGATGAGAACCTATGGGCATATATTCCACCATATGTGGACCACTCTCCACGATGCCATGCCCCCAGATCGGCGCTTCCGTTTGCCAACGGTAAACCGCAATTCTGCCGAGAGCGGCGCGTACTCGCGAAGAATCCTTACGGGCGGCGGCAAATTGTTCAGAAAACTTATCCAATCCTTCCATTAACATTGGCAAAGTCACTCCCCCTGTACTGGCGATCGCCCCCGTAATCATCAGTGAGATCGGTCGCGAAATCCTCGATAATAGTTCCACTAAAATCCACACTACGGGTAAACAGAGCAGTGCTAATCGAGATTTAGAAATTTGGCACATCATAATGCAACCCGCAATTCCCAAATACTTCCACTTTTTGCAAGGTTCGCGCAAAATCATAAAGAAGTAAATATTTGCTACAAAACCCAAGGCGGGAGCCCAAGGCGTAAATAAGCGCCAACGCGGTGTATTGTCCCCGGGGTCGATTTCATAGAGACGGAATTCAAAAAATTCAGGGCCAGGACCACCGATCGCTTGTAACGGTGAAATAAATAATTTTTCAGGTAATTTGGCATAGTACGCCGCAATAAAGATGGGAGAGAACAAAAACACCATTGTGCATACCAGAGCCGCCGCTCGATAGAGCAGTTTGGGACGGATGGGCAAACATCCCGCCATCGGAAATAGCGCTAAAATTGCCCAGCCCTTCGCCCAGCCAATCGACGATTTGATAATCTGTCCCATATCTAGGTAATAGTCCAAATGCCCTGCTATGAGGGATACCTGCATCATGATCATTCCCCCAACCCACATCCATACCCCCATCGGAATCCGAATGCGTTCTTTTAAGGGAGTATCTGGGTTCTGTTGCCACCAACGCCAACACAATATGCCAAATAAAATCCAAGGTAAAATCGCGCCTAGTACATATAAACCGCCGATAAAATAAATGGCAAAAGTCCAAACGATCGCATACCACACCAATTTTTCTTCGAGGTTTTCTGGCGTGATCTTTAGATGTTCTGGAGTTTGCAAAAACTTGAATATATTCATCTTAGTTACCCCGTTTTGCTGCGATCGCTGTTGGGAATAGCGCGTAAAGTTGGCAATTCCGACACCTCGGCAATTTCCAATTCCTGTTTGCGCTTTTGTGTCATTGCCTTGCGTTTCCACAGAAGAAATACGCCTGTGGAGACAAAGAGGGAACCCACAAAAGCACCTGCCAAAACTAGCTTGGGCTGTGGCGATGCGGGTTCATCTGCCAAACTGGGCGGCGAAACTAGTTGGGCTAGGGGATAGGCGGTAAAAATATCCGACTTGCTCAGGTCAATTTTGGCGAGGGAAGAAGCAAAGATCGCTTCCGCAACTTGGGCATCCCTTTGTAATCGATCCAGTTCCAATTGCTTTTGAGTCAAATCTCGCAAGCGCTCATCAAAATTTTCAATTTGGCGACCCAATTCCTCTGTTTGTCCTGAGATGCCACTCTGTTCAGCTTGCACGGCTACCAAATCGCGATACAGACTTTCCTTTCCTGCACTACCCGTTGCATTCAAATTGAGTCTTGCTAACTCTTGCAAATTAGGACGGCGCTTTAATAAAAAACTAGCGCGATCGCTAATTGCATCACCAGCATTTTTTTGTCTTGCCGCTTCTTTAACCACATTAGGATGATTTTCGCCCCATTTAGAACTTAAAACCGTCAAACTTGCCGAAGCATCACTGTAGTCTCTAAGGCTTTGCTGATAAATGGGATCAGACTGCAACGTAAAGGCTTCACTGGCTTCATTAACACTCAAACCGAGATTACTCGATAACTGTCGAAGGCGATCGCTGAGTAAGATATCTTGTGCCAACATTTCCGCCCTCTGTTTCCGCAACTGTTCCAAACTCACCGCCACTTCCTTAACTTGATCACTGGTACTCAATCCCGACCGACTTTTATAGGCGGCTAACTTCCTTTGAGATTCCGCTAATTTAATCTTTGCCATGTCCAGAGTCGTCTGTGTGCCGTCGTCTCGTCTAGCAATTTCATCGGCTCGCAGCTTATTTACCTTTTCCATCAAGGTATTGTATAGAGCAAATCCCCGTTCTTGAGCTTCTTCCGCACTAGACCCTTCGATTTCCACCTGTAAAATGGAAGTATTATCGATTAATTTACTTTTGGGCTTTCCCAATTCCGAAGTCTTGATATTGAGGGACTTAGCCGCTTCTTCTAATACAGGCTCATCATTGAGAATATATTGATAATTTGCCCTTGGATCGAGGGAAGATCCGCCCGAAGCCGATGTACTCGAAGAAGAAGCTTGACCAATACTTGGTAAATTTACACTTGCCCCCACATTCCCCCCCGGAAGGATGATTGCCATTCTGCTTACATATTTGGGTTTGGCTCTTTTGAGATAGGTTAAGGCTCCGCCCCAGATGATCGTATTCAGCACTAAGCCGATAGCTACATAGCGCCACCATCCGAAACTTGGCGATCGCTTAGGCTCTTTTAAATCCTCAGTTTCGGGAGACGAATCCTGATTCATCGACTACTCCCACTAAAAATATCGCGGATCAATTTGATCGGATTGAGAATATCCCCCACAAAATCTAAAACGCCCCTAACTTCCGTTACGGTGGAGTCATAGCAGGCGACACTATCCTGCGGCATCAAGAATGGATTCGCGATTTGATCCTGAGAATTGCGGATTAAATCCTCAACGCTGCGATCGATCGCCACGGTTTCCCCAGACAGGCGATCGGTTCGCACCAGCACCGCACGGCGCGGCGCATTGGTGGGAGCAGTGCCGCCGACACAGTTGGCGGCGAATACCGCTTGCGAAAATCGAGAACCATAGGGAAAGCCAGAGGCATCCTTGCCGATCGCTGAAGAAGAGTTACTACTGGCAGGTACGGTTAAATTTGACAAGAAAACCGTAATTCCGGGGGGCGTAATTTGGGAAGGACGGACAATGCGCGGATCGATGGTATCTCGTTTAGGAACGATGATCATGTCCCCTGCAATTAGTGGCACATCTTCCACTGGTTCCCCCGTAAAAATTCCTGAAAGATCAACGGTTAGCTTTTTGTTTTGGCGAATGATGCTGATTTTAGTGACATCAGCATTGGGCATTACGCCGCCAGCACTACGCAACGCCGAAGTTAAAAAGCGATCGGGCGCATAGTCTCCCGATGATTGGGTAAGTTGCTGGGCGCGAACCTCGGCACTGCGATTATTGATCAGCACTCGCCCCGTTTGAAAGGTTTCTCCTGATACATTCACCGCAACTGGTGCAAGTGCCAAGGGCAGCACCGTAATTTGCAGAAATTGCGGTTGAAAATACTTTTTGGTAATTAACTGCGTTTTGATTAGGTCTTGAATAATCGGAATCTCTAAACCAACGACAGGCAAGGGTGCGAGATAGGGAATGGTGATCGTTCCATCGGTATTTACCTCGTACACACCATTAAACAATTCGCCTTCGGGAATTAATAAACGAATGCGATCGCCATGGGATAAAGGTAAGGCAGATAGGGGCTGAGCATTGGTGAGATTGACGAACGCAATCAAGCCAGCTAAACATCCCAAATTGAACGGTAAGCTTAAGCCCAACCGCCTGTATTTAGTATGTTTTTGCGATCGTTTAAACTGCGCCATTATCTCTTTTAAATAACATTACAATAGTTTTCCAGATCAGCCATAGATCATATTTTAGGCTCCAATTACGTTTGTAAGTGAGGTCGAAATTTATTACCTCCTCAAAGCTCCTCACCGTCGAACGTCCACTGACTTGCCAAAGTCCACTGAGTCCGGGTTTAACATCAAGCCGATTCCATTCGGTCATTTTTTCATCGGTATATTCATTCTCTAGCTCATACAGTCCGACTTCGCCAAAGGTGGGCGGTCTTGTGCCAATCAGACTCATATCGCCCGTAAGGATGTTCCAAAATTGGGGAAATTCATCGAGGCTAGTTTTTCGCAAGAATTTACCAACCTTAGTAATGCGGGGGTCGTTACTATTTTTAAAAAATTTACCATTATCACTACTTTTATCTTTGCCATCAGCAGAATTGGCAATCTCATTAGTAACCTTTTGCTTGAGCATTTCCGCATTTTTGACCATAGAGCGAAACTTCCAAATGCCAAAGGGTTTGCTCATCAGTCCTGCGCGTTTTTGTTTAAAGAGAATGGAACCATGACTCTCTAGTTTGATGGCGATCGCAATTGGCGCAAATAAAAGTGCCGTAAAACTTAAGCCCACCAATGCCCCCAAAATATCGATAATTCGTTTCGGGAAACTGCGAACCGATGGATGGATCGGCAAAGCAGGATCAATCTCGATCGCAGGATAGAAAAAGTACATGGTATGAGCGATCGCGCTGAGTATAGGAATATTGAGCAAAGATCCATAAACACCATGCAAGAATCGCGATAGGGCATGGGGCTTACGTAGCGATCGCTCATTTTTGCGTCTTGGCGGACGATTGGTGCGCGTCACAGGCTCAATATAAAAAATATGATCCAGACTGGTCATTTTCAAAACCGATAGAACCTGTGGATTGACGCTCCAAAGTACTAATTCAGTTGGTTCGAGCTTACCTGATTGAATATCGGCTTGCCGTAAGGTCTTTAGGCAAGATACCAATGCTCCAACTCCCGAACTATCTATAAAATCAGTGTGGGACATATCGATAATGATCTTACGGAAGCTTTCTTCCTCTTGGCACAATTGCTTAAAATCTTCCTTTAACTTACGAGCTTCAGGATTGAAAATATTTTGAGGTGTGCTAATCAAAACCGTGTCGTGGAAGCTAGTGATCTGCACATTCTGCAAGCCAAGCTGCAACGTTTGCTGCTCATGGTTTGTGGGAATATAAACTGCTTCAGGATAGAGTTTGGCAATGTCTTCAGAACGGACAATCAGCAAATCTAGGGCTTTAAAGGAACGCAACAACTTGGCTGACAAGCTTAAATCACGGATGCGCGTCTTCGACTCTACAAAAACCACCTTACTCTTACCCAAATACTTCGCGGCTAATAGAAAAGGAGCCGCCACCCCAGCACCAGTCGAGATCACCAGTTGCGGTTTTTCCTTTCTTAAAACCGCGATCGCTAAATAGAAATTGCGAATAAAGTTGGGAATATTGCGATTGGTCGGACTATATGCCCAAACTGCCTTTTCATTAGATAATTCCGCTTGTGTTGTGCCTGTTTTGAAGGTGATCCAAGTTCGTTGCGAAATGCTTTGCCAATATTTACTGAGTCCTTGCATTCCCTTAAAATGCCCCCCCGATGAACAGACTAAGAGCAGTTTTTGATAGTCTTGGCTAGGATAGCGATCGCTTAAATATTTGCATATCTCTTGGTCTTCGCTAAAGCTCAGAGAGTTGCGCGGAATCGTAATTAATTTCAAAAACTTGACTAAATCCGCAGGCGATCGGGCGATTAGAACTCCCTGATTTTCCAAATCTTCAGCCAGCTCTAGCTGATGGTCATCAACGTGTTCATGAAATTTAGCCGTGCGTGGCACTAGGATATAGGGCTTATCAAATTCCTCTAACAACAGCGTACTACCCTCGCCGCAGTGGGCGATTACGGCACTGGCTCTCTCCACCAGTTGCTTAAACTGCGCCTCTGGCACTAGCTTACTGATTTTGACATCATCGGGTAAGCGTGTTGATGAGCCATACTGAATGAAGACTTCTTCGTTAATGATTCCCTCTTTCATTAACAAATCAATCCAGCTCATCAGTGAGTTGAACTCATACCGCTCAGTCCCAACTGTAACAAGTATCATAAAATTTATATCCCCCAAAGCTGCTGTGTTGGGTTAATTGCATCAACGCAAGCTATACCAATTTAAAAATAGCTACATCGTTTTTAAATTAAAAAACCCTTGCTGGGTTTGATTTTTAATCCCTAAGAATGTAGACAGATTCTAGGGAATTGGTATGGTTTTTGATTATACGGGAACAAATCCTACTGACGACACAGCAAAAAGTATTAAGTGAGCGATTAGACGTTGCTGTACTTTGTGCCGTAACGCTAACTCTTGACTTCAGCACTACCTAGACAAAGTTAAAATAAGAATACTTACAAGCGAACCATTGTAAATACGCCATGATTGCGAATCCAAAATCTAATTACATAACCCCAGACGAATATCTCGACATGGAAGAAAAAAGCGAGATTAAACATGAATATATCGATGGTCATGTTTATGCAATGGCTGGCGCAAATGATCCGCACGTCACGATCGCTTTAAATATGGCTTTTGTCATTCGTAATCACTTGCGCGGTTCAAGCTGTCGAGTCTATATGTCTGATATGAAAGCAAGAATAGACTCGTTAAATCGCTTTTATTATCCAGATGTGATGGTCACTGGTGATCCTAGAGACATCCCATCACAAAATCAAAAAAATTCCCAAAATTAATTATCGAAGTTCTATCTAAATCTACTGAAGGTTTTGATCGTGGTGATAAATTTGCTGATTATCAACAAATAGAAACCCTAGAAGAATACGTCTTAGTTAATACCAAACGTCAACGCCTTGAGTGCTTTCAGCGCAATCAAGAGGGACTTTGGGTTTTAAGATCATATTCTGGAGAGCAAGAAAGCTTCCAATTATCGAGTATCAACTTTGAAGGTAAATTCGCAGATCTTTATGAAGATGTTAGTTTTTGAGATGGTCTGGTCTAGGGATTAGGCGCATTGTCCAGCAAATAGGTTGTTTTTTTAGTTGTTTTTTTATCGGAAAAGTTGCGATCGCCTGATATTGATGAATAATAATATGAGACAAATTTTTGTCGATACTTTAAATGGATAAATTTTGTACTATTTCATGCACGACTTGTTGAGAAAGATAGCAACGATCACCGCATAGTTTAATTGATAATAATCATCAATTAAACTATGCGGTGATGATGATCGCTTAATCGCTATGATTGAGATTAGGATTTACGCTAATTACAAAATAATCAGCACAACAGTTTGGAGAAAGCGATCGTGAATGAAACTAAGCCCCGTGATGTGCAAACTGCCTATATTGCCGCCGAAACTATTGCGTTGCGATCGCGCAGTTGGAATCGTCTCAGGTTTGAAGTTGAATATGCCCTAGAAAAAGGAACCACAGCTAACTCATTCCTAATTCAAGGTAACTTGCAAGCGCTGATCGATCCGCCAGGGGAGACTTTTACAGAGATTTATCTAGAACAATTGCAACAACGGGTAAATGTTGCAGATATCAGCTACGTGATCCTTGGTCATGTTAACCAAAACCGTATCGAAACCCTAAAGACTCTCATAGATTTAAATAGCCGCCTCACATTTATCTGCACCAATCCGGGGGCGATCGCCTTGCGACAGGGCTTAGGCGATCGCTTGGGTGACAATCTCAAGATTCAAGTCGTGCGCGGCGAAGAAAACCTTGATCTAGGCAAAGGTCACATCCTCAAATTCATTCCCACCTCCACACCCCGCCATCCCGATGCTCTCTGCACCTACGATGTCAAAACCCAGATTGTCTATACCGATAAATTTTTTGGGGCGCATATCTGTGGTGATCAGATTTTTGATGAAGGTTGGAGCCAGTTATTAAGCGATCGCCGCTATTACTTCGACAGCACGATGGTCAACCAAGTCCGTCAAGTGGAAGCTGCCCTCGATAAATTAATCGATATTCCCACCAGTTTCTATGCCCCTGCCCATGGACCAATGCTGCGCTATGGCTTAAAGGAATTGGTCAATCTCTATCGCCAATGGTGCGAAGCCCAAAAGCAACAAAATATCTCCGTGGCGCTCCTATTTGCCTCCGCCTATGGCAACACCACGACACTCGCCAACGCGATCGCCAAAGGTATTACCAAAGCGGGAGTCGCCGTAGAGCTAATCAACTGTGAAAATGCCGAACCTGAAGAAATCAAACAGGCGATCGAAAAATCCTCAGGTTTTCTCATTGGCTCGCCCACCCTCGGCGGACATCTACCCACCCAAGTCCAAACCGCTCTGGGCATCGTCCTATCCACTGCCACCAAAAGCTATCAAGCGGGAGTCTTCGGCTCCTACGGATGGAGCGGGGAAGCAGTGGATATTATTTCTGGAAAGCTCAAAGATGCGGGTTATACCCTTGCCTTCGAGCCAATCAAGATCAAGTTCAAACCCACCGAAGCCACACTGCAACTTTGCGAGGAGACAGGAATTGACTTCGGACAAGCCCTCAAACGCGCTAAGAAAGTACGGACGACCCTTAACCCCGGTAGTACCGTTGAGCAAGCCGTAGGGCGCATTGTTGGCTCTCTCTCTGTACTGACAGTGCAGCGTGGAGAGGTATCAACGGCGATGCTTGCCTCATGGGTATCTCAGGCGACCTTTAATCCTCCGGGGTTAACGATCGCTGTGGCTAAGGAACGCGCGGTCGAGTCTTATCTCTACGAAGGCGATCGCTTTGTTTTGAATATCTTGGAACAGGACAAGCAACTGCGGAAGCAATTTATGAAGAAATATGCTCCTGCGGAAGATCGATTTACCGATGTCAAGGTGGAACCAGCAGAGGGTGGTTTGATCTTGAGTGAGGGACTCGCCTATCTGGAATGTCGCGTAGCCCAGAGGATGGAATGTGGTGATCATTGGCTGATCTATGCGACGGTGGAAAATGGCAAGGTTTTACAAGCCAATGGACTCACCGCTATTCATCATCGCAAAACTGCCAGTAATTATTAACATCAGTTTGATATAGCAATTTGCACTGCATAAATACACACAATTCAAATAAGAAAAATAGGGTTTAGACCTCGCTCAGCCATCGTATATTGCTGGCTGAGCGAGGTCTAAACCTCTTGAATTTATTTGGAATTACTATAGCTGCATTAAGGTTGCGATCCCAAGGGTTTACATATCAATAAATCTTGCAAAATCTTAACGACATTATGCAAGGTAATATCATCACGCCCCAATAGAGTCCGCAAGCTCAAAATCGCCTGTTCATATTCTTGAACAAACCGATAAGTAGCGATCGGTTGTAAGTCTGTGTGCGGACATTTAGAAATCTTCATGATGCCATTGCGCACTGTACCAATCAACTCGCGCGAAAGCTCAGAAATTGCCTTTTGTCTCAAATGGCGAAATCCACGAGCGCTAGTGGCATACATGGGCGGTAAGCGATTAAAAGCATAGGCAGCCACCTCATTTCTATTGAACTGTTGGCTGAGTTCAGGGTCTACCAATCTATCAATGACTAAAAAAACAAGATGCTCTAAGATATTCACTAAACCTAACTGAGCTTCCAGTGTGTAGGCTTCTAACGCCCGATATTCCATCTCTAAGGCATCCTTAGCTCGCTTCTCACTAGCCCATGAACCCTCATAGGAATTAATATGCGAAGACCAAGCTTTTTCTAACTCCAAACGAAAGGCTTCCTGTTGTTTTTGGGCTATTTGTTTTTGCATAAATCGCTTGGAACTAGAAAGTACGGCGCGATGATGACGATTTAAATGGTTAACAGATTGAAATTGAGATTCTTCTGTTATTTGAATAATTGTTTGATCATCTGAGTTATTGATTGGGCTAGAGAGTGAACATTTGTCAGACATTTCTTTAACGATGATTGGAATATCTCGCCACCTTAAATATTTACGCTCAAAGATTTGATTGAGTTGATGCAGTACCCCTGCACTATTTGTAAAAAGACACTTTGGCAAAGGTGTAAGATCATGTAAAGGATCGCCATACAAAACTGTTTTAATCCCATACTTTACTGTTTGAACAATTTGGGGATGTAGTTCATTTAGAGCATAGTCATATTGATATTTCCAGCCAACCATTGATGTAGCAAATAATGGCGGTAGTCGGTTAAGCGTGTAGGCTGCCACCTCTGCAACTATGACTTTAGTTTGCAATTCTGGTCGTAGCTCCGCAATTTGAATTGTAACTTCCCTAGCAACAATCTCTTCTAAGACATTGATAAATACACGCATAATTTTTACTTGCCTAAAAATGACAGCATTTAGGATGCTCAGAAATTTAGAAATCTAAAGATTTAGAAATCTAGAAATTTGGGAATTGAAATCAGCAACTATAGCTGTTAGTTAACGTGAGTTCGATAGAGCCATTTGTGCCGTGCAAATCTCGGCACAAATAGCGAAAAACGGTAAAAAGCACTTTGCATTTTTGACCGTTTTGCACTTTTGGCGAACTGACGTTAGTTGCAAAGCAATAGTATTCTTAACTTCCCTCAATGATTATCGACATTACCAATTTGCGAAAATATAAAAAACTTTTCGCAAATAAAAAGCATATTTAGCAAGATTTTTGAATCGAGAAATAGATGTATTACTTTTCGATTCGGTCTAGTATTTTCAGAAAAAATTCTTAATAATCTTTACAGATTAATCTATCAAATCACTATGGGCGAATTAACCGTACAAATTGCTTAACTTGTATAAATCTTGTATAGATTATGCCTGATCCCAAAAATTCATCGTAGCGACAATTATCGCCAAGGCATTACAGTTCCAAGCTTTGGTAATACTTTGACTATTTGGTTGCGACTTTGTTAGATGTAGCGATCGCCGCAGAAGGTAGAATCACGCTAAACTTAGTGCCGACATTAACCTCACTCTCTACGGATATTTCGCCACTGTGAGCTTCGATCGCTTGCTTAGCAATGTATAGCCCCATCCCTAAGCCCTTGACATTACCCACATTTTCAGCACGCAAAAACGGTAAAAATAGATTGTTTAAATATTCTTGAGGGATACCAATGCCATGATCACAAATAGTCAGAATCAGCTTCTGATCATGACATTTGATTTTGACATCAACATTCCCGCCTTCGTAGGAATATTTAACGGCATTGGAAGTAAGATTCATAAAAATATGCCATAGCAGCTTTTTATCTAGATTGAGCTTGTGGCAATCCCCCTGACTACTAAACTGCACTTGACATTTAGCTGTGTAACTATCTGACTGAAAACTTTCAACTAATTGACTGAAATAAGCAACTACATCCACGGGTTCAGGATGAAAAGGGAACTTGCCAGATTCAGAACAAGAGATAAACTTAACTTCCTCTAGTAACCAATTAATATCTTTGATTGCTGATTGAATGGAACTAAGATTTTTAGCGCGACCTTCTTTAGTTAACTGATCTTCAAAATTTTGTAATTTCCAAACGAGGAGGCGAATGACAGACATCGGTGTCGCAAACTCATGGGATGCCATTGCCAACAGGCGAGACTTAAGATGATGGAGTTGCTTCTCTTTTTCTAAACACTCTTGGAGAATTTTGTCTTCGTGATATTTTTTTAATGCCAACATGATCGCCGTATTCACTTCAGCATAGCGAATTGGCTTGCTCAAATAGCCATAGGGAGAAGAGGCGATCGCCTGTTCGAGCGTATCAGGATCGCTAAAGGCAGTGATGTAAATAATCGGAACCGTCACCAACTCATGGATTTTATTGGCAGCAGTAATACCGTTATCACTCCCCCTAAGCTTGATGTCCATCAAAATAATGTCAGGGATTTGGCGCTCAACAGCAGCGATCGCCGCATCACTGCTATCGACAATATCCAAGACCCTATAGCCCAGATCCGACAGTACATCGGCGAGGGCATTAGCAACAACCAGTTCATCTTCCACAATGAGGATACTGGCAAGACTATTTATTTTTAGTGTCATGTTTTTTGCTTTTTTCTTTACAGCAATTGCCATAGTCCACCAATATTTATCACTTAATTATAAGATTACTGGATAAAGAAAAAATGTAAAGCTAAGATTTTTATATTTTTTATGGCAAAAGAAATTTAAAGTCTAGTTAATTAGTATTATTTACCCGAAGAAGTGGCACGACAAAGAGTTTGCCAGTGCGTCCAAATAATTACCATTGCCATCGTATCAAGACGGCAATACTGATAGAGCAGTTCTTGCCATTGCGATCGCAGGGACTTTTGCTCTGGATCATCGGTAAGGAGACGATTTGCACCATACATCAGGTCTTGGTAAGCGAGCATTGCGCCTGCGCCTTCATTAACCACATAGGTGCGATCGCCGACCGTAATCTCCGATAGAACATCATAAGGATTAAGGATTTCGCCACCAACTTCACGATAATATTCCTGAAACCAAGGGATTTGATGCAAATAGGGGTTGGTTTTCCACACCGCAGGCAAAACACATTTTAAGGAAGTGCGCCCTTTCATTAAAGGATGGAAGTAATGTTTGAGGGTGAGCGCATTCATATCAACTAGGGTGGACTTGCCCTTAGTGCCGAGCTTGGCAGTATTGGCTAGCCATGTCTGAAGCTCAGGATTTTTATAATCGTAGGCTTGCATCTGATAATAGATATCACGGAGCACACTATTTTCATGGGTCGCCCAAGTCAAAATCGTGCCGCGATCGCCAAGACAATCCATTAAGGATTCCGCAAATTGAAAGTTAGGAAAAGTATGGTCAAGATCGAGCCATTCGGTTTGGACTGGGGGCGCATCTGGCTCAGAAATTGTATGACAACTCCACTGAAAAGCCACCTGCTCATAGGGCTGCATCCCTGCTCGGTAGGGAATCGCCATCCGCGAAGTCTCAAAGTCAATGAAGTGGATCGGGTAGGCAGTTTGCTTGAGAATATTCGGTAAATGCTCAGAAATCCACTCTTTATTCTTTTGGGTATATTCAATCTGGATCAGTTGGCGATAGCTGTAGGTATAGTCGTTAAGCTGATCAAGTGGCACATCGAACATACTCACCGTGCCTTGCTGGATCATTTCATTGACGTAGGGAGTTTCGTTACCGCCGATTCTGCCCATTTGATAAAGGTCAAGAATATGATGCTCAGCATCCGCCAGATCGCCCCAACATTCACGAAAACCATCACGGGAATCGCGGTCGCTAGCTCGATATTCGCACCCCTTACAGCTTTTGCTAATCGGCGCGAAAAGATCGGGGGATTTATCAATTAAGTAAGTAATATATTTTTCAGCCTGAGCGATCGTCGTTGCCGTCAATTCCGCCACCTCATTAGCGATACTAACTTGAGTCAAAAATTGATCCTCAATAACTGCCTGCACATCTCCCGTAAAGTTAATTTCCACACCGTTCAGCTTAGAAAAAGAGTTGCGAGGGCTAGATATACGCTGGATCTGAAATTGGGCAGCAAGTTGATCGATCGCTGTGGTTTTCGCTTTGTCAGGTACAAGCAAATAGGGATCGATCTGAGCCTGAAATTCGGGTAAGCTTGCCGTAAGCATCTCCCGCAAAATCCCCACTTGGTAGGCAACGTCTTCAATGATGTAACGCCATTCACCGCCCACCTTACCCGTACGCTTATTGCGAAATAGGGAGAGTTGACGATACTTGATTAATTCCTCATGGGCGACACTATCAAAGCATTTAGAGCGAATTTCGATAACCTGAAGGCGATCGCCTTGCTTGATCAAAATGTCAGCACGGGCAAGCTTATGTCCTGAGTAAAGTACAGGCTCAAACAGGACGACATTTTCCTTTTGCAAATGGGCGATCGTCTCATTGGCGGCGGCGATGAGACTTTCTTCGGAGTTGAGATTGGCAGTGACATAAATGCCATCAGGGTATAGCAGATGTGCTATCTTGCTGATGATAAAATTCCCATCGGCTAAAATGCGGTGATATGCGTCCACCCGATCTACGGTGGGATAGCCTAACTTTTTGTAATACAGCTTGGTGGAACAACTACGGGCAGTTTTGAGATCGGATTTGGTCAGATAGATGGGATGGGGCATAGCGCCTGTAATATTCCAAGTATGGGGTATGTCAAATATGTGAATGTCTTGGGCAGGATGAACCGTTTAGTCAGATAGGAGATAAACCATGCTAGCTAAAGTTAAGCAGAAATTAAAGGCATTATCTAGCCCTAAAATGATTGGCTATGCCGTGATTGGGCTAATTACCTCCCTCAGCGCGATCGCCACAGGCTTAGAAATTCCCGAATCAACAAGCTTAGAACGGCAAACCCAATCTGCTTTTTTTAGTTGGCGAGGCACGGTCACTCCTCCTCAGGATATTGTGATTTTGGCGATCGATGACATCTCACTGCGCCAAGGCGAATTTTATGACCCCAAAACCCGCCCATTCCTAGAGCCATTTCGGACGACCACATGGAAGCGAGTCGTCTATGCTCAGGTTTTAGAAAAGTTAGTCAAAGCAGGGGCGAAGGTGGTTGCCTTCGATATTTTATTTGTCACCCCCAGCGATCACAGCAGCACCGATGATACTGGTTTTCAAAAAGCAATCAGTAAATATGGCGATCGCGCTATCTTTGGGGCAAGTTACGAAATTACCCAGATCGGTGAAGCGAATATCATGCAGCTTGCCTCGCCCGAGGGAATCTTTGAACTTAAACCTAATACCCTCGGCTTAATCAACCTTCAGTCAGAAATCACAGGCAATATCCATCGTTTTAGGGTAGCGCTGCCCCCTGACAGTGGTCTACCGATAATTCCCACCTTCGCCGAATCAATCCTGAAGGTTGCCAAGATTGACTATCCTGCTCCAAAGGGAGACAACATTTACTTTTTTGGTGGCGCGGATACTTGGGTTAATGCCCAGCAGCAAATTCCCTTTTATTTTGTAGTTGATCCTGAGAATTGGAATAGTGAACAGTTGCAGGGGGGCAAATTTTTTAAGGATAAGATCGTGCTGATCGGGGCGACGGCTGCCTCCAAACAGGACATCCAAAATTCAGCGATGGGGCGCATGGCGGGGATCGAAGTCCATGCCAATATCGTTGCAAGTTTGATGCAGGGTAAGAGTATTGCCGAACTGTTAACGCCGATGCCCCGAGGTATTTTTGTATTTCTCTTGGTGGGGCTGGCGGGATGGATATTAGCGCGGCTAAAACGTCCCAATATGCAGATAATTACTGCCTTAGGGATCGCGATCGCTTGGTTTGGGATTGGCTATGTCAGCTTTATCTACGGCAGTACGATCCTGCCTGTGGCTATCCCTACGATCGCGATCGGATTAAATGGCATTGCCCTACTAGCGACTGGTTCGATTTCCGCTCAACTTGACAAATTACTGCTGCGGCGCACCCTAGAGCGCTACGTTGCCGCCCCCATTGTCGAAGAAATCGTCAATCAGCCCGCAGGTTTTCGGGATCTGCTCGAAGGACGTACAATCAAAGCGGCGGTTCTTTTTTCTGATATTCGGGGATTTACAACTCTTTCTAGTCGATTACCTGCAAAATTATTAATTCAGCAGCTAAATACTTATTTAGGCGGCATGGTAGATGCAATTTTGGCATATCAAGGCACTATCGATAAGTTTATCGGTGATGCGATCATGGCAGAATTTGGTTCGCCCGTGTCGCGTGGAGAAAAAGCCGATGCCATGAATGCCATCCATGCTGCCTTAAATATGCGAGCCACACTGATCGAACTCCGCCAAATCTGGCGATCGCAAAAACAAATTCCCTTTTCCAATGGCATCGGCATTAACTATGGCGAAGTCACCGTGGGCAATATTGGCTCCGCCCGTCGCCTCGAGTATGCGGTCATTGGTGATACGGTCAATGTCGCCAGTCGTGTCGAAGGGATGACCAAGGATCTCGGTACAGATATTGTGATTACGGCGGCGCTCTACGAAATTGTTAAGGATGAAATCGATGTGGTGGATTTTGGAGAACACGCTCTTAAGGGCAGAGTCGGCAATGTACGGCTCTATGGGGTGATCGGTCTTAAGGGCAGCGATCGCCAAATTTATGAGCAGGTACAGCAGGATCTCAAGCGCCACAATAGTGTGATAGAAGTCCTGAAAAAAGGTCAACTACCAACCCGTGAGTAATCTCACTCGATCTTTGCAAAACTCTTTTTGCTATGTGTAGACAATTCAAATAAGAAAACTAGGGCTTCGACTCCGCTCAGCCATCGGTATACGGTGGCTGAGCGGAGTCGAAGCCTCTTCAAACTTATTTAGAACTGCTATAACGAGGAAACCTACTAGAAATCCTTTAAAGCTGTTGACAAGTGCAGCAATCTTAGGCAATATAGTAAAGCTAATAAATTAGCAAGGGGCTATAGCGCAGTTGGTAGCGCATCTCAATGGCATTGAGAGGGCCAGCGGTTCGAATCCGCTTAGCTCCATTAATAACCTTAGGCTAAGAAAACAGAGTGCCGCGCTTCGCGCGGCACTCTGTTTTCTTAGCCTAAGCTAACTTTATTGTTGACTCGACAAAGACGAGACAACAATCTCTTCTACTTAAAAAGCGCTATATTTGCAGATATTGAGAAGCGATATTGAGAAGCTATGTATCAATTTATTTCTGGGTCAGTACTGATCGCCGTTGCTTTGACTGCCCAGACTCCTCAGCCTAACGCAATCAGACCCAAGGTCGCTCAAGCGCCGCCCGTTCAAGCTTATCAACCCAAAGCCACAGACCTAGACAGAAAAGCACAAATTCTCGACCAGCAACTAAAATCTGCACCCAGCCGCTTTGATTTGCAGAAATATCCCGTCGGCGATCGCTACTTACAACATTGGCAAGAGTCTCTCTGGGCGATCGGTGTCCTCGCTCCTGAAAAAGAGTACGCCCTCAAAGCTCTAGAAAATATCTTACAAATGACCACCGCCGCCAATCTTACTGATCCCCAAAAAGCGATCATTGATACGGCGATGCAGGTCAGTCACCAACTCTATACCCTCAAACCTGCTGTATACGGTAGGTTACGCCAGTATTTTTTAAGAACCATTGCTCGCAGTACCGATCCACAATGGGTTGCGCTATCTATGTCTGCCTTATCGAAATCAGCAATTTATCCTGCGATCGATGCCAAAGGAATGCCAACTCCTGCGATCGCCAAGCTAGTCGAAAAAGTGCAAACCCGCTTTCCTAAATGGTCTGAGGACTTACATTTACGGACAACTGTTCAAAACCTTCAAAACTCTCAACCGAGCAGAACCGCTAACATCCCTGATCTAGGCGAACTATTACGGTGGCAGATCGCGCCGCAACAATCCCAAATGTATGTCCTCTGCCGTCCCAATCGCGATGTCCTCTGTGTAACTTTGCTCAAGGATGGCAACGGTAAATTTGTACGCCAGAATGTTCAGAAAAATGGGCAACTTTGGTCTGTGCCATTACTATTGCAATCGATCCATAACCTTGATTGGAATTTTACCAATGGACGCACGCCGCAGGGAGTCTATCGGATGGAAGGAATTTCGCGTCAGCCCGATGATGAATATTTTCATGCCTACGGACAGTTTTCGCTAGTTAATTTATTTGTTCCCTTTGAGGATGGAGCGAACCGCTTTTTACCAAATCAAAAGGGGAAATTTACAGGCGGACTCAAGGCTTATCAAGCGCTGTTACCTCCAACTTGGCGATCTTTTACGCCAATACAGGAGACTTTTTGGGCGGGGAGTATGGGGCGATCGCTCTTTCGGATTCATGGTAGTGGAGCCGCGATCGACTTCTTCCAAAATAAGGCGGCGACGGTGAGTGCCACCAACTTTAACTGGAATCCTACCTTGGGCTGTCTTTCGGCGATCGAGCTATACGATGATCGCGGTAGTCTGATCAAGGCAGATATGCCCAAAATTCTGAACGCTCTAAATACGGTCGGCAAGGGCAAAATCGAAGGCTATTTGATCGTCGTCGATGTGCCTAGCGATCGCAATGTGCCGCTTACAATCGCCGAAATTGAAAAACTGATCACCCCCTAGAGAAGGCAGTGGTGATCGCCACTGCTTTTTGGATTACTGATCAACGCTACCAGAGCGAAATACTCTGCCGATGACTTCCTCGATCGCAGGTTCATTGACTGACAAATCGAGAATTTCCAACTCTGCCAAGATCTGCGAAATGGCTGTAGTTAAATTTTCACGGTTGACGAGGATGCACACAGCTTGACCATCGACGCTGAGGACTTGACCATATTTGGCTAAGCGATCGCGATCGCTTAGCGGCTGGGCTAGCTCTAGCTTGACCTCACGATAGGGGGCAAAGTTGTCTTGCAAGCCATCGAGACTGCCATCGTAGATCAGTCCCCCTTGATGGATTAGGATCACCCGCTTGCAGAGCGCCGTAATATCTGCCATGTAGTGGCTAGTTAACAAAATTGTGGCTTGATAACGTTGGTTATATTCGCGCAAAAAATCCCGCACATTTGACTGAGCATTGACATCTAGCCCCAAGGTCGGCTCATCTAAAAACAAAACTTGTGGCTGGTGCATCAGCGATGCCAGTAACTCCGCCTTCATGCGTTCGCCAAGGGATAGTTTTCGCATCGGCTGCATGAGTTTGTCCTCAAGGCATAACATTTCCGTTAATTCCGCCAGCCGATATTTGAATATTTTGTCAGGAATGTCATAGACGGCAGCATTCATTCTCAGGGAGTCCATCGCGGGTAAATCCCAAATTAGTTGCTGCTTCTGCCCCATGACAAGGGTGATTTTTTGTAAAAAGCGATGGTCACGGCGAAAGGGAATATGTCCCGCCACGCTCACCTTGCCCTCGGAAGGATGGATTAGCCCCGTGAGCATCTTTAAGGTTGTGGTTTTACCTGCGCCATTTGCCCCCAAAAAACCGACCATTTCCCCTGAGGCGATCGCAAAGGATATATCTTTGACTGCTGCGACAGAGCGATATTGTCGATGCCAAAAGTGCTGAAGCGTACCAACGAACCCCGACTCCTTGACGGCAATATTATAAATTTTGCTCAAACCATCAACGCGAACCATCTCCATAACATGCTAACCAAGGTGCATTCTGATATACTGTCAATAACGTCAAGACGCTGAGTTGCGATTAGTCAATTCTCTGCGTCTTCTCTTCGTTAGTTGAGCTACGCCGAGTCATCTAGATTCTATCAAGTAGATTCTGTAGGTACTTAGCCCAAGATGGGTAATGTTGATGAACCAACGTTTTTAACCTTATCCTATTTTTAGGGCTTTAGTCGGGCTTTAAGAACTTTATGATTGCATTAGCGATCGTTTTCAATAGATTTAATTTTTAGGAAAACTAGATCTTTAATAGCGATTTACGCTAGCGCACAAATGGAAAAGAAGGAAATCAGCAGTTATGGTAAAAGTCCTCGTAGTGGACGATAGTCCGATGGTGTTGGAGATGGTTTCGGCACATTTAAAGCAGCATGGCATGGATGTCATGGAGGCGAATAATGGTGCTGAAGCAGTGGAAAAGCTCAAGGTTTCAACTCCTGACCTCGTAGTTACAGATGTGGTGATGCCACAGATGAATGGCTATGAGCTATGCCGTTGGATCAAAAATAATGCTTCTACGAAGGATGTACCTGTAGTGATGTGTACAACCAAAAGTGAAGAATTTGATAAGTATTGGGGCATGAAGCAGGGCGCAGATGCTTATTTGACCAAGCCTTACCATCCGCCTGAATTGATTAAAACGATCAAACAATTACTCAGTCAAATTAAGTAAATAAATTATTCACACTAAAGGGGCGCAATGCGCCCCTTTGTTTTAGAGAGGGGGCTTCGACTTCGCTCAGCCATCAATGTAGGTTGGCTGAGCGAAGTCGAAGCCCTATTTTTTATGTCAATGATTAATGAGTTTAGGATCGCTATATGAGTTCAGAAATTTTGAAATTTCATTTGGGTTGTGCGGTTTGGGCTTATAAGGGTTGGGTGAATGACTTTTATCCGAAGGGGAGCCGCCCTAATGAGTTTTTGCAGCTATATAGCGATCGCCTGTCTACGGTCGAAGTCAATTCTACCTTTTATACAATTCCCGATCGCCAAACCATTGAGCGATGGGCAAAGGAAACAGGCAAAGAAATAGGCTCACCATTTAAGTTCTGTCCCAAATTTCCAAAGCAACTTACCCATAACGGCTTGCTTTTACCCTATGTCGATCAAGCTTTACATTTTTTAGATTTGCTAGCTAGTTTTGGCGATCGCCTTGGAGTTCCCTTCATCCAACTGCCCCCTAGTTACAGCCCTGCTAGCTTTACAGACTTAGAAAAATTTTTAAAAGCTTTGCGAGTCAGTAAACCAGATTTACAAATTGCTCTCGAAGTGCGTCACGCTGATTGGTTTAAAGATAGCGATCGCGATCGCTTTAATCAGTTATTAGAAAATCTAGGCATCGGTCGAGTGCTGCTCGACTCGCGCCCGATCTATCATGCGCCGCCCAGTATGGGGACGGATGCGGAAGATCAACTCAAGCCAATATCTGAGTCTGTGCAGCAGGAACGGCGCAAGCCAAATTTGCCATTACAGCCTGTCCTCACCGCACCCTTTAGCATTGTCCGTTTTGTCAGCCATCCCGATCGCCATCAAAATATTTATTTCTGGCAGGAATGGGTGAGCTATCTCCAAGATTGGCTAGCCCGTGGCACAGAGGTTTATTTCTTTATGCACTGTCCTATCGAAGAGCGATCGCCCCATAATGCCAAAGTCTTTCAGGAGATGTTAGAAAAGGCGGGTATTCCTGTTCCCAGTCTGCCTTGGAATGATCTAGCTCCACCACAGCAGTTAAGCTTGTTCTAACTCCTAACTCAACTTGAGTTTGATATAGCCATTTGCGCCGCGCGAAGCGCGGTGCAAATGGCTAAAAACAGTAAAAATTGCCCTTTGAGGTTGCTAATGCTCAGTTCTAAATTCGATCTGCGATCAGGTTTGCGGTATGTCCTTGCAGCTTTTATGGTTGTCGCAGGCACTCTGCACTGGCTGACCCCCGATCCCTTTGTCAAGATCGTGCCAGCGTTTCTGCCCTATCCCCTTGCATTAGTTTATATCAGTGGATTTTTCGAGATTTTAGGGGGCATTGGTCTATTAGTGCCAAGGGTGAGCCAATTAGCAGCATGGGGGCTAGTGGCTCTATTTATCGCCGTATTTCCTGCCAATATTAATATGGCAGTCAATCGTATTTCCCTAGATGGTATTCCTGACTCTGACCTGTTGCGGTGGGGACGCTTGCCGTTGCAAGGGGTACTGATCGCTTGGGCATGGTGGTACACCAAGGAATAATTAAAGGCGCAATCACTCACAGCAGTTCTAAACAAGTCAAAAGAGGCTTCGACTCCGCTCAGCCACCGATATATGTTGGCTGAGCGGAGTCGAAGCCCTATTTCTTATTTGAATTGTCTCTACTTTGTGGATATTGCGAAGATACAGCGATGAAATCCTCTGGTGTGTTGCAGTTAAGGAGCATTGCTGAAGGAATATTAGGTATTTCGATAACTTGGGAGTCATATTGCTGATCGCTTAGCCATTTTTGAAAGGAGCGCCCACCTGATTTGACAAAATCAGCTAATAACTCGCGACATTGCCATCGATAAAATCCACAAAGTGGCTCCCATAATTTACGAGCATCCTGAGAAGAATGACTTGGTAAATAGGCGATCGCCTCTGCGGGTAAACTTTCCAAATCCTGCGCCCAAGTTTCCAAAATATCACCGCGCAGATTAGGTAAATCACAGGCAAGCAATAGCACCCATTCACAAGGCTCGGCGATCGCTTCCAGTCCTTGCCAAAATCCCACCAAAGCTCCATCGAGGTAGCGATCGACCACCATAGTTAACGCCTTTTGGGGACTTTGAGAATTTTGCCAAGCATCTTGATACTGTTCTGGGCTATGCACCACGACATATATAGCTGAGGCGACCTGTAGTGCTGCGTGACAGGTTCGCGCCAGCATTGTCTCGCAGCCTAACTCCAATAAAGCCTTGTCGCGCCCCATTCTGGAACTGCGTCCACCCGCTAGGGCGATCGCATTAATATTATGGGGATTATTCATGGCGATGGGAAATTACGGGAGACATCACTGATTGTTAGTTTCATTGATCTGCCACTGCTTAGTACTTTCATTCCACGATAAATTCACGCGCAAGGTCTCAGGGAAAATCTTTTTCTTCTTGGTGTAGGTCAAGTCCACATCGATAATTGCCGAATCATCTTTAATCTCCACTACCCGCATCCCATTGACTGAGACCTGATCCACTGACTTCCACCAATCCGTAAAGCTCTTATAGCCCAACGCGCGATCGCTCTGAAATTTGGGAGTAAGTTGTTGCCATGCGGTTTCTAACTCCCCTGAATTGATCAAGTTGTAATAACCACGAATTGCCTGTTCAGGATTAGGTTTGACAGGTGTGGGCGTTGGGGTTGGAGTTGCGGTAGGCGTGGGCTTGGGGGTTGGAGTTGCAGGTGGCTCCGCCGTAACCCGATTGACTGGATCATTTACATTCAAACCCGCAAAGGCGCAATAGGCATCGCCAACGCGCTTAGTATAGCCCGCTAGATCATTGGTACAGTTACCAAGATCGGCAAAGGATCGCGCATAGACCTGAAAGAATTGACTATTGCCTAAATTGGGATAGTCGGGAATCCAAAAAAGTCCAGCTTCGGTCAAACCCTCGGCTTTGAGTTTTTGAACACGGGTTTCGGCATTAGCTTTATCGGCAAAGGCAGAATCCGCTAGAAAATAAAAAGGCTTTTTCTCAGCTTGTTTCGGCGCAGGGAAAAGGCGATTCCAAAGTCCATTGATACCACCACTTTGGGAAACTACAATTCCCAAGGCGATCGCCGCCCCAATTGATCCGCCGACGATCACCGTTACGATCATCTGCCCGACTAACTTCGTCCGAGATTTTTGAGGCGATTTGTAGGTATAGATGGGTGGATCGGGAGGATTAGCGACTGGTTGCCCGATCGCATTGGTGTTGGGTGTAGTCACAGGTATTGGTGCATAGCCCCTTGGAGTCACTGCCACCGTCTGCATATTGGACATACGGTTAGGCGCAGGCTTCGCAGACTCAGGTCTTACTACTGTAGGAGAATTACCCTGCAAAATCGTCAACATTTCCCTTGCCGAACTGTAGCGATCGCGCGGATCAAATTGTAATACCTTCGCAAAAACTGCTTTGAGATCGGCACTTATTCCCTGTGTCGGTTGCTGCCACAAGACCTCACCCGTTTGCGGATCATTGCCCAATTGTTGCGGATACTGCCCCGTCAGAGCAAAAATAGCCGTTAATGCCAAGCTATAGAGATCACTGGCAAAAAATGGTCTTCCTGCCGCCTGTTCCGATGCCATAAACCCGGGAGTACCGATCACAATCGAATGGGCGGGCTGGGCGGAACTACGGATCGTACTCACATTCAGAGTTTCTTTGACTGCGCCAAAGTCAATCAGCACAGGCTCGCCATCGCGCAAAATAATATTGTCGGGCTTAATATCACGGTGAATGATGCCGCGATCGTGGACATAGATCAAGGTCTGTAAAACACTGATCAATAAATTTCTGACTTGGGGTTCTTTCCAAACTCCATTACGCTCAACGTCCTGAGTCAGCGTTAAGCCATCAATCCATTCCTGTACGAGATAAAATAAGCCATTTTCGGTGAAATTAGCATAGAGTTTGGGGATATAACGGCTCTGCTCTCCCAAAGTTTCTAAAACTGCCGCCTCGCGATGAAATCTTTGTTGCAGTAACTCATACATTTGCGGATTGTCGGCGATCGGCTTGAGTTGCTTGATCACGCAACGGCGATTGGATGGCATTTTGGTGTCTTCAGCCAGATAGGTTTCCCCAAAGCCGCCACTACCCAATACATTAGTGACGCGATAGCGGTTGTCTAGCAGGTTTGACATCATGGGGTTTGCAAAGAGCTTTGATGCTGATGGGAGACGGGAGGTGATTACCCACTGATCCTACAACATATACCACGATCGCCAAAATCATCCCCATTCATGAAAGAGCTTTATCCTGTCCTAACCATCCTCTTACAAAATTATTTTTTCTAGTTAAAAGCTCCAAGATATCCCCCTCAATCCCCCTTTTTTAAGGCGTTCACATACTTGACACACCATGCAGGTTTTCCCCCCTCAGTCTCCCCTTCCAAGCGGGGAAGTCTGAGTTCTCCCCCTTCCAAGTGGGAGTTAGAGGGGGTTCTAGAATCTGGTGCATCAAGTATATTAATGCCTTTTTTAAGGGGGGCTGGGGGTGGATCGCAGACAGTTTTTAAAGAGAGGTGTTTACGAACAGCTAATCAATTCTAAATGCTGTCTAATTTCCTGTTTTAACTTCCGAAAGTCTGACTTTTGGAAAGTTAATAGATTATCAATGGAATAAATTTCCACAATTCCTTCCCTTCCCTTGGTATGAAAATCGCCAATTCTCACAGGTCGCCAGCGATCGTTTAAGCCCATTCGCACATCGGCAGAAAATACTAAAAAGCGATTTAACTGTCTTGTCAATGCTTCGATACGGGTTGCCACATTCACAGCATCGCCGATCACCGTATATTCTTTTTTCGTATTAGAGCCAATATTTCCTTCCAAAACGACTCCCTTTGATAAACCAATACCAATATAGAGCGCTCGCAATGGGCTATGGATTGGCGATTGATGGCGCAATATTTCCAGTTCTGAAAGGATATCCATACTCGCTTGGACAGCCTCATTGCAATGATCACCGTCAAAGTATGCCATCACGCAATCACCAATAAACTTGGTAACTTCGCCACCCCGAGCCGATATTGCTCTGGTACAAATCGTAAAAAATTGATTTAGTAAATCAACAACATCCGCAACAGGTAGTTTCTCCGTAATACTTGAGAAGGAAATAATATCGGCAAATAAAATCACCTTCTCAGAATAGCGAGGTTGAAGGGTAAGCGGATTGATACCATTGGCGATCGCTTGTAATACTTCTGACTGGGTATAGCTTGCTAAAATCGATTGCGATTCGCCAAGGGTTTGCAGCAAAATCTTAATTGGTTGCAGCAGAATATCGTTATTCTCATCTAATACGATCACTTCCATTGACCAATCAGGAAAGCGGCGCTCCTTCACATTTAGTTCAGACTTAAGGCAAAGAATATTGTTGTGTCGCTCATCTTGGAGAATCTTCTCGTATAGCGCATCAATCCGATCTGGATCCCCTTCTAAAATTTGAAAGAAAATATTGCCACAGCAAAGCAGAACTCCCGTAATCCCATCTCTAGAGTTATTAGTTTGTGATACATTGCCGATACTTTCAATTTCTCTCCTCGTCAGCGATCGCGAGAAATTACTAATATACGTTAGCCTTTTCATAAAATAGCGAAGATTAGCTGATTGAGAAAATGTTAATTGGTAATTTGAACTAAGAAATTCATCGAAACTGATACTTTCCCCTACATACTTGTAACTCAAATAATGATCGGTAGGTAATCAGCAATTTGGCTTAACTGAGAAAGTTATGCCAAATCAGTCAGTCAACGATATTCCCCAGTCGAAAACTTAGAATTCTGTTTAAGTTTTATTAAAGTCTGATTAATTGAGTTCGGAGTTTTTCCTGCCTAGGTATGTATTATAAAATACATTTTGCTAAAATAGTAAATACTCTTTTCCCAATATCAAAATAAACATTAAAATTCAAAAACCAGCATTGAAATCTGAAAACTAGCACAGTGCTGCAACGTCTATGCTTTCACTGGTGAGGGAGTAGTGTAGTGTTTCGCAGTCTGCGATAGGATTAAGGGTATTGAATTTGATATTTATAAATGAGTATTTCTGCTGAAGATATTAAAAAGTTAAAACAGGAAGTGGGGATTGCCGCAGCACAACGAGTTAAGTCTGGAATGGTTGTCGGTCTTGGCACAGGTTCAACTACTGCCTTTGCCATCGAAGAACTAGGCAGAAGAATTGCTGTGGGTGAGTTGACTGATATTGTCGGCATTCCTACTTCTTTCCAAGCTTCGGTATTGGGTAAGAAATACGGTATTCCCATTCGCAGCCTAGATGATGTCGATCGCGTTGATGTAGCGATCGATGGTGCGGATGAGGTTGATCCTCACAAGACTTTGATTAAAGGCGGCGGCGCTGCCCATACTCGCGAAAAGGTTGTTGATTCCTTAGCGGCTCTATTCATCGTCGTGGTCGATGAGTCGAAACTGGTTGATCAGCTCGGCTCGACTTTCCCTGTGCCGATCGAAGTGCTACCGATGGCGGTTGCCCCCGTTACCAGAGCGATCGCTGCTCTCGGTGGTAAGCCTGAACTGCGTATGGGTATCAAGAAAGATGGTCCCGTAATTACTGATCAAGGCAATATGGTGCTTGATGTCACCTTTGCGGCGATCGCTGATGCGGCGGAGCTAGAAAAAACCCTCAACAATATTCCGGGGGTAGTTGAGAATGGGCTTTTTGTGGGTACTGCGGACGTGATTTTAGTTGGCGAATTCAAGAACGATCAGCCTCAAATCCGTGAGATTGTCTAAACAAAACTAGAAGCGAGTTGCCGCACAACTCACTTTGTAAAATGCTTCGCACAAAAAAAGAGTGATCGCGCCTTGCGCGATCACTCTTTTTTTGTGGTTTTAGATTTTTTCGCCACTGATAATAAACATGGGACTGACCGCCGCAAAGACTTGCCGATTACCTCTAGTTTCCAGACGGTTGACCGATGACTGGACTACTTCAACATTGCGGGCTTGTAACTTCGCAAAGCTCGCAGAAATCGCGTATAGACCTTCGAGACTATTGGTAGTAGCGATCGCTCGACCATCGGATTGCAGGCGCTGCCAACTATATTCCAAAATATCCGCAACCGAGCGTCCCCCTTCGATACAAATGCGATCGGGGTTAGTGGTCAAACCCTCCAAACATTCAGGAGCGCTGCCAATTTTAATCTCTACATTTTTTACCCCAAATTTCTGACAATTGCTATCGATCAATCCTGCAACATCCTCATCGCGCTCCACCGCCACAATTTTCCCGTGAGGGCAAAGCAGTCCTGTCTCCACAGGAATCGTCCCCGTCCCTGCGCCAATGTCCCACAATACTGAATCTGCCTGCAATCGCAATTGTCCAATGATCAGTAAGCGCGTTTCGCATTTGCTCATCGGAATCCCTGGCAAGCGATCAAATAATTCATCGGAGATGCCGGGGGTAACGTATGACCATATGGGTTCAGGCATGGATTTCAAGCGATAGGTGTTTAGATACGCTAAATATAACGCCTTTTCTAGACTATTTATCGCGCTTTTGCTCTATGAAGTAGGTAACTTCATTCAAAATAATTAGGTACGTTCCATTCCATTAATCCCCCCAAGATCGGCGATCGCCAATCATAGCAATGCGACTATCGATAAGGCGTAAATTCAATAATCTGGATATTTCTAGTGCGATCGCCTGACTAAGTAAAAAGTCAAGTAAAAAGTTATTGAAGAAAGCTGTCTAACTAAACCGTTATCTAGTTAGGAACTCTAGAAAAAATTAAGTTGCAGGATTTAGAAGTATACGTTTATGGATAATCTACCACTTAAAAAACTGCTTATCGGGGAACTTAGTTGGAAAAGACTGATGCGATCGCTGGTGTTTATTTACACTTTTTTTGCGCTTTATGTCTTTTTTCGCGCAGACAGCATGATTTTTTTGCCTCAGACCGCTACCTATCAAGACACTATGGAAATTCTTAAAATTCCTGTCAACGATACCGAGCGGATATCAGCAATTTACTTGCCTAATGCTAATTCCAGATATACCTTGCTCTATATTCATGGCAATGCAGAAGATCTTGGCGATATTCGTCCCATGTTAAATCGTTTGCGTAGCTGGGGATTTAATGTTTTTGCTTATGACTATCGTGGTTACGGAACCAGTGATGGTAAGCCAAGTGAGAGCAATGCTTATCAAGATGCTGACGCTGCTTATAGCTATCTGGCACAACAACTCAAAATACCTCCTGAGCAGATTATTCTATATGGTCGGTCAGTGGGAGGAGGATCTGCGACTGAACTTGCAACTCGGCATTCTGTTGCGGGTTTGATTTTAGAAAGCACATTTACTTCTGCATTCCGAGTTGTTGTGCCGTTTCCCATACTTCCCTTCGACAAGTTCTCCAATCTTGACAAAATACAAAAAGTTCGTTGCCCTGTTCTTGTAATGCATGGTCAAGCTGACCAAACGATTCCTATTCAGCATGGTCAAACGCTTTATGAAGCTGCTTCAGAACCGAAAATGTCTCTCTGGGTAGCAGAGGCAGGACATAATGATTTCACTTGGGTCGCTGGTGAACGCCATCAACAAACTCTATTATCATTTCAGAGACTTATCGAAACACATCAACAGAAGTAATGCCAAATCACGAAAGTGTGACAATACTTCTGTATAGCTATAGTCATAATTGTTAGGACACAAACCCAAGAAGTAAGTTGCGGCGCTCCGCGCCGCAACTCACTTCTTGGGTTTTAATTTGTCCTAGTACAAGTGAATATAGCTATAATTTAACGTGAGTTCGATATAGCGATTTGGTCGAACTGACGTTATAGACAATTCAAATAAGAAAAATAGGGCTTCGGCTTCGCTCAGCCAGCAATATACGATGGCTGAGCGAAGCGATGCACTGAGCTTGTCGAAGCGTCGAAGCCTCTTGAATTTATTTGGAATTACTATAATTTAAAAACCAAATCTAGTAAGAGTTATGCCAAATTAAAAAATGGCTATGCCATTTTTTAATTTGGCATAACTCGTTGAAGCCGACCTTACTCAGACAATCTGTAAAAGAAAGAATGAGGGCACACGCCCTCATTCTTTCTTTTATTTATGCTGCTATGGCTACATTTACAGCATCCGTTGCTTCAGGGCTATTCTGTTCCGAAGGTGGCACGACTTGCCAGAACTTGGGTAGGTAGGTTGACCAATTATCGAGAACTTCCTTCGCTCTTGCACTTCCCGTATGGTCATAGCTAGATTGAATGAGTTCCTTCAGTTGAGCTTCCCCTGCGGTGGTGCTGACGCGCTGAACTTTGAGAATTTCTTGGCTGAGGCGCTCGGAGAACTTGCCATCGATATCGAGGAAGTAAGCAATGCCGCCTGTCATCCCTGCGCCAACGTTGCGACCTGTGGTTCCGAGGACAACGATTACGCCGCCCGTCATGTATTCGCAGCAGTGATCGCCTGTGCCTGTGACCACGGCTTTCGCGCCAGAGTTGCGTACACCAAAACGTTCGCCAGCGCGTCCATCGACAAAGAGATAGCCGCCCGTTGCGCCATAGAGACAGGTATTGCCAACGATCGAGTTATCGGCAGGGTTGAAGGTGACATCAGCGCTGGGTTTGATGCTGATCGTGCCGCCGTTGATACCTTTGCCCACATAGTCATTAGCTTCACCGATAACGGAGAGATTTAGACCATTGATGTTAAACGCACCGAAGCTCTGACCTGCTGCACCGACAAATTGGAGATTGAGGTTGCTGGCGAGTCCAGAGTTGCCATATTGCTTGGCGATCGCGCCTGATACGCGGGTGGGAACTGAGCGATCGGTGTTGATGATTTTGTAGGTTTTGGTGAGATCGGTTTGGTTAGCGATCGCCTTCTGTACTTCTACATCTGCCAAGATCTCGTTATCGAGAACGTCACCGTTACTATGGGGAACTGGTGAATGTTCTAACCAACTGCGATCGCTCTTAGTATTGGGCAGTTTGATCAAGCAATCGAGGTTAACTTGATCAAGATTCAGTTTGGCAAGTTTCAAATCCTGACGTTGGGCTAATAAATCAGAACGTCCGATAATATCCTTGAGAGACTTGTAACCAAGTTTGGCGAGGATTTGGCGCACTTCTTCGGCAACAAAGTAAAGGAAGTTGACCACATTCTCAGGCGTACCGGGGAAGCGCTTGCGGAACTGTTCTAATTGGGAAGTTACGCCGACGGGACATTTGTTGGTATGGCAGACGCGAGCCATGATGCAACCTTCAGCGATCATTGCGGCTGTGCCGAAGCCGAACTCTTCACCACCGAGGAGAGCAGCGATCGCCACATCCCAGCCTGTCTTAAAGCCACCATCGACGCGCAACAAGACGCGATCGCGTAATTTATTACCCATCAGCACGGTATGCACTTCCGCTAAACCAAGCTCCCAAGGCGAACCTGCGTGCTTGATCGAACTCAATGGCGATGCACCTGTGCCACCGTCATAGCCTGAAATCTGGATGATGTCAGCATTTGCCTTGGCTACACCTGCGGCGATCGTGCCGATGCCGATTTCCGATACCAGTTTCACCGATACCTTAGCGACAGGATTAATCTGATGGAGATCATAAATCAATTGGGCAAGGTCTTCAATAGAGTAAATATCATGGTGCGGCGGTGGTGAAATTAACGATACTCCTGGTTTAGAATTCCGCAACATGGCGATGTAGCTGCTGACCTTAGGACCTGGCAACTGTCCGCCTTCCCCTGGTTTTGCCCCCTGTGCCATCTTGATTTCCAATTGATTGGAACTGACGAGATAGGAAGGGGTGACCCCGAAGCGTCCTGACGCGATCTGTTTAATTGCGGAGTTAGCGGTGTCACCATTCTTTAACCCCTTGAGGTGGGGGAAGGTTGCGGAAACACCCTGATCATCGACATCATGAATGGGCAGATAACGTACAGGATCTTCGCCGCCTTCGCCGCAGTTGGATTTACCGCCGACGCGATTCATGGCGATCGCCAGAACTTCGTGAGCTTCACGGCTGAGCGCACCGAGAGACATCGCCCCTGTGCAGAAGCGTTTCAGGATTTCCGAAACATCTTCTACTTCATCGATAGAAATGCTGGGGCGATCGCTCTTAAATTCCAATAGATCCCGTAAAGCGGTCGGTGTGCGGTTCAGCAATTGCTGACGATAGACTTCGTAATGGTCATAGCCATCACCTGCCACTGCCTTGTGTAGAGCCTTTGCCATTTCGGGGCTGTTCATGTGGTATTCACCCGTGGGGCGATACTGCACAAAGCCATAGTTCTCTAGCTTCTTGATTTGCAATTCGGGGAAGGCTTGGGAATGGAAGCTAAGGATTTCTGAAGCAATATCGGCATAGTTGACACCACCCACGCGGGAAACCGTTCCCTTAAAGGAAGTTTCAATTACTTCTGCACCAATACCGATCGCCTCAAAAATCTGAGCGCCGCTATAGCTCGATAGCAATGAAATTCCCATTTTCGAGAGAATCTTCAACAAGCCACCTTCAACGGCTTTGCGGTAGCTGTCTTGGACTTGGGCGATCGATAGCGCCTTGATTTTGCCGCTCTGCATTTGGGTTTGGGTTTTGGCTTTACCCCACCATTGGCGCGTAGTTTCTAGCGCCATGTAAGGACAGATGGCACTGGCTCCGTAACCGATCAAGCAAGCGAAATGGTGAGTACTCCAACATTGCGCCGTATCAACAATAATCGAAGCCTTCATGCGAATACCTTCAGCGCTGAGGCGATGGTGTACCGCTCCCACTGCCAATAGGGGTGGAATATAGGCATTCTCGGCATTCAAAAGGCGATCGCTCAAGATTACCAACTTTGCGCCGTTCTTTACTGCCGCTACTGCGTCGTCACTGATTTTAGCGATCGCTGCTTTCAGACCTTCGGCTCCCGAACTCACCGCAAACAGCATTTCCAAAGTTACCGACTCAAACCCGAAGTTCTGTAACTGTGCTAATTCAGCTTCATTAATCACAGGACTGCTGATCTTGATTTGCTGCGCTGATTCAGGAGTTGCTAGTAACAAATTCGCTCTCTCACCTAAAAACATGGAGAGAGACATTACTGTTCCTTCGCGCAGAGGATCGATCGGCGGATTTGTCACCTGTGCGAAGCGCTGCTTGAAGTAGTCGTAGAGCAGATGCGGACGTTGTGATAGAAACGCAAGGGGCGCATCATCACCCATACAGAAGACTGGCTCTTTCCCATCCTGAGCCATCGCTTCGATCACCATTTCCACATCTTCAAGGGTGTAACCGAAGGCAGTTTGATAGGTGAGCACCTTCTGCTCGTCAAGGGTGGTGCTGTCGATAAAGGGCTGAGTTTCTAAATTCTTGCGATGCTGCTTAACCCATTCCCCATAGGGATGCGCCTTAGCGACCCGTTCCTTAATTTCCCAGTTATGGAGAATTTCGTTAGTTTGCAAATCAACGGCGATCGTTTGTCCCGGACCAAGGCGACCTTTTTCGATGATTTCGGCATCGGGAATATCAACCGTGCCAGCTTCCGAGCTGACAATCACCATGCCATCACTGGTGATCATGTAACGGGCAGGACGTAATCCATTGCGATCCAGTGCCGCGCCGACGATCTTGCCATCGCTAAAGGCTAGTAACGCAGGTCCATCCCATGCCTCTTGCAAGCCACTGTAATATTCGTAGAAATCGACAATTTCAGGGCGATCGCTCAAATCAGGTTGGTTCTCATAGGCTTCAGGAACCAAGATCATGATCGCCTCAAGGGGGCTGTGACCTGTCTCGATCAACAGTTCAAAAACGTGATCTAAAGTTGCCGAATCGCTTTCATTTGCCTTGAGGATTGGCAACAGATCCTTAATGCGATCGCCCTTAGCATCAACCCAATTAGGATGGGCGAGATCCCCTTGACGCGCTAAAAACCAATTGATATTTCCCTGCGTGGTATTAATTTCGCCATTGTGACCGAGGAAGCGCATCGGCTGAGCAAGCGGCCATTTCGGTAAGGTATTGGTGCTGAAGCGACGGTGATAGATCGCGTAAGCCGAGATATATTCAGGATTTTGTAAATCCAAATAGAAGGCATCCAGAATCGCCGATCGCACCATGCCCTTATAGACAATCGTGGCATTGGACAACGACGCAATATAAAAGTCACTGCCGCCTTGGGGGTAATCCTTTTCGATCGCCAATTTAATCCGACGACGAGTGATGTAAATCGCGCGTTCAATCTGATCAAGATTTTGGTGATCGGCATCTGCCAAAAACGCCGCCTGCTCAATGTAGGGCTGATTTGCCTTAGCCTGTATCCCTAAAACCTCTGGCTTCACAGGTACAACTCGCCAACCGATTAGCTTTAAGCCTTCTTCGTTGGCAATTTTGGCAGTAACTTCTTTACACTTTGCCGCGCGATCGCTGTCCTGTGGCAAGAAAAACATCCCCACCGCCGTATGCTCAGGATCAATTTCAGGAAAATCTTTTTTCAACAAATCCCAAGGGATCGCCGTCATAATCCCAGCGCCATCACCTGAATCTTGATCAGCGCTACAGCCGCCGCGATGTTCCATACAAGTCAAGGCTTTGAGGGTATTGCTGACGATTTTATGGCTGGCGCGACCATATTTGTCGGCAATAAAACCCACCCCGCAGGCATCACGCTCTTCTACCAGCCATGAGGGTCCTTGGACAAGGTTTGCAGTTTCCAAATGATCAAACTGACCAAACTGATTAGACTGACTTGTATTCATAGTATTAGCGGCGCGGCTCATTTCCATCGAATTAATTATTGCTTTAAAAATATGTTGAATGTATGGTCTTTTGCCTAAAAACTCGGCAATGAGCCACGCAGACTGCGGTAGCTCACTATTTGTTTAAGAATTTGCTTAGGATTACCACATTATTAATTCTAAGTTAAGCTTTTCGCTAACAGTCGATTAACTGCTACCATCTGGCTTGTTTAACCTTGCTTAAACAAAAATCAATATTTAAACAGACTCACTATTGTGATTCAATTGTGGACTTTTGTTAAGTGGGGCATGATTGAATTATAGGCTACAAAGATTATTGATGTGTTCTAGTCACTACAGTTCTCTCAAGATATATCAAGAAATCCTCTCAAATTTATGGCTTACTGGCTACTCAAAAGTGAACCCGATGTTTACTCCTATGCGGATTTAGAGCGCGATCGCCAAACGGTTTGGGACGGCGTGAATAATAATTTAGCACTCAAACATATTCGGACTGCTCAACCTCAGGATCTCGCACTGATCTACCATACAGGCGATGAGCGTCGCGCCGTGGGCATTGCCGAGGTGGTTAGCTTGCCCTACGCTGACCCCAAGCTCGATGAGCCCAAACGGGCAGTGTTTGATATCAAAGCTGTGCGATCGCTTGCCAAACCCGTCACCCTTACCCAAATCAAGCAAGACCCAAATTTTGAAGGCTTTGATCTAATTCGGATCAGCCGTCTATCAGTTGTACCTGTATCCGAGGCTCATTGGCACAGGATTTTACAACTAGCCGAGGCATAAACCCAATAATTAAGAGCCGCGCAAAGCGCGGCTCTTAATTATTGGGTTTATTAGGTTTACGATATTTGCTAGCAGTTAATTGATTTTAAGAATTTGTAAAAAATTTATGAACTATTTGGTTAGTGTATGGAGCGATCGCATTAAGGCGGAGGAAGTCTACACCAAGCTTGAATCCGAAAAATTTCCGATGGAAGCGATTTCGATCCTTGGTAAAGGCTACAAAAGCGCTGAAGATTTTGGATTTATTGACCCACTTGTGCAAGGACGCAAACAAGCCTTCTTTATGTCTTATTGGTTAGTTCCCTTTGGCTTTTTTGCAGGGGTTGGCTTTAGTGCGGTTACGGACTTACATACCTTCGGTTGGGCAGGAGTATTCGGCAACTACTTGATTAGTGGATTGCTCGGAGCCTTTGGTGGTGCGATGGGAAGTATCTTTGTCGGCGGTGGTGTGGGTGTGGCGACCAGCAGTGACTCTGTGCCGATGCGTAATCGCCTTGATGAAGGTAAATATCTGATCGTTGTCCAAGGTACGGATCAACAGGTTGTGCGGGCGAATCAAATTATGCGTCCCTTACGTCCTGAGAATATCCAAGGTTATGTCGCTCCTTAGAAACCACTGGAGAATTACTTCTCGCAGTCACAATAAAATCCTACTGGGGTTAGTTTTTAAACCCCTAAATCACCAATGAAATCACGGCGTATTTTTCAATATATATGGCGGATCAACGCCATTATTATTTTGCTTGCAGGTAGCCTCGCGGCTCTCTCACTAACAGGATCGGGTTTGTATTTGCTATTGCAAGCCACCCGCACTCGCGAAGTCAGTGATGTGATTAATATCGCTAAAGAAGAGCCGACCAAGGTAAAAACAGAGGTTGGAATCTTCAGCCCGATTGCGGGGACAGATATTCTCAAGGCTCCGCTCTATCTCTTGCAAGAATATGACTATCGCGCAGGGTCTAAAGAGTCAAGTTCTATTCAGAACTATCTGTTTTTTGATTCAAATCAAAAGAAATTCTCTTGGTTAAGACCGCAAAATCAAGGTTTGATTTTATCAATGCTTACTTTGCCCGAGGTCACTAATATTCAGCCGCTATCCTCTAGTGCTGAAACCAATACCAATCTCAAACAACCCGCGATCGCGCATTTGTATGTGATTGCTGATAAAGATACCAATAATGACAAGCGCATTGACGATCGCGATCAAAAACAGATTGCGATTTCCAATCCCGCAGGTACAAATTTTAAGATCCTAGTTGAGCAAGTAGAACGCTTTAATGGACTATCTGCTCTCAAAGATAATCAGGTATCGCTGATATATATATCGGGTGGCAAAATTAAGGCAACGGTGATCGATGTGCGATCGCAGGAAATCCTTGGTAATACCGAATTTAGCGCCCAGCCATAGCTGCTCTATGAATCATCTACTAATTGGAGTTTCAGGTGGTATCGCCGCCTATAAGGTTTGTGAAGTAGTTTCTAGCTTGGCGAAACGGGGGATCGAAGTGCGGGTGATCCTGACGCGATCGGCGGCAGAATTTGTATCTCCCCTGACCTTCGCGACTCTATCGCGCCAACCCGCCTATACCGATGCTGACTTTTGGCAGCCGAGCAATGGTAGACCTCTACATATTGAGCTAGCGGAATGGGCGGATCTAATTTTGTTAGCACCGATGACAGCAAATACCTTGGCAAAAATCGCCTATGGTATGGCGGACAACCTGTTGACAAATACGTTACTGGCGGCGAACTGTCCGATCCTCTTTGCGCCTGCGATGAATACGACGATGTGGTTACAGCCCACAGTTCAGGAAAACTGGCGGAAGGTTTTAGCTCTGCCTCGATATACAGCGATCGCTCCGACTGATGGCATTCTCGCCTGTGATGCCGTGGGGACAGGCAGGATGGCGGAGCCAGAGATTATTTTAGAATATCTAGAATCTTTTCTGTTTACTCAAGGGAAGCAGGATCTCAAGGGTAAAAAAGTTTTAGTTAATGCGGGGGGAACCCGTGAATTTATTGATCCTGTCCGATTTATTGGCAACCCCTCCACAGGCAAGCAGGGCATAGCGATCGCCAAGGCAGCAATTCATCGTGGTGCATCGGTAGTTTTAGTATTAGCGGGAGATGCTCCTGTTAGTGCTGATAAGCAATTACAGGTATTACGGGTACGCACTTCGCAGGAAATGCACGTCGCGATGCAAGATAGCTTTGCGATCGCGGATATAACGATTGCCGCCGCCGCCGTTGGTGATGTCCGCGCAAAATTGTCCAGCGATCGCAAGTTACCAAAATCAGAATTACCCCTAAATCTGGAATTGGCATATATTCCTGATATTGTCGCGGATCTCGCCAAGCACAAGCGTCCTAATCATTTATTGGTGGGCTTCGCTGCCCAAACTGGCACAGAGCAGGAAGCGATCGCCGCCGCCAAGGATAAGTTAGAACGAAAACAACTAGATGCGATCGCGGCTAATACTGTTAGCGGTTTAGATAATCATCAAAATCATCAAACAGGATTTGGAACTGATACTAATCAAGCAACCTTCATCCATAAAAATGGAAAAACCCTCTCTACTCCGCTCTGTTCCAAATTAGAGTTAGCCCATCGATTATTCGATTTTTTAGCCTGTATTTAGGTTGAATAAATCTCTCAACTATCCATCAACAATTCAATCTCTTGAAGCAAAAAAGGTAAGTTGGGATATGTAAAGCTGAGATTTGGTGCTGGAATTCGGTTACGTCTTATTTCAGGAGGGATATGCTTGTGATGAGGAAAAGTTGACGCAAGAGACAAGTCTTGAGGATGAGGAAAGTCGTCATACCAATATAATTTTTCACTACTTCGATAAACCTCATAGCCGTAGGATGTAATCAAGGCTGCATCAAAATCTAACTCTTCTCTCATTCGTAATCGCATATTCCCTGTAAAAAACACTTCACCTTCGGCAGTACCTGTATATGGACTGTTTGACCAGATTGTAAGTGTAGAGCGAATAACATTGCTCCGATTGAGAATTTGCGCCACAAACTCGCTATATTCAGCCAAAGAATTTAAAGGAGATTGAGAATCGTTCATAGCCTAATAAGTTGGCTGAAACTGCAACATTTCCGAGAAAACAGAGACCTTTAACTGCTCTGTGTATGACTGCTTCCGTCGTCGCCATGTCTCATAAATTCCTTTCCAGCGACTAAAATCTGTGCGAGTTTCATCATACTCATCATATTCAGCTAAGCTACCAGACATCAGCGCCGTATAAAAATCCTCGCTCAACACCCCATATTTTTCCTCGTAGAGAGTCAAGCGGCGCTCTAGCAATTTCATTTCAATAACAAGTTCACGAATTGTCATGAGTACGTCCCAATACTTTTTATTTTGTGTCTTTAACACCAACTAACAAGAGTGTAGCCCCACTTCTTGAGATAGAGAGAAGCAATGCTCAGCATTGCTTCTCTCTATCTTATGTTGGAGAAGATGAGCTAAGTTGCTTGTTTATCACTAAAACCCAAACTCCATGAACAAGGATGGTTACTCCCCAAATGACTGCTAGCCAAACAGACCATATCCAAACTCTATCGGTAATTGATTGGATAAACCACATACAGGTATTGCAAGCCGAATAGATCGCGAGGTGTAAATAGAAGTTGACCCTTAATTCAAGGGCTTGGTATTCGGGATCGTTAGGATCTGGTGGTTTTGATAGTTTGGGCATAGATAGATATTGATGACGCTTAGCCTATGCTATAGCAATTTTTGAGTAAATTTTGAGTAAATATAGTCGTGAATTCCTGCCGATTGGTCGAAGCAACGCCTGATTTTTTGACCTAATATAGGTTTTATGGCAATCCTAAATTAGTTAGGCGACAAAGCTCTATGATTCTTGTCAAGAATCTAGGGTTGTTAGAGATTTAAGATACATTCAGGACATATTTAGGACTTTTTGAATGGACACTTGGGAAAGTTTACGCATGGCAGGCAAGACCCTTGCCGCAAACCGATTACGCAGCACCTTAACCATGCTGGGAATTATCATCGGTAACGCCTCTGTAATTCTCATGGTTGGCATTGGTCAAGGCGCTCAAAAGTATGCTGCCGAGCAGTTTCAATCCCTTGGTACAGATGTAATTTTTGTGATCACGGGTACTGATAATGCGCGGCGCAATGTGATTGCGCCGCCCAATCGCCTCGTCCTTGATGATGCCGAAGCGATCGCCACCCAAGTTCCCACTGTCCGCAGTGTTGCGCCCCAAATAAACGGCTCAGAGCTAGCGATCGCAGGTAATAACACCAAACGCGCTACCCTCATCGGTACGACCGATAACTATGCGATAGTTCGTAATGCCGAAGTTGGCTCTGGTCGATTTTTTAATCAAGACGATCTCAAGCGCAACGCCAGAGTCATCACCCTAGGAGCGGCGATCGCTAAGGAACTATTTCCCCAAGGCAGTGCCGTCGGGCAGTCAGTCCGCATCCGTGGCACTAGCTATGAGGTAATTGGCATCATGTCTGAAAAAGGTGCATTTCTCGGTACAAACCAAGATGACACCATCTTTCTGCCCGTAACCACGATGACCAGTCAGCTCACGGGCAAAACCTCTCCCTATGGAGTGGCGATCGCCGTAATTAATGTGTCGGCAACTAGCAACGATAATGTCGATGCGGCGAAGTTCCAAATCTCGAACCTATTGCGGCTGCGCCATCGCACCGCCGATGTCAATGCCGAAGACACCTTCACCGTGAGAACGCAGCAAGACGCTCTGGAAATCGTTAATAATATTACGGGAGCGCTGACGATTATGTTGGCAGCGATCGCAGGGATCTCCCTGCTGGTGGGCGGCATCGGCATCATGAACATCATGCTGGTGTCAGTGACGGAGCGTACCCAAGAAATCGGACTTCGCAAAGCGATCGGTGCATCACCGAGCGATATTCTCACTCAGTTCACGATTGAGGCGGTGATTCTATCACTTTTGGGCGGAGCGATCGGCACAGGTCTGGGCGTGAGCGGCATTCTGTTTATTGCCGCCGTTTCGCCATTACAAGCGGGAGTATCGATCAGTGCGATCTGCTTAGCCGTGGGTGTATCGGGAGGAATCGGTCTGTTTTTTGGGATTTTCCCCGCCCGTCAAGCCTCCAAACTCGATCCAATTGTGGCTTTGAGAAGTATTTAGTTGTTGGCTTCGACTCCGCTCAGGGCTTCGACTCCGCTCAGGGCTTCGACTCCGCTCAGCCATCATGATATTGATGGCTGAGCGGAGCCGAAGCCCCAATAATCCCTATATCTACCAATAAATTTCCAGATAAATAATGATTATTCCTAACGAGATCGCACCTATTCCTGTGATTACTTCCGAAACTGACGCGCGGCGAGAGATTGTGCGGCTCAAGGGCGTTTGTAAATATTATGGACAGGATGACACCCTCGTTAAAGCCTTAGATGATGTTAGTTTCGTGATTAAAGAAGGTGAATACTGCGCGATCATGGGGGCATCTGGCTCAGGCAAATCCACCTGTATGAATATCATTGGCTGTCTCGATAGCAGTACCTCAGGGCAGTATTTCCTCGATCAACAGGATGTCTCTGGAATGGAAGAGAGCCAACTCGCTAAAGTGCGGAATCTCAAGATTGGCTTTGTTTTCCAGCAATATCATCTCCTCGCCCAACTCTCGGCGCTAGAAAATGTGATGCTGCCGATGGCGTATGCCAATGTCAGTACCAAAGAACAGAAGGAACGCGCCACCGCCGCCCTCGAACGGGTAGCAATGGGGCATCGCCTCAATAATCGTCCTAATCAAATGTCAGGCGGACAGCAGCAGAGGGTGGCGATCGCCAGAGCGATCGTTAATAATCCTGTGATGTTGCTAGCCGATGAGCCGACGGGGGCGCTGGATTCCCATACGACAGCAGAGGTGATGGATTTATTTGGGGAGTTAAATAGTGGTGGGATCACCGTGGTGATGGTGACGCACGAAGCCGATGTTGCTCGCAATACCCAACGTATTATCTGGTTTCGCGATGGTCACATCATGAATGATCAACTATCGCCGCATGACTTAAATCATGTGCTGTAATACCAAAAAAGAGTGCCGTGATGCGACACTCTTTTTTGGATACGGGCTAAGGATATTTTAGGATTTTTCCTCAAAGTCAGGAGCATAGGCTTGTAATAAATTACTTAGTTGCGACAGTACTGAGTCTTTATTGACTGAACCAAAACTAGAGCGATCGGGGAAAAATTCAGGGCGATCGATATTGTGACTGATCGCTTCTTGTACCTGTAGAGAAATTAAGTGCTGTAGATCTGCTAAAGCACGTTCCCTTTGGTAGTTAGCTCCCTGCTCCGTAGTGGCATAGAGTGGTGGTAAACGATTGAGCGCATAGGCGGCAATATCCCCCAGATCCAGCACCTTATTGCTACTGGCTTCGATTTCGGCAACCCTTGCCACTGCTTCGCTTAGTACCAATTCTTCCATGACATTGATAAATTGCTTGCGTGGTACAGCGACCACTTCCCCCGTTAGTAATGCCCCCATCAAGCGATCGAGTGCCATATATTCTTCAACCGATAGCTCAAAAGCGCTATCACATATCCGCCCCACCTCGGCTTCCATGGCTGGAGTCAGGTAGCCATCTTGCAAAGCCTGTTCAACAATTGACTCAATACTGGTTTTTTCTAGCTTTTCCACTGTTATCTCTTTAATAACGTAACGCTAAGGTACTTCAATTGGGATGATCGTATACTCAGGTAACGACATTTGAAAATGATCTTTTTGGCTGAGTAACATTACTAGCCTGACTACGGATTTAGGTTTAACAGCTAAATCACTCCAAGGCACAGCAATCTCAAGACATTGCTCTAGCCCCACTTTTGTATAGGTAGCGATGGTTTCCCACTGAAAGTTGTCAATGGACTCTTGAAGCTGGACTGAATTATCGGCAAAATTGATTGCCAGATGATGGCGATATAGATAATTTAGCGGTGATACGTCAGGCATATCAAGGAGTCTGATCGGGCTGTTAGGATGAATCCGATTCGGATAAAACCACAGCAAGTGTATTTTACTTTGCTCAATGCTATCTAGCCTACTAAATTCTAGGCGCAGGTAGCAATAAAAGTGATCATAGCCATACCATAGGCGCTTGACAGGCGTATTTTGGTGCATCGCACCACGGGTACTACCTAGATCTATTTTACCCGCTCCCTGCCAATCATCATGCTCAAGCTTGCCATTGATCAAGGGATGGATCAGCCCTGTGGGGCGATCGCCTGTGGGGACATCGTGAGGTTCGAGGGGATAGAGCAGAGCATGGGGGACTGGCTCATTGAGCGCACGGTAGATCACCTGCAAATGCTCACGGAAGAGGCGATCGAACATCGCATCATCGTTAGAGCTATGTCCTTCGCCAAACCACCAAAACCAATCTGAACCCTCGGCAGCCATCATGCTGTCCCATGCTTCAGGATTGTTTTCAGGGGTGGCTTCGGGATGGGTCGCTAGCACCTGTCGGGCTTCGGTGAGTAGCTCCCAAGCGCGATTTTTAACGGGATCACCGATCCATGTGGTGAAGCTGGAGTCAATCCAAGAGCCGCTATGGAGTTGATGGGGTGGAATTTTTTCGGTTGGCGGATACTTGGCGAGATGTTCGGAAACGGTTACTAATTTCAGGTTCTCATTTTGTGACAGGTTGGCATAGAGAGTCTGTAAGAAGGGGTTTCCATCTTGGGGATAAAATTCCCAACAGTTTTCGCCATCAAGGGCGATCGTCACTAACCAAGGCTGTCCTTCGGGATGGGCGGCTAGATATTCATTTTGCTGTTTTTGAATAGTCATTAGGCGATGGCAGAGGTCGTCACTGGCGGCTTGGGGCAGCAATGCACCGTAGCTAAAGCCAATCAAGTCCGACAGGAGGCGATCGCGAAATACAATGCCCAAATCTCCCTGTACCGTTTCCAAACGATAGGGCTGATAGAGTAAATGCGGAGCATCGATCGCGCCACGTTCATCGCGTCGAAAATAATGCCCTAGACTCCAGCCTAGAACTCCCTCATCTGAGCAGAGCCACGAAAAACCTTGTTTGGAGATATGGGGCAGGATCGCGGGGCTAACCGACTGCTCCGAAGGCCATAGACCTCTGGGATCACAGCTAAAGTGCTGTCTATACAATTCCTTCGCTTTTTCGAGTTGCAGATCGATATCCGACTCCCACCGAAAGCGAGTATTGGGGAGATACATTTGAGGGACAGCGATGCGGGCTGCTTGTGTATCCGCCAGCAGGGGGAGGATTGGGTGGGTGTAGGGTGTGGTCGTGATTTCTAGCTGACCAGATTTTTGCATTTGCCGATGCTGGGGCAGAATTCGGGCAATGATTTCCCTCTGTTTGCTGTAAATCCTTTGGCGATCGGCGAGGGTAAAGTCCTGTCCGCGTTCGTACCACTCTGCGATTTCGGGATCAAGCTCACGAAATAGGGGATCGATCCAAGCTAAGTTATGCCAAGCTAATAGATCGCTAAAGTCATTGGCCTGCCAATTATCAGCACACCAATTAACGCCATAGGCTTGCTTTTGCGATAACAAATCCGCATAACGTGGGTATGGCTCGATCATCGTTTGGGGATTGGCATCAAAAAAATGTTCGACTACGAAATTTTTTTGCGATCGCGTCAATAGGTCAACAGGAGTAAGGGTCAGCGCAAGATAAGGATCAAAGGCTTTTCCCTCTACATAGTCTTGCAGTTGTAAGATAAGGGAGGGGACAAGATTAATTGTTTGATGTAATTTGGGATATCTCGATAACATCACAGCCAAATCAAGGTAGTCCTTCACACCATGCAACCTCACCCAAGGCAAATGATATTTGCCAGCGATTGCGCTTTTGTAGAGAGGTTGATGTTGATGCCAGATAAATGCGATATGTAGAGGAAAAGACATAGGATGACTGGCGATACTTTTAGGAATTGTGACATAACTGTCCGTAGTTCGATCCAAAGTTCATTCCAAATACTTGGAGGAAACCCTTGGATTAAGGCGATCAGAGATCTAGGTACAAAGCTATCGATAGCTGGACTTAGTTTGAGTTTAATGGGCTGTGGTTCTCCTTTGGATTCTAATCCAATTGCTCCCTCCCCTAATCCTCAGTTACCTAATACAGCTCAGCCCTCCGCCATTAACTCGAATACTAAATCACCCAGTACTCTCCAGACTAAACCAAAACCCCTAGAGGAGCTAGCCCAATACTTGCCAATTACTGCTACCGCCGCGATCGCTGATCGGCAAATTCAGCTAGAAGTCGCCGAGACTCCCAAACAACAGGAGAAGGGGTTAATGTTTCGTCCGCCCCTTGCTGATGATCGCGGGATGCTATTTCCCTTCATTCCCGCCCGTCCCGTTGCCTTTTGGATGAAGAACACACCGTCACCCCTCGACATTATTTTCATACTAGAGGGCAAAGTCCAAGCGATCGCTGCCAATGCCACCATGTGTAAAAGCGATCCCTGCCCCATTTATCCTGAAAACGGAGTCATTGCCGACATGGTGATCGAAGTTCGGGCAGGATTGACCCAAGAACTAGGGCTAAAAGAAGGTGACGAAATTAATATCAAATTTCTGTTGCCAAAAAATCAATGACCACTATAATTTGAGGGTGCTAGAAATAGCAGTGGTGAATCTTGAGTGAGAAAAGAGTAAACAAAATGACAGCTAGCAGAGCGAGAATGCCTGAGCCGCAAAGAACCCCTCAACCTCTTGAGCGCAAGAGTAAGCGCCTGCCAGCAAGTCGCCAATCTCACAGTAAAAGTATTAAACGCATTCCCCGAACGAACTCTTTTCCCCTACCGTTGTGGTTGCGCCTACTGGTATCTACTCAAAAGCTCTCGATCGCGATGACAGTGATCCTGACTGTTTCTGTATTTGCCATCTATGGCTGGACAGTCTACGCCCAAGATAAGTGGAATCAGCAGTACAAAAAGCTCGAACAACTAAATCGGCAAGAGCGGCAACTCACCACCGCCGCAGGTGCTTTTGAGAACAATGCTGTACGCGCGGTTCAGAAGTCCCCCGGGCAGCTAGTGCGTGAAAGTCCCGAACAATCAATCTTTATCCAAGCTGCCCCTTTGCGCCCCAAAAGAGAAGTGCCTGAGACTGTATCGGAAACTGTTAAAAGCCCAGCTAATGAGCGTTTTGGTTACTAATCGTTATATCCTGATCTAAAAAACGTTGAATAATCAAATAACTGGGCACAATCAATCATGACATTTTCATTGATAGATCAAATGGTTGCATCGGCGATAGGAAACAATCTGGCTGAGGATGCGAATTATTCCTATACAAGTCAGCAAGTTAGCAATCTTGATTTGTTAAACACTTGTCCCTGCGGTGCGCCCCACAGTGCCGATCAGCATCAAAGGGTAATGGAAGGAATGCCCACCGATGCCGCAGAATTAGTCAATGATCTGATCAAAATGGGGCATTACACAGATCAGGCGCAAGTTTTGGCAAAATCTTGGGAAACTGAGACAATAAAAGCTGATCTATGGCAATTGATTGAGCAGGGGGCAAGTGATGCTAGCGAAAGTCAAAAGCGGATTTGTCATGACTTAATCCAGCTAGCAGGTGGGGTAGAAGAAGCTTTTAGTGCGGCTTTTGGTCCCCAAGCACAGGAGTTTTTTGGAGATGCGTTGCAATCAAGTACGTTTCGTCGTCGGGAGTTTTTGATTAAGGTTGCTGCTGCTGCTGCTGTAGTCACCTTAACAGGATGTCCCGCCACTGATCCCGAAAAGGAGGCAGGAGAAAATTCCCCAAATGCTCCTAGCGCCAATCTTGAGAAAGGTAATTTAAAGGTGGGCTTCCTGCCCATCACCTGTGCTACGCCCATTATCATGTCTGAGCCGCTAGGCTTTTACTCCAAGTATGGATTGAAGGTGGAGCTGGTGAAGATGCCTAGCTGGGCATCTGTCCGAGATTCGGCGATCGCAGGGGAATTAGATGCTTATCATATGCTGTCACCGATGCCAATTTCGATGTCCCTTGGCTTAGGGTCTGTGGGCTTTCCTGTGAAGTTAGCCAGTATTGAGAACATTAATGGTCAGGCGATCGCGGTTGCGAAACAACATTTAGGCAAAGTCACGGAACCCAAAGATTTTAAAGGATTCAAAATTGGGGTTCCCTTTGCGTTTTCGATGCACAATCTATTACTGCGTTACTATCTTGCGGCGGGTGGGCTTAATCCCGATAAAGATGTGCAGATTCAGGTGGTTCCCCCAGTTGATGCCATCACCAAAATGACATCGGGACAACTAGATGCTTTCTTACTCCCCGATAACATCGTGCAACGAGCGGTTTTTAATAAGATTGGCTTCATCCACATCTTAACCAAAGAAATCTGGTCAGGTCATCCCTGCTGCGCTTTTGCCGCGAGTAAGAATTGGATTGATGCAAACCCTAACACTTACCGTGCTATCAATAAAGCAATCATTGATGGTGCAGGCTATGCTAATAACTCTAGAAATCGTGAAAGAATTGCTAAGGCGATCGCTGGTAAAGAGTATCTAAACCAACCAGAAGCATTGCTTAAATCAGTGCTTACGGGCAGTTTTGATGATGGTCAAGGCAACGCATTGACAGTTGCTGATCGCATTGGTTTTGATCCCTATCCTTGGAAGAGTTTTGCCAAATGGATCTCTTCGCAACTTGTGCGTTGGGATCTGATGCCCAAGGACAAAGCGAATTATCCTAGTATTGCCGATCAGATCTATCAAACTGACCTAGCTCGCGAGCTAGCTAGAGAGCTGGGACAAACTCCACCAGTGGCAAAAGAGCGATTAGAGAAACTCAAGTTTGATCAATTTAATCCTGGTAGACCTGCAATTTATATCGAAGAACAAGTCAAAAAGTTTAAGGTTTAGACTTATAGACAATTCAAATAAGAAAAACAGGGCTTCGACTTCGCTCAGCCATCGTATATTGCTGGCTGAGCGAAGTCGAAGCCTCTTGAATTTATTTGGAATTACTATAGAGCATAAAAGCAGAAAGCTAGTTGCAGCGCTTTGCGCCGCAACTAGCTTTCTGCTTTTGTATCCTATTTAAAATTGATTTGGAGATGCGGGGGGCGGCGGTGTGATAAAAATGGCGATCGCATTATGGACTGCTGCCACTTCATTGGCGGGACGATTAAGAAGCTTGTCGCTCAATACTAAACTGGTGGAACTACCACCATCGAGATTAAGCGCATCCACTGCGCCCATTTTTTGTAATACTGCCGCAGTTTGTAAAAGGTTGGGTGCGATCCCATTGGGAGCCGCTTGGATTGTGGTTAGCAATAATTTGCCTCTTTCCTTGGTAGTGGCGATCGCACTACGGCTTGCTGCTTGAGTATCAAAGCCCGTTTGGAAACTTTCTAACTTCCCATCGAGACTGACGTTACCATTTTTGAGTAACAGAGGTCCTGCGCCAATTAGGTTCGGAAAATTGGTGAACTTATCAGGTACAAAGGCTTGACGACCGCGTACGGTCATGCCGATGGGCAGCAGTTGAGCGGCTTCGGGAGTTTGTCTTGCCACTAGGATGTAGCCATCGCTAGGAATTGCTACCTGTCCCACACCGACCGCACCACCTTGGTACTGCGCCACAACGCGATCGCCTCGCACCACGATCAGCAATTCATTTTCCGTTAATGGCGAATAACCACTGCCCCAGTTGAGGGTATAGCGGGCGATCCCTTTCTGCACATAGCCACTATTAAGATTGGTAAGAGTGATTTTGGGCTGGGTAGTGGTGCTAATTTCTTCCGTAAATTTCAGGCGATCGATCAGCGTATCACCCTTCTCATTCCAAGCGATCGCCCCGCGTACAAGGGCAGTCCCTGCGATCCAGCGATTACCCTCACGGATTGCGCCCACGGGTAAACGTCGCACTCGATTAAAAAATCCTGCATTAATGCCACCAACGGCTTGGGCTTGAGCCAGCATTTGCGAAAGCGGTAGCAATCCAAAAACGCCATTAGGCGAGCCGTCGGGATTACTCCAGATCGGTCTCACCTTAAGGCGAGGCTGGGTGAGATCGACCTCTAGGGCGGTAACGGCAAACTTGAGCGTCTTAGGTTCCTGTGCGGTTTTAGGTTGATGAGGTATTTCTACAACTCGTTCAATGCGGCGAATCCCATCTGCCCATTGCACTGTCAGACTGGGCGGCACATAGTCACGGCGCAAATCAATGACGAGGCGCGGAGTCTCACCACTGAGCATCTCGATCGCAGGGTTAATTGATTCTGTGGTGGCGATCTGGATCTGGGTGAGCTTGCCTTGAGGTTGCACTGTTACCGACTGCACTAAATTCCCTGCGATCGCATCTGTGCCCAGCGCAACAGTGGGCGCAACTTCCGCAGAAACAACTAGATTAATCACGTTGCCCTGACGACTGACTCGCCAAGGTGTACTGCGGGTCAGATCGACCACAAGGCGATCGCCCCAAGCCTGTTTGCTGCGGCGCACTGCCTGCATCGTTGTATCGGGCGTATAGATATTCAACGTATTGCCCGTAATTTCTGTGCGCCATTGATCTGCAAAGGGAGCGAGGGCAATATATCGCGATCGCCCTGTCCGATCAAAGGCAACCTGCGAAAAGGTGGGACTAGAAAACCATCGCCATCTTTGGCGATCGGCTTTGTCCGAGTCCAACATTTGCACTCCCAAACTTCCCGTCAACCAGTCCTCCTGCACATAGATGCTTCCCTGTTCCACTAGCCGCATCCACTGTCCCGTCCATACCTGTCCATTCAGTTGAATGGTTGTGCCCGCATCACTAATCGCGATCGCGCGATCGGTAATACAGAGTTGGCTAAGTCCTATAACAAGGAGTGAAGCTAGGGGCTTGCGGAATGTCATCTTCATAATCAAATAGATAGTCAGAAATTAGCAACGCAAATTGCAGATATTATGGCGCAGGATGGGGATAACGGGAATGCACTTTGTCAATTTCCGTCAAAATTTCAGCGTTTAACTGTACTTTAACACTATCAATATTTTCCTGAAGTTGTGTCATTGTGGTTGCGCCAATAATCGTACTTGCCACAAACCAGCGACTGCGGACAAAGGCAAGGGCTAACTGGGTGGGCGACAAATTATATTTCTGAGCGATCGCCGCATATTCAGCCGTCGCAGGATTGACATTGATCTTTTGATAGCGCTGCCCAAAATTAGGGAAGAGATTAATGCGCGTCTTGGCTAGGGAATCACTAGAAGGATTGTTAGATGAATCGCTAGAAGAATTTTGAATATATTTGCCCGATAGATGTCCAAAACCGAGGGGACTATAGGCTAACAAGCTAACTTGCTCCCGATAGCAAGCCTCCGCTAACCCCATCTCAAAGGTACGATTGAGTAAACTGTAGGCATTTTGGATGGAAACAATTTTGGGAAGATTGAGTTGCTTAGCGGCATGGCTAAATTCGCAAATGCCCCAAGGAGTCTCGTTACTGACACCAAGATGACGAATTTTTCCTGCTTTAATCAACTCCGCAAAGGTTTCTAGCTGCTCAGCGATCGGTACTACTTCCCGCTCCTGATCAGGATTAAATCCCGTTTGTCCAAATAAAGCCACATTGCGATCGGGCCAATGGATTTGATATAGGTCAATGTAATCAGTCTGCAAACGCTTCAGGCTGTCATCGACGGCTTGTAAAATATTTTGGCGACTCAACGCCGCCACGCTATCATCCCGCAACCAGCGAAAGTTACGTCCTGTACCAATAATTTTTGTAGCAATAATTAGGCGATCGCGCTGTGATTTGATCTGAGGCTGAGCCAGCCATTCACCAATGTAGGACTCAGTTCTGCCTTGAGTTTCCGCCTTCGGTGGGACTGGATACATTTCCGCCGCATCAATAAAGTTAATACCTTGGGCGATCGCATAGTCTAGTTGTTCATGGGCTTCGGCAAGGCTATTTTGCTGCCCATAGGTCATGGTTCCTAGACAAATTTCTGATACTAACAATTCACTTGCGCCAAGTCTCTTATATTCCATATCCAGTTTGTACTGCGTATAACGTAGACACAAGCATACCTCAGTAATGGAATGCCGATTATGAATTTGAGAAGTTGCCTGTTTAGCATGAGTTTCTACTTTTACCCCCTCTAACTCCCCCTTACCAAGGGGGAGTTAGAGGGGGTAAAAACTTCTCAAACACGCTCTGAAAGCTCGACAAAGGCGGACTTTCATAATCTGGTTTTTATAATGGAAACTGCTCTACTAAAAGCACTACACAGCATCATAGATTTTCTGATTTGCCTTGGCAGAGGCAAATAAATCGACAATTGGATTAGGATAGTCCACACCGAGACGCACATTACAACGTTTCTGCTCGATCGCAATTAGTTGCGAAGGTTGATGAATTTTGCTAGCAGGAATATCCGCGAGTTCGGGCAACCAATGTTTAATGTATTCGCCCTTCGGGTCATAATCTTGGGATTGCTTGTAAATATTAAAGAAGCGGAAACCCCTTGCATCGTTGCCAATACCTGCGGTGTAGTTCCAGTTGCCCCAATTACTGCAAGGATCGTAATCAATTAACAGCGATTCAAACCATTCTGCTCCCATGCGCCAATCGATGCCCAAATTTTTAGTCAAAAAGCTCGCCACATTTTGGCGACCACGATTGGACATAAAGCCCGTCGTCGCTAGTTCGCGCATATTCGCATCCACTAGCGGAAAACCCGTATTCCCCGTTTGCCATAGTTCAAATCTCTTCCAATCTTGTTTCCAAGGGATATCCATATTCCGTAAGCCCGTGCGATAGAAGAGTTTATCGCCATGTTTTGCCGCCACAAAACGGAAGTAATCACGCCACAACAATTCAAAAATCAGCCAATAGGTGGAATCATTGGCAAGGCGATCGCTTTCGTATTGCTTCACCTGTGCGTAAATGGAGCGAGGACTGATACAGCCAAGGGCAAGCCAAGGCGAAAATTTGGAAGAGTCATCGGCATGGAGCATTCCATTGCGAGTTTGTTTATAGACTTGGAGGCGATCGCTTGTCCAGAAATAATGCTTCAGCCGCTTGAATGCTTCCGTTTCGCCACCACTAAATTTCAAACTAGCGCGATCGCAGGGTTCAGGTTCTTCTAAATTGAATTTTGCTAAGTTAGGAATCTCGCCAACCTCTAAATCTGTGGGCATAGCAGGAAGTTGCTTAGGTACAGGCAAGGGATCGCGAACTAGGAAATCTGCTTCCACCTGTTTCCGAAAATGGGTAAACAATTCAGGAAGTCGATCAATGGAGAAAGGTAAATCATCGCGATGCAGTAAAGTACTACCCCAAAAGCTTTTCATACTGATGCCTGAAGTCTTTAAACGCGATCGCAAATTCTTCTCGACAGCCTTCTCCTCCGTCGTAATTTCTGCATGGAAATAGACCGTGCCTACTTCCCATTGTTGCGCGAATTCTGGTAACACATCTTCAGGCTTCCCCATCCGCAGGATCAAGTCAGAATCAAGCGATCGCAAAGTTTCCCGCAAATTTGCGATCGCTTCGAGGAGAAACTTGGCACGAAATGCCCCCGTTTTGGCAAAGCCAAAGGCTGTCTCGCTAAATTGACGCGGATCAAAGCAGTAAATAGGAAATATCTGTGCGCCTGTGCTTTGTGCCTGTTGGCTAGCTCGATACAGGGTTTCGCAGTCCTGCGATCGCAGATCATTACGAAACCAAACTAAAATATTTTGGTTGCTCATGCTTAGATATTTTAAAGATATTGTTATAGATATGACAGCTTTAAATAGGTTAAAGGGGCTTCGACTCCGCTCAGCCAGCGTACACCGATAGCTGAGCGGAGTCGAAGACCTATTTAGCGATGATACTAGAAGCCATTAGCTCAATGGGCAAGCCATCGGGATCGGCAATAAAAGCAACCTGATAATGGCGATCACCAATTATCTGCTCCCTCGGTGGTAAAAGTAACTTCACCTTTCCTAGTTTATCCACTAACTCCTTTAGGAAACTTGATAAATCTTCCACATGGAAAGAAAGGTGATAATAGCCCACATAATTCTCATCACCAAAGGGATCAGCGATGTTAGTCGGTTCAGGAACCTGCATCAATTCCAAATTAGTTCCCACACCTTCCATCCAACAGGCAAGGGTAATGCCCGCCGTAAACCTTTCTGTAACGGTAAAACCCAAAGCCTCATAAAAAGCGATCGCTTTGAAGATGTCCGCAGTCCGAATCGCAGTATGGTGGTATCGCATATTAGCTAATTCAAGTTAACTTCCGTTTCAGCAAAGTGTCCCAAAATACGCACCAAACAAAATGCGGCAATGATAGCATTCTGCGCCAGCGCCAAGGTTCTTGATAAAGGCGATATAGCCATTCTAAATTGTTTTTACTGAACCATTCAGGAGCGCGAGTTTTTAGCCCTGACCAGATATCAAAGCTGCCGCCCACACCAATCCAGACCGCATTGGGACAGAGATAACGATACTTGTGAATCCATAACTCTTGGCGTGGCACTCCCAACCCTACCAAAATTAATGCAGGTTGCAATCGGCTTAACTGTTCACAAATTTGTTGTTCGATCGCGGCATCAAAATAACCGTTATAAACACCTGCGATCGCGATATCTTCCCAACGTTGCCGCCACTGCTTGACGACCGTCTCCGCGACATCAGGCGCACCCCCAATCAAAAAGATTTGCCATTGATTTAATGCTGCCTCTTGTACCACCTGTTCCGCCAGTTCTATCCCCGGACAACGTTCAGTTTTTTCACCCTGCGATCGTAAGTACAGCACAATCCCCGATCCATCTGGCACAACCAATTCTGCATCATGGATCACAGTAGCTAGATCACGATTTTTTCGAGCTTGCATGGTCATTTCTGCATTGAGCGTCACCACGTGAGCACCCTGACTATCGGTGAGCTTTCGCACTAACCAGTCACGATAATTGTCATGGATATGGACGGGCATCTCAAGTACCGCAAACTGACGCAAAATAAACCTCTTTTAATATTTCTTTTAATATTTATTGATATCCATAAATTTAGCATTACCCGTCACTGTTAATTTGTGCCATTGCCTCATCCAGACTTTTCAAGGCATCGCGCTATTATCGAAGCCGCCACTTGTATTTTAGCTATAGCAAAATTCACCAATTTTAGAAAATTGGTGAATTTTGTAAACCACTGTGTTATGATAGATAAGCGGTAAAAACGCAACGGGATGTAGCGCAGCTTGGTAGCGCACCACTTTGGGGTAGTGGGGGTCTTGGGTTCAAATCCCAACATTCCGATTTTTTCTTAAATTTTAGCTCCTACAGCCTGATTTTGAGCTAGTAGAGATTCCTTCCATAATAGAACAGGCATCCCTAGGGATGCCTGTTCTATCTCATGTCAAAAGCCTCAGAGCTTCTAAATATGGGCAGCGCGTTTGTAAGCTTCATCCAAAACTTCGCTGAGGGTGGGATGCGCGTGGACGACAGTAGCGAGTTTCTGCACCGTTTGCCGATCGCGAATTGCAGCAGAAGCCTCATGGATCAAGTCGGAAGCATGGATACCGATGATATGCACACCCAAGAGTTCGCCCGTATCTTCGCGGTAAACGATCTTGGCGAGTCCTTCCGTTTCACCTTCGGCGATCGCTTTAGAATTGCCCTTAAAGTACGACTTGGCATTAGCGACCTTAAAGCCTTCGGCGGCTCCCTTCTCTTTAGCCTGTGGCTCAGTCAAGCCCACAAAGCTAACTTCGGGATGGGTGAAAGCCGCCGCAGGAATGCTTTGATAATCGACAGTGGCAGGGCGATCGCAAATATTTTCCACTGCTACAATCCCTTGCGCTGAAGCGGCGTGCGCTAACATCATTTTGCCCGTGGCATCACCGATCGCCCAGAGATGCGGCACTGATGTCGCCATGCGGTCATCGACATCGATAAAGCCCCGTTGATTAGGCGCAAGCCCGACATTCTCTAAGCCCAAATCTTTGGTTAAAGGAATCCGACCTGTTGCAACTAGACAGGCATCAACTTCTAGAACTTCAATTACTTTTTTAGTCTTGGCATCGGTGAGTTCGATCTTCACGGGTGAACCTGCGGTGATCTTGGTGGCGAATACGCCCGTGCGGGTTTCGATGTCGCGAGGTTTTAGTAATACTCGTTCCGCAATCTTAGCAATGTCAGGATCAAAACCGGGCATCAACACATCCAAGGCTTCGATCATCGTCACTTCCGAACCTAGCGCTGTATAGACATCGGCAAACTCCAAACCGATGTAACCACTACCGATGATCGCCACCCATTGCGGCAAGGTTTCCAGACGCACCGCCTGATCGCTAGTAAATACAGTTTTGCCATCGAGTTCGACACCACGCGGCACAAATGGCTCGGAACCCGTAGCTAGCATAATGTCCTTCGCCGTATAGATTTTGTCGCCAACGCTGACCTTTTGCTGACCTGCGATCCGTCCGCGCCCTTCGAGAATATCTACGCCTAACCGCTTGAGGCTATTGGTGAGGTCGCCGCGCAATTTTAAAACTAGATTATCGGCATGACTGGCGATCGCGCCGCGATCAAAATTTACTTCGCCGACTTCAATGCCGAGTGCCTTGAGGTGGTGCTTTGCCTTCATTTCGCGCACCCGTCCCGATGCCGCCAGCAATGCCTTAGAGGGGATGCAGCCACGATTGACACAGGTTCCGCCCATGACGTTATCTTCAACGATCGCCGTTTTTAGTCCACAGGCGATCGCATGGAGTGCCGCGCCATGTCCACCAACGCCTGCACCAATAATGATCAAGTCGTAATCAAATTTGTCCGACACCAATTTTTCTCCAGTAGAATCGATCTACTATTTTGGCATCAAGCTAGAGAAATAATCACAAGAAATATCAGAATTACGGCGATGCGATGCTCTATGCAATGTAAGCTTAGGTACTAGGCTGAAATATTAACTTAAAATACTGACTTGAGTATTAGCTTGGTTATTAGCCTGAGTATTAAATTGGGCGTGAGTTTGAGATTTTATTTGGGTGCTTAGATTACGCAAATAAAAACCTTGATTACACGATCAATTTACTTAAGGTCTTACTCAAGGTTTTGCTTAAAGTTTTATCCAAAACTCTCGCCAGCAATCTCTATAGAAATGTCTCGATATAAACTTGATGGAGGACTAGACAGATGAAGTGGGTTACTAGTCTTTCGACAAAAATATCCTTGGAAGCCGCAGTGCAAGACCTATCTAGTCAGGTCTTGGCAGCCCTCGGCGAGCGATCGCTGGATCTAGGATTTCTATTTGTTTCCACTGCTTTTGCGAGTGACTATCCGCGCCTATTACCGTTGCTAGCGGAGAAGCTACCAATCAAGAAATTAATTGGTTGTTCTGGTGGTGGGATCATCGGTGATGCTAAAGAATTTGAAGATAAACCCGCAATTACTCTGCTAGTTGGACATCTGCCCGATACTAATTGCCATATTTTCCACCTTGACGATGATCAGTTGCCCGATCTAGACAGTCCACCTAACCACTGGGAAAAAATTACAGGCGTAGATCCCACAGTCTCGCCCAATTTTGTGTTGGTGGGAGATCCCTTCTCCTTTCCAATCAACGATTTGATCCAAGGTCTAGATTTTGCTTATCCTAGCTCGGTGAAGGTGGGCGGTTTGGCGAGTAGTGGCGGCATGGGCGCAAATGCCTTGTTTTGCTTTCACGAAGCAAACAAGTACAAGCTCTACCGCACAGGATTACTAGGGGTTGCTCTATGGGGGGATGTGACGATTGATCCTGTAGTCGCACAGGGTTGCCGTCCGATTGGCAAGATTTTTCAAGTGTCCGAATGTGAACGTAATTTAATCCTCGGACTAGAGGGCAAGCCACCTTTAAGTTTGTTGCAAGATACAGTCAGTGAGCTTAGTCAGAGCGATCGCGATCTCGCGCAACATTCTCTATTTATCGGCGTGGTGATGAATGAGTTTAAAAGTGATCCTTCCCAAGGGGATTTCTTGATTCGCAATATTATCGGTGTTGACCCACGATCTGGTGCGATCGCAGTCGGTGATCGGATGCGTCCAGGACAGAGGATTCAGCTCCATTTGCGTGATAGCAAGGCATCCGCCGAGGATCTTGAAACAGCCTTAAATAACTACAGCAATCAACTCAGTTTAGAAGCTCCCAATGTTGCACCTGCCGCCGCCTTGATGTTTTCCTGTATGGGACGGGGTGAGCGTTTGTATAATAAGCCTAACTTCGACTCCCAACTATTACAGCAACATATTGGTCTCATTCCCTTTAGTGGGTTTTTCTGTTCGGGTGAGATAGGTCCTGTTGGAGGTACAACCTTTTTACATGGCTACACCTCCGTATTCGGCATCGTCAGGCAGAAAAAAAACTAGGAAATATTTTTATCGAACAAAATCGAACAAAATAATGAGTTACTGCGCTTCACTCGGTAACTCATTATTTCAGGGTGGGATTTAAAGGAAGTAATATAGATTTATTATGGCGCGATCGCAATTTCAAAACCTTCAAAACTATCTTCGTCCCTACTGGGGCGACCTTGCCTTCGGTACATTCGCCTTGCTAATGGCAAATGTCCTTGGTACATATATTCCTTGGTTGATTAGAGTCGCTGTAGAGAGCCTAGACAAGCTGAAAGTCGATCAATCAGGTCAACTAATGCAGTATGTCTGGTTGATCATTGGCTTATCGTCCCTAATGTGGATTATTCGCATGGTCTCTCGCGTCTGGATTTTTGGGATCGGGCGCAAGATTGAATATAGTCTCAAGCAACAAATCTTTGAGCATTTACTGAAGTTGCCGCCCAGCTACTTTGCCAATAACTCCGCAGGCGAAACTATCAGCATTGTCACTAGCGATGTGGAAAATATCCGCCGTTTGATGGGATTTGCCCTCCTGAGCATTATTAACTCAGTTTTTGTCTATGCCTTGACCCTGCCCGCCATGGTGACGATCGATCCGATGTTGACCTTGCTGTCGGTCTCAGTCTATCCAATCATGCTGGTGATCGTGCAGAGATTTAGTGGGCAGTTGCGCGATGAGCAGATGCAGGTGCAAGAAGAGCTATCACAGGTTAGCTCCCTTCTCCAAGAAGATCTTAACGGCATGGCATTAATTAAAACCTATGCCCAAGAAGATAATGAGCGCGATGCCTTTGGCAAGCTGAATGATCGCTTACTCGATGCCAATTTGAGAATGGCAAAGAGCCGCAACATTCTTTTCCCATTGTTGGGAGGTATCGCCAGTTTTAGCTTTTTAGTTTTAGTGTGGTTTGGTGGTGAAAAGCTTGCTAACCCCTTGAATACAACCTTTAAGATTGGGGATTTGTTAACGCTGATTATCTATGTGGAAAGACTGATCTTTCCCACGGCAATTTTGGGCTTTGTGATGGTGACCTATCAACGCGGGGTGGTCAGTATTGGCAGGATTCAGAGCATTCTCGATATCCCGCCTGCAATCATTGATATTCCCGATGCGATCGCCATTGATCGGATAAAAACAAAGGGCAGCATTGAATTTCGCCATCTGAGCTATAGCTATCCCGATGCCAATCAAGCCGCCCTATCCGATCTTAGCTTTGCGATCGAGGCAGGGGAAACAGTAGCAGTATTGGGGACAGTTGGCTCAGGTAAGTCTACCCTTGCTAATGCCTTGATGCGTCTAGTTCCGATTGATGCTCACCAAATCTTTATCGATGGCATTGACATCACACAGATGCGGATTGAAGATCTACGTTCGATTATTTCCTTTGTGCCACAGGACAGTTTTCTGTTTAGTGCCACCATGCGTGACAACATCCGCTATGGGAAACCCGAAGCCTACGATCACGAAGTTGAGAACTTTGCAAATCAGGCAAAAATTGAGCAAGAGATTCTCAAATTTCCCAAGCAGTACGATACCCTTGTGGGAGAACGGGGCATTACGCTGTCAGGGGGACAACGTCAACGCACGGCTTTGGCGAGAGCGCTATTGGTGGATACGCCAATCTTGGTGTTAGACGATGCGCTTTCTAGCGTCGATAATCAAACCGCTACAGCGATTTTGCATAACCTTCCCAAACATAAAACAGTGATTTTTATCACCCATAATCTATCTGCCGCTTCTACTTGCGATCGCATCGTTTTGATGGATGCAGGCAAGATTGTACAGGTTGGCGAGCATAGCCAATTGCTGGCAGAGTCTGCACTCTATCAAAAGCTGTGGAATCAACATAAGTTAGAAGCAGTTCTCACCTAAAAAATTTAAAGCCAGAAGAAGAGTCGCAGAGCGACTCTTCTTCTGGCTTTTATCAAGTCACGCGGCGCGTGACTTGTTTTATGGCTTTTATAGAACACTTGCAAGCAATGCTTTTTGAGCATGAAGACGATTTTCGGCTTCATCCCAAATACGCGACTGATCACCTTCCATCACCTCATCGGTAATCTCTTCACCACGATGGGCAGGCAAACAATGCAAAGCGATCGCCTCCCGATCCGCCAATGACATCAATTTAGAGTTGAGTTGATAGGGCTGAAAGATGGGAATACGATCCAAGGCTTCCGACTCCTGACCCATACTTGCCCAGACATCGGTATACAGCACATGGGAGCCTTGGGCAGCTAACAAAGGATCATTAGTGACAATTACTTCCGAATTAGTCGCCAATGCCTTAGCCTGCGCTACGACTTCGGGACTGGGAGCAAAGTCTTTTGGTGAGGCGATTCTGACATTCATCCCCACCAACGCGCAGCCGATCATCAAGGAATGCGCCATATTATTACCATCACCAAGATAGGTGAGGGTTAACCCTTTAAGTGTGCCGAAATTTTCTAACACAGTTAGTAGATCGGCTAAAACTTGGCAAGGATGCTCCAGATCACTCAAGGCATTAATGATCGGCATTCGACAAAACTTAGCAAAGGTTTCTAGCTCTGATTGCTCAAAAGTGCGAATCGCCAAAACATCAAGGTAGCGATCGAGGACTCTCGCCGTATCTTCCACAGGCTCACCACGACTGACTTGAGTCACATTAGGGTCGAGGTCGATCACATGACCACCGAGTTGGTGCATTGCGACTGTAAAACTGACTCTGGTGCGGGTCGATGCCTTGCGAAATAGCAAGCCTAGGGTTTTGCGCTGAAAGTCAAACTTAGTTTCTCCTGATTTGAGTTGTTGGGCTAGTTTTAGCAACTCATGAATTTCATTTGGTTGTAAGTCCGCCAAGCTAAGCAGGTCTCGTCCTTGAAGATTTCCCATTATTTTAAAAGAAGGTTTTAGAGGAAAGGCTGTTAATAGAGATATTTGATGATGCTCTGAAGATATAACATTACAGAATAAATTACAGGGCGATCGCTTAGACAATTGTTCAGTTATGCCACTTTAAATCTGTAGATATATCAAGGTCTAAAAAAAGGCGTTCACATACTTGACACACCATGCAGGTTTTACCCCCCTCAGTCCCCCCTTCCAAGGGGGGGAGTCTGAGTTCTCCCCCTTCCAAGGGGGAGTTAGAGGGGGTTCTAGAATCTGGTGCATCAAGTATATCAAGGTCTAAAAAAAGGTCTACAAAAGATGCGAAGCAAGCCGATTATCGATGCAAGTGGAGCTAGATATTTACTCCAGATTTACGCGCGATCCAGATTTCCGAGTTCCGCAAAAAGCTGGATCGCGCTTTGAATAGAGAGGCAAAGGTGGGTTTAAAGGCTAACTCTTCACCAGGGGGCTGTACCAAAATTGTAAATAGTCCAAGGCGATTGCCCACAATCGTATCCGTGAACAAGCGATCGCCTACCATTGCCACGGTCTCCGCAGGTAATTGAATTGCTTCTAAAACTTGACGCACGACGCGGCGCGATGGTTTACCTGCCCGACTGCGATAGGGAAGATTAAGGCTCTCTGCAACCTTTTGAATGCGGCGATCGCTAAAGTTATTACTTGCTAACCAAATGGGATATTTGGGACGCATTAGTTCTACCCAAATTTTGATTTCGGCGGATACATCAGATTCATCATCTTCGATGAGCGTATTATCAACATCCAAAATCAAACCACGCAACCCGTGGGTTTCCATTAACTGAGGTGTGATTTGGGTAATTGGTGCAAGTAGCACCAAGTTGGGAGAAATGAGTTGCCGAACTTTCACAAATATTGGCACAAATATTGGCAAGATTAATCAATAATTAAGAATTTATTATAGCGCCTAGGGTTAGTCACCCCTAACTCAACGACAGTTCAACGGAGACAAAAATATAAGGTCAGTTTGTAAACTGACCTTATATAGTAATTCCAAATAAATTCGAGAGGCTTCGACTTCGCTCAGCCGTCATATATTGCTGGCTGAGCGAAGCGATGCACTGAGCTTGTCGAAGCGTCGAAGTCCTATCTTTCTGATTTTAATTGTCTATAAGTGGCTATCTAGGCACTTTTTGTTGAATTTTTTTGTCGATCGCTTGTAAAGCTTTTTCGTGATCTTCCAGATTGCGGCTAAACACATGGCTACCGTCAAATTTCGCCACAAAAAATAGATAGTCCGTGGTCGCAGGATCAAGGGTTGCCTTTAGGCTGGCGAGTCCCACCGAGGCGATCGCCCCAGGTGGTAGACCTTCATTGAGATAGGTGTTGTATGGAGAGTCAGTTCTAACTTGGGCTAAAGTCAAAGGCTGCTCAGGAGTCTGGCGAATATTGAGACCATATTCCACGGTAGGATCGGACTCTAGACGCATATTGCGGCGCAGGCGGTTCCAAAACACCCCCGCGATCACCTGACGTTCCGACTCAATGACAGCTTCTTTTTCGACAATGCTGGCGAGAGTCACCCAATCCTTAAGACTGACCTTGACTTTAGGGTTACTAGCTTGATCGGCTTGATAGACGGGCAGAGCAACTTCTTCAAATCGGTTAAGCATCATGTCAATAATGCGATCAGGAGTTGCCTCTGAGGGCAAGATTTGATAAGTGTCGGGAAACAGAAATCCTTCTAGGCTGGGAATGTCGGCAGGTAGCCAATCACGACGCTTCGGGCTAGTGCGCTGTGCTGCCTTTACAAAGTCCTCAGCCTTAAAAAATCCTTGCTCTTCCAATCGCTGTGCCATCTGGGCGATCGACCAGCCTTCAGGAATCGTAAAGCGGACTTCAGCCGCCTTTACTTCTTGAATTTGGGCAACCACTTCAGGGAGAGATAGGTTGGTCGTAAAGTCAAAGGTTCCCGATCGCAGAGTTACGGCTTGGCTACCCCGCAGGGCTTGCCACTGCAACCATAGCCGCAGGGCAAAGCTAGAACGGATGATCCCTGCGGCTTCTAGCTCATGGGCGATTGCCTGTGTCGGCATTCCTTCGGCAATCGTCAAACGCACTTTTGCCCCAAAACTATTGGGAGCAGCGATCGCCCAGACCCACCAAGAACTACTCACAATCCCAGTGATTAGGATTGTTAGAGGTACAGCAATGCCATAAAAAAGCCATTTAGAACTCTTCTTCGACATCTTCTGTACTGAGGACATGGTCTAAGTACTGCTCCACGTAAGGTTCAAGGGATGCCATCTCGGTCGGTGTGAGAATTTCAGGAAGACCATTTTTGCCAACCTTGGCAATAAATAACAAGGGGTCAAGAGATGTAAATACAGAGAACTCTTGCTCTTCATAGTAGAAGTGAGCTAATTCTTGGAATTCACTACAGTTACCGCCATCTTCTTCAGTATCAATTTCGATGATGTCTTCTTCGGTAGGTTCAGGTAGTTCACCTTCAACGGTTAAGGTGTATGCCGAACGCTTCAACGAAAGATTCTGTTCTGCCAAGACTGCTTGAGCCACAGGAAAGATGAGATCGATTTCCTCTTCAGTAACATCAACTAATTCGGTTTCTTCTTCGTCATCGGTTTCTTGCCATGCAAATATCTGCACAGAGTAGTCTACTGGTTGCAGGAGTAGATATTCAGTAATGTCTACCTTAAACGCAGTTTCAATAGTGCAAGGCAATGTCTTACCTGCTTCATCCGTGAGTGTGATCGTCGATCCTTCCATAGATTGCTGTTTTGTATCCTATAGCACTAATAGCTCAGAAAAACGCTCTCAGAAACGCTCTTGGAAACGCTCTTATATGAGGCTTTCAGGCGCTCTTAAGCATTATGACAGTAAAGGGGACAGTTGTGGCAACCGCGATGATTGTTCGGGAAATTGGCGGATATAACCCTAGTTCTAACCAGAATCTGCGTTTTGGCGTTGAATCTCTAGGCGCTGAATCTCTAGCCATTGTTGCAGGATCAAGGCGGCGGCTTTGCGGTCGATCATGGCTTTGTTGCGTCTAGTCGAAATACCTTGCGATCGCATCATTTCTTCCGCCTCAAAGGAGGTCAAACGCTCATCGACATAATCCAAATCGAGGTTGAGAGCTTTGGCTGCACCCGTGGCGAATTTTTGGACTTGCTTCGCTTGAGCGCCGAGGGAGCCGTCCATGTTGTAGGGCAGCCCCACGACCAAGGTCTTGACATCGCGCTCCATGACTAGAGCCTGTAGCTCCGCCATATCCTCTTGCCATGATTTACGAATGATCGTGGTGATGCCGTGGGCAGATAGACCAAGGCGATCGCAGCCTGCGACTCCGATCCGTTTGCGTCCCACATCTAGCCCTAACGCTGCATATTGCATAAGTGTCTTAAGTGTCTATTGCACGATTTATATGATTAAGTGCCACTAGGTTGTCGTGCTTCGCACGACAACCTAGTGATTTAGTCTATTGATTTTGAAAGGGCTGTACTTTTTGAATTAATGACTGCGATCGCGCGATAATCGTCGCCCAGTCGTCATCAGCGATCGCCTCTGGCGAAAAGAGATGGCTGGAAATACCTACGGCAATCGCCCCCGCCGCTAGAAATTGATCGGCATTATGGATGGTAATCCCACCCGTGGGAATCAGGGGAATATCGGTTAAGACAGGACGCAAACATTGTAAATAGTCCACCCCACCCATCACCTTGATCGGGAAGACCTTGACGGCGGCGGCTCCTGCCTGCCAAGCGGTGACGATCTCAGTGGGGGTCAGCGCTCCTGCGATCACGGGAATACTATGCTCAACACCCTTGGCGATTAATTCAGGATTAGTATGGGGTGTGAATATAAAGCTGCAACCACAGGCGATCGCTTTTTCTGCCATCTCAAGATCTAGGATCGTACCTGTGCCAATTTTGCAATCGGGTAATTCCTGCTGCAATTTGGGGATGAGGGATTCGGCGCGATCGGTATTCCACGCAATTTCGATCAGCTTGATGCCACCTGCGGCGGCAGCGAGAGCCATTTCTCTAGCAGTAATCACATTATCGGCACGAATTACGGCGATAAGGCGATGCTGTTGCAACAAACTTAGCCAAGGGGTCACAGAATTTTACGGAATTTTGGGGCAATGGTGACGACTGCCCAAGATCATGACATAGATTGATCGTGGGAGCAATTAGCGAAACTGACGGGAAAACCATTTTTTAGATAAAATCAAGCTGGTAGTGAATAATCTGGGCTTGTTGAGGATTTTTATTTATGGCTTTGAATGTTGGCGATCGCGCTCCCGAATTTAGTTTGTCCGATACCAATGGCAATCTAGTCAGCCTTTCTAGCCTGAAGGGACATCGCGTAGTTTTATATTTTTATCCTCGCGACAATACTCCCGGATGTACTAAGGAAGCCTGTGGATTTCGCGATCGCTATGACCAGTTTCAGTCAAAAAACACAGTGATATTTGGTGTGAGTACGGACAATGCTAAGTCCCACCAAAAATTTACGGAAAAGTATAATTTACCCTTTCCTCTGCTCTGTGATCCTGATGGCGCAGTTGCCGCTGCCTACGAAAGCTATGGCAAAAAGAAGATGATGGGCAAAGAGTACATGGGTATGTTTCGCAATACTTTTGTGATTGATGTCGATGGCAAGATTGAAAAAATCTATCTGGCGGTCAAGGCAGAATTGCACCCCGAACAGGTTTTAGCAGATCTCGCCTAATTTTTGCTGATCTTTTATTCTCCAGTTGGCATACACCTGAATTTATCTAAGGCATAGGTTGTGAAACAAAGTCCAAATCTAAGCATCAATACCCAACTTCAGCCAGAGCCTTGGAAGATCCGCGATCGCCAATTTATTTGGGGCGATCGCACCTACATCATGGGAGTCCTGAATATCACGCCCGATAGCTTTAGCGATGGGGGGCAGTATAATTCGCGGGATGCAGCGCTGCGCCAAGTTGAGCAGATGTTGCCTTACATCGACATTCTCGATATTGGTGGCGAATCGACGCGCCCCAATGCTGAAGCTGTCAGTGCCGAGGAGGAAAGCGATCGCATTTTGCCGATTATCGAGGCTGTTCGTGCTAGCTATCCCGACCTACCGATTTCTGTAGATACGGTCAAGGCAAGCGTCGCTAAATCCGCGATCGCCGCAGGGGCGGATCTACTCAACGATGTTTCCGCAGGTCGATTTGATCCTGAAATGTTACCGCTAGCGGGCAAGTTGCAAGTACCAATTTTTTTGATGCACATGCAAGGCGAACCGCGCACCATGCAGCTTAATCCCCAATATCACGATGTGGTGCGCGAAATTAAACAATTCTTAAAAGATGCGATCGCCATCTCTAAGGCTTGCGGTATTCCTTTAAACAGGATCGGCATCGACCCCGGCATCGGCTTTGGCAAATCCCTTGAGCATAATCTGCAAATTATGAGGGATCTCCCAGCTTTTAAAGATATTCCTGCGCCTTTACTGATGGGAGTCTCCCGCAAAAGTTTTATCGGCAAGCTTTGCGATCGCCCCGATCCCCGCGATCGCCTATTCGGAACCATCGCCGCCTGTACTGCCTGCATTGCGGGTAGAGCCGATATTTTGCGAGTTCATGACCCTCAAGCGATCGCCGATGCCTGTCGGATCAGTGATGCCATTTATCGCCAACACTAACTAAAGGCAACCAAAAACCTACAGGCGATCGCGATCCAGCTCTATTGCAATAAACGCATCAACACTATCCATAATTAGTCAACAACAGAAAAAACAGTTACAGTCCATCAGTTACAATAACCAAACAGGATGTGGTCTTTAATACCATCTTAGTAAACTTTGTAATCATTTTTTAGAGGGCAAGACGTGCCACAGGCTAAGCATTTGTTGATTGGTTCCACTAGATCAGGTAGTGGAAAATCGGCGACAATTTTAGGATTAACACATCATTTGCAAGCCAAGGGTTACAAAGTCGGCTACGGTAAACCAATTGGCACCTTTACCACCAAAGAATTACCCGAATCAGCCGAACGCAGTGAAGCAGATGTAGAGTTTATCCAGCGCACTCTAAATTTACCATCGTCACTTTTGCGCCCCACCCTTCTCAATCTTGATCGCGCGGCTCTCCAGCGTCGTCTTTCGGGCGCGGATCAGGCTGACTACAGCACTAGGTTAGAAGAGTACAAAAAAATTATCGAAGGCGATTTAGTCCTGTTAGAAGCCCCCGCCAACACTGCTGAAGGCACAATTTTTGGACTGTCGTTAGAACAGATGGCAGATCATCTAGATGCGCCGATCCTCTTGGTCATGCGGTTTGGCTCACTCCTAGTCGTTGATCACATCCTCATGGCGAAACAACGCTTTGGCGATCGCCTGTTGGGAGTTGTAATTAACGATATTCCCGATGATCAATACGAAACCGCGATCGAAATCCTCCATCCCTACCTCGAAGAACAAGGGATACCTGTGCTTGCAATCATGCCTGAAAACCGCACCCTACGAAGTGTCAGCGTTTTAGAAATCATTGAACAACTGAATGCCACAGTTCTTTGTTCTCCAGAAAATGTCGATCTGAGTAAGGTGATGGTCGAAGAGCTAAAGATTGGGGCAATGGATGTGAACTCTGCTCAAAGCTATTTTCGGAAGTCCTATAACAAAGCGGTGATTACGGGCAGTAGCCGCGTTGATTTACAATTTGCGGCTCTAGAAACCTCTACCAACTGCTTGATCTTGACTGGTCGCCCCTTCCTGAATGATGATGTCGCCCACAAAGCTATGGAGATCGGCGTACCGATCCTGTCGGTCAACAAAGACACCCTCAGTACAGTTAGCATCATCGAGTCCTGTCTGGGTCAAGTTCGTCTCCATGAAGGCGTAAAGGTGACAAGTATTTGCGACATGATGTCTAAGCACTTTAACTTTGATCGCTTGCTCAAACTGATGGATATCAAAGCCTACGCCACTGCCTAAACCTGAAATTTCCTCAGACTACATCTCCTGTAAGGTTTTCCAACCTGGCTGCCAGAGAGATCGCCGCTTTAACGCATTAGCATTGAGCCAAAATCGTACCGAATCATCACAGGCTGCCTTAATTTCTGCGAATACAAGCTCACCTTCATTTTTGCGATTAACCACCACAAAATGTCGCCAGCCAAAGGTTTCTTGCATTGCTGTCCATTTAGATCCAATTAGATGGGGAAATTTTTGTTTCTTAGGCATAGATTTTTACAAGTTGAAAACTAGTGTTGAAAATGAGTTACGCCTGATTTTTGGACACACAAAGCAAGACAAATGGCGGCGCTTCGCGCCGCCATTTGTCTTGCTTTGTATTTTGTATTGATGAGGATAAAAGTGTAGGTACACTTAGACTTCTATGAATTTATGAATTGGTATTAGTCAACGTCATCATCATCAAGATCGTCATCGTCATCGATATAGCTAGGATCATCTCCTAACATCAATTCACTCAATTCTTCAGCCTCATCATCAAACTTAAGGGTCGATTCCGTACCTTCACGGGCGATCAGGCGACCTGTGGATTCTAACCAATCAAGAATAGATTCTTGTTGTTTGGTGGGGATGAGGGCGGCGGGTTGGTTGCGGCGTTGGATACGCACAGCAGGACTGTTGATCATGGTCTAGGGAATATAAAAATACGGAACAATACAGAATAGTAAAAGCTTGGTTAACTAAGTACCGAGGTAGACAGATTACTTAGCTGAGAAATCAATCGCACAGGCGATCGCTTAGAATCCTGCGGGAAGTCCTAAACCACCAGTGAGATCTTCCATTTTTTGCTTCATGGTGTCAGTAGATAGGGTGTAAGCATTATTGAGCGCTACAAGCACTAGATCCGACAAAACTTCTGCACCTTCATTGAGAGCTTCAGGAGCGATCTCTACGCTCTGAGGTTGTTGGTTACCGCTTAGGGTCACTTTGACTAAACCGCCACCCGATTCACCAGTGAGGCGCAACTGATCTAATTCTTCCTGTAGTTTTTTTGCACCTTCTTGAATTTGTTGAGCTTTTTGGAAGGCTTCTTTCATTTTGCCTAAACCAAAGCCAAATCCTTTTCCATCTGACATAGCAGTATGAGTTCTATCCTAAGTTTTCTCATTTATTATGTCACTAATCGTCTCTGTTCGGTAAGGGTTAGCTGTAGCGATATTCACTAAAAATCAAGTGGCGGTGTAAAGCACTGCCACTTGATTTTTGCTTTTTTATAAAGTCATTACAGCTAACTAAGAGTCAGTTCTTGACTAAAATCTTGAATTTTTTTGAACTTGTAAAAGTCCATAATTGCGCCCCAAATTGCTGACCCCGTTTTAGGATCGACTCCGCGATCGCCACTCCAAAACTCAGACTCGCTCACCTCAAATCCCAAAACAACCTGTCGCGACTCATTGAGATATTGGAAACAGCACTTGCAATCTTTGGGCATCGTCGCTTGATAATGACCATTGTTATAGGTGACATCTAAAATACAACCCGCTAGAGGTTCGATATCATTAAGCGTAATTTGGTCAAGGCGATCGCGACTTTTTGCTGCCCCACTCCATGCACTTGGATCTTTAAAGCCCCAATACTTAACTTGGATCTTGCCCTCAGCTTCCACTAATTGCAAAATGCGCTGACGATAGGGACGATCTAAAACCAAAGCATTAGCTTGCTCAGCAAAGAGTGCTACACTCCCCAAAACCCGAAAATCTATGGGGCGTTGCCACCAAACTAAATTCACAAACCATGCAGGCTGCTCTAGAGATTGCTCTCGGTTACTAAATTCTCCTGCCAACAAACTAGCAAGGGTGATTAGTTCTTTAGAAATCGTCATGGGCTGAATTAGGTGGAGGACTTGGAGCGGTGCTGAAATCACAGTAAAATATTACGGGTAACTACCCCATACCTAGCTACGGCATGGTAAATATGGGTTTGCAGCCCTTACAAGGTCTGATGTTTACCTCCCAAAAGTGTAGTTACACCTGCGGGAATTGGTATCAAGGATTAAGTTATTAAGTTTAAGTTATATATAGTTTACAAACTTTACAAATACGTTACAGATACATTTATTAAAGACAAATTAACGGAGAAATAATATGCAGGATGCAATTACCAGCCTCATCGGAGCCTATGATGCAACTGGTAAATACTTTGATCGTGATGCCCTAGATACCCTCAAGTCTTACTTTGCAACGGGTAGCGCTCGCCTCTCGGCATCGCAAGCCATCACCGCAAATGCGGCGGCGATCGTTCGCAAAGCAGGTTCACAGCTGTTTGAAGTTGTGCCTGATCTGATCCGTCCCGGTGGCAATGCTTACACCACTCGCCGATTTGCTGCTTGCTTGCGCGATCTTGACTATTACCTCCGCTACGCTTCCTATGCGCTAGTTGCGGGTAATAATGACGTTCTTGATGAGCGCGTATTACAAGGTTTGCGCGAAACCTATAACTCTTTGGGCGTTCCCATTGGTCCTACCGTACAGGGTATTCAAATCCTTAAGGAACTTGTATTTGAGTTGGTTGGCGATAGTGCTGACTGGTTGGGCGCACCCTTTGATTACATGACCAGCGAACTGAGCGAAACCAACATTTAGTTTTATTTGACTGCAAACTTAGAAAAGATTCGCGATGCGAACTCTTTACTAAATACGCAAATAATAAAAGCCGCGCTTCGCGCGGCTTTTATTATTTGCGGTTCTAACTAATTCGCGCTTTGCTAGATTTCGGTCTTCAAAATGATTTAAGATTGTTCATAATCGAACAAGCTCGATTTAGTCTAGGAGAGATTTTATATATGGCTTTAGTCCCAATGCGCCTGCTGCTCGATCATGCGGCTGAAAATAACTACGGTATTCCTGCGTTTAACGTAAACAACATGGAGCAGATTCAATCAATTTTGAAGGCTGCTGACGAAACCAATAGTCCTGTAATCCTCCAAGCATCGCGTGGTGCGCGTTCCTACGCTGGCGAAAACTTTTTGCGTCATTTGATCTTGGCGGCAGTTGAGACCTATCCTCATTTGCCCATCGTAATGCACCAAGATCACGGTAATGCGCCTTCGACCTGCTACTCTGCCATCAAGAATGGCTTTACTAGCGTGATGATGGATGGCTCCTTGGAAGCTGATGCCAAGACCCCCGCTAGCTACGAATACAACGTTGCTGTTACCTCGGAAGTGGTTAAGGTTGCTCACGCAATCGGCGCTAGCGTTGAAGGTGAACTCGGTTGTTTGGGTTCTCTCGAAACTGGTAAGGGTGAAGCTGAAGACGGTCACGGTTTTGAAGGTGCGTTGGATCATTCGCAACTTTTGACCGATCCTGATGAAGCTGCGGACTTCGTAGAACGTACTCAAGTTGATGCTTTGGCTGTAGCGATCGGTACTAGTCACGGTGCTTACAAGTTTACCCGTAAGCCCACTGGTGAAATCCTTGCCATTAGCCGCATCGAAGAAATTCACAACCGCTTGCCCAACACCCACCTAGTTATGCATGGTTCTTCTTCAGTTCCTGAAGATCTACTTGCCATGATTAACGAATTTGGCGGCGCTATCCCTGAAACCTATGGTGTACCTGTTGAAGAAATTCAAAAGGGCATCAAGTGTGGTGTGCGTAAGGTCAATATCGACACCGACTGCCGCTTGGCGATCACTGCTGCGGTGCGTGAAGCTTTGTTTAAGGCTCCTAAGGAATTCGATCCTCGCCACTTCTTGAAGCCTTCGATCAAGTATATGCAAAAGGTATGTGCCGATCGCTATATTCAATTTGAAGCTGCTGGTCAAGCTAGCAAGATCAAGCAAATTGGTGTAGATGAGTTTGCTGCTAAGTACGCTAAGGGTGAATTGACCCAAGTTAGCCGTAAAGCTGTAACTGCTTAATTGTTACCGAAATAAAAAAGCCCCGCAATGCGGGGCTTTTTTATTTCTAGCCAAACTGCAAGGCTTTGCCGCGTATATCAGGATTGACTTTGCCACTGGCATAAACAATCTGACCATTGACAATCGTGGTATTTGCCCAGCCTGTGAGATTCCAGCCCTCAAAGGAACTCCAACCACATTTAGTTAATAGTTCTTCGTTGCGGACAGGTTTGTAATTATTCAGATCCACTAAAACTAAGTCGGCATCCCAACCGATGCGAATTTCACCTTTATTAGCGATTTTGTAGCCCCTAGCAACATTGCGGCTCATCCATTGGCTGACTTGATGGACGGTGCAGCGTCCTTTTTTTGCCTCAGTCAGCATCAAGGGCAGGGATGTTTCTACCCCCGGCATTCCCGATGGTACATTGGCGGGTTCTAGTAAAACGGTGTCCTTTGAGGATTGTTCAGGCGGGATAGGGGTTGTTTCTTGACTATTCGCTAAGCCCTTTTCGGCTAAGGTGTGCGGCGCATGATCAGTGGCGATAAAGTCAATTACCCCATCTAGCAGGGCTTGCCAGAGAATTTCTTGATCTTTCGGCGATCGCAATGGTGGATTCATCTGAGCAAGGGAGCCAATTTGGGAGTATGCGCCGATATTCATCAGCAAATGCTGCGGTGTGACTTCAGCAGTAACCCATTCGGGCTTTTCTTGACGCAAAAATTCTGCCTCCTCACCTGTGGACATATGCAGAATATGCAGGCGGCGCTGATATTTTTTAGAAAGTTTGACGGCTAATTTGGTGGCATTGAGGGCGGCTTGATTGTCTTGGATCAGTGAGTGCTTGGCAGGATCTTGACTATCGGCAAATTCGATCCGTCGCTGGGCGATCCGCGCTTGATCTTCGGCATGGACAGCAATCAGGCGATCGCCTTGGGAAAAAATCCGATCTAGTACCTCTTCTTGATCGACTAATAACGCCCCGTGCATTGACCCCATGAAAATTTTGATGCCACAGGTGGGATTAGCGGTGAGCAGATCGGGCAGAACTTCGCCCGTCGCACCGATGAAAAATCCATAATTAACCACGCATTTACTGGCTGCGCGACTGAGCTTGTCATCTAGGGCGGCTTGATTAATCGTCAATGGTCGCGTATTCGGCATTTCTAAAAAGCTAGTTACGCCGCCCTTAGCACAGGCATGACTAGCCGATCGCAAATCTTCTTTATGCTCTAACCCCGGCTCCCGAAAATGCACCTGTGGATCGATCACTCCCGCCATTAGAGTCAATCCCTCTACCTCAATAATTTCTAGAGGCTGATCGAGGTCGGCGGGATTGAGAGATGGGGCGATCGCGGTAATTTTGCCATCACGGATATAGACATCGCCCTGTAGTGTCTCGTCATCGGGCAGGATAATCTGGCTTTGTCGAATTAATATGCTCAAAGTACAATTCCTAATTGTTAATTATTAAAGTTAAGTGATATTGCTCGAACGAAAAATTAATTACGATCAAACTTTGTAAGCACTACTTCTTTCATTAGCTCTTTGTAAAGGCTTATTCTTAGCATTGCTTCCAATTACTTCCCAATCAGAATTTTCCAGCACAGCATCCAAAACGTCCGATAGATTACAACGCTGCTCATAGGCAATGCGTCTTAGAATATCGTGATGTTCGGGCAAAACATATACAGGCTTTCTCTGTGTTTGTGCCATTTACAATTTAGTAATAAATTTATTTGTCAAACATATCATAGCTAAGTATATAATCTGATAATTAGCTAATTAGCTAGTTTACTTAAGTAACAAAATCAAAAGTAAAGCTCTATCGTTAAGGTATCTGAAGTCTAATGAGCAAATCAGTTATAGCTCTATTTTCAGGTTGTGGAGGTCTAGATTTAGGCTTTCGCCAAGCTGGTTTTAATGTTACATGGGCTAATGAGTATGACAAAGATATTTGGGAGACTTACGAGAGAAATCATGTAGATACCGTGCTAGATCGGCGCGATATCCGTAAAATTGCTTCAGAAGAGATTCCTAATTGTCTGGGAATTATTGGCGGGCCACCTTGCCAAAGTTGGAGTGAAGGAGGTACACAAAGAGGGATCGACGATGCTCGTGGTCGGTTATTTCTAGACTACATTCGTATTCTCCGAGATAAACAGCCTCGATTCTTTTTGGCTGAAAATGTATCTGGAATGCTACATAAAAAACATCATCAAGTTTTTGGTAATATCATCGCATCCCTTGAAGAGGCTGGATATGTGGTTTCTTTTGCTTTGCTGAATGCTAAAAATTACAATGTTCCCCAAGAAAGAAAACGTGTAATCTTTATTGGCTACCACGTTGATCTAAATAAACGTTTTGATTTTAATTTAGTCCAGAAGTCTTTGTATATTCCCACTTTAAAAGATGCAATTTGGGATTTACGAGAATCAGCTATTCCTGCTTTGCCAACTTGTAAAACTAATGGTGAAAATTGCTTGATTCATAATCACGAATATATGACTGGTGGCTTTTCCAGTATATATATGTCTCGGAACAGAGTCCATAATTGGGATGAGCCATCATTCACAATTCAAGCGGGAGGTCGTCATGCACCAATTCATCCCCAAGCTAATAAAATGATTTGGATGGGCAAAGATGAATGGATGTTTGACCCTAATTCACCACATTCTTATAGAAGATTGTCCGTTAGAGAATGTGCTAGAATCCAGACCTTTCCTGATGATTTCAAATTTTATTATAAAAATTTAGCTCATGGTTACAAGATGATCGGTAACGCTGTTCCTGTAAACCTTAGCTACGCTTTGGCTAAAGCTATCAAATTGCAACTTACCGCACCAGAAAATATTACAAAGATACAAGACGCTGATCAACTAAGTCTCACTCTCTGAGTAAAATTGCCATTTTCTCGTTGGATTCGGTCTCAGTGGTATGCGAATTTTATAGTCAGCTTGTAAGGTGTCAAGGATATGATTATGGTTAAGTCCATTAGGGAAAACTTCGGTGAATTTACCTAGTTTCATCAAATCCTTAATATTTGTCACATCTGTCATATCAGACAAAGGCTGGTGTGGTTGAAATTTTGTGTAGACATTTTTACCTCTATTGCTAGCCTCTGTAAAAGGATTAATAGGTCTAAAAATTACTCTAATTTTTTCACTGAGACGTTTTATTGTATCAAGGTCAAGTGGTGACAATTTTTCTACAATGTCTTTAATTGATTTTGGATGCTCGTCAGAAACATATAGACAATTAGCGGCATTATCATCCTCTCCAACCCCACAGACTATCTTTTGTAGGTCTTTAAGGTTATCAAAAATATCCAAAAAAGGAATAAATGTATCACCACTTCTCTCCCCAAAACTAATGCTTACACCGACAAAAAGACTTGCATTAGATTTATTCGCCCAGTCATTTGCCCACAAGCTTGTCTTTGTAGTGAGCTTATCAAATACTTTTCGACCAAATTCATTGATAAATCTTTCATGCCCGTACCAGTTGCCAAAATAATCTGCATTACTAAGTTTTGCAGAAACTTTGAGTGGTTGAGATCTCTGAAATTTTATCAAGATATCTGTTTTATTATTCGGACTGTTATTCCCCACTTTTTTTGAGTCAGTAATTTTATCTCCTGCTTGTATCCCCATTTTTTGCATCCATTCAGGTATGTTTTGAGGTAAGCAACTATCAACTTTAGCTGTATTTGCGATCGCTTTTTCTAAATCCTGAGATGCTTTTGACATAGTAAACTTTAGTTTTTGTTGTTGTTTTTATAACGCAGAATGCTCTTGATATGATCATATATACGGACTAGCATAAGTACTAAATGAACCTAAATCAACTTAGTTAAGTCATCGATCTCGAAATATTGATGAAATTTGGGCGTGACGTACAAGACGGACGATCGCCCGCCATCGGCTTGGCGTTTCTTTTTGACAAAACCCTGCTCGACTAACTCTTGAACGTGCTGATAAGCCCCTGCGCCGCGTAGTTCGATTAGTTCTGACTGCACAATATTTTTTTTGAGGGCGATCGCTGCCAAGGTTCGTAATGCCCCACGTCCTAAATCTACAGGAATTAATTTATGTACGAGGTCGGCAAATTCTGAGCGCAGTCGTAAGGCAAAACCTGTGTCAGTTTCTAGGATCTCAAGAGCGCTATCGCGGTGGGCATATTCGGAAATCAAGTCTATTAGTCCCATTTCCGCATCTTCGATCTCACAGCCCAAGGTGTCAGCGATCGCTGCTAGGTTCATCGGTTGTCCCTTGAGGTATAGGACGGCTTCGACTTTTTGCTTGAGGGAACTAGCGATCGCTGTTTCCTGTGGCTCTAACAGATCAAATTGTTGAAAAACTTGGGTAGCAGCAGGTTCTGGAAGATCCTCAAAATCTTCTTCAGGATTTTCCATGTCTTCAGGAAATGTCGCCGTAACCTCTTCTATAACTGGATTACCAGAGGTTACAGAATACTCATCACTAGGATCTATTGGCTCAGGGGGAGATACATTGCTCATGCTAAGATTTTACCCACAGAAGATACTTGATTTTAAATTCCTCTAGCTAAGAGATTCCTATGCCAAGCAGCATGATGTACTACGAAGACACTTATGTGGTGCTGCCTCCAGATATGCAAGAGCAGTTTGTCAATCAGACAGAGTTAGAGCAGCTTTTGCATGATTTGCTAGTTGATCTTCAAGACGAACTACCTCTAGATTTACAAAATCTCAAGACTATCGATGAGCAAGTCCAGAGATTAATTAAAACTGCCTGTGATCTAGATTGTGGCGATCGCGGTACATGGCAATGGTACGTCGTCCGCCTAGACAAATAAAAACCTATAGCGCACGCGGAGCGTGCGCTATAGGTTTTTATTTGCTTACAAAAAAGACTCGTTCTTCTTTGATTAAGCCAAATTTATTTTCTTGCCCACCAAATAGATCCGCATCTTTGCACCATTCAAACACATCTACCTTAAAGCCGACGCTAGCAAGGCGATCGCCATAGTCCTGACCATAGATCCGCACATGGTCAGATTGCCCAAATACTTGTTCACGTTGTTCTGGGCTGGTTATTTGTTCGTCTTCATAGGTACTGGCGATCGCATAGGAAATTGGTACTTGCAAAATCGCCCAGCCCTTGGGCTTCAAGACTCGATATAGCTCGGACATGGCAAGGCGATCGTCAGGAATATGCTCAAGGACATGGTTACAGATGATCACATCAAAGCTATTGTCTGCCCATGTCATTGCGGTGATGTCCATTTTTACCATCGCCCTTGCCATGTAGAGATCGGCGGACAGGTAGTCAATATGGCTATATTTGCGTAATTCCTGTTCTAGCTTAGCTTCGGGAGCCATGTGTAAGAGCTTAATTGGCTCAGCCGTTAATCCAGATGGCGGCGTAAAAATATTAGTTTTATGCTTTAGATACAAATGTACAAGACGTTCGCGATCGATCGAGCCGCAGTTGGGACATTGGGCATGGGGGCGATAACCACCGCCAATAATTTGCTTAGCTGCCAACACAGGAAAGTCCAAGCCAAAGGGCAGGAAACTATCTAGGTCAGCGTTGCACAGAGAACAGGAATAGGGGGATGGCATGGAATAGACAATTTAATTAATAAAGTGTTGAAAGTCTTGCTTTGCAAGACTTTCAACACTTTATTAGAACATGATTAGAGCATGAATACGCGATTTTCTCCATTGTGACTAACCATCGAGTCATTGACCACCGTATCCGATTCCAGATTGCCATCGACTAAGTTAACAATGCGATCGGCAACATCGAGGATGCGATTATCGTGGGTCACCATGAGGATCGTGATATTTTCTTCCTTTGCCATTTTTTGCATCAAATTCACGACATCGCGCCCCGATTTTTTATCTAGGGCTGCTGTCGGCTCATCGGCAAGAATTAATTTAGGATGATTGACCAAGGCTCGCGCGATCGCCACCCGTTGTTTCTGTCCACCCGACAGCGCATGGGGCTTATAGTCCACCCTTTCCCCTAGTCCCAGGTTGGTTAAGATATCCGCCGCCCGTTCCTTTGGGGCAGTTTCCTTGAAATCATTAGGATAGAGATCGGTAGACATCAGTACATTTTGTCTCGCCGTCAGAGAGTGAAACAGGTTATGCGCCTGAAAAATAAAGCCAATATTGCGCCGTACTTCCACCAACTTCTTCGCGCTCATGTGCCGCAATTCCTGTCCCAACACCTGCAAGCTACCATCTTGAATCGTGCGTAACGCGCCAATCAAGGTCAAAAGCGTAGTTTTGCCTGAACCTGAAGGTCCCGTGAGGATCACGATCTGTCCAGGATAAATATTGAGATTAATGTCAAATAGTACCTGCTTGAGCAAGTCACCTTCACCATAATGAAAATTAAGGTTTTGGATTTGAACTGAAGGAGTGAGTTTGTTAGACTCTGGCGAGATCGCAGGCACGAGGGATGTGTCAAGCATGGCTAGTTAGTTGGCAAAGGATGAACGCAAAAAGTGGATCAACTCAAGTCCAAAATACAAGATCTATTCAGATTGCGGATAGAGCAATTAAGTTATATTGGCTATGACAAGTATATTTTGTTTTTCGTTCAGGGTTCTTACGGGGTTATAAATTATGGCATCGCGAACCTTAGTCAAAAACTATCTCGCTCAATGGATGCAGATGGGCAAATCGATTAGCTTATCTAATCATGGCGAAGAGGTTTACATTGACAAAATTCTCCAAGGGGAAAAATATTCAGATCGGTTTAACCAGCTTTGGGATGAGATCAGCACTACCAAAGCCGAGCAAGCTTACCTAAGCGGCACTGATCAGTCAATTAGTGATCTCCTGAGCAGTAGTTGGGAAATTATTGGCTGCGCCCGTTGCAACTTGCTAACGCCTTCCCTAGACTTGGGTGCGCGTGTACCTGTTTGCTGTCCCTGTGATGATCTGCCAAACCATCCTAACTTAGACTTGGTTGCGCCCCATCACCCCACGACCCTAGTTGATCATCTCGATCAACTATGCGATCGCCTAGCTCAGAAAAATGACGACCATTCATTAGATCCTCAAGATATTGATAACGACGACTTAACCTACTCCTCTAACGAAGAAAACCATCAAGCCATCAGCCACCTCCGCAACTCGATGTTAAAGCTAGTCAGGTCTCATCATAGTCCTAAAACTTCATGAGGTAATTGCAGTAAAAACGAGCTATGCGTCAGCATTTGGTAGACAAGTTAAAGGAACTAGGACTTGAGTAAGAGAATATTTAGCTGTCTTTCTACCAAGGAATACAATCTTCTGCTATGGTTATGCAAAATTCTAGTAGCTACTAGAGATAAGTACTAGAAAAAGCTAAAGATGTCTGACACAGTGATTCGGGTCGAGAACCTGAGCAAGAAATATATTATTGGTCATCAAAAGCAGGAACGTTACACTGCCTTGCGTGATGTTGTGTCTAACGGCGTAAAAAATTTTGCTAGAGGGCTTATTGGTAAACGTGATCACTCAGGCGGCGACATTTCAGAAGAGTTCTGGGCGCTCAAGGATGTCTCCTTTGAAATTAAACAAGGCGATCGCGTTGGCATTATCGGACGCAACGGTGCAGGCAAATCCACCCTCTTAAAAATCCTCAGTCGCATCACCGAACCCACATCAGGCAAAATCTCGATCAAAGGCAGAGTTGCCAGTCTTCTTGAAGTTGGTACTGGTTTTCATCCAGAATTGACAGGGCGCGAAAATATTTATCTCAATGGCGCGATCTTGGGAATGGATCGCACTGAGATTAAGAAAAAATTCGATGAAATAGTTGCCTTTGCCGAAGTCGAAAAATTCTTAGATACACCCGTCAAGCGTTATTCATCTGGGATGTATGTACGCCTAGCCTTTGCCGTCGCTGCCCATCTAGAGCCAGAGATATTAATCGTCGATGAGGTGCTAGCAGTTGGGGATGCTGCCTTCCAAAAAAAGTGTCTGGGCAAGATGGAAGATGTGGCGGAAAAGGAAGGAAGGACTGTGTTATTTGTTAGTCACAATATGGGGGCTGTAGAAAAGCTCTGTAAAAATGGAGTTTTTTTGCGGCAAGGACAAATAATGTTTAAAGGTGGTAAAACTGAGACTATTACCCAATATTTGAGTAGTGTATCTAGTGAGATGGATACTTCTCTAAAAGACAGAAAAGATCGACAGGGAAATGGAATAATCAAGGTCATCGGAATTGAATTTAGAGATATAGATGGAAATATCCTTGAAGTTGCCAGCTCTGGACAAACAATTGATATTTTCTTGTACTTTGAAAATAGTCAAGAAAATATATCAAGAGTTATCACTAGCCTAGCAATTAAAACCCAGTTGGATATTCCCGTATTTTTGCAACACAATCGGCTGACTGGCGACGAATTTGGGGCTTTACCCGCGAAAGGAATCTTTGCTGCTAGAATCTATAACCTACCGCTACCTTCAGCAAACTACCAATTAAGTTATCTATTAACTCAAGACGGTATTTCTTTAGATGGGATAAATGATGCTGTAAGTTTATCTGTTATTGAAGGAGATTTCTTTGGCTCTGGTGAAGTACCTCCTATAAGTCATGGTGTTTGCCTTGCCAAAGCAAAATGGAGACTTGAATGAGTTTGATGATCGAAACAAACCACAATAAACTCTAATGTATGAATTATCTAATAAACCAACTAAAAAAATTAAAACAAAGATTAAATAAAATTAATCAGGTAGCACCACCAATAGAGGTAGAAAAGAACGAACAAATTTTTTACATCCGCTACTTACAGGAAGGGATGATAGCTTTTGATGTTGGAGCAAATATAGGCGAATTATCTCTTTTGTTTTCGCGATTTGTTGGTTCTTCGGGACAGGTTCATGCTTTTGAAGCTAGTCGGTCAACCTTCGATAAGTTGTCAACTGTCTGTAAAATTGCTAACTATCCACAAATTGTTCTAAATCATCTAGCCGTAGCAGACCAAGAAAAAATCCTGAAATTGAATGTCTATAGCGAAGAATATTCAGGGTGGAATTCTCTTGCTGATCGTCCCCTTGAAAACTATGGAATAAGTATTAAGCCTATTGATACTGAAGATGTTCAGTCAATTACTCTAGACCACTATTGTGAGACAAATCAAATTGAATTCATTGATCTTTTGAAGATAGATGTAGAAGGTGCTGAATATCAAGTCATGTTGGGAGCCAAATCTTTGTTTAAAAACAAAAGAGTTAAATGTTGTATTTTTGAATTTGGAGGAACTACTTTTGATATGGGCAATACCCCCCAAGAAATAGAATCTTTCTTATCTAGTTGTGACTACAGTATTTCTAATATAGTCAGAGGTGATCCTCTGTTTCCGGGGCGAGCTAATGCGCTAGCTGCCAGATTCTCGATACATATTGCACAACCAAATTAAGGTTATAGAGAGATTTATGATTCAGGAAGTCTTTTGGATGTTACGCTACTGGAAACGCAAGCTATCTCCACGCCAAACTATTAAACGTTGGCGAACTGAGTTGGGGAATTGGAACAGATTTTGGAAAAGCTATCAGCGTTATCAGCAAATTTCTTCAGAAAGAGAAAGTGTCTTACTAGAAAATTTGTATCCTTGTCTAGGTGATGATACAGCGGAGACTTACATTGAGCCTACTTATTTTTACCAAGACTGTTGGGCATTTGAAAAAATAGTTCAGCAGCGTCCCTCAAATCATATTGATGTAGGGTCACACCATAAATATGTTGCACTGCTGTCTAAAGTCATGCCAGTAACAATGGTTGATATACGTCCTCTATCGCTGTCTCTTGAAAGTCTCAATTTTAAGGAAGGATCAATTCTAAATTTGCCTTTTGAAGACAACAGTATTGAGTCGCTTTCTTGTCTTTGTGTTGTTGAACATATTGGATTAGGAAGATATGGCGATCCACTTGATTATGAAGGAAGTGAGAAAGCAATTAATGAGCTAAAAAGAGTATTGAAGATAGGTGGACATCTCTACATCTCAATCCCAGTAGGTATAAGCTCGTTGACGGCATTTAATGCGGGCAGAATATTTTCTGTGGATGATGTTTATAAGCTTTTACATCCACTCAAGGTTATTAACTCTAGTTTTATTGTTGGAAATAAACTAACTAATAGATTTGAGTATATTGGGGGATTTGCTACAACTGGTTTATTTGAAATTACTAAGGATTAATGTTTATGTATGTCGAAGAATGTTGCTCAGCACTTCTCAGTTATATTCTGCCTCAAGTCGATAAGGCTAAATCTGGCATAACTATAGAAATTGGAGTGGGTACTTTTCATTTTTATTGTTCACTATTCAGAGAATTAGGTTTTGAAGTGATCGCTGTTGAACCAATCCCCAATAAAAACCTAAAATCAATTTGTAGAAAGCAAAATATTAAACTTGTAGAAAGCTGTGTTACAAAGACTGATGGGACTGTAAATATTTATATGGGAACATGGCAAGGTGAAGAGAATACTAATCTTTGTTCAACCCGTTCTGATTGGTGGGGTGTAACTTCGGAAGCTAAACAAGTTGATTCTATTTCACTCCCAACTTTATTAAGATTTACTCAAAAGCAAGCTATAACCTGCATTAAAATTGATGTGGAAGGGGCTGAAGTAGATATTATTGAGCAATTTATGGACATTAAACACCTATCTTTACCTGTGGTATTAATGTTTGAATATGGTGGAGGTACTACAAAAAGCAGTCAAAAAGGAGGTTGGTCGTCAGAAATTTATAACGGCACATTGAAATGTCTTGAGATTTTGAAATCTCTAAACTACAAAGAAATTATTGCTATCGACTCATCTAAAAACTTTCTTCCACAGGTTTATGACCTGCAACAACTTTCGTCATTTGACGATATATTCCCTGAGACAAGCGACTATGGCAATATTATTGCTACTCGCGATCGCGTACTTTCTCAGCTAGATCTATATCCAATTATTTCTCTGTACGGCGACGACTATTCTCCTCCAATGATTTCTCAAGCTAAACCAAATATTCTTAGAAGAATCATAAATAAATTCAAACAAATATTTTTGTAGTTAATAATGTTGATATTTCAAGAATCAGGGAGACTAGGAAATCAAATATTTCAGTATGCAGCGTTGAGGTCTTTGTGTAGAGACAATGAAACTTTGTTACTTTTAGGATTTAATGAGCTTGCGTCTGTTTTTGATAAAATTAACGCGAAAATCATTAATGCACATAGTCCTAAATTAGAAAGAGGCTTATATTCGAGGATTTATCGTTGTCTTGATTATGTATCTTATAGAGGCATAATTAGTCGAGTCTCTGAGAAGGATAAATTAAACAAATATGAATTAATACAAACAAGAGGTATTTTTGATTCAATTAAATTTGTTGAGCAATCTTTTTTTCAAACAGAGACTTTGCCGTGTCAAAACTCCATTTCGAGTTTATTGTTTAAAGATAGTCTTTTAGATAGGACTAAATATACACTTGAGTCAATATCTCCATTAAATGCAAAAATATTTATACATATAAGAAGAGGTGATTATCTTTCTTGGCCAAACAAAGATAATCCCGCAGTTCTTCCTGCGTCTTATTACAAAAAATGTATGGATATTATTTGTTCTAAAGTTGATAATCCATTTTTTATTTTTACTTCTGATGATCCATTCTATGTAGCGGATGTATTCGGTGATTTGGAGAATTCCTATATTTCGCGGAAATCAAATATTGAAGATTTCACCTTAATGAGTCAATGTCAAGGAGGTATTCTTTCAGCTAGTAGTTTTTCGTGGTGGGCTGCTTACTTTGCCCGTCTAAGATATCCTAACGGAATATTTCTTGCTCCAAAGTATTGGGCTGGTTATCCAGTAAAATCTTGGTTTCCTGCAAATATAGAATCTAGCTTTTTGAGTTATGTAGATATATAGGTATTTTTTGAATTATTTCAAATTAATCATTGTTTAAAATATTCAGATAAGTTCTAGATAAATAGTATGCAATTATCTCCGATCGCCTTTTTTGCTTATAAACGCCCTGAACATACAAAGAAGTCACTAGAATCGCTATCTAAGAATGAAGGTGCGGAATATAGCGATCTGTTCATATTTTGTGAAGGTGCAAAGTGCAATGGGGATGAAGAAGCCGTAAGACAGGTAAGAGAAATAGTACGAAGCAAGCAATGGTGTAGAAATGTGCAAATCATTGAACAGGATAAAAATATGGGATGTGCTAACTCTATTATTTTTGGAGTAACTAAAGTATGTGATGAATATGGAAGTGTGATCGTCATTGAAGATGATTTGATTGTGTCACCTTGCTTTCTTCACTATATGAATTTGGCATTAAATTTATATAGAAATGAATCAAAGATTATACAAATATCGGGGCATATGTTTCCTGTAAAATTTTCGTCTTCGCAGGAGGATTGTGTATTTTTACCTTTCACAACTTCATGGGGATGGGCTACTTGGCAACGTGCATGGCAATATTTTGATCTTGACATGAAAGGTTATGAACAGCTTAAGTCAAATAAAAATAAGAGATATAAGTTTAACTTGAATAATTCATTTGACTATTTCAATATGTTGGAATCTCAGCTAACTGGAAAAATTGATGCGTGGGATATTCGTTGGTACTTGAGTACATTTATGTTAAATGGTCTAACGCTTTTTCCTAAGAAGTCACTTGTTTCAAATATAGGATTTGATGGTAGTGGAACACATTGTGGTGTATCTTCTTCACTAGATGGTGAGATGAGTTACGACAAGATTATATCAATGCCACAATCTTTTGACCTAAATCATAAAGAGGTGGATAAAGTTTTTAAATATTTGCGGTCTCTAAGCCAACCACCAAGTTTATTACAACGTGTTAAAAATAAAATCACAAGATATTTCTTGTCGCAACAAAACATTTAAAATTAGTATAGAAATTTGGATTTAAAACTTAAAGCCTCGATATGATAAAAAGATTAATTAAAAGAATCGCAAATGGATTGCGTAAAATTGCAAATAAAATTGATCAAAAACAAGAAATATCTTTTTGTGCCAACATAGGTAAGAACTGTAAATTTACAGGTAATGCAAAAATATACAATCACTCAAATAATTATGAAGCTATAGTGCTTGCAAATGGAGTACTTATAGATGGAATTTTAGAGGTTTATGACAAGGGCTTATTATTTATTGATGACTATACCTTTATCGGAAATTCTAGAATATTTTGTACCAGCCATATTTCTATTGGTAAAGGTTGCTGGATTGCAGACCATGTTTTTATCATGGATAGTGATTTACATCCACTATCCCCAAAGCAAAGATTCAATGATGCTAAGAACTTTGCCGAAGGTATTTTTCCTGATGTTTATAAAAATATACCAAATGCACCCACAAAAATTGAAGACACTGTATGGATAGGAGTAAATTGTACAATCCTTAAAGGTGTAACAATTGGAGAAGGATCGGTTGTAGGTGCAGGTTCAGTAGTTACAAAAGATGTACCGCCTTGGACGATTGTTGCAGGTAATCCAGCGAGAATTATTAGAGAGATACCAGAAAATGAGCGATAAAATGCTTAGTTGGGAAGAAGCAGTACAGTGGCTCAGAGATCAACCTGAAAAAAGTGATCTAGTCAAATTCTGTTACTACGATGACCCCATAGAAGACGCTGCGGAAAGATTTTTCCACAGCGAAGAATGGCAAGAATTAATTAGCCTTATAAAACCCAAGAAAAAGTCGGGAAAAGTATTAGATATTGGCGCAGGCAGAGGAATCTCTAGCTATGCCTTCGCCAAATCAGGTTATCAAGCAACTGCCCTAGAGCCAAACCCTAGCCCCCTAGTTGGTGCTGAATCAATTCGTCAGCTATCCAGAATTACAGATGTAAATATTGAAGTAATCCAAGACTGGGGCGAGACACTGCCATTTCCTAATAATACCTTTGATATTGTTTACGGTCGAGCCGTGCTACACCACGCCCACGATCTTAGTCAACTATGCAAAGAAGCAGCTAGAGTCTTAAAACCTAATGGCTATTTCATAGCCACCCGCGAACACGTTATTTCTAAAAAAGAAGACTTACAAAAATTTCTTGATTCTCACCCTTTGCATCATCTCTATGGCGGAGAAAATGCTTATCTTTTAACAGAATATCTAACAGCTATTAAATTATCAGGATTAAGAATAGTTAATACTTTTGCACCTTATGAGAATGTAATTAACTACTTTCCAATGACTAAATCTCAACGTCAAAATCTAGTTCAACCCGTCTTGACTAGAAAACTTGGGAACTTACTCGGCAATAGTCTAGCCAAACTTAAATTTTTGCAAGATCTTTACGTTTGGAACTTAGAGCGCAAGCTAGATGGAGCGGGACGGCATTACTCATTCTTAGCGATTAAACCATAGTGAAAACAGCATTAATTACAGGTGTTGCAGGATTTATTGGTCGATATGTGGCGCGGCACTTCTCAAGACAAGGCTGGCAGGTCATCGGTACAGACAACTCCCAGCCTGAAAATGCACCACTCGCAGACCTGTCGAAATATCAGAGATTACAACTACCTAATCCCGAATTTAATAACCTGTTACAAGCCCATAAACCCGATGCTCTTATTCACTGCGCTGGACGTGCATCCGTTGCTTTATCTGTCTCAGAGCCTGCCCCAGACTTTTATAGCAATACATTATTAACTTTCGATCTCCTTGAAGCACTGCGTCTCTATACACCAACCTGTAAATTTATTTTTCTTTCTAGCGCTGCTGTATACGGCAACCCCACCAAGCTCCCGATCGCCGAATCATATCCCACCAAACCGATCTCGCCCTATGGATTTCATAAATTACAAAGCGAACAGATTTGTCTGGAATTTGCCAAAATCTATAACCAACCAACAGCAAGTATCCGCATCTTCTCCGCCTATGGTGCAGGACTGCGCCGTCAAGTCATGTGGGACATTTGCCAAAAAGTAATTTCTCAAAAATCCTTAGTCTTACAAGGTACAGGTAACGAGAGTCGTGATTTTGTCCATGCCCTTGATATCGCTCGTGCCATAGAAATCATTTGCGATCGCGCCCCCATGCAGGGAGAAGTCTACAACCTAGCCAATGGTCAAGAGGTAACAATTGCTGAGCTAGCCGAGATGTTGCTAAAAGACATGAAATCGGATATCGTTCCAGAGTTTAACGGTGCCAGTGTGATCGGCAATCCCTTAAACTGGCAAGCAGATATTACTAAAATACAGTCCTTAGGGTTTTCTCCGTCTATATCCCTAGGCAAAGGAATAGCAGTATTTACTAACTGGTGCATGGCTGAGCTAGGAAATTTATGAATAAACCATTAAGAATTGGCGTAATAATGATATCTGGGAAAGGTTGGATTGGTGGATCTGAGTATATTAAAAATATTATTCTAGCTCTGTCAAGTTTGCCCGACGAGGTTAAAAAGACCTTTGAGATTTGCCTTTTATATAGTAAGTCATCTATCGATCTTGATACTTATGATCTATTAAAGCCTCACTTAAATATTTCTTACGATTTAGATAGAGAACTAAATTCATGTACTTTTCTTAATCGATTAGTGTGGAAACTAAGGAGATTTTTTTTCAAAGCAGTTAATCCTCGCATGTTAGATTTTTGCAAAAAAAAAGAAATTAATTTTATTTATCCTTATCTAATCTCAGGAAATGAACAAACACCTAATTTTCAAGCATGTTTTTGGATTGCTGACTTTCAGCACAAATATCTACCTAACTTGTTTACAAAATCCGAGAATCAAGAAAGAGATAAACATTTCAAAAAAATCGCTAAAATCAGTCACAGAATAGTGTTGAGTAGTCAAACTGTTGCTACTGATTTTCAGAAATTTTATCCTGATTCAAAGGCTAAGATTGAAATACTGCACTTTAGAACATCCATACCTGAGGAATGGTATCTAAAAAATGCAGTCGAAGTACAAAAAATATATAATTTGCCAGATCGATTTTTCCTAGTTAGCAATCAGTTTTGGCAACACAAAAATCATGGAATTATTTTTGAGGCTTTGAGAATATTAAAATCTCAATCTATTAGTCCAATAGTAGTCTTCACTGGTAATATTTACGACTATCGGAATCCTGATTATGCAGACTTTATTTTGCAAGCAATTCATAAAAATGATTTGGCATCTCAAACTTATTTATTAGGTCTGATTCCTAAACAGGATCAAATGCAACTAATGAGGCGATCTATTGCGGTGATCCAACCATCATTATTTGAGGGGTGGAGTACTGTGATAGAAGACGCTAGGTGTCTTGGCAAAAAAATAATTTTATCAGACCTTGAAGTTCATTTAGAGCAAAACCCACCTAACAGTTTCTTCTTTGAGCGTAACTCGCCTCGGCAGCTAGCTGACTTAATAGATAAATATTGGCACGATATGAGTGATTTCCCTGATCTTGATCAAGAGACTCTTGCAAGATATCGAAACATTCAAGAAGTTCAGGAGTTTGGTTATCAGTTTTTAGCGATCGCTAAAAATGTCAAAAATAGTTGATCAATAAAAATAGTTTTGATTTGTTGTTCTATCTCTATTAGTAATCCTTTTCTGATTTTTTTTGAATTTTATTTATGGCATTATATTTCATTGTGTGTCTCAAAGTATGATCTAATTTTCGCGTCTTTAAACAGTTTGTAATCACAAAAATATGAGCTATCCAAAAATATCTATATTTACGGCTTCTTTTAACTAAGGCAAATTCTTAGAAGCGACAATTTAAAGTGTTCTCAATCAAAACCACCCTAATCTAGAATATATTGTTATCGATGAAGAGAGTACAGATGACTCAGTCAAAATTATCAAGAAGTATGAAAATATATTAGCTATTAGGTAAGCGAATCTGGCAATGGTCAGAGTCAAGAATTTAACAAGGGATTTGCTATGAGCACTGGTAAAGTTATGGAGTGGCTTAACCGCGACGACTTGCATAACTCTGGCGCATTGCACCAAGTAGCAGATATTTTTTCTCAGAATAACTATGTAAATCTTGCTAGAGGAGGAATTAGGTATATTAATAGTACTAGTCAAGTACTTGCTAACCACCCCTGTGGAACTGGTATTAAACCAAATATGTTAATTATGCTGGGAAGGCATTGTCACGTTGATCAAGCTTCAGTATTTTGGAGTAGCAATGTCTGGCAAATATCAATATTTAGGTTTTGCCAAGACCAAAAAACTTCTAAATGGTATGACTATGTGATCGAGAGTGAAAAAATAACTGATGAATATAAACAGCTCCCTGAGTAGAGTAATCTCTTAGGAAAATCCAAAATCAATTTAGCTAGGTATATTTTAAGAATAGCTAATTGTAGGTTTATTCTTTCTCTGATTGATTTTTACACCCCAATAGATGAGGAAGCTATTAGGGGATGAATTAGTTCACTAGAATGTTAAACTTACTGATCAAGCATGTTGGAAATCAAAGAAAAACTAAATCTATCTATAAATCAATCGACTTAAAAATAAAAATATATTCAATAATCTAATAAGTTATTAAAATTTATGAATAAGCCAATTCAGCTTTCTTACATAGTCTCTACTCGAAATAGATTGCCATTTCTAAGAGTAACCCTACAGTTTTTGTTAGCAAATATTAGAGATGATGAAGAGATTGTGGTGGTTGACGGCAATAGCAATGATGGAACGAAAGAGTATCTGACTGATTTATATGTACAGGGTAAAATACATAGGTTCGTATCTGAAAACGATAAAAACCAAGCTCATGGATGGAATAAGGCTATTCTTTTAGCAAGAGGAGAACTCATAAAAAAAATAATTGATGATGATTTGTTTTGCTTTTCTGCAATTCGAGATTGTAAACGGTTTATGTTAAAAAATCCTTCGGTAGATTTATGTATTTCTGACACTTTAGAAACAACCATAATGGGTTATAAAAATATTGGTAAACAAAGTAGGTTAAATCAATATCTAGGTTGGAAAAATGGTAAGACTAAATCTTTTACTTTTGGAGATGTTTCCCTGATTCTAAGAAAAAGCAGTATTCCTTTATTGGGATTATATGATACGAGTTTTGCTATGATAGATTATGAGTTCGCCCTAAGAGTCTCTTATATTCAAGCAAATATAGCTTACTATACCGGCTTTAATGCTATGTCAATATCACATCCAGATAATATCACTTCTAGTGTAATGACAAAAACATTAGAATTAGAGGGTAAAAGAGCTAATCCTATGTATGAATATGGGGGAGATAACTCAGAGATATCTACTTGGTCTAAACTAAAGATATTTGTTGGTAAGACCCTTCAGAAAGCAGGTGTCTGGAATAAAAAAAGAGATGTAGACGTAAGTAATACAGAATCAAGAGTTAATCTTGCATTAGCATACGATTATTGCTATCAAAGACTCAATGAGACTAACTTAAAGAAACAAGGCGAGTTTCTATAAATTTAAATCATGAAAAAGAAAATCAAGATTAAATTCATCAATGGACTCAACTTTGAGATTGGAATAAAAGATATTCTCAATTTTCTAACTCCTTACTATGATTTTGTTGATAGTAATGACCCAGACTTTATCGTGTTTGGTGTTTATGGAAATGATATTCCAGAAAAAGGTAAATACGTTAGAATTGGATATTTCTGTGAAAATATTAAACCTGATCTTTCCATCTGTGAGTGGGCATTTGGGATCCCCTACACAGAAGAAATTAATCATCCCAAATATATGCGAATTGATTGGCATGGAATTGACCCAAACACTCTAATCAAAAACAGCAGTATTGATATAGAAAGAATAATTAAACATAAAACTAAATTCTGTAACTTTTTGTATAGTAATAAAGTCCCTTATAGAGAAAAGTTTTTTGAAGAACTCTCGAAATACAAACATATTGATGCACCGGGGCAATCCATGAACAACATGCAAAGTATTGACACTAATCAAGAAGAAAATATCTGGAAGAGAAAGCAAAACTTTCTTAGCAACTACAAATTCACTATTGCATTTGAAAACTATTCTTATCCTGGTTATAACACTGAAAAACTTTTAGATCCGATGTCTGTGAACAGTCTTCCTATTTACTTTGGCAATCCTGAAATAAATCGCCATTTTAATACAAAAAGTTTCGTCAACGCTCATGATTACGTTGAGCCTAAAATATCAATGCTATTAAATTTTCTGGAGTCTAATTCCCAACCAGATTTTCAAGATGTTTGTCCAAGCATATATAAAGATATTGGCAATAAAATAAAGAGAAAAACAAAAAAAATTGGACGTGATATAAAAATGAGTATGCAGTTCAATAGTTTTGAAGCTTTGATTGAACACGTTATTGCTATAGATAAAGATGATAATCTTTATGCAAAATATCTTTTAGAACCTTGGTTCTATAACAATCAAGTTCCAAACAACTTAATGACTGATAGATGGAAGTTGATATTTAACTAGTAAGTTGTTTATAAGTATGGCAACCAAATTGATTAAATATCCCTATAAAACAAGATGTCATTGTAATAGATTTTGTTTTATCGAATACAGTTAATTATATTGCTAAACTTATATATGATGAATTTTGTTTCCATTCTTATCCCCTCTCATAATTCTGAAAGATGGCTTGCTGAGACATTGGAGTCCGCCATAACTCAAACTTGGCATAACAAAGAAATTATTATTGTTGATGACGGCTCTACGGATAATAGTTTAGCGATCGCCAAAAGCTATGAGTCAAAGACAGTCAAAGTTATTTCGCAGTCAAATCAAGGCGCAAGTGCTGCCAGAAATACAGCATTAAAAGAATCACAGGGAGACTTTATTCAGTATTTAGATGCTGATGATTTGCTATCACCTAATAAGATAGAACTTCAAATTAAGCTTGTTGAACAAGGATATGATGGTTACATTATGTCAGGATCTTGGGGACGCTTTTACAAATCAACACTAGAAACAAACTTTATAGAAGAAGAAGTGTGGAAAGATATGTCTCCTATAGAATGGCTTATTTGCTCTTGGGAAGGAGGAGGGATGATGCCTTTACATAGTTGGTTAATATCTCGTGATATTGCGGTTCAAGCAGGTTACTGGAATGAAGATCTTTCACTAAATGATGATGGTGAATATTTTTGTAGGGTATTACTAGCAAGTCAAGGAATAAAATTTTGTGCAGACGCAAAAAGTTACTATCGTTCTGGAATTCCAAATTCTCTAAGCGTTTTAAAGTCACGTCAAGCCATCAAATCTTTATTACTTTCTCTAGAAATGAATTCAAACCGCCTGATTGACAAAGAAAATAGTTCAAGAACACGCCATGCTTGTGCAACAACTTTTCAGCGATTTGTGCACTCTAATTATCCTTATTTTCCCGATCTAGTTAGTAAAGCCGAACAGAAAGTTGCATACTTTGGCGGATCGGATCTAAAAGCTGATGGTGGTAGAGGCTTTTCCTTCATCTCTGGTATCATAGGATGGAAGTCTGCTAGGCGTTTGCAGATAGCCATTAAGCAGTTAAACAGTTAACGTGAATTACTTAACTATGAACCCTATTGCTTTAATTCGTAACATTCAGCATTCTTTAAATATTTGTCCTACTTGGCTAGATCGATGGGAAAGAATTAAATGGCTCTATGGTGATAAGCCATTTGCCAGATTTTTTTCAACAGGTATACATCAAATAAAATTTCATTACCCGTCTCCTATTAATGGCATTGAGTTAATTGTTCGCGATAATGGAGGCTCAGACAGTTATATATTTAGCGAAGTTTTTGACCACTTATACTATGATTTTCTATTGCCATTTACTCCTTTGACAATCTTAGATTTAGGAGCAAATGTAGGTTTTACAACTATATTCTTTGCCCGTAAGTACCCAAATGCAGAAATAGCCTGCGTTGAGCCTATGCCTAACAATTTAGAAATTCTTAAATCAAATCTTAAATTAAATTCTATTAATTCAAAAGTCTTTGCTTCAGCAATTGCTACGCAAGACGGAACTATTCAAATGGAGATTGCTTCGCTTGATTATGGACACAAAGTTGCAGGCATTGAATATGGAAAAAGTCTTGAAGGAGACCTTTTAGAGGTTCCTGGAGTTAGTGTTAAAACTTTGATGCAACAATTAGGCTGGGAAAGAATTGGATTGTTGAAAATAGATATTGAGGGCTATGAAGCAATTCTGCTAAGAGACAACTGTGATTGGCTATCACTTGTTGATGCTATGTGTATAGAATGCCATGAAGGATACGACGAGTCGGATCTAAATGTTTTAGCCAAAGATTATAGTTTTAATCCCCCACTTCGACTGCCTGGCACTTGGTTGTTAGTTGCCAATAAGTTTAACTAGATAGTGATGTTATGTGTATCCTATCGCCCAACACCTTATTCTTACCAAGAGAAAGAGAACTGAAGCCTTTTTTGTTTCCTCCTCTTTTGGAAGAATAAAAGCTAGGAGTAAAGTTTTAGAAACTTCTATGTAAAATCAGCTACTCAGTCAGATCTAGATCTCAACTACCATGTTTTTACCCCTTGGTCACATATTATCGAAAGACTTCTCACGGATATGGGGTTTAGTATAGAAAAGTACGTCACGTTGGATGGCTTCACACGACTACCTAAAAGTCCATATAATTTCCGTTATCCCTTGAGATTTGCTTTCTCTCTAATAAACATTATGCTTGAGAAGTATGCTCCTACACCTTGTGACATGAGTTATAGCATCTTGGTAAGGAAGTCTAATTAATGAGTAAATGTATCAATCTCTTTTACGAAGAGCCAGATCCCGATCGCTGGTTTCCATACGATCGCTATCCACGCAAGGTAATTCGTCGTATTGTCCGAGGCAAAACGAAACCGGGAGGGCAGACAAGAGTCTTCTTGAATCTTTGTGCAGGATTAGATAAGTTAGGAATAACTTACAGAGTTAACGACTATCGATATATTCAAAGGCATCCTGACGAGGTCGCATGTATTATTGGCAAGCATCACGTGCTAGATAAGATCAAGTGGCAAAATCCTATTTTATTTGGAGCCGCAGTATTTTCTCACCCCTGCGATGACCCTCATCTATTTGAGCGCTTACCAGTTCGTAAAATGTTAGTTCCTGGGGAATGGATGCGTCAAATGTGTGAGCCTTACTATGGCGATCGCGTTCTTGCTTGGCCAGTTGGTATTGACACTGACAGATGGAAAAGTACACCAAACGAGCAAAAAGATGTAGATATTCTGCTTTATGATAAAGTTCGATGGAAGCATGATGAGTATGCAAAAAAACTGATCGATCCAATCCAATCATATTTGGATAAAAGAAACCTCAAAGTGAAAACCATTCGCTATGGCTTTTATAAGGAAGAAGAATTTAGAAAGCTTCTTGACCGTTGTAAATCTATGATTTTTCTCTGCGAACATGAGACCCAAGGAATTGCTTATCAACAAGCTCTTGCTTGCAATGTTCCTATCTTGGCTTGGGACAGAAGTGGTTACTGGCAAGATCCTTCATACTTTCCCCATAAAGTCAAGTTTGAGCCTGTTAGTTCAGTCCCCTATTGGGACGATCGCTGTGGAGTTAAATTTCAAGGTATTGATGATTTCTCTAATCAGTTAGATATATTTTTAGATAAACTCAACTCTAAAAAGTTTTCTTCCCGTGACTACATTCTAGAAAACCTGACCTTAGAAAAGTGCGCTCAAAATTTTATCGAAATATTGAACAATGCGATCGCATAACTATATTTTTTCAGGCAATATATTAGGAAAAACCAACTGATTACCATGAATTTATATGTGATACACCTCGTATACTATGCGAATTAAATTAGGTCATAAAATCAATTAGATGGCAAAAATCCTAATCTTAATTATTGGACATTTATGCAATGCGCCTCGTCCACAAAAAGAGGCTGATATCCTCGCCAATGCTGGCTACGATGTGACTATTGGTGGGATTTGGTTTGACCCTGAGTTTGCTAAACGCGATCTATTACTTGTAAAGAATAAGAAGTGGCGATTTGAAGCAGTAGTTGATTTTCGACCACATCGAAAAGTCAATAATTTATTTGTAAGACTGCGATCGCGAATTGCTAGGGAAAAGTTTCGGAGATTGGGAATTTTTTCACCTGCGCTCTTAGGATATGGGACAGAAGCAATACTTAAATATGCCAAGAAATTTCAAGCTGATTTAACGATTGTCCATTCTGAAGCGGGATTGTGGGTGGGGAATCAATTGCTAGATCAAGGTTATCAAGTCGGAGTTGACTTTGAAGATTGGTTTTCCGAAGATCTACTACCCGAAGCCCGTGTGATTCGTCCAATTCAAAAGCTAAAATCTCTAGAAAGTCGCTTGATCAACGAATGCAATTACTGCTTGACTACCTCTAAGGTAATGGCTAAAGCGATAGCACAAGCATACAATTCAAAAACTCCGACCGTAATTTACAATACATTCCCGTGGGAAGAGAGAGCACGGCTAGATGACAAAATATGCGATCGCCAAAATTTAAATATTCCATCAGTTCATTGGTTTTCTCAAACTATTGGTGAAGGTCGGGGTTTAGAAATTTTATTTCAATCACTGCAATATATTAAAGAGCCGATTGAAATTCATCTGCGGGGCAACTATCCTGAAAATGCCCGCCAATGGCTAGAACCTCAAATCTCTCCAGAATGGCGTGATCGCTTATTCATTCATCCCACTGTCCCCAATCATGAGTTATTGTCTCGCATTGCTGAACACGATATCGGGTTAGCATTAGAGATTCCCTACTGCCAGAATAAACAATTCACTATCAGTAACAAGTTCTTTCAATATTTACAGGCGGGACTGGGGGTGATTGCTACTAATACGGAGGGGCAAAGTGAGATATTGTCTCAATATCCTCAAGTTGGGAAATTAATTCCGAGTAATGATGCGATCGCATTAGCAGAAGCTATCAACTCTTTTATTAGTAATAATCAAAAACTATCCGCAACTAAAAAATCGGCTTTATCACTTTCTGAAGAAATATTAGATTTTAAAAATCAAGGAAACACTATCCTAGATTTAGCAATAAAATCTATTTCTAGTCTCAATGCGCTATAGAGCTAAAAAACTGAATTGTCTTCACTATCTTGATTAGTGTCCTGTTGCCAGAGGGCGCGAACGATTTTGATTTCATCGTAGGTATATTCTTCGCGCAGATGATCAAAAAGATTGCGGAGCGAGTCGCCGCCGATCGCTTCGATCGCTTCATAGATTACGGTTTGTCGTTCGGGTGGCACTAGGCGATCGCAGTTAATCGAGTAGCCCGCTTCTAGTAATTGCACTAAATGCGTCCAGACTGTGGCGGGTTTGATACCGCGATCGCTAGCAATTTCATCAACGTCCATACCGTTTTCATACATCTCTAAGGTAGCGCGATGGGTGGCGAGCTTGGAAGATTTGGATACAGATTTGGGAAGGTCAGAAGGCTGTTTAGATCGAGATTGATTAATCTCCCTAGGTTCTGGGGGTGGATATTGCTGATGATGGTCGAGAATGATCGCCATGAAATCATCGGCATATTGTTCTAATTTCTTCGCACCAACGCCCGATAGCTTCGCAAAGTCCTTGCGTGTAGTTGGTTGTTGTTCTGCCATTTGATTGAGGGTGGCATTGCTAAAAATTACATAGGGCGGTACTTCCTGCTCGTCAGCAAGGTTTTTACGAAGGAGTCGTAAGCGCTCAAAGAGAATCTCCACATCCACCGATCTTTCTGCGGACTCTTGGCGATCGCTAACAGGTTCGAGATCGCGTTCGATGGGTAATAGAACTTGCATCTGACCGCGCAATACTTCCCAACTGCGATCGTTCAATTTAAGAATGGCATAGCCATCGGTAGTTTGAGCTAAGAAGCCCTGATGAATTAGCGATCTGCCCAATTGTCTCCAATCATCAAGACTGCGATCCTTGCCGATGCCGTGGGTTGAGAGCTTATCGTGGTCATGCTGAAGGATTTTTTTATTCATCGAGCCGCGCAGGATATCGATGATATGTCCCGCGCCAAAACGTTCTTTAGCTCTAGCCACACAGGATAAAAACTTTTGCGATTCCACTGTCCAATCTTCCATCGCTTTGGGCGTAAGACAGTTATCACAGTTGCGACAGTTGCCATGAAAGTTTTCACCAAAATAGCGCAGCAAGATCGCACGGCGACAGGTTACGCCCTCCGCATAATCCACCACTTGTCGCAATTGCTGATGGGCAATCCGTTGTTCTGCTTCTAATGGCTCATTGGTATGGGGATCGACCTTTTGGGCAATGATATATTTAATCGTTTCCAAATCTTGATAGCCCAAAAACAAAGTGCAATGGGAATCTTCACCATCGCGTCCCGCTCTACCTGATTCTTGGTAATAACCTTCAATATTTTTGGGTAAATCATAGTGAATCACAAATCTGACATCAGGCTTGTTAATTCCCATCCCGAAGGCGATCGTGGCAACCATCACCTGCACGTCATCACGAATCCAGCGAGTTTGATTTTCTTCGCGATCCTTAGCGCTTAATCCTGCATGGTAAGGAATTGCATCCACACCATCTTCCTTTAATCGCTCAGCAATCTCATTTACTCGTTTGCGGCTGAGACAGTAGACAATGCCTGCTCCCTGTATTTTTTTGATTTGGCGCAGTAGATTGATGTAGGACTGTTCCGTTCCCTGTTTGGGGACGACTTCGTAATAGAGATTAGTGCGATCGAAACTAGCGACATGGATATAGGGATTCTTCAGGGCAAGCTGTTGGCTAATATCTTCGCGAACGCGCTCCGTTGCTGTTGCCGTCAAGCCAATCATCGGCACATTGGGATAGTGATGACGAATACGGCTCAATTGGCGATATTCAGGACGGAAATCATGTCCCCACTCCGATACGCAATGGGCTTCATCGATCGCAAAGCCAGCAATTCCAATCTTATTTTGGACAATCTCTAGAAATTCTAAAAAGGATTCTGCAAATAGTCGCTCGGGAGCGACGTAGATTAATTTAATCGCTCCATTTAAAATCGCTTGTCCCCTTTGCTGGGTTTCCCGTCCCGATAATGTACTATTTAAAAAAGTTGCGCCAATTCCATTCTCCTTGAGAGCAGTAACTTGATCCTGCATCAGCGCAATCAAAGGTGATACAACAATCGTTACACCTGTTTTTAGTAATGCAGGTAATTGGAAACAGATAGATTTACCGCCACCTGTGGGCATAATCGCCAGCGTATCTCTTCCTGCGAGACTGGCTTCGATAATCTCACGTTGCCCTGCCCGAAAGGATTCATAACCAAAATATTGCTTCAGCGCTTGCTGTAAAGTATCGCTATTTTCCATAGCAAAATATTGTATCGCAATTGCACTGTATCGCAGTTGCTAAGTAGCTCAGAATAATTAAAGCTAAAAATGGCTGTGATATATTGATTTTATCTACACAATAACGTCTATATGCAAGCATCAGAGCTTACAGCAACAGGCGATCGCCGCGCCCCTGTGGGATACAAAACCCAATCCATTGACACCACGATTGATGCAGAGATGTATCTATTTAGCTTGTGGAAATCATTAGCACTGATGCAAAAAGCCAACAAATTGAGTAGTTGGACAAGAGGCTGTTTAGAAATGTGTCTAACTGGTCTTAAGCAAAGACATCCAGATGCAAGCCTAGCAAGGTTAAGATACGAATTTGCCAGAGCTACGTTAAAATCTACTTTTTCTGACTCTATTTATCAACTTCTTGCTAATTCTAGTCAAACACTTATGCTGAGTGATCCCATTACCCTTGCTCTTGATGTTGCAGAGATTCTGAATGCTTTGCAGATTCCTTACTTAGTTGGTGGTTCGGTTGCAAGTACTTTGATGGGTGAAATGCGAGCGACTGAAGATGTGGATATTGTCGCTGATATCAAGATCGACAAACTTGCTCTGTTATTACAGGCTTTACAACCAAGATTCTATGTTTCTGAGGATGCACTAAGAGATGCAATTAGGTTCAAACGTTCATTCAATCTAATCGATAATGAATCCCTTGGAAAAGTAGATATTTTTATTCTCAAAGATCAGGCTTTTCCACAAATCGAGTTTCAACGCCGTCGATCGCAACTTGTTAGACAAAATCCTGATCAAAGTTTGGTATTGCCAACTCCCGAAGATATTATCTTGCAAAAGTTGACTTGGTATCGCATGACTAAAAATGAGTCTCAGAGACAATGGCGCGATGTTTTGGGAGTTTTGAAATTGCAAGGTGATCGCTTAGATTTTGAGTATTTGCAGAAGTGGGCAATGGAATTAGAACTTAGCGATTTATTGGCAACTGCTTGCATAGAGTCAGGGATTGAGTTTCCCTATTTTTAAGATATTTTTTGCGTAGGGGCAGAGCATTCCTGATACTAATTAGCCATCTCCTCATATTTCATCAACAGGAATGCTCTGCCCAACTTCACGCGGTCACAGATTTCTTGGCAACGGTGGAGAGGGTAGAGCATTGGCAAGTAAAATCCATAATTAGAATTACCCAATGGTTGTGCCAATGCTTTACCCCTACTTACCTATACAAAATCTACTAAAGATTTGATCGAGAACTGATTCCGTAACTTCTTCGCCTGTAATTTCCCCGATCGCACTGATGGCAGAACGCAGGTCAATCGTCCAAAAATCAAGGGGTAATTGATCGTTAATCGCCACTTGCACATTATCTAGGGATTGGACAACCCTGAGCAAACAAGCTTTTTGGCGTTGATTGATTGCCATATCTAGATTTGCCGCCGCGATCGCATCCTGTTGAATACATTGTAAAATTGCCATCTCCAAATCCTCGATTCCCTGATTTTGGGCAGCAGCAGTTTTGACAATGGGAAGTTTTGAAATTTTTGCGGGTATTTGGGTTAATATTTGAGCAGAATTAGCCAGATCAATCTTATTCATCACCAAAATTACAGGGCGATCGCTAACTATCTCAAAAATTTCTTGATCTTTCTGCATCCAGCCGATACTGGCATCGATCACCATCAGCACTAGATCCGCAGATTGGGCGGCTTGACGCGATCGCTCCACGCCAATTTTTTCCACCAGATCTTCCGTTTCCCTAATCCCCGCCGTATCCAGCACTTGAATGGGAATGCCGCCGACCACCAATTGCGAATCAACTACATCACGGGTCGTCCCCGGCAAATCGGTGACGATCGCGCGATCGCTACGGCTCCAAGCATTGAGCAAACTTGACTTACCGACATTCGGACGACCGACAATCGCTACCTTCAGCCCCGTGCGTAATAACTCACCGCGATCGGCAGTTGCCAAGATTTGCTGCGACTCTTGCGAGACTAAACCAATTTCTGACTTTACCCATGCCACATCAAGGGGTGGTAAATCATCCTCAAAATCAATCCGCGCCTCGATTTCTGTCAATAGGTTTAGGCATTTACCCCGCAAATATTTAAGGGATTGCGCTAACTTACCTCGTAACGATGCGATCGCCGATTGCGCTGCCTGTGCCGACTTAGCTCCCACCAGATCGTTAATACTCTCCGCCTGTGTCAAATCGATCCTGCCATTGAGAAAGGCTCTCAAGCTAAACTCTCCTGCCTCCGCTAGCCTTGCGCCGCTCTCTAGACAAAGGTTTAGCACCTGTTGCACCGCCATAATCCCGCCATGACAATGGATCTCCACCACATCTTCGCGGGTAAAGGAACGCGGCGCTTTCATGATTAGTAATAGACTTTCGTCGATGACGGCATGAGTCTGAGGATGGCGCACATAGCCGTAGAGAATGCGATGACTACCCCAAGTTTGCTTACTCCCCGCATAAAATATTTGCTGAGCGATCACCAAGGCGCGATCGCCAGACAATCTGACAATGCCCACGCTACCCTGTTGTGGAGAGATAGCCGTAGCAATGGCGGCGATCGTATCAGCTAAACTCATAGATAGATTGATGGCTAGATTAACAGCGTAAAGATACAGGTAAAGATAGGGCTTTGTCCTGATTAAAAATTTAGATAGTCCTAAAGGAGTAGTAAACCTAAAAAAGTAATAACCAGTGAAAAACAGCAACAACCATTTCTTAGTCTCTTGGCTAATCTTAATATTTTAAATATGTAGCTAGGTACAATGGGCTAATTTTCCGTGAACTAAAACTAAGAACAAATAATATAGGACTTACTCAAAGGCTAAATTGCCCTCATCCCCCAACCCCTTCTCCCGTTTTGGGAGAAGGGGAGTAAGAGTTTTTTTGTTCCCCTCTCCCTTTTTTGGAGAGGGGCTAAGGGGGAGGATCTCAAAAAATTCTGCGTAAGTTCAATAATATTCACTATTTCTCAGGACGATAGATGGATAAAGGCATAAAATAGTAATAGAATTTAATTAAAGTAGAAAACTCTAAATATCATTCTAATTACTCAACAATAAAGAAGTTTAAATAGTAACAAAGTTCTTAGTTTTCCTAACTCCATTTTTACATCGGCTATTTTTTAGCTTAGTCAAAGTGATACACACAAACAATCTGAAGATGATTCTGTTGCGAACCAAGTTTAAACTAAACCTAAGTCAGAGATTGATTTAAAGGCATCACTCAGTCAATAATCGGGGGATATAGACTAGTAGAGAAGTTTTGAAGTTGAGAGTTTTAAATTGAATTGATCGATAAAGCCTCGGCTAAATTGGAGATAACCTAGACGGGCTAGCGAATTCAAGCTTTTCTACATTTATTGTTAAATTATTAATTTTCGGATTTATTTTGCATCGGGATTCTTAAAAAATATGCGATCAATCACTGATGGAGACTCACCAACTTACCCAGAAAAGCGCAAACGCATCACTAGAGCCAGTAGGTCAGATTCTCCTAAATTATCGACTAATCACCATAACAAACACGAAAATAAAAATGGTAATAACTTACAAAAAAGTAGTCACAATTCATCGTTCCTCCTCCATCAAGCAATTCTAGATAGTGCCAACTACTCGATTATCGCAACTGATTTAGAGGGGATTATCTGCGTTTTTAATGCCACAGCCGAAAAATGGTTGGGATATACGGCGGATGAAATAATCGGCAAAAAGACTCCTGAAATTTTCCATGATCTCATCGAAGTCCAACTGCGAGCGATCGCCTTAACTGAAGAGCTAGGTCGTCCTGTCAAGGCGGGTTTTGAGGTGTTTGTCTCCAAGGCAGTCCATGGAGAAATCGAAGAGTATGAATGGACTTATATTCGCAAAGATGGTTCGCGCTTTCTTGTGAGCCTGTCAATTTCCGCTCTGCGCGATAGTAGCAATCAGATTACAGGGTATTTGGGAATTGCGAGCGACATCACTGGACGCAAACAAGGCGAAGCGAGTCTACAAAAAACATTGCAAGAATTAGCTTTTCAAAAATTTGCCCTTGATCAAGCAGCGATCGTTGCCGTTACTGATGTTGATGGCAATATCACCTATGCTAATAACAAGTTTTGCGAAATCTCAGGCTATAGCCAAGAAGAACTCGCAGGCAAAAATCACCGTCTCCTCAACTCCGCCTACCATCCTGAAGAATTTTTTACTAATCTATGGGACACGATCTCTAGTGGTAAAGTTTGGCGTGGCGAAATCCGCAATCTCACTAAAGACGGTAAATATTATTGGACAGATAGTACGATCGTTCCCCTGCTTGATGACAAGGGCAAGGCGCTTCAGTATTTGGCGATCCGCTTTGATATTAGCGATCGCAAACAATTTGAAGAGACTTTAATATTGCGAGAACGGGCGATCGCAGCGAGTCAAAATGGTATTGTGATCACCGATTGGCGCTTACCCAACAACCCGATTGTCTATGCCAATGCCGCCTTTGAACATATTACTGGCTACAGCACTGATGAAGTTATGGGCAGAAACTGCCGCTTTTTGCAGGGCAGCGATATCTATCAAGAAGAGAAAGAAACGATCAGAACGGCGATGGCACAGAAGACAAGCTGCACTGTGATCATGCGTAACTATCGCAAAGACGGAACTCTCTTTTGGAATGAACTAAATATCTCCCCCATTTTTGACCGTCAAGGCATGGTGACGCATTTTATCGGCATCCAAACCGACATATCTGAGCGTAAAGAAGCCGAAAAAGAACTTAAACGCCAGATGCGTCTGACGGTTCTACTCAATCGAATCACCGATGAAATTCGTCAGAGCCTTGATGTAGACAGCATTTTTAGAACTGCCGCCCATCAAATTCAGATTGCCTTTCATGCTAGCCGATGCCTGATCTACAAGATCGAGCAGCTTACCGATTATCAACAACCCGAAGTCGAACCTGCCATTACCCTCATGGCAGAACAGCTAGCCGAACGGATCTTTTCGGTTAAAGATATTGAGCTACCCCTGCTCAATAGTCATTTTGGCAGAGAGATCTCTGCTCAAGATCAACCGATCGCCATCAAAAATGTCTATACCGATGAACATATTGCCGACTTTAGCGATCTGTTTTACCGAATGCAGTTGCGATCGCTGTTAGCCATCCGTACCTCATCGCACGGACTCACTAATGGCATCATCCTGCTCCATCATTGCAACAGTTTCCATGAATGGACGCAAGAAGAAAAAGAGTTAATTGCATCCGTTGCCAAGCAGGTCAGTATTGCCCTATCTCAAGCTCATTTACTGATCCAAGAAAAACGCCAAAGAGAACAATTAATTAAACAAAATACTGAGCTAGAAGAAGCTAAATTAACCGCCGAAGCTGCCAATCGGTCTAAGAGCGAATTTCTGGCAACGATGAGTCATGAGATTCGCACGCCGATGAATGCGGTGATCGGCATGACAGGCGTGCTGCTAGATACCCATCTCACCAAAGAACAACGGGAATTTGTGGAAATTGCTCGTAATGCTGGGGATACATTACTAACGATCATTAATGACATCTTGGACTTTTCCAAAATTGAGTCGGGACATCTGGAGCTAGAAGAACAGTTGTTTGATCTACGCACCTGTCTTGAGGACACCCTCGAACTCTTGTCCAATCGGGCAATGGAGAAAAAAATTGATCTGACCTATTTCATCCATCCCAATGTCGATCTGCAAGTGGTTGGTGATATGACAAGGCTTAGACAGGTCTTAGCAAATCTGATCGGCAACGCGATTAAGTTCACTGCCCAAGGCTCAGTGAATATTGCCATTACCCAAAGCCCGATTCCCCACTTTGCCCGTTGTGATCTCCGTGGTCGCTATGAAGAGACCAAACCGTTGCGGACTCTCCAATTTGCAGTCAAGGATACAGGAATTGGGATACCAGACGATCGCTTACATCGCCTATTTCAGCCCTTTAGCCAAGTCGATGCTTCTACCACTCGTCAATACGGCGGCACAGGTTTGGGGCTAGCTATCAGTAAACGCCTATGCGAACTCATGGGCGGCACGATGTGGGTTTATAGTCGCATCCAGCAAGGATCTACTTTTTACTTTACGATCACAGCGCCGATCAATGTGTGGGAGGATCCAGAAGCTTTCTCCTTGCCAAGTTTAATCGCTAACTCTCATGGGGATAAGCTGGGTATGGGGATGACCAATGCCAAACAGTCTAACTATGACAGCCCGTTAGCTAGTCAGTCACAGTTAGACTATGGTTTCGATCGCCAAGGGCTCGCTAAGGTCAAGGGCAAGAAACAAGCACCTTTCATCTTTGATCCCTTGATGGCACGCAATCATCCTTTGCGGATCTTGATTGCTGAGGATAATGTCGTCAATCAAAAGGTCGCAATCCATCTATTACAACGCATGGGCTATCGCGCCGATGTGGTCGCCAATGGTCTGGAGGCGATCGCCGCCGTTGCTCAGCAAACCTATGATCTGATCTTGATGGATATGCAGATGCCTGAGATGGATGGTTTAGAGGCAACTAGAAACATCTATCTAGGTCATTTACGCGGGGAGATTGCCCAACGACCTCGAATTGTGGCGATGACTGCTAATGCGATGCAAGGCGATCGCGAAATTTGTATCGCCGCAGGTATGGATGATTACATCAGCAAACCCATTCACAACAGTGAACTAGCAAGGGTTTTACAAGAAAGTCCATCAAACAAAATCAACTTACCTACTAAGTTAGCCATTAATGCCAGCACATTGCGCGAAGCGGCTAATGATATCGGTGGTGAAGATCCTGCTTTTTTGGAGGAATTAATTGATAGCTATCTAGAAAATACGCAGTCATTGATCCATGATCTCTATACTGGTTTCTCTCAGCAAGACTTTGATGCCATGCTGAGAATAGCGCACACCCTAAAATCCAGTAGTGGCGTTATCGGTGCTGAGGATTTGTCAAGTTTATGTCGTGAATTAGAAACAAATCTACGCAATCATGTTTATGAGGACTTAGATATTAGAATTAGTAAAGTTGCTGATGAATACATGAGTGTTAAATCTGAGTTAGAACAAGAAAAATATCGCTAGACTTGAGCTGCCATAGTGCCAGTTAATTAGGTAAATTAATTAGGCAAATTAATTCAGATAAATAACTTAATTACACAAATTAGTTAAACCCATTAGTTAGCCCCATTAGTTAAATTAGTCAGTCTATGCGTAATGACAAGCGAAGATAGTAGCGATCGCAATAAACACCCCACTCCAGACGTTAACCTTTCCGAGACCCTATCATCTAAGCCTGCTCTGATACTGGTAGTAGATGATGACCTGTTTATGCGGAAAATTTTGGTGCGCTATTTAGAACGTGAAAGTTATCAAATCATCGAAGCATCGGATGGCATGGAGGCGCTACAACTCTATCAAGATCGACAGCCTGACATTGTGCTGTTAGATGCGATGATGCCCGTACTTGACGGGTTTGAGTGTTGCTCTCGTTTGCAAAACCTGCCCAACGGTGACCACATTCCCATCTTGATTATTACCGCCCTTGATGATCGTGAATCCGTTGATCGCGCCTATGAGGTGGGAGCCTCCGACTATGTTACTAAGCCAATCCATTGGGCGGTTTTACGGCAAAGAGTCCGCCGCCTCCTCGAACAGGCAAATCTCCGCCAGCAGCTAGAAAGTGCTAACAAAGAATTACAACGCCTCGTTTCTATTGATGGGTTAACACAGGTCGCTAATCGCCGTTGCCTTGATGAGTATCTAGAACAGGAATGTAAACGTGCTAACCGTGAACACAGCCCGATTTCATTAGTGCTATGTGATATTGATTTTTTTAAAAACTATAACGATAACTATGGACACCAAGAAGGCGATCGCTGCTTACAACAAGTGGCAGAGGCTATTAATCGATCTACTAATCGTTCTTCGGATTTGGTAGCAAGATATGGTGGTGAAGAGTTTGCCATAGTTTTACCAAATACAGATAGTGAGGGCGGGTTAAATGTCGCCTTGAGAGCTGCGGAAATCGTGCGATCGCTACAGTTGCCTCACCAATATTCCAAAGTCGCAAGCCATGTCACCATTAGTTGCGGTGTGGCGACCCTTAACCCAGAACATAATCTTGCCAGTTGCCATTTGGCGATTACCAGCTTACTCAAATCCGCCGATCGCGCCCTCTACGAAGCCAAGGCGGAAGGACGCAACTGTGTCCGCCAAAGCCTAATTTTGGTGGAAATACAAGCCTAGGGATTAACAAGTATTAGCTAGGTGTTAGCGAAATATTAGCCAAGGTGTCCCAGTTTCAGAAACTCCCATAGCGATCACCCATACCGCTATACTCATAAAAATTAATTAACCCGATCATCACAACTATCATCACATCCCTATGGAATGGCATATTACGGACGCACAGAGCTTAGCGATTATTGACCAAGAAATTGGCGAGCATTCTCTATCGCCAGCCGAATATGAAATTGTGCGCCAAGTAATCTATGCAACCTCAGATTTTGAATATAAACATTTGGTGCAGTTTTCCGATCAAGCCCTAACCGCAGGTGCAAACGCCCTCGCCACTCGCGCCACAATTGTTGTTGATGTACCGACAGTACAGGCTGCTATCTTTCCTGAAGTAGTTAATACGTTTGCCAATCCCATCTACTGTGCTGTCGAAGCGATCACCCGTCCTCAAAAGGGCAAAACCCAAGCAGCTTGGGGGATTGAAACCCTTGCCAAGCGGTATCCCGAAGCGATCTTTGTAATTGGTGATTCGCAAACGGCATTGGCGACCTTAGTGGATCTGATCGAGATGGAGGAGGTGAAACCCGCCTTGGTCATCGGTACACCTGCGGGGTTTATCGATGCCGATGTCACCAAGGCAAGACTCTATGATTCCTTAATCCCCCATATTCGTGTCGATGGGCGTAAGGGTAATGCGATCGCTGCCTCCGCGATTCTCACCTCCTTAGTCCGATTGTCATGGCAAGCTTACGGCAATAAATAGATTCACGTTAAGGTGAGTTCGATATCGCCATTTACGCCGCGTTTCGCGCGGCGTAAATGGCGATATCGAACTGACGTTCAGGTTAAGAATGGCGGCGCTTTGCACCGCCATTCTTAACCTGAATTCGATCTAGCCACTTGCTTCTCTAAGACCAAATAATGCCTGATAGGTTCGCCTCCTGCGTTCGCATACTTTCAGTGATAGCATCAGCGAGTTTAGCCTTACTGAGATTTGCCTTATAAAAATTGACGCGCGTCAAATCTGCGCCTTGGAGATTGGCACTGGTGAGATCCGCTTCACTCAAATCAGCATCACAGAGATTGACACCATAGAGACTAGAAAAGCTTAAATCCACCTCACAGAGCATGGCTTTGTTAATGTTTGCGCCATTGAGGACGGCACGACAAAGATCGGCACGTTGCAAGATCGCCTCATCCAAGCTCGCCCCAAATAACTTCACATCCCTCAAAATTGCTTCGCTCAAGTCGGCGCGATTTAATTTCACTTTTTCCATATTTGCGCCATTGAGCTTGGCTCGCGGCAACTTTGCCTTGCTCAAAATGGCGCGATAGAGATTTGTGCCGTAGAGCTTGGCATCACTCAGATTAGCTTCACTTAAATCTGCTCCACCAAGATCAGCACCGCTAAAATTTGTACTGGTGAGGGTAGCGCGATATAGCTTTGCTCCATTGAGATCTGCCCCATTCAGCTTGGCATTGCTCAAGTTTGCGCCGTAGAGACTAGATTCACTAAGATTAGCGCGACTGAGATCGGCATGGCTAAGATCGATGCCATTTAGCTCCGTGTGACTGAAGTTGATGCCTGCAAAGTTTCGCCGTCCCGCATAGTAACTATTAATCAGTTCATTGACTTCCATAGATAATTAAGCTCGCTAGATAATCCCTATTCCTCAGCATTATTCGCATCGATTTCTTGTTCCATTGCTTCTAAAATCTCCTGTTCCTGCACGGTGAATTCTTCTTCACTAATATCACCGAGATCAAAGCGCAGTTGCAAGGTGGTAAGACGTTTTTGTAAGTTCTCAGTTTTTTCTAATTCTGCCGTGGCTCTTTCTTCGATCTGTTCGGCAATCCAAATCAGTCCTTCAAAGGGCGCGGTTAGTAATTGCCATACCATAGGAAAATATACTCCTGACTATCAAATATTTGTCTAAGCCTATGCTAAACCTTGCTTACCGCTATGGGGTGAAACCACTGCTATTTTCTCTAGATCCAGAGACGGCTCATAATTTGGCGATCGCCACTTGCAAAAAAATCAGTAACTCACCACAATTGCAAGCGATCGCTAGATCAACTTTTCACTATAGCAATGCACGACTAGCTCAAACCCTTTGGGATCTCAAGTTTGAGAATCCTCTCGGTTTAGCCGCAGGTTTTGATAAAAATGCCGAAGCGATCGGCGCATGGGAAAATCTTGGCTTTGGGTTTGCGGAAGTGGGGACGATTACCGCTAAGGGACAGTCGGGAAACCCTCAGCCAAGGTTATTTCGTTTACCTAGCGATCGCGCAGTTCTCAATCGCATGGGCTTTAATAATCATGGCGCGGCATTAACTGCGGCATCCCTCAAGGCATATTTGCAAAATCATCAACTGCATATTCCCCTCGGCATTAATTTGGGCAAATCAAAAATTACGGAACTTGCCGATGCCAAGTTTGACTATGCCGAAAGTTTGCGATCGCTCTATGAATTTGGTGATTATTTTGTCGTTAATGTCAGTTCGCCGAATACGCCAAATTTGCGCGATCTCCAAGCCACGGAGCAGTTAGTGGGGATTTTGCAAGAGTTAACACCGATTAATACCGCTAACAAGCCGATCTTAGTCAAAATTGCCCCAGATCTAAATGATGCGGACATTATCGCAGTGGTCAAAACCAGTCAAGCCCAAGGTGTCGCAGGGATCATCGCCACCAATACCACGATCTCGCGCCAACATCTGACCACCACCCACCTCTCGATTACTGGCAAACCTGTCACCGAAGAGGCAGGCGGTATCAGTGGTCAACCCGTCCGCGATCGCTCCCTTGCCGTCATCAATTTGATTTGGCAAACCACTGAGGGTAAGCTGCCCATTATCGGTGTTGGCGGCATTTTTACGGCGGAAGATGCTTGGGCAAAGATCACGGCGGGCGCGGCGATCGTGCAGATCTATACAGGGCTAATCTACGAAGGTCCCATGATGATCAAGTCAATTTTGCAAGGTCTAGTTACGAAGCTCGATCAGCATGGCTTAGACAATATCCAACAAGCGATCGGGCTAGCCCATCGATAAAAGCAAAAAGACATCGCTTCGCGATGTCTTTTTGCTTTTATCGATATTTGGGTTAGTCCAGAAAAAATTTTAAGTCAGCGCAAAGCGCTATAAAATCTGTCTCTTGGCAATTACTTAGAACGTAGCTGTTCCAACTCAGAACGTAAGTTGGCAAGTTGTTCCGTTAGTTCTTGAATCTCACTACGCACATTAGATTTAATCCTTGGTTCTGCAACACTAGGAGTATTTTCTTCAACGGTTTGAGCAGTGGTGTTGACCGTAGTTAGCCCCGTATTTTCAGACTTAGTTGTGGAGTTGGTGGGAGCAGAGCCATTTACTTGCTGAGCGATGAAGTTATCCACATAACTTCTTGCTTCCGCCTCTACCGTAACTCCCTTTTCAGCGAGTTCTTGAGTAATTTGATCAAAGCTTCGTCCTAAGCGTTGCAGATTTTCTTCGCGCTTGATGGGGTCTTGGATTACCTCAAGCAGTGATGATGTCGCGCCGAGGGTGACATAGTAGCTTTTTTGAAACAGCTTCTCTAAGTCGATGGTATCCATACAAATCCTGCGAGTATGTAGTTTTGTAATCCATTCTAGCCGAAAAAAATAGCGATGCGAGATTAGCCCAATCCGTCATTTTTTGAACTTGAAGCTGCGTAAGTGATACATTAGTTTTGATTAACTCTCAAGGCTTGCAAATGAGCAAAAAGCTATTAATCGTTGATGATGAGCCGCATATTCGTTTGTTGTTAGAGCAAACCTTAGAAGAGCTAGAAGATCATGATGTGGAAATTTTTATCGCAACAAATGGTCTAGAAGCTCTAGAAACCATCGAACGTGAACAGCCCAACTTAGTATTCCTAGATGTGATGATGCCGAAAATGAACGGCTATGATGTCTGCAAAAAGGTAAAGGGCGAACTAGAATTAACTAATGTTTATATCATCATGCTCACTGCTAAGGGGCAAGAGTTTGACCGTAATCGCGGTAAAGACGTTGGTGCAGACATCTACATGACTAAACCCTTTGACCCTGATGAAATTCTAGAAAAAGCCTACGAGATCCTAGGGATAGAAGCTTAAATGAGCGTGAATCTGACCTGTAAATTGAGCGATCGCTATCTTGATAGTAGTCAGAGTAGCAGTCAGCGCCAGCTAGCAATTTCTGTATCTGCCGCCTCAGAGGGCAATTCTGCACCGTTAAATTTATGTTTGGTACTAGACCATAGTGGCTCTATGGGTGGTCAGCCTCTGGAGACGGTCAAGCAAGCTGCCCGTGATTTGGTGGATTGTATGTATCCCCAAGATCGGATTAGTGTGATTGGCTTTGATCACAAAGCGAAGGTGGTAGTTGACAATCAGTTTGTCGATCGCACCGAGACAATCAAAGCTAATATTCAATCCCTCAAGGCTTCAGGTGGTACTTGTATCGACGATGCGATCAAACTTGGGTTACAGGAAACAAGCAAGGGTAAAGTCGGCACTGTTAGTCAAATCTTTTTATTGACCGATGGCGAAAATGAGCATGGCGATAACGAGCGCTGTATTCAATTTTCGCGCCTTGCCACGGAGTACAACATGACTCTGCATAGTCTTGGTTTTGGTGATAGCTGGAATCAGGACGTATTAGAACGTATTGCCGACGCAGGCGGCGGCGCAATGTCCTATATTGATTCCCCTGCCTCGGCGGGCGAACAATTTCAAAAACTGCTAAAACGGGTACAGGCGATCGGTTTGACCAATGCCTATCTGGTCTTGCAACTCTCGCCCCATGTGCGCTTGGCGGAATTAAAGCCGATCGCCCAAGTCGCGCCCGATGCGATCGAGATACCCTATCAGATCGAAGGTAATGCCATTCTTGTGCGTTTAGGCGATCTGATGACTGATGTGGAACGGGTGGTATTGTGTAACCTCTATATCAGCCCCGCTAGTCATCTGGAGAGCCAGCCCGATAGCTGTGAGATCCCTTTGCTGACGGTACAAGTACGCTACGACGTACCCGCTAAAGCGGAGGTGAATACCATGTCACCACCAGTGGCGATCGCTGCCGAATTAGTGCGGGACTTTACACCACAAATGGATCCGCAGGTACAGCCCTATCTGCTTGCCCTAGCCAAATATCGCCAAACCCAGCTTGCTGAGCAAAAACTCAAGGAAGGCGATCGCCTAGGAGCGGCTACCATGTTGCAATCGGCTGCTCAAACTGCCTTACAAATGGGCGATCAAAATGCCTCAACTATCTTGCAAAATAATGCTACGCGCTTGCAGACAGGCACAGCTTTAAGTGAAGCTGACCGTAAAAAGACCCGTATCGCGTCTAAAACCATATTGCAAGTACCCAACAACCCCGAAAATTCTAACTAGATCCTTGCAAATTTAACAGTCCAATCCAAGAATCCAACCCAAGAGTCCAATCTAAGAGTTAGTCATTGAACTATGATTAGTTGCCCCAACTGCGCCCATAATAATCCCGATGGAGCTGTGAACTGTGAAGCTTGTTTCACGCTACTGCCCGTCATTCGATATATCCAATGCCCCAATTGCGAATCAACAGTACTATCGGATGCTAAATTTTGTGGACATTGTGGATTTAACCTCACCTCACCCCATCCCAGTCCTGTGCAAGGTGAGTCGTCTGGCGAATTTCCCGTCGAGATCGCGCCTGATTTGACCAATACTATTAATTCCCAAAATTCTCCAACACCTTTTTCTAGCGAGATGAATAACCAAATCCCTGACCAAAGTCAAGAGCCTATAACCGCAGGTAAGAGCGCTAATGAAAGTAGCTCTAACTATGTGCCGACCTATCCTGAAGTGGCGGAGCTGTTTGAAGGACAGATCAATTCTGTGGAGTCTGGCTTGTCTGCTAGTCCTACAATAGGTGCATCGGAAAATCTATCGGGCAATCTCAATGCAACTGTTCCCATCAGTAATCCGAGCTATATTCCAGATGCTTCCATTAACCCTGCGCCGATAAATGTTAGAACTCAACTCCAGCAGTTTTCGGCATCGTTACTCCATGTGCAGACTAATTTGACCTTAGAACTCCCTGCCCATCTGCCCGTGATCCATATTGGTAAGCCCAACACGGTGATTCCGCCTGATATTGATGTTTCGGGTTTTCCTGATTCCGATATCGTCTCGCGGATTCATGGCGATATTCGTGCTGAAGGTGGAATATTTTATTTTGAGGATACGGGTAGCTCCAATGGAACCTATGTTAATAATTTACCTTTACCGACAGGCAATCGTCACAAGCTAAGGGCTGGCGATCGCATTTCTCTGGGCAAAGGCGATAAGGTTACCTTTATCTTTCAACTCAATTGATATAGACAATTCAAATAAGAAAACTAGGGCTTCGACTCTGCTCAGTCACTGTATACCGATGGCTGAGCGGAGTCGAAGCCTCTTAAAACTTATTTAGAACTGCTATAGGCAGTAACTGTCGAGCCTAGCTCAATTCTTGAGAGACCACCGTAAGCATTCTTTTAAGAATTGATTTGGATAATCACACGCGCTTTACCTGAACTTGGGTTTGGCGATCGCCATTGACGAATTCTGGAAATTAACTCGGCGATCGCTGGTTGATCGGTAAAGGTGGAACTTGATAGATCGTTGCTGATCGTTATTTGAGACTGATTAATCTCGATATTGATAATCATGAGACCCGTGGCGGAGGTTTGCAACTTCTGCAACTGGATATACCTTACAAAATCATTGAGAACATCGCTTGGTAAGTCAGACTGAACTTGTAAGACCTGTAATGCCCCAGAAAGCGTAGTTGGGGAACTTGTCTGCGGTAATGGAGGGGGAGAAATTAGAGAGGGTGAAGAATTGAACGGCTCTGGTTTGCGCATCGTTGGTGAAGATGGAGCAGGGCTAGACTCTGCCGCTCTGGAAGAAGCGGAGTCTAAAATGCGATCGCTACTCCTAGGAGTGGGCTTAGCATTAGCCCCCAAGGTCGAGGATTGATTATTGTTTTGATCAGCAGCAGCTTGCCTTGACTCCATCTCTGGGGATCTAGAGCGACTGCGAGCGGTGCTAAAAGTTTCGGGAGCTGGTGCAGCAGCTACTTTATTGAGGCTTGGATCTGGCGAACTAGAGGCGATCGCATTGGGTTGATTGGACGGTGGAGCTTGAGTAGCGGCGGCTCCTGATGGTACGGAATTAGCTAGCTCGGACTTTTTAGATGCAGGAGCGCTAGATTTTGGAGCGATCGCTGCTTGTGGAGAGCTTTCGGCACGATTAGGTGTAGTGTTGGGAATAGATGTCGCTTGGCTATCAGATCCTGATGGAGAACTGGGAGATTCGGTGACAGCGACTTGGAAACTGGGCTGTTCTCCAAAGGGATTAGAGATTAACCTAACTGCGCCCAGACTAACTCCCATAATCGCGATCGCCCCCGCAATCACCTTCAACCAATTCCAATGGGGGCGGCTGACCTCTAGGGTCAGACTTGGCAAGATCACAAACTCATCGGCACAGCGCTCTAGGCTTTCGTAGAGATCAAAGAGTTGTAGGGTCGAGAGTTGTAACTTAGCGAGCTGCGGGATCTCGATCGCATGGTTGAGATTAATCAAATCATCTTGGGCAAGCCAGCGATCGCAATAGCTGGTAATCGCCGTAATCAAATTACTAATCTGTTGCTGATTGCCCTGAATAATGCGCTGACCTTCCGACAGTCGCAACCGAAATCTGAGATTTTGCGCCACAATTTGCGATTGCCAATCCGACAAAGGCGATCGCTCTGTCCAGATCTCCAATAGACAGGTCGGCAACTCATAGCGACGGTTGAGCGTATTCGGTGGTGATGAGTCGGAAGAGGAGTAACGCATATAGGTTCGAGCGGTATGACTATTGACTGCGCTCTAGCAGAGCTACCCAGAGGCGACGGGAACCAATCTGAGAGCTATAAAAAAGTAAGTCTATTAATAATTTTAGAGCTAATCTTTGGATTGCGTCAGGTTTTGCTTGATCTTCTTCCGCCATACGCTCTTGGTAGAGACTATTAAAGCGATCGAGATAGTCTCCCAAAACTGGCTCACGGTGTGGTGGATGCTTTAGCGCCGTACATTTTTCCAGTTGGGCGACAGCATTGCGAATCGCGAATTGCTGCTGCATTGCCAAATGACAACTAATTAGCGTCATCGCCCGCGCCTCATCGACATCGAGCTTTTTGCGCCCTTTTCCCTTCCGCAGTGGGCTAGCTTGCCGCAATCGCCATAGTGTAATGCGATCGCTCAAAAATTCTTCTAATCCTAACTTCTCGGCAACTAGCAACATCTCATCGGAGCCAATGCCCGTAAGTGCCTCTAGCGCCAACAGCACTAGGTCTAAGTGAGCTTTGATCGCCTGCAACTGCGGCAAATCCGAATCATCAAAGGAATTAGCAGGATAGGGGGTCATGGCTCAGAACTAGATTTAATCTGGGGCAGGGGCGGCAATGGTAAAGGACGATGTTTGATCTTAATTGGTTCAGTAACAGCTTCAGTGGAGACACTTTCGCTCGCGGCAATCAGTTCCATTTTTTCCATTTTTGGAGTAGAACTGGTTGCTGCACTCTGAGATCGATTTTTGGGTGGTGAGTCGATCGCTCTTTCGATTAGCGTCTCCATCGATCTTTCAATTAATTGTTCCGCTAATTTATCTAATTCATTTAATACCTTGGCAGACTTCTCCGCCTTCTCTTTCTCCTTCACTAGCTGTTCCGCTTCGAGCGATGTCGCTGATGGATCTGGCAGACGATCCATCGGCGCTTTTTTCATGATTTCAATGACATTATTGCTGGAGCTTGATCCAGATCCATTACTGCCCCGCTTATTTAGGGAAGGCATAGACTCAGTTTTTGATGCACTTCTAGCTCTACCTTGAGTTGCCCATGCCTGCATAAAGCTAATCTGCTCACGGGCGGTACTGGCTAATGGATAGGTTTCCGCAATTGCCGCGAGGATATCTTCCGTATTTACATCCCGTTGTTCATGAAAAGCGCGATACATCGCCTCGACGATCACCTGTTCGATCTCCGCGCCACTAAATTCCTTGGAGATCGTCGCCATCTTGTCAATATCAAAGTTACGAATCTCCATTGGACGAAACCGCTTGAGATGCAGGGCAAAGATCTCTTGACGCTCCTCATAGGTGGGCAAGTTGATAAAGAACAATTCATCAAAGCGCCCTTTGCGTAATAGCTCAGGTGGCAGTGCGTGGATATTATTGGCAGTCGCCACCACAAATACAGGACTCGATTTTTCCTGCATCCAAGTTAGGAGCGTGCCTAAAACCCTCTGACTTGTCCCCGAATCGCCCATGCTGTTGGCAATCCCCCCAAAGGCTTTGTCGATTTCATCGATCCATAAAATACAAGGCGCAAGGGCTTCAGCAAGCTGAATCGTCTGGCGGGTGCGACTCTCGGACTGACCGACTAAGCTGCCAAACAGCCGCCCCACATCTAGGCGCAACAGGGGGAGCCGCCAGAGATTGGCGATCGCCTTAGCACATAAACTTTTGCCCGTACCTTGAATCCCCAATAACAATACACCGCGCGGGTTGGGCAATCCAAAGGCTCGCGCTTCATCCGAAAAGGCAAGTTGGCGCTGCATCAACCACAGCTTGAAATTATCCAACCCGCCGATACTATCGAGGGTTTCATTGGGGGTGAAAAATTCTAAAAATTCTGTTTGGCGAATCCGCTTTTGCTTCTCGATCAAAACTCGATCAATATCTGACTCATTCACAAACCGTTTCTGCACAATCGATTTAGAAAGCGTGTGACAAATGCGATCGCGGGTCATCCCCATACAAGCCTTAACCAACTGCTCTAAACTATTGCCCTCCAGACGCAACTGCTCAGGCGGGATCATTTGCTTGATGATGATGCGAATTTCCTTCGTTTCAGGGAGAGGGAAGTACAGCACTGCCACCTGTTCTTCTAGCTCAGTGGGTAACTCTAGTAATGGACTCAACAGGATTAGAGTTTTACGTTGATTGCGAAAACTGCGATACAGATTGCGAAGCTGGCGCACCAGAGTCTCATCAAGACGTTGTGAAGCAAGCCGACGGTGTAAATCTCGAAATACATAGATTGTGGCAGTCTGGCGATCGCTATTCTCCACGATTTGCAAGGCTTGTAATAGATTGTTTTTCCCCTCCTGATTATGCTCAAACCCCTTAACTAGATCGTAATAAAACATCTGACGTGGGGGACCACATTCTTGAGCGACTTGGGCGATCGCCTTTTCTGCCCGTTCCTCCTCCCATGTCACGATATAAATAATCGGACATTTCGCACGAATCAACAAACTTAGTTCTTCTTGAAAGTTAAGAGATTTCATTGGGCAATGCCTTGGCTATGGAAAAGCAATCTGTGCTTCTAATACTTGGATCAGCTTCTCGGCTGAGATAATTCTATAAAGCGAGTGGCGGCGCTTCGCGCCGCCACTCGCTTTCTGGTTTTATGTCCTGACAAACATGGCGGCAGCTATAATTTGACATCTAGAATTTGGCATAGTTTGAACTAAAAGCCAAGACTTTAACAACTAGAAAAACTCTTCATTAGTAGGGCTTGATGCTTGACGCATTGGTGAAGGCAAGGACTTGAGATGATTGAGAAACTGACCTAACTCATGATTAGTCAACTCTTGTCTCGTTTTTTTATCAAAATTTCGCAATAGGTAATCACGCCCATCCTTCTTTGTCCAGCCCAAGCGATCCATCTCCACATCGATCTTAGAAATAGCATCGGACAAATCGATCGGATCGGCGGTCATCGGTGCTGGCACTGGGCTAGGAACTGGCACTGGGCTGGGAACTGGCACGGAAATGGGTGCTGGCTCGACCTGACGCGGCATCTCTCGAATAACTTCGCGATCGCCATAGTTATCTTGGGAGCTATAATTTTGCTGATAACTATGCGAGTAATTATCCATGCTGTCACCAGTATCAACATGGTTAGGCTCAGCATGAACCTTAGCGACACTCTCAAGCTGCGGCTGAAAATGAGCTGAGGGTAGAGAATTGATCGTCGTCGGTTCGCGAGAAACTTGAGTTAAGATCGGCGATCGCCCCGCATAGTCACCATAACCATCGAAACTATGCTCAAAGGTGATCCCTGCGATCGTCAAGGCTCGTTTAATCGCCCGATCTTCCGCAATTTCTAGATCACTATCCACAGCCGTCGCTGTCCCCATCACCGCATCCCCCTGAGATACGATCGCCCTAAAAGCATGGAGACCATCAATTTTAGGAAGCATCTCAGTTTGGATACTGCCCTGTGGATACTGTGCGCGAAACTGGGAAAACATAAATAAATACAGAAACAATTTTTTGTGATGGTGGTAGATCTGCCTAGGATAGAAAATACTAACCTAAATCTCTCCACAGGAATCCTAAAGCATTTGTATATTTTATTTTATGAAAGCGCACTCCTTCGGGGTGCGCTTTCATAAAATATTTAGGCAGACAACTTTGGCGGTTCATATCCTGGAATGTTATCTTCATCCACATCATCTATTTGATCGGGATCAAGATACTCTTCAGCATAGCGTCTGTAAACTTTTTGACTCACGAATAGATCAAACAAGTCTGGATCAATGTGATTTTCCAACCGCATCTTTCCGAGAATATGTAGGCATTCCGTCAGGGTTTTCCCCTTTTTATAGGGACGATCCTTCGCACTCAGTGCCTCAAAAATATCGGCAATTCCCATCATTCGCGCAGGCAAAGACATTTGATCACGGGTCAGACCACGGGGATAGCCTTTACCATCCATCCGTTCATGGTGTCCGCCTGCATACTCAGGGACGCGGCGCAGGTTGCGTGGATAGGGGAGTTGTTCCAACATTTCGATAGTAACCACGATGTGATCATTGATCACCTTGCGCTCCTCGGCTGTTAGAGTTCCTCGTGAAATGCTGAGGTTATAAACTTCATTGTCCGTTAAGAAATTAGTCTCCACGCCCTGCGGATCAATCCAGCGATAACCTGCGATCTGTTGCAGTCTCTCTTTATACTCATCGTGCATAAATTCCCCGCCCACATTACAAACGCGGAGAAAATTTTGATCGCTAGAGTATTGTGAGAGCCTTTGCTGTAGTCCCGCCTCTAGATCAGGAATGATACTGAGATTGCCTGATTCGATCGCCGCAATTTTTTGATTTAAGAATCTAATCTCGGCATCCCGTTTCAGCACCTCAAATCTAGTATTGACCAAATGAATACGATCAAAAATAGTTTCTAGCTTGGTGGCTTTGTCGATCACATGGACAGGCGTAGTGACTTTACCGCAGTCATGGAGCAGTCCTGCAATTTTTAGCTCATAGCGTTCATCTTCATTGAGATCGAAGTCTCTAAAAATCCCATAATCAGCTTTGCAAGCAGCATCGGCAATCATCATCGTCAAGGTGGGGACGCGGCGGCAATGAGCGCCATTGTAGGGCGATTTTTTGTCGATCGCCTCAGAGATAAGGTTAATAAATGATTCAAATAATTCTCGAAATTGCCCAATTAGTCGGTTGTTGGTCAAGGCGATCGCCGCCTGTGATGCCAGAGACTCCGCAATCCGTTGCGCCACCTGCGAAAATTCGACAATTTGGCGATCGAGCGGATCTTTAGCATTAATTAACTGCAATACCCCAATCAACTCATTTTCATGGTTGAGCATCGGCAAAGTCAAAAATGACTGCGATCGATAACCTGTCCTCGTATCAAACGCCCTTGTCCCTGCAAAGTCAAAACCTTCAGCAATGTAAGCATCAGGGATATTAATCGTTTTTTTGTAGAGGGCGGCATGGGCTGCCACCATCGTGTTATTGGGCAAACCATGTTCATCGTAGAGAGGTAGAGGCTCAAACGGAATTGGCTCCCCTAACTCTTCTCCCATCATGATGCCCAAGGAATCATTCATAATGATTTCAAATTGCAGGTATTTTTTATCTTCTGTAGCTAGATAAAGTGTCCCCGCATCCGCATTTAAGATCGTCTTTGCCCCCCGCAAGATCATCTCTAGTAATTTAGGTGTATTTTTTTCAGTTGAAAGCGCAATACCGATCTCATTGAGCTTCTCAATAAGCGTAAATGATTCGATTGTAGTGTCATCGATTTCCATAGTTTGCGTCCCTGTTTGTCAACAGTGTCTTGATGATTGAGTTCTTTGGGGATAAATCGCAATCCGATAATATAGCCGTTATCCTAGACAAACCTCTAGTCATGCCATAGAAATTTGCAACCAAACTTTTAATCAGCATTACATCATAACTATGCTTGGTAACACTTAAAAAAGATATTGAACTAATTGCTGCATTACGAAATAGTGATTGATGAATATACCTAATTAGCCATTCGTCAATATCTGTATAAATACTTCGTATTTGCCAAATAAAAGACAAGTAAATAAATACAAATAAATAATCTTTTTAGCATTTACTTATTTTGTTCGATATCCTTGCCAGCTAGTAAAACTATTAGCTTTTCCTTCTTCTCCATAGCTACCATAAAATTCTTGACAGCCCTCAGAAAAAATTAATGTTCCTTGTCCTCGACTTTTTACCTGTTGGTCTGAGGTTTCTTGCCATTTGAAGCTGACAACGTTATTGTTAGTCTCGCCTGTCAGTTCACCCATTACCTTGCCCCTTTCAAAGTTGACATATTCATACTTACCAGACACCAAATCCGAAGTTTCGCTTAAGGTTAGTTTGCCAAAGGGCGTTTGCCAGTCTCCTTGAATTTTAGATTTACAACTGAAGACGTTTGTGGGGCTATCGAGTATGGTCAGATAGCGGATCCCCAAGGTGGTGACGATCGCCAGTCCACCTACACCGATCGCCAGAACCAGCAAAGAGGTGGGCAATTGCCATTCTCTAGGAGCGATCAGATTATCCGCAATTATTTTGGGTAAATATTGTAAAAACCATTTGGGATTATCTTCAGTCGCAACTGATTCTGGGGCGTTTACTGGTAATACTTCTTGGGCTAATAGCGTATCTGAATTGTTCGATTCTTGCGCCAGCAGATCCATTGATTCCGTCACCTGATCCGTTGGATTTTGTGAATCCTGTAGAGCTTTTTCGTCTACTATACCGAGTTCGGATTCAGGGATTGATGGTTGCGATCGCTTGCTCTTACTTGACCAAATTTTTTGCATAGCTAGGCAAACTATTTGCGGTTAAATGTCTGAGTACTTATTGTCGCATGATCAAAAAGGTATTATCGTTCGTGGTGCTCAGCATAAACACTGAATCTAAGTTCACAAAGCTATGGAGCGGGATTGACAGCTTTATTAAATTTTGCTGCGTAAATCCCAGATGGCAACTGAGTATGGGCTTTAGACGTAATTTAAGCCATCGGTCTAGATGATTATCGCTTGTTAATTCTTTACTTTTCCTCTACTTTAATTTTTTATTTTTTTATTAAATCTATGGCTCAACCTTCGGAAAATGATGTCCGACAAATTTTTGATCGCATCGCTCCCGTCTACGATCGCTTTAACGATCTATTGAGCTTAGGTCAGCATCGGATTTGGAAAAAAATGGCACTGGCTTGGTGTGAGCCAAAACAAGGGGAATCATGGCTCGATCTCTGCTGTGGTTCTGGAGATATGACTTTTTTATTGGCGCAGAGAGTCGTTCCTGCGGGTAGGGTCGTTGGCGTTGATTTCTCAGAGCAACTATTGGCGATCGCTGCTGACAAGAGCAAGCAACAAGAACAAAAAATCGCTCAAAGTATAACTTGGCAGCAGGGGAATGTTTTAGATCTGCCCTTTGGCGATCGCTCCTTTGATGGCGCGACCCTTGCCTATGGCTTGCGAAATGTGGTGAATATTCCGCAATGCCTAGCGGAGTTACATCGGGTTTTAAAGGATGGAGCAAAGGCGGCGATCTTAGATTTTCATCGCCCTAGCGATCGCCTGATGCAAATTTTCCAAGACTTTTATCTAGATCGGGTGGTTGTACCGTTAGCGGATCGCTTTAAGATGACCGATGAATATGCCTATATTGCGCCGAGCCTAGCGAGGTTTCCCATCGGCTCCGAACAGGTTCGCCTCGCCAAAGCTGCGGGTTTTGCCCATGCGACCCACTATGCGATCGCCAATGGCATGATGGGCATTTTGATTTTGGAAAAGTGAATGATCTGCCCAAAAAGAAGGCTTCGGCTCTGCTCAGCCAGCAATGTTACGTTGGCTGAGCGGAGTCGAAGCCTTTCTTGATTGTTATATAGTAAATAGAGTCATGAAAAAGCAAATGATTGCTAAGATCATGGCTAGGTAAGCCCTAGGAGCTTGATTACAGAGATTTATGATCGTAAAAGGTTTAGAATTACCGAGTTGGGAAAATATCAAACGCGAGTGGCGTGATGCCGATCCGTTGCTGTTGATCTTCCCGATTATTTTGATGATTTTAGGTGGTGTTGCCATCTATAGTTCTGACTTCAGTTCTAGAACTACTGAGTGGTGGCAGCATTGGATTACGGGCATTATTGGTCTGATCTTGATGTTTGCGATCGCCCGTTGTCATTACGATCAATTTCTGCGCCTGCATTGGGTTACCTACGCGATCACCAATCTCTCGTTGATTTTGGTATTGGCGATCGGCACAACTGCCCTCGGAGCAGAGCGCTGGATTACGATTGGTAGCTTTAATATCCAGCCATCGGAATTTGCTAAGGTCGGGATTATTATTTCCCTCGCTGCCGTGATGCAGGATCGTCCAATCCAAAGTCCCATTGATGCACTAAAAGTGGCTTGGGTTACGGTTCCCCCTTGGATCTTGATCTTTTTACAACCCAACCTTGGTACATCTCTGGTATTTGCAGCGATCACCATTGGCATGCTCTATTGGGCAGGGGCAAGTTTGGGCTGGCTCTTGCTGATTTTTTCACCAATTGTTTCAGCGATTCTCTTCTCAATTTATTTACCTGCTTGGATCGTTTGGGTAATCCTGATGGGGATCGCCGCATGGGTCTCTCTACCTTGGTTTCGCATCGCTAGTACTGTGATTGCGATCGTCGTCAATCTCGTCTCAGGACAGGCAGGCATCCTCCTATGGAATGTTCTCCATGATTACCAGAAAAAACGCCTATTACTATTTATTGATCCCAATCAAGATCCGCTAGGCGCAGGCTATCACGTAATCCAATCCAAGATTGCGATCGGTGCAGGTAAACTAATGGGTCAGGGTTGGCTAAAGGGAACGCAAACCCAACTTAGTTTTATTCCTGAGCAGCATACCGATTTTATTTTTTCAGCGATCGGTGAAGAGTTTGGATTTATTGGCTGTATCTGCGTTTTATTGCTGTTTGTGGGTATTTGCTGGCGCTTACTGGTGATTGCGGTCAATGCAAGGGATAACTTCGGCTCATTAATAGCGATCGGGGTATTTTCCTTTGTCCTCTTTCAAACCTTTGTAAATATTGGCATGAATATTAATGTCGCTCCTGTGACGGGTATTCCCCTGCCTTGGCTCAGTTATGGGCGATCGGCATTGCTCGCTAATTTTATGGCGATCGGTCTAGCAGAATCCGTCGCTGCTCATCGCCGCACGATTAAGTTTTAGACAAATGGGCGGCACTAAGTGCCGCCCATTTTTTATGTCGGTTAGAAATCATATTCACCTCAATCAAGTCAATAGATGCAAAAGAATGATCGGCGATCGCCAAAGGTTACAGTTGTTGGCGCTGGTAATGTCGGCGGGATGTTGGCGCAGCGAATTGTTGAGGCAAATTTAGCGGATGTAGTGTTGTGCGATATTGTCGAAGGTAAGCCCCAAGGGATTGCCCTTGATTTGATGCAGTCCCGTGCGATCGCCCATCACGATCGCCAGATCATCGGTACAAATCAATACGCTGACACCAAAGACTCAGACATTATTGTTGTCACCGCAGGACTGCCCCGCAAGGAGGGTATGAGCCGCAATGATCTTTTACGCATCAATTCGCAGATCGTGCGCGAGGTGGTGCAACAGGCGATCGCGGAGTCTCCCGATGCAATTTTAATCATCATTACGAATCCCCTTGATGTGATGACCTATTTGGCTTGGCAAGTAAGCCAGCTGCCACCCCATCGCGTGGTCGGCATGGCGGGAATTTTGGATGCGTCCCGCTTTCAGAGTTTTATTGCGATGGAGTTAGGGATTTCTAGTGCTGATATCTATGCCAATGTCCTTGGTGGTCATGGTGATCTAATGTTGCCTTTACCGCGATTATCGACGGTTAACGGTGTGCCAATTACTGATCTACTAAGTGCTGAGGCGATCGCCCGTTTGGTAACGCGGACTCGTAACGGTGGTGCAGAAATCGTCAAGTTGATGAAGACGGGGAGCGCCTACTTTGCGCCATCGGCGGCAGCCTATGTGATGGTGGAAGCGATCCTATGCGATCGGCGGCGCGTCGTCCCTGCGGCAGCGCATCTCACAGGAGAATATGGTTTGCAAAATATTTTTATGGGTGTGCCTGTGTGCTTGGGCAGGCAAGGCGTTGAAAAAGTAATTGAGCTTAATCTAACGGAGCAAGAACAGGCTGAGTTACACCGTTCTGCCGCCTCAATTCAAGAACAAATTGATCTTCTCTAAATTTTTTTAAATCCCAAAAGAAAAGCTGCGCGAAGCGCAGCTTTTCTTTTGGGGCTAAGAGCAAGATTTCGCGCCGCGAAACCTTGCTAGAGTTTCTATAGCAATTCTAAATATTTAGAAGAGGCTTCGACTTCGCTCAGCCAACGTATACTGCTGGCTGAGCGAAGTCGAAGCCCTAACTCTTATTTGAAACAGCTATAAAACTACGAACTTGGATCTAGTTCGCCTAATATTTGAATTTCCCCATCGGGCTTAGCTTTGACGATAACAACATCCCCAGACCTTGGCACTATGCCCGTAAGTTCGGTGATATTAACTTGATGCGTTACCATCACGATTACGTCCTGTTGATGCTCTCTAATCAGGCGGCGTAGCTGATCTGTCTGGCTAGATGAACTACGGCGATCGCGAAAAAAAGAATTTAGAATTGGCTCAGGTTGGACTTTACCCAAATTTAGCAAAGTCGCTGTTTCTAAAGTGCGACACCATTGACTCGACAGAACCTTGTTAACAGCAATGCCTCTGTTACGAAACTGATTACCTGCTAGGGTTGCCTGTCTGCGTCCTTCCTCGGATAAATTGCGCTGAGTCTGACAGTTTCCTAATTGAAAATTATCAGGATCACCCGTACCGGGGGCGATCGCATGGCGCATTAACACTACTGCGCCTGAGCCTCTAAGGGGTTTCCAATTGTCATTTGCAGGCTGAAAGCTAGCGATCGCGGACATCATGATGCTGCTAGCTAGGGCAATACTTTGGATCATTGCTTACTATGTTTCTTACTGTTGGTACTACTATAGCGATCATAAATGAGTTCTAATCGACTCCACCCAGCCAGCATATAGCGATGACTGAACAAAGCCGAAGCTCATTTTTTCACATATCATTCAGGGTGGTTTTGGTTTGTACCCAATTCTGAGGGACTTGGAGATTAGGTTCTTGTCATCCTAGAATTGGCGGCTAGAGGGGCTGAACTGCTGTCGCAAAGTGCCATAAGGCGATCGCATTTTGTGACAACATGATGTCATTCAGCTAGAGAGTAATTTAAATTTATGAGTTTTTTTGCTGATGATTGACGTAAGTACGCAAGACATTATTAATCATTGATTGATAGCCTTTGCCCTGACTTTTAAACCATTCTAAAATGTCGCTATCCAATCGAATAGAGACTGCTTGTTTTGTCATGGGCGTGATCATTTTGGCATTTAACCAAAAATCATCGTCTAATTCGGGGATGTCTGAGGTATCAATTTCTGTATCGGGAATATTTTGAATTTCTTCAAGTCTTTTTTGCGAGATACTCATGATATTTTTTCCTCTCTTTTGGGGTAGCTTTTCGGGCAGAGATAAGACGGATTTTGCCTTGACGGTTGGTATGGACTACGGCAATAACTACGATGTTGTTGATTGTGCCTATGCTAATTTCTCGGATTTCTCCATAGTCTAGTTTGTTACTAACAAAGGTAAAAATTACTCCATAAAAAATTTCTTTGGCTTCTTCAAAGCTAATACAGTGTTTTTGTTGGTTTAGCTGGTTTTTATTTTCGTCCCATTCAAAGTCCATAAAATATATAATACATTTTGTATATACAAATATATTGACATGGATAAATTAGGGTTTTTAATCAAACTTTTGTCATGGCTGCGTTTAGGAGCTTAGTTTGGACTCTCTCTAAATTTCCCCGCAGTTTTTCCAGTTCATCGCATCGCGCCATCAATTCATCAATCTTGGCGACAATTCGGCGTTGTTCGGCAAGTGGTGGAAGTGGAATAATATGTTTTTTTACAATTGCTGTTGGTAGTTCTATTTGTTTAGTTGAGCTAGCAGACTTATCACTAGCAGGAACATCATTAGGATCTTGCGCCCCTAACTTCCCCTACATCGCCAGCGACAAAATCAACTCCCGCAACTTCTTCACTCCATCAGGCGCAGCAAAAGCCACATCAAAATATTTTTCTAAAAGTTCGCCCGTATTCATTAAAATCCATCAAAATTTGTCAAAGCAAAACTCAATCAATAATTAACCGAAGCACCGCAACCACCCGATCTACAAACTGCGCCGCTAATATCTCGCCCGTATCTTGCCACCAGCGATCGCTTAAATCGAAAGTCCGCACCTGCTCAGCAATCACCGATCCCTTCACACGATACTCTTCAGGAATAGCAATCAAAGTTTGAATCTCTGGCTTGACCGTACTTGTAATTGGTGACACAATCACCAAACCATTTCGCACCTGATTAAATAGCGTATTACTCAAAACCAAACAAGGACGAGCATTTCCCATCTGTTCCCTGCCCTGAGTCGGGTTAAGGTTAATCCGACTCACTGCCCCTCGCTCTAGCAAAGACACCTCACTCATAAAAGCTCTTGACCAGTTGGCGCACTTTTAACAAAGTCCTCTACATCATCAGGATAAGTAAAATCTGGCGGAATTGTTGCTAATAGAGACTGAAGACTAGCAAGAATAGTCTTTTTGCGAATTATCAGCCCTGACTCGGTTTCCAAAATTTCCACAATCGAGTTTTCCTCTAAGCCATAACTCACCGCCAATTTATGCGGAATGCGTAATCCAAGGCTATTACCCCACTTTTTTAACTCTAGTTCCATTGCCGTACACTTCAGGATTATACAAAGTATAATTATATTCCCCATTTACGATCAACAATTATCAAAAACTGCTCAACTTTGCCAAAGTTTCGCCACAGTCAAATCTAGATCTCCCAGTAATGGCGATGCGATCGCCATCTCGTCAATAAATACCAACTCATCGTAAAAACCCTCAACCCATTGCAAAATCGTTAGTTTTTTGGAGATCGGGTCAACGATCCAATATTCCATAATCCCCCGCGCTGCATACTCCGATCGCTTATAGCGATAGTCACGATCCTCTTGATTAACGTGAGTTCGGGATAAGAAGGGCTGAAACCTATATCTACCAAGTAGTATTCTCCAGAGCTATGCTAAATTAGCCCAAAACTATATTTTTGTTTTAAATTCTTGATTATTAAGCAAAAAAAATATGGGTTCATAGTTGTCTTGTTTCCCTTGTGGGGACTGCTTTAGAGAGGAATATCGGCTTAAATTCTTAACCTGAACTCACGTTATTTAGAACTGCTATGAAACGAAAACCGTAAAAATTTTGTTTTTGTTTATTTTGTGGTTTGCCGATGAGCATATACTCACCTGCAAACTGCTATAGGACTAGATTTTCTTGCCCTGAATCGCATAATCGAGCAGTTCCATCGGGTGCATTAATAAAACCTGTTTATTCTGCAACTGCAAATGTTTACGGATTTGGGTAATGCAGCCCACATTTGCCGAAGCGATTACCTGAGCGCCTGTATCGGTGAGATTCGTCACTTTTTGATCACCTAGCTCATGCCCCACCTCTGGTTGCAAGATATTGTAAATCCCTGCACTGCCACAACAGAGCGCCGCATCTACAGACTCACGCAATTCCACATTGGGAATCTGGCGCAGGAGGCGACGGGGTTCGAGACTGATCTTCTGACCATGCAGCATATGGCAGGCATCTTGATAGGCGATCGCTAGGGGTTGATCTTGGCGATCGCGTAATGGTGACAACGGAGTCGTTAAACCAACATGATCGAGAAACTCCTGCACATCCTTGACCTTAAGCGCAAATTCTTGAGCTTTGGAGGCATACTTCGGATCATCTTTTAAAATATGCCCATATTCCTTGAGTGTATGCCCACAGCCCGAAGCATTGATCAAGATCGCATCCAGCTCTAAATCGGCAAAGCTATCAATCGTCTGCCTCGCTAGGTCTAGGGTCTGAGCTTCCTGCCCTTGGTGATGAGACAGAGCGCCACAACAGCCCTGCGATTTGGGGATCACCACCTCACAACCATTTGCTGTTAACACCCGCACCGTAGCATTATTTACCTCTGGCAAAAAGACCCGTTGCACACAGCCCAATAACATTCCGACTCGATAGCGCTTAGTCCCTTGGGCGGGGATTAATTCGGGGAGATTGTCCTGAAATGATTCAGGCTTGAGGTTGGGTAACACCGATTCCATCGCAGCGACCTGTTGCGGTAAAAATTTTGCGAGCCAACCTGTCGATCGCAATAGTTTCTGTAAGCCTAATTTTTGATAGACCAAAAGGGGTGCAAGCAGGACACGGAGACGCTGGGGATAGGGAAATGTTGAGAAGATAAATTGTCGTAATAATTGCTCAGGCAGCGATCGCGGATGATTGCGTTGGACTTGAGCGCGGGTTGCTTCGATCAATTGGTCATACTGCACGCCCGACGGACAAGTGGTTACACAGGCAAGACAACCTAAGCAAGTGTCAAAATGTTGCGCGATCGCAGGAGATAGAGGGATATCGCCTTCATTAATGCCATCCATCAGATAGATTCTGCCCCTTGGGGAGTCAGTCTCTTTGCCAATAACGCGATAGCTGGGACAGGTGGACAGACAGAATCCACAATGCACACAGGCATCGATCAGTTGCGGATCAGGTGGGTTGAGACTGTCAAAGCCCTTGATAAACGCCGATAAATCTTGATTAGGCTCAGAGCTGAAACTATTTTGGGTATCTGGAGATTGGTCAGAAACTTGCATAGGAGGTTAGGGTGTTTTTGGGGATGGGGACGTAAAACCAGAAGATATAGCAGTCTTCAATAATTTAGAGATGCTTTGACGCTTCGGCAATCTCAGGGCTTCGACTCCGCTCAGCCATCAATATAGGCTGGCTGAGCGGAGTCGAAGCCCTATTTTTTACTTGAATTTTCTATAACTTTGTAGCGATCGGGGCTGAGTAAACCTTGAGGATCAAATTGTTGTCGGATTTTTTGCATCAGATCTACACCACTATTAACGCCATGATTCTGGCGATCGCCCCAGACATTTTGATGAAACTTCAATCTATGGGGCGCTTCTAAAATCGTCAAAAATCCACTGCTTGCCTGAGTAATCTCTCGCACCTGCTCAATCTGCGCCGAGGCGATCGCTAAATCTGGAATATTTTCTAATCGTAGAATCCCCAAACCACTGCCCAGATGAATCTGGAGATGATGCTCTTGTTCAGTCCAGATCTGTTGGCATTGTTGAATCATCGATATTGCCGATGTCGGCAGCAAGCCAAATTTACAAACTACGTCATGATTTTCTTGACTGAGAATTTGCCGCCTTTTTGGTTGCCAAAAAACTTGATTGAGCCTTTGCCAAAAATCATCAACCTCTGCCGCTCCAATAATCTGTATCTGCAAGCCTAAAGTTTTAGCAATTTGGTACAGGCGATCGCCTTGATCGATGACACTGGACTTGAGGTTGGCAAATTGTAGAGCTAAGCCTGTGCGATCGCCATAACCAAGCGCAGCGATCGCCGATCTCGACAACAAATCAAAGGTAACGGGTGTAAGTACCGAGGCGCTAATTATTTTTTGGGCTTGAGCGATCGCTGCATCTTCGCCTGTCAGCACCACCACTTGAGTATATTCAGGCAAGGGATAGAGTCGAAAAGTCAAACTAGAAATCACTCCTAGGGTTCCATAGGAAGCGGTTAATAATTTCATCAAGTCATAGCCCGCCACATTCTTAACTACTCGCCCCCCTGCCTTGACCACCTGACCATCCGATCGCACAAACTCGATCCCCAAGCACATATCCCGCACTCCGTTATAACGATGGCGGAGCGAACCTGCGCTTCCTGTCGCCACGATCCCGCCCACCGTCGCCACATCAGCATAGGCAGGATCGATCGCCAAAAATTGCCCCTCTTTAGCAAGGATGGCTTGCAACTGTTGATAATTTACTCCCGCCTCTACGGTGACGGTGAGATCCCCCACGCAATGCTCAACGATCTGATCTAACTTTGCCGTACTCACGACCACATCAGCACGGCTAACCAAGCCACCCCAATCTAATTTTGTGCCACTGCCCACGGGTAGAATGCGTAGATGCTGGTCATTAGCAATGGTGATCGCTTGGGATAATTCGGCGATCGTTTGCGGATAGATAGCACAGGCTGGCTCGATGCTGTCGGGGGCAAGGCTTTGAACAATGCGATCGTATAAACCGACATGATCATTCTTGAGGCGATCGCTAGGGATCACTCGCTCTAATGCCAAGCTGTCAGTGCAGTTTTCTGTAAATTTTTCCTTAAATAGGTTAACTAATTGCTGATCTGTAATTCTCACGAAGCCAATATCCCATTCAATTTAATAAATTGTGATGACACCTTGAATATATCTCGCTTAAAAGAGTCTCTTCGTGCCATCGGGACGAATCGTTCCCCAGTTAGTTTTAGCTTGGGCAAGTTGTTCGTCAGATATTTTTGCCCCCTTTAAGTCTGCACCACAGAGATTTGTACCGTTGAGATTTGCCTGACTCAGATAAGCGCCTTTGAGATTTGCACCACTCAAATTTGCCCCCGACAGGTCAGCTTTACTCATGTATGCAGATTGCAGATTAGCTTCGCGCAGATCCGCCAAAATCATCGAAGCACTGCCCAGATCAGACTTAATCAATATGGCGCGTTGCATCTTTGCTTCACGCAGATTGGCACTATTGAGCTTTGCCTGAGACAAGTTAGCTCCTTGAAAACTCGCGCCACTCAGGTCACTATGACAAAAATCAGCTTCGACTAGCTTTGAGCGGCTCATGACAATCCCGACTAATACGGCACTGCCAAAGGAAGCCTTGGTGTAGTCTTGGTTAGCAAAATTGCGCTTACCTTGACTGTACTCAACAATAACTCTGCGTCCGCCTTTTAACTCACCTGTGCCAATCCGACTGTTGCCAGCGCGAGTGTTGCCCGTAGTCATCATGCCATTGTCAAACTGAGTCCCTTGCCCCATCGGACGCTGGGATTGAATCCGCGAATTGGGAATTTGGGTACTGGTATTTCTAGTGGATACCGATGACGGAGCCGCTTGAATATTGCTGTAGGCGTTGGTCGTGGCAGAGTTGGAGCGGTTATTAGTTGGTTCTTCGACCGTGCCAGATTCGAGGGACTTTAGGGCTTCCTCCGCCGAACGAAATCGCAGGGCTACGGACTGCTGCAATAGCTTCTCAAAGACAACTCTCAGGCGATCGCTTAGTTGCACTTGGGATTTCCAATTGATCTCGCCTGTGTAGGGATCGTGGGGTAGATCCTTTGGCGATCGCCCTGTCATCAAATAGAGACAACTCATCGCCGTAGCATAGAGATCGCTGGAATAGACGGGACGCATCGCCATTTGTTCTGGCGGCGCAAAGCCGGGTGTACCGATCGCAAAATTAGTTAACAAGCCACTGGGATCTTCCTCGGCAGATGGCTTATTAATTTGGCTAGATACTGCACCAAAGTCAATCAGGACAAGCTGACCATCCTGTTTCCGCCTCATGATATTTGCAGGTTTGATATCGCGGTGAATTACGCCATTTTGGTGCATGAAGCCGAGGGCAGGCAAGATTTCTGAAAGAATCTTGCGAATTTCAATTTCATTAAAAGCCCCACGTCGCTCAAACTCTTGTTTAAGCGTTTCCCCATCAACAAACTCTTGAACCAAATAGAAGTTGGCATCTTCTTCAAAATAATCTAACAGGCGGGGAATCTGAGGGTGGCTGCCAATCTTGCCAAGGGTGTAAGCCTCCCGTTCAAACAATTCCCTTGCCATTTTCATCACGCTAGCTGACTGCGTGTTGGGGCGTAGTTGTTTGACGACACAGGAGGGGAACCCGGGTAAACCCTCATCCGCAGCAAGAAACGTCGCACCGAAACCACCCTTACCAAGAGGGCGGCTAGCTCGATAACGATTTCGCAGTCTTAAATTAGAACCACAGGATGCACAGCTAGTGGCAAATGGCTCATTATTAGGATTAGCACAGTTCGGATTAACGCAATAACTCACGGTTGATCGAAAGCCCAAGTAATGGTTGATCAATTCAAATTGTAAGGCTAGTGCAAAATTAAATTATTAAAATAATTAATTCATCACCGCCTTATCCTAAATCTAAACTAAATCAGTCGGAAGTGATCACAGATAAATATTTTGAAAGACTTCGTATTTGGCTTTGGCTTTAGCTTTGGCAAGAGATGTCTTGAATACTATCTTTTATGAACACAATCAACTAATTAAATTATTAGGTTTCTTATTGTACGGGAATTTAGATATAGCAGTCTTGTGAAGATTTAGAAGTCATCGCCTTCTTCAACATTGGGAGATGTGTAGGGTCGGCTAGGTCTGCGTCTACGTCCCGAAGGAGCAGCATTATCTTGATTATCGCTAGAACCTTCGTAATCGCCACCACGCCCCCGAGGACGATCGCCATTATTGCCATCGTTGGAAGGACGTGGGCGACGTTTAGGACTAACAGGACGAATATCATTTTCATCGATATCAATTACCGAGTCATTGCTATCACTAGTACTGCCATTACTACGTTTGGGGCGGCGAGAGCGGCGCTCATCAGTTGTGTCGCCGCGCAGCTCACTTGCTTCGGCGCTGTTGGGGATCGATCCACGCATCCGTCTTGCCGAATCGCGATCGCGACGAGGGGCAATTTCACGGGTAGGATCAATGTCGGCACGATAGTCTGAACCAATGGGTTCCTCATCATCAACTAGGGGACTAGAGGGCGATCGCCTAACTTGATTGGCGAGGGCTTGGCGTAATACCAAGGACTCAACTGCAAACCAACCTGCAAATCCGACAACTAGTACTTGAGCAAGTTGAGTGGTGATTTCCATACGGAAATTGAAAGCCAAGAGAATAATTCCGTAGACTAAGGCGATTGCTGAGAAGAAGATGTCATGATCTCGGGCTAGCTCAGGGCGAAAGTTGCGTACAAAATATAAACCCACGCCCCCCAGAGCGGCAACAATTGCCAAGAGAATCATTAGCGGGTTGCCACCAATGTTGATCATGGTTCTATATTTCTCCTAAGAATATTGGTTAAGTAGTTGATTAAGTACTGATTATCTACTGGCTAGACTTTATGCGAAAAAGCATGAAAAGTTAAGGTCAACCTTGGCACAAAATCTAGATTTTTGGTGTTTTGCTAGACAGATCTGCTTTGTTTTAGCCAGTCAGCACTGGAGCCAAGTTTTAAATCAGTATAACAAGATTCATTGCAAATCTCTGGACAAGGGTTTCGCAAATCCCAATCGCGCAATTGCTGAACGCGAGTTGGTATGACTTACACAATGCTTTCTATGTCTATCTTCACTTGTATCTGGCTGTAGCCAGTCTGATTAGGACATAAAATCCAATAAAACGAGACTCGTTTTATTGGATTTTAATTAACGTAAATTCGATATGTAGCAATCCTAAGTAAGTTGTAAGAGGCTTCGACTTCGCTCAGCCATCGATATGCGACGGCTGAGCGAAGTCGAAGCCTTATTTTTCTGATCAATCATTTAGGACTGCTGTAGCTGTTTTGCGCTTTTGTTGAACTGGTGTTAATTCGTCATAGTACAAATGACTACAGACAGTAAAAGCCCCACAGAGTGAGGCTTTTACTGTCTGGTCTTTAAGTTGAGATTTAACCGCGACGGACGATTTTATCTTTTTGACTAACGATAAATAGAGCGCCAAAAATAAGTCCGAGAACTACGCCACCTGCAACAAGGCTAAGCAAAAGATTGGTTAGTGATGATGTCATAGAAATTTGTGAGTAATTTTTTAATATACAGACTAAATACTTTACATAATTTTAGCATCATCGCTGTAAGTAACGTGAGTTCGATATAGTCATTTGCGCCGCGCGAAGCGTGGCGCAAATGGCGCAAAACGGTAAAAAATGCTTTGCATTTTTTACCGTTTTGCGATTTCGTCGAACTAACGTTAAGTAGCTAAGCGCAATTAAATATAAAACCCCAAAACCTGTGGCGCGATCGCCACAGGTTTTGACAGATGCTTAATTAGTTTTATCAGTGGTGACAACTAATCCTTGTGGGATAGACCTTCTCTTCGCACAATCCAATAACTAATGGCAAGACCTAGCACCGCGATCGCCAGTCCTGTAATGTCACCCTCAGTTTTGCTATCAAAGATGACGATCTTCCGAGCAACGGCAGTTAGGGCGGTGACAATCACCAGTTCGAGTTGAATTACGTGTTTGCGTAGGTAAGCAGTCACATTTTCCATCAGCTCTAGGGCAATGAGGACATTGAGAAACATCCCAAAGATCTTGAGTAAAGGGGCGGTAAAAGTCCATTTGGGATCATTGATAAATAGATCAACGGTCAACACTCGGAGCAGATCCAATAAAGCAATAAAGATGATAAAAACTAGGGCGATCGCCATAATTTTGGAAACGATATTCTCAATCTTGCGAATGCCCTTGAGGAAATTGTCATCGCTACAGGCGATCGCTACGGATTGAAAAACATTTGTCAGTAGTTGTCTAAATTTTGTCACCAGCCTTACCAAGTATTACGCCAAACGTTACATCAGAATTTTTTGAGCCGCAGGTCATCAACAACTGCTTTGCGGGATTTTGCAATCAAAATCATCCTATAGCCGTCACCAGTCTTGTTAAAACACAAAACCAGAAGGAGAGAGGTGGAACTTCGCGCCGCCACTCCCTTCTTCAGCTTTGATTTTGCCCTAGTACAGGTGACAACGAATGTGGATTATAAAAAAATTCATAAATCCTCATTTGCATAGAACAAAAAAGGTGTTAGATGATAATATCATAGAATAAAGTCTATGGTTTTACATTTCCCTATGGTTTACCGATTATCGGACGCTCAGTTAGCAAGTCACATCACACTGCACCAATTGCAGGTCTTTGAGGTGGCGGCTAGACATGGTAGCTACACTCGTGCGGCGGAAGAGCTGTTTTTGACGCAACCAACTGTTTCGATGCAAATCAAACATTTAACTAAAGCGATCGGGATGCCCCTATTTGAGCAGGTGGGTAAACGCTTATTTTTGACTCAAGCAGGTAAAGAGTTATTTACAACTTGTCAAGAAATCTTTGGACGCATCTCTCAGTTTGAGATGAGTGTGGCGGACATGAAAGGGCTAAAGCAGGGCTATCTTAAAATCTCTGTGGTGACTACGGCTAAGTATGTAATTCCTCGTTTGTTGGGTCCTTTTTGTCAGCGCTATCCTGGGGTAGAAATATCTCTAAAAGTAACAAATCACAGTGGAATTTTAGAAAGACTATCGGAAAATAAAGACGATTTATATATTCTCAGTCAGGTTCCCGATGAGCCTGATGTAAAGTCTCATCCATTTTTAGCTAACCCTTTAGTGGTTCTAGCAAGTCATGATCATCCGTTGGTTCATGAAAAAAATATTCCGATCCAACAACTAGCGACTCAACCTTTTATCACTAGAGAATCTGGCTCAGGGACACGCGGATATGTTCAAAAGTTGTTTGATGAGCATAAGATTACGCCGAAGGTCAAAATTGAGTTATCGAGTAATGAGGCTATCAAACAGGCGATCGCAGGTGGTTTAGGGATTTCGGTCTTGTCGCGGCATACGATCGCGCTCGAAGGGGCATCGGGACAAATCGCCATATTAGATGTGGAACATTTTCCCATTCCTTGCAATTGGTATGTGATTCATCTGGCGGGTAAGCAGCTGTCGGTAGTCGCCCAAGCATTTTTAGAATATCTGCAAACGGAAGGTAAACAGCTTGCTGAAGAGACGACTTGGTAAAAACTAATCTTAGCTAAAACGAGTTAAGAACTTGAGCAAAGATTGGGTGCGTGGCGTTAGCAGGGTTTTACGATAGGCATCGGCAGCTTTTTTAATCGCATCGGCTTGGGTGGGATAGGAATGGATGACGCTAGAGATTTGGTTTAGCCCTTGTTTAGAGGCGATTGCCAAAGTAATCTCACTGATCATTTCCCCTGCATGACGCGCCACAATCGTTGCTCCCAAAATGCGATCGCGCCCCTTCTGGTGCAAGACTTTCACAAATCCCGTGGTTTCTCCATCATAGATAGCGCGATCAACTCCCGAAAAAGGAATTTTAATCTCATCGGTCTCAAGCCCTAGGGCTTGAGCATCTTGGGCATATATTCCCACATGGGCAACTTCGGGATCGGTATAGGTTACCCAAGGCATCACCAAATCACTGAGCTTACTTTTACCAAGTCCGAAGGGAGAGAATAGCGCATTTTTAATCACAATGCGGGCAGCAGCATCGGCGGCATGGGTAAACTTCCAATCCATACAGATATCTCCTGCGGCAAAAATGCGCGGATTGCTAGTTTGGAGATAGTCATCCACGATCACACCACGTCGTGGATCACATTTCACATTAGCAGCTTCCAAATTAAGTCCTTCCACATTAGGCGATCGCCCTGCACCGATTAGGATTTGATCGACTTCAATAGTTTGGATTAATGGGTTAGGAACCTGTGCTGAATTTTGGTAATAGGTAATGGTTTTACCAGAGTCAGTTTTGGCAACCTTGGCGATCGCTGCATCTAAGACTAAATTGATGCCCTCACGCTGAAATTCTTCCGTCAAAATTGTGGATGCGTCGGGATCTTCACGGTCTAGTAACCGCGAATTTTTGTGGAACAAAGTCACTTCACAACCCAATCTTTGAAAAGCTTGCGCTAACTCACAACCGATCGCACCGCCACCAATTACCGCCAATCGTCTAGGGCGATCGCTTAGAGAGAATACATTCTCATTGGTTAAATATCCTACTTCCGCTAAGCCCTGAACTTCGGGGATTGCCGCCCTTGCTCCCGTGGCGATTACTGCTTTTTTGAAGTTTAATCGCAACTTGCCTTGGTGAGTATCAACGGATATCTGTTGCTCATTCACAAATTGAGCTGTCCCCAGAAATACATCTACACCCAAATTTTTAAAGCGATCGGCGGAGTCATTCCCACTGATTTCTGAACGAATTTTTCGCATCCGTTCCATGACTGCGCCAAAATCAATATCAATATTTTCAGAGGAAAAAATCCCTAACTGAGCCGCATTACGAATGTCCGCGATCGCCCGCGAAGATCGAATTACGCATTTAGAAGGAACACAACCGACATTCAAGCAATCTCCGCCCATGAGATGCCTCTCAATTAACGCCACTTTTAGACCCAGTTTTAAGCCTGCGGCTCCTGCTGCCACGACTAAACCTGCTGTACCTGCGCCAATCACCACTAGATCATAAACTGGGGAAGGCTGAGGATTTACCCAATCAAGGGGATGGACATTGGCGACCAAGGTACGATTATATTCATCTACGGGCTGCATATAGTCAGCATAGCGATCGTCAAAAGAGTTACGAGAATTCATAATGTCGTGCCTAGCACCGTAGATTTATTGGTTAGTATAGCTTTCCTAGGAGCTTGTAAAAAAAGTGCGAAGCGCGTCCCACCCTAGCTAAATTTAAGAAGAATTTATTGATTCAATAAACTAGGCTTAACCCCACGGTGTCGAGAAGCACATAGGATTACTAATGTGTACCCAGCGCTGATATGACATACAAGTTTTCTGATTTTGATCTCCAGTCCACTGCCTCTGTAACCAACTGGAGGCGATCGCTCGAAGAAATTTATCGCGGTCGCACCATGCATACATACAAAAGTGGACAAATCATCCCCATGTACTCCCACGAAGTATGGGTAGTCTGTCGCGGTGTTGTGCAGTTAAACACTTTGCATCCCTCTGGTGACGAGGTACTGGTTGGATTTGCAGTGCAATCAATGCCCTTTGGTCTGCCCCTCACAAATCTGGATCCATACCAAGCGATCGCCCTATCGGATGTCGATCTGATGCGATTTACACTCAACGAGCTAGAGCAGTCCCCCCAGATTTATCAAGGGATCTTGCAGCATCTCAATCGCCGATTACAACAAACTGAGTCTCTGCTAGCACTGATCAGTAACAAGCGGGTTGAAGAACGTTTGCGACAAATTCTGCTACTACTTAAACAAGAAGTTGGCATCCCCGTTGATGGTGGCACAAGGCTAACGGTGAGACTTACCCATCAACATCTCGCGAGTGCCATCAGCAGCACCCGCGTTACCGTGACTAGAGCGATGAAGCTATTGCAAGATGAAGGCTGGCTCAGAGTTGATCGCGATCGCCACATTATTCTTGTCTAGATATAGTAATTCCAAATAAATTCAAGAGGCTTCGACTTCGCTCAGACACCGTATACCGATGGCTGAGCGAAGTCGAAGCCCTATTTTTCTTATCTGAATTGTCTATAACCAATAACTAAACAGCGTCAGTTCGACGAAATCGCAAATGGCTATATCGAACTCACGTTAAACAATAAAAAAGAGAGGTGCTATGCACCTCTCTTTTTTATTGTTTAATCTACTTCTTCAGAATAGTTACAACTAGAGCTGTACTTTCAGTTACAGGCTTTACGCCTTCAGGATAAGCAATCTCGCTAACATGGACACCTTTGCCAATATCAAGATGGGTGATGTCAATCTCAAAGCTCTCAGGAACTAGATTAGGAGCGCAAGCTACCCGCACATAGTTTTTGATGGTATCAACGGAACCACCACCAACTTTTACACCAACAGGTACACCGACAAAGCGTAAAGGAATATCTACTTCAATCTTAGACTGCGACTCGATCGCAAAAAAGCTAAGGTGATAGATATCATTTTTGTAAGGGTGATTTTGGACTTCACGCAATAGGGTTTTACCCTTGAAGTCACCATCGGTTACATTTACTTCGATCATTGTGTTATTGATCGTAGCTTCGCGAAGCAGAGTAGTTGCTTCCTTGGCATCTAAAGCGATCGAAATTGACTCAGCGCCCTTATGTCCGTATACAGTGGCAGGGATCTGACCATTGCGACGCAAGGTGCGGTTGTTAGCGGGAGGACGGGTAGAGGCGTTGATTTGTAATAGCATTTTCGTTATTAGTATTGGGTAATTGTCGGTTATCTGTTAGCTATTAAGAATTTAAAAGCTATTTGGTTATCAAGTTTTAGTTGTTGTTACTTAGATATAGTTACAAAAGCTATAGCCAATCGCTAAAAGCTGATGCCTAAAAACTAAGCTCGCAACAAACCACGCTTTGGACCATGAATCGGATCTTCCACGATGATGGTTTGACCTCGACTTGCTCCTAGCGAAATGATTGCAATCGGGATCTCCATCAGATCAGCTAAAAACTTGAGATAGGTTTTAGCGGCTTCAGGCAGATCTTCGACGTTCTTACATTCGCTAGTGGAGCATTTCCATCCCGATAGAGTCTCGTAGATGGGAATCGCTCTAGCAAAAGCACGGGAATCGCTGGGGAAATCACGGACAATTTTGCCATCGAGTTCGTAAGCGGTACAAACCTTGATCTCATCGAGTTCATCGAGAACATCCAGCTTTGTTACCGCAAGGCAATCTAGACCATTGATACGAACCGCATAGCGACCGATTACACCGTCAAACCAACCACAACGGCGCTTGCGTCCCGTAGTTGTGCCGAACTCGGCTCCGCGATCGCCAATGTGTGTACCAATCTCATCATGTAACTCCGTTGGGAAGGGTCCTTCACCAACACGAGTGGTATAGGCTTTGGCAACACCGATCACCCGATCAATGCAGGTAGGACCGACACCCACGCCGATACAAGCTCCGCCTGCTACAGGATTCGACGAGGTGACATAGGGATATGTACCATGATCGAGATCGAGCAATGTCCCCTGTGCGCCTTCAAAAAGAATATTGCGCCGCTCACGAATGGCGTTGTCAACTTTAAGGGAAGCGTCAACTACGTGGGGGCGTAGGCGATTGGCATAGCCGCGATATTCTTCAATGATCGCGTCTGCATCAAGGGGTTCTAAATTATAAAGCTTTTGGAGGACAATGTTCTTCTGCTCGATCGCCCAGCGTAATTTTTTGGCAAGGCGCTTGTCATCCATCAAGTCGATGATCCGAATGCCAACGCGCTCAGATTTGTCGGCATAGGTTGGACCAATACCGCGACCTGTTGTCCCGATCTTATGTTCTGCCCGTTGATCTTCGGCAGCTTTGTCAATTACCCGATGATAGGGCATGGTGACATGGGCGGTTTCGGCGATGAATAGGTTGTCTGTCGATATGCCTAAGTCTCTGAGACGATCCACTTCTTCCAGAAGCACCCGTGGATCAATCACTGTGCCACTGGCAATGATACATTCCGTTTTGGGATACAGGATTCCTGAAGGAATCAGGTGTAACTTAAAGGTGCGATCGCCAACAACAACCGTATGTCCTGCGTTATTCCCGCCTTGGTAGCGGACAACGACATCTGCGGAGCGGCTCAGCAAATCGGTGATTTTGCCTTTACCTTCATCACCCCACTGTGCCCCAATAACAATTACATTAGCCAAGGGTCTTTATGCTCAATAAAATCTCACAATCATCTATCATCGCAAAAGATAGTAGTGATTGTCAATGTATTTTTGATGGTCAGGCTAGTCTCGCTCTAGAATTGGTTTTTGAACAAGGTACAAAGTTACAATTGACGGGCTATTTTTAAATTGGGAACTTTAGAATTATGTCTGAAAACTCTGGAACAACTGGCGCTGATGCTATCGATGTCGCGATCGCTCAGGGTATTGATTTTGATGGATCGCCAATCGCGCCCTCTAAGCTCGATCTGTATAACAGTGTGATGGCACTAGAGGCAAATCGGCAGCGCAGTGGCGTAACTAACACCATGCGATCACGCATCGTTCGTATTGGAGCAAAACACATTCCTCAAGAAGAACTCAATCAAAAACTGGTTGATGCGGGTTTTGCCCCACTCAAAGACAAAGATATTGCTTACTATTACGGTAAATAATTAACGCGAGTTCACCATTTTGAGCCATTTGCACCGCGCTTTGCGCGGTGCAAATGGCTCTATCGAACTGACGTTAATTACTACAGATGTCTTCGATGGGATGCAAATCCGCTCAGCCTAAAATAAGCTGACTGAGCGGATTTGCATCTCTTGGGGATTGCTTTTTAGGATTTTGGGGAATAATAAAATAGAGCGTTAGCCTAATCACAATGCAATATCAGCAAGCTATTCTCAAAATCTTTGTCACTACAGCTTTAATAACGGGGATAGTTGGTGGCAATAGTTTTAGTGGATTAAATTTAGAATCGGCGATCGCCCAAAATAGTAATGCCAGTCGCGATCGCCAGATGGAAATGCTAAAGCGATCGGGTAAGCGCTGGATCGAAATTAGATTAAGGAGTCAAAGGATTATTGCATGGCAAGGTAATCGCCTTGTTTACGCGGCTCTTATGTCCAGTGGCAAAGGCTCCACCCCCACACCGACAGGTGTTTTCCAGATTCAAACCAAATATCCTGTCGCCAGAATGCAAGGCGAAGATTACAACATTCCCGATGTCCCCCATGTCATGTACTACAGTGGCAACTACGCTATTCATGGAGCCTATTGGCATCGTAGCTTTGGCATTCCTGTCAGTCATGGTTGTACTAATGTTGCCCCTGACCATGCTGCATGGCTATATCAATGGGCTGCGGTGGGTACGCCTGTCGTCGTTCGATAAACCTAGAAGTGAGAGACTGACGCTATCAGACGATCGCTAAATAAAACTTAACGACCTAGAAATAGACAGAGGCGATCGCGTCACAGTAACCTAGAGACGATATCTGTAATCATTTTATTTTTCAATTACAGTCCAATTACAGTCTTTAGGAATAAGGATAAAACCTATGGCAGTTCAACGCGGTTCTAAGGTTCGCATTTTGCGTAAAGAGTCTTACTGGTATCGTGAAGTCGGTACTGTAGCTTCCGTCGATAAGAGCGGCATCATCTACCCTGTGATTGTCCGTTTCGATAGCGTCAACTACTCCAACATCGCAACCAACAACTTTGCGATCGATGAAGTGGAAGAAGTCGCCTAGATTCTTCAGACTCAAAAAAGGTACAATCTCCGCTAAGCAGAGATTGTACCTTTTTTAGTAAGTAATGCCTGAATTACCAGAAGTTGAGACGGTTCGCATTGGTCTAAATCAAAATACCTTAGGTTGGCAAATTGAAGGCGGGGAAGTTTTATTGCCAAGGGCGATCGCCTATCCCGATCAACCTGAAGCTTTTTTGGCAGCAATGCTCGGTGCAGAGTTTACGGCATGGCAGAGACGCGGCAAATATCTAATTGCTCAGCTTTCTCAAGGACAGATGGGCGTACATTTGCGGATGACGGGGAGTTTGCTCTGGTGCGATCGCGATCAACCTTTGGGCAAACATACGCGGGTAAGACTATTTGTCAAATCATCTAAGCGAAAGGAGTCAAGAAAAGAATTACGCTTTGATGATCAACGCACCTTTGGCAAAGTCTGGTGGATTCCCAAGGATCAGCCCACGGAATCAATTATCACAGGACTGCAAAAACTAGGCTTAGAACCCTTTGATCCAGAATTTACGCCCGAATACCTAGCCGCTAAGTTAAAGCGCAGTGGTCGCCCCATCAAAACCGTCCTCCTCGATCAAGAAACAGTGGCAGGGATTGGCAATATCTACGCTGACGAGTCCCTATTTTTAAGCAAAATTAATCCTCAAACTCCTGCCCACAGTCTCAACCCATCACAAATTAACGCACTCCACCAAGCAATCATTCGTTCCCTGAGCGATGGCATTGCCAAGGGTGGCACTACCTTTAGTAACTTTCAAGATATTGCTGGAGTCAAAGGCAATTACATTGATACGGCTTGGGTATTTCGGCGCACAGGACAGCCTTGTCATACCTGCGGCACTCCAATTTCTAGAATTAAATTAGGTGGGCGATCGACCCACTTTTGTGATCAATGCCAAGCATAAATCGGCGTTGCATAATGAAGTATGAGTTGAAGTAAGAACAATGAAATGTCCAAAGTGTGGGTCAAGCCATATACAGAAGAATGGAATAAAGCAGGGAAAGCAAAATCATGTTTGTGTCGAGTGTGGTCGTCAATTTATCAATCCCCGTGAACAAGTAAAAGCCCATCCAGAAACCATCAAACAAACTTGCTTGAAGATGTATCTCAATGGCATGGGATTTAGAGCAATTGAACGAGTCACAGGAGTACATCACACCACAGTTATCTATTGGGTTAGACAAAAAGGTAAAAAGTTACCCGACTCCATTACCCCTGAGAGTATTCCTAGGGTTGGAGAGTTAGATGAACTAGAAACCTTTGTTGGCTCAAAAAAAACAAAATCTGGCTATGGACAGCCGTAGACCATTTTCGTAAAGGTATCCTTGCATGGAATCTTGGCGATCACAGTGCTGCAACTTTTGAGCCACTGTGGGCAATCGTGGCAACATGGCAATCCTATTTCTACGTCACTGATGGTTGGACTGTGTATCCTAGTTTTATTCCTGATGGTGATCAGATTATTAGCAAGACTTACATGACTCGAGTTGAGGGAGAAAACTCTCGGTTGCGTCACTATCTTGCGAGATTGCATCGTAAAACCTTCTGCTATTCTAAGTCCCTAGATATGTTGCTTTACTCTGTAAGACTTCTGGTTCATTATCTTCACAACCCTTCTATCCTTTCTTCTACCTAACTCATACTCTTTTATGCAACGCCAGAATTTGAAGTTCATCAAAATCTAAAAACTTACAATGTCTCCAGACAATACTGGAGGCGAGATAATTTAGTTGAGTGTAGTGAGCTTTTTGATTGTGAAGTTGAGTTAGCGATCAAAACTATTGAAGACACTATCTTGCAATCTTGACAGAAACAAGGCGCTTAAGTCCCTTGTCTTATGATTACCTTTGGACTTTACCATCGGGCAAAGTCGCGCCTTTGAGAATTGCGCCGACTAGATTCGCACTGCTAAGTTCAGCACGATTGAGAATCGCATCAGTCAGATCAGCATTGGTGAGATTAGTCCTTGCTAGATAGGCTTCAATGAGATTAGTGCGAACCATGATCGCTCCTTGCAAATTGGCACGGCTAAGGTCAGCACGGGAGAACTTCGCATCCGTGAGATCTACACCTTGCATCTGGACGCGACTTGCCTTGATATCTGGCATTACCGCGCCCCGCAAAGATGCTTCGTGGAAGTTCGCATCGATCAGCACTGCTCTTTCTAACTTGGCATTATCTAACATTGAGCCAACTAAAATTGCTTCACTAAGATTCGCTTCCGTAAGAAATATACCTTTCATATTGGCATGGGTGAGATTGGCTCCAGTTAAATTTGCGCCGTTCAAATTTGCTTCTTGGAGGTTTGCGCCACTGAGGTTCGCTTTGTGGAGATCGGCTCCCGCCAGATTCGCGCCCCGCAGATCGGCTCCCACCAAAGTTGCGCCCACAAGATTAGCGTAGTTGCGCTTTTTTTTACCTACTTCTATATCGTGCTGTTCACCGAGGGTACGTTCTTGACGCAGATTAGCCCCGCGCATACATACCCCTGTTAGATTCGCGCCACTGAGATTGGCGACGCGCATATCCGCATCAATGAGATTGGCATCCATCAAATTTGCCAGACTGAGATTTGCGCCAAAGAGAGTGGCTCCCTGTAGGCTAGCACCGTGCAAATCGGCATTAGACAGATTAGTATTGCTGAGACTTGCTTGATTGAGATTCGCACCACAGAGATGGGCGCTCATCATTACTGCTCCGCGCAGATTGGCGCGAGTGAGACAGGCAAAATTGAGTACCGTACTATTGAGATAGGCTTTGGAGAAGTTGACATCAAGCCAATCAGTATGACTTAGCTGTGCGCCACTGAGCTTAATTCCTGCTAAGTTATTGCCACTAAAGTCGCGATCGCCTTGAGCGTAGCGGCGGAGAATATTTTGGGAAGTATTGGAGGAATTTGCTGGGGAATTATTGGCATTCATAGAGAGTTATGGGCTAAGTAAACGCGAACTGACAGGTATCCTCATCATCTCTACTATCAAATAGAAGACTGGGCTGAGTATGGTCACTATTACTATCACTGCCGAAATCCACCTGTGATGATTTTGACTTGGATAAGGTTGCAGGATGCAGCATTAATTTTTGATCTAGCTGGTCATAGAGACTCTTCATGCTTTGGAGGATATAACTGGCGGATTGGTCGTAGCTAGCGGCATCGGGATGCGATCGCACTGTTTGCCAGAGAGCTTTTTCGGCTTGGTCAAATTGAGAATAGGTATAAAAGAACTTACGCAGCAGGGAGTCTAGGGTATGACTTCGCAAATCTTGCCATTGTTGGCGATCGGGATCGAAGGGATAGTAAAGATTAGAGAATAAAAGAATTTTTGCGCGTAAGGAATTAGTAAATCGCATTAGTTCCAAACGTATGTCAAATAAATTCGCCACGATACTAGGATCAAAGGGAACTAAACTGATGGATTCTGGGGGAGTGATAGACAGTCCTGCTGCCTCAGCCATAGGTTCTAAATCTATTGACTCTTCACCGACTGGCATTTGCTGCATGGCAATACTATCGGGATAGAGATGCTCTAGTTTGATTAGTAATAGATTAGCGATCGCGGCATATTCCTTGGGCTTGGACACCCTCAAAACTGCCTCTTGGACAAGGGAAAACAATTGAGCAAAATCAGGCATAAAGGAAACTAGATCGCGCAGCAAGGCTAGCCAATAGTCTTGACTAAATTGATCAAGGTCATTTTCCCAAATATCTTGATAGGCGTATAGCAGCAGCTTTTTGAGGCGAACCTGATGAATATCGGCTTCGATGTCATAGAGAACACTGAGGTAAGGCTCGTCAATATCTTCAATTTGATCAAGAATTTCTGGAATTGATTCTACCTCTGCGACAGGATTTGCTTCTTCCTCCTCAGTTATATAGGCAACAGCAGCATTTGATGTAACTAATTGGGCAGAACTGGCATTAACGACCAAATGGTTAACAGAATATTCAGACTGATGGGTTTGGCTAGGCGGATTAGTTTGATGGGATATATAGCTGGACTGTCCTGTAGCTGTGGGATTAGGGCTGACTGATGATTCTTGGGATACTGTGGGTAACGAAGTTTGATAAAGCTTCATCACCGCATTAAAGATAATTTTCGCTACTACCAAATACTGTCGTTGCTTTTGGATGGCGATAGTTTTGACTGATTTAACTAACTCTTCTTTGAGAGATTCAATTTGGGGATATTGCTGATAAATATCCTGTAACAGCTCTATAAAACTAAAGTTGTTAAGACGTTGTGGATCATTCTCTAAAATGCCTGTGCAGACTAGACAGAGCAATTTTTTGGCGCGGACAGGATCGCTACTCATTTCCAAATCATCGGAGATTTCCGCAATAATCTGCTCCTGTACTGATTGTTCGCCAACCTCTTGCATAGCGAACGGCAAAGATTGGGCATCAGTGATGGGCGGCGATCGCTTAATCAAGGGTTGCAAGGCGGTTAAAACTTCCTGTGCCGATTGATAACGTTGTCGAAAGTCAAAGCGCACCATTTTATCGATGATATCCGCTAGCAGAGGCGAAACCGTAACGCGATCGCGCCAGCAAAATTCGCTAGTAATGGGATCTTCAGGAATTTGATTAGGTAACAACCCCGTTAAAGCTTGCAACACGATCATCCCGATCGCGTAGATATCACTGGCAAACATCGTCTTGCCGCTGTACTGCTCATTGGGCATATATCCAGGAGAGCCAATGACTAGGCTCGAAGTATGTCCTAACTGACTAATCGGCTGAGTGCTAACTTCTTTAACTGCACCAAAATCAATTAAAACAATGCGGCGATCGTCAGCGCGACGAATTAAATTACTCGGCTTGATATCTCGATGGATTACCTGCTGCTGATGCACAAAATCAAGAGTTGGTAGAATATCAATCAAAAAATCAATTGCGTATTGTTCACCAAGACAATGACCACGCCTAATCTCTTGGGTCAAGACATCTCCTATGATCAGTTCCTGTGCCAAGAAAAATTCTTCATCTTCCTCAAAGTGTGCCAGCAAACTGGGAATGCAATCATGCTTACCAAGGCGATATAACACCTTGGCTTCCTTATCAAAAAGCTCGCGTGAGAGTTTCAACACATCTTCCTGTGAGGACGCGGGCTTTAGTTGCTTGATCACACAGGAAGGGTGATCGGGTAGATAGTCATCTTCAGCGATGAATGTATGGCTAAATCCGCCGCCGCCAAGTTGCTTGACGATTTTGTAGCGCCCAGTCAGGGTTTTACCGAGCATATTCATTTCGGCTAGTAATAACGGGGAAATTTGTCATGGTTAATTGCACTAGGCAATATTCATACCAAATTCCTCCTATTTTGACACCTGATTACTCTGATAGCAAGACACTAGATTTTGTTAACACTTACGCGATCGTCAAAGACAAAACAATCTCCTTCCCAAATGCTTTCTTCAGGTGGTACTTCTTCAATATATTTGAGGATACCGCCCTTGAGATGATAGACCTCAGTAAATCCTTGGGAGAGCATATAGGCACTAGCTTTTTCACAACGAATCCCGCCTGTGCAGAACATGGCGACCTTTTGATGTTTCTGTGGATCAAGTTCTGTTTTGACATACTGAGGGAATTCGCCAAAGTTTTCTAAGTTAGGATTGATTGCCCCTTTAAAAGTGCCAAATTCCACCTCATAGTTATTACGAGTATCAATCACAATCACATCGGGATCTTTGAGCAATTTATTCCATTCATCGCCAGATACATAGGTTCCTACTCGATGACGCGGATCGATGTCAGGCACGCCCATCTTCACAATCTCTTTTTTGAGACGCACTTTCATCCGTTGAAAGGGAACTCCCAAGCAATAGGATTCCTTATGTTCTAAATCCTTGAGCCTTGGGTCATTGCGTAAATGTTGTAACAGCGCATCGATCGCCTCCCGACTACCTGCGATTGTTGAGTTAATTCCTTCTCGTGCCAGCAAAATCGTCCCCTTAAGTCGGTGAGCATCACAAAATTCCTTGAGGGGAATCTGCATAGACTGATAATCAGCAAGATCTGTAAAATGATAGAATGCAGCCACTACGGTAGTTTTGCTACATTCTTCGCTATCTTGCTCATTAGCGCTAATGATTTGAGCTTGGAGGCGATTGATTTGCTTAACTCTACTCATGTAATTAGATATGTAACTTAGATATGTAATTAGGGCGATCGCCGCGATCGAGATTCTAGCATCCTACTATTTTTGCCAATATCAAAACTAAACTTGAAACCATATTTGATGTTATCCGCTATGCAGACAACATCAAATATGGTTGCGGATCTTAATTGTACTGAGCCATTTATTAAATATTCTATGAAAATTCACGCAGACTTTAGTCAACGGGTGGTAGTCGCTAGTGAAGAACTCGATTGGGTTGACTCGCCCATGGCTGGCGTACAGAGACGAATGTTAGAGCGCGATGGCGCAGAGGTAGCAAGGGCAACCTCTATCGTGCGTTATGCTCCCGATAGTTATTTCTCGGCACATACCCACGGCGGCGGCGAAGAGTTTTTGGTATTAGCAGGGACTTTCTCTGATGAGCATGGCGACTATCCTGCGGGAACCTATGTCCGCAATCCCGTCGGCTCCACCCACACGCCCTTTAGTAAAGAAGGCTGCACAATTCTGGTCAAACTATGGCAGATGCACCCTGAGGATCAAACAAGGGTGGCGATCGCCACCGATCAAGCTTCTTGGCATAGGGGATTAGTGGATGGTTTGACTGTGATGCCCTTGCATAGCTACGGCACAGAAAATGTTGCTTTGGTGAAATGGGAAGCTGGTACTAAGTTTCAAGAACATCGTCATTGGGGTGGTGAAGAGATTTTTGTGATTGATGGTGTATTTGAGGATGAGTTTGGATCTTATCCCAAGGGAACTTGGCTCCGCAGTCCTAGCGGCAGCAAGCACAAGCCTTTCAGCCAACAGGGATGTCTAATCTATGTCAAAGTTGGACATTTGCCTACCTAATACCAACGTCAATTCGATATAGCCATTTGCACCGCGCTTTGGTCGAACTCACGGTTTTTTTAAGTTTCCAGAGACGTGGGAGGTATGGCACTTCGCGCCATACCTCCCACTCTATATTCTTGATCAATTGGGATTGCTGTAGTACAGTCGCGTACCCTTAGCATCGATCGCTTCACTAAGACGGGTCAAAGCATGGACATAGGCGGCAGTACGCATTGAGATCTGTTTTTGTTTAGCAATATTCCAAATTCTCAGAGTTTCAGCAACCATACTCTGTTTGAGGCGATCGTTTACCTCAGCCAAGCTCCAGTACAGACCACTACGATTCTGCACCCATTCAAAATAGCTGACGGTCACCCCACCCGCATTGATTAAAATATCAGGAAAGGCGATAATGCCGCGCTTTTCTAAAATGCGATCCGCCGCAGGTGTAATTGGACCATTTGCCACTTCAAAAATATATTTAGCGCGGATGTTATGGGCATTATGTTCAGTGATTTGATTTTCCAATGCCGCAGGGATCAAGATATCTACATCTAGTTGTAATAACTCATCATTACTGATTGTTTTATGTTCCACAATATTACAAACAGAATCTTGACAATAGACAGCTTGAAAACTGCGTGTGGAATTTTTGTAACGGATAATACTAGGAATATCCAAACCCTGCTTAGCATAGATGCCGCCCTTGGAGTCACTGACTGCTAGCACCCGATATCCCGCCTTGCTCAATGCCTCAGCGATCGCCGATCCCACATTCCCAAATCCTTGAATTGCAACAGTGGTTTTTGTCGGTTCCATTTGCAATAGCGGCATAAGCGTCTCGATCGCAAAAAATGCGCCTAATCCCGTTGCCGAATCTCTGCCAAGGCTGCCGCCCATTGCGATCGGTTTGCCCGTAATTGCCGCAGGGCAAAGCTTACGCTGAATATTGCTATATTCATCGACCATCCACCCCATGATCGTTTGGTTGGTCTGCATATCTGGTGCAGGGATATCGACATCAGCCCCCATAAAATCGGCGATCGCATTAATATAGCCACGGCTAAGGCGTTCTAGCTCAAACTTTGATAATTGCTTGGGATCAACTGCCACGCCGCCTTTAGCACCGCCAAAGGGTAGGTTAACTGCTGCACATTTAAACGTCATCCAAAATGCTAAAGATGTGACTTCATCCATATTCACACTGGGATGGAAACGAATCCCGCCTTTAGTGGGACCTCGCAAATCGTTGTAACGGACGCGATATCCCTGAAATACCTTAAGACTTCCATTATCCATACGGACAGGAATAGAAACTTGTAAACTCGCCTTCGGTGATTTTAGCCGCTCGATCGCATCTTCGGATATTTGCACATGGGCGATCGCATCAGCAAGCCGTTCACTAGCTTGGTCAAATAAAGACTCTGCCACCAGATACCCCCAGCATATTTTGTATATTTTGATACTTTCATCATAAATCAGTACTTCTGCTTGATTTATTAATTGATGTTGCACATAGCAAAAAGAGAGTTAGTGAGTACACCCCAGAAGATGAGTGGCGGCGCAAAGCGCCGCCACTCATCTTCTGGTTGCTATAGTTGCAACATTTAGGGATACAAATTCCCTAATTCCAATAAATATAGTAATTCCAAATAAATTTAAGAGGCTTCGACTTCGCTCAGCCAGCAATATATGATGGCTGAGCGAAGTCGAAGCCCTATTTTTCATTTACGCCGCACGAAGCGCTATGTCGAACTGACGTTCTTATTTAGACAAATAACAAGAAAGGGAGAGCATTGCTCTCCCTTTCTTGTTATTTGTCTAATAGGTTATAGATTGCCTTCAGGCTTTCTATTATGTTCCTTCTGTCCAAGAATTTAGGTAATGCACTTGCTCAGGAGTCAAGGTGTCAATGGTGATACCCATTGCTTGCAGCTTCAAGCGAGCAATCTCTTGGTCAACATCTTTAGGAATTGGCACAACACCAGCAGGTAGATTACCCTTGTTCTTAACGAGGAATTCACAAGCAAGAGCTTGGTTAGCAAAGCTCATATCCATAACGCTAGCAGGGTGACCTTCGGCGGCAGCGAGGTTAACTAGACGACCTTCACCGATGACGATGATCGACTTGCCAGACTTGAGCTTGTACTCTTGGGTAAAGTTACGGACAAAGTTGGCAGAATCACTCAGGGATTCTAGGGAAACTAGATCGATTTCTAGATCAAAGTGACCAGAGTTAGCCACGATCGCACCATCTTTCATGGTTTCAAAATGTTCGCGACGGATAACGTGCTTGTTACCAGTTACGGTGATGAAGATATCGCCAATCTTAGCGGCTTCTTCCATGGTAGTGACGGTGAACCCATCCATAGCAGCTTCGATCGCAGCTACAGGGTTGATTTCGGTAACGACCACATTTGCTCCCATACCGCGTGCACGTTGGGCAACACCCTTACCACACCAGCCATAGCCAGCTACAACGATCACCTTACCTGCCAACAAAATATTTGTAGCGCGGATGATGCCGTCAAGGGTGGACTGACCTGTACCGTAGCGGTTGTCAAAGAAATGCTTGGTTTCCGCATCGTTAACAGCGATCGCAGGGAAAGTTAGCTTGCCATCTTTGAACATGGCATTGAGGCGCACAATACCTGTGGTGGTTTCTTCGGTAGTACCAATAATTTCAGGAATTTGGTCAGCGTGGTGCAGTACCAAAGTGGTGGTGACATCACTACCATCATCAACAATAATGTGGGGACGGTGGGCTAAGGCTAGCTCTACGTGACGGTGATAAGTGGCATTGTCTTCACCCTTGATCGCAAATACTGAGATCCCGTGATCATAAACGAGGGAGGCGGCAACGTCATCCTGTGTCGAGAGAGGGTTGCTAGCAATCAAAACTGCATCTGCGCCTGCGGCTTTGAGAGCGATCGCCAAGTTAGCAGTCTCAGTCGTAACGTGACAGCAAGCAGCAATGCGAATCCCTGCAAGGGGCTTTTCCGCAGCAAAGCGATCGCGAATCTGACGCAATACGGGCATCTCACGGCTTGCCCATTCAATACGTTGCTTGCCCAAGGGCGCTAGGGAAATATCCTTAATCTCGTGCTTAACGGTCACGGTTTCAGGTGCAGTGGTAGTGGTCATGGGTTAGATAGAAATTTTTGAGAAATTCATCAACATTATAACTGCCCTCAATCTAATTGGGCTAGCTAGGAAATTAGCAATGACCGTCCTAACTGCATTAGTTATCGTCCTAATGCAACTTGACACAAAATTTGGTATGACAATATATATTTATCATTAAATAAATTTCACAAACGATTCCCATAAGGTCGTTCTGCCCCAAAAAAATGTCTTCCCTTGCTTTTGAAGCTTTAATCATCGTTCTGCTGATCATTGCTAATGGTGTGTTTTCGATGTCTGAGTTAGCAGTTGTCTCCTCCCGAAAAGTTCGGCTAGAGCAATGGGCAAAGGAAGGAAATGTCAAGGCTAAAGCTGCTTTAAGGTTAATCAGTTCCCCTAATAACTTTCTCTCAACTGTCCAAATCGGCATCACTCTAATCGGAATTTTAAGTGGTGCATTGGGTGGGGCAACCGTAGCCAAAACCCTCAAGGAGTTGCTAGATAAAGTCACCATACTCCAGCCCTACAGCGAAACTCTCAGCTTCACAATCGTAGTCGGCATCATTACTTACCTATCTCTAGTAATTGGTGAGCTTGTCCCCAAACGCCTAGCCATGAGCAATGCGGAGAGAATTGCCTGCGCGGTTTCTCCGCCGATGCGGTTTTTATCAACCTTGGGTAAGCCCTTAGTTTATTTACTCAGTGCTTCCACCGATGCTCTGCTAGGACTTATGGGTATTCAAGATACCGAAGAGTCACAGGTTACCGAAGAAGAAATCAAGGTGATGATTGCTCAAGGCGCGGAATCAGGAATGTTTGAAGAAGCAGAACAGGATATGGTGGAACGGGTGTTTCGCCTCGGCGATCGCCCGATCAAAGCTTTAATGACCCCACGCACGGAGATTGATTGGCTAGATATCGATGCTCCCTTTGAGGAGACCCAGCGTGAAGTTTTAGAAAGTGGTCACTCGCGCTTTCCTGTAGCTAGGGAAAATCTGGATAATTGCCTTGGGATCGTCGAAATTCGTGAGTTTCTCAATGCTAGCCTCAATGGGGAACCCATTGATCTACTTAAGGTTAGCTCTCCCCCTCTCTATGTCGCCGAAACTGCTAGCGCCTTAAGTGTATTGGAGCAGTTTAAACAATCGGGCGATCGCGTGGCGATGGTTACTGACGAATACGGCGGGGTTGAAGGCATCGTTACACTTACAGATCTACTCGAAGCGATCGTCGGGGATCTGCCCTCAAGCGATCGCCAAGGTGATCCCGATGCCATGCAGCGCGAAGATGGTTCTTGGCTAGTTGATGGCATGGTCTCTAGCGATCGCCTCAAGGAGTTACTAGAAATTGAAGATTTACCCTACGAAGAAGAACGCAACTACCACACCCTTGGCGGCTTAATGATGACCTACTTGCGCCATATTCCCACAGTGGGAGAGCATTTCACTTGGCAGACAATTCGCTTCGAGGTGGTAGATATGGATGGCAACCGCGTGGACAAAGTTCTCATCAATGTATCTTCACCCTTGCCTGTAATTGAGGAGTAGTTGTAAAAACAGGGCTTCGGCTCCGCTCAGCCACCATATATTGATGGCTGAGCGGAGCCGAAGCCTTATTTTTTTATTTTAATCATCTATAGAACACAAACCCAAGAAGTGAGTAGCGGCGCTTCGCGCCGCTACTCACTTCTTGGGTTTTAAAGGTTTTTTAAATCTACAAGTGGCATAGCCATTTGTAGATTTGATATTAGAGAAATTTATTGATAAAGTTTGCAAGTGATTACCCTAGTTTGCTATACTCATTATCCGTTCGGCGGCATGGCCAAGTGGTAAGGCAGGGGTCTGCAAAACCCTCACCCCCAGTTCGAATCTGGGTGCCGCCTTTGTAACAAAAAAGAACCGATGTGCAAAGCACATCGGTTCTTTTTTGTTTTATTTATTTTCGGCGCTCTAGGCTAACCAATGCCTCGTAAAATTAGAGCAAGCCTGAAATAGGCGATTAATAGAGAAATTGTTCAGAACAGTTATTTTAGAGCGTTAGTTAGCTTGCAAGTTTAATGAGCATAAAAGTCGTTTCCACATCCCCATTCTCTGACCAAAAGCCCGGTACTTCTGGACTCAGAAAAAAAGTTACTGTCTTCCAAACACCTAACTATCTCGAAAATTTTGTTCAATCCATATTTAACAGCCTCGAAGGTTTTGCAGGGCAGACCCTCGTTGTCGGTGGAGATGGACGCTACTACAACCGCCATGCGATCCAAGTAATCCTTAAAATGGCTGCGGCGAATGGCTTTGGCAAGATTTTAGTAGGACGTGGTGGCATCCTATCGACACCCGCCGCCTCCTGCGTGATTCGCAAATATAACGCCTTCGGTGGGATCATCCTCTCCGCCAGTCATAACCCCGCAGGCAAAGATGGCGATTTTGGGATCAAGTACAACACTGGTAATGGTGGACCTGCACCCGAAAAGATCACCGACGCGATCTACGAAATTACTAAAAGCATTAGTGAGTACAAGCTGATCGAAGCTAATGATCTCGATCTCGATCGCCTAGGTGAAACCAAACTCGGTGACACAATCATCGAGGTGATCGACTCGGTGGCAGACTATGCCGAATTGATGCAGTCTTTATTTGATTTTGAGCGGATTAAGCTATTACTCGCTTCTCCCGATTTTCGCTTGAAATTTGATGGAATGCACGCCGTCACAGGTCCCTATGCAGAAGAAATCTTGGTCAAGCGTCTCGGTGCACCTGCCAGTGCTTTGCAAAGTTGTGTCCCCCTCGAAGACTTTGGCAATGGACATCCTGACCCCAATTTGGTCTATGCCCATGACTTGGTAGAAGTTTTATACGGTAACGATGCCCCTGATTTTGGAGCTGCCTCCGATGGCGATGGCGATCGCAATATGATCCTCGGTCGCAAATTTTTTGTGACCCCCAGTGACAGCTTGGCAATCATCGCCGCCAATGCCCAACATATCCCCGCCTACAAGGGCGGACTCGCAGGAATCGCCCGTTCGATGCCCACCAGTCAAGCACCCGATCGCGTGGCGGCAAGACTCGGCATCGAATGCTATGAAACACCGACGGGTTGGAAATTCTTTGGTAACTTACTAGATGCGGGTAAAGCCACTCTCTGCGGCGAAGAAAGCTTCGGCACTGGCTCCAATCACGTTCGCGAAAAGGATGGTCTGTGGGCGGTGTTATGCTGGCTAAATATTCTGGCGGCGCGTCAACAGTCCGTCGAAGCGATCGTCAAAGAGCATTGGCAACTTTACGGGCGTAATTTCTATTCGCGCCATGATTATGAAGGTGTCGATAGCGATCGCGCCAATACCCTTGTCGATAATCTGCGTAAGCAAGGTGCAGGTCTGGCAGGTCAAAAATTTGGCAATTACGAAGTTGCCTTCTGTGATGACTTTAGCTACACCGATCCCGTCGATGGCAGTGTCAGCAATAAGCAAGGTATTCGTATCGGCTTTACCGATGGCTCACGGATTGTCTTCCGACTTTCTGGCACAGGCACAGAGGGCGCAACCCTCCGCCTCTATGTCGAGAGCTATGAGCCAAATATTGCCAAGCATTCGCTTGATACACAGGAAGCGCTGAAGGAGTTGATTGAAATTGCCGATCGCATTGCCCAGATTAAAGTCTTAACAGGACGCGATCGCCCCACCGTTATTACATAAAAAACGATGGCACATATTCTTATGGCGCACATTGTGCGATCGCCTAATTTGAGGACGATTTTAGGCTAATTGCAAAAAACAAAATTGCAAAAAGTAAAAAGAGAGAGGCAACGTGAAGTGTTGCCTCTCTCTTTTTACTTTTTGTGCGGCGCGAAGCACGGCACAAGTGGCTTCACGTTAATGTTACAAATGAAGAGGGAGATATTTGGTGACATGGCGCGGCCATGATGCAAAAAATTATGTTTTGGCAGTACTTTCTAATTTTTGGGGCGGCTTTTTTGGCGGGGGGACTAAATGCGATCGCAGGGGGAGGCAGCTTTATCTTGTTTCCTGCGCTGATGTTTGCAGGTATACCACCGATTCCCGCTAATGCCACTAATGCGATCGCCCTGTTACCGGGGACGTTAGCCAGTGCGGGGGCATATCGACAGGAATTTGAAAAAGATCGGCGAAGTCTAATTCAAGTTTGTATCTTGGGAGCGATCGGCGGCTTGCTGGGCGCAATATTGCTACTGCGAACCCCACCGACAGACTTTTTAAAAATTCTTCCCTATCTATTACTGATTGCCACCCTTGCCTTTAGCTTTAGTAAAAATCTCACAGCTTGGGTCGAGGCACAGCAGGAAAAGTTTGCCAAGTTTAAGGCTTTACGCACTGTATCAATTACGATTTTGCAGTTAGTCGTAGCGGTTTATGGCGGTTTTTTTGGTGGCGGCATGGGGATTTTATTTCTGGCTTCCTTTGCGCTGATGGGCATGACGAACATTCATCGCATGAATGCCTATAAAACGATCCTGACTAGCTGCATCAATGCGATCATCATTATTCCCTTTATGGGAGCGGGAATAATTTTATGGCAAGAAGCCGCGATCGCGGCTGTCGGTGCAATTATCGGCGGCTATATCAGTGCCTACTATGCCCAAAAGATTGCACCAATATTAGTTCGCCGTTTTGTAATCGTGATCGGGATAGTGATGACAATTTATTTTTTTCTAAAAAGCTGGTAAAGGGAACAAGAGGCTTCCTAAAATGGTCTTAAAGTTATGATCGTAATGTCGATCGCCTTTTCTGCGTAGTTTTTGTTCAAATTCAGTCCATATTCATAGGCTTTTGTGTATATGCCCAGTGTCATCATTAGAGGAACAGAACATAGCTACAGTCTGACCACATCCCCAGTAAATATCACGAATCCTCCATTGACGATCACGTTTTTACATGGTTGGATGCTGAGCCAAGCCTATTGGCAACCTTTAATGACCAAACTACAGTCTGACTTTTCCTGCCTATCCTATGATCTGCGGGGATTTGGTAGATCAGATATTGGTGATCGCCCTGAATACTCATTAATTAGCTATGCCAAGGATTTAGAAGCCTTGCTCGATCACTTGCAAATCTCCCAGACTTGGTTAGTGGGGCATTCTCTCGGTGGCGCGATCGCTCTGTGGGCAGCAAATCTATTGGGCGATCGGATTTTGGGCGTTATTTGTCTAAATGCAGGGGGCGGTATTTACATCAAAGAAGAATTTGAAAAATTTCGTACCGCAGGCAAAGTGATTCTCAACCTCCGCCCCCAATGGTTAAAAAACCTACCTCCAGTTCATCGCCAATTTGCCAAGGATAGCGTCTATATTCCTCTAGATATTCAATGGGGTAAACAAAGAGCGATCGATTTTGTATCTGCCAAATATGCGGCGGCGAAGGGAACTCTTTTAGATTCTACTAGCGAAGAGGAAGTCCATAAACTGCCCCAGATTGTCTCTAGGCTAAGGCAACCTGTCTATTTCGTGGCAGGAGCAAAGGACAAGATTATGGAACCTAAATATGTAAACCATCTCGCTAGTTTTCATTCTTCCTTTAATGGTTATGGTGAAAATGTGTTTGAACTGCCTGAATGCGGACATATGGGCATGTTAGAACAGACAGATTTGTTGCATCGCCATATCCTAGATTTGATCAATATCGGCAATGGAACGTCACAAAACTAGCCCTAAATAATGGCATTAATATACTTGATGCACCAGATTCTAGAACCCCCTCTAACTCCCCCTTGGAAGGGGGAGAACTCAGACTTCCCCCCTTCCAAAGGGGGGACTGAGGGAGGTAAAACCTGCATGGTGTGTCAAGTATGTGAACGCCTAAATAATGCCATCGATCGCCATTTCTTCACGGGTATAGCCCACCGAAAACTCCCAAAAATCACTCTGCAACTCAATTTCGACCACTGTAGGAAACAGGCGCAAAGTACTAATTGCTAGATGGCGCGGATTATCTGCTAGCCAGCCAAAAGCCCGTTTAGTATGGGTTCTGATCGTCAAAATCTCGCCATTGGTGGTATGTTCTAAGGCAAATTCGGCATCTCCCGTTTTAAGGTACATTTCACTATAGATCTGTCCCAGCATCCGCCATTGTTTGCGCCAGTTTTGACCACTCTCTTCCTTAGCGATCGCCTGAGTGATTAAGGGCAGAATGTTTTTCCATGTGATATCTTCTCTTTGATATTGAGTGCGAATCTCTTGGATCGCTTGTTCACATTCTTCCTCAAACTTTTGCAATGGAATTGGGGCATCAAGGCGGCGCGGTAATTTACTCAAGGTCATCAGAGATTCAATCGTAGTTACCTCAATCCGACTAGATAGCTGATCGGCAACTTTGCGGGTTTGCCAAGCAATGCCCTGCTCAGTGGTGGCATACATGGCAGGGAGTCGATTGAGAACATGGGCTGCCACATCATCTAGCCGTACTTGGCGAGGTAAAACCGCCGCCAGTTTTTGCGCCTGAATTGGTACTTCACGAATCACTAACTCTTCCACAACATTGGTTAGAGAATAGGAAGCTGACAAAATATAGGAGTTAAACTCAGGATTGATTAAATCTTGATGACTGCGCCAATTGGGATGGAGGCTCAGGACTTCCTGCTGCTGCCAATAGATTCTGGTATCTCGCAGTCTAGGGCGATCGCTAGCGCTCAGTCCCGCATATTCAGCCGCCTGACTGGCTTGAATCAGAGCTTCTTGAAAAGCCAAGGGTACATCTTGCCAACGCACACAAGAATGACCCAACACCCTTTGCAGTTTGGTGAGGATATGGGCAGGGGTTTCAGCTTTGCGATAGTTAGTATGAGGCGTTTGACGTAAATGATTACCGTTAACCCCCGTGATTGCTTGTCTTACTGCATTAACAATTTGAGGATATAGCTCATTGTGGGCGCGTTTACGTTGCTGTAACCACCCACGACTGGTACTTGCGTAGAGGTTGGGTAGACGGTTGAGCGAAAAAGCTGCCACTTCGTTGAGGTTGGCAGACTGCGCCATACTGGGATGGACAGTTCTTAATTGTCTCTGTAACTCCACAAAGACTATTTCTTCGAGGGCATTTTTGATGCTGATCATAGCGACTGACTGCTAAAAAATTGCTATGGATGAGGAGAGGTATCAAACTTCTGTCTAAGGGCGATCGCCACAGTAGGGGTGACTAAATGTTCTATTGCTCCACCAAAACGGGCAATTTCTCGCACTACGCTACTGCTCAAGAAACTGTATTCATTAGAGGTTGAAAGAAAAACCGTCTCGATGTCATTAGCAAGGGTTTTATTAGTATGAGCCATTTGCAATTCCAATTCAAAATCAGAAACCGCGCGTAAGCCTCGGATTAATACCTTAGCCTTTTTAATATGGGCATAGGTGACGGTTAGCCCTGTAAATGCATCAACTTCAACATTATTTAAGCCTTGCGTGGCTTGGATAATTTGGGCTCTGCGTTCTTCCATTGTAAAAAGTGGATTTTTATTGGGATTACGTAGCACGGCAACAATAACGCTATCAAATAAGCTACTGCCGCGTTTGATGATATCAAGGTGTCCCAAGGTAATCGGATCAAAGCTACCTGGATAAATCGCAATCAAGGCAATCACCAATTCAAAAGGCTATTTTAATAATAAGCGGCTAACCAGATATTTTCATACCAAAAACATAATTTGAGAACAATTCATGAATTGTTCTCAAATTATGTTTTTTGCAAAGTAAGGTTTGCTCAGGGCAACGTTACAGCCAAGCAAGAGTTAGCTAGTATAAACCCAAAAACCAGAAGATGAGTGGCGGCGCTTTGCGCCGCCACTCATCTTCTGGTTTTAACGTGAGTTCGATATAGTCATTTGCGCCGCGCTTCGCGCGGCGCAAATGGCGCAAAACGGTAAAAAATGCAAAGCATTTTTTACCGTTTTGCGCTTTCGCCGAACTGACGTGGTTTTAATGTCAGTTCAACAAAATCGCTTTGCGCTTTTTACCGTTTTGCGCCATTTGCGTTGGGACTAGGTTAGAGACTACTAGAACCAAGATATTTGCTGATCGTGGGAGAGTAAATTTCATAGATCATGGTGATGGGTTCGCCACCATGCCACAACAGATAATGCCTACCCCAATAGGTACTATCGGGATCAACGCCAAAGGTTTCGGAAACGTTAGGACAACGACCTTTGTAAATGCCCTTTAAATCACGATATAGCTCCGTATACTTTTGGTTGAGACTTACCCAGATCGGTAGAGATGGATCTTTAAGATATTTTTTCATCGTTGCCTCTGACCACCATGAGGTCGCGTGCGAAAAAACCTCTCCTGTCTTTTGCGATCGCAACCAGATTTGACGGCGAATCCTTGGTGCAGCGATCGCCGCGATATCGGCGGGGGCATGGTCATCATCATCACCGATTGCTGTCATTGCCACCACATCGACACAGATATCGGACTGGGTGAGCAGTTGTAAATGACGAGTTGGTGCGCCATCGCCGATTAAAAACATTTGCCAAATTGGGGCAAGCACATTAAAGGGCAATCCTTGCCGAATATCGGTTTCGCTACCTTGCCACATCGGTTCTTCGATGCGATTCCAGTTGCAGGGTTGATTTGACGATAAATCGGTCGGGAAATTGGTCGGAACCTGAAGGCGTTGAGATAGAGTCATACAGGATTTCTCTTAACAATCCGTAACATATCTCAATTGTATCCCTAGTTGGAGATTAGCTGTGACAGTTTTGGGGCTGGTTACAACATTCTCAATAGCCGAATCTGGGCAATGATGAAGATCGCAGGGACAATCCTACCGTAGTTAGTGGCGATCGCTCGCCAACCTAAATCAGCAAAAAATAGCCCCCATAGAGCAGGCGTAATCACGGAAAAGATAGTTCTAGCGGCAGTGTACTGGGTCGCGGCGACTGCCATGCCGCGCTTAGCAACATATGTAGAGAGATAGGCATTGAGGCGCGTAGCGATCGCTGTCCCTCCCGCCTTAATCACTTCATAGCCAACTTGATAGGAAGCAAAGTGCCAAGCCATCTGACGGGCGATCGCATTCAGCACTGCGCCGCGTACCACCGTACTAACCGCGATCGCGCTGCCGCCCTTCACCAATAAACTTAGGGGATCGCGCTGAGCGTCGAGGGGTAAAGAACTTTTTAAATCCGCCTCCGTGAGCGCCATTTGCATTGACTGATTCATGGTTGAGCGCTCTTGCGGCGATAGCTTTTTACGAGAGTTGTTAATCAAGTTCAGAAACAACTCTGATTCAATATCTTCAATGGTTTGATTTTTGGAATACTTAATATTCAGATGTTGGCAGACGCGCTCTAGAACTTCACGATAGCTAAGATCCCCTGTTTTGCGTCGTAAAACCGTCATGCCATCGGCAGCCAAAAAAGAAAATCTCTTGGCGATCGCCTCGATTAGTTCACTACGATCCCAACTCTGCAATTCTTGGATCGGTGGAGTAGCGAAGTAGTCAAGGGGATTAAACTTGCGACGAAAGAGGATGTCCGCAATTTGATATAGTTCCTCATCGGTGGCTAGTAATAAGACGTTGCTTAACTCTTCCATTGCTCCACCCATTGATTTGTAACGAATTAGTAATAAAAGTATTGGTCAGATTGTTTCCAGCTTAGAAGATTCTATGACTAATTTACCTAGTAGCAATGTGACAATTGTGTAGCGATCGCTCAATAGTCAAGAGTCAGCAAGCATTCTGACTGAAAATCACCATATTTTAAAATTTTTTGCATGATAACTTGACAAAGTGCGGTCACAATCTGTTATATTATTAAAGCTGAAAAGCAAGGGCGCTTAGCTCAGTTGGTAGAGCGTCTCGTTTACACCGAGAATGTGATTGCTCTCTAACTCCCTATTCACAAGGCTTTTACGAATTACAAATATTTCCTGTACCAATTCCGTACCAACCCCTTAATAGTAAAGCATTTCAGGCACTAAGTAAAGAGAAATGATTGCTGTTTAGAGGTTTTTACAGAAAAATCTGTATGAGTATTTTGCTTGATCCTTCAGAAATTTATAAGAAAATTTGATACGAAAGCTCTGATTCTGACTATCATAATCTTATAGTGAGTATTTATACTTATCACAAGACTAAAAAAGATAACCATAGAAAGAAGGTAATACCTAAGTGACAAGTCATAGATGTCTACTTATGCTTGTTTTACCTTGTGACACAACAGTAGATCATGTTTTTATCGTGAGCTAATTATAGTGAGCAGGGCTAAAGTTGAGTTATTAGGCGACAAATTAAGATAATAATCACTTTAATTTATTATTTTTCGCAAGACTGTATATTTCTTTAGAAGTTGGTTGTATTGTTTATCTAAGAAAAGCACATAGAAAAAGAGGCTGTGCAAAGATTTTGGAATAAACAGTACAAATAGGATTTTAAAACTAGGATGCTACAAAAAGGACTTATTACATTAGTTGCTAATCCTCAAGTGATTGGCAAATTCTGCGAGTATATAGGCTCTATGCCAAATATAGAATCGCCTACTATGGGCGGTAAAGTCTTTTGGGACACTATTAATTCCTATGAAGGCTGGCGGTTGCAAAAGAATAAACTCACTGGTCACTGTAGATTGCTTGATCCTAATGACACTAGAAAAGCTTGGGGATCTTATTCAGCTATGAGTGATGCTTTTAAGTGGTTGATAGGTGTTGAACAAGAATCTTTGAATGAAAGTCAAACCGTTTATCTTGAAGCATCAAGTAACGTTGATATCCCTAACCAAATTAGACAACTTGGCGAACTACTCAAAGATGGTTTACTAACTCAAGAAGAGTTTAACGAGAAAAAGAAAGAGCTACTTAGTAGACTTTAGTTTTTTTATGTGTTACGCAGCTTTTACTAACAGTCTGTAGTAGTCTTGATACGAATTTAACACCAAACTTTAAAAAATACGATGTCAACAGATAATAAGCTAACTGTTCAGCAAGCAGCAAAACAAGGTAATCCACAAGCTATTGCTATCCTGTTAAATCGTCAACTACAGCCAAAAGGTATTACAGCTAAAGTATCAGCTAAAAATAGTTCTTTACAAATCATGCTAGAAGCGGCTAATGTACCAAATCAACAGGGATTAGTTGCGGCGATGCGAAAGTGGATCGATGGTTTAGGTATTGCTTCTATTCAGAGAGTACAGATCTACGCTAAACAGACGGGTGAAGATATACCATCATGGAATGATAGTTTTGAAGTGGTAAGACAGCTAGAAGAACCAAAAATGACTGTTACAGTGGTTAACCCAACTATTGCTAATGAGACATCTAAAAATAATTCAAAGGTAGAGGAGGTTAACGCATCAAACTTAGATTCTGCTTTGCTTGAAATGGCTAAAAATGGCGATACTAAAGCTATATCTGAATTGATTAAAAACAGTCTAAAACAACCAGATATAAAGGTTAGAACTACTCTGAGTAATGGCTTATTGCAGGTTGTAATAGTATCTAGTCAGGTTCCTAAACAAGATGCTTCTGTTGAAGCTATACCTAACTTAGTTGATAATTGGGACTCAACTTTAATTGACAAGTTAAAAGTTATTGGAATGCGAGAAATTGAGGGATCTGCTAGTTCAAATATATGCTGGAAAAATGACTATGAATTGCAATCTAATCATCCCAACCTACCAGAGATACGTGACAATCAAAGTCAGCTTGTTGAGAATCTAGTTACACTAGTAGCTAAAGAAGACGAAGAAAAATCTCATAAAGAAGTGTTAGATAGAGAAAGATCTAACTTGCTAAATTTGGAGAGTAACCTTGCTGAAACTGCGATAAACGAGTTTGTAGAAGCTAGTTCGAGACTAAATGATGAAAATGAAATTTTTTCAAGTATTGTAGATTGTTTATTCGTGGATTTGGTAACTAATTTAATTGAGTTTTCATCCGTAGTCGATTCTGCTATTTTTACTGTAAATCAGTTTAAAAAATCCAAAGATTTTACTGTCTCTAAATATTTAAGTAAAAATATAATGAGAACTAGTATTCTTTTTCAGATACTAAGAGAGTTTGTACAACTTAGAATACAAGGCTCTCCAGATGGCATATTTGGTGGTTTCATAGAAAATGGCATAAGCAAAGCTAGTCAGCTTGGTAAGCAAATAGCAGAAGTTCTTCCAGAAAAGCATATATACGAGGAGGATGACTGTATGATTGAAACAGCTTTTGAAACCGTTGCCATTGAAGCTTTCAGAAACTTGATAAAGTTAGAAGAATTGCTTGAGATTATACAGAAGAACTCTATATATCAAAGCACTAGTAATTTCAACCAGAAAACTATGATAGATCCACTTGAGCAAATTACAAAACTCAAAAAGCTTAAGGATGATGGAATAATCAGTGAGTCAGAATTTGAATCTAAGAAAAAAGATTTACTTGATAGACTATAAAAAATAGTAAATAGCTTTTGAAAACACAAACATAGAAGAAAAGGGGATATTGTTTATTGCTTTCTTTCTATGGTTATTTCGCATTTTAAGACTTGCATGGCTGTTTGCTTACGTTCTTACATCTGAAATAACCAAGAGCTTACAAGGGCTAAAAACAGGGGTCTCAGTTGATATTTGAAAGACCGTAAAAAATATTGATCTTGTATGGCTTTTACCAACAGTTTGTAGTGGTGTTGGCATAAATTTAACGTGAAATTTAAAATGTCAAAATAACAACTTTCTTTCTATGGCACTTGCTTGGCACTTGCTTTTGGTGTTTTCTTTATTGGGATAGGTGGTTGGTCAATTGGGTTAGTTGTACCACAGTTTATTGAAAATGCTAATGTATCCAAGATTAAAGATTTTTTCTGTTTTATTTGTTAAATTTTTTATAGTTTGGAGTTGAGTATACAGAGTCATTTGCAGATTGTCCAAATACTATAAAATCAAAACCATCTTGAACTTCTGGAAAATTCTGTTTATGTAGTTTTAAGTCAACTTTGATTAGCATTTTATCTTCTGGTTTGATGTGGTTAAATTGATGCAGACTTAGTAAATCACTATATACAGGCAAATCGTATGCGATAAGAAAAGCAAGTGGATAAAATTTAATCAAACTAAAAAAGCTTGTCCTATGACATTCATCAAGCTTTCCTCTAATAGAAGACATCGAAAAGTCTCTAAATATTACGATTTCTTGGTAAGGATAAACCCAATAAAAGATATGAATATCATCATCAATTGGTAGTAAAGTATCTTTGATTGATGGTCGGATAATATTTTCAATGGTCGATTCATTAACACCAGTTCTTGCAGCTAGAATATGTCCTAAAATAGATCTCATGACTGCATTAGGACAACATTCAACTTCAATTGCATCTGGAAGTATCAGTTTACTCCTAACACAAATCTCTATCTTTTCTTTAAGATTTAGTAAATAATTGTCATATCTTCCTAAATCACTATTACATTTCTCACATATTGTTTTAAAAGTGATGCCATTTTGAACCAATCTAGGCTTAAATGAGTTGTCCCCTGTAAGAGCGTGTGAGAGTAAATGAATAGCTCTATTATTTATAGAAACACATGACTTAGGAGGTACATGATCCTCTGATAGCTTTTTCTCAGACTCGCATATATTGCATATACTATTCTCTTTTTCAAATTTTTGAACAAATCGTTTTTTATCTTTCTTCATCGGTCAATCTTTAATCTTGAAAAAACTCTAAGTAAATCTATTAATCATATCTATAAAATATTTTACTGCAAATGAATGTAGTCAGAAACAGATAAGTTTTTAAACTTGAAACTTTATCTTCTACGGTTATTGCGCGTTTTAAGACTTGCAATAGCGTTTACTTATGTTTCTATGTAAGGAATATGTTATTCCTATGGGGAAGAATAACATATTCCTAACTCATTGGCTAAAAGTGATTTACTTTAATACCTTTGTCTTTTGGTTACATTAAACAATCGTGGTCTAGGCAAACGTAGTTTTGTCGCAGACATTCGCGTCCATTTCTTGCGAGTGGACTTTTTCATTTTTTCATTTTTCATATATTTGGGGATAAACGTTATCCCCTCATGTAGGGTTGTCTCCCCATCCCGTAGGGTGTTGTCTTGGCTTTTACCGTTAATCTCGAAATATGGGTGTTAGTAATGAATCATCAGAGGATAATTTCTATCTTGATTATTGATTTGTTACATCTTTTTTAGGTTGTCACACCTTCCCCTTCTAAGGTTTATTTGCGTTTTAAGACTTGCAAGACTGTTTACTTACGTTTTTACTTTGTAGATGTTCTAAAGCTTACAAAAGCTAAAAATAGCTGTGTCATTTAATATTTGAATAGAACCATAGAAGAGAAAATAGTCAATTCAAAGTAATGGATAGACTATAGGATAAGGTTTTGTTAGCTGTGAGTATCAGAATAAGAAATTGAGGATAGGGTTCTGTTATCATCCCTCCCCCCACTAGCGTAGCGTCCTTGAGGATAAGGTTCTGTAAGTGTCTAGCCTTTAAATAATGGATTAGGACTATGGGAACGTCTAGCCCTAATCTAATGTGTTTTACCTAAAAGTATTGATGCACTTCTGGCTTGTCCTGCTTAGACTTAACGATGATCTATCTCACGTTGCAATCGCTCCAAAGCTAACGCCTTCTCATCAGCCGTAACACAAGCTTCAGGCAAAGGAAAATTTGAATAGACATACACCTTGCAATATTCGGTGTTTACTCTAGATCTACCTATAGCCTGTCTAAGTTCAGTCTGAATAATGTAAAAATGGATACTCCTTAAATCTTGGTTGTTATATGTGCTAAAGGGAAACCTAAACCCATTGTGTAGGACAAGCTGATTCACAAACTCATAATTGTCAATAGACATATCAAGTAGTTTGGCATACAGATAGATAGCGATAGGGTTTATAAAGAAAGTACCTACTACATTAATGTCTTGACCTTTTAGCTCATCATATCCAGACACTTTTCCAAAGTGCATATCATCAACTATATTCACTTCTAGCTCTTCAAGCCTTTTTTTATGCTTAGAAAGAGTGATTGTAGGTAGTGACTTTGTAGGAAGTAGCTCTGAAATATCTTCAGTATCTTTAAGATGTCCTGTAAGTGATGCACTACTAAATGAATATGTCGTGTCTTGCAAAATTACCCCAGTAGGCTGAACATCGCTAAAATTGTAGAATCGCAGACGCTCACCAAACAATTGACGGTAAATAGACTCATCTACCGTAGCTGAAAGAATGATAATCTTCTTGTCTGTTGGTAGTTTATGCCTGTTTCCAAAATGAATGATGTTGTTGTCAACCTTGTCAAGCAAGTAACAACTAGATTGAAAGAACTGTAAAACGTTGGTACTGTAACTCTCGCAATTCTCAACCACTTCATCCTTAATAGCTTCAAAGTCCTCAAATGCCAATAAATCTACAGGTGTATGACAATTAGGATTGGTTTGCTCAATCTCACTAATCAAGTGTGTAAGCTTTTCTCTAACAGTTGCATCAACAATCTTATTTCTAAGTTGCCTAAGCTCTGTAAGGGTAGTCTTGCCATTGGACAAAATGGTTTTAAAAGGATCTTCATCAAAAATAATCGTTGTGTGTTGCCATTCCTTATAATGCAATGCCTTATGATGCGTAGTAAGCACAGTGTCATTAGAGCTATAACAAGCTGTCATAGTATCGTTGTAGCGCTTAACTGTATCGTTTGTAGCTGACAACTGACTCAACAATCTATTAGCGGCTGAGTATGCACCTATAAGGTAAAGACTATCTAGCTTCTTTTTAATCTCTGTAGGTAAATCTTTAGTGTCAGGTGTCAGTTTATTCTCTACTTTCATTCTGGTTGACACTTCATCTTTTAGGGCGTGATCTGGAAATGCTAGAAGCACGTTATCTAGATAAGTGCATAGTTCCGTCTTGCCTATCGCAGTAGCAACCCTGAAGACATGGATATTAGTATCTGGTGTTGTAACTACTTCATTGAACTTGTCTGTAAACTCTCCTCTAACTTCATCTACAGGTTTACCTTGATATGGCTCTACTCTTATAACTTGTCTCAATGGTGTTAGTAGATTTACATGAATCCAGTCTTCAACATGAGGTGAAAAATGTTTTAGATCGATAGGTGTATAACCATAATGCTTTCCATAGTGGTTAATCACTGTAGGCAATACCTTCAACCTATGTAGAAAGTTTGGATTGTCTTGTAAAGCCTGTTGAAACTCAACTGTATCTTTGTAGATTTCCACCATTGTAGCTAGTGACTTTTTGTAGATAGATACACCGCCATGAATCAATACCAGATTAGTAACCAGACCTCTATAGGTAGTGTTATCAAGCAATTTACCAGTCATCAAATCATCTAAAATCTGTATGTATTTTCTAAGTTCCTCTAGATCGATTTGTCTCAACTGTGGTTTTGTGTGGTTTCCGATATCTTCTATATTATTTATATAGGACTTACCAGATTCCACACAACTTTTGTCATAGCGTGTTAGATCTTGACTGTAATGATTGGAGTCTCTTTTTGTAGATAGAAAGTCCGTAGCTGCATCTACACACATGATGAAAGATTCATGCTGTCCATAGAATAGAAATTGAGTATCGGTATTGTTTGTGTTATCAGAGTTTTGCGACATAGTTTTTGATTGTTAACAAAATTAAGGAACTGCAAAATTAAGGAACTGCGAAGCTGAACATCATTTGTAAAAAATTGATGTCCTGTGGATATATCCAATTGATCGGCAAAAAACTCGACAGTTTATCTACTAATCAAATGAAACTTGTTGAGACAAATAGCCCTACAGCCCTATTTCATAGATGCTTTACTGGTATTTGCTAAAACTTGACTTGCCTAGATAGACAACAATGTGGCATCAGTTCCACACTTTCTCTTCTATGGTCAAGGGTCTGCTTCCCAGACACCATATTTATTTGTTTAAAAATTCCCTAAAATGCTTAATCCGCGTTAGATTAAGCCGTGTAGCGTGTTGACTACAACTTAGGTGACAGGTCTATTAGCCTGTCTTAACTATTGATGAGAAGCGTTTTCCCGATCTTCTCTTAGGGCTTCACGTTGCCGCCTTTCAGGCAAGTAAAACAATATCAAACGTAACTTTATATTGTCAATGTGTGAAAACCGATCATAATTAAGGTGAGAACCGACCATTGATTTTATATGCTGTGTTTTTTAGTGCGATCGATAAATTTCTTTGCGATCGATAAAATAACAGACTCACCAGAATCAATCTAGTGAGCCTTGCTGTCAATGATTAACTAAAGTCAGGTAAAGACGGTCTATTTATAACGTGACCATACGTCTGCATAATCATTGTTGTGTCTGAATGTCCCAAAAGATACGCTACAGAAGTAATAGGCATATTAGCTTCTAAAGCCATTGATGCAAGTGTGTGTCTAGTTATGTAGGGCTTACGATATTCAATCCCTAAACCCGCTAAAACGACCTTCCATTGCCTCGTTGTAAAGTTATTATCATCAATTGCATTGCCATTGGGAGAAGTAAAAACCAAGTCATCAGGATTAAGATTGCGACATCTAATCGCAAGCATTTCAGTTAACCTAGCTGTCATTGTCAGAAAACGAATAGATCCTGTTTTTGTTTCTTTGCGAACACGATGTTTACTAGCAGTTTGTCCTTGATCTCCTCTAGCTAAGACTGAACAAATGACAATCTCGTTACGAGTAAAGTCTACGTGTTGACGCTGAAGCCCGATAGCTTCTGAAGGTCTAACACCAGTCAAAAACAAAAACTCAATGTAATCAGCATAAAAACTATGCTTGTACGCTGAAGACTTTGGACAATAAAGGTTATCGCGAAAAGCGTTAACTATTGCCCTTACCTCTTCATGATTAAAAGGTTTAACCTGATTCTTTAATACTTTTCTACGTTTCAACTTTGAAAAAGGGTTGTCAGATACGAGCTTTTCAGAGATCGCCCAATTTAGACAAGATACCAAATAGCTTAAAGAGTCGTTCCAAATTCGAGGGGATAGGCTCTCAATCGCTTCATACCAAGAAACGTCATTAGTCAAAGGATCGGCTTTTTCAATGTAGCGCCTAATTCTAGCGTAGTGAGAACAAAGCGTTCTAGTTGGTAAGCACAAGCTACTAACCCACTTATCCCAGATAGGAAGTAAGAGTTCTTGACTTGGTTTTACAACTTCAGGACTTGCAATGATAGCTACTTGCTTGATCCTGTATTTGTTTAGAGTAGGGTCAAAATTGCCAGATAAAATATCTAGCTCGATCTGTCTAGCCTTTTGCTCTGCTACTTTCATGTTGACGCTGGTGTGTGGCAATCCTAAAGCTAAGCAATATCTTTTTGACTCACAAGACCATCTTAAGCGTATGCGATTATCATTTTTTTCTATGGCTATAGTGCCTTTCGGAGTTTTCATTCGTACCAATCCCGTACCAATAGTTAGTTCTTGGTTTGGTTTTGGGGTTAGAAAATCTCGTAAGCGTGTAAGGCAATGTGAATAATGAATGAGATCAGGAAACTAGCTCTATGTTCTCAACAACTTTTTAAAAACCTAGAAAACCTTGCTGTATAAAGCTTTCAGTAACAATTAAAAAGTTGCTTGCCCAATAACTTGACAAAGTGCGGTCACAATCTGTTATATTATTAAAGCTGAAAAGCAAGGGCGCTTAGCTCAGTTGGTAGAGCGTCTCGTTTACACCGAGAATGTCGGGGGTTCGAGTCCCTCAGCGCCCATAACTTAGACAACAAAATTCTAGAAACTAGAAGCTTTTGAAACATCTTCATGGGTTCCGAAGACACAAAACTTCATGAGTGTATAGTTTAAGATTTCGGTCAGGCAAGTGGTGATAAGTTTGATCTCATTAGAATGAGTAGACGATTATGGCATCACTTCACCAGCCATTATGGGCATTGTCCTTTGAAGAAGTCTATCAGTCTCTAGGCACTACTGCCGATGGACTATCTCAAAATGAAGCTCAACAAAGATTAGAAAAATTTGGCGCGAATGAGTTACCCGAACCAACTCATCGCCCTCTGTGGCTAAGGTTCGCCGATCAATTAACGCATTTCATGGCACTGCTGCTCTGGGTAGCAGGAATTCTAGCTTTTATCTCCCATACTCCTGAACTCGGTTGGGCAGTCTGGTCAGTGATCTGGATTAACGCTATCTTTAGCTTTTGGCAAGAGTTTCAAGCAGAGAAGGCGCTATCGGCTCTCAAAAAAGTTTTACCGATGCAGGTAAAAGTATATCGAGACGGAGAATTAAAGCAAATTCCTGCAAGAGAACTAGTACGCGGCGATGTTATGCAATTGGAAGAAGGCGATCGCATTTCCGCAGATGCACGGTTAATCTCCGCCGAAAGTTTATATCTTGATGTCTCCGTAATGACAGGGGAATCCTTACCTGTGGCTCGAAGTCCTTACCCTGTGAGACTGCGTGAGGCAGTTTCCATTCGTGGCGGTAAAACTATGCTGCGTCAAGGCGAACAACCGATGCAAGAAAAAGTAAATCCATCGGAAATTGCTAATCTTGTGTTGGCAGGTTCGACGGTGGCGGCTGGTCGAGCTGTGGCTGTGGTTTATTCGACGGGGGCAGAGACTGAGTTTGGACAGGTAGCGCATTTAACCACAGTGGTGAAGCGCGATCCCAGTACCTTAGAAATTCAAGTAGCACGAATCGTGCGAATCATCACCGCGATCGCCGTCAGTATGGGGTTACTTGTCTTTTTGTTGGCTTACTTTCTAGTTGGCATAGAGATAAAAGAAAGCTTCATTTTTGCGATCGGGATCATTGTAGCTCTGGTTCCTGAAGGATTATTACCGACTGTTACTTTGTCTTTAGCGATCGGTGTCCGCCGCATGGCTAGGAAAAACGCTCTGGTGAGAAGACTTTCGGCGGTGGAGTCTCTGAGTGCTACCACGGTCATTTGTACCGATAAGACGGGGACATTAACCAAAAATGAAATGACGGTGCGCTATCTCTGGCTACCGACCCAACCCGATGCCGAGGCTGATCATACTGACCCTGCTATTACCAAGCAAAACCGATTAATTGAAGTTACAGGCGCAGGTTACGATCCCACCAGTGGGCAAGTTAACCTTCCCGCAGATTCGGAAATTGTATGGAAAGCCAAAATTCTGCTCATTGGTTCGGCACTTTGTTCTAATGCGCGTTTAGTACATCTCAATGCACCTAGTCGCTGGCAAGAGATCGGCGATCCGACGGAGGCGGCTCTTTTAGTAGCAGCAGCGAAAGCGGAACTAAATTTAGAGAATTTACAACATCAGTTCCCGCGCTTACGAGAAATTCCCTTTGACTCGCGTCGCCTAATGATGACCGTCATTTTAAATTGGCAATCATCAGAATTATGGACAGATGCACTTCCAAATCTTGCCTTTACGAAGGGCGCACCCTTAGAAGTTCTTAAACATTGTCATTGGATTTTGCGTGATGGTGATCTGCAAGAGTTGACTCACGACTATTGGCAGGAAGTAGTCACCGCAAATGATGATTTAGCAAAGCAAGGATTTCGGGTGTTAGGACTAGCGGCACGTCGGGGTGGACAAGAACTGATTGATCTCAAAGCACAGGAATTAGAGCAGAATCTGATCTTCATTGGTCTAGTTGCCATGTTCGATCCGCCCCGTGACGAAGTACCCAAGGCGATCGCCGAATGTCATCAAGCAGGAATAAAAGTAACGATGGTTACGGGTGACTATGGACTCACCGCCGAAGCGATCGCCCGTCAAATTGGGCTGGTTGGCGATCGGGCGCGGGTAGTTACGGGTGAAGGGATGGGACATCTCTCCGACGCGCAATTAAGGCAGGTTGTGAAATATCGGCATGGATTAGTGTTTGCGCGGATGTCTCCTGAGCATAAATTGCGGTTGGTGCAAGCCTATAAAGATATTGGCGAAATCGTGGCGGTGACAGGAGATGGGGTAAATGATGCTCCTGCCTTACGTGCGGCGAATATCGGTGTGGCGATGGGACAGAACGGGACAGATGTGGCGCGGGAAGCTGCCGATATTGTGCTAACTGATGATAACTTTGCCACGATTGTCGTAGCGATCGAGCAAGGGCGATCGGTGTATCAAAATATTCGCAAGTTTATGACCTACATTTTGGCATCCAATGTTGCGGAACTAGTGCCATTTCTGGCGATGGTGATCCTCAAAATTCCCCCTGCCCTGATCATTATGCAGATTCTGATTGTTGATTTAGGAACGGATATTTTGCCTGCACTGGCGCTAGGAACCGAGCGAGCAGAATTAGGGACGATGCAGTTACCGCCCCGCGCAAAATCGCAACCTCTTCTTGATCGATCTCTGCTGCTACGTGCTTACTGTTTTCTCGGCTTAATCGAAGCAGCATTGGGAATGCTTGGTTTCTTTTGGGTGTGGCACAGTTATGGTTACGACTTCAACGCCTTGCAAGCGATCGCACCATCAATTCTTTCGCGTACAGCCAATCCAGAGATTACTTTCATTTATGCTCAAGCTACGACGATGACTTTAGCAATTATCGTCGCCTGTCAAGATGGGAACGTTTTCGCCTGCCGTTCCGAAAGGACTTCGATTTTTCGATTAGGATTCTTTTCCAATCCTTTTATTTGGCTAGGAATTGCTACAGAATGGATATTAATCATCTCAATTATTCAAGTCTTTTCCCTGAGACAAATTTTCTCCACAGCTCCACTCACAACATGGCAATGGCTATTTTTACTAGTCTGTCCACCAATCCTGCTAGGTGCAGAAGAGCTTCGCAAACGATTTCTGCGTGGTAGAGTTCGCAAACATTCGCGATCGCTATAGTTTTAGAAAAGTTGGTGCGATCGCTCATTGGTTAGACACATAGGTAGGCGATCGTAACTACCCTCATGGCTATTCTCTGCTGAGATTAAGCATTATATCTAAATAAGTTTGAAGAGGCTTCGACTTCGCTCAGCCAGCAATATACGACGGCTGAGCTAAGTTTGAAGAGGCTTCGACTTCGCTCAGCCAGCAATATACGACGGCTGAGCTAAGTCGAAGCCCTATTTTTCTTATTTGAATTGTCTATATCTTTTAGTTCATCGAACTCACCTTTGTTAAGGCTTGCTTAATCCCAACGATCGCCTGTTGATAACTATAGTCAGCAATAATGGTGCGACTAGCATCACCCCATTGTTTTAGACGATCGCGATCGCTAAGAGCAAATTTTAAACTCCTCGCCAAAGCATCTACATTCCCCGCCTCAAAAATCAAGCCATTCATCAAGCTATTAACATCGGACTGAACCAAATTGTCAGCACAACCGACATGATCGCTGACGATAATTCCTAAGCCCATCGCCATTGCCTCATTTACCGCTAAACCCCATGTTTCACCATTGCCATAGCTAGGCAGTACTAGTAAGTCGGCGATGGCATAGGTGCGTGGCATTAGTGATTGATTTTGAAAAGGAGCGAAGAAAATATTTTGAGATTGCGATGGGAATTGACTCACTAATTCCTGCATTTCTATTTCTAAAATCCCTGAGCCAACCAATAGAAGTGATACAGAATCTAGATTTGCTTCCCCAAATGCTCTAATTAAATCTAAGGGACGTTTTTTGGGTTCAAATTTTCCTGCAAAAAGAATTAATTGATGATTGGGATTGATGCCTAACTCTTGCTTCCATTGTTGGGCTTGGGCTATGACTTCTGGATTTTTAGTAAAGCGATCGCTATCAATGGCATGGGGCGTAAAAAATAATTTAGATGAGGGAATGCCATGATATTGAAAATACTTGTAATTAGCTTTACCAACGTATAGACAAGCATCAAAGCTTTTAAATATTTGCTGAATAAAAAACTGACGTAATTTATTTTTAAAACTGGGTTGTATCGCAATGCGATGGGAATCACCACGAAACAAAATGGGGATTTGACGAAGTGATGCTTTAGCAAATACATTCCGTAAATTCCACAGCAGGCAGTAGATACTCGCGTAGTTATAGGAAACGGTCAGCCAAATCGCATCTGGCTGAAAAGCCAGTACCTCCTTGGTTAGGCTAGGATTTTGCAATCCTAAAATATGATGGGTTCCTTGATCTTGGCTAGTATTGCTCACAAATCTATAGGCATAGCCATTTAGTAAGGGAATATCCCACTGCAAAGCTTGCTTAAATCCTTGATCAACCTGATGTGTAATGCCAAAATCCCAAAGATAGAAAACGCAAATGTTCACAAGGGGATCGTCAGCGAGCAAGCGAAATAGCGGCGCGTAGTACTGAATAGGATGGGAAGCAATAATCGCTAACTTAATCGGATTCGTCACAGGCTTTCAATCAGTTCGCGTTGTTTCTCTTTCATGAATAGGATTACAAACAGGAATAAAGTAGTTGCGGACTGAAACAGAGCCGCGACATATACACCCGCCGTAAACTCCGTCTGAAACGCATAACTCATAATTAGAACCGTAAACAAATAGCGATCGCTAAATATAGGAGCATTGATACTGCTGAGGGTCACATATCCATAGCCTACCCCACAAATCACCGCCAAAAGCCCACAGCCCCAAAAACCATAATTAGCATAGGCTTCAGCGAGTAAGCCCCAACCAATGGTGGTTGTCAGCGTATCTTCCCGCCTCTGTCTACCGTAATAAATATTCAGGATATAAGTACCTTCATGGCTAGCAATTTTATTGGCATTAAAAATGCGAGGGAGTAACAACTGAGGAATTAATCCATAGGTATGACCATCAAGGAGAGGATAACCCTTTTCTGTAAGTGATTGCGTGAGTAAGAGTTGTTGAAATACACTGGCTCGTTCGATAATTGACTGACTGCCAGCATCTTCTTCTTCTTCCTTATGAGTAGTTAATTCTTGAATACCATAGCCGACCCATTCTGTGTAGATCGTGGGATATTGCCAAGGTTGAACTTGCTTTTTCCAGTATATTTCTCTAATTTGGGCTTTGCCAGCATGGAGTAAGGAGAACAAACTCAGCATAATAATAATCATCAGCCAAGGTGGTTTACCCTTGCCGAGGGAATAGCCAACCACAGCAATCAAAAATAGGGTAAGGGAACCAACCAACAACAAAGAAATAGAAGTTGTGATTAGATTACTAATGATCAGAGCTATGAATAGAAAACTGATGCCCTTGGATAGCTTGCCAGAACCAAAACGGTAAGACATAGCGAAGGTCGCGATCGCCATTAACCCCAAAATCGCACCTCGAAGCAGAGAGCCGACACCTGTGTCAAGAAATAGCCAACCTGCCAAACTCAGTAGACCGTACAGACTACCTACAAATAACACTCCAAGGAAAATACTATCGCCACGATTGATATCTAAAACCCGATAACTTTTAGCGGGCATCGGAAAGCGATTGACAAATTGATACCAAACGAAGGTCGCTAATAATAAGAAAGAACTTACCGTCATACTAGCGATGAATCTTTCGGAGACAGTATAGGTAAATACGGAAGGGTTGCCTGAAATGAGAGGGATTGCCGTAGTCCAGAGATAGGTCAATGAAAACAAGGGGAATACAGGTAATCCAAAGGCTTTGCCTGAACACCAAAGATATACTGAGAGCAAAGAGGTGCAGGAGATACTAATACTACCGAAGACATCTTCGGGGTTGAGATCTTTGACGATGTAAATGTTGTAAGCACAAAAAGTAGTATACGCGCCAACTAACAACCAGAAGAATGGCAAAAGATCTCGCTGACGATTGCGGTTATCAAATCTGATTTGCCAATATTCTTGCAAAGACGCTTGATCTTGATCTTGTCTTGGGAATTGCTTCAGCATGGCTGTCGGGGCGATACATACCCATCAAAAATAGCACATTGCTGTTGGGTCATAGTTCTCGCAGTATAGGTTTGAAATGCTTGCCAGTTCGTCGGTAAGTTGTTAGATAAATTACCATCTTGGGACTGAGACAAGAACCTTTGCAATTGCCTAGTCATCCCCTCTAGAGCAGGTTCGAGATTATCGGTCTCCACCATATTTTGATTAAAGGTAACTACGCGACCTGCTTGACAAGTCTCTAGTACTTGGACAACGAGACTCTGCTCCTGCAAGATTGCTAATATTGGTCTCTGGGCAAGAATGCAGGGATAGACCTTAGAAGCAGAATAGCCCTGATCATCGGAACCAATGATCAAGATGCCATGACTATCGGTGAGCAACTGCAAAGCTGCAAAGTAAGGAATCCGTTGAGGGTATTCGGTAACCATATCTCCTAAATCATAGGATTTGGCGATCGCCTCTATCTCTTTGCTATGGTCAAAGATCGAGTACTTGGTTCCTACAAAATGAATTTTGAGATTGCGCCAAACTTCAGGCTCCCGTTGACGCTGCGATCGCAGGGCAGTAAATAGTAACCTTAGGCTAAATTCCATATCTTTACCGCCGCGCCCCACATAGACCCAATGGCGATCACCATCTTGAGGATCAAAGATTTGGTGATTAATTGCCCCAGAATTTCCTAACCCCGAATTTAATTTAGATAAAACTTGAAAATCATATTCGGGTGCGCCAAAGGGTAATACGGTGCATCTATTGGTAGATAGCCAAGGATAGCGGCGCGTCAACATTTCAGGATAGGCAGGCGATACGCTAATCAGATGACTTGCCTTTTTGATTACAAATGGCTCAAGGATTTGCGCGAGGATTTGGGAGATTTTGTACTTGAACACGCCACCCGGGGGCTTAGTGTGGGTGCGTTCGTAATAGTCATTGAGCCAAGGATCTTGAAAGTCGAGAACATAGGGAACTTGATATTTCGCTAACCAATAGCGCCCCAGTACCATAGTCAGAAAGACGGTATTAGAAAAATAAACCAAGTCAAATCGCTTTTGTTTAAATCCTGTCGCCACTGACTTGATTAACGAAGGTAGCGATCGCATTGCCAGATTTCCTAGCTTTAGCTTACGAGCTAGCTGCGGTGAAATTGCATCGGCGTAAATCACTTCAATATTGGCGGGGACAGTGGCTAGTAGATCCTGATCATAAATTCCTTCTATTTTGTCTGGCTTCACTGCCAAAACTGTCACCTCCCAACCAAACTCCGCAAAGTAAGGCAGTGACATCCGAATCCGATGATGATCGGCAGCATTAATCGGCGGGAAATGGGGGCTGACGATCAGAACGCGAGATTTCATGATGAAGATCAACTTTATTATTGATTTCTTATTAACTTTAACGTCAGTTCGACGAAAGCTAAAAAGCTAAAAATGGGGAAAATTGCAAAGCAATTTTCCCCATTTTTAGCGATTTTTGCCGCGCGAAGCGCGGCAAAAATCGCTATATCGAACTCACGTTAATTCTAGAAAAACTCACTGTCGGTGAGCTTTTCTAGAATTATGGGGATGGCTGGGAAAATAACCGTAACTCCGAGGTGGGCGAACTCAGAAATAGATTTGCCCTCTGAATGACTAAAGGTGAGATCTGGATCTGCTTCAGGGTTACTAATCCCTCCGCCACAAAGGATTCACAAAGAGCCGCATTATTGCCTTTATTAAAACGAGTTTCATAGTAAACTTCACGGATTCCTGCGGAAACGACCAATTTCAAGCAGGAAATACATGGCTCTAGGGTGACGTAGATACTAGCTCCATCGGTGGAGATGCCATGTTTCGCAGCTTGGGCGATCGCATTGGCTTCGGCATGAACTGCCCTTGAGGGAAAGTCTTTGCTGACATCGCAACTGCTCAGGTCAGGATAGCAATAGCCTTGGGTGGTGCAATGGACAGACCCAGAGGGAGAGCCATTGTAGCCCGTTGCTAATACCTGCTTATCTTTAACAATTACTGCACCCACAGGAAATGCCAAACAAGTCGATCGCATGGCAGCAAGTTTGGTCAGCAACATAAAGTATTCGTCCCATGTTGGGCGCTGTTGCAATGCGATATCGTCGAGCAAATTGGGCATAGATAGTCAATGCGTGATGGGGCTTAGATCTTATACCAATTCACAAAAGTGAGCCAACACTTTTGTGAATTAAAAATCAAACCCAGTAAGGGTTTTTAAAACTAAAAATGGCTCCGCCATTTTTAGTTTTAATATTTAGACATTTTTCGCAGGTGGCAACGATAACTTGACATGTAGTTCCTTTAACTGCGAGTCATCGACACTGGATGGCGCATCGGTGAGCAAGTCCCGCGCTTGCTGAGTTTTGGGGAAGGCGATTACATCACGAATAGAGTCGGCTCCAGAGATCAACATTACCAAGCGATCCAGCCCAAAAGCTAGACCACCATGAGGGGGAGTTCCATATTCAAAGGCTTCCATCAGGAATCCAAACTTCTCCCTTGCCTGTTCATCACTAAGTCCGATCGCTGCAAATACCTTTTCTTGTACTTCGCGCTTATGAATGCGGATGCTACCACCGCCGATCTCTGTACCATTGAGTACGAGGTCATAGGCTTGGGCGATCGTCTTCACATCAATGGGTTGACCATCGGCAATATCTTCCGCGCGAGGCGAGGTAAAGGGATGGTGTAACGCTTCGAGACGATTCTCATCGGCATTCCATTCAAACATGGGGAAGTCGGTGATCCAGACAAAATTGAGCTTGTCATGATCAATTAGTCCCAGTTCGTGACCGAGGGCTAGGCGCAAGCGGTAGAGAGATTCATTGACGATCGCCTTTTCACCAGCACCAAATAGCAAGATTGTGCCTGCGGTTGCGCCCGTGCGCTCTAGCAGTTCCTTTTTAACTTCTTCAGTGAGACTGTCTTTGAGAGCGCCGATGGTGTCGATCACCCCACCTTCGCGCACACGGATAAAGGCTAAGCCCTTCGCACCGTACTGAGCGACGAGATTTGACAAGTCTCCACCGGGCTTGATGCGTGTGTTGGAAATTGCTTCATCGCCACCGATGACGGGCAGCACCTTGATCATGCCGCCATTAGCAACGGTGTTAGCAAATACTTTAAAGCTAGAGTTGGCGAATAGATCGGTAACGTTGACCAACTCCATCCCGAAGCGAGTATCAGGGCGATCGCAGCCATAGCGATCCATCGATTCGGCATAGGTAAGCCGAGGGAAATCGCCAAGTTCTACGCCCTTAACGGTTTTGAAAATATAGCGAATTAGATTCTCATTGAGTTCAATGATCTCTTCTTGGGACATGAAACTCATTTCCATGTCCAGTTGCGTAAATTCAGGCTGGCGATCGGCGCGGAGATCTTCATCACGGAAACATCGCGCAATTTGGTAATAGCGATCGCAACCACCCACCATCAGCAATTGCTTAAATAGCTGTGGCGATTGTGGCAGCGCGTACCATTGCCCCGCATTTACACGGCTCGGCACAAGGTAATCCCGCGCCCCTTCGGGAGTAGAACGACAAAGAATTGGGGTTTCTACTTCCATAAATCCATATTCATCCTCAAGGAAGCGGCGAATCGATTTGACCACTTCAAAGCGCAACTTGAGATTATTGGCAAGGCGATCGCCACGCATATCGAGATAGCGATATTTCAGCCGCAGTTCTTCTTTGATCGTATCAGCTTCTGAGATTAGGAAGGGGAGCGGCTTGCTGACGGCATTTAATAATTCAATGGATTCTGCATAGATTTCCACTTCACCCGTAGCAAGCTTGGGATTGAGCGACTCATCGGGACGCTTGGAAACTTTACCAGTGATTTTGACCACATACTCATTGCGTAGCTCTCCTGCGAGGTCGTAGGACTGAGGGGTACGCTGGGGATCGCTGACGATTTGCAAGATCCCTGTGCGATCGCGCAAATCTAAAAAGATCACCCCACCATGATCCCGTCTACGATCAATCCAACCGCACAGGTTAACTGTTTGTCCGATATGTTCGGCATTGAGGTGACCGCAATAGTTGCTACGCATCATGATGTTATTGGCGAAACTTTAATAAAAAAGTAAGTACTGTAATTTTGACCATTTCCGATCATAGCTGCTAACGTCTGCAATTTGCCTTTGATTTTTATAATGAGAGTTGCAGACCTGCTTAAGTAACTAGATAGCAACTAGGCAGTAACTAGGCATAAGTAGCCTAAACCCCAAAGCTTAAGGGGATGTGCTGTAAAATATCTCCAAATTGTCTATCAGTTTGTGGATCAATTTGGGGATCAATTCTATGACAGCAACAGTTCGCACTCACCGATTGACCAAACAATTTGATAACCATATTGCCGTCAATCATCTGGATTTACAGATTGAGCAGGGTGAGGTCTATGGATTGATTGGTCCCAATGGCGCTGGCAAGACTACTTTAATCAGGATGCTAGCAACGGCAGAAGAACCCACCGCAGGCGAAATTTATCTCAACGGCACTCAGTTTGTGCGTGGGCAAAACAATCAGGAACTCAAGCGCCAACTCGGATATCTGCCCGATGATTTTCCTCTTTACGATGATCTTACCGTCTGGAATTATTTAGATTACTTTGCACGGCTTTACTTCTTGCGAGATCCCCTGCGATCGCAAAGGTTGCGAGAGGTGATCGAATTAGTGGAACTAGAACAGAAAAGAGACGAAGCGATCGCCACCTTGTCGCGGGGTATGAAACAACGGCTGAGCCTTGCCCGTAGTATCATTCACAATCCTACTTTGTTACTGCTAGATGAGCCTGTCTCTGGACTTGATCCGATCGCTAGAGTACAGGTTCGCAATATCATCAAGTCTCTGCAACAGCAGGGAATGACGGTGCTAATCTCATCGCATATTTTAAGTGACCTAGCTGAAATCTGCACCTCGATCGGCATTATGGAAACAGGAACCCTAGTTGAGAGTTCACGGTTACAGGATCTGTACGATCGCAGTCGTCAAGAACTACAGCAGTTTGTAATTTCCGCCTTAGGTAAGATGGAAGATTTACAAAGTATCCTCAAGCGATCACCTTTGGTCAAGGATATTGAGGCAAAAGAAGTTGCAGCATCGGATACGGCGGCGATCGTCAAGATTCAATTTTCGGGCAGCTCAGAAGAATCGGCTTCTTTACTCAGGGAACTAATCGATGCAGGGATTCCCATTACCGAGTTTTATCGTACTCAGGAAACCCTAGAAAATATTTTCCTAAGGTTGGGTTATCGCCAAACTAACTAACGTCAGGTCAATAAAAGCGAGAAATGGTAAAAATTGCTTTGCAATTTTTACCATTTCTCGCCATTTGTGCCGCGCTTTGCGCGGCGCAAATTATAGACAATTCAAATAAGAAAAACAGGGCTTCGACTTCGCTCAGCCAGCAATATACGATAGCTGAGCGAAGTCGAAGCCTCTTGAATTTATTTGGAATTACTATATTATTTCAAACTCACGTTAAGAGAAAAAGCCGCACAAAGTGCGGCTTTTTCTTTCTTGATTTTAAAGAGTAAAAGTAAACTCTTTGACTAACATCGCAGGGCATAAAATACTACCTAGCGATCGCCTTTCGTAGGTTCCTGTATCAGGAATAAACTCACGAAATTCACTCAAGGATTCCAAATTATCGCCCAGAAAGTCATAAATACTATCGTCAAAGCGGAGGTTCTCAATCGGGGCAATCAGTTCACCATTTTCCACCCAAAAACAGGCGTAGCGAGTCATTCCCGTAATGCGTCCCCCCGTGCGATCGCTCCAGTTAAGATAATGTAGATTTGATAAATATAGCCCCGTATCCAACTGTTTGAGAACTTCCGATTCTGCCAAATCCCCTGCCGCAACTTCAGGCGATCGCATTGACTCACCACCACTAGCGCCGTTAGCAGTTTTGCCATATTCCTTAGCACTGCGAGAGCTAACTAAAGTATTGATCAGTTCTCCATTGCGAATTACTTGCAAATGTTCAAGAGCCACTTCTCCTAAGCCATTAAATCTCGGTACATTCCCATAGGTAAAATTTTCGCTAAGGGATAGTAATTTTGATAGCTGTCGTTCTTGATTGCGTAACTTTAATAGGGCGCTACTGCCCTGCTGCAAACTTGCCTCCCCCACGCTGCCAGCGACAAAGCTCAATAGATCCGCCGCCGCCGCAGGTGCAAAGTAAGTCCGATATTTACCACGTTGGATCACTTTGCTCGGCTTTTGTAAAGTCGCGAGTTGTTGTTGCGATCGCTTGATCTGCGATTTATAAACCTGTGATCGCCACTCTTTACCTGCATAAATCCCCTTGACTGCTTTCTCTCCTGAGTCCGTCTGCGTAAACATTGAGTAATCCACAAAAAATGAATCTGTGGCGAACCAATGGCGCTGTCCTGCGGAGTTAGCATTAGCCCGCACAATCGAGCCCGAAGCATAAAAGCCCGTAAAATCAATCTTTTCTACTGGTTCCAAAATCGTGGCGATCGCTGTTTCAGGTTCTAAAAGCTCTCCCTGATAGACATCGCGACTAGAGCCTTGATTCTCAGGAATCACTATATAAGGATTTTCAGGGAGTTGATGCACCTCTTGACGCAGATAATCGAGGCTTTGGGAAGCATTGGCACTGTCTAGATCGCGATCGCCCGTAAAAGGAAATTTGGCATAGGCTTCGCGCTGATTAGAGATCAAGGTGAGAGTAATATCACCATCAGCGACCATGCCCGATTGCCGCACCTTAGCATGATTAAATCGCGTAAATTGGCTACGTTCACTAGCGAGATTAATCGTCAGATGTTCACCACTATGCAGGCGATCGACTAAATAATCAGTTATTTGATAAAATTCCTGTTCTAAATTTTGCTCTTCCGAATGTCTAATCATCAAAAAATTGACTCCAAAATTACATAGCGATCGCTATTATCGCCAAAAAACGTCAGCTCTTAGCCTTTCATCAGTGACCTTTGCCAGATGATACATACTCACTACCCCATTGGCATATTAAAAAATAAAACTTCGGTGAGAGTAGCAGTGAAATGCAAAATAACACCATAGTTAGGGTTACCCAACAAAAGTAACTATTCGATGGCTTATGATTTTAAAGTTTTTGAGTTATGCTGTCATACAGGGTTATGACAAGCAAAAATATGAGAGTTAATGCAAGGCTCGATCACGATCGCGCCAGTAAGTTTAACTACATTCGTCAGCGTACAAATCAAGGTACATCTGACATTATGAAAGCGGCGATCGATCTTTACTACGAAAAATTACATCAAGAATCCTCCGTAAAACCTTTGCAACTTCTTAGGGAATCAGGGCTAATTGGTTGTGCTGAGGGTGACTCTGATTTGTCAGTCAATTACAAGCAATATCTCACGGAAAGTCTTAACGAAAAATATGGTCATCGTTGATTCTGGCTTTTGGATCGCGTTGATTAACCGTCGTGATGATTATCATGTTCTCGCGCAGGAGGTTTTAGATACGATTGATGAGCCTTTGATTACAACATGGTGCGTAATTACAGAAGCTTGTCATATTCTCTTGAAACGTACAGGCTCAAATGCTCAACACACATTCATTCATAGTCTAGAAATTGGTGCTTTTGAGGTTTTTGATCTCAAAGTTCAGGATGGGAAAAGAATCAGTGAGTTGATGAATCAATATAGTTCTCTGCCAATGGATTTGGCGGACGCTTCACTGATTATTCTTGCAGAACATTTAGGACATGGGCGAATTCTATCTATCGATTTTCGAGATTTTAATACCTATCGCTGGAAAAATCGTTATCCTTTTGAGAATTTGATGTCTCTTAAATGAAGTAGTGGTAAAGATTAGCGATCGCCATATCAAGCGACTGTTCAACTACATCGGCTTTCAAAGCTACCAAATTGTCTGAATATTGGATAAGTTTCTGATTTTATGGTCTTTTGTGACTAGATGCAGACCAAGGTATAGAGAGGTTGCAGCAATAATGCGATCGCCCATTTCTGGAACAATATCACGCGGGATTTGAGTAAAAGCTTTGGCTACTGGATGGAGTATCTAAGGGGACAACAGCTAAGTTCACAAGTGGATCGTCTATTAGTTGTAAAAGTTGCTCTAGTGAACTTGTGGGAATCCGATTTTTCTCAACTAGATAATTCATTTCTACAAGAGAAATTACAGATATAAAAATTGATTCGCCACTTTTCAAGGCATTATCAAGGAAAGTTACTGCATCTGTTGATAATTTCTCTGGACTTCGTAAGTACCAAATAATTGTGTGAGTGTCAGCTACAACGCTCATAGTTCAATATCGTTGGGGAAGTTCGCCCACATTTCTTTTCTGGTTGTGGCAAGTTCTTCTTCGGTGAGGTTGATATCTGCATTTGCCCATAAGCCTTTGATGCTTTTGCTTGGGGCTTTAGGTGTTATTTTGGCTTGCAAAAATTCGGCAAATTCTAATAGGGCTTGCTGTTTCTCAGTTGGTAAGGTTTTGATAATTGCGACTAATTTTTCTTCGATTTTAGGTAATGTTTGCATGATTTTATTTTTTGGCAAATAAATTATTGGAAGTAATGATACAGATTAGCGATCGCCATATCAGACGATTGTTTAACTACATCTGCTTTTAAACTTTATGCGTTGCATTAAGCTATATGCCATAATTTTAAAGAATCTACTATAATCCTAGCAAGATTTCAGGAAGTCACTATGATTGTTGAAACTAGCTATGCACAGACAATACCAAACTTAAATGTATTGCTCGATCGCGTTGTTAATGATCGCGAAATTATTTACATCAAAAGTCAAGGTGGTGAGAATGTTGCCTTGATTGCTGCTGATGAGTTACAAAGTTTGCTAGAAACTATGCATCTTTTGCGATCGCCTAAAAATGCAGAACGTTTGTTAAATGCTATTAGTCGCGCTAGAGCGAATGTAGAAGATTCTCAAACACCTGATGATTTACGCAAGGAGTTAGGTCTTGTCAAAGAGTAATTCTCCATTGAATAGAGAATCTATTTTCGATCAAGATTTTCGTACAGATTTAACCCATTGGATTTCTGTTGATCGTAAGGTTGCTTTGAGAGTAATGGATTTAGTTGATGCAGTCATGCGCGATCCTTTTAATGGAATTGGGAAGCCTGAACCATTGAAATATCTTGGTTCTGGTATTTGGTCACGTCGTATTACTCAAGAGCATCGATTGGTTTATCTAGTTGAGCAAAGTTACATTAAATTCTTGCAATGTAGATATCACTATTGAATAAGAAGCAATCGCATTATTGGGCTTATTGAAAGTAGTGATATAAATTGGAGATCGCCATATCAGGCGATTACTTAACTACATCTGCTTTTAAGGATTTATGCCCCTGAACTTGAGCCTTGGCAACTAGAGAAGCTATCTAAGCTCCTCCAGCTTTTTCAATAAAAGGTTTACAAACACGATAAAAGCGCCACCTTCTTCTGGAGAGGGATCGACTAAACGATGAGCAGATGGATTACGAAAAGCTCCTACAATACCAGAATATAGTTCTCTATATCCTTCTCTCTCAGCATCAACTGTAAACCTTGACGCTAGAGTTCCATTCCTTCCAAATATGGCATTCACAAGACTACGCCCAACTTGACTAGAATCGGATATAGCTCCAACATCATGTAATCTTTCCTCTAAAATCACTCCTGCGGTTCTTACAGCAGAATCCCACAATATTGGATCGCTTCCACCTGTAGCCAAAATGGGAAAACATCTTCTTGTAAGTACTTCGTCAAAACCACTAGGATTAGCTAGAGGGTTTAAATAATCGATAAAAGAGGTGTCTGGACTATTAAAATCATTATCTACAGCTTTATAAATATCTCCCGTTAAGTTATATCTCACAACTTCTTCGTATAGGGGTGGTGTAAATGTAAAGATAGTTAATTGTAGATTTTTAGCGTGTTGAAGGACATGAGAACGAAGTAAATCACTATTCACTAAAGCTTGTAGAGCACTTTGTGTCATACCTATATTCTGATAGTCTTGTTTTGTTCCTTTATATGTCAACAACTCTACTTCCATATCATGCGGCAGCAAGATGAGTTCTAAGTACAAGGTATAAAACTTAAAAACCTTGCTACAAAAACTTCTTAGGTAAAATACTAATGACCTATGCTGGGTAATACTTTCAGGTGCTGTTATCGTTCCATTTTTGATTTCTTGTTCTGTACTAAGCAATTTATCTAATTTATCAATGATTTCAAAATTGGTTGGTCGCAATTTGACTTTAAACTCCTCTTCTAAGTTTCCTTCTTTTACATTTTCAACTAACCATTTTGCGAGTCCTTTCTGATTGTCTGTCAAGTTGTACATTTTTTCTCTCCCTAATTTTAAAAGTTTAGACACTTCGTCAATAAATAATAACTAAATCATTGAAAGAATAATATTTTGCTTTCCAATTTCAAAACGTTGTTTTAAATCGTTAATCTTACTATTATGCTCAATAACCTTATCATACTGCAATCGCCCAACCACAATCCCAGCATGAATCCCAAGCCTCCCAGCAAAATCAATCACATCCTCACGCGATCGCAGTGTAGATAACTCTGCATCATACTCTGATGGAATTAAAAACTCCCTTGCCCAAGCATTTGCCTCATCTTCCTGCTGCGACTCAAGGCGATCGCCATTACCAGAATCATCAAGGAAAATATCCTTCTTATCGTGCAGCAAAATATGTGCCGCCTCATGGAAAAACGTAAACCAAAAGCGATCGTTCTGTTTACCAAATAACGAAAGCTGAATCAAAGCTTTGTGTGGATTTAGCCAACGCGCCACCCCACTCGTATAAGCACAAGGAATCGCAGGCACGATCGCCAAAATTACACCCGCCTCATTACATAAATGCTTTATCTGCGGCATAAATTCTGACTGAGATAAAACTGTCAGCTTCCGTATCTCTTGAACTGCTTTCTCAAACTTGGCTTTGTTATATTTAGGAACATCAGCCTTTTCTGCCTCAATCTCACCCAAACGCAACCAAGCCGAAATCGCACCCACATTACTTTGTTCCTTGCGAGTGCGGCGAAAAGCGACCTGCTTTTGTTCATAACAAGTTTCCCAATTGTCAGGAGAAGCTACCCCAAAAAGTTGTAGCAACTCCTTCACAATCTCAGGCTTGTTTTTAGCATCTAAGCGTCGTTTAGTGATCGCACCCTGCTTCATTAAATCTTTAACAGGAATGCGAGCGAGCCAAGAAACCCAAGACTGTAAACGATCTCTTTCTTCAATCTGTACCAATTGAGCGCGATATTGAGCCTCTCGCCGCAGCCAAAACTCTGGCGTACTGCCAATCACTCTTGATAGCTTTTGGGCAGATTCTTCAGTAATTGGAACCTTGGCATTAATTAATAAACTAACGTGTTTTTCGGTATAGCCCAGACGTTCAGCTAATTGCGCTTGCGTCCAGTCCCGTTCTTCGATCGCATCCGTAATCGTATCCCCCGGTGGTGACACCCATTCTGGAGTAAAGGAAAGATCTTGTTCAGTCATGGTAATCTCCAATAAATACAATGCAGACTTCAGTTACTTTTGCCCAGTCAATACCGCCATCTTCTTTGTATGGAGTTGGAATATTACTTGGTTCAAATACAAGCCGTTCAGCACCTTCCAGAGATACAGCAAACTGACCTAAGCGATCGCCTTTTAAAGGATGAGGCTTTCCATAAACTAGATCTTGCACGGATTCGGCTGCAATAAGGTCAGCTAATCGAGAGCGTAGTTTTTTGGAACTTGACTTTGATTCGCAAAACTTACGCAGTTTTACGTTTTTAAAAGTAACTTTCATACTTACATATTCTAACTTTATTTTACCAAACTGGTAAAGATTTTATTGCAGTCCAAAGATATACCCATGAATTACTTAGCCAAAAATTACTCAATATTCAGGCTGATCCTTGGGTTATACTGATTGTCAGCTAAAATTTAGCATGACAGAATAATTTCACCTTAATTTTTCGGTTAGAACTTGAGAAGAGGAAACAACAGGAAAAAGGCGATCGCCTACGTTCTTTCATCTCTAGCAAAAAACAAGAATTTGAAAAATCTCTTTCTATGTAACCAGAGTAAAATCGTTTTAACCAATTCAACAAGAAATATCTAGATATGCTGTTACAACGCATCACAATAGACTGGAATATCTGTCATGGCAAACCCTGCATCAGAGGTTTGCGCTATCCAGTCGAGATGATCTTAGAACTCCTCAGTTCAGGCATGACCACCGAAGAAATCCTTGAAGACTATGATGATCTAGAGCGAGATGATATTTTTGCAGTCCTAGCCTATGCCACTAAACTAACCCAAGTAAAAAGCATCCACAAGGTTCTTGTATGAAATTTCTCATTGATGCTCAATTACCCGTGCGTTTATCCCATCTTTTAAAATCAATGGGACATGATGTAATCCATACCAAAGAATTAGCCCTCAAAAATACCACACCAGACACGGAAATTAATGGTCTTTCAATCCGTGAACAGAGAATTGTCATTACCAAAGATTCCGATTTTTGGGACTCCTTTTACGTTAGTCAAGAACCTTATAAACTTCTACTAGTGACCACGGGCAACATCAGTAATAAAGAACTAGAGTCATTATTTGTTAAAAACTTAGAACAGTTAACCAGACTTTTTGAACAGCATTCTTTAATCGAAATGGGTAAATATTCAGTCACAGTACATCAATAAAAAAAGAAACCATTTTAAGGAGATAAACAACCATGTTCAAAAGTTATGAAGCGACATATGAAAACGGACAAATTAAATGGCTTTCCGAACAACCAGAAATCATCTCAGCACGAATTATTGTGACCATCCTAGAAGAAACCAAACCACAAATAAAACGCCGCCACTTTCCTATCCCTGACATGGCTGGTAAAGGCAGAACATTAGGCGATATCGTCAGCCCCATTGTTGATGAAGAGGATTGGGAATGTCTGAAATAATTGTACTCGATACCCATATTTGGTTTTGGCTAATTAACTCAGACTTCGAGAGATTTCCCTCATCTTGGCTTGAACGTTTTGAGTTAGCCAACATATTAGCAGTGCAGTATCTCCCCTATCTTGCTATGAGATTGCCTTAGCCCAAAGTCGAGGTAGATTAGAGTTAACTTGTTCTTCTAGCGAATAGTTCAGCAGAGCATTAGCGCCTGCCAAGATCGAGTTATTGCCACTAACTCCAGAAATTACAGTCAGAGCCATAAACCTATCACCCATCCACAAAGATCCATTCGATCGCGTAATTATTGCCACTGCCTTAGAATATGGCGCAAAACTTGCCAGTGTTGATAGCTTGTTTTCTGAATATCCTGAGCTAGAAAGTTATCTCATGTAAATAAAAAGAAGCACCCGTCGGGGTGCTTCTTTCTTTAATATGCGTCTTGTAACTCGTAAAAGTCAGGAGTGACGTAATCCTTTCGCATCGGATAGCCAATCCAGTCTTCAGGCATGAGAATCCGCTTCAAGTTAGGATGTCCTTCGTAGACAATGCCGTACATATCAAAGGTTTCCCTTTCCTGCCAGTCCGCCGTCTTCCAAATCCAGTAGACTGATGGACAGCGTGGATCGGTGCGTGGCAAGAAAACCTTGATTCTCACTTCCGACAGGCGATCGCTCTTGTCAATCCCCTCATCGGTCAGCTTGGCGAGATGATAGACACTCACTAAGCTATCCCCTGCCCCAGCGTCATAACCACATTGGCACATCAGATAGTTGTAGCCATAGGCATAGAGCGCAGTCGAGAAAGGCAAAAGAAACTGACGATCAATCTTCAAGATCGGTACGCCTTGCTTGTCCAATCCTAAAAATTCATGGGCAAACCCGTTATCGGTTAACCACTGAGACACAGGGGCAACAGGCTCACTGGTAGCCAATGCTGCTTGATTTTCTTGATTATCTGCCAACGGTATCGACCTCCCTTTGAGCCATTTGTAAAGCAGGTAAAGGAATACCTGATTCAACTAATTCTTGAGGTGGAGCAACGCGGCTAGGACTTTCTAAATATTGTCCTGTGAGGATCGGGCTAACCACCTTCATTTCATGCTTAACTGCGTAATAACGATGGGTGCGATCAAGATTAGCTCTTTCTTTAAATCCTTCAGTACCAATCTTTTTACGAAGTTTGATAATCGCATCCATGATTGCTTCAGGTCGAGGAGGGCAGCCGGGGATATACACATCCACAGGAACCAACTTATCAACACCGCGCACTGTAGTGTAAGAGTCAGTGCTAAACATTCCACCCGTGATTGTGCAAGCGCCCATAGCGATTACATACTTGGGTTCCTGCATTTGTTCGTAAAGACGCACCATTGCAGGAGCCATTTTCATGGTGACTGTACCCGCGACAATGATCAAATCCGCTTGACGAGGACTAGAACGAGGCAATAAACCAAAACGGTCAAAGTCAAATCTAGAACCGATCATGGCTGCAAACTCGATAAAGCAACAGCTAGTACCGTACAGCATGGGCCAGAGGCTAGACATTCTTGACCAATTGTATAGGTCATTTAGGGTTGTCAAAATGACATTATTCGACAAGTCTTGGGTGACTTGGGGCATTTCGACAGGGTTAATGAGTCGTTGGGTTTGTTCTTCAATAGAAAAGTCCAGACCAACATTTTCAGATTTCATGACCATTCCAAGGCTCCTTTTCTCCAAGCGTAGACTAGACCTAATATAAGAATGCTGATAAAAATCAATGCTTCGATAAAAGCTAATAGTCCTAGTTTACTAAATGCGATCGCCCAAGGGTAGAGAAATACCGTTTCTACGTCGAAGATAACGAAGGCGAGTGCGAACATATAATAACGAATATTAAACTGGATCCAAGCGCCGCCGACGGGTTCGCATCCAGATTCGTAGGTGGTACGACCTGCGGCTCCAGACTGTTTAGGGCTGAGGAGACCAGATAATGCTAGCCCCGACAAGGGAACTAACGTACAGACAATAATGAATACCAGAAGGTATTCGTATCCGCTTAAAACCAAGATTTATTACCTCTTCAAGCTAGCTTGATTCATTCTAATTTGTGATGGGCATTTAGTTATAGCTGTAGACACTTGCATTAGGGCAAACCAAAACTCAAGAAGCGAGTTGCGGCGCGGAGCACCGCAACTCGTATTCTGGTTTTATGTCCTAACACAAGCATGGCAGCAACTATATTCCCTTAAATTAGGCAAATCAAAAGATCTTGACTACATTATATGGGTGTGATGGTAAGTGAAAATTTGTTACAAGCTAGAAATTTTTCTATACATTGACTTATATACTTGATTACTGTGCCGAACACTGCTGATTCAAGGCTTTTGCAGCGATCGCAGTTTTTAAATTAACCTGCCTATTACCTTGATGAGTTTTGGCAGTTTGTCTCAAAATATATTCTTAATAACAAATTTAACCTGTAGCAAAGTTCAATTTAAGTCTATTCACTTGAATTAATCTTTAAAACTTTATTATTAATCATCTTAGTTATTTAACTTCATTAATTTCATCAATTCTATTAATTCCATTATTAAAAAGTAGGAGAACCCATGAGCCAAGGTTTAGCAACACTTTTGCGTGTCGGTACACAAAAATCTCACTCAGCAGCCGAAAGCACCGACTTCATCAAGTGCTTTTTGAAAGGGGTCGTTGACAAGTCCTCCTACAGCAGACTCGTTGGCAACCTTTACTTTGTTTACAAGGCGATCGAAGAAGAATTTGAAGTTCACAAAAACGATCCTGTACTCAGCAAGCTTTACTATCGTGAGCTATGGCGCGAAAAGAGCCTTGAACTAGATATGTTGTTCTACTTCGGCGCTAACTGGCGTGAAGTGGTCAAGCCCACCCCCGCTTGTGAAAAGTATCTGGCAAGGATTCGTGAGATTTCGGCTAATGACCCTGTATTGCTAGTTGCTCACGCTTACACTCGCTATATGGGCGACCTCTCTGGTGGTCAAATTCTCAAGAAGATCGCTAAAGAGTCGATGGGGCTAGAAGAAGGTAGTGGCACTGCATTTTATGAGTTTGATGATATTCGCAATCATGGTGAATTCAAAAAACGCTACCGTGAAGCTCTAGACACCTTGCCTGTGGATGCCGATACTGCTGAGCGGATCGTTGAAGAAGCTAATGACTCATTCCACATGAATATGGCAATGTTCCGTGAGCTAGAAGGTAACTGGCTCTTGGCATTAACTAAGTTTGGTTGGAATTCTTTGGTTTCTAAGTTTAAGGGCGAACCAAAGAGCAATGACTCTATGCGTCGCGAATCTAAAGCCGCTAATTAATTAGCAAAGCAATAAAAAAGACCGCCGAGGCGGTCTTTTTTATTGCTTTGCGCTACTGCCAGATTTGAGCGCGTCCGAGCCATAGCTCTAATAGCAAAATCAAAAATCCTAACATCGCTAATCTGCCATTCCAAACCTCTGCTGAAGGAGTCATCCCCCATTCCCAACGCTCTTGGGGATAGAGTTTCGTGTTTTTCTGGGGTTGAATAGTTTCACTAAAGGAAATATGGCGATCGCTCAAAGCCTGAGTGACTACATCCGCCAAAGCTTGAATAAAAGTAGGATCAGTATCAGGAGCAGGGACACGGGCAAAGGTCTCAATCCCAGCATGTTCAGCGATCTCACGATATTCCATATCGATTTCTTCAAGGGTTTCGATATGCTCAGAAACAAAGCTAATCGGCACAACTACTAATTCCTTGACTCCCTTGCCAGCCAACTCCTCGATCGCCACATCCGTATAGGGCTGTAACCATTCCACAGGACCGACCCGACTTTGATAAGCCAAAGTGTAAGCATTAGGGCGGTTAAGCTTTTGCATGATCTGGGCGGCACAGGCTTCGATTTCTTTTTGATAAGGATCACCCGCTTCCTCTATATAGCTGACGGGTACACCGTGAGCGCTAAAGAAAATATGGGCTTCCTGCGGATTTTTGACTTGATCAAGCTTAGTGCTAATCAAACTTGCCATCGACTGCAAATAGTACTGGTTACCATACCAAGAAGGCACAACCGTATATTTGATTTTTTGTAATTCAGGATCTTTTTGCCAAATTCTCTCTAGCAAACGAAAACTGGAACCTGTCGTGCTGATCGAAAACTGAGGATATAGCGGCAAAATCACCAATTCTTCGATCTGGTCACGCTTAATTTGGGCGATCGCCTCCTCAGTAAAAGGATGCCAATAGCGCATCCCAATGTATACGTTTGCCTCATGACCGTCCTGTTGTAGTTGCGATCGCAAAGCCTGTGCCTGTGCCTCAGTAATACGCCGCAGGGGAGAGCCTCCGCCGATTTTTTTGTAATTTTCTTGGGATTTCTTAGCCCGTAATGTCGAAATTAACCAAGCAAGAGGAGCTTGAAACAAAGGCGAGGGTAATCGAATAATCTCAGGGTCTGCAAATAGGTTATACAGAAATGGACGGACATCTTCTAATTTGTCTGGTCCGCCAAGATTTAATAGTAAAACTCCTAATCGCCCCATATTAATTGCTACATCCCTGAATTAACGAAACAAACAACATTTAAATCCAACTCAAACCCTAATAGATTCTAATAAACTTAAGGAAAAATTAAGTTAAATAAATTGCTAGATAATTTCAGAACTAGAATCTAGTTCTGTCGATATAACTATTCGACTTAATGGGCAATTATTTCGCAAATTATATAGATCTAGTTTACCTATTGATTGTATATCCTTATAGCTGTCAATCCGTAAATCAACACGAGTTCGGGATCAGCTAAAAAATTTTCAGGAAACCCAAAAGGGTCTGCGGCGTAAAGGCTTTCTGGGAGATTGCTTGGATTCCACCCACACTGAGATTAAATCAACTTGAGTTCTATATCGCCATTTACGCCACGCAAAGCCTAGCGCAAAAGCGTAAAGCGCATTTTACCTTTTTACGCTTTTGTCAAACTGATGTTAAATCAACGAGGCTAGATCATCAGGATTACTACATCATCAAAATACATTGACATTAGGATCATGACCAAGTTAAGATAATGTGCTTATGTTTAAACTGAAAATCTAGACATAATACTCCGCCCACTAAAACTGCAGTCATTAGTGCATGAATAAGCCTACTCTTGTTACTCCTGCCTTCGTTCTACCAGACCTTGTAGAAATCCAGCGGGAGAGTTTTCGATGGTTCCTAGAAGAAGGACTTATTGAAGAGCTTGAGAGTTTCTCGCCGATTACAGACTATACGGGCAAGATGGAACTCCATTTTATTGCCAAAGATTATAAACTCAAGCGACCCAAATATAGCGTTGATGAGTCAAAGCGTCGGGATGCCACCTATGCCGTACAGATGTACGTTCCCACGCGATTGATCAACAAAGAAACAGGAGAAATCAAGGAGCAAGAAGTATTTATTGGCGATCTGCCTTTGATGACAGATCGCGGAACTTTTATCATTAACGGGGCTGAACGGGTAATTGTCAATCAAATTGTCCGTAGCCCTGGTGTATATTACAAGCAAGAAATCGATAAGAATGGTCGCCGTACTTACAACGCCAGCCTGATCCCTAACCGTGGTGCATGGTTGAAGTTTGAAACTGACAAGAATGATCTTGTTTGGGTGCGGATTGATAAGACCCGTAAACTCTCGGCACAGGTTTTGCTCAAGGCGATCGGTCTCAGTGATGCTGAAATTCTAGATGCACTGACCCATCGTGAGTACTTCCAGAAAACGATCGACAAAGAAGGTCAGTTTGACGAAGACGAAGCCCTCAAAGAGCTATATCGTAAACTCCGTCCCGGCGAGCCGCCCACAGAGTCGGGTGGTCGAGAATTACTGCGATCGCGCTTTTTTGATCCAAAACGCTACGACCTTGGTAAGGTCGGTCGTTACAAGCTGAACAAAAAGCTACGTTTAAACACACCCGATAGCGTTCGCGTATTGACCGAGAAAGACATTCTCACGGCAATCAACTATCTGATCAACCTCAAATTTGACATCGGTGAAATTGATGACATTGACCACTTGGGAAATCGTCGTGTCAGATCAGTCGGTGAACTGCTGCAAAACCAAGTTCGCGTTGGTCTGAACCGTCTCGAAAGAATCATTCGTGAAAGAATGACTGTTTCTGATGTGGATGCCCTCACCCCCGCATCTTTGGTTAACCCCAAGCCTCTAGTTGCCGCCATCAAAGAATTCTTTGGTTCCAGTCAACTGTCGCAGTTCATGGATCAAACCAATCCCCTCGCTGAGCTTACGCACAAGCGTCGTCTTAGCGCCCTTGGTCCTGGTGGTCTTACCCGTGAACGCGCTGGCTTTGCTGTGCGTGATATTCACCCCAGCCACTACGGTCGCATCTGTCCTATTGAGACTCCTGAAGGTCCCAACGCAGGTTTAATCGGCTCCTTGGCAACCCACGCTCGCGTCAATCAGTACGGTTTCATCGAAACCCCCTACTACGCTGTCGAAAATGGTCGGGTGTTCAAGAACCAAGAACCGATCTACATGACCGCCGATGAGGAAGATGAATTCCGCGTCGCACCTGGAGACGTTGCTACCAACGACGAAGGCTATATCATCAATGAAATTATCCCGATTCGCTATCGCCAAGAATGGGGTAGTGCATCACCTGAAGAGATTGACTATGTTGCAGTTTCACCAGTACAGATTATTTCCGTAGCAACCTCGCTAATTCCATTCCTAGAACATGACGACGCAAACCGTGCCCTCATGGGATCGAACATGCAACGTCAAGCAGTTCCCCTATTACGTCCTGAACGCCCCCTTGTTGGTACAGGTCTTGAGGCTCAAGCAGCTCGTGACTCAGGGATGGTAATCGTCTCGCGAGTTACAGGTGAGGTCACCTATGTATCTGCCGATGAAATTCGGGTTAAGGATGACGAAACAGGTATTGAAAGCATCTACCGCTTGCAAAAGTACCAGCGTTCTAACCAAGACACCTGTCTTAATCAGCGACCTCTAGTTTGGGTAGGTGATACCGTTGTCACAGGACAGGTTCTAGCCGATGGCTCTGCTACTGAAGGTGGTGAAATCGCCCTCGGTCAGAACATCCTAGTTGCTTATATGCCTTGGGAAGGCTACAACTACGAAGACGCAATTTTAATTAATGAGCGTCTAGTAATTGATGATGTTTACACCTCAATTCACGTTGAGAAGTACGAAATCGAAGCGCGTCAAACCAAGCTTGGTCCTGAAGAAATCACTCGCGAAATTCCTAACGTTGGTGAGGACTCCCTGCGTAACCTTGATGAACAAGGGATCATTCGCATCGGTGCTTGGGTAAGTTCTGGAGAGATTCTCGTCGGTAAGGTCACACCTAAGGGTGAGTCCGATCAGCCGCCTGAAGAGAAATTGCTACGGGCAATCTTCGGTGAAAAGGCAAGAGATGTCCGCGATAACTCCTTGCGTGTTCCTAACGGTGAGAAGGGGCGTGTTGTTGATGTACGGGTATTTACTCGCGAACAAGGCGATGAACTCCCTCCTGGAGCGAATATGGTCGTTCGCGTCTACGTAGCACAGAAACGCAAGATCCAAGTCGGCGACAAGATGGCAGGTCGTCACGGTAACAAGGGAATTATTTCTCGGATTTTACCGAAAGAAGATATGCCCTATCTACCCGATGGTACTCCCCTTGACATCGTGCTTAACCCCCTTGGTGTGCCTTCACGGATGAACGTCGGTCAGGTGTTTGAGTGCTTGCTTGGTTGGGCAGGTGAGAATCTTAACTCACGATTTAAGGTGGTTCCCTTTGACGAAATGTACGGCGAGGAAGCATCCCGCGAGTTAGTGCATGGTCAGCTTGAAGAAGCTAAAAGACGTACTGGTAGGGACTGGATCTTTAATGACGATACCCCCGGTAAATTGACTGTGTACGATGGAAGGACGGGCGAACCCTTTGATCAACCTGTAACCGTTGGTAAGGCATATATGCTGAAACTGGTTCACTTAGTTGACGACAAGATTCACGCTCGTTCGACAGGTCCTTACTCCCTTGTTACCCAGCAACCTCTCGGTGGTAAAGCTCAGCAAGGCGGTCAGCGCTTTGGAGAAATGGAAGTATGGGCATTGGAAGCCTTTGGTGCAGCCTATATTCTCCAAGAGTTGCTCACGGTTAAGTCCGATGATATGACTGGACGTAATGAAGCGCTGAATGCGATCGTTAAGGGTCATGCTATTCCGCGCCCCGGAACGCCAGAATCCTTTAAGGTTTTGGTGCGTGAACTTCAGTCCCTCTGTTTAGATGTGTCCGTACACAAACTATCGGAGGATGGTAGCAATCAGGATACAGAGGTAGATCTGATGGTTGATACTGGCTCACGTCGCACTCCTAATCGTCCTACTTACGAATCTGTATATCGAGGTGACATCAACTTTGATGAGGATGACGATTAATTAAATGCCTAGAGAGGCGGTATTCGCCTCTCTTCAACCAAGATAAAAGTAATTAATTTACTTAAAGAAATTTATTTAGGAAGTTGTAATCTATGGCGAAAGTTGAGCAGCGATTTGATTATGTCAAGATTGGCTTGGCATCTCCTGATCGCATTCGTAAGTGGGGCGAGAGAGTTTTACCTAACGGTAGTGTAGTCGGCGAAGTAACCAAGCCAGAAACAATTAACTACCGCACCCTCAAGCCAGAGATGGATGGCTTGTTTTGCGAAAGAATCTTTGGTCCTGCTAAGGACTGGGAATGTCATTGTGGTAAGTACAAGCGTGTGCGTCACCGTGGCATTGTGTGCGAGCGTTGCGGCGTAGAAGTAACGGAGTCTCGAGTCCGTCGCCACCGCATGGGCTTTATCAAATTGGCTGCATCGGTTACCCATGTTTGGTATCTCAAGGGTATTCCTAGCTATATGGCGACCCTGTTAGATATGCCTTTGCGGGATGTCGAGCAGATCGTTTACTTTAACGCCTATGTTGTCTTAAATCCTGGCATTCAGGCAGAGATTGATGGCACGATTGTTTCGGTAAACAGTCGCGAGATCCGTATGCGTGGCGTTGATGGTGTTGAGAGAGCTTACCATTTACATCCCAAGCACGTATCTACTGTATCTGAAGGAAAGCTAGTAGAAGCAGGCGAGTCGATCGCTAGCGCCTATGGTCTAAGTTACAAGCAGCTACTCACTGAAGATCAGTGGATCGATCTTGAAGATCAGATTTACGCTGAAGATCCTGTGTTAGACGGGATTGAGGTGGGTATTGGTGCAGAAGCAATTAAGCAATTGCTGCAAAATATCAATTTAGAAAAAGAAGCAGAACGCTTACGCACTGAAATTGACAACTCAAAGGGACAAAAACGCGCCAAGTTGATCAAACGTCTGCGCGTAGTTGATAACTTCGTAGCAACGGGTTCTAAGCCCGACTGGATGGTATTAGATGTAATTCCTGTAATTCCTCCCGATCTGCGCCCGATGGTACAGCTCGATGGTGGCAGATTTGCAACTAGCGATCTGAATGACCTCTATCGTCGCGTGATCAACCGTAATAATCGTCTTGCGCGTCTTCAGGAAATCCTTGCTCCCGAAATTATTGTTCGTAATGAAAAGCGGATGTTGCAGGAGGCAGTTGATGCACTGATCGATAATGGTCGTCGTGGTCGTACCGTAGTTGGCGCAAACAATCGTCCTCTCAAATCCCTATCTGACATCATCGAAGGTAAGCAGGGTCGTTTCCGTCAAAACTTACTCGGTAAACGGGTTGACTATTCTGGTCGTTCGGTAATTGTTGTCGGTCCTAACCTAAAGATCCATCAATGCGGTTTGCCCAAGGAAATGGCGATCGAGTTGTTCCAGCCCTTTGTGATTCATCGGTTGATCAAAACTGGGCTAGTCAACAATATCAAGGCGGCGAAGAAACATATTCAACGCAATGATCCCGCCGTTTGGGATGTATTAGAAGATGTGATTCGGGAACATCCAGTGATGCTAAACCGTGCGCCGACTCTCCACAGATTGGGTATTCAAGCTTTTGAACCACTCTTGGTTAGCGGTAGAGCTATCCAACTTCATCCTCTAGTCTGTCCCGCGTTTAACGCTGACTTTGATGGTGACCAGATGGCGGTTCATGTACCTCTGTCGATTGAGGCACAGGCTGAAGCAAGATTGCTGATGCTGGCATCTAACAATATCCTTTCACCTGCAACGGGTCGTCCGATTGTTACTCCTAGCCAAGATATGGTTTTGGGTTGTTACTATTTGACCACTGAAAACCCCTACAAGCAAAAGGGAGAAGGGCGTTACTTTGCTAACTTTGATGATGTTGTCATTGCCTATGAACAAAAGGAATTGGATATTCATGCCAATATCTGGGTTCGTTTTGAAGGCATTATTGAAGGTCAGGGCGAAGAGAGAGAGGATGAAGTTCCTAAGGTCACAGTTTTAGAAGATGGGACTAAGGTCAAGGAATATGAATTCCGCCGTATTCGCGAAGATGCTGAAGGTGGACGGATTTCTCAATATGTCAAAACCACTCCAGGTCGCGTGATCTTTAATCAAGCTATTTATGCTTCTCTAGCCAACTAAATATCAGGACATCGATAAATGAATAGTAAAGCGATCGCCTTACTATTCATTTATTTAGATACCTAGGATTCACTATCCGCAATCTTCGCAAGATTATCCTCAACAGATTATTTATATAGCTCAATAAAATGGCAGATTTCACTACTAGCAGCAAGGATTCGCCTAATGAGAATAAGCCTCAGCGCTTTCTCAACCGCACCATTGACAAAGGACAGTTAAAGAAACTGATTGCTTGGGCTTTTACGCACTATGGAACTACCAGTGCCGCTAGTGTTGCTGACCAACTCAAGGCGCTCGGTTTTCACTATGCAACTCAAGCGGGTATCTCCATCAGTATTGATGATCTACAGGTTCCTGCCAGTAAGAAAGCTTTGCTAGCGGCAGCAGAGCAGGAAATTGAAGAGACGGAAACTCGTTATACCAGAGGGGAAATCACAGAAGTAGAGCGCTTCCAGAAGGTAATCGATACTTGGAACGTGACCAACGAAAACCTCAAAGATGAGGTGGTTAAGAACTTTAAGAGCAATAACCCTCTGAACTCCGTTTACATGATGGCATTCTCTGGGGCGCGGGGAAATATCTCGCAGGTGCGCCAGTTGGTTGGTATGCGTGGTCTGATGGCAGATCCTCAAGGGGAAATTATTGACTTGCCCATTAAGACCAACTTCCGCGAAGGTTTGACGGTTACGGAATACATTATTTCCTCCTACGGTGCGCGTAAGGGACTGGTTGATACAGCACTACGGACAGCCGACTCAGGCTACCTCACCCGCCGTCTCGTGGACGTATCCCAAGATGTAATCGTCCGCGAAAATGATTGCGGTACAACCCGTGGTATTCGCTTGAAAGCGATGCGTGATGGGGAAAAGACCCTGATCAAATTATCCGATCGCTTGTTTGGTCGGGTGGCAGCCGAAGATATCGTCGATCCCCAAACAGGTGAAGTGATCGTCATGCGTAACCAAGAGATCTCCGAAGATCTCTCGTTAGCAGTACAAAAGGCTGGCGTTGAAGAAGTATGCGTGCGTTCTGCCTTCACCTGCGAATCGACGCGCTCGGTTTGTCAGATGTGCTATGGCTGGAGCTTAGCCCATGCTGAATTAGTAGACATTGGCGAAGCTGTCGGTATTATTGCCGCTCAGTCAATCGGTGAGCCAGGTACACAGCTAACCATGCGTACTTTCCACACTGGTGGTGTATTTACTGGGGAAGTGGCAGAACAACAACGCGCACCTTACGATGGTACGGTCAAGTACAGCAAAAAGCTGAAAGTCCGTCCCATGCGGACTCGTCACGGGGAAGACGCATTTATTGTTGAAGCTAATGGTGACTTTACGCTCGAAGCTTCGGAAGGCAAGCGTGTCTACGCCGTAACCCAAGGTTCGACACTACTGGTTAGCGATGGGCAGAAAGTTACCAAGAATCAAATGATGGCTGAGGTTTCCGCCACAGGTAAGACCTCTCGGAAAACCACGGAAAAGGCGACCAAAGCCCTCAACACGGGGCTAGCGGGTGAAGTCTTGTTCTCGGATCTAGCGATCGAAGAGAAAAAAGACCGTCAAGGTAACACCAGCTACGTCGCTCGTGGTGAAAAAGGTCGGGTTTGGGTCTTGGCTGGAGAGGTCTATAACCTTCCTCCAGGAGCAGAGCCAACCGTCAAAAATGAATCTCATGTTGAGGAGGGCGATGTCCTTGCTAAGACTGAGTTGGTGACTGAACATGGTGGTGTTGTGCGTCTGAGTGACGAAGACAGTCGCCATAATCGCGAAGTGGAAATTATCACCGCTTCGGTGGTACTCGATCAGGCGATCGTTAAGGAAGAAACCTACCAAGGGCGCGAGCATTATGTGCTGGAGACTCAAGGTGGTCAAAGCTTCTCCTTGAAAGCTTCTCCAGGCACAAAGCTGATCAATAATCAGGTTGTGGCGGAGCTGATCGATGACACCTATCAAACCAAGAGCGGTGGGATCATCAGATTCGCAGGTGTCGAAGTTGCTAAGCGTAGCAAGGGTAAGCAAGGCTACGAAGTTGTCAAGGGTGGCACTTTGTTGTGGATTCCTGAAGAAACCCACGAAGTTAACAAGGATGCTTCGTTGCTGATGGTGGAAGAGAACCAATTCATCGAGGCGGGTACGGAAGTTGTTAAGGATATCTTTAGCCAAACCGCAGGGGTGGTTGAAGTGTTCCAAAAGAATGACATTCTTCGGGAAATCGTGATTAAACCAGGGGATCTGCACTTGGTCGATGATCCCCAAACGGCGATGCAAAAGAACGGTACTTTGGCGCAACCCAATACCGAAATTATGCCAGGTTTGATTTCGCCTGAATTGCGCTATGTCGAGTATCTGGACTCCACTGAAGGTCCCGCGCTACTGCTGCGTCCTGTGGAAGAGTATCAAGTCCCCGATGAGCCTACGGTTCCTAGCCAAGAATCGGTTAATCAGGAAGGTCGCTCGATTGGCTTACGCGCTGTCCAACGCATTCCTTACAAAGATGGCGATCGCGTTAAGGCGATCGATAGTGTTGAGCTGCTCAAAACCCAACTGCTCCTAGAAGTTGATACCGATGCTCCTCAGCTAGCGGCGGATATCGAGTTTATTCCCAACGAAAAAGATTCGGGTAGCTTACGTTTGCAACTGGTAATTTTGGAATCCCTAGTGATTCGTCAAGATACCTCTGGCGATCCTGCCCACAGCAACTCGCGCACACGTCTTTTGGTTAATGACGGCGATCGCATTGAACCAGGTGCAGTCGTGGCTCGTACCGAAATCCTCTGCAAGCGCATGGGACAAATTCGTGGCATTCGTCAAGGCTCGGAAGTAGTTCGTCGTGTTCTTGTGGTTACGGAAGGTGATTGCATTGTTACTAACTGCCCTAACCCGATTGTCAAAGTTGGCGATTTGTTGAGGGCAGGTGATGAGATCGGCACAGGCATCATCACCCAAGAATCTGGACAGGTTCTAAAGGTTGAAGATGGCAATGTGGTACTCCGCATCGGTCGTCCTTACCTCGTCTCCCCCGGCGCACTGTTACAAATCCACGATGCTGACCTTGTACAACGTGGTGATAACATCGCCCTGCTTGTATTTGAACGCGCCAAGACTGGGGATATTATCCAAGGTCTACCTCGGATTGAAGAGCTGCTGGAAGCTCGTAAACCTAAGGAAATGTGCGTACTAGCCCGTACTTCAGGGGTTGCTCAAGTTGCCTATGACTCGGACGATAATCCTGAGGTTCGGATCCTTGGTGATGATGGTGTAGTTGATGACGATTACTCCTTCAATGCGGGTCAAAGTTTGATCATCGGTGATGGTCAACGCATTTCCGCAGGTGAAGCGCTTACCGATGGTCCTGCCAATCCCCACGATATTCTTGATATTTACTTCCAAGCCTTTAAGGAGTCCGTCGGCGTTAGACAGGCGGCTTTGATTGGCTTGCAGAAGGTACAAGAGTTCTTAATGAATGAAGTTCAGTCTGTGTACCAGTCTCAAGGCGTTGACATTTCCGATAAGCACATTGAGGTAATCGTTAAGCAGATGACCTCGAAGGTACGGATCGAAGATGGTGGCGATACAACCCGTCTCCCTGGGGAGCTAGTGGAGCTACACCAAGTTGAGCAAATCAATGAGGCAATGGAGATCACAGGTGGCGCACCTGCGGACTACACGCCTGTATTGATGGGTATCACCAAGGCTAGCTTGAATACCGATAGTTTTATCTCGGCGGCGAGTTTCCAAGAGACCACTCGTGTCCTCACTGAGGCAGCGATCGAAGGTAAGTCTGATTGGCTACGTGGTCTCAAGGAAAACGTAATCATTGGTCGTCTCATCCCTGCGGGTACTGGCTTTAATGCCTATGACACGCCTGTGGTAGATGTGGATAATGGTGGTTATGAACCTGACCTTGGCTACGATGAGGAAGCTGATGATGTGATTATTGACGACAATACTGCTCGCAACTACCCAATCATTGAGCCTCGTCCAGAGCCAATCCGTGTGATTGATAAGCCCCGTAATCGTCGCCGTAACTTTGATGATGAGTTAGTGGATGACGATGTAGAGTTTGATGATGACGACGAATTTGAGGAAGATGATGATTTTGAAGAGGAAGATTAATAGCTTTCTCGATTAATCGGCGATCGCCTTGAATCTAAAGCAACAAGTCTCTCAAAGCGAGACTTGTTGCTTTATTTATTTATATCTTTTACGCAATAACCTAAAATTAGGGTTACGCATCATTACAGTAAGCATGAAGTATCAAGCCCGTATATTTGTTACCCTTCGTCCATCGGTTCTCGACCCAGCAGGTACAGCAGTGCAATCTGCCCTGACTCAAATGGATTATCACGTTGACTCAGTTCGCATTGGCAAGTATGTGGAAATTGTTCTAGATGCTAATGATGAATCTGAAGCATCACAAAAGCTAGATGAAGCCGCCGATAAGTTGTTGGCTAATCCTGTTATTGAAAATTATCGCGTTGAGTTAACTCCGATCGCTTAGAAATTTGAGGAATTTGTAGATATGAAATTTGGTATTCTCGTATTCCCCGGCTCAAACTGCGATCGCGATGTGGCGACGGTCACTAGCGGCATCTTAAAACAACCTACCCGTTTGATCTGGCATAGTGACACGGATATTAGCGACTGTGATGTGATTGTGGTGCCTGGGGGATTTAGCTATGGGGACTATCTGCGTTGTGGTGCGATCGCTAGATTTGCGCCTGTGATGAGATCGCTGCAAGATCATGCGGCTCAGGGCAAATATGTGATTGGCGTTTGTAACGGCTTTCAGATCTTGACCGAATCAGGGCTATTACCGGGTGCTCTAGTTCGTAATCGAGATTTACATTTTATTTGCGATCGCGTACCGTTGCGAGTTGAGCGCAATGACTTGGCATTCACACAAAAATATCAAAAGCATCAGGTAATTAATTTACCGATCGCTCATGGTGAGGGCTGTTACTTTGCCGATGCCGATACCCTCAAGCAGTTGGAAGATCATAACCAAATTGTCTTCCGTTATTGCAATGCGATCGGTGAGATTAGTGAAGACGCTAATCCTAACGGTTCTTTGGAGAATATTGCAGGAATTTGTAACCAAGGCGGCAACGTCATCGGCATGATGCCCCACCCTGAGCGGGCGGCTGAAAGTATTTTGGGCAGTACCGATGGGCTAGGAATGTTTTCAGGTTTATTGGAGAGCGCCTTAGTCCATGCCTAGCCTCTATTTAATTCGTCATGGTATCGCTGAAGATCGTGGAGCTTATGACGATGACACCCAACGTCCGCTCACCGACGAAGGGCGCAAAAAAACGCATCAAGTCGCCAAACGTCTCCACGATCTAGGGCTAAGATTTGACCTATTACAAACTAGTCCCCTTGTTCGCGCTCAGCAAACATCAGAAATTTTTGCTAATACCTTTAAAAGCTGTCCCGTAGAAACATCCTTAGAGCTTGCCCCCGATGGCAGTCTGGACGCATGGCTAGAGTGGGTCAACTCATGGCTAGCCAATCAACCCCAGCCCGCCAAAGCATCTCTAGGTATTATCGGGCATGAGCCTGATTTGAGTACTTGGGCAGAGATGCTAATCTGGGGTGAATCTAAGGGAGCATTGGTCTTAAAAAAAGCAGGCATTATCGGCTTAGCCATGCCTGAACAAGAATCTTGGCAGGGGAAGGGAATTTTATTTTTGTCAATTCCACCCAAGTTATTAATCTAGATACTTCGTTACCAAAAAGTTGATGGACAAAGCTTTGTACTGCCCGTCAACTTTTTTTGTATCAGGGAATGATAACTTTTGCGACTGAATAAGGTCTAGGGGGTTAGGTATGATTAAAGACTGGCAGCTTTGCAATTGATTGTGATACTAACTTAATTGAGTGTGGTAACACTTGATTAGATTAAAAACCAAATCCAGTAAGGTTTTTAAAATTAAAAAATGGTGACATTTTTTAATTTGGTACAAGTTTTGGTAGCTGCCATCGTGGATGTGGCAAATTTTGCATTCTCTTCATAACTAAAATTAATCTACCTATGACTGCCCAACTGAATTATCTGATGTGCGCCCCTGATCACTATGATGTGGACTATGTGATCAATCCTTGGATGGAAGGCAATGTTCACAAATCAAGTCGCGATCGCGCTGTCGAGCAATGGCAAAAACTTTACGGAGTCCTGAAGGGACTGGTCAATGTTGAGCTAGTCACACCTGAAAAAGGCTGGCCAGACATGGTTTTTACGGCAAATGCAGGTTTGGTATTAGGTGATAAAGCCGTACTAAGCCGTTTTCTGCACAAAGAGCGTCAAGGCGAAGAACCCTATTTCAAGGCATGGTTTGAGTCTAAGGGCTTTACGGTATTTGAATTACCCAAGGATTTACCCTTTGAAGGTGCAGGTGATGCCCTGTTCGATCGCAGTGGTGGTTGGCTCTGGGCTGGCTATGGATTCCGTTCTGAGCTAGACGCTCATCCCTATCTAGCCAAATGGCTCGATGTGGAAGTTCTATCACTACGTTTAATTGACAATCGCTTTTATCACTTAGACACCTGCTTCTGTCCTTTAACTGGTGGCTACTTACTCTACTATCCTCCCGCCTTTGATTCCTATTCCAATCGCTTGATTGAGATGCGCGTACCTGCGGACAAGCGGATTGCGATCGAAGAAGCCGATGCGGTGAACTTTGCTTGCAATGCGGTGAATGTCGATCGCAATGTGGTGATGAATAAAATCAGCGATCGCCTCAAGCAAAGAATTACCGATGCAGGTTTTAATGTCATCGAAACTCCTCTCACTGAGTTTCTCAAAGCTGGTGGAGCCGCAAAATGTTTAACTTTGAGAACTGTAGAAGTAGCGATCGCCGCAGCAGGTGGTCAAGAATCTATTGAGCAAGGTGGTGTAGAAGCAAGAATTGTCGAACTCACAGGACATCTGCTAGATTCGGGAATTATCAATCGCGCCCTTGATTTGGTAACTGATAACGGTGGTAGTTTCCAAGTATTAGAATTTAATCTTGGCGAACAAAGACAAAGTACTTCTCTTGCCCGTATTCGCATTTCTGCCCCATCCCATGACCTCATGGAAACCATTATGGGAGAACTAATTGAGATTGGCGCGGTACTACAGGATCGTGATACCTGTGCGGCTCATTTGGAACCTGTATTGCAGGATGGCGTTGCTCCCGATGACTTCTATGTATCCACAATTTATCCCACCGATGCCTGTGTGGATGGTGAATGGATTCGTTGCACTAATCAGCGTATGGATGCAGCGATCGCGATTAGTCCCGATGGCAAAACCGCAGCCTGTAAGCTATTGCGCGATCTTGTGGTCGGAGATCGCGTGGTCGTTGGCTACGATGGCGTTCGCACTGTTCGCAAACCTGAAGCCAGAGATAACGCCAAGAAAGAAGAATTCTCTTTCATGGGTGCAGGAGTCTCTAGCGAACGTCGTGTGGAACTGATCGTCGAACAAATTGCTTGGGAACTGCGCCAAATTCGCGATCGCGGTGGCAAGTTGGTTGTCTCCTGTGGTCCTGTGGTTGTGCATACGGGCGGCGCTCCACATTTGGCATACTTGATCCGCGAAGGTTATGTCCAATCGATGCTCGGCGGCAATGCGATCGCTGTTCACGATATGGAACAGTCCTCAATGGGAACTTCCCTCGGCGTTGACCTCAAGCGTGGCGTTAGCGTCAAAGGTGGACATCGCCATCACCTAAAGGTGATTAATTCCGTGCGCCGTTATGGCAGCATCCATAAAGCTGTAGAAGCTGGTTTTGTGAAAACTGGTGTTATGTATGAATGTGTGAAGAACAATATTCCCTTTGTTCTTGCTGGTTCCATTCGCGATGATGGACCTCTGCCCGATACGGTGATGGATCTGCTAGAGGCGCAACGTCTCTACAGTGAGCAAATTCGCGGCGCAGACATGATTTTGATGTTATCGTCTATGCTGCATTCCATCGGTGTTGGCAACATGACTCCTGCGGGTGTGAAGATGGTCTGTGTGGATATCAACCCTGCGGTAGTCACCAAACTCAGCGATCGCGGTTCCGTGGAGTCCGTTGGCGTTGTTACCGATGTCGGTTTATTCCTCAGTCTTCTAGTTCAGCAACTCAAGAAGCTAGATAGCCCCGTGGCAGTCGCCGCTTAATCGAGTAAGCAAAAGTCTCGCAATGCGAGACTTTTGCTTGCCATTTATAACGTACTTCGCACGGTATAAATGGCTAAAAATGGTGAATTTAAAACCAAGCAAAGAGAGGAATGGCACGAAGTGCCATTCCTCTCTTTTTCGCTGACGAATATATTAAGACCAAAAAATGATACTCTTAATAAAAAGTTAAGTTTTGTTGCTACCCCCAAACCTATGCTTCGTCTAGAACATATTCAGAAAATCTATCCCACTGGTGAAGTCCTCAAGGACGTGAATTGGGAGGTCAAAACAGGCGATCGCATTGGTTTGGTCGGTGTCAATGGCGCAGGCAAATCTACGCAACTAAAAATCATTGCAGGGGAAATCGAACCCACCGCAGGGCAGATCGTGCGTCCCTCTAGCCTGAAGATTGCCTATCTCAGCCAAGAATTTGACATTGAGGAAACTCGCACGGTCAAGCAAGAACTCTGGCAAGCTTTTCAGGAAGTCCGCGATATTCAGCGTGAACTTGCCAAGGTGCATCACCATTTAGAAAATCTCAAGGAAGGCGAAGACTACGAACCCATCCTCAAGGTCATGGATCGACTGCAACGCCAATTTGAAGATCATAACGGTTATGAACTAGAGAGCCGCATTGATAAACTCTTGCCAGAGCTAGGTTTCAAAGCCGATGACGGCGATCGCTTTGTCAGTGAATATAGCGGCGGCTGGCAGATGCGGATGGGACTAGGCAAAATCCTTTTACAGTCTCCTGACCTCTTACTGCTCGATGAACCGACAAACCACCTCGATCTCGAGACGATCGAATGGTTGGAAAAATATTTGCGATCGCTTAGTACCCCGATGGTGATCGTCTCCCATGACCGCGAATTTCTAGACCGTCTCTGCACCTCGATTGTAGAAACCGAGCGCGGCGTATCGACGACCTACTTAGGTAATTACTCCTCGTACCTAACCCAAAAAGCTGAAGCTAGAGCCGCCCAAGGTGCTGCCTTTGAGCGTCAACAAAAATACATCGAAAAGCAACAGGTCTTTGTTGATCGCTTCCGCGCTAGCGCTACCCGTAGCACCCAAGCCAAGAGCCGCGAAAAACAACTCGACAAGATTGATCGCATCGAAGCTCCCGACAGCGATGTGCGTACCCTCAAATTCCACTTTCCTCCTGCCTCTCGCAGTGGTCGCGTTAGCGTCGAAATCAAAGACCTCACTCATGCCTATGGTGAGCAAATCCTCTTCCTAGGCGCAAATCTGGAAATCGAAAGAGGCGATCGCGTTGCCTTCCTCGGACCCAATGGCGCAGGGAAATCGACCTTGCTGAAGATGGTAGTCGGCAAAGAGCAATTTAACGAAGGCGAAATCAATATTGGTCATAATGTTTTAATTGGCTATTTTGAACAAAACCAAGCCGAAGCCCTAGACCTACACAAAGACGTATTTCACACGATCCATGACGATTTTCCGAAAATGACCCACGAAGAAGTACGGGGTGTATTAGGTAAATTCCTGTTTAGTGGCGACACCGTATTTAAGCAAGTACGCGACCTCAGTGGTGGTGAAAAAGCAAGGCTTGCCCTCGCTAAGATGCTACTCACCCCTGTTAACTTCTTGATCCTCGATGAGCCGACCAACCACCTCGATATTCCTGCCAAGGAAATGCTCGAAGCGGCTCTCCGCGAGTACGAAGGAACCGTCGCGGTGATCTCCCACGATCGCTATTTCATCTCGCAAGTCGCCAATAAAATTGTGGAAATCCGTGAGGGCGACCTCGTGGTCTACGCAGGGGACTACGCCTACTATCAACAAAAGCGAGAAGAAGAAACTCGCGAAGCCAAACACAAAGCAGAGTTGGCGGCTAAAGCAGCCAAAGATGCTGTCAAAAGAGAAAAGGAAAAAGCTAAACAAGCTGAGAAACGCCAAGAAAGGCAACAAGCCAAAGCTAAGTAAAATCTTCGCCATCTTCCCCTACAGTTACAACCTGCCATAACGTCAGTTTGACGAAAGCGCAAAATGGTGGAAATTGTTCTGCAATTTCCACCATTTTGCGGCATTTGCACCGAGCTTATCTCAGTACAAATGGCTATATCGAACTCACATCGTTTATAGCTGTCGCTATTTACGTCATAACAGACTAAAGCCAGAACACTATTGGCAGCCCAAAGTACTGGCAATATTCCTCTGGCTTTAGTTGCTAGCTCAAGGCTGAAAAACCTGAGATATCAATCTCTAGTATTTTTTTGTAAAATTCAGATATAGCAAGTAGAATAAAGCAAATAAAGTGTGGCAGGTATAGTACCTATAAATAAGCTACGTAGGCTATAGGTAAGCAGAGATACTCAAAAATACTGAAACAGTCAAAAAATATCTTAAAACCTTAAGCAGTAATTATCTTGATTAATTATTCTATGAACGAAAGAGACGTATTCGTTCCCTTTGATAAAAACACATTACTCTTATGTTGAATCACATTGCTAGGCAACGCAATCTGATAGAACGCTATGCCCAAGGAGAAAGAAACTTTGAGGGGCTAGATTTAAAGGGTATAGATCTCAGCAAAGCCAACCTTAGCAATGCGATTTTTCGCAACACAGATTTAACCTCTGCTAATCTATGGGAAGCTACCCTCTGCAATGTCGATCTCTCAGGGGCTGACCTATCCGATGCCGATCTATGCGGGGCATCTCTATTAGATGCCGATCTTAGTAACACTAAGGTAATGCGAACAAATTTTAGCTATGCGTCTCTCAGTGGGGTCAAATTTAACAACGTCAAACTCAATAACGCCAATTTAAGAATCGCTATTCTCAATTGTACAAATCTTTATGGAATGGACTTTAGAAACGCAAATCTACAAAAGTCTTACCTATTAGAAGCAAATTTGGCTAATGCTGATCTCAGCCATGCTAACTTACACCATGCCTTTCTATTTCGAGCCAACTTGAGCCGCGCTAATTTGGAAAATGCAGATCTCAGTGAGGCAGATCTCAGTGAATCGAGCTTGCATGGAGCAAGGCTGAAGGGGGCTAATCTCAGTGAAGTGGATTTGCGAGAAGCTGATTTAGATCGGGTTGATTTTAGTGAAGTTAATTTGCGAATGGCAAATTTGAGTGCTCTTAACTTGAGTAAGGTTAAGTTTATTAGCAGTAACTTAAGTAAGGCGATTTTAAGCAATACGCTTCTAGATGGAGCTTGTTTTAATGGTGCAAATCTCTGGAATGCAGATTTGTCAGGGGCGGATTTGACAGGAGCGGATTTGACGGGGGCGGATCTGCGGGGAGCGAATATGGAGGGAGCGAATCTATTGAATGCGTTGCTAGATGTGGGTTGGCTGAATAATGTCAATAGCTGTCATGCCGTGCTGCCCGATGGCAATATTTCCTATCGCAAGTGTAAGTAACTTATCCCGAACTCACTCTGAGTAAAAAAATGCCGCGCAAAGCGCGGCATTTTTTTACTGTTTTTGTAAACGTCTTAGCTCGTCTTGTAGGGCTTGAACCTTATCCTTGAGAGAGTCTACATTGTCAGGATTACGGGCAATTTGACCATCGCTATCATCATCATCAATGGAGATATTGCGGGGGCGATCGCTACTACTAGGATTTTCTTGGGTTTCGCCAATCGGTTTTTGAGCATTTTTAACCAGATCATCCACAAATTTACGCGCTTCATCGGTAGTCATTTCGCCACGCTCCACCAACTCATCGGCTAACTTGCTCGCCTGAGTGCGCAATTCGGTCAGGGTTGCGCCTGCTTTTTCACCTGCGACTGTGGCTAGACCTAAGCCTAGATAAAATGCTTTTTGGACGATGCCTCCAAAGGGATTCATTGGCGCTACTCCTGATGTAATAAATTTAGCTATATCGGCTACCTAGCTTATTATATAGCCGTAAACATTCCTGTTGAGATATAAAACCAGAAGATGATTGGTGGCGCGAAGCGCCACTAATCATCTTCTGGAAGTTAATGAAAGCTATTCAAGCAATTTTACAAGTATGCAGTTTCCCAATTGGCTCCATCAAAGGGCAGTATCCAGCAAAGAAGCGATCGCTTTAATTTATAAAGATTTTAATAAAGATACTCATTCGGGAGCATCACAATGCTGGAACTATGCCCAATTAGCCGCAGAGGTGGAAGCTTGGGTGGATTATTTACAGGAATTAGGCATTAAATCAGGCGATCGCGTGGGTTTATTACTCAGCAATCATCCTCGCTATCTGATGGTCGTTCATGCCCTAATCAGATGTGAGGCGATCGCTGTTTTTTTAAATATTAGACTTACATCAACAGAACTAGAATGGCAGCTAATTGATAGTCAGACTGATTATCTTTTATTTGATCAAGCAAATCAGACTACGACTGATTTAATATCAATTCCCAATAAAATTAATATTGACAATGTGGAAAAGAATTTTGAGAATCTTGAAGTTAAAGTCAACACAACTAGCAACTTCCATCAAATCATTCATCAAATTGATTCAGAAAAAATCCAAGGGATTTTCTATACGTCAGGAACGACGGGCAAACCCAAGGCAGTTCCCTTAACTTACAGCAATCACTTCCATAGCGCGATCGCTTCGAGTTTACATTTAGGGATTTATCCACAAGATAACTGGTTACTCTGTATGCCTCTGTTTCATGTGGGCGGATTGGCGATCGCTTGGCGGAGCGTGATTAATGGTACGGCAATTACGCTCCTGCCGAAATTTGATGAACAGAATGTCCTAGAGGCGATCGCCACGCAAAAGGTGACGATCATTTCCCTTGTGCCAACGATGTTACAGCGATTATTACAACATCCACTTTGGCAAAATCTGCAAAAACTACGCGCAATTCTCCTCGGCGGCGCACCTGCGACTCCTGAATTAGTCACTCAATGCTTGAACTTAAACCTACCGATCATGACCACCTACGGCATGACCGAAACGGCTTCTCAGATTACCACCCTGTCACCCCAAGATATCCATCGCAAACAAGGTTCTGCGGGACTACCTCTGTTTGGTAATCAGATCCGCATTGTCGATTTAGAAGATACAACTCAAGATCTGACGATCGGTCAGGTTGGGCAAATTCTTGTCAAGGGTGCAAGCGTGATGTCGGGCTATCTTGGTCAAAATTCGCCGCAGAATGGTTGGTTTGCTACGGGGGATTTAGGCTATTGCGATCGCGATGGTTATCTCTATGTGGTCAACCGCCGTGCTGATCTGATCATTAGTGGTGGCGAAAATATTTATCCCTCGGAAATAGAAGCGATTTTAAGCAAACATCCTGCGATCGCGGAGGTGTGTGTATTGGGAATTGGAGATCGAGAATGGGGCGAAGCTGTGGCGGTGGTGGTTGTATCTAATCATCTAGAAAATTTATCTCTGGGAAATTTATCTTTGGAAAGTATTCGAGAATTTTGTGTACAGCAAAATTTAGCTCGCTATAAATTGCCCAAGTATCTTTATATCTGGAAATCACTCCCAAAAACCGCATCAGGAAAAATTATGCGCCAACGGATTCGAGAATCGTTATCTCAATAAAATTAATACCAAAACACAGAATGGCTACACCATTTTGTGTTTTGGTATTAATTACGAGAAATTTTAGAAATGGCGATCGCTAAATTATGCCTCAATCACCAAATAAGCGCAGATTTAAGGTTCAAATCGTTAGCAAGCCAGCGTTAATTCGCCTAGCTATTTTCTTTGCAGTTTTGCTATTTCTTGTCGCATGGGGATGGTTTGCCATGTTTGCCATGCCAGCGCAAAGTTATAAAGGACAATTTGCAGCTTTAAAAACCGAAGAAATTGCATTGCAATCTCTGCTCAAAGAAGATATCCAAAAAATTGCTTCGGAAATCGGGGCAAGAAATTCTGGACAATATGAAAAACTAAATGCCACTAAAGCTTTTCTTACGGAATCTTTTGTAAAGGCAGGCTACCAACCCAGATCGCTTGAGTACAAAATTCAGGGCAAGCCATACTACAACCTCGAAGCAGAAAAAATCGGAACCGATAAACCTCAGGAAATTGTCGTCGTAGGCGGACATTATGACAGTGCTTTTAGCAGTATCGGCGCTAACGATAATGCCACAGGTGCAGCCGCGACTCTGGAACTAGCAAGAATATTTGCCACAAAACCGACCAAGAAAACTATTCGTTTTGTGGAATTTACGAATGAAGAACCACCATATTTTTGGACAAAGGATATGGGAAGCCTTGTATATGCTCAGCAATTACGCCAACGTGGTGAAAACATTGTGGCAATGCTCAGCTTGGAGACAATGGGATATTTTTCAGATGTTGAAAAAAGCCAAAAATACCCTTTCCCAATTGGGTTGTTTTATCCAAGCCAAGGGAATTTCATCGGTTTTATTGGCAATATTCATTCTGGAAATCTTGTAAGGAAAGCGATCGCCTCTTTTCGTAGCCATGCTCAGTTCCCCTCAGAAGGTACTTCCTTGCCAGACTGGATACCAGGTATTGGGTGGTCTGATCATTGGGCATTTTGGCAGCAGGGATATCCCGCCATCATGGTTACAGATACAGCTACTTACCGTTATCCGCATTACCACACCGATAAAGATACATTTGACAAAATTAATTTTGATCAGTTTACAAGGGTCGTTGCTGGTTTAGCAGAAGTGATATCTGATCTCGCAAATTAGTTTTTAGATTGCAATCTGTTATGGCAGAGATAAGCCTTTGACGATAATGTAAACTTATCTTAATTAACTTAATTAATTTTAATAAGCCTTAGCAATTTCACTCGATCCTGCTGTAACTAAAGCCAATGCAACCAACTGACCCCAAAAAATTTACCGAAAAAGCATGGGAAGCGATCGTCAAGTCGCAGGAGGTGGCTAGGCGATCGCAACATCAGCAACTCGAAGTCGAACATTTGCTGATGGCGCTATTGGAGCAGGAAGAAGGTTTAACGGCGACGATCTTTGCCTCTCTATCAGTACCAATGTCACGGGCGCGGCGACAGGTCGAAGAATTTTTGCGGCGACAAAATCGGGTCGCTAGTCCAGAGCAGTTGTACTTGGGGCGTAACCTAGAGGTCTGGCTGGATCGCGCTGAAGAAAGCCGCAAAAGTTTCGCGGACGACTTTATGGCAGTGGAGCATTTGCTGATTGGGTTAGCCGATGACGACCGCCTTGGTAAGCGGCTATTTCGTGATCTGAGCATTGATCGCCAACGTCTAGAATCTGCAATTAAGGCAGTACGCGGTAGTCAGACCGTCACCGATCAAAATCCTGAAGCCAAGTACGCGGCACTGGAAAAGTATGGGCGCGATCTCACCGAACAAGCCAAGGAGGGCAAACTCGATCCTGTGATTGGGCGCGATGATGAGATCCGCCGCGTGGTTCAGGTGTTGTCACGGCGTACTAAAAATAACCCTGTGCTGATCGGTGAGCCGGGAGTTGGCAAAACGGCGATCGCTGAAGGTTTAGCCCAAAGGATCATTCGCGGCGATGTCCCTGAATCCCTCAAAGATCGCACGATTATTAGCCTCGATATGGGTTCTCTAATCGCAGGGGCAAAATATCGCGGTGAATTTGAAGATCGCCTGAAGGCGGTTTTAAAGGAAGTTCTCAATTCCGATGGCAAAATCGTTCTCTTTATTGACGAATTGCATACGGTAGTCGGTGCGGGGGCAACTCAACAAGGGGCGATGGATGCGGGAAATATTCTCAAACCAATGCTGGCAAGGGGTGAGCTACGCTGTATCGGCGCAACTACCCTCGATGAATATCGCCAATATATCGAGAAAGATGCGGCTTTAGAAAGAAGATTTCAACAAGTTCTCGTCGATCAGCCGACTGTAGAAGATACGATTTCGATCCTGCGTGGTTTAAAGGAACGCTATGAGGTGCATCATGGTGTGAATATCTCCGACTCGGCGCTAGTTGCGGCGGCGACCTTATCCAATCGCTACATTACCGATCGCTTTTTACCAGACAAGGCGATCGACTTGGTGGATGAGTCGGCGGCAAAGTTAAAAATGGAAATGGATTCGCGTCCTCTTGAATTGGACGAAATTGATCGCCGCATTCGTCAATTAGAAATGGAAAGATTTTCTTTGCAAAAGGAGAAGGATGCGACGGCAGTGGAACGGGTAGAAGCCGATGGCAAGGTGGTTTATAAAAACAAGAGTAGTAAAGCAGTTCATGACAGGCTAGATCGCATCAATATCGAAATTGATGAGCTGAGTGGGCGCTTCACGGTCTTGAATGATCGTTGGCAACAGGAAAAAGAGGCGATCGCGGATATGCGCTTGTTGAGAGAACAAATCGATCAAACTAAGCAACAAATTGAACAATTAGAACGGGAATTTAATCTCAATAAAGCTGCTGAACTCAAGTATGGCAAGCTGACGGAATTAGAGAAAAATCTCGATGAAGCTGAGCTAGCGATCAGTCTGGCGCGAACCGATGGCGCTCTCTCCCGTGAACAGGTGACAGAGGATGATATCGCCGAAATCGTGGCGCGGTGGACAGGGATTCCTCTTAAGAAACTTTTGCTATCGGAACGCCAGAAATTACTCACCCTTGAACATCATTTACACGATCGCGTCATTGGTCAAGAAGAAGCGGTTGCCTCGGTGGCATCGGCGATTCGTCGCGCCCGTGCGGGGATGAACGATCCCAATCGTCCCCTTGGCTCATTCCTCTTCCTTGGCCCAACAGGAGTTGGCAAAACTGAACTTGCCCGCGCCCTTGCCGAATTTCTCTTTGATACTGATAGCTCGATGATTCGCATCGATATGTCGGAATATATGGAAAAGCATTCCGTATCCAGATTAATCGGCGCTCCCCCTGGTTATGTCGGCTATGAGGAAGGTGGACAATTTTCAGAGGCTGTCCGCCGTCATCCTTACTCAGTCGTGCTTTTCGATGAAGTAGAGAAAGCCCATCCCGATGTATTTAACATTCTCTTGCAAGTGCTAGATGATGGCAGGATCACTGATAGTCAAGGGCGCGTGGTGGATTGCAAAAATACAGTAATCATCATGACCAGTAATATCGGGAGCGATCGCATTTTGGAAGTATCGCAAGACCTGTCCAGCGATCTGGATGGCGACTCAAGGTATGAGCAGATGCGCGATAAGGTTCTCGACGTTCTTCGCAATCACTTCCGTCCTGAGTTTCTCAATCGCATTGATGAAACGGTGATCTTCCATGCCCTACGCCGTAATGAAATCCGCTCGATCGCCATATTACAAATTAAGCGGATTGAGCAGCGCCTAAGCGATCGCAAGATTTTGCTTGATCTTAGTGAGGAAGCCAAAGATTACATCGCCGCGATCGGCTATGATCCTTCCTACGGTGCGCGTCCCCTCAAACGTGCTATCCAAAGGGAAATCGAAAATCCGATCGCTACCAAAATCCTCGAAGGCACAATTAGCGAAGGTCAAACCATCCAGATTGATGTAGAGAGCGATCGCCTTGTTTTTAGTTGATTTTTTATTTTGAGAAAGGCTTCGGCTCCGCTCAGCCACCGTATATCGATGGCTGAGCGGAGCCGAAGCCTTTATTTATAATTTTGAGATCTTAGCGATCGCACTGATGCAATTACATGATCCGCCACTAGATCAATCTGCTCAGGGTTATTAAAGCGCCCAATCCCAAACCGTACCGAAGCATAGGCGAGTTCGGGGCTATGCCCAAGGGCAAGCAACACATGGGATGGCGATGTCTTCGCTGATGAACAAGCAGAACCCGATGAAACTGCGACTATGGGGCGTAAAGCCAACATCAACGCCGCTCCATTCACATCAGGAAAGCTCACATTTAAATTTCCTGCGAGTCTTTGGTTCGGGTGTCCATTCAGCCTAATTTCTGGAAGCGCATCACTCAATTTTTGCCATAGCTGTTGTCGCAAATTGAGAATGCGCTCTTGTTCCTCAACTTGAGAAGCGATCGCAATTTCAATAGCCTTAGCAAAGCCAACGATCTGCGGTGGATAGAGAGTCCCCGAACGCATTCCGCGTTCATGTCCGCCGCCGTGTAATTGCGGTGCGAGGTTAACACGGGGTTGACGACGACGCACATATAGAGCGCCAATACCCTTAGCTCCATAGATTTTATGGGCAGTCAGTGACATCAAATCGATCTGCATTACCTCCACATCGAGGGGGATTTTACCGATCGCTTGGGCAGCATCGGTATGAAATAAAACTTGGCGATCGCGACATAACTTACCAATGGCAGCGATCGGCTGAATCACGCCGATTTCGTTATTCGCAGTCATTACGGACACAAGGATCGTATCTGTGCGAATTACCTTTGCTAATTCCTGTAAATCAATTAATCCATCAGATTGCACGAGCAAATAGGTAATCTCAAAACCAAGGGAAGCCAAGTAAGCACAGGGATCAAGGATAGCGCTATGCTCCGTTGCCACTGTAATAATATGTCTGCCCTTGTGGTGATAGGACTCCGCCACGCCCTTGATTGCCAAATTATTTGCCTCCGTCGCCCCACTGGTAAAAATAATTTCGGCGGGAGTGGCATTAATCGCTGTGGCGATCGCCTCTCGCGCTAGTTTCACCGCCGACTCCGCTTCCCAACCATAGAGATGTCCAACGCTAGCAGGATTACCAAAATTTTCGCGGAAGTAAGGCAACATCACCTCTAGCACCCTTTCATCAACGGGTGTAGTGGCATGGCAATCGAGATAAATCGGCTTGTGGATCATTACTAAAAATCGCTAGAAATTGCTAAAAATAAAATATGGGAGGCAATGCTTAGCATTACCTCCCATATTACGAAATTTATACATTTTGCTGACAGCTATTGCCATTCTTTCTAGGGCACAAAACTAGAAGACGAGCGGCGGCGCAAAGTGCCGCCACTCGTCTTCTAGTTTTAAGCTTTCACCAATTCGACAATACCTTCAAAATCCTTGAGAGCGTTTTTGAAAGCAGCTTCGGCGGCGATCGCATCTTTATCCTTTGCCGCCACATCTAGCTTGATAAAATTCTTAAAAAGATCATCCGCTAAAATATTCGAGGTTTCCTTCTTAGTCTTGTCCAACTTTCCTGCAATCATTCGCAACTCTCTACGAATTTCACCAAAAGGACCATGAATATAAGTGCGAACATCTACCCATTTTTGAGCATAGATATACTTTTCGAGGCGGTCAAAGCGATCGCTGAGTACCTGAAGCTTTTCGACGTTAGCAGCTTGGATCGCGGCTGGGGTTTGCGCGAGGGCTGATGGGGTCATGGGCAACAATAGCGTGGTTACGATAATGGCGATCGCTGAAATAGCGATTACAGCTTTTTTACAGCCTTGCCAATAGCTAGCCCAACCATTTTTGAGATTCAACACAGATCTAGATACTCCTATATTCATAATTTGCAATAGCTCCCATTATCGAACTAATTAGCACTTAAGACAAACAAGGAACCGAAGCCCTTAGTTTTTTGTTAGCGAGTAATTAAAAAATTAAGCAATCATCAGAAATACTTGTCCTAGCGAAGTCTGCGTATATAGTAATTTCAAATAAATTCAAGAGGCTTCGACTTAGCTCAGCCAGCGTAATATTGCTGGCTGAGCTAAGTCGAAGCCCTATTTTTCTTATTTGAATTGTCTATAGAGCTTTACCACCTGTATTAACGTGAGTTCGATACAGCCTTGCGCCGCGCTTTCGTCGAACTAACTTTGTATTAGGACAAAATCAAAACACCAGAAGGCGAGTTGCGGCGCAAAGCGCCACAACTCGCCTTCTGGTTCTGTGCCACAAGAGTAAATACAGCAATAGTGTAGAATTTGGGCGCGGCTAGCAATTTGTATTTTATTTTCATAAAAATTATTTAGGAACATAGCTTCTATGATAAAAGTCAGAGATGCAGACTCAAAACGTAAACTAACTAAATATTTTGAGGTTGTGAGGTTTTAAATGCAGAGAATTAACTTAAGCCGCTTTTTACTATGCAGTGCAACGGTAGCGATCGCGCTATCTGGAGCTAAATCAGTTAATGCTCAATCGATGGATGTTCTTTTCGGGCAGGCCTACAACACTTGGCAAAGTTGGAGGAGTGATGCTCAGAAAGTTGAGGAAATTAGGTCTAGACCTAGCAGAATTCCGGGTGAGGGCTATGTTGACCGAGAAGCCCTGAGACTAGAGGCAAGTCTTTCTGCTGCCACATCGATCGCACGAAAACAGGCAGAACTAATCAACAATCCTGCTTATATTCTCTATCTAACAGGTCATTGGCGATTCTTCCCAACTCCTCAAGGTCAAAAATCGGGAGAATTTTGTAGTGCGTTCTTCTCCAGAAATGGAGTAATGCTCACTTTGTCAGGTCCCGGTGGCGATTATAAAGGGGCGCTCCTCACATTTATGTCAGCCGATATTCCTAAGCCTGACCAGATGGAAGTTGTAAAAGTTACCCTCACACAAGATGATGAACCTCCCGTAACGACGCGAGCCTTCAATTACTCGATTCCTAATATGCCATTTGGGGCGATCGCCTTTGCGGTTCCGACTGTAGATGCAGCGCTTTCTAATATGAAAGATGTTCAGGTTTTTAACGTGGATATGGCTGGTAAATCCGTCGCCAAGATCAATTGGCATAATGGTCTAGCGGCAAGTGGAGAACTACGCAGGTGCTTGAATGGTCAACCCCACAAAGTTACAACTATCGACATTATGCCGAAGAACATGAAACGATGAATACGGATTTATATAGCAATCCTAAATTAGTTGCGAAAGGCTTCGACTCCGCTCAGCCAGCGATACCGATGGCTGAGCGGAGTCGAAGCCCTATTTTTCTCATAAATGATTTGGAACTGCTATAGCTGTTGCTACTTGCTCTTAACTTCAGTTAGACACAAGCGAAAAGCGGTAAAAATTGCAAAGCAATTTTTACCGCTTTTCGCCATTAGCTAATCTGTGCTAGAGCCTCCGCCGAGCCAACTACCGAAATCGCAGGGTTAACCAAATAACGCCGCGCTACTCTCTGCACATCCGCCAGAGTCACCCCTGCGATCGCTTCTACAAACTGGCGATCGAACTCTAATCCCAATCCCATCACTTCATACCAACCATAGACCTGTGCAATCTGCCCATTAGTTTGCTTGCCGAGGGAATATTGTCCTAACATTTTGCTCTTACAGACCTCTAGCTCTGACTCCGTGAGCGATGTCTCCGCCAATCGTTCACATTCATAACGCAGACCATCTAGGGCGACTTTGGCATTTTGGGAAGCGGTTCCCATATAAGCCACAAACTGCGAAGCCTCTAAGCGTGTGGGATAAAATGCCGATACTTCATAGGCAAGACCCCGCTTTTCGCGCAACTCCACAAAGAGGCGACTCGATAAACCATTGCCCAAATAGGTGGAAATAATCTTAAGCGCTGCATAGTCGGGGGAACTCACCGATGGCGCAGGGTAGCCAATCATCACGATCGCCTGCTGTGCGTCCTGCTCATGGGTCACAAGTGAGGGTTGAAATTTTGGTGTTGGGGGCGCGGGTATCGGTGCAGACGGCACAACCTGCCAATCTCCAAAGGCTTCACCAACGATCGCCACTGCTTGTGCCGTCGTGATTTTACCCGCGATGCTTACCACCATTTGATCAGGACGAAAATGTTGCTGATGGAAGCGCACCAAATCCTCGCGGGTAATCGCACTCACACTAGCTTCTGTCCCCAAACTCGATAAGCCGTAAGGATGATCGCCGTAAATTAATTTTTGCAATTGATCATAGGCAATCGTAAAAGGTCGTTCCTGTTGCGATCGAATCGACTGAATCGTTAATTTTCGTTCTAAGTCCAATTCACTAGCAGGAAAACTTGGCGATCGCAATATCTCTGCCCCTAGCAACAACATATCGTGAAAATCTGAAGTGATCGTCTTCATCGACAACACACAATAGTCGCTCGAAGAATCAGTACCTAGGGATGCTCCAATTGACTCTACCTGCTCAGCAATCTCTAACGAAGAATAGCGTGCTGTACCTCTAGTCATTAACGATGTCGCTAGGTTAGCCATGCCTGCGGTAGCTGTCGTTTCTGCCAGTTGTCCCCCCGCAAAAAAACACCGAGCGGCGATGATATCCGCCGTTACATTTTCGCTCACCAAGATGACAATGCCATTGGCTAGGACAACGCGATCGCCCCGTTTCGATACTGTTAGAGACAAAGCATTTCACCCACATTACAAAAACAAATCATGAAAACTAAATTATATAGCTAAGTAACTGGGCAACTGGGAGCAATTCAATATATAGCTGTAGCTATCAAACTCAAAAACTGTGGCGCACGCGCTGCGTGCGCCATAGTTTTTCGCTCTGGGTTGATGTCTAGCTATCTCTGCATGAAGAATCACAGCCAGAGGTGAGTGGCGTTGCAATTTGTGCCGTTACTTATCTTCTAAATGTGGCAGCTATCGATCGCTGGAAAAGGAATATATAATCACATTGCAGCAGCAACGAAAGAGACTAGATAAAAACATGGCAGCGATTGGCATCATGACCGCACAGGTGCGTCCCGAACGTGAGATCGGACAAATCCATGTTTATGACGGAACGGGTAAGGGTAAATCTCAGGCAGCCTTGGGCGTAGTTTTGAGATCGCTTGGTTTGGGTATGTCCGATCCTTCGCCCGTGGTTGGCACAAGGATTTTATTGTTGAGATTTCTTAAAGGATCGGAACGAGAATATGCGGAAGATGCCGCAATCTCAGCTTTACAGCAAGGATTTCCACATTTGATCGACCATGTGCGAACAGGTCGTGCTGAATTTTTTGATTCCGATCATGTCACCCCTTTTGATCGTCAAGAAGCCGAGAGAGGCTGGGCGATCGCCAAGGGAGCAATGGCTTCGGGACTTTACTCCGTCGTTGTTTTAGATGAAATCAACCCCGTTCTCGATCTGGGACTTATCCCCATTGATCGCGTTGTTAAGGATTTAAAAAATAAACCTGCCCATTTGGAAGTAATCTGCACAGGACGCGGCGCACCTCAAGCCCTAATCGATATCGCCGACCTGCATTCAGAAATGCGATCGCACGATAACGCCCATGCCGAAGCCTATGATGTGACTGGCATTGAGATTTATACGGGTGCAGGTAAAGGTAAAAGTACTTCGGCTCTGGGGCGATCGCTTAAGGCGATCGGTACAGGCATCAGTCGCGATCTATCACACCGTGTCCTGATCATGCAGTGGCTCAAAGGCGGCGCAGGTTATACCGAAGATGCGGCGATCGCTGCTCTCAAGCGCGGCTATCCCCATGTGATTGACCACCAACGCTGTGGACGCGACGCGATCGTCTGGCGTGGTCAACAGCAGGAAATTGACTGCATCGAAGCTCAACGGGGTTGGGAAATTGCTCAAGCGGCGATCGCTTCAGGACTCTACAAAACGATCATTCTCGATGAGCTAAACCCCACGGTAGATCTAGATCTATTACCGATTGAGCCAATCTGCCAAGCCTTACTTAAAAAATCCCGTGACACCGAGGTGATCATTACAGGTCGTTGTCTTAACCAACCTGCCTATTTTGATCTTGCATCTGTGCATTCTGAGATGGTATGCCACAAACACTATGCCGAAAAAGGCGTAGACCTGAAGCGTGGTGTAGACTTCTAACTAAAAAGCAATGAAATGCCGTGCTTTACAAGGCATTCCATTGCTTTTAACATCGGTTCGATATAGCCATTTGCACCGCCCTTCGCGCGGTGCAAATGACGCAAAATGGTGAAAATCGCAGAGCGATTTTCACCATTTTGTGCTGTTGTCGAACTCACATATAGTAATTCCAAATAAATTCAAGAGGCTTCGACTTCGCTCGGCCAGCAATATATGATGGCTGAGCGAAGCGATGCACTGAGCTTGTCAAAGGGTCGAAGCCCTATTTTTCTTATTTGAACTGTCTATATTCTTAATCATCAGCTTTAACAAGTTTTGTTTTGGTCTTTATGTTGGTTTCTGACACAGCTAATTTGCTAGGAATTTCCTCAGATTCATCAGCATAGTCAACCGTAGCAATGTCACCGCCAATATTGCCCTCAATGTCGCTGTCAATCTCGCCGTCACCATCAGCATTGATCTCACTTAGATACTCAATATCCTCGACCTCTTGCATTTTCTCATCAAGCGATCGCGAGCTTAAATAATATTGATCGTAATATCCGTAGTGATATTCACTATCAGAGGACTGAACCATATTGATCAGCAATCCTGACACATTGGCTCGAGCATTTGAAAGGATTTCCAAAGCTCTAGAGATACCGTTACGAGTAGAACGATTGATCGCCGCCACTAAAATAAACGTATCAACCTTAGAAGTCAGACACTGAGCGTCGGTAATGCCAATTACGGGAGGAGTGTCCACCAAAATATAGTCATAGTGTTGTCGCCATTCCTCTACTATTTTCGTCATTTTAGAGGACTCCAGTAGCAACACAGGATTAGGAGGTAAAGAACCTGAAGTTAATACGTGTAAATTTCCTTGGACATCTCCTAACTGTACCAATTCCTGCCAAGGACTAAGGGTTGCTAGGGCGGTAGACAAGCCCACCTTATTACTCAACTTCGCGAGCTTATGCACAGTAGGCTTCCGCAAATCCGCATCGACCAAAAGCACTTTATTCCCTAGAGCCGCCAAAATTGTCGCAAGGTTATGCGTTAACGTACTCTTGCCCTCCGATGGAACGGAGGATGTAAACGCAATTACCTTAGTTGTATCTGTTCCCAAATAGCGAAGATTTACCGCTAGAGAACTGATCGCTTCTTTAAAGGCATAGTAGCTAGATGAAGGTAAAACTCCCTGTCCTGCTAACGCATTAATCGAAGCAACCTCCGTAATTGGAATTGCACCGAGTAAGGGAATGTCAATCAGTTCTTTGACTTCCTCAACTTCCCTAATGCGTTGGTCAAGACGATCTAGCAATAGAGCTAGTAACACACCTAAGCCCAAACCGACAAAAGCACCAGTTAATAAACTTCTCTCCACATCAGGGGAAGATGGACGAGTGGGAATCAGAGGCGGTTCTAAAACTCTCCAAGAAGAGATCTCTTGAGCTTCAGAAATCCTCAATTCCTCTAGCTTTTCAGTTAGTTTGTTGTAGGTAGAAGTATCAAGGGCAAGCTGTCTTTGAATTTCTACATATTTTTGCTGGATTTGCGGGATTTTAGAAAAAGCATCACTTACTTCGGACTGAGCTTTACGAATACTTTGCAGTTGTGCCTCGCTCACAGCCAGAGATGTTTGCGTGTCAAACAATTGTGTTGCTAGACCTTGCTGAATGCCACTACTCGGCTCGTTAGCAATATTACCTCCCGCCTTGTCACCAACTACCGACTGGGCGCGAGATTCTAGTAAGCGATATAGCTCATCTCGACGATCTTTGAGTGCGATCACACTGGGATGATCAGGGCGAAATCTAGTGCGCTCTAGAAAGTAGTTGGTTTCAGTCTCTTGAAATTGTCTAACTAGGGATTGGTAAGTTATGTCTTGTTGCAAGATTGCGCCACTGATGGCGGCTTCGGGCGACTTGCCAACTTGACGGCTGATCGATTCATACTGTTGTTGGGACTGGGCAATCTTAATCTGTAGATCTTGCGCCTGCGTTTCTAGAGCCTCACGCATTTTGTATACCGAGGCGGCGTAGGTATCGGGATCGACAATATTATAGGTTTTACGAAATTTAGTGACTGCTAGTGCTGATTTGTCCAGTTGCTTTTTGACTTGGGGAAGCTTATCTTGAATGAACTTAATCGCAGTACTAGACTTGGTGCGGCGATCCTTGAGGCTATATTCTACATAGGTCTGTGACAGAGCATTAAGGACTTCACGAGCGCGTTTGGGATCGCTATCTGTGTAGGTGAGACGCAAAATGAGAGCATCTTTTTCGGGGCGAATATCTAGCCCTCCCATGATTGTCCCCGCATCTATATCTTTGTAGGCGTTGGCGGCGGGAGATTCTCTCATCTTTGAGACGGCAACTTCGATTAGGGGGCGGCTTCTAAGGATGCCGATTTCCGTACCAAGGTTAATCAGTGAAGAGCTGGGTAATCCCGGAATCTGGATATCAGATACAGCGATCGTGGAGTTGTTGATTAGTAAGGAGGAGCTTGATCGATATTGAGGAGTTCTAGTAAATGTGTAGTAAGTATTGGCTGCAAAGGCAGTAACCGAAACCGCTACAATAGCTACCCAGCGCTTACGCAGCACTCGGAAAAATTTAGCAAGCTTGAACGAGTCATCGACATACTTGCCTATGTAGGTAGCCTTAGGATATTCGATCATCTTTGTTTTTACCTAAATAGCTTTCATGATTAAGCCATTGATCGCTACCCTTTATATCAAAATCAGCTAGATATAGCAATCTTAGATACATAAAAAGTCAGATAATGTCAGAATTTTGACAAGCATTTACATTTTATTCTTACCTAATGTCTATGGTAAGAATAATTAGCTATTGATCGATATTGTTTCAAAATTGGCTCAATTTTTTTTAGGTTTTGTTTCTGATCTACTTAAAGTAGCTAGGTATAATTAGAACCTAAAGCTAAAACCTGTGGCACATGCTGCGAGTGCGCCACAGGTTTTAGGATTTTATATTTAATTGCGCCTAGCTACTTATTGTTACCAATCTATTGAGTTTTAGCCCGAATGCCTGCAACAATTCCCACTATTTATTCCACCCTATTTTTAACAATCTTGTTATTTTTTGGGCTAATTTCTTTTCTGCGTGGTTCGATTCGCGATCGCACGACTGAGGCAATATTTGTTGCCGATGGTTTGACGGACGATCGCCTGTTGATGCAGGTGCGCGATCATTTTAAGCAACGAGCCTATCGGGTGACTGAGCTTGATCCTGAGCGCGATACGGTAATTTTGTTAGGACAAATTCAACCTAGTTTATTTTTGGCAGTTTTCTTGACAATGCTAGCGGCAATTGGTCTGGGTTGTCTGGGAATGGTGATCGGGATTTTAGTCCCTGATTTGGATAACCTATGGCTATGGTTAATGATTGCTTCACCGATCGCAGGATTATTCTATTGGCGTGGTACTGCCCGCGAACGTAAAGTTAGTATGCGATTACTACCCGAAGCCCAACTCAAGATCCTTGCTCACAAAGATGAGATTGAGCAGTTACAGCGATCGCTAGGTTTAAAAAAGCTGGACAAGGAATAACTTTATTTCTCTAAAATCCTTGCTTTTAGACACAATACTCGATAGATATAATTACCTCTATTTTTTATAATAGGTAAAGAAAGTTTTGAAAATTATATTGGTAATTCATGACCGTCTCACCTGCCACTCGTCGCGAGAATATTTCCCCAAGTTCCACAGGCAGTAATTCTGTCCATGATTCGGCAAATGATTCTTTGCAAAATCTATCTCCCAACCAACAGCTTTTACCGCTTACGGCTAAAGTGAACCAGAGCGATCGCCTTGAAGTTGGCGGTTGTGATGTAGTGGAATTGGTGCAGCAGTATGGCTCACCGCTATACATTTTAGATGAAGTTAGCTTGCGGACTGCTTGCCAACAGTATCGTGATGCCTTCACCAAGTACTATCAGGGCGAGTCACAGGTTTTGTATGCGTCCAAAGCTTGGAGTTGCCTAGCGGTCTGTGCGATCGTTGGTGCAGAAGGTCTAGGTATTGATGTCGTTTCCGCAGGAGAAATTTTGACCGCTCTCCGTGCAGGTGTTTCCCCTAGCTTGATTTATTTCCACGGCAATAACAAGTCCATCGATGAATTGCGCTATGCCCTAGAGTCTGGCTGCACGATCGTTGTCGATAACTGGCATGAACTAAACAATCTAGATCAACTTGCCCAAGAGACTAACTCTACTCCCAGAATCCTGTTGCGCCTGACCCCCGGCATTGAATGCCACACCCATGAATATATTCAAACAGGGCATATCGACAGCAAATTTGGCTTTGACCCTAACTACATTGAAGCTGTTCTTGAATTTGTATCTAAATCAAACTTGAACTGTGTGGGCATCCATGCCCATATTGGTTCGCAGATTTTTGAACTGCAACCTCACCAAGATATCGGCGGCGTGATGGTGCAATGGTTTAAGGTAGCTGGTGAGAAGTACGGGCTGAAATTATCGGAGCTGAATATTGGTGGTGGCTTAGGAATTCGCTATGTGGAGTCCGATGATCCTCCTAGCATTGCGGAATGGGTCAAGACCGTTAGCGCTGGTGTTACCGAAGCCTTTGTCAAAGCAGGACTGAGCTTGCCTAGACTTCTTTGCGAACCAGGGCGATCGCTGGTTGGTTCTACTTGCGTCACTGCCTATACGATCGGCGGCAGCAAAACTGTCCCTGACATTCGTACCTATATCACTGTTGATGGCGGAATGTCGGACAATCCTCGTCCCATTACTTACCAATCGAAGTATCGCGCCGTGGTAGCTAATCGCATGGGCGCACCCTTGTCGCAAACTGTGACGATCGCAGGCAAACATTGCGAATCAGGTGATATTTTGATAAAGGACATCCAACTGCCCGAAACTAATGCGGGTGATGTTCTGGTGGTATTCGGCACGGGCGCATACAATTACAGCATGGCATCTAATTACAACCGTCTGCCCAAGCCTGCGGCAGTAGTGGTTAGAGAGGGTGATTCTAGTTTGATTATCAGACGGGAAACCCGCGAAGATTTATTGCGTCAAGACTGTTTGCCAGAGAAATTACGAAAGTAGTTATATTTTTTGTGAATGAGAGGACCATGAATGCAGTGGTTTACCAATATCAACTCAATTGCATTCATCACGAGGATGATTGATGTCCTAGCGCTATTAGGATTGATCTACCTCATGCTGTCCCTCAGCAATGATCGCCGTACACTCCTAATGGTCAGAGGGATTACCTTTCTGTTGATTGCAAGTGTACTTAGCGATCGCTTAGGGCTAAGATTGCTCAACTTTGTCCTTGACAAAATCTTGATCGGTGCGGCGGTAGCAATGGCGGTCATCCTCCAGCCAGAGATCCGCAAATTTCTGGAACGTCTCGGACGGGGAGATTTACTATCATTGCTACAGCCCACTAGCAATCGCCGCGCCACCGTCGAAGCTGATTCGGTGATCGAAGAAATCAACGATGCAGTCGTAGAACTATCTCAAAATCGCACGGGTGCATTGATGATTATTGAGACAGGTGAACCCATCGATGATCGAGATTTTTCGGTACCGGGGGTCAGACTCAACGCACTCCTATCCAAAGAACTGCTGCATACTATTTTTCAGACCTCAACCCTGCTCCATGATGGTGCTGTCTTAATTCGTGAAGATCGAGTTTTGGCGGCGGGAGTAATTTTGCCCATCTCTGAACGGGCTGCTTCGCGTGAGATTGGCACTCGTCACCGCGCTGCTATGGGTATTACCGATCGAGTGAGAAATTGTTTTTGTATTGTTGTGTCCGAAGAAACAGGCTCGATCGCGATCGCCGAAAATGGGCTCTTAGACCGTCCTATCTCTAGTGTTCGTCTCCGAGAGATCCTTGAAACTAAACTGAGTAACTATCGTCCAACGACCTTAGGAAGAACTGTACCGAAGTTTGATTGGTACTGGTTACGCTCAAAGTTTAAAAAAATGGTAATTAGAAAATCGCCAGAAAATAAATGACCGCTAAGCTACTACAAACTCTGCCGTCGGATCTTGATCGTCAACGTTTACCCAACCATGTTGCTGTAATTATGGATGGGAATGGGCGTTGGGCAAAAAAACGCGGGATGCCGAGAATCGCTGGACATCGGCAGGGCGTAGATGTACTGAAGGATCTCCTGCGCTGTTGTAAAGATTGGGGGATTGCTGCCCTTACGGTCTACGCTTTCTCAACAGAAAATTGGAGCCGTCCTGCTCAGGAAGTAGATTTTTTGATGGTGCTATTTGAGAGAATGCTGCGCCGTGAGTTGGATGAAATGTGTAAAGAGGGTGTACGCATCTCGTTTGTGGGGGATCTCGATTTATTATCCCCATCTCTACGCAAGGAAATCGAGCGATCGCAAGTCGCTACTGCCAACAATCAGGCAATTCATTTCACCGTAGCGATTAACTACGGCAGTCGGCGCGAGATTTTGCGGGTCTGTCGTCAAATTGCGGAGGCAGTGAAGGCGGGTGAGCTAAAGCCTGAAAACATTGACGAAAATCTATTTGAGCAACATCTCTACACCGCAGGTACAGATCATCCTGATTTATTAATTCGTACTAGTGGCGAGATGCGCCTGAGCAACTTTTTACTGTGGCAAATGGCTTATACAGAAATGTATTTTACAGATATATTCTGGCCAGATTTCGATCGCCATGAGTTTCATCGCGCTCTACTCGATTATCAAGAACGCGATCGCCGCTTTGGTAAAGTTTAAAATCCTTAGGATCATTACATCGCTTCGCTCAGCCATCGTACATTGCCGCCTGAGCGAAGTCGATTGCTGGCTGAGCGAAGTCGAAGCCCGATTTTTTACTGTAATTATTTATACATCACTCCTTAACTAATCAATCGCTATAACCAGTGTTGAGGGTAGGTGCGATCTTCTGCCAGATTATTAAAAATCACAGCACAAAGCACCAAAATAATAGAACCCTCCAAGGTTGGTGTGACTAAAAATTTCCAACTAGGTTGGGTCATCATCACAACTAATGCCACTGCCCCTGAAGGTGGATGCAGCGTATTTGTGATCTGCATAGTTGCAATCACAGTTGCTACAGCCAAACCCATAGTCCAAGGGGAAGATCCGAAAATACTTAACACCGTTAAGGCGACAGTTGCTGCCAAGAGATTTCCGCCAATGACATTGCGAGGTTGAGCAAAAGGACTTTCAGGAATGCCAAAAATCAAGACACTGGTCGCTCCAAAGGGAGCCATAATCAAAGGTGAATTAGTGATAGTGGCGAGATATGCCGTAACACTAATGGCAATACAACTGCCAAACCAGCTCCAAAAAATATGTTTGCGATGGGGGCGTTTCATTGGACAGGTTAGGGGACAAGATTGCCATCTGCCAAAGAGTTTAAACCAATAGTTTTGCCATTTTGATTGCGCTTTGCGGAAATTTAACATGAATGAATAGAGAGATTTTGAGGATAAAATGTCATGATTTCTTAATATTTTAACCTCAAGATTTAAATTTGGATGTAAATTGTAGCCAAATTTACAGATATTACCCAAAAGGGTGAGTCCGCACAGGCAAATCATCCACTGCCTGCGCGGAGTTGTATCCCTATCCTTTTAAGTAGCTTAGCGAAATAAAACCCAAAACCCCAAAAGCTGTAGCGCACGCGCAGCGTGCGCTACAGCTTTTGGGGTTTTGGGTTTCTTATACCTAGATACTTACTCAGATTTATTTTTAGTAATGGTTCCCAATCTTGCGATGGTGGGTGGCGGTGAGCGCTTCGGGTTTAGAAACTCTGCCCTCCTCAGCGATCGCGTAGATAATCCAGTGATCGCTGCATTCCATCCGACTCGTGACCTCGCACTCGATAAAGGCAAGGGCATCGGTAAGAATCGGTGCCCCAAAGGAGGACAACTGGGTTTTGACCCCTTCAAAGCGATCTGCACCGGGGGTAAATCGCTTCAGGAAATGCTGCATCAATTTGGAATAGTTACCGTCTTCAAGCACATTTAAAACAAAGCGATCGCCTACCTGCATAAAGGACTCGATCGCCCGATCCTTGGCAACTGCCACCGTGAAGCCAAGGGGCTTAAAGCTCGCCTGTGCCACCCAAGAAGCTAACATCGCGCTGCGTGCACCACCTTTGGCAGCCGAGATAATATACAAACCACCCGCCAAACGTCCCAGAGCCTTATCGAGATCAGCATCGATCGCTTTGAGTTGTTTGATATTCTGCTTGCGGGTGAGCAACTGTCCGAGGTCAGTTCCCGCCTCGTCACAGGTTTGATAGGTAGCTTCGTTAGGATTTTCGCGTACGCGGATCGCAGGAAAAGCGGTGACTACACCAAGATCTTTAAATCGATTATTGAGTAAATCAATGGAAGAATCCTGATCGCCGTGGGGTTCGTATAGACCAATCACCTGTTTATCACTGGCGGCGGCAAGAATCGCTCCGATCGCTGTTTCTACATGACTATTGGCGGTAGGTGGCGTGCAGACTACCAAGCCAGAGGCATGGCTAACCAGTTCGCGCAATTCTTGTAAGTCGATCGCTTTGAGATCCGCCATTTCCACGGCAACACCTGTTTTGGCAATTCCACGGGCGATCGCTTGGGACAGGCGATCGCAATAGCCGTAGTCAGATACATAGCAAACTACGACATTAGTTTCGCCCTTAGTTTGGGCTTGGCTCCAAGCGCGATAGTTTTCGGTTAGTTCCTTGACGTTATGGCGCAAGAGAGGTCCATGACCATTCGCCACGATCTGCGCCTGTGGCAACTCGTCCATCCGCTTCATTGCCGAAATCACTGATCGGGCGTTGGGAGCCATGAGGCATTCGTAATAAAAGCGATAATCGGGAGTGATGCGCTGGAGGTCTTCATCGTAAGTCGCTTCACTGCAATAGTGCATCCCGAAAATATCACAGGTATATAAAATCGAGGTGGCATGGTCAAAGGTCATCATCGTGTCAGGCCAATGCAGATTTGGAGCATTCACAAATTGCAGAATGTGACCTTTACCAAGATCAATTTGATCGCCATTTTTGACTACTTGCTGCTTAAAGGGATGATGGACTAGATCATTTAAAAATTGCAGCGCTACCTTGGTTCCAACTACGGTCACATCGGGGGCAAGGGCAAGGATGTCGCGCACTAGACCGCTATGATCTGGCTCGGTGTGACTGATCACCAAATAATCAATTTGACTTGGATCGATTTGTTCCTTTAGAGTTTTGAGGTATAGCTCTCGAAATTTAGCGTGGGAGGTGTCAACAAGGGCAAGCTTCTCGCCGCGAATGATGTAGGAATTATAGGTTGTACCATTTTGCAAACCAAACTCAATGTCAAAGCGATCGCGATCCCAATCAAGCGATCGCAGAGTAGTGGTATCGGCAGCAATCTCAGCAACCTGCATTGTGAGGAGTTTTTCAGTGCTGGAACCGACCTTTACTGCCTCTGGTTTTCTATTCGTGTCAACAGATGGAATCTCAACAGCAACTACCATTTTGTTTCCCTACTTTAATAATCATCTTCCTCTAGTCTAATCGCTACTTTCAGACAAGTCCAATTGATTATCCTGATTGCTACTATAGGAATACTTAAAATCCCGTCCCTTTTCTTCATTTTTGTCACCATGCCCCACCTCTATGTCTCTTGGGAAGAATATCACCATAAAATTGAGCAGTTAGCAGCTCAAATCTATCGATCGCAATGGGAGTTTGATCAGATCCTATGTTTGGCGAGGGGTGGACTACGGGTTGGTGATACCCTATCGCGTATTTACGATAAGCCCTTGGCGATCCTGTCCACTTCTTCCTATGGTGGCAAAGACTTTCAAGAACGCGGACATCTCAAGATTGCCAGCAATATCACGATGACAGCAGAAACCTTTGGAGGAAGAATTTTGCTAGTTGATGATCTTGTAGACTCAGGCGTAACTCTTGCCAATATTTTGGAATGGCTGAAACTACATAGCGAATTTGAAATCAGTGAAGTGCGATCGGCTGTTCTATGGATGAAGGCTTGTTCTGTCGCTAAACCTGATTATTATGTAGACTTCTTAGCTGATAATCCTTGGATTCATCAACCCTTTGAGAAGTATGAAAAACTGCAACCTTCTGAGCTCTAATTTGCTCAATCCACTACGTAGTTAAATTGCTGATTTAATCAGCAATTTGCTGAGATTAAATCAGTTTTAGTAAAACAAGACTATTAAGCTACCGATAGCTATAGATTTTAGTCTATACCTAGACTAAGCCAAGGTATAGTCAATGCTAAATACCTTTAATCTTTGGTGATGGTAATCACCAACTAGACTTGTTCAACCTAGCTATAATGCTGAAAATAAAACTTAAGTTAAGGCTCAAAAATTGTGAAATTTATTGCAATTGGGGTTGTTTCAGCGATCGCCGCATTATCTATTCCTTTCGCGGCTCAAGCAGATAGTAGAAAGGCATTTTGTAAATATTTCCCTAATGGCTCTAGCCGAGCAACCATATCCATGCCCTGTGTGTTTTCCATGAATCAGGGCAATGTCGGCATCACTTGGGAAGATGGCGTATCTGATTATTTTTTGCTGAGTCGCGATCGCTCTATGACCTATACGGATGAGCGTGGTGGACTTGTCTATCAGCAAAGGAGCGAAGATGCAAATGGTGAAAGTGTAAGAATTTTTAAGATGGAGAACGGTTCCATCCATATTTGGGGAAGTTAGAAACTTTCTCACAAATCCTTGCGTCAATGCATATCAGTTAGCGATCGCCTAGATGCTTCTGGATGATTTATTATCACTTCATTTCTACTTACCTAAATCTCAACTAAATGCAAAGAATTCGCGTTTCTTGTTTATCAGTTTTAGCGATCGCCACTTCTCTCTTCTCATTCACCAATTTAAAAGCTGAAGCTCTGCCACAAAATGCACCTGCGATCGCGCAATCATCGGAAGACTTTTTTAGTAGCAATGGCTTCATCATGCCTAGCAAAAATATTTACTGCGTGATCTATGGCGATCACCTGCGTTGCGAGATTGCCAGCCGATTGAATCCTTTGCCACCACAACCAGCTTCCTGCAATTTAGATTGGGGCAGTGGCTTATCTTTACCCAAAGTTGGTAGAGCCAAAGTTCTTTGTGTCGGAGATACCGCATACTCACCTAACTACAAAACCTTAGCCTATGGCAAGACTTGGAGCAGAGGTGGATTTGTCTGCAAGTCTCGCGAGAATGGATTGACCTGCACCAATCCCAAAGGTAATGGCTTCTTTTTAAATCGCGAAGAATGGAAGACATTTTAGAACGTAAAGCAGAATGATTTCACTTTTGGAAGACTTATCTCTCTGCCTTACAGACCATATCAAAAGCAAAAAATTCAAAAAATCTAAAATTAACTGAGATATTACATTTTCTGTTTATATTTTGCTTGAGGTAATGCAACTAGAACAGAGACTTGTAAAGCATTTCCAAGAATGAAATCGTTTCGCTTACTCGCTAAGGGAATCGATCAGTTGGAAACAAAGATATAGACAATTCAAATAAGAAAACTATGGCTTCGACTTCGCTCAGCCACCGTATACCGATGGCTGAGCGAAGTCGAAGCCTCTTTAAACTTATTTAGAACTACTATATTGTCGAAATCTCTTAAATCACAATAAAAACCTAAAACCAAATTACAGATTCATGAAACTAACTAAGATTCTGGTGGCAATCATTGCTCCTCTCATCTCTCTCGCACCTCAATTCACTGCGATCGCCGATGCCCAGTCCATAATCCGAGGACGTTGCAATGTTTCTATTACTGGATTAGAACGGGGATCACGGGTGAATATGCGCTCTAGCCCTGGAGTTGAGTTTGGTATCGTTGGCTATGTCTTGGTGGGACAGGAAGTAAACCTACTGCGCTACGAGGCTGGAGCCGCTGTGCGTGAAAGTGACGGAGAAGGAGTGTACTGGAATTATGTAGAGTACATTCCCAGTCGAACTAGAGGCTGGATCGCGACACCTTATCTTGGTGAATGCGTTGAAAGCAATCGGTGATCGCCTTGAACAAGCAAGGGGCTTAAGCCACTTTTTAAGACGATTGAAGATTACGACAAGATATCTAAGATTCCCTTAAATCACTAACTTACCCATGAAATTTACTACCTGCCTATCTCTATTTTCCCTGTTGTCCCTAACTGCTAGTTTAGCGGCTCCAGTCTATGCCCAAAGTAATGGTCATAGCTTGGTCGAGGCTAGACTCCAGAGATCTCTGAAGTCCCTTGGCATCAAAGTTGCGCTTCCCCAATACATTCCTCAAGGGTTTCGAGTAGCGTTGGTCAGAACTGAACCCTGCCGTCGGGGAGACAGGATCGATGCTAATGGAGTTTGCCGCTTTGGTCCCGACTATACAGTGGTATATCGCAATGCTCAAAGCCAGTGCTTTGCGGTTAGTGCGACTGGTGGTGGTCTTGGTGGTCCTAGTGGTCGCTACACTCGCGAAATCAATTCCAGACTTTTGGGCGAGGTAGATGTCAATGTTGGTACAGGTAGTGGCGAACCGATGACGGCAGCGATCGCAAGGACTCCCCAAAGGAATATCTGGTCTTTTCCCGCAGGTGAGTCGCCTTTCTACTCCGTGAGAACCATCGATGAGAGAATCCCCAGTTGGCTCAGTTCTGAAGCTACTTGCAAGAACACAGCCTTCATGACTCCCAACGAGCTTATAAAAGTTGTCCAGTCCCTAGAGTTTTTGCCCTAAATCAGCATCACATTAATCAACATGACATTCTCAAAAATTAAGGTTTTCAGTTTTCTTGCCCTTAGCTATTCACTAATTGCCTGTGGACAAACTCAAGCCTCGACCGCACCTAATACAACACCGAATGCGATCGCGCAAACAACGGCAAGCCCTGCAATTATCGAGAAATCACCAGAACCGCAATCAGTTGAAACTGCGATCGCCCAATCTACTGTTGATGCTGAATCTCTTTACAAAGCCTTTGAAGAGATTGATCAACAAACCTGTGATGATCGCAAAAGCATCGTCCAAAGAGGCATTAACTACAGCGCTTGTACTGCCAATGCAGGTGGCAAAGGACAATATCGATTTATCTCGGCATCATCGTCCCTAGTCAGTTACGGTGATGGTATTGGCTATTGGTATTATCTCAATGGAAAAGTGGCGGCGATTCGATTTTTCCATACCGATGAACTATTTATGTTTGATGGTGGCGGTAAGTTGCAAGCAGAATTAATTCGCGCTCAAAAAGTGATGGTCAATGGACAAGAACAATTTCAAGAGCGATCAATACGGACTAACTTTACAAAATCAGAACGCGATCGCCTTGAGAATCTCGCCAAAGACGGCGGCGAAGATATTCTCTCTAAATTCAAACAGTCTACACCACAAGTCAAAAATGGAACAGATGTATGTTCGGGCGTGATTGCGAATGTTAAGGATGCAGTGGAAACTATTCCTGATGTGAAATTAACCAGTAACAGTCGATTTTCTGAACTATCAATCCCTTATCCCGATCGCTCAGCCAATTTGAATCGTCAATACACACTTGCCATCAGTGGTGACGGGGTTACTGATTTTTGGAAGTCTGGCGATGCCGTGAGGAATGAGATTGCGAAGCAGATCATCGAAAATTGTGAAGGTATGGCGGCGGTTACTTTTGGACGCGATCGCTCGGGTGAATCAGTAACCATCGGAATCTTTCCTAATGGCTCAATCAAGCAATTCACCTGTGCTGAAAGATCTGATTCTCGTCCACGCACACCACCGTTAACTTGGGGGCAACAGGATTGCGATTTCTAAACAAATGGGCTATGGCATCCACATTTTTCTCATAGATCATTTTGGACTGCCATAAGTAGCTGGGTAACGTGAGTGTGGGATAACAGTTCTAAATAAGTTTGAAGAGGCTTCGACTTCGCTCAGCCAGCAATATACGATGGCTGAGCGAAGTCGAAGCCCTAGTTTTCTTATTTTGTCTATACAATTAAAACCTGTATCGCACCCTGAGCGTGCGATACAGGTTTTAATTGTACCTAGTTGCTTATATCCATCTACTCAAATCATCTAGATTGTTACAGGGGACTGCACATAAATTGTTGGTTCTTCCATTGTGAAGACAATCCCGTGTATGGCTAAGGCTTTGACTATTTCGGCACTTGCGAGTTCTAGTAAACGTTTACGAACCTCGATCGCATTTTCTTGAGAGCCTAAAATCGCAAAACTTACCCTTAGTCTTTTTCCTGACCCATCTGCATTGGCAATACTGGTACTATTCGCATCGATACCTGATAGAGAAGCGGTTTTTTCGATAATCACCTGCTGCACTAGCGCCTGTTCTCTTTCGCCTAACTCACTGACAAAATCCATATAGAGTAAAACCATAATTTTCTTGGCGAGGGTGACGTTCTCAATTTCGACACTGACGAGAATTGAATTGGGCATGATAATAATAGTGCCAGTACCGAGGGAACGGATTTTGGTCGATCGCAAGCCAATACTTTCCACTTTGCCTAGCTCACCACCCGGTAAACGAATGTAGTCACCCGTTACAAAGGGGCGATCAAGATATAAAACCAAGGTTGCAATTAACTGTTCTAAAATCTTTTGGGCAGCAAAGGCAACGGCTAAACCGACTAACCCCAAACTTGCGACCAAACCAATCAAATCGAAGTTGAGGCTCCGCGCAAAAGCCACCAAAGCGACAATAAAAATTAAGACATTAAATACAGTTTCAAACACTAAAATTGCATCATCACTGTTAGTACTAAACTTGACTCCAATCTTAAAGCCAAAGGCACGCAAATAGCGGCTAGTAAAGTTTGTTAATAGCCAATATAAACTCACGACCAAAAACAAACTGGCGATCGGTCTAACTAAGTTATAGATGACTGGAACTAATGGTTCTAATAGACTGAATGACCAATTCAGACAAATGCTGAGAACAGCTATTTGCACAAGGCGATCAATGGGTTGAATAACTTCTTTATAGATAGTGTCAATAGTTTTGGGAGCAGTTTTTCTGATTAGTAATCTCATCAAGCCAGTAGCATAGTAGCTAAAAATGATCGAGAATCCCAAAGCCCCAAAAAAGATCAGCCATTGTGGTTGCGAGAATGGTGACAGAAAATGATAACGAATGCTTCTCAAGATTGGGAACCATTCCGAGCTAACGACAGCGATCGCACCCCAAGCTAAACTAAAAAATAGTTTCCCAAAAAGTTGCAAATTTAACTTATTTAACTTGAATATGCGAGTGATGATCGCGCTCAGAAACTGAACTACAGCGACAACTGCACAGGCAATCAAAATCCATAGCCCACGTTGCCAAAGATATGTGGAAGTGCGTTCGTTCTTCGCCCTAGCGATCGCTGCTTCTAGGAGAAATTGCCATTGTTCAGCCTGTTTTGATGCTGACAGATCAGATAGAATGTCGGATGCTGTAATAGTCAGTAAGTAATTGTCGTTGAGAGTAATTGAAGTTGCTAATCTACTTTCATCATTAGTGACATTAAATTTGATCTGCTGCTCGCTAGCAATCGATTCGGCAAGGACTTTGTTAGCAAATTGCGCTCGTTCCATTGCCCCAGAGTTATCTGTAGATTGGAGATTAAAAAGGGGAATACCATCCACAACGATGGCGGCGCGATCGCTAATTATAGGGTTTTGCGTATTCTGAGAGATGGCTGGGGAGGCAATAAAATTAGATGCGATCGCCAATATACATCCCACCAGAAATAGAATAATAAAGTTTAGAAATCTTGAAGTTAATCTTGAATTTAATTTAGAGAGAAATGGGAGCATCGACATAGATTGTTGGTTGATTAAGGACAAAAGAAATATCTTGATCTTGAAGTTGCTTCGTAATTTTCTGAGTAGCAAGATCCAGTAATTGTCGTCTTAACTCCATTGACAATTCATTTGAGCCAAGGATAAAGAATGAAATTTGAGCATTATGATCACCAAAAGATACCTCCGTACTCCGCCAATCTAGCCCAAAAATATCCATTGTACTATCCATAACTGTTTGACGGATAATCGCTTGATCGTTTGCAGATAAAGCTTTAGGGAATTCGAGCGTCATTACTGACATCTCTTTTTTTGCGCCTGAGAAGTTCTCAATGGTCGCTTGGGTAAGGGAATTGTTAGGAATAATCGTAAGCGTACCTTTGCCAGAGGTGCGGATTTTGGTCGATCGCAAACCGATACTTTCGACCCTGCCAAATGTGCCTTGCTTGCCTTGCTGACCATCGGACAAGCCAATATAATCACCAACCGTAAATGGACGATCAAGAGTTAACACAATGCCCCCTAAAAACTGCTCTAAGGTCTTTTGGGCAGCAAAAGCCACCGCCAAGCCACCAATGCCCAAACTCGCCACAATGCCCAAAACATTGATATTGTGGTTAATACAAAAAACAAGTAAGACGATAATTGCGATCGCAAAGTCGCCGAGATAGCGCAGTAAAAAGATTGACTCACCCCTAACTTTAGGATTTGCCTCAAAGGTTGCGCCAACTATGGCAGTGTTAAAGAATTCTCGAAATAATCGCGATAGTCCCCATCCTCCACATACAGCAATACCAGCGCTCAAGCAAAATTCTAATAGTCCCAACCATTCGGTATCAGGTAGTAAAAATAACATTACATCCATCGCCGCAAAGGTAAATAGCATCAGTACAAGCCCCTGCGAAGCAATGATTACCCGCATATAAGCCTGAACCATTGACTCAGGCGCTAACCATGTCAAAACCAATCTCAAAGCGAAAATAATTCCTAATCCTGTAAGAACCGCTAATCCTCCTGCTAAGAAGATCAAAGCAAGTTCTTTTAAGCGATCGCTATAGTCTAAAGCAACTACAACGACAGGAGTGAGTTCATTAATTTGTTCTGTCATGGATATTTATTGAAATAAGTATGATGATTTTCACCATTGGCGGCTAAGTGGTTTGGCAACTGTTGTCGCCTGTGATGACCTGTCCGACAGAGGCGGTGTTTTAAAATGACTATGTCTTTTTAGTAGAGTTTGAATGTATTGACGGTAATTTGCTAGTTTATCCATTTGACTATCTTCTATGCGATCACATAAACAATTAGCTATAACTGATAACGGTCAAATGTAAAGCAATTGATTAGCAATTTCATCGGCTGTCAAGGTATCAAGAAGCATGGCAACCCTTTCGGCAATTTCATAGGGATTTCTCCGTTTTGCGATGATAATTCCTGCGTGTGTCTGATTATTCAAGACATAACTTGTATGTAGTTTTTCAAAATCGAGTCGATTGTGGGTTAGCATACAACGCCCCATTGATGCTGCAAAAGCTAGTTGTTGGGGATCGAGTTCGCCTAAAGTTTTCTGCGTTTTTTAATGGGAGATGGGGCTTGATAATCGGCATAAAGTAGCTCGTCAACTCGTTCGGATAGGTTGGTCATGCCACTGTCGCCCATGCCGATACATTCGGGGCGTGGTTTCTTTGTTTTTTTACTCCTCATCAGCGCTAAATCCATCAAGAAAGGCTACTCCAGCTTTGAGAAATACGCTGTTTTCGGCGTAATGTTTGGCAATTTCGCTAATTGTGGCTTTACCACCATTCAGCCAGCGTTCAGGGTTGAGGAGTTGCTCACGGAAGGTTGACCATCTATTTGGTTGGTTGTTTTGAATTTCTTTAAATTCTGCTTCGATAATGTCTTTGGCTTCGGCTTCGGTTGCAGTGGGATGATTTTTTTGTAAGTCGGCGAGGACTTGGGTAATTTCGTTTATTGTCTGTAGCAATGCTGGATCGTTGGCATAGTTTTTGCCAAAGGCTTGACCAGAATTTTTGCCAATGACTTGACCATAGTTTTTTTCAACTATTTGGACAACTTCTGCTTTGATGTCGTCGCGTTCTACCTGTTGCGATTCCCGTCCCGTCGCATCCGTCAGCGTATACAAGCGCCACCACTGCTGATAGTCGTCTACCAGCGATCGCAAATAACCATCAAAACAAATCTCAGTAACCATCAAAAACTGGAGCTTTTGCAATTATTTTACTTCACGCAACACTCAAAACATTGACTTAACTCTATTACTCAGCTTTTGCCGACCCTCTCAACTTTTTGTCCTGAAATTTATTGAAATAGAGATTAGTTTTGTTCAATGGGTGTGATTTCTCCTAAACGCTGCAAAAGTGGCGTAATCGTTAGACCCTGCACAAAAATTGAGAAGGCAACAACCGCAAAGGACACTGCCACAATCTCATCGCGATGGGGGAGTTGTGGGGGCAGTCCTAGGGCTAGAGCTAAGGCTAAGGCTCCACGCAATCCGCCCCAAAATAGAATATGTTGATAATTGGTTTCAACCTTTAATGGAGACCCGATAAAAGCGGCACAGCAAAGATACGTTGAAACAGCGCGACCGATAGTGACAAAGCCGATCGCGATCGCAATGGGAACTAATACCACCATAAAATTTTGATGCGCTTCTTGCATTCCCATCAACAAGAAAATCAAGGAATTAACCACAAAGGCAATATATTCCCAAAAAGAACAAACCGCAACTCTCCCACCGTCAGAAATCGCGCCTAAAGAGCCAATATTACCCACGATTAATCCAGCCGTGAGTGTTGCCAATACCCCTGAAAAATGGAAATGCTCGGCAAGCAAGAATGAGCCATAGGCGGCAATTGTCGTGAAAGTAATCTCTACTAAAGGATCTTCAGTTCGCCCCGCTAATAGCAAAACAACACCTGCAACTATAGCGCCGCAAATAATGCCGCCAATGATCGTTACAACTAAAGACTCGGCGATACCGAGAGGCGTAATACTAGTACCTGTAGCGATCGCGATCGCAATTCCAAATGCCACTGCTGCCGTACTGTCATTAAACAGACTTTCCGCCTCGACTAGCTGCCGCAATCGCCCATGCACACCTGCTTCTTTAAAGGTCGCGATTACGGAAACAGGATCGGTCGCAGCAATTAATACTCCAAATAGCAATGACGTACCCCAATCCCAATGAGCGAGATAATGCATTCCTAACGTAGTGATTCCTGCTGATAAAATTACCCCCACTGTCGCTAATACCAAGACAACGGGCAGATCTTGACGTAATTCTTTCCAATTAATATAAAAAGCTGCTTCAAAAATTAATGGAGGTAAGAATGCGTTAAAAATCAGTTCTTTGGTTAATTGAATATTTGGAGCAAAGGGACTCGACGCTAATACGATCCCAGCAGAGACTAGCCCGACGCTATAGGGCAATCGCAATCGCTTTGCTAACATCGCCACAACAGCAGCAATCAGTAATAATAGTTCTGTTTGTTCAATATTTAACATGAAGTTGAATTCTAACTATTCTTAATTATAACTTCCTGATAAACTATCGCGTTCTTGTTGTTTTACCTGATAGGGATTTTTATCGGCGATCGCAAGCTTTCCAAAAGATTTTAATGGCAATGGTTTCAAATACTTGTACTATCTCAATGGTAGTGTTGCCGCAATTGAGATTCATTATATCGATTATCCGTCTAGGGTATTCATGTTTGATGCTCGTGGCAAGTTGCAAGGGGAATCACTTCGCCTCTCTCTAAATTTAAACAGTCTGCACCACAAGTCAAAAATGGAACAGATATATGTTCGGGCGTGATCGCAAATGTTAAGGATGCAAACGAAAGGCACTAGAGAATGCCACCAAAGATGGAGGGAAAGATATTCTCTCTAAATTCAAATAAATTCATTCAAATTTAGTAATTCCAAATAACGTCAAGAGGCTTCGACTTCCCTCAGCCAGCAATATACGGCGGCTGAGCGAAGTCGAAGCCCTATTTTTCTTATTTGAATTATCTATAACTTCTAAATTCAAATAAACTAAGTAATATCATCACAGAATCCATTACAGATTATTTATGATCTATCGGTATATTCTCGCTGCCTCCATTTTGTGGAGTGGTGTGATTGTAACTGCGCCCCACCCTGTCGAAGCCCAAGAGACTCCAGCCCTGTGGAGCCACTGCAAACGGGTAATCGATGAAAATGCTGCGCGTTTACAGGCTATGCCAAATCTAAAAGTAACGGCTAACAGTAGATTTTCTAAACTGATAGTCCCCTATCCCGATCGCTCAGCTAACCTCAATCGCCGCTATGTATTTGCGATGCAAGGGCGTGGGGTTGAGACTGTATGGAAATCTCCTACTCTAATGACAGAGATTACGGAAGAGATAACTAATGCTTGCATCGGGACGGCTGCGGTTACGTTTGGACGCGATCGCAGTGCTGACTCAGCGACCGTAGGACTATTCCCTAATGGCGAGATCAAGCGATTTATCTGCGGTGCAGACTTTAATGCTCGTACTCGTACCAGACCACCGATGGCTTGGGGACAACAATCTTGCGATTAATCTAAAATTTTTGTGATGTCACACTTTGCTATTGAAGCTTCAGCTTAGCGTCATGCTCTGTCCAGCTAATTACTTGAGCAGCAGTTAGGTCACGGATCGGCGTTTGGGAATCCTTAGCGATCGCCAGTATATTTGTCTTGGCAGAAATCACCATTCTTGCCAAAAACTTTTCATGGCTAGACAAATTTGCAGGTGTGACCTCATCCTGTCGAATATCTTCAAAATCAAGGTCGGGAGTAGGTGAAGACCATTTTAAAAATGCCGCCTCTTCCCCTTGTTCTTGGCGAATTTGAGAATCCTGCTCAATCCAGCGTACGATCTGACCTGTTTGTAATTCTTCAGCCTGAACTTGTAAACTTTCAGCAATTTTAATCAAGATCCGCATCGAAGAAATGGTGATACGAGTCATAAATTTGTCCATTGGCGACAACATCGCGCTGTCAATGGCGCGAGCCTCTTCAATGGTGAGAAATTGAATCTGATCTTGAGGATTTGTCATAAACAACTATTAAATTAAGATTGCTTCGCCATCCTAATTATTTTTACCTGTTTTTGCCTACTAGGTCTCAATAGATTTCATGATATGAAGTTTTTTACGCACAGACAACAGAAAGAGCCTCGCTTAGCGAGGCTCTTTCTGTTGCAAAAGATGGAAAATCTATTGCCAACCGCAATTAGAAGCCAATAATTTGGGTGAAGACTTTGCCAGTGAGCAACTCAACTGCAATCAAGCTCACAAAGCCGATCATCGCCAGACGACCATTGAGCAGTTCAGCGTACTGAGTAAATCCGAAGCGATCATCACCTTGATCAACGTACATCTTAGGCTCGATCGCCCAGTTGTTGAGAATGCCGCGATCGTCCTTGGTGAAAGCTGTACGAGTCTTAGTTTGCTTTGCCATTATTTTTTACCTAAATCCTAAATAATTACTTTGTTAAATTTACTTGGAGAAGCTTTTTGTGTAGAGAATTTTTGTATAAGTTTGGGTGATTTTATCACTGACTCTTATTGCCTGCTGTTGGCATTGTTGCTAACTGCTTAGCATTGCTACACTAATCTTAACGTTGTATAAATACTAGCCCCCAATGCCACAATTCTGCAAACATCAAAAGAGGGAGATTAAGAAAAATCCTTGGCAGTTAAGTAAATTTACGATCGCCTACCAAGTTAATATAAGAAGCGCTTTTAAATCTTCCTAACTCTTCAAGCTCTTTAGGTGCAATTCCTTGCTTTTGTGATCTATGTCTCATTTCTCTCAACTCTTTGATCAGTGGCAATCTACCCTCAACTGGCTGCCTGATCCACAGCAAAATATACAATTTGAGCGACTTTACGAACTGGTGCTTGCGGGTAATCTCAAGCAAAATTTAACCCGCATCACTGCTCCAGAAGATTTTTGGGAAAAGCATCTCTGGGACTCCTTGCGAGGTGTTTTTGCAATGTGGAGTTGCGAAAATATCAAGGTGATCGACATTGGGACGGGTGCGGGTTTTCCCGGTTTAGCGATCGCGATCGCTAAACCAGATTGGCAAATTACCTTGGTCGATAGCAAGCAAAAAAAGGTTGCCTTTGTGCAAGAAACCATTGATGATCTGCAATTAAGCAACGCGATCGCACAGGCAGGTCGAGGCGAGGATCTAAATCAAATGCCTAAATATCGTAAGAAATATGACCTAGCGCTGATTAGAGCCGTCGGTAAACCTGATCTTTGCGCTAGTTACTGTTTACCCTTTCTCAAAAGAAGTGGCAAAGCAGTCTTGTATCGAGGACAGTGGCTAAGTGAAGAAAGTGAACAGTTACAAAGTTTTTGTGACGAACAGGATTTGCAAGTTGCCCAAGAGGACAGCTTCCAGACACCTCTGACCGCAGGGGTGAGACATATTATTTATCTGTCGCCCCGTTCCACTTCCATCTCAAACTCATAGGGAGACTCAAAGTTAGAGGGGTCATATAAAAACCGAATTACCTCCTCTTCCAGTCGATGGATGTGGTGAACCTCTACGGCGTTAGTTATACGTAGAGCTGCTAAATAACCATCTAAAAACAGCCTCATTTCGTCAGTGGATTGATAACCCCGTTCTGATAGCTCGACTAAGGAGTCGGTAATTTTTTGATAATGACGAATGGCGATCGCATCTTGAAGCATAGGTCAAGCTAGAATAACTACCGTCTTAGGATGGATATACCTAAGTATTCTAGAGATTTCCCTCATTGCTCTGAGAAATGATCAGAATGCGAGGAAACTTAGCTCTTATATACCTTCGGCACAGTAATTCTATCACTTCCAACTGGTAAACCTCCGCTTAAGATATGTTTAAAATGTATTTAATTAAGTAGCTCAGCACTAATAAGCTAGAAACTAAGCTAGAAACTCAGAAGCTTGTGCTGTCCGCATAAGCTTTAGTTGTATTTCTTAATTACACTGGGCTACTTAAAAAGTGATTAGAAAGCTTGACAAAAAAGTGAACTAAGCAGCCGAGTCCTCTTCTGCCAGTCAGACAACTCTTTTCTACTCCGTTAGAGATAGCTTTCGTTTTGCGCTTTCGTCGAACTGACGTTAAGCAAAGCGTTCTTTACTATGGGTTGGTTTTTTAAATCACGAAAGCGTTGTCACACTTTCGTGATTTGGTATAAACATATTGTCTAGAGAATAGTGAGATATTTTAGCGATGGCTCCTGTGCATTTGTGTGGTGTAACTAAAAAATTTGGACAGGATACGGTGGTGATCCGTAGTCTTGACCTCGATGTGCAGGATCGTGAGTTTCTGGTACTGGTGGGTCCCTCTGGCTGTGGCAAAAGTACGCTCCTGCGAATGATTGCGGGACTAGAGGAGGTGAGCGCAGGCTCCATCTATTTGGGCGATCGCCAGATTAATCACCTCCCCCCCAAAGTGCGTGATATCGCGATGGTATTTCAAAGCTATGCCCTTTATCCGCATATGACCGTCTATAACAATATTGCCTTTGGCTTAAAGCGTCAGAAATCGCGCAAGGTATCTCCCCTAGACTGGTTTTCGGCGGTGGGTAAGCAGCAACGCAAAGAGATCGATCAAAGGGTGCGACAGGTGGCGGATTCTTTGCAAATTTCCCATTTACTGGCGCGGAAGCCGAAGGAGTTGTCAGGAGGACAAAAGCAACGGGTGGCACTGGGAAGGGCGATCGCCCGTAATCCTCAAGTATTTTTGATGGATGAGCCTTTGTCTAATTTGGACGCGCAGTTGCGGAGTGATACGCGATCGCAAATCGTGCAGTTGCAAAAGGCTTTGCAGGTGACAACTATCTATGTCACCCATGACCAAGTTGAGGCGATGACGATGGGCGATCGGATTGTGGTTTTAAATAAAGGTGATATTCAGCAAGTCGATACACCACTTAATATTTATCGCAAACCCGCAAATATATTTGTGGCAGGATTTATGGGTTCGCCGCCGATGAATTTTTTGCCTCTACATATAAATAGTGATGGCAATCTGCAAGGTGACAGTTTACTCAAGGCGATCGCCATTGGTGAATCGCCTATTCACAAAATTGGACGCGATCGCCACTTTACCCTTGGCTGTCGTCCTGAAGATCTGCAACCAGCAACGGCAGACGATGCCCATTTAGTGGGGACGGTGGAGCTAGTCGAAGCCCTTGGCTCCGAGACAATCATTCTATTGAAAGTCGCTGACACGGAAATTCGTGCCAAAGTTGCGGCGGATATTAGCCTAGAACATCATTGGCAAATCGGCGATCGCAGTTTCTGGCGCTTTGATCTAAATAAGCTTTACGCCTTCGATGCCGAGTCTGGTCAGGCTTTGTATCATCCCTATGGCTAACATGATTTCGATAAAGCCATTTGCGCCGAACTGAAGTTATAGCAGTTCTAAATAAGTTTAAAGAGGCTTCGACTCCGCTCAGCCATCGGTACACGGTGGCTGAGCGGAGCCGAAGCCCTATTTTTTTAATTGTCTATATCTGTGTCTATATTTGTGATATCGATCGCATAACAGTAACAAAAAAGTCACAACAATCGAGAAGTGCGATCGCATTCTGCAAATGGATAGGAAGCGATACTAATACCTATAGAGAAGTAATAGCAAATCAATCTAAAGGGTAAAAGTCATGATTCTTAGTTCCTTGCAGCAAGTTAAGTCCGTCATAATTAACACAATCGTCGGCACAGAAAAGGCAATTATGTTTTTAGGTAAGATTTTTGTAGCCGAAAAGATCTATAACAACCTGAATGAGGCGATCGTAGGATGTCGCAAAGACTTAGATATGGGTATGGGAATCTTAATTGCCCCCGAAGAATCACAATATCGTGTGTGGGTATCAATTCCTCAAGAGTTAATTTTGGAAGTTATCTAAATCCTATTAGTTCGAGCAGATAAATAAACTTTAATGCACTACTATTTTCTTGGATTTAGATAGGATTACGATTTTAAGGATCGACCCAACGACCATCTTCCTTAATCAGATTGATTAACTGTTCCACACCTTCAGCTTCGGGAACACGCTTAATCTCTTCCTTACCGCGATAGAGCGAGATTGTGCCAGGGGTTTTGCCCACATAGCCATAGTCCGCATCCGCCATTTCTCCAGGTCCATTGACGATGCAGCCCATCACCGCGATGTCTAAGCCAACTAGATGATTAGTTGCCTCTCGCACCTTATGTAGAACTTCCTCAAGGTTAAATAGCGTGCGTCCACAGGAAGGACAAGCCACATACTCCACCATTGTTTTCCGCAGTCCCAAGGATTGCAAAATGCTGTAGCAAACGGGGATTTCCTTTTCTGGGGCTTCAGTGAGAGAGACGCGGATCGTGTCGCCGATACCTTGGGCGAGGAGGGTAGCAATCCCTGCGGTGGACTTGATTCTACCGTACTCGCCATCCCCTGCTTCAGTTACGCCTAGGTGTAAAGGGTAGTCCATGCCGAGTTGATCCATGCGCTTGACCATCTGCTGATAGGCGGCGATCATCACAGGCACACGCGAAGCCTTCATCGAGATCACAATGTTGTGAAAATCGAGATCTTCGCAAATGCGGATAAACTCGATCGCCGATTCCACCATACCTTGAGGCGTATCGCCGTAGGTAAAGAGCATCCGTTCGGCGAGGGAACCGTGATTAACCCCGATCCGCATCGCCTTGCCTTGCTCCTTCAGCGAAAGGACGAGGGGCTTGAGGGTATCGCGCACTTTGTCGGCGATTTCATCAAATTCTGATTGCGTATATTCCGTGCGATCGGCTTTGGGCTTCTCAAATACATAGAGACCGGGGTTAATCCGCACTTTGTGAATATGTTTGGCGACTTCGAGGGCGATCTTCATCCCGTTGTGATGCACGTCCGCCACCAATGGCACATCCATGTAAGTACGTTTCAGCTTTTGACGAATCTCTGAGAGGGCGGCGGCATGAGCCATACTGGGAACGGTTACGCGCATAATTTCGCAACCAATTTCATGGAGGCGGCGAATACCAGCAACGGAACCATCAATATCAAGGGTGTCCTCATTGATCATCGACTGTACTACTACAGGCGCTCCACCACCGATGGTGATATTTCCCACCTGTACGGGGCGAGTTTTGCGCCTGACGATCATGCCGAGGTTTTCACTACCATCGATGCTACGGTCTATGGCTGAGGAGTTACCGTTTTGAATGCTTTTTGTATTCTCAGAGACAATCGTCATAACACTTTTAGTTGCTTTCAAGTATTAAGTGTATCTGAAGTCGAACCGCATCCTCAATGATTTTGCTAATGATTTCGATATTTTTGAGTCAATTGTGAAGCAATTGTAACGTTTCATAATCGTTTCATTTTCCAAAGCCCCTATGCTATATTTTAAATAATGAAACGATTATGAAAATAATCATGAAACCTCAATTTCCAGTCCGTCGATCGCACTCTAATTTTCAAACTAGCTCCCCCAACTCCGTACAAAAGAAACTCACCACGCAAACCTCTCCTCAATCTCTGGCGTTTCTTTTAGGATTGACGGGAGCATTGGGATTATGGGGAATCGCTGGCTGTACGAACCAAAATTTGACGGGTCAGGGTGGGAATCAAGCCAATCAATCTGCCACCAATATCAACAATCAAAATCCTCGCCAAAATCCCCAAGGTAAAAAGGTGATTTTGACCACCTTCACGGTGTTGGCGGATATGGTGCAGAATGTGGCGGGCGATCGCGCGATCGTAGAATCAATCACGAAAGTAGGTGCAGAAATTCACGGCTATGAACCGACCCCCAGTGATTTACAACGGGGACAGGGCGCAGATTTAATTCTTGATAATGGCTTAAATCTGGAACGCTGGGCAGAGCGGTTTTATAACAGCTTTCCCAAGGTAAAACGCCTCACGCTGTCCGAAGGTGTGCAGCCTATAGATATTACGGAAGACAGTTATCAGGGCAAGCCTAATCCCCATGCGTGGATGTCGCCCCAAAATGCCCTAAGCTATGTGGAAAATATTCGTAAAGCCCTCGTAGATCTCGATCCCGCTAATGCTGATGTCTACAATGCCAACGCTAAAAACTACAGTCAACAAATTCGCGATATCGATCAAAAGCTAAAACAGGCGATCGCCGTTATTCCTGCCGACAAGCGTTACATCGTTAGTTGTGAAGGCGCTTTTTCGTACCTTGCCCGTGACTATGGACTAAAAGAAGTTTATATCTGGTCAGTGAATGCGGAACAGCAAGCGACACCACGACAGGTGCAGAGGGTAATCGATCAAGTTAGAGCCAATCAAATCCCGACAGTATTTTGTGAAAGTACGGTCAATAATCAAGCCCAGTTGCAGGTGGCGAAGGAGACTGGAGCAAAGTATGGCGGCGTATTTTATGTGGATTCTCTATCACCTCCCGACGGGAAGACTCCGACCTATCTCAAGTTATTGGAGTACAACGTCAATACTTTAATTCGGGGATTGCAGAGTGGATAAATGCTCTTAGTAATGTTCTTCTTAACGACAGAAATAATTCAAGCAATTAACTAAAAAATAAAACTGGAGACAAAATCATGCCTGTAAATACTTCTATCAATAATTCAATTGAAAATCCCATTGGCATCGATGTCGAAAATGTCACCGTTACTTATCACGGCAAAGTGGCATTGCATAGCGCCTCTTTGCAACTGAAATCAGGGACAATTTGCGGATTAGTGGGCATGAATGGCGCAGGTAAATCAACACTTTTTAAATCTGTAATGGGATTTGTGAAACCGCTTAGCGGCAGAGTCTTAATAAATGGATTACCAATTCGCCTTGTGCAGAAGCAAAGCCTTGTTGCCTATGTGCCACAAACTGAAGAAGTAGATTGGAACTTTCCTGTCAGTGTCCATGATGTGGTGATGATGGGGCGCTATGGGCACATGAATTTTTTACGGATGCCGCGATCGCAAGATCGGCGGATTGTCCGCGAAAGTCTGGAGCGGGTAGAAATGTGGGAACTGCGCGATCGCCAAATTGGAGAACTGTCAGGTGGACAAAAAAAACGTGCCTTCTTCGCGAGAGCCTTGGCACAGCAGGGGAATGTGTTGCTGTTAGATGAGCCATTTGCGGGGGTAGATATTAAGACAGAACGATTGATGATTCAACTCCTGATGGAATTGCGGGATGCGGGTTACACGATTTTGGTATCGACCCATGACCTTGATTCGATCAATACTTTCTGCGATCAAGTGGTGTTGATCAATCGCACGATCCTTGCCTATGGAGAGACCTCAGAGGTATTTACCGAAGAGAATCTTTCCCGTGCCTTTGACAGTAACTTTGCTTGCCAACATCAAGATGCCGATTATCCCTTTGCCGCTTAGATCATTTCAATAATGAAAATAGGGCTTCGACTCCGCTCAGGGCTTCGACTCCGCTCAGCCATCGCTGTAGGTTGGCTGAGCGGAGTCGAAGCCCGAAGCCTCTTTTAACTTTATGTAGGTTGCTATCAGGGTTGTATGGAACTGTATGGAAATAATTAACTGGTTTACTGCGCCTTTGCAGTATGGATTTATGGTGAAGGCGATCTGGGTGAGCGCCCTTGTGGGCATCGTCTGTTCGGCATTGTCCTGCTTTATGATCCTCAAGGGTTGGGCATTGATGGGCGATGCCGTTTCCCATGCCGTCTTACCCGGGGTTGTCCTTGCCTATGTCTTAAATATTCCCTTAGCGATCGGCGCATTTGTTTTTGGCGTTGGTTCCGTAATTGCGATCGGTTTTATCCAGTCCAATACCCGCATTAAAGAAGATACGGTGATTGGCTTGGTATTTACGGGAGTATTTGCCCTCGGCATCGTATTAGTCTCTAAGGTCAAAAGTACCGTTGACTTGGGACATATTCTCTTTGGAAATGTGCTGGGCATTGCCGATAGTGATATTTGGCAGACGGTGATTATTGGAGCGATTACCCTTGTAACTTTGGCGATCTGGCGCAAAGATTTGGTTTTATTTTGCTTTGATGCCACCCATGCGCGGACAATTGGGCTAAATACAACTTTTCTATACTATATGTTGCTCTCGTTACTGTCCCTAACTGCTGTTGCAGGGTTACAAACCGTGGGGATTATTCTAGTGGTGTCGATGTTAATCACTCCCGGGGCAACGGCTTATTTATTGAGCGATCGCTTTGATCAGATGATACTAATTGCGATCGCGTCGGGGACATTTTCGAGTGTGATGGGAACTTACATCAGCTACCACATTGACGGCTCAACGGGCGGCTGCATCGTAGTTTTGCAGACTGTGATCTTTTTAGTGACCATGTTTTTAGCACCTAAGCATGGCATCTTGGCAAAAAATAGACAAAAAGCGCATCTTAGCAATTGCCAGTAATTGATATAGCTAATTGCACTCCGCGCAGCGCAATTAGCGAAAAACGGTAAAGTAATCTATAGAAATCTACAGAACGTATAGTTACCAATCGGGTTATCTATGGCAGAAATTATTGACGGCAAAGCCCTTGCCAAAAAAATGCAACAGGCGATCGCTACAGAAGTCGCCCAGTTACAACCTAAATATGGTCGTCCCCCCGGCTTAGCAGTGCTGATGGTGGGGGATAATCCTGCCAGTGCCGCCTATGTCAAGAACAAAGAAACTGCCTGTCAAAAGTCAGGCATCGCCTCCTTTGGCAAACATTTTCCCGCTAGTACCACTCAATCGGAACTAGAGCAGGTGATCGATGAGTTAAATGCTGACGATCGCGTTGATGGCATCTTGATCCAGTTGCCTCTGCCCGAAAATCTCGACTCGATCGCCTTGCTCAATCGCCTTGCGCCCGACAAAGATGCCGATGGCTTGCATCCTAATAATTTGGGCAAATTAGTCCGCAGTGAAGAGGGCTTACGCAGTTGCACCCCCGCAGGAGTGATGGAGTTACTCGCCGAGGCTAAAATCGATCTTTCGGGAAAAAATGCTGTCGTGGTCGGACGCAGTATTCTCGTAGGTAAGCCCGTTGCCCTAATGCTGCTCGAAGAAAATGCCACAGTGACGATCGCCCATTCCCGTACTAAAAATCTCGCCGATGTGACTCGCCAAGCAGATATTTTGATTGCAGCGATCGGCAAGCCTGAGTTTATTACCGCCGATATGGTCAAGCCTGATGCCGTCGTCATCGATGTCGGCATCAATCGCGTCACCGATGCCACAGGCAAATCTCGTCTCGTTGGTGACGTTGATTATGAAGGGGTGAAGGCGATCGCCTCCCACATTACCCCTGTCCCTGGAGGCGTGGGACCGATGACTGTGACTATGCTCCTCCATAACACTCTATGCAGCTACCGCCGCAAATTTGCGAGCTAGCCAAATCAAGCCCAACAGTCAGAGCTTTATCCTAGACTAATCTCATTCATCTAGCAGCTATTTGGCAACTATTTAACAGCCAAAGCACTGTAATATACATTCTGAGTATTGTCTGGAGTTATGCGCCGACCCCAGTTGTTAGTTTTTGTCAAAACCCTTGCTAAGATCATCATCGCTAAGTCATGCCACAAACAGTCGCATCTAATCTAGATTTCAACTTAGATTTCAATTTGGATAAGTATTTGCGCGATCGCAAGCTCAGGGTTGAAGCAGCCCTTGACGCATCGATCGCCGTGACCTATCCCCAAAAAATTTATGAATCCATGCGCTATTCGCTCATGGCTGGGGGCAAGAGATTACGCCCGATTTTGTGTTTGGCTGCCTGTGAACTGTTAGGCGGGGATATCGCGGCTGCCATGCCCACTGCTTGCGCGATGGAAATGGTACATACCATGTCCTTGATCCATGATGATTTACCTGCAATGGACAATGATGATTTTCGGCGCGGTAAACCAACTAATCACAAGGTCTATGGCGATGACATTGCGATCTTAGCGGGGGACGCTTTGCTTGCCTATGCCTTTGAATTTATCGCTGAGCAAACTAAAAATGTCCCTGCCGATCGCATTTTAAAAGCGATCGCCAACCTTGGTCATGCCGTCGCCGCCACGGGGCTAGTTGGCGGACAGGTCGTTGATCTCGAATGTGAGGGCAAATCCGATGTTACCGCCGAGACGCTGACCTTTATCCATATTCATAAAACTGCGGCTCTGCTGGAATCCTGCGTCATCTGTGGAGCCTTGCTTGCGGGTGCAAATGATACCGACATTCAACGATTGTCCACCTATGCTAATAACATTGGTTTGGCATTTCAAATTATTGATGACATCCTCGATATCACCGCCACCTCGGAACAGCTTGGCAAAACCGCAGGCAAAGATCTTGCCGCTCAAAAAGTCACCTATCCTAGTCTGTGGGGTATCGAAGCCTCGCAACAAAAAGCTGAGGAGCTAGTGCAGCAAGCTAAAGCTCAATTGGTCAGCTATGGAGATGCCGCCCTGCCCTTGATGGCGATCGCCGATTACATCACTAACCGTAAAAACTAAATTCTCTTGATCTTAACCTCTGCAATTGATATGAACCTTCATCCCGTTGGCGAAATCCTCGATAACCATGTTTTGCTGATTGCCCTTTGTTCTAGCCTATCAGCCCAAATCCTGAAATTGTTTATCGAATTAGCGCAGTTTCGTCACCTCAGATTTAAGGTGCTATTTGAGACGGGGGGAATGCCTAGCGCTCACTCCGCTCTAGTTTCGGCTCTAGCGACAGGGATCGGACGGACTCAAGGCTGGGATACGCCCCAATTTGCGATCGCCACAGTGTTTGCCTTTATCGTCATGTACGATGCCGCAGGGATTCGCCGCGCCGCAGGTAAGCAAGCAAAGGTTCTCAATCAGATCATGGTGGAAGTGTTTGAGGAGGAGCAAGATCCGCTTAAGGAGTTGTTAGGTCATACCCCAGCCCAAGTCGTTGCGGGTTGCATTTTAGGAATTTTATTAATGTGGTGGTTTCTTTAAGTGATTTCTCTAGGTGAATTTTTCTAGGTGAACAAAAAAAGGCGCAAAGCGCCTTTTTTTGTTCTTAATTTGTGCCTAATCGGTAAAACTATGATGGTTGCGAAAGGCGCGACCGATCGCAGGGATTAGCAAAATAATAATGGCGATCGCACAGCCAAGGGCAATATAGGGATTTAAAACCATTAGCCTAGAAACTGGCTCTGCTGAAGAATCTAAGCTCAGGGCTTCATCAAAAATTGTGGGAATCTCTAGCAACTTTGCCGCCGATGGTGGCGAGAGCCATCCTAGAGAAGTGGCGATCGCGGGGAACATGATCGAGCTAAATAGACAAATACTAAGAAATCTTGCCCAAGATTTAAGCTGCCAGATGCCAATCGCCAGCACAATCGGCACAAGGCTAAATCCCACAGAGACAATCCCTGAAACAATTTTTAAATTGATCGAATTTTCATCAATGGAGAGTGTAGTTTCCTCGAGAAACCTGTAGAGATAAAAATGGGCTAGACGCTCACTAATGATCAGAATACTTGTCCCAATCATCACAGTGGCAAGCATAGTAATTGCGATCGGACGTTGGCGCTTGGCTTTTTTCATGGCATTGCTATGGAATTAAAAAAGATCGATGGAAGTTTCTAAGGCTGACTGAGATAGCGAGGCAAATGGCGCAAAAGCTTGCTAGATTGCAACATTCGTAGGAGGTAGTAACTGGAAATCGGGAGGAAGATAATTGCCATCCAACTAAATTGATCGGGAACCTGCACCTGAAAGAAGCGAGGGAATTTTAGTAGTAAGAAAATAGAGGCTGCCACAGAAATTCCACCTAATAAAGTCGCTACAGAATTTTTAGCAAAGGTACGCGCTTTCCAAATGGAAATATCCGTAAGTTCCCAAAATACTAATAGACAGAACAGCATTCCAATTAAGGTGGCGACACATTGGGCTTGACCTCTAGCAATATCTTCAAGGGTGCTAGCGCTAATCATGCTTGAGCCATCGCTGACATTAAATAGCGCCCAACCACTGATGTAGTAGGACAAAACATAGCCCGTAGTCATGGCGATCGCCCCAAAAATCCCTGCTAAACAGCTATAGCCAAGCACATCGCGCAGGAAGTTCTCAATCCGTTTGGGCTTGAGCCAACCGAAGGCAATCCAGATCGTCGGGAAGCCCACCACCGCCATTGTTAAGATCGTCATGTGGCGCGGCTCCACAGGAAAGGGAAGTTGAACAAATCCTGCAAAGGAAATCGTCAAAATCACCATGATATTTTTGGTGAGATAGAGCAGAGCCGAAGAAAGAATCTTTTGCTTGATATCATCCCCTGCGCTAAAGGCTTGGGGCAATGCTGAGAGATTATTGTCCAAGAGAACGATATCGGCGACATCTTTGCTGATCTGTGCGCCGTCATTCATAGCGATCGCTAGTTGAGCTTCTTTAAAGGCGGGGACATCATTCACGCCATCGCCGACCATGCCCACATAGCCGCCGCGCTTGACCATTGCCGAGATTAAACGGCGCTTCATATCTGGGGTGATTCGCCCGAATACGGAGCCATGAGCAGCCGCACGGCTAAAGGTGGGCGCATCCATCGCTTCTAGAGTCTTCTGGGTGAAGATCGTGTCATCGGGAACGGCAATTCCTGCTTGACGCGCGATCGAGGCAACGGTCTCAACGCTATCCCCTGAGATCACCTTGAGGCGGATATTTTTATTCTGTAACTCAGCGATCGTCTCAATCACATCATCTCGTAGGCTGTCCTCTAATAAAACGATGCCGCGATCGCGGCGATTAGTTGGTAAAGCAGGTTCTTTTTCAGAAGTATTGATACTTTCTTCGCTGGTAACGACAGCGATCGCGCGGAGTCCTTGGCGGGCGTATTGTTTTGCCTGTTCCTGTGTTTCAGGATCATTAAACAGAATTTCGGGAGCACCCACCATAATCGTCGTGCCGATATCAATAGCAATCGCCCCCCATTTACGACTAGAGCTAAAGGGAACTTCGCTCACAAATTGAGCAGGCGATCGCGGTTTATCGGTATAGGCTGCCATTGCCTTGGCGCTGCTATTTTGAGTTCCCATGAGGTTGGTATAGAGAGCGATCAGTTCGCGCAGCGAATCCTCATCAGTTCCCTCTATCGGCACAATGGATTTCACCACTAATTTATTTTGGGTGAGCGTTCCCGTTTTGTCAGTACAGAGAATCCGCACACTATTCATCGAATCGACAGCGTTAATTTTTTGGATCAGGGTGCGTTTTTTACTGATTTCCACCGCACCGATCGCAAAAGCAACACTAATCGACAGTACCAGACCCGCAGGCACAAAACTATTAATAATCACCGACGCATAGCGAATCGTATCCACCATTGTCCGCCCTGAATTGAGACTGGAGGCAGTATGCAGAAATGCCGCCATGATCAATACAAGAACAAAAATTTCCACTAAAACATCAATTTTTTTCTGTAAAGGTGTAAATACGCGCTTATATACCCGTGAAGACTGCGATAACTTCACTGCATAGCTTTCATCACCAATTTTCTCTGCCCGAAATACACAGCTTCCTGCCAAACAAAAGGAACCCGATAGGACAATATCGCCAATTTGTTTTGCCACAGGGTCAGACTCGCCCGTAAGCAACGATTCATCCATTTCTACATTTTGCGAAATCAAGACGGCTCCATCCACGGGAGCACGATCGCCTGGATTTAGTTCGATCAGATCATCGCGTACCACTTCGCCGACGGGGATTTCCTGCGATGTCCCGTCGCGGCGAACCTTCACCTGCTGCACCGATAGCAATGCCAATTTATCCAAGGTCAGCTTGGCTTGAATCTCTTGGTAAACTCCCACCAAGATATTCATAAATACCGAAAACCCTGAAAAAATGGCATCGGTAAACTGTCCCAAGGCTGCCATCAGCACCAACACCACGCCAAAGGTGACATTGAACAGGGTAAACACATTTTCTTTGAAAATATCCTGATAGGTGCGGCTAGAGCGTAGGACAACAACGTTAATGTCACCACGCTGACGGCGATCAGCAACTTCAGACTCCTTTAGTCCCGTTTCCAAATTAACTTGATCAGGGGCGACATCTACAGAGGCGATCGCTGGCGAGTCTGGTGTATTTGCTGGCGTATTGGCTGATGTAGGTTCGGGCATAGACGGTTTGGGAATAGACACAGAGGTATCATTTTAGTAAGCAGTATAGGATCTCTGAGACTATATTTGATATCAGAATTTAAACTTAATATCTATGATTACATTGCAAGTAAATGGTGACGATCGCACCTGTGAGCCAAATCTCACGATGGTCGATTTGCTGAAATATTTAGGACTGAATCCGCGCCTTGTGGCAGTGGAATATAACGGCGAGATTTTACATCGACAGCTTTGGGAAAATACGATCATTCAAAATAGCGATCGCCTAGAAATCGTCACCATCGTCGGCGGTGGCTGATACCTAGTCAAGCGCTATAATTTGGTCAGTAAGTCAATAACTAATCAGCACCGCAGGCAATCAGCAGAGTCTATGAGCATCGCAACATCACAAATTCCCGCCACCGTCCTCACAGGTTTCCTTGGCGCGGGCAAAACCACCCTTCTCAATCACATTCTCACCGCCGAGCATGGCAAAAAGGTTGCTGTGATCGTCAATGAATTTGGCGAAGTGGGCATCGATCAACAATTGGTGATCGGCGCTGACGAAGAAATTTTTGAAATGAATAACGGGTGCATTTGCTGCACAGTGCGTGGCGACTTGATTCGGATTATTGGGAATTTGATGCGCCGCCGCAATAAGTTCGATCATTTGCTGATCGAGACCACTGGTTTAGCCGATCCCGGTCCTGTGATTCAGACTTTCTTTATGGATGAAGATATTCACAGACAGGTGGAGCTAGATGCTGTGGTTACCGTCGTCGATGCTAAGCATGTCCAGCAACATTGGGGCGATCGCGAAGTTCTTGAACAAATTGGCTTTGCTGATGTAATTTTGCTGAATAAAACTGATCTCGTAACTGAAGCGGAATTAGTGGAACTCGAAGCTAAAATCAAGCATCTCAATGTGTTAGCAAGGGTTGAGCGGGTGCAGCTTAATCAAACCGAGAGTGAGAATATTGCCGATAGTATTGACAAGGTTCTCAATGTTGGTGGATTTGACCTCGATCGCATTCTTGAAAAGAATCCCGAATTTCTAGCGGCGCAGATCAAAGATGATCACAATCATGGGCATGAACACCATGACCATGCTCACGACCACAAGCATGATGATCATCACCATGAACACCATGACCATCATCACCATGTCCACGATGAAGAAGTTGGATCGGTTAGCATTCTCGAAGCAGGTACAGTTAATACTTACAAGTTTCAAGCATGGATTAGTGAGTTATTGCGGACTCAAGGTCAGGACATTTTCCGTTCTAAGGGGATCATTAATCTTGCTGGTTCTGAGGATCGTTTGGTATTTCAAGGTGTGCATATGCAGTTCGATGCCACACGCGATCGCCCTTGGAAGGATAATGAACTCCGCAAAAATCAATTAGTCTTTATCGGCAGACATTTGGACAAGGAGAAGTTGCGTGAAGGTTTCATGAGCTGTCTAGCTTAATTGCAAAAAAGGTAGCGCTTCGCGCTACCTTTTTTGCTTTATATAGACAATTCAAGCAATAGGGCTTCGACTCCGCTCAGCCATCGATATACGGTGGCTGAGCGGAGTCGAAGCCTCTTCAGATTTATTTAGAACTACTATAGAACAGAAAAAGCCGCGCTTTGCGCGGCTTTTTCTGTTTTGGGTTTAGTTACTTAATTTCTTTTCTAACTTCTGGCTAGCTTGGGATAGGGAAAAACAAAATATCCAATAGATGAGGGCGGCGAATAGGTAGACCTCGGCATAGCGCCCGATAAACTCTGGTTGTGATAGTACTGTCCTTGACACGCCCATCAAATCGACTAGACCAACGATCGCTACTAGTGATGTATCTTTAAACAAACCAATAAACTGCCCCACGATCGCAGGGATAGAAGCTTTAAGCGCTTGCGGTAAGACTATTAAAATAATCGTGAAAGGAATGCTCAGTCCCAAGGCTCTAGCCGCTTCCGCCTGTCCCTTGGGAATCGACTGCAAGCCACCCCGTACATTTTCAGCAAGATAGGCGGCACTAAAAAAGACAAAGGCGGCGATCGCTCTGAGGACACGATCCACCTCTAAACCTGCTGGTAAAAACAAGGGCAGCATCACCTGCGCCATAAACAAAATGCCAATCAAGGGCAGACCACGCACTAGCTCGATATAGAAAATGCAAAATAATTTAATCAAGGGCAGTGTGCTTTGGCGACCAAGGGCAAGCAAAACCCCCAAGGGAAACGAAAAGACAATTCCTGAAATTGCCACTAATAGCGTCAGAACTAATCCATTCCATAGATTCACATCGACGGCAGTTAATCCCAAATTGCCACCAACTAGCCACAGGGAGACGGGTAAACTCGCAATCCAAGCGATCGCCAAACTAAGGGAACTGACACTAAATCTCTTACTCCCTTGCCCAACCACAAAGCCGATCGCGATCGCGCCACTAATCGCCAAAATTAACATCTTAGAAATCAGATCAACGGGCAGTAAGATCGTCAATGCCACCGATATTGATCCGATCGCGATCGCCACAGAGCGGCTAAACCTACCCCATAGTCCCCATGAGATTCCTGATAATAGTCCTGCGATCGCCAAGATACTCCACAACCGCCAAAACTGCTCAACAGGATATAGCCCCACCAATAACAGTCGCAGATTAGTACTGACCACTGACCACTGCGCGATCGTCGTCGCCCAAGTCCAGATATTGGTCACAAATTGGTAAATTAGCCAAATACAGACAAGAGTTAATAGGCTATTAAACCAACTACTGAATAGATTTTTTTTTGCCCATTGCCAAGGATTGAACAAAGCTTGCGGTGGGAGCGTGCTGGGATTTGGAGTCATCGTTCACAGCTAGGGTATGGAATTAATGCAAATGCTGCGCCAAGTATAGCAACTGACCACCCAAAAAGAAGAGAGTCGCTGAGCGACTCTCTTCTTTTTGGGTTTTAATTAATTTTAATTGGTTTTAATTCTATTTGGCACTTTCAGAGGCAGAATCGCCACTGTAGGGCTGTGTACCCGTGGCAGGAAAATCATCTTTACTAGGGGTGAAAATCTTGGCGATCGCATCGCTTAAATATTCCACCATGTTCCTCAATTTGCGAGCTAGACCGTTCATAACTATCACCCTCAAAGGAATATTTAGAGAACTTACTCAACAGTTAGGATGGATTTGTTATTTATCTTTGTTCCTAACTATGTATATCCTAATACCTAAATTGTCATCAACCCTTGATTTTAAGATGCTGTAACAATTGTTTGAGTTTCGATATATAGCAAAAAAAGAATTAGCTAGAGATGAATGGCGGCGCAAAGTAACACCATTCGTCTTCTGGGATTTATGACCTTTAGCAAACCTTGCTTTGCTATATTCTAAGTCTCGATAGTTTCGGTATCAATACGGGTAAAAATCATAAAGTATGCCCATAGCAGAGTTTGTAATTCGCTTATTTACAGCATTCTTACTGGGATCAATCTTGGGCTTAGAGCGTCAATGGCGACAGCGCATTTCTGGATTACAGACCAATGCCACCAATACCCTAGTCGCAACGGGAGCTTGTTTGTTTGTGCTAATTGCGGTCATGACTCCTAGTGATTCTAGTCCCACAAGGATCACCGCCCAAATCGTTTCGGGGATCGGTTTCTTGGGTGGTGGTGTAATTTTGCGAGATGGCTTGACCGTGAGAGGTTTAAATACGGCGGCGACCCTATGGTGTGCCGCAGCAATTGGCGCTCTGACGGGAGCAGGATTTATGCTAGAAGCCTTTACGGGAACTCTAACAGTTGTGCTTGCTAACTTAATGTCACGCCCATTAGCGTACCAAAATCAAATATATGCTGAGGCAGACAAAAATCCTAAAGAAAGCTCTCAGGAAAATCCTAGAATTTATTATCGTTGCCAGTTTACTTGCAATGCGGACAGGGTATCAAGTATGCGTATACTTTTCCTGCAATCTATTAACCATGCTCAACTAAGTCTAGTCTCTCTATCCAGCAGTCTTGTAGAAGGAAATCCTAGTCTGGTTAATATCAAGGCGGAAATATTTAGCGAAGGTCGCAATGATATCTTGATTGAAAAAATAATCGGTCAGTTAGTTTTGGAGCTAGAAGTATTTTCTGTTAACTGGTGTATTAGAGAAGAAGTTCCTTAATTAACGTAGGTTCACCATTTTTCAATATTTGCGTCGCGCAAAGCGCGACGCAAATAGCTATATCGAACTCACATTAATTCAATTAATCTGATGGCAAAGAAATTGCGCTATTGCTAGCTTCTTCAATGTCAATTGACTCAATACTTCGTAGTTGTCTAGAAACTTGCGTTTCCATACTGCGTAGGGGGGCTTGGCTATTGCTCAACTTCCCTCTCGACTCCACGACAAGCCGCTTCCCAGTTAAGAAATTCCGACTATCAGTAATTTGATTGCCATTAGCTCGATCGTAGGGATTGATATCTTCGCCAATACGAACTAGCTCTTGAGAATTGCGATCAATCCAAAAACGATGAATGATCTGCATGGCTTCTCGACTACCACGCAATTGCTCCACAACTAAAATGCCATCATTAATTTCCACTTTTATATGTGAGCCATCCTCTGTCCCCATCACTCCACCACAGCTAGCACAAAGCAACAACTTATTCGCAAAGGCAAGCTCTTGCCAACCTGATGGACTTGCCAGTAAAACCTGTAGCGATCGCTTTCTGTCGGCATCAGTTCCCAATTCAATGAGCTTTAAGACCATATCGGACTGTCCATCGTCATTCAAATCACCGCGAGTCTGCTGCTCTACGCTCCATCCGTCAGGAATCAATCCCTGATAGCTTGCGATCGCGGATTCTGTTGGCTTTGGCGACTCTTGGTTAATCCACCAATTTCTCAGTAATCGGTTCTGCCCTGCTGTCACAACATATAGAAGTTCTCCGTTTTGATTGACAAACTCATATCGGCATGGTGCTTCTCCTGTGCCAGAGCAATCGCTAATTTCTACATATCCGCGATCGAATATTGCCTTAACGACAGTACTGTTCAAGTTACTCTGAGCATTGGGATTTGGTTTCCAGCCTTGTTCTAGAATGACTTGACGCGCTTCGTCATAGGTCATTCCTTTTTGGAGTGGTAAGTCTTGAGATTGATTAGTCGAGTCTGCAAGGATGACTTTAGGCTTTTCTGAAGCTTGATTAGAGATGACGCGATCGCTTCCTGCATCAACTTTTGTACTACTTTGAATTGAAGGCGCTGGTGTGGTTGAAGTTGCTGGACTCGAACAGCCAACTACGGTTAAGCCAAGACAACCAGTGAGAATAGCTGTGGCGATCGCTGAGGGATAGTAATCAAATTTCCAATTTTTCATGATGCCAAACACCAAACTAAATTTAAAACTAAATTTAAAGCCAAATTTAAAGCCAAATTTAAAGAATAAAATAAATGAATTTATTTGCCAAGAATCGAACAAGCATCTTTTGTATTGATCGATATCTTCTTACGAATCTCTAACCAGCGATTTTTTTCTGCTTCTGGACTTAGATGCAGATCAGCTTGCAAAGCATGATATTCCGTAATTGCTGTAGCAATGCGATCGAGCGCTTGGCTGCCATATGTACCTGATAAATCGTCGTAGTCATCAAGTCTAGGCACAACAGAAAGTACTTTGCTTGAACATTGGAGACTCGAGTAAAACCTTGTAAGCTCCTTTGCAACAACTTCACGAATTACATTCCATTCACGCCAACGATCTCGATCGCGTTTGTCTGACTCCGCATATCCAAATTGAGCATCAAGTTTTTTGTAGTAAAGCAAATCCGTATAAGCAGTTACGATGCGATCATGATAAAAAGTATTATTGTCCTTGCCTATATACCCAAATTTACCGTTACCAAAGTCTATGCGAGGATAAATCCTAAGAGTCAGGGTAAATAATTTGTTCTCTTTAGACTCTTTCCAAGATCTATACTGCCGCAACTGTTGGGTTAGATGCCAACATCCGTCACGATGTTCAAAAATGTATGCTTCTGGATTTCCATAGGTTCTGACTAGATTTCCATCCCTATCTTTACTGTCGTTAATAAACTCAGCTCTGATGTAATTTACGCGAAATGTTTTGGCATCGATTCTTTGAAAGTCTAATTTTAATCGATTCTTTAATAGCTCATCATTGTCACGATATCTTTCAATATTAGGATCGTAATAGACATATCTATTACCGATCGCCCTGATTCTAAAATCCACATAATCTTTGTCACCGATTGTCATCAAAAGCCTACTAGGATCTTGATAATCGCGAATTTGAACTTTTGCATCAACATAGTCATAACCCGCCGAACCGTTACGCATAAACTGCTCAAAAAAACCTTTGAAATCGTCAGGCGAGCATTGCGCGATCGCAGGTTTGTTGGAGGGAGCAGCTTCAGCTAAACCTGCGATCGGTAGCAAACAGAGTGCCAGCGTAATTATTTGCACAAAATTCATACAGAGTTAGCCTTAAATGCAATAAGAATCGCGTTGAGTTGGAAAGACTGACAGGTTTACATTTTTGTTTCAGCTTTCTGTTAAACGACTCTAAGTGGTTGAACATATAGCTGTTTCAAATAAGAGTTAGGGCTTCGACTTCGCTCAGCCAACGTATATTGTTGGCTGAGCGAAGTCGAAGCCTCTTTATAAATATTTAAAATCACTATAATTAAAACCCAAAAACCTGTGGCGCACGCGCAGCGTGCGCCACAGGTTTTTGGGTTTTATATTTAATTGCGCCCAGCTACTTAGAGGCAGAATTTCGAGACGCTCGTAACTAATTTTTAAGGGATAAATTGAGTCAGACGATACCAAATCTTAAAATTTATTATTGGATGGGACAGTTTTGGGGGAAAATGTACCTGAATGCGTACAAATTTTTTAAGCAATTGTAACTATGGTCGCTGCACCCTCGAAACCTCAAACCCTTGAGACACTCTGCATTAACTCCATCCGCTTTTTATCGATCGATGCGGTCGAAAAAGCAAAATCTGGTCACCCCGGTCTGCCGATGGGCGCAGCACCAATGGCTTTTGTGCTGTTCGATCAGTTTTTAAAGTTTAATCCTAAAAACCCCAAGTGGGTTGATCGCGATCGCTTTGTCTTGTCCGCAGGACATGGCTGTATGTTGCAATATTCTTTGCTGCATCTAACTGGCTATGACAGCGTCAGCATCGAAGACATCAAAAATTTCCGTCAATTGGGCAGCCCCACCCCCGGACACCCTGAAAACTTTGAAACCGCAGGTGTCGAAGTCACCACAGGTCCTCTTGGTCAAGGTGTTGGTAATGCTGTTGGTTTGGCGATCGCTGAAGCACATTTGGCTGCACGTTTTAACAAACCCGGTCACAATATCGTTGATCACTATACTTATGTGATTCTTGGCGATGGTTGCAACATGGAAGGTATTGCTTCCGAAGCAGCATCCTTAGGTGGTCACTTGAAGCTCGGCAAGCTGATCATGATGTATGACAGCAATAGCATCTCCATCGATGGCAGCACTGACTTAGCCTTTACTGAAGATGTCGCTAAACGTTACGAAGCTTACGGTTGGCACGTTGTTAAGGTTGCTGATGGTAACGAAGATCTTGATGCGATCGCCAAGGCACTTGCCGAAGCTAAATCCGTCACCGACAAGCCTAGCTTGCTGGTTGTCACCACCACTATCGGTTATGGCTCTCCTAAGAAAGCTGGTACATCGGGCGTTCACGGTGCAGCTCTCGGTGGCGATGAAGTTGCCGCAACCCGCGCTAACCTCGGTTGGACTCACGAACCTTTCGATGTTCCTGCCGATGCTCTGGCTCGTTTCCGTCAAGCTGTTGATAAGGGCGCTAAAGCTGAAGCTGAATGGAATGAGCGCTTTGCCGCTTACGAAAAGGCTTATCCTACGGAAGCTGCTGAATACAAGCGGATCATGGCTGGCGAACTTCCTGAAGGTTGGGAAAAAGCCCTTGAGCCTGTTGCTCAAAAGGAAACTTCAACCCGTCTTGCTCTCTGAAGCTTGCTTGAATGCGTTGTCCCCTGTACTTCCTGAATTTTTGGGTGGTTCGGCTGACTTGGCTCACTCCAACATGACCTATGTTAAGGGTCTCGCCGATTTCCAACATGGTTCTTACGAAGGTCGTAACTTCCGCTTTGGCGTTCGTGAACACGCGATGGGCGCAATCATGAATGGAATGTCTCTGCATGGCGGCACAATCCCTTACGGTGCAACCTTCCTCGTATTTGCTGACTATATGCGCGGCGCAATGCGTCTCTCGGCATTGTCAGAGATTGGCGTACTCTACATCCTCACTCACGACTCCGTAATGCTCGGTGAAGATGGCCCTACTCACCAACCAGTGGAAACCCTCGCTTCTTTGCGCGTCATTCCTAACTCTTTAACCATCCGTCCTGCCGATGCTAACGAAACCGTTGCTGCTTACCAAGTAGCAATTTCCAATCGTAAGCGTCCTAGCTTCCTCGCCTTCACTCGTCAGAACGTGAAGAACCTCGCTGGTACTTCCATCGAAGGCGCGAAGAAGGGTGCTTACACCGTTGTCGAAGCTGCTAATCCTGAATTGATCTTGATTGCTACAGGTTCAGAACTTGAGCTAGCAACTAAGGCAGCCGCAATCCTCGCGGAAGAAGGTAAGGCAGTGCGCGTAGTATCTATGCCTTGTCAAGAACTCTTCAATGAGCAGTCGGCTGAGTACAAAGAATCCATTCTTCCTGCATCTGTCAAGAAGCGCGTCAGCGTCGAAGCTGGTAGCACCTTTGGCTGGCACAAGTATGTCGGTTTTGAAGGCGCAGCGATCGGTATGGATAGCTTCGGTGTTTCGGCTCCAGGTCCTGTTGGTTATGCCAAGTTTGGCTTCACCGTTGATAACGTTGTGGCAACTGCCCGCAAGGTTCTCGGTTAAATCAAATAAAAAGCTTTTCATTTCTAGTAAAGAAGCTTCTTAAATAAAAAAAGCGCACATAGTGCGCTTTTTTTATTTTCTAGGGCGATCGCTGAATTTCTATTTGAATATTTACTTAAAACTTTAATAATGGTAACGAATCTGAACTAGCAAAAGTGTATCGTTATCGATTTTATAAAGAATCCTATGTTCATCGTCAATGCGTCTAGACCAATATCCTGATAACCCATGTTTTAATGGTTCAGGTTTGCCTATGCCACTATGGGGATTACGCTGGATATCTTTGATTAAATTATTAACTCGATTCAGCATCTTTTTATCTGTTTGTTGCCAGTAAAGATAATCTTCCCAAGCACGTTCTGAAAAGAGTATCTTCACTCGATTAACTCCCGCACAGTACCGCCACCAGATTCTAATTCGGCGATCGCTTCAAAAATTCGTTTAGCATTATTACGACTTTTTAGGAGATAAGCTGTCTCTGTAAGGGACTCGTAATCTTCAAGAGATAGAAGTACTGCTGATGGTTGCTGATGGCGCGTAATGATTAAAGGATTGTGATGATCGCATACCTGATCGATCATTTTTGCCAAGTTGCTCTGTGCATCAACATAAGAAACTGCATCCATAAGTTTGTCGATCTGCTACTGATTGCTAGATTGTTAACGATTATAGCTTTTACATAAATAGGCGATCGCTTTAAATGATGTCAAACAAATGCTTGGTTTATGAGATTGGGGCTAAATCGCTGTTTGAATAAGAGCAGTAAAGGCAATCGTTCACAGTTAAGATATAAACTAAAATAAGTTGAGATGAGTGATCGCGGGAGAATCTCTAATGACTCAAACAATTGCAAAAAAAATATCACTTTACGACCAAGATCTGAATCTGTGGTTAGAAACAGCGATCGCGCAATTAAAGAGTGGTAGTTTAGAAAACCTCGATATTGAAAATCTGGTAGAGGAGTTGGAAGGCTTGGCAGGTAGAGATCGGCGCGAGTTAAGAAGAAGGCTATCGACACTTCTCGAACATTTACTCAAACGTTGCTATGTTAAAAGTGAGTATGACTATGCAGGATGGGAAATAACTATTGATCGCACTCGATTTGAAATAATTGGTATTTTGAGTCAGTCGCCTAGCTTGAAAAACTATATAAATAGTGATGAGTTGTTTGAAGAAGCTTTTGCTCTTGCTTTGCGTACTGTAAGAAAAAATCAAGGGTATAAAAATGTTGATTTTCCAGATAAGTGGGAATTTAGCCGTGATGTTGATGAGATATTGAATATTGATTTTTGGGAGGTTCTATAAAAGCTAGAAGGAAAAGTCTAATTGAATAAAGTAGTAAAAGAAGATTGCCTTGACTTTAACTAAATACAAAAGATAATCTCAACCTAAACTCGTATTAATTTATAAAAACAAATTAATAGTTAAGAACATGTCTATATATGGAACAGATTCCTAGCTCACTAATAAAAGAGATAGCACATGCTGCTTTCCCATCACTATTAAGAATCGCAATTAATTCTGGATTGATTAGCACTGATAGATTATCAGAAGCTGATTATGTTATTTCAGTGATGCGAGATAACTTTAATCTTATAATTGAGAGCTTGGCTATTCATGACAACGTAAATAATGATTTTTTGTTGTCAGCACATGATGCCATTGCTGCCAATAGATTAGAAATTGCTGTGATTTTACTTGCGACATGGGTGGAAAATCGATTAAATTTATTCTATAGCGAAGCATTAATAGAGCATGAATTCGATTTTAATGATAGCAAAAAAGTAATATCAACAAACAATTTGGATAATAAGGTAGGGGTTTTATTTACTCTTGTCTCAAAGTTAGAAATGGATAGTGATTTACGAAAAAGAATTCTTTTCTTAGCTGATTTACGCAATCAGATAGTTCATAATAAGGCTCAACCAGAGCTTGCTAATGGGAAAATTGCTAGTAGTCATACCAAAATTCGTGAACAAGTCAAACAAATAAATTTTGCTGAAATATTTGAAACTGTCGAATGGCTTTCTAAAACTCTTGATGATGCTCTTATAAACCTTGTATCTGATAAAGATGATTATAAATTTGCTCAAGAAGCATTCGACACCTTGAAGAAGGCTAAATATTTTTCGTAATTGTGAATGATTAGAAGTTCCTGATTTGATAATGAACTGCGATCGCCATTTACTTGCACATAGATTAAAGAGGTGATCGCACCTAAGCAAATACAGGCTCAGATTTTTGCGATTCGGTATTTTCCTGATACCTACCGCGAATCTGCACATACTCATCTTCTAACAGAAAATCTTTCACCTTCTCATAGTCTTGCCGCATAAACCACTTGATACCGCTCATTTGGGTCATAAAGCGTATAGCTCTCATATTTTAAGGGCTGGCGATCGCCATCATTAATTTGGACGCATAAGGCGATCGTTTCCTATCAGTTTAGTTATGCTAGTCTTGCAGATATGTCTATTTTTCACCACCATGAGGGTATCTAATTGAGAGCAGTAGAAGTCACAGGCACGATTGATCGTCAAGGACATTTGTTGTTAGATCAACCTTTTGATGTGGATATATCTAGCCGAGTGCGGGTGATTGTGTTGTTTTCTGAACCGACTGAAAATACAGAAATTGATCCCGATGATACTCCGATTGAGGAGATTAAGGCTAGTTTGAAAAGGGCTTTTCAGCAAGCTAAGGCAGGACAAACCATACCAATTTCTGAATTGTGGGATGGAATTGATGCTGAATGATCAGCATTGGAAGTCTTGGATATTTTGGCTTCTATTGCTGATGATGAATAGGCGATCGCTGAGCGATACTGAATATAAGTAATCTGTACTACTTGCCTCCGTCGAACTTACATTTATTTAATTTGCAATCCTTGGCGATCGCTGTAAATTTAATCAATAAACCAACTCAAAAGCCTAACTAAGCTCATGGCAACACTCTTAAGATATTCTTCAGTGCAGCCCCGCATTACTTGGCAGAAATTACCTGACGATTTTATTCTTCCCGATGAACCTGTGGAAAGCACCTTACAACCTTTACTAGCAGCAGCCTTGCGCGAGTCACTAGAACTAGCAGGGATGATCCTAGAATCGATGATCATTGCCTCAAATTTTGGTCTATGCGCGAATGTGGATGACAAAATAGTTGTCAAAGCTCCTGACTGGGTATATATCCCATCTGCTTACCCGTCCCTATCAGGTTCCATTCGCCGTAGCTATACCCCCCATGCTGAGGGTAGCAGTCCTAAAATTGTGATGGAATTTATATCCGCAACTGAGGGTAATGAATATTCCTTTAATCCCCATTATCCCTATGGTAAATGGTACTTTTACGAACAAATCCTCAAAGTTCCAACCTATGTTATCTTTCATCCTCACACAGGCACACTAGAGGTTTATCACCTAGAAAAAGGGGTTTACGAAACCCAAAAGCCAGATCCTTCTCAGACACAAAATCAACTTTTCTGGATTGAATGTCTGGGGCTATTTTTAGGTGTGTGGATTGGAAAAAAAGCAGAGCAACATGGCTACTGGCTGCGTTGGTGGGATCGTGATGGCAACTTGCTTCTATGGGGAAGCGAATTAGTCGAGCAACAACGCCAGTTAGTCGAGCAACAACGCCAGCTAGTCGAGCAACAACGCCAACTTAAGGAGCAAGCAGAGCTACGGGCTGAGCAGTTAGAGAAAAAGTTGCGATCGCTAGGTTCTGAAGATATTTAATAGACGTACTTCCCTGTGCTATAGGGAAGTACGTCTAAACTTAGAAACTAACTACATTTGCGAGTTGCGTAGAGCTGCAATTGATAAATGTGATAGAACAATTGCCAAAAATATTTTTCGGGTAAGCCGCAGGTTGATGCACCACGCAGTACCACATTAGAATACCAATCGTTAGGCGCAAGTTCGCGGGATAACTTATTGATCACGCTGTAGGTACGGACATTGGTATAGATGGTGTTGTCTACTTTAACGGTGACAAGTTCATGCTGATAGCCACCCATTGAGACATCTTCACGGATATCTAGCCGATCGCTTAGATACATTGGCAAACTATACAAAACACCTTGGACATAGGCGTTCGGATCTTTGACAATATCAAGGCAACCGCAGTCACGGTGAGGCGATCGATAGTAAAAGCCCAGTTTATATCCGCTCAGTCTGGCTACACCGACAACATACTCATGGACTGGTTCCCCTAGCGATCGCTTTAAATCCACAGGACACATACAGGAGCCATAGGCAAAATAATAAAATCGTGGTTCTGATTTTGCCTTTAATTGACATTCTTGAGAATCTTCTGTTTGAGAATCCTGTAAGAGCTTGATGGGAGGTGAATTGAGCGAGTCTACCATGTTTATTATTTGGTAAAAGCTGGTTAGTATTCTGAGATACATGCACAAAGTATAGAGCTTTGTGTATGCTCATCAGAGCTAACAATGACAATAGTTTTTAAGGTTTTAATGTTTGACTGTGGCTTGAGGAGGTCGCCGAATTTGCGATCAACAATCAAGCTCTTATTGCCGATTGGATTTAGTATGTCTCACCCAATTCAAAAAAAATATGTCTGAATATACCAAACCCGAATCAGAATCTCCATCGTCAGGGGATGAGCAATTAGAGCAGGTTGCGGAGATTGATCGCAAGACCAAGCTTTGGGAATTAGCCGTAGTATTTACTAGATTGGGTGCGATCGCCTTTGGTGGACCTGCTGCCCATATCGCCCAGATCGAGCTAGAGGTGGTGCAGCGCAAACGCTGGTTGAGCCGTGAAAAGCTGTTGGATTTGCTCAGCATTACTAACCTCTTACCGGGTCCCAATTCGACAGAGCTAACGATTCATATTGGTTTAGAGCGGGCGGGATGGTTGGGGGCGATCGTGGCGGGAGGTTGTTTTATTATCCCTGCAATGCTGTTGGTATGGGGATTAGCGATCGCCTATGTGCAGTATCAGACTGTGCCTGCGGTGGGTTGGCTGCTGTACGGAGTTAAGCCTGTAATTATTGCGATCGTCACTCAGGCATTGTGGAAGTTAGGACGATCGGCGCTCAAAAATCCTTTAACTTGGGCAGCAGGAATTTTAGTGTTAGGTCTTTATTTTGTGAGGGTGAATGATATTGCTTTGATGTTAGGTGCAGGGATTATCGTTAGCCTTGTGAAGAATCTCAGTTCTGCGAAAAAATCTTTATCTAGTTTTGTACTTCCCTTTTCCTTAGTTCCATTTAACACATCGCTAAGTTCTTCTGTAACCTTGAGCGCGATCGCTGTTGAGACGGTTCCCAAAACTTGGATTGGCGTATTCTTAAGTTTTTTGAAAATTGGCTCTGTTTTATATGGTGGGGGCTATGTATTGCTCGCCTTTGTGCAGCAGGAATTTGTCGAACGGACGCAATGGCTAACTTCACAACAGCTATTAGATGCGGTGGCGATCGGTCAGTTTACCCCCGGTCCTTTGTTTACGACGGCGACCTTCATCGGTTATCTGGTGGCGGGAAACTTGGGAGCGATCGCGGGGACAATCGGCATCTTTTTGCCCGCCTTCATTCTTGTGCCTGCGGTTAATCCCTTTGTTTCCAAATTACGGCAGTCGCCTTGGACATCAGGATTTTTAGATGGAGTGAATGCGGCTTCGATTGGCTTAATGGCGGCAGTATTGTGGGATCTAGGGCGCGGCACTTTGATTGATCCTTGGACAGTGATCTTAGCGATCGCCAGTCTTACAGTTCTTTTAAAATTCCCCAAAATTAATGCTGCTTGGTTAGTGATCGCAGGGGGGGCGATCGGTTGGCTGTTAAAGGTCGCGATTTAAAAACATCAGCACTTCGTGCCATAGTTTTTAAACTAAAAGCGAGTCGCGCCGCGACGCGCTTTTGTTTTTGTATTCTCACAAGAATGGCGACAGCTATACCCAACTAAGTGACTAGAGAATAGCCGATTAGTTTGATATACATTTTTCAATACTTAATCTAAAATAACTGATAGATATTAGTATAAACATAGTAAAAACTCTATAGAAGAATCAATGATCCTAGAGACAGCTTGGCTACTTCCTTGCTATGGTTTGCTGGGTGCAGGTATTACTCTTCCTTGGTCACTGAGGATAGTAAGGCGAACTGGTCCTCGCCCTGCGGCTTACCTAAATATGTTAATGACCGCACTGGCGCTAGTGCATAGTTGTTGGCTATTGGCATCAATTTGGGGCGAACCAGCCCAACAGGTTGAGTTTAGTTGGTTTCAATCCTTTGATTTAAATCTTGTCTGTTCCTTTAATATTTCGACGATTAGTGTGGGCGCGTCGGTGATGATCGCGATCATGAGCTTAATCTCACAGGTATACGGATTAGGCTCACTGGAAACCGATTGGGCGATCGCCAGATTTTGCGCTTTAATTGGATTTTTTGAAGCAGCGATCACAGGTATTGCTTTTAGTGATTCCCTCTTTTTTAGTTACGCATTACTAGAAATGCTGACTTTATCCACCTATCTGCTGGTGGGCTTTTGGTATGCTCAGCCCCTTGTAGTGACGGCGGCGCGAGATGCCTTTTGGACAAAGCGCGTGGGCGATTTGTTTTTACTAATGGCAGTGGTGGCGCTCTCTAATCTCACCGATAGTCTTAATTTTTCAGATTTAGCAATTTGGGCAAAGGATCCCGAAACGATCGCCTATTTTAATCAACATCAACAATTCGGCACATTACTAGGACTAGCACTGATCGCAGGGCCTCTCGGTAAATGCGCCCAGTTCCCTTTGCACCTCTGGCTTGATGAAGCGATGGAAGGTCCTAACCCCGCTTCGATTTTACGAAATTCGGTGGTGGTAGGTGCGGGAGCCTATGTCTTGATCAAGCTTCAGCCTCTACTATCCCTATTTCCCCTTGCGGCTGATGCCTCAATTATTTTGGGAGCGATTACAGCGATCGGTGCGAGTCTTGTGGCGATCGCTCAGATTGATATGAAACGGGCGCTATCCCACTCCACCAGTAGCTATTTGGGATTAGTATTTATCGCTGTAGGAATGCAGCAACCCGATCTTGCCCTTGGTTTACTCTTTAGTCATGGCATTAGCAAATCTTTGCTGTTCCTGAGTTCGGGTGCAGTGATGATGACGACGATGACCCAAGACTTGACAGAAATGGGCGGACTGAAAACAAGGATGCCGATTACCCTTGTTTCCTTCATTATTGGTTCCCTTGGGCTAGTGGCGATGGTTCCCTTTGGTGGATTTTGGTCACTGCTGCGTTGGGAAGAAACCTTCTGGAATAGTGATCCTTGGCTAATTGCGATCGCATTGTTAGTAAATAGCATTACCGCCTTTGGATTAATGCGGATTTTTGCCCTTGTCTTCCTCGGAGCGCCGCAACCCAAAACTCGCCGCGCTCCTGAGGTCGCATGGCAAGTTGCCTTGCCTTTGGTGTCACTGACGATTATTACGCTGCTGGTTCCCGTGCTACTGCCCTCATGGAGATTTGTCAATATCGATCTCGATACCGTAGATGTTTGGGGGAGCGTAGTTTTAGGGGCTTCAGGATTTCTCGGCTTTGGCATTGGTGCATATATTTACATCAAGCCTTACGAGTCAGGTAGCTCCGTACCGATGTTACCCGTACCCGTGCGCCGCACTTGGAAAGCAGTACAGGATTTGCTAGCTTATGACCTCTATGTCCAAACAATTTATAAATATACAGTTGTCCTAGTTGTCGGCGGTGGTTCGCGCCTATTGTCTTGGGTCGATCGCTACCTAGTGGATGGTTCAGTTAATTTCCTAGGTTTTGCCTCGATTTTTAGTGGCGAAAGCTTGAAATATACGGTTACAGGCAGATTGCAGCAATATGTGCTGACGATTTTGGTGAGTTTGATTTTGATCGGATTCGCCGCTTTTTATAAATTCAATTAATTTCGTGTAATTCAAATAATTTAACTAAATCTGACTTTTTTTCTTGTCTTTAATCCGCCACCAATTGCTGATGAATGTCGATAAGTATTTATAAATCAATAATTAATATCATTCTTTTTAAATTATGCTCAGTATCTTAATTTGGGGGCCAATAGTTGGTTCCATTCTGGTTGCCCTGCTGGGCGGAGTTCTCAGCTCGGAACAACTACGTCGTCTCTCCCTTGGATTGGCGATCGCTACTTTAGGTTGGTCAATATTTTTACTCACAAAATTTGACATGGGATTTGCCTCTTTACAGATGCAGGAATCCTTGCCGTGGCTGGATCAGCTCGGACTCAGCTATCGCCTAGGCATCGATGGACTGGCTTTTCCTTTAGTTCTACTGAATGGATTGCTCCTCAGTATCGCAATCTACATCAGCAATGATATTCAACGTCCACGCCTCTACTTTTCACTACTGTTACTGCTCGGTGGTGGAGTTAATGGTGCATTTCTCTCTGAGAATCTAATTCTCTTCTTTCTATTTTTTGAAGTGGAACTAATTCCTCTATATCTATTGATTGCCATTTGGGGAGGAGAACGCCGAGGCTATGCGGCGACTAAGTTCTTAATCTATACAGCGATTTCAGGGGTGTTGATCCTTGCTGCCTTTTTTGGCATGGCGGCGTTGGGGAGTGGAGCGAATGGATTTACTTTTAACTATCCTGATCTCAACCTCGATGCAGTTTCTAAAAATACAAAGGGATTACTGCTGCTATTGCTATTGCTAGGATTCGGGATCAAAATTCCAATTGTGCCACTGCATACATGGCTGCCCGATGCCCACGTTGAGGCTTCTACGCCAGTCTCTACCCTGCTAGCAGGGGTCTTGCTGAAGTTGGGAACCTATGGATTATTGCGCTTTGGTTTGGGCTTACTGCCCGATGCTTGGCAAGCGATCGCCCCATTTTTGGCAGGTTGGGCAGTGGTCAGCGTCATCTATGGCTGTATGACTGCGATTACCCAAACTGACATGAAAAAAATGGTTGCCTATAGTTCCGTTGGACACATGGGCTATATCCTCTTGGCGTTGTCTGCCGCAACACCGCTATCACTCTTGGGCGCAACCTTTCAGATGGTCAGTCATGGCTTGATTTCGGCATTGCTATTCATTTTGGTGGGCATTGTTTATAAGAAAACAGGAACTCGCGATCTCAATTCTCTCAATGGATTGCTCAATCCTGAACGCGGCTTGCCAATCACAGGATCGTTAATGATTTTGGCAGCGATGGCGAGCGCAGGTACACCGGGGATGGTGGGATTTATCGCCGAGTTTGTAATTTTCCGTAGCAGTTTTACAGTCTTTCCTGTGCAAACGCTGCTCTGCATGATTGGGACGGGACTAACGGCGGTTTATTTCTTGATTTTGATTGATCGCGTATTTTTTGGTCGCCTTGCTATTGATCGCAAGGGTAGCCCTGAACCAATTAGCAGCTTTCCCTTTGCCAAGTGGCAAGAGAAGGCTCCCGCGATCACCTTGGCGCTAATTATTGTTTTCTTTGGTTTAATTCCTAACTTTGCCACCAAGATCATTGAAAGTTCTGCTAAAGCGATCGCTCCCAATCAAGTTGAGCGCGTAGCGATCGCCGCTCACATTCTATAAAAAACAAAAATAAAAGGGCGGTGCTTTGCACCGCCCTTTTATTTTTGGCGTTCACATACTTGACACACCATGCAGGTTTTACCCCCCTCAGTCCCCCCTTCCAAGGGGGGAAGTCTGAGTTCTCCCCCTCCCAAGGGGGAGTTAGAGGGGGTTCTAGAATCTGGTGCATCAAGTATATTAATGCCTTATTTTTGGGATTAACGTCAGTTTGATATAGCGCTTCGCGCAGTGCAAATAGCTATATCGAACTGACGGTAATTAGATTTGGAGTTTCTCTAAGTCTTTACTTCTTCATCAAGATCAATGACCTGTCCGTTAAAAAACTCTGCCATATTCCTAACGACCCTTTCTTCATCGGACAAGCCCACATAGCCCTTAGGCTTGGGGACAGGATCATCTTGGGGCATGGAATTAGTTGGTTCATGGTGCTGCTGTCCCGTTACCAAAGCCGTAGAAGGAACAACATTGTCTGGACTCACGCTATTGGTGATATTACTCACCGCCTGACTAACGACCTGATTAGCGACGGGCGGCGCAGAAAAGTTAACGGGGTGATTGGCGGGACTCTGGTTAGAAACTGGTGCGGGGGGAGAAATCGGCGGTGGAGCGATCGCCGGCGATTGCGGTAATGGGTTAGATACCTGTAGCTGTTGAGTTGTGGATGCCACAAAGGTAAATCGCACTTTAATCGGACGATTGAGAACTTGAGAACAAACTCTTTCTAGTTCTTCCCGCTTTTGGATCGCAATATTCTTAGTGGCTTCGTCACGATTTCCCCCCAGACCGATAATCACACTGCTCGTATCGATTTGGCGGAAATGTGCCTGTTTTTGCTCAAAAATTGCTTTAGTAGGCGATGGCAGCATCGCCATCACATTCTGCCACAGACGCTCAAGGTCATCACCCACCGAGGGCAGTCTCTCAAAGTCATCATCTCCCGAAGCGATCGGTGATTCGATGGGCAAGGGATTTGGCGGCTGAGTAGGAATTGGAGTAGCATTAGGAGTCGCATTAACTGCCTGTGGAACCATTGGGGCAACGGTCGGCGATACTGGCGATACAGGATGAGGGGGAATTTCCTGAGCTTTGGGCGGTGCAAATTGGGGAGCGGGAGAATTAACAGGATTGCGGTTAGGGCTATGGGGTGGCTGATGAGATGGTGCTGGGGCGATCGCCATCATCGCCGAGGGCAATAGCCCCATCAATGTCACCTCCAGCCACAGCCTTGGCTGAGTGGAGTTGCGAATTTGTAATTCTGCCGATCGCAAATGTTGCTGACCATGCAAAATATTGGGAATCGCCAAACCTTGAGCGAGATGAATTAATCTTTCCCAACCGCCGCTAGTCATCGGTACTAGATCACTGCGATCGCTAGCGGTTTTAGCAATTAACAAGTCTCGATATACATTCGCCAAATTTTGCAGCACGATCAAAGGCTCCCGCCCGCGATCCATAATCCTTCGCCCATAATCGATCAACTGAATGGGATGATCGGCGGCGATCGCTTCAATCAGCGATAGTAAATCCTGTTCAGGAACGGAACCCACCAGATCCCAAACCGCCTCAACCGTGATTTCACCATCTAATAGACTCAACTGATCGAGCAGAGACTCCGCATCGCGCAATCCACCCTGTGCAATCTGCGCCACCAGAGTAAGCGCTTCAATATGGATATTAATGTTCTCATTCTCCGCGATCTTCCCTAAATGCTTAACCATCGAGTCAAGGGGAATTCGCCGAAAATCAAACCTCTGACATCGTGAAATAATCGTCGGTAAAACGCGCTGCGGATCAGTGGTAGCCAGAATAAAAGTAACGCGATCGGGCGGCTCTTCAAGGGTCTTCAGCAAAGCATTGAATGCTGCTGTACTGAGCATATGGCATTCGTCAATAATATAAACCTTGAAGCGAGCTTTGACAGGGGCAAACTGGGCGCGTTCGATGAGTTCGCGGATATTGTCAACACCTGTATTACTTGCCGCATCGATCTCCGTAATATCGAGGGCGTTACCATTGGCGATACTGTGGCAAAGCTCACACTTACCGCAGGGATGGGGCGTGGGGCTGTCAGAACTTAGGCAATTGAGCGACTTTGCCATGATCCGCGCACTTGATGTCTTGCCCGTGCCTCTTGCACCAGTAAATAGATAGGCAGGAGCGATGCGCTTGGTGTTGAGGGCATTGGTGAGCGTATGGGCGATCGCCTCTTGTCCGACTAGATCGGTAAAAGTCTGCGGGCGGTATTTGTGGTGTAGAGGCTCATAGCCCATAGAAATAAAGTTTAAACGGGGCAAAAAAGTTAAAGGAGGAACAAGTAATGATCAAATATTTACCTGCCCAAATTCTTCCTCATTGTAGCGGTGATGAGAGGCTTGGTTTGGTTTACTTAATTCTTTCTTGTTTCCATACAGAATTTTTTGCAGAATCGGAAAATAAGCCCTAAAAACCATAACGATCCCAAAGAAATTGCTAAAACATTCCAAACAATCACCCTTGATCCCAGAAATTAGAGGCAATATAGATAGCACATAGCAATTTGTCCTAATTGGAGAGCGACTCATCGATCCATGATCGATAGCGTTAACCCCAGTGATGGTTGTAAATCCATTTTGCAGGAGCAGAACGATAGGGCAACCTAACCATGAAAAGAAATAATCTCATCTCAATCATCGCAGTCCTTGCCTTAGTAGTTGCGGCTAGCATCTGGTACGGTCAGAACAATGGCTTGTTACCAACCGCCGCAGGGGACGAAGCATCTCTGTACGATGGGCTATTCAATACGATTTTGGCGATCGCCTTTGGCTTTTTCCTAATCATTGAAGGATTCATCATCTATGCGATGGTCAAATTTCGGCGACGTAAGGGTGACAACACCGATGGAGCCACGATCCATGAAAATCTGAGCCTCGAAATTGTTTGGACAGCGATTCCCACAGTTATTGTGATGTGGGTAGCCATCTACAGCTTTGATGTCTACACGGCGATGCAAGGCTCCCAAGATATGGATGGTATGGCTCACGGTGGTATGAGTCATGCCGTTGCCCACCATGATCACGGTGGCAATCCTAAGGCAACCCTTGCATCTACGAATACCGATGGTGTCCTTATGGCAGGAACTTTGCCTGAGGGTGGAGACAATGTGGTGGCGATTGATGTCAGTGCGATGCAGTTTGCATGGATCTTTAACTATCCTAACGAGATCGCTACTGCGGAACTCCATGTCCCTGTGGGCAAAAAGGTACGCCTCAACATGAATGCCGTGGATGTGTTACACGCCTTTTGGGTTCCGCAGTTACGGATCAAGCAAGATGTGATCCCTGGTCGTGAAACCTATCTCGAGTTTACGCCGCGCGTAGTGGGCGAATATCCTGTTGTTTGTGCTGAGTTATGTGGTTCCTATCACGGCGGTATGCGGACGACGATGGTGATCGATACCCCTGAAGACTATGCCAAATGGCTAAAGGATCAGCAAGAAATTGCCAGTAATGATCCCCAAGCGATCGTGGCATCGCATTCCTTACCCGCATCTCAGATGACTGAGCAGGAATACCTTGCTGGTAAGGTTTCACAGATGTCTAATCCAATGGCAACTTCCCATTCCATGAAGCACTAGAAGAAGTATTTAATCTCTGAACTATTTCTCAGTCTGCATACAATGTTTCGCGATAACTGAGCCTTCCTAGCAATATCTAGCAATAATTCCCTATGACTCAAACTCTCACGCCACCACAAAACTCAGGGGCATCAAGCGCAGAACCGCAGATGACTCCTTGGTGGGAATTCTTTACCTTTAGCCTTGACCACAAGGTGATTGGCATTCAATACCTTGTCACTTCCTTTACCTTCTACCTAATCGGTGGAGCGCTAGCTTCGGCGGTACGCGCAGAGCTAGCAACCCCTGATCCTGATTTAGTTGATCCTGCTTTTTACAATAGTTTGTTCACCATGCACGGCACGGTGATGATCTTTTTGTGGATCGTGCCTGCGGTGACGGGGGGATTTGGAAACTATCTAGTCCCTTTGATGATTGGGGCGCGGGATATGGCTTTCCCTAGATTGAATGCGATCGCCTTTTGGTTGACGATTCCTGCGGGACTGTTGCTGATGAGCAGCTTTTTCTTTGGTCCCGCCTCAACGGGGTGGACAGCCTATCCTCCTTTGAGCATTTTGACCAATGAGCATATCGGTCAAGCGATCTGGATTGGCAGCATTATCCTAGTAGGAACCTCTTCAATCTTGGCGGCGGTAAATTTTATCGTCACGATCTGGGCGATGCGGATGCCAGAAATGGATTTGTTTAGTATGCCGCTATTTTGCTGGGCAATGATGGCAACCTCAGTCCTAGCGCTGTTGGCAACCCCTGTCCTTGCGGGAGCAATGGTATTACTGGGCTTTGACCTATTGATCGGCACAAACTTCTTTAACCCCACAGGCGGCGGCGATCCTGTTGTTTATCAACATTTATTCTGGTTCTACTCGCACCCTGCCGTCTATGTGATGATCTTGCCCGTATTTGGGATTATCTCGGAAGTTTTACCTCCCCACAGCCGCAAGCCAATTTTTGGATATAAGGCGATCGCCTATTCCAGCATGATGATTTGCGCGTTAGGTCTGTTTGTGTGGGCGCACCATATGTTTACCAGTGGCACACCTGACTGGCTGCGCGTCTTCTTTATGGTGGCGACTTTGTTAGTAGCTGTACCCACAGGGATTAAGGTGTTTAGCTGGGTAGCGACACTCTGGGGTGGTAAGTTACGCCTTGAGAGTCCTTTGCTGTTTGCGATCGGCTTTATCTCCACCTTTTTGATTGGTGGCTTGAGTGGAGTCATGCTTGGCTCCGCACCCATTGATATCCATGTCCATGACACTTATTTTGTAGTGGCTCACTTCCACTATGTTCTATTTGGCGGAAGCGTCTTTGGTATCTATGCGGGGCTTTATCATTGGTTCCCCAAGATGACGGGCAGAATGCTCAATGAGTTTTGGGGCAAAGTGCATTTTGTACTGACCTTCATCGGAATGCACCTTTGCTTTGGACCGATGCATATCTTGGGCTTGCAAGGGATGCCGCGTCGAGTTGCCCAATACGATCCCCAATTTGCACCGATTAATTTGATCTGTACCATTGGCGCTTTTATTTTGGCGATTTCTACAATTCCTTTCGTGATTAATGCTGTCTATAGCTGGTTTAAGGGCGAGAAAGCTCCTGACAATCCTTGGAATGCGCTGACTCTGGAATGGACAACTGCTTCACCACCAATTCCCCATAACTGGGTGGGCGATCCTGTACTAGCGACAGGTCCTTATGACTACGGCGAGGAGTATCGTGAAGCTCGCGAGAAAGCCGCTAAAGAAGCGAGTCAAGAAGCGATCGCTTAGGCGATTAAGCATTATGTGTGCGCTACGCAGTGAAGCTGATCTTTTGCAGAAAATTTCCACTGCGTAATCCTTACCAAAAAATCAAAAAACGCTCAAGCCTTAATCCCATTATCCAAACATTAACTATGCAAGGATCGATTACCCCTGTTACTACTGCTACCGAAGTTTCTACCCATGAACAAGCGGGTCATGCCGAACATCCTGACCTTAGAGTATTTGGACTGATTGTGTTCCTCGTCTCTGAGGGAATGCTGTTCTTTGGATTGTTCGCCGCCTATCTCACCTTTCGTTCGGTGGCGACATCTTGGCCACCCGAAGGTACACCTGAACTGGAGTTACTTCTTCCCGGCATTAATACGATCATTCTGGTTTCCAGTAGCTTTGTGATTCACCAAGCGGATCATGCGATTAAGGAAAATAAAGTTAAGGCAGCGCAACTATGGTTTTTAGCCACCTTTATCATGGGTGCTATTTTCATTGCGGGTCAGATTTATGAATATCAGCATCTAGAATTTGGGCTAACTACTAACCTATTTGCTAGCACTTTCTATGTGCTGACAGGCTTTCACGGTCTACACGTACTTATCGGTTTATCGTTAATTGGATCGGTATTAGTGCGATCGCTCAAGGCAGGTCATTACAGCAGTACCAGTCACTTTGGCATCGAAGCCGCTTCTGTATATTGGCACTTTGTGGATATTGTCTGGATTATCCTTTTCCTGATGTTGTATATCCTATAAATCTCAAACTAGAAAGGGTAAAGCCTTTTTTAGTTTTCCTACAGCAACAAAAGCGGCGCGATGCGCCGCTTTTGTTGCTGTAGGGGTTTTGGTATGAGCTATTCTAAATAAATGAGAAGTCGTCTCACCAATTAATAGTAATGCTCGACAATATCCTGCGCCTTGACTTTAGCAATTTACAAACGCAGTTACAGCAACTGATCAAACGATTAGACTTTTGGTTATTAGCCACTTGGGTGAGCCTGATTGCGATTAATGTCACCTTAGTTGCTCGCCTCGCGGATAGTATCGATGAGACTGCGATCCAGTTTTTAACTTGGGCAGTGGCGATCTTGCTTGTCTTGCGCGATCGCCATAAATTGAAATTTGATAGCTCTCCCTCAGCGATCGCCGTGGGTGGATTACTGATCCTGTGGGTATTGGTTAAAAGCTTACTAACTCGGCGCGTCTACGATGTTTTATTCATCCTCACGCCGTTTATGGCGACCTTGGGAGTAGCGCTAGTAGCATCGGGTTGGCGCGGACTCAAAGATTATTGGCAACCACTTTTGTTATCAGCAACTCTTGGTATCCCCGTTACCTTTTTATTCTCAGCGATCGAGCGATTTGTCCCTGTTAATGGATTTACGGCTCAATTCGCTAATGCTGTGCTTTGGTACGGTGGCGCACAGGTGCGCCAAGAAGGAATCACGATCTTGAGCCAGTTCGGTACAGTGGAAGTGGCACGCGGTTGTGCGGGACTACCACCGATCTTGATGCTGTTGCGGATTACCTTGATGTTTGTGTTGGTATTTCCCACGACTCGTTGGCAGCGATGGATTATGTTTCCATCGGCAATGGCGATCGCTTTTGTTGTTAATTCTGTGCGTGTTGCTGTTTTAGTAATTATTGTGGCGCAGGAAGAAGCTTTCAAGTATTGGCATGCAGGCGATGGCTCGCAAATTTTTTCAATTATTTCTGTATCAATTCTGTTAGCCCTCTGCAATTGGTTAACCAAGGATAATGATGAAGATAACGATGACGATGAATATGATGAGTACGAAGAGGATGACGGTCTGCAAGAAGTCTAGCTAATCCCAAATTAAGGTCAGTTCTACAAATAGAGAAAAACGGTAAAAATTGCTTTGTAATTTTTACCGTTTTTCTCTATTTGCACCGCGCGAAGCGCGGTGCAAATAGCTATGGCAGTTCTAAATAAGTTTGAAGAGGCTTCGGCTCCGCTCAGCCAACGTATACCGATGGCTGAGCGGAGCCGAAGCCCTATTTTTCTTGTTTGAATTGTCTATATATTGAACTGGCGTTAAACAGAACTTTTTTTGCTACACAACAGAAATTGAGTATAAGCATCCTAAAAATAAAAGCCGCGTAAAACACGGCTTTTATTTTGGCATTAATATACTTGATGCACCAGATTCTAGACCCCCCTCTAACTCCCCCTTGGAAGGGGGAGAACTCAGACTTCCCCCCTTGGAAGGGGGGACTGAGGGGGGTAAAACCTGCATAGTGTGTCAAGTATGTGAACACCTTTATTTTTAGGGATTAGTTAAAACTCCTTCAAGATTAGGATTCCACTTTAAAAGAAGTGATAAACATATCAACATCAGCAGTAGAGAACTTGTCCTTAGCGCCAAGGGCAAAGACTTGATACAAACGATTGCCATCTAGACAGAATCGTCCCTTCATCAATACATCGGTGGTTTGCACTTTCCCATCTGCCTCAAAATCACGACAGGGAATATCTCCTAACATATATTCCTTCTCAGATTTAATTGCACCATTGAGATTAGCGACAGAGCCTTTAATCGCATCACCCAAACCTTTTTGAACTTCTGCACCCTTGATCTCCCCAGGAAAATCAGCATAGCCCACGAAGTAACCTGAATCCTTGGCTTCCGCAATCACCATATTGAGTTTAATATTGCCAACTTCAGTCTTTTGTTCCTGAGACTGTTCTTGGGGCTTGCTAGGAACTTTAATGCTAAATTTGCCAGCCGAAGATTTGTAATCTTGCCAAGTCCCATTGCTTGCAGTTGTATCTGGCTTTGGTGTTGCATCGGTTGCAGGGGGCGTAGCAGGGCTAGAAGTCTGAGCGGGGGTAGTCGCAGTTGGGGTTGCAGCTTGTTCGGTCGCTGGGCTGCAAGCGCTGACCATAGCAACTAGGGTCAGACCAGACAGAAGGGAGGCATACTTTTTCATAGCTAGTTCAGATACAATCTTCGATGGAATAATTGGCTTGAAGCGTGTTAGCTACTATACCAATCCCAAGCACCGTTAATACTTAATAAAAATTAAAATCAGTGTGACTAATCTACCTAAATCTTCTGAGCCTTTACAAAAGAGAATGCTTCTCTCTCATAATTTCGACATAAATCCGATCGCTGTGTCATCTTTGAGCCGAGAGGAATTTGCGGAGGTCTTTCGTCTGGGCTTGAGCGATCGCCCTAGCTGCCAGATACGTTTGATCGATCATCCCCATTGGATCGCCGAAATCTTATTTGACAGTAATCAATTCTCCCCACAGCAGATTGGCGAATTTTGTGCGATCGCCTTGCATCACAAGCGCATTAGTCAAGGGATAACGCTAGAGAACCTACCTGAAATCCTAGTTTTAGGTGGGATCAAGACTACACCACCCACCAGTAATGCACCTGACACATTGCAGACAGGGGACTGGGGCGTAGATGTAGTAGAAACTCTCTCAGGTGATAATTTCTTGAAGGGCATTAGTTGGGAAGCCACCATCGCTAGCAAGCCTAGCGATCAAATCTTCCAAGTTATTTTGAAAGAATTAGTGGCGTGGATGGGTACAAAGCCATGAGCAACGCGCGGGATATGCCTTCCTCTGACCTACCAGAATTAAATCAACTGTTGATCAGGGCAGTAGTCAGAGGCAATCAAAGTGCGGTCACCGACCTATTGGCTAAAGGGGCGAACCCCAGCACCACGGGAGGAGTTACGCCCGTCGGTGCTAGCAACACCGCCTTAATGTGGGCAGCAAGTGAAGGTTATGCCGCGATCGCTCGTTTACTGATCGACTACGGAGCTGCTATCAATGCTAAAAATGCCGCAGGCTATACATCTCTAATGTTTGCGGCTGAAGGCGATCATCGCGAGATTTTGCTCAATCTATTAGACGATCCTGCCCTCGATCAAAATGCCCTTCGTGATCGCAACAATTATCAAGAAACAGTCCTGATGGCAGCGTCTCGCCATGGACAACTGGATATTGTCCAACGCTTGATCAAAATGGGTGCGGAGATTAACGCTATCAACAAAATTGGCGATACTGCCCTGTATTTAGCCTCAGAGCGCGGTCATTTATATGTAGTCAAGGCACTCTGTGAATTAGGTGCAAACGTCAATACTGCCAACTTAGGCGGTTGGACTCCCCTGATGATGGCTTCTGCCTTGGCAAATTTGGAAATCATGCAGGTTTTACTAGACTATGGGGCAGACTATCGCCCTCAAAACAATTGGCAAAGTACAGCTCTTAACGAAGCTCGTAAATCTATTCGGGCAAAACAAGCGACGGAAATTTTAATCCGTGCAGGAGCCACTAATTGATGAGTGAACGAATTAATGACGGATTGGATGATGGCGATCGCCCTGACCAGTTACTTGACCTACTTAACCAACTAGAATTTAGATTTCGCAACGGCTCGGTTTACGATCGCAAACAAGTACTCGATCAACTTGCCAAAATGCCTGCGGACATAGCAATCCCCCTGCTCCAAAAACTTGCCACTAGTCCTGATTTTTTAAATCGGCGCTTTGCCGTGATGGGACTGGGTAATCATCGCACTGAGCTATCCTTTCAGGTGCTAACGCAGCTATTAGCAAAGGAGTCCGACGAAAATGTCCTCTCAGAAATTGCTAATACTCTATTTGATTTTGGCGATCGCGCGATTCCCCTATTGGAAAGCCTATTTGAGCGAAACCATAACTGGCTAACGAGGCAGACGATTATCGGGATTTTGATGGAAAGCGATCGCGAAGATGTATTGCTGAGGGTAATTCGTCAGGCGATCGATGACCCCACGCAAACCGTTAGAGAAACCGCCATATTAGCGATGGGTAAGTTAATTAAAGGCGAATTTGAAACAGAAATTCTTGATTTGTTGGCGAATTTAGCTAACTCTGATTTTTGGCGCGATCGCTGGCGATCGGCAACATCTCTAAGCATATCTACTCATCCTCAAGCAAAAGCAATTCTTGCAAAACTCAAACAAGATGAGAATCATTACGTCGTGGCAGCAGCACTGGAGTCTGATTTGAGCTAAGACTTTAGGGAAAAAGTTAATCAAGATTCATAAATCTTGATAATTAAGGTTACTGACTTGTAAGAAAATCAATCATATTAAAGCGTATAAATTACTACGTTCATTATTGCGTGATATTACTGTGTAAACTTACGCGCTAATTTACACTAATTTATTTGCTCTTTTTCAAACACTTTTTTATTACATACTTTCGTTATATCAGGAGATACTGTGTAATGCCTTTTGGAGCAGCTTCGCGCTTGGGTGTTAGTCTGTTTGATGAAACCCCACCAATGGAGTGGGTAATCGGACTATCCGCAGATGAACTCGAATCTATGATCCGCGCTGTCTACCGTCAAGTCCTAGGCAATGCTTATGTAATGGAAAGCGAAAGACTTTCCGTGCCTGAGTCACGATTTAAGAATGGAGAATTGAGCGTTCGTGAATTTGTGCGTGCTGTTGCTAAGTCTGAACTATACCGTTCACGCTTTTTCAACACCTCTACCCGCTATCGCACCACTGAGCTAAACTTCCGTCATCTCCTAGGACGCGCCCCCATCGACTATGCCGAAGTGCGTAGTCATAGCGATATCCTCGATGCTGAAGGTTTTGAGGCTGACATTGATTCTTTCATCGACAGCGATGAATATCAGACCACTTTCGGTGAGAATATCGTTCCCTATATCCGTGGCTACAAGACCGAAGCCATCACCAACTTGGTACAGTTTAGCCACACCTTTGAGCTTGTGCGCGGTGCCGCCAGCAGCAGCTTAAAGGGTGACTTGTCTGGCAACAGACCTAAGCTCAACTCTTTGATGATCAACTCTATCCCCACTGCGGTGATCTCACCCTCAGCTAGCGGGGCAGGATTCCGCACTCCTGCGGATGCGCCTTTGACCCGTCGTGGTTCCTTCGGTACTCCTACCAGCAAGGTTTACCGCATCGAAGTTACTGGCTACCGTGCCAAAGTTCTCAACAGTATTCCCAAGTTCCGTCGCAGCAACAAGGTTTATCTTGTCCCCCTCGACCAACTTTCTCAAGAATATCAACGCATTCACAAACAAGGCGGCGTAATCGCTAGCATTACCGCCGTATAAACAAATTAGGCAAATTACTCATGGGTAATTTGCCTAATTTGTTATTTGTTCAGGAAATTTACCAATAGATGATCTTGCGATCGCTATAGGAATTTCGATAAGTATCAACTTGGTAAAAGTTACTGAGTAAGCATTAATTAATTTATAAAATTAGCGCTTACTCAGTAGTTGATTACTTATTTTTGTGCTTTTTGAGATTTTTAGATGCTGATTAAATAATTTCTATAGCCACTTACTTTTTTATAAAAATTAATAACAAGTTAATAATTAAGTTTAATAAATATTTCAATATTAACTGAACTCAAATTTAAGATTTTTACCTACACTATTTTTGGATAACTTATAAGTAATGGCTAGTATTCTCTAGTTCCTAAAATCTATTGTCTGGATTTGTTTAGGTAATTGTGATTAATTAGAAATTATTTTAAAGAAATCTATATTAGAGCCTTATTTAAAACCAATTTATTTCTTATCTCGGAGAGGGATTTACTATGGCTACTTTATTATCTGCCCTTGAACTCTATCCCAATAGCAGCGCTGAAGATCTGGAAACAGTGATTCGTAGTGTTTACAAACAAGTTCTTGGCAATCCCCATGTGATGGAGAGCGAGCGCCTTGTATCAGCAGAGTCAAAACTGCGCGATCGCCAGATTTCTGTGCGTGAGTTTGTGCGCCTCGTAGCAAAGTCTGACTTTTACCGCGATCGCTACTTTGCATCTTCTGCACCTAATCGCTTTGTGGAGCTAAACTTCTTGCACCTGTTGGGTCGCGCCCCTCAGGATCAGCGTGAAGTGTCCGAGCATATCGTGCGTACCGTTGCCGAAGGCTACGATGCGGAGATCGACTCCTTCATCGATAGCGATGAGTACCAATCTGCTTTTGGCGAAAATGTCGTTCCCTATAACCGTGGACGCAATAGCGCTAATAATGCTAAACAAGTTGGCTACAATCGGATGTTTGTGCTAGATCGTGGTGCAGCTCAAGTTGATAGCGCTGTCAAATCTTCACAACTTGTATTTGACGTAGCAACCAACAGCAGCAATGTGATCAAGCCTTCAACGGCGAATGTGATTAACTCTGGTACAGAGCGTCGCTTCAAGATTGTTGTATCTGGTTCTAAGTTTGATACCCGTCGTCGTGTCAGCAACACCGAATACATCGTCTCGGCGAGCAAGATGACTCCTCAAATCCAACGGATTAATCGCACCTCTGGCAAGATTGTCAGCATTACTGAAATCTAGACCAAGCGATAATCAAAATCCCAGAAGCCAAAATCCCAGAAGCGAGTTGCGGCGCTATGCGCCGCGACTCATCTTCTGGTTTTATATCCTCAGCAAAACTTGCTTTGCTATATTGATTAGTGACGATCGCTAATCTCAGATTCTGAATAACAAGCGTTATTTAATCTGATAAAATACATTTAAAATTTTTTTAATAAAATTCTCATAATTATTTAGCCGTTATATTTTTTGATATGCGATCGCCATAGTGCGATCGCTAGGATGATTTGACATGAAAACTTTAGATATTCCTTCAACGGGGACAAAGATTGACTACATCACCATCAAGTTTATGGGTGGTCGTGCCATTGGCAGATTAAATCGCAGCAGTATTCACACTGTCACAGTTCCCTATAGTTCCTTTTCCCATAGATTAAGTGCTATCCACCGTGCGGGTGGCAGGGTGATTAGCGTCTCTATGCCCCATGAGCTTAGGTCGGAGATCGGACTTGCTGAAGTGACTACCGCAAAAGTTGCAGAGCCAGTTGCTGAACCATTAGTTGAGTCAGTTATGGAGGTTTTAGCGGAAGAAATCGTAACTGAGACTGAGGCGATCGCAGTAGAAACTCCAGAGTTGACTGTAGAGCCATTAATTGAACCAGTAATCGAGCCAGTTGCTGAAGTTGTTCCTGAGCCAGTGATAGAACCAATTACTGAACCAGTAGTTGAACCCATTGCTGAACTTATTCCTGAGCCAGTAGTAGAACCAATCCCTGAACCAGTAGTTGAACCCGTTGCGGAAACTGTTGCTGAACCCATTGCGGAGTTGGCAGTTGAACCTGAGTTAAGTATCAAATCGAAAAAGCCTAGAGCCTCTAGTAAATCAAGTGGATTTGCTAAGCCCAAGGTGGATACTGCCGCCAAAGCCACGCGATCGCCAAGGAAGCCCAAGAATTAGTCACGAAATCTATGGACATTAGCGAATTTGTCAAAAATTCAATCGGTAACTGGCGATCGCAACGTAGCGCTCATCATTTAGCATTTGGACATTTTGAAGCAGTTCAGTCAGAAATCGAGATTACATCTTTGACAACGGACGCACCTGAGGTCATCGCGCTTTGCCAAGCCTACAACGTCGATCCACAAGAGGCGATCGCCCCTTTTCGGATGAGTTGGCAAGGTCAATCAGATTGGGAAGATAGCGAACCCATCAAAGGCAATTGCGTATTAGTCCCTGTGCCTGATCGCGATCGACCTAACTGTGGCAAACTGCTCCGTGAGATCGGCTACGCCGAAGAAGTCGCCGCCGTTGGTGAATATCATTTCACCGATGACGATACCTTTGTCTTAGTTACCCCTTACGATCGCGCCTCTGCCGAAGAAAAGATTTGGTTTGTTAATCCCAATGTGCGCTGCCGTGTGTCTCTAATCAAGACTAGTGCAGGCACAGGATTAGTTACGGCTTCCTTCTCTTCGGAGATTCGTCAAAAGTCTAAGGAATAGCTAATACCAAAACTAAGAATACCAAAACTAAAAATACCAAGACTGGTAATGGGGAATCTATTTTTAGTCTTCAAAAAAACTTACTGGGTTTGGTGTTTAGTTCACATGACAATGCTTTTGTGAATTGGTATTGTGAATTGGTATAAGGAATAGGTCAAACTAGCAGTAATGCTAGGGATAAGATGTTGTGCTGGGGAAAACACCTAAATGGATACAAACACAATCACTAACAACAGCAACTTGACCACCCTCGCCCAATGGATGTCAGGGGATTTCAGTAACTACAAACAAGCCGCCGCTAGTCCCAAGGACTTCGCTCATATCCATGTGTTTTTCCGTCCCCTTCCCTTTGAGTTTTTCTCAGGGATTGGACTCTATTCGGAACAGGTGTATGACCACGATCTCTGGACTCCCTATCGCCAAGGTGTGCATCGCTTAATCGATCGCGGAGATCACATCTACATCGAAAACTTTAGCCTCAAGGATGCCATGTTTTATGCTGGCTCAGGGCGCGATCGCAATATTCTCGAAACCATCTCACCAGAGGCGATCGCACGACGCTATAACTGCTCGATGGTATTTAGACGCGAAGGCGATCGCTTTATCGGTGGTGTCGAGGGAAATAGCTGCTTCATTGAAAAGAATGGTTGCCAAACCTATCTCGATAGTTATGTCGAAGTCACGGAAACCACTTGGTTGAGCCTTGACAAAGGAATGGACATCAATACGCATCAACAGGTTTGGGGTTCGACGACTGGTCCATTAAAGTTTGAAAAAAGGGAGAGCTTTGCCCATGAAGTCCCAAGTATCCTATAAACTGCCCACTAAGTTATCTGCGAATTTACCTGAGTTACAGATAGAAGTCAGTGAAACTAATAGCGCTAAAATCTTGCCGCCAGAGGCACAAAAGAAAATGCAATGCTGGATTCGCAGCCGCCATTTGATCTGTTCTGGTAATTTCTTCATCTTTGAGAGCGTTGACTATAGCGCCGTTGAGCGTTTTTCAGAATGTGTGATCTCACTGGGGGGAACGGTGATCACGGTGGAGCCTGTGGACAAGATCTGGATGGGCGATCATCGCCAAGTGATTCTCTATCGCTCTAAGGCAAGCCTACACACTCCCCACCATCAATTGCGACAATATTGGATTAAATACGGCAATTTTCGCACTAGATTTGATGAACAAGTTTAGATTATGTGGCGATATCTTCGATCAGTACTTGATTAACTCTTCTATGGAGTCGCATTGGCTAGCGATATCTATATTTTTATAGACTGATTTCAATAATTTGTTGCAATAAACTTTGTAATGCCCGTATATCTGCGGTTTCTAATTTGCCAAGTTTTTTAATAACAAGTTGCTTCTCAAGGGTTGTGATGATTGGCTTAATCACTGAAATCTTTAACAGCCCTGCTTTTGACCAATCAGTTATGAGCGTTTCACCAAACTGCAATGGTGTTTTGACTTGGCTGGTGACAGCGATTAGAACTAGATCTAGTTTTGACTGATTGTAGCTATCTGAACTGATAACAATCGTCGGGCGTTTTTTAGTGGTGGTTTGATCGGTAAAGGGGAATGGGACTAAAAGTACATCTCCAAAGTTATAGGTTGTCATATTCTGCATCTTCTGGGTTATCCCATACTTTGGAGAAGCTAGCTTCTGAGAGTTTGGTAGCAGCTATGACTAGATTCTGCTCAGAGTCGGTTTGACGCTGATAGAGAAAGTCGATAAAGTCTTCTACTTCTATAATCTTGTCATATGATAAGTTGCGGATTTTGTCTAATAATCTTTGTTCAACGGTAATTGTGGTGTTCATTTGCATTATCTCATTACAAAGTTTGACCTGTATCAGTTGATATCAGTGTAACTTATCCGCTAAAAAATAAAAATCGGGTTAAAAATCAAATTCACAGACAAATGCTTCAAGGCGAAGATTCCTAGCCTTGTTGATAATGGAATTTCAAATAGATAGAAATGTAGGGGCATAGCATTCCCACAGTAATCTATCAATCTTTAAGATCGCTTTATTTTGGGAATGCTATGCCCAGAAACTTACAACGCAGGGACAAGCGATCAGTGAAGCTGGAGAGGTCAACGCAGGAAAATTTTATCGGTGAAAGCAAAGAGGGCGTAGCATTTGCGATTGGCGGTTATCTTTTGGTGTTTAAGCTTGTGGTGCAAATGGCTACGCCCCTACGGGACTTGTCAAAAGTTGTCTGTCGCTTTCAGAAACATTAGGATTATTGGTGAGGTAAGGGCGGAGCCAGTCACAGGCTTCAGAAATTGCTAACTCTGGATCGATATCCCAAAGCTTGATCGTTTTGTCAGAACTGCCCGAAGCGATCGTTTTGCCATCGGGCGAAAAGGCAACGCTGTTAACCCCATGCCTATGCCCTATGAGGGTACGCAGTTCTTTACCTTCGAGATTCCATAATTTGATGGAGTTGTCAGAGCTGCCAGAGGCGATGGTTTTGCCATCGGGCGAAAAGGCAACGCTCAAAACTGCATTGCTATGCCCCGTGAGGGTACACAGTTCTTTTCCTTCCAGACTCCATAATTTGATGGAGTTATCATAACTGCCAGAGGCGATAGTTTTGTCATCTGGTGAAAAGGCAATGCTATTAACCCCATGCCTATGCCCTATGAGGGTACGCAGTTCTTTACCTTCCAGACTCCATAATTTGATGGAGTTATCATAACTGCCAGAGGCGATGGTTTTGCCATCGGGAGAAAAGGCAATGCTCAAAACCCTATCACTATGCCCCATAAGTGTACGCAGTTCTTTTCCTTCCAGATTCCATAATTTGATTGTCTTGTCAGAGCTGCCAGAGGCAATGGTTTTGCCATCGGGAGAAAAGGCAACGCTCATAATCTCATAGCTATGCCCCGTGAGTGTAAGCACTTCTTTCCCTTCCAGATTCCATAATTTGATTGTCTTATCAAAACTACCAGAGGCGATGGTTATCCTATTTGGTGAAAAGGCAACGCTCAAAACCAAATTGCTATGCCCCATAAGTGTACGCAGTTCCTTGCCTTCCAGATTCCATAATTTGATTGTCTTGTCAAGACTACCAGAGGCGATGGTTTTTCCATCTGGTGAAAAGGCTATGCTATTAACCTCGTTGCTATGCCCCATAAGTGTACGCAGTTCTTTTCCTTCCAGATTCCATAATTTGATTGTCTTGTCACCACTACCAGAGGCGATGGTTTTTCCATCTGGTGAAAAGGCTATGCTATTAACCTCGTTGCTATGCCCCATAAGTGTAAGCAGTTCTCTTCCTTCCAGATTCCATAATTTGATGGAGTTGTCATAACTACCAGAGGTAATAGTTTTTCCATCTGGTGAAAAGGCTATGCTCATAACTCCATAGATATGCCCCATGAGCGTACGTAGCTCTTTCCCTTCCAGATTCCATAATTTGATGGAGTTGTCATAACTACCAGAGGCAATGGTTTTTCCATCTGGTGAAAAGGCTATGCTCAAAACCCCATAGATATGCCCCGTGAGTGTAAGCAGTTCTTTTCCTTCCAGATTCCATAATTTGATTGTGTGGTCATCACTGCTAGAGGCGATGGTTTTTCCATCTGGTGAAAAGGCTATGCTATTAACCTCGTTGCTATGCCCTGTGAGTGTAAGCAGTTCTTTTCCTTCCAGATTCCATAATTTGATAGTTCTGTCACCACTGCTAGAGACGATGGTTTTTCCATCTGGTGAAAAGGCTATGCTATTAACCCAATTGCTATGCCCCGTGAGTGTAAGCAGTTCTTTTCCTTCCAGATTCCATAATTTGATAGTTCTGTCACCACTACCAGAAGCGATGGCTTTGCCATCGGGAGAAAAGGTAACGCTCATAACCCTATTGCTATGCCCCGTGAGTGTAAGCAGTTCTTTTCCTTCCAGATTCCATAATTTGATTGTGTGGTCATCACTGCTAGAGGCGATGGTTTTTCCATCTGGTGAAAAGGCTATGCTCATAACCCCTTCGCGATGTCCCTCAAGGCGATTAGCTTCGCGAATTCTATAGATGACTTCCCATAGTCGCCCAAAGGTTCTACCCTCGGTAAAGTTAGGGACAATCTTGCGGATATCAGGATCGAAGATCCGCCTTGCAGCTCTCAATCCTGCCACCATTGCGTCTAGCTCCTTATGGGCAAGCCAATAAGCCTCACAGGTAATACTCACTGCTTCGATTTCGGCGATTTCGGCGCGTTGGAGTTCCTTCTCTTTTGCTTCTAAAGCTAAATCTTTTGCCTCTAGCGCCGATCGCAATTGTTCTTTGGTCATCCGCAACTCTTCCGCCATCCCGAAGACATACTTTTTGCGAATAAAGCTAACCAAATAATCATGAATCAACTGAAAACGGTCATCAGGCGTACTACTCACCCGAAAAGCAAGTCCAGAACCAACGAGAACTGCTAGCACCAGCGAGAGATTTTCTGCTTCGTTGAGAGGTTTGATCCCCCTGCCTTCGGCATCCCCCTTGGAAAGGGGGACTAAGTTATCTATACTTCCTAAAGTATCCAAAGCCCCCCTTTGCAAGGGGGGTAGAGGGGATCTAATCCCTAAACTATCACCAGAAATCTCCCCCAACAACTCACTGGCAAGCTCTGCTTGCGTCTTTTGCGGACGCTTCTCCTCATTCCCCGTCAACGCATACAACACCCTCTCCGCCAAATCCTGATTCGCCTCCCCGCAATCTCGTACCACATTCTCTAACCACCGCTCCACCAACACCTCACTGGGCTTACGATGCGTATCTCCTGTTAATGCAAGATACTCGCGCAGATTCGCGATCGGCGGAATCTCTGACTCCAACTGCGCCCCCACCACCTGCAACTCAATCGGCAAAATCCGATGCTGCTCATTACTCAAATCTGTGACAAGACGCTCAATTAAATCAGGCTCTAACCGCAACTGCGATCGCCTAGTCAATGCCTCGATTACCTGTCGCGCCTGATCCTGTGTAAAATCCCCCAGATAGTAACGGATCTGCTTACCGAGAATGTCATTCTCTACTTTTTCCAAATCCACAGCCCGATCGCATTCTAATAAATAATGCAGATAGTCCTCTCGCAGCGACAACACCACCCGCACAAAATCCGTATGCAAACAAGCCTTAAGGAACTTATAAAATGGTAAGCGATCGCGAAAATCTTCCTTCTTAAAAAAGAAATCTTCAAACTGATCGAAAATCAATACTGTCAAATAATTCTCATCAATATTGCGCTTGAAATGATGGATTGGGTCAAGTAACGGACGGCGATCGCCGAAATAATCCTGTAACTGTTGCTGAATTTCAGCACTCCAATCTTTATAGTTCTTGATCGCCAAAACTAAGACTTTGCGCCCATCAAAGCTCTCTCTCAGCCGTAACGCAGGAATCACGCCACCACTCAAAATCGAACTTTTCCCCGCTCCCGAATCACCATGCACAATCGTTAAAGGGAAACGCGCCTGACCAATGCGATCGACTAATCTATTCACATCGGGCATTCTGCCTGAAGCTTCTATCTCTTGAGCAATATGATCTGACTGAAGCAAAAGCGCTGTATACATATCAGGATTATTTGCTTCCCGTTTGGGATTGAGCGTACCCGCTCCAATAAAGGCGCGTAATCCATACTGCTGTTCTACTGATCGCTGATGTTGTTTAGTTTCAAAGGCTTCTAGGTATAAACCTGCGGCGGTGTATAGCGATCGCAATTCTTCCAAAACCGCCACATAGCTTTGAGCATCATATTGATGATTCCATTGATCTCTTACGGATTCGAGCCGCGCGATCGCACCTTGGCGCTCGCCTAATCCCTCTAAAGCCTTTGCCAACCAAAGTTCAAGTTTACAATAGGCATAGCGTTGAGAAGGCGCAAAATTGGATAGATGTAAAGTTTCACCTTCGCGATACAGCGCCAGAGCCGAATCCGCAAACTCCTTCGCCCCAATATAGTCCCTTTGCCATAGCTTCACCGATGCCAGAATCCCGCGATCGTGAGCTTCGCGTAGTAGATTGGGATAGGCTTGGTGTAGAGCTAAGGCTTCATTGGCAAGAGATTCTAAGTCCTCAAAGGCTTGTGACTCTTCCATAATTGCCGTCAAAAAATTGATATATAGCGCCACTAACTCCCGTTTTTTCAAATCCCGAAAGATGGCGATACTTTCGGCGAGATATGTTCTAGCCGATTCGTAAAAAGGTTGCTTATGATAGCGATCGCGAAATGCCTTATTTTGAGCGCACATTCCCAATTGCAATAGACAAACTGCTTGTTGAGGCTGCACTCCTGATTGCCGCCAAAATGTCAAACTCCGTTGAAATAAATCTTGTGCTTTCTCGACCTCTCCCGCAGTCATCGCCATACAGCCAAAGGCAAAATCCAGACCTGCCCTTAGTTCCTGATCAATTTCAATTTGTTGGCTCTCTAACTCCGCGATCGCGGTCATCAGTTCCATTTGTCGCAAATTCGCATTCCCAAGTCCTAACCCTTGCGGTTGCAAATAGCGATTAAATATGGCATTTAAAGAATTCTGTACTAGAGTTTTTAGCTCCACAGCCTCAAGTTGAAACTCGATCGCCCCAGCCGTAGTCCAATTCGCTAGATCATTCGCCTCACGGGTGAGAATGTCTTGAGTGCGATCGCTCAGCCACAGCACCATCGGGAACTCTAAACAATTGGCAAATTCTTCTCTGACTCGATTTGCGGATTTGAGAACTGCTTCGATTTCCGTAACTGCATCCAATCCCAAAACCATTAGCACTTTTGGCTTCTGTTCAGTTGGAAGTTTATGCACCTCGCCCATTAACTTCTGAATTGGCGCAAGCAAAGTCTTCGCGTCAGGTTCTATTTCTAATATAGCGATCGCAGTTTCAGGTAAATCATGCGCCGCTAGTTGCGATCGCAATTCCCGTAATACACGCTTTTGCAGTAGGCGATAGTTACACAAAGCGATCGATAGGGAAAAACCTTGCGATCGCGTCACAATTCGCATCAATCGGCGCATCGCATCACGATTGTTATCGGCAATTGTTTCTGTAATTATCTCAGCAATTATGTCAGTGCGATCGCTCATAGAACTTTCCTCTAATCATCCAAAATTGGATTCACATCAAACCAACTATTACCCTGATACTCATACTCAAACACAAACTGACTCTTGATTAGAGTCTGATACTCCGACTCGCCACGTACCCGCTTATCCTGCCGTACCTTCTGAATTAATTCTAATTCTTTTTCATCGATCGTTTTTAGCATCTTATTCCGCTCTTTAGCGATGATACTCTCCACCAACTTAGCCGTAATCGGTGGATCGTCTTGCTCTAGACAACCGTACAATAAGCGAAATAAATTGCGTACATGACCGCCACTAGCTTGACATAGGCGATCAAGGGTTTCGGGCTTATCAAATACTTTATTTACAAATTCATTGTTAAGTCGCTGAACAGGATTAACCTTTGGAAAGGCTCTCGCCATCACAATTTGTCTGAGTAGCGCCATTCCTGCCTCGCACTCACTGCCATCCTGTAACCTTGCTGGAACCATCGGCAAAGTCTTAATATCCGTTCCAAAACGACTGGTGACGATCGCCGCATCGTTGGAAAAAGTCAGCAACAATGGAACCGTATAGACCACATGGCAATCTAGCCCCCGCAACTGATCGCCCCGTTCCACAAACAAATATCCCGCCTTGGACTGTTCTTTCGCATCAATGCGATTTTCAATGCGATCTAGATTATCGACAATCACGACTAATCCATTCATGCCCTTAGCTTTCAGCTTTTCCTTTGCAGGGGCAAGCAACTCCTTATTAATCGAATTGATGATGCTATTGGTGCGCGACTCTAACCTTTCGCGCATTTGCCGCCGCAATGACGGGCTATTCTTGGCTTGAGCCGTAATCTCGGCAATCCCTACTGATAGCTTGAAATTGGCACTCAAATCAAGCTTGGTTTGCAAAATATCTTTCAGTTCGCCAAACAATTTTTTGAAATATTCAGGAATAATATTAATCCCTTCCTTTTCTAAACCATTACTAAGCTGTCCTGCGATCGCGAGCAAAATATCGCTAGCATCAACATCACTCAGTTCTAACTGGCGATCGCATTCAAAATAAGCCACATGAAATTTTTTCTCGGTTAGTTCATGCTTCAGTCGCAAAAGTTCCGTCGATTTGCCACAGCCGATATGTCCAGTAAACAACTGACAGGTTAACTCATCGGGCGCGATCTTCACAATTTTGCGCGACAAGCTCTCAATCAGCTTTTCACCCCGCACCGTTGAGAGGTCAACATAATAGCTGCGATCCTCCTCATTGCTAGAGTCGAGGGGATGCGTAGGGTTACAAGCTTTATAAAATCGAGAAAGTTCAAGATCCATGAGGATATTAGGATAAATATTATGACTGAGCCATACCAACTACCGATGTTCTCAATATAGTGTTTTTAAACTGTTCATGACTAACAACGAGTGTGGGAAAGCTCTGCCGACTATAGTCGCGGTCAGGGGTGAGGGGAAAGATCGGACTGGCTGACTGTTCTGGCGTTGATAAATCAGAGTTTAGCGGCAACCAGATCGCGCCAACAGCCTTAAGAATTACCCATACGGCGGCAATGTCCCAAATCTTTGGGGTTGCCTCGATCGCGCCAATGGTCGATCCCAGCGCCACGGTGAGCAGATTATAGGTTGCGGCTCCTAACATTCTCACTTTAAAAGGAAATTGCGATCGCCCCATTTTTTCTAAACTGCGAGAACAGATACTAAAAAAATAGTTGTCTAGGGCTTGCGGGTCGGGCGCGTCGGGGAGTTGCAAAGGCAAGTCATTCATAAAAGCCGCCGAACCATTGGCATCTGACCAGCCATAGATATTCTGACGTAATGGCGGCATTGCCACATAGCCGAATACGGGTATACCTTGGTGCAGTAACCCCAAGGAAATGCCCCAGAGGGGAATCCCTCTCGCAAAATTGGTTGTACCGTCGATGGGATCGATTACCCAGACCCATTCGCGATCGCTAAGGGTATGGGTCGATTCTTCGGTCAAAATGCCACATTCGGGAAATTCTTGGGTAAGAGCATTTTTAATAAAGTCATCTGCCCAGCGATCGCTATTTGTGACCAAGCTCCCATCCTCCTTGGTAATGGCGACCCTTGCTTGCTCAAAATCTTGTAACAGGCGATCGCCGACCTGTTGGGTTAGTTGATGAATGAAGGGTAGTATCGATTGCCAATTACGCATAGGTTGATGATGTAAGACTTGATCGCACCATTACAGTCTCGCAAAACGCTGTAAAATGCAAATTGTGAAGTGCTAAAAAACTAGAAACAGACGACGCTTTGCGCCGTATGCCCTCACGCAATTGTGAAGTGTGTACTCATGTTAACTAAAAGGAATTGATAGACCGATGAACTTTGGCTTAAATCTGAGTTTAAGTTTAGGTCGCGTTTGGGCGATCGCCACCAATGTATTCCGCGAAACCGTGCGCGAACAGGTGTTGTATTTGTCGTTGCTTTACACCCTAGTTTTGGTGTCCGCAATTATGATCTTGCCAGAGTTTTCCTACGATTCTTCCGCCAAGATGATCGTGGATACAGGACTGGCAGCGATCGAGGTGGTGAGCTTGATCGTGGCAGTGCTGGTCGGCACAAATCTCATCAATAAAGAAATCGACAAGCGCACGATTTTTATTCTGATCGCTAAGCCGATGCACCGTACTGAATTTGTCTTAGGCAAGCATTTGGGACTATCGGCAGTTGTCGGAGCGCTAGTGGCGATTATGACCGCGATTTTTATCGCCTTGATGACCCTAAAACAAATTCCGATTCCTATTCCTGCCATTCTCACAGCTAACTTCTTTATCTTCTGGCAGATTATGCTGTTGGGCGCGATCGCTATTTTCTTCGGCTCCTTCACAGGCTCATTGATTGCGTCCCTATTGACCCTTGCCGCCTATGTGATCGGCAACTTTAGCCGCGATTTATTAGCCTTGGGGGAAATCTCCAAAAATCCTAGCCTCCAGACAATCATGCGGACTCTTTATTTGATCCTGCCCGATCTGTCCCGTGCTAACCTCAAAAATGAAGCGGTTTATAACATTTTGCCGAGCTTCTTCGATATGTTTAACAATGGTGTTTATATCCTCAGCTATGCCCTGTTAACCCTAGCGATCTCCATCTTCATCTTCGCCCGTCGCCAATTTTAATTTTTCTGATTTTTTCTAAATTTTCTTAAGCTCAATAAAACTATGCGCTATCGTCGTTTTGGCAAAACTGAGATGTTGCTGTCGGTGTTTTCCCTCGGCGCAATGCGCTATAACGCATCGGCGGAAAATGCCCATCGGACTATTGATCGCGCCCTAGAAGTGGGCATCAATCACATTGAAACCGCCCAAGGCTACGGCAAAAGCGAAGAATTTATCGGTAAAGCGATGCGAAACGGCTTGGCAAAACAACGCGATCGCTTTTATCTCACCACCAAAATATCCCCCACCAAAGACGCAGACTCGATGCGTCGCCAGATCGAGCAGTCCCTCAAAAAAATGAACGTGGACTATATCGATAACTTCGATATCCATGGGATCAACCTATACGAGCATCTGGACTTAGTAAAAAATCCCAAGGGCTGCATGAAAGCAGTACAGGAAGCGATCGATCAAAAAATGATCGGTCATGTTGGCTTCTCCACCCATGCGCCTTTAGAAGTAATTCTTGACACCATTAAAACGGACTTATTTGAATCCGTTAACCTCCACTATTATTACTTCAATCAACGCAATGCCCCCGCTGTCCAGCTTGCCCATGAAAAAGACATGGGCGTATTTATCATCTCGCCATCGGATAAAGGCGGAATGCTGTACCAACCTCCCGAAGAATTAGCGAGTGTGAGCTATCCCTTCACAGCTTTGTATATGGGCGATCGCTTTTTGCTCAGTGATCCGCGTGTGCATACCCTCAGCCTTGGCGCAGCTAATCCCGACGAAGTGGACTCGCACCGAGAGGCGTGGGACAACGACGCGCCCATGTCTGAGCTAGAGCAAGCGGTGATGGACTGCATCAATCGACGCTATCAAACCCTCGGTGACGAGTATTGCTCTCAATGCTATCAATGTCTGCCCTGTCCTGAAGGCATCAATATTCCCGAAGTCTTGCGGCTACGAAATATGGCGATCGCCTTTGATATGAACGAGTTTGGCAAATATCGTTACAAAATGTTTGAGAATGCGGGACATTGGTTTCCGGGGAGCAAAGCTACACGCTGCACAGATTGCGGTGACTGCTTACCGCGATGTCCTGAAGAGTTAAATATTCCTGCTTTACTGCGCGACACTCACGATCGCTTACATGGCGAAGAAGGCAGAAGGTTATGGCAATAGAGCTTTAACCTGCTTTTTTGTTATTCTGGATATCTGCAAACTCACATCCATCCACATACTTACATTAAAACCTATGGCTTCTAGTTATTCCTTTGATGTGGTCAGTGACTTTGACCATCAAGAATTAGTCAATGCGATCGATCAAACTCGTCGCGAAATTGTCAGCCGCTATGACCTCAAAAGTACTAATACTGAAGTAGAACTTGATAAAGAATTAGTGACTATCAAGACCGATAGTGAATTTACGCTGACATCAGTTATCGATGTGATGCAGTCCAAAGCGATTAAGCGAGGACTCTCACTAAAAATCTTTGACTATGGCGAAGTTGAGTCCGCAAGCGGTAATCGGGTGATCCAAAAGATTAAGCTGCAACGCGGTATTGAACAGGAACAAGCCAAGAAATTATCTAAATCGATTCGCGATGAATTTCCTAAAATACAAGCTTCTATTCAAGGCGATGCTTTGCGAATTACTTCCAAATCAAAGGATGATTTACAAGATGTAATTCAATTTGTCAAATCCCAAGATTTCCCTCTCGCTCTACAATTCACTAACTATCGTTAACGTGGTTTCGATATAGCCATAGCAAACCTTACTTCGGGAAGGAAATAAACCCAAAAGATGAGTGGCGGCGCACAGCGCCGCCACTCATCTTTTGGGTTGGAGTCGGCACTGTACGCGACACAGTAGATAGAGAAAAGCTGACATTATCGTTAACATCAGTTCAATATAGCCATTTACACCCTTTTGCGCTTTCGTCGAACTCACGTTAGAAACAAGAAGAGCGGCGCGTTGCGCCGCTCTTCTTGTTTTGATAGAGCAATATTTTAAGTAGCCTTAGACATCTGTTCTAAAATTCTCTGCACAATTTGGAAACCTGTAAGAGTCTGCCACGCAAAAATACCGACTAAAAATGTATTCACCGTGATGTGTGTGACTCTTGCCCATTCCTTACCCTGTTGAAGCAATGGCGCTAGGGCAGCGGATAGTGCTGCGAGAAATGCTAAACCCAAACCTGCTAGCAAATGAGCGCCCACAAATAACTTACCGTTACTGTTATAGGTCACTGCCATACCACCGACCGTACCTGCAACCATCAATACCAAAAAGAGCGATCCCAACTTGTGGTGCAGAATATTATATTTTTTAGAAATCAGTGCTTTCTTTTCATCACCTTCAGTGCTGCGAATACGACGATACTGCCAGCCCGTATAGCCTGCATATAGGGCTAGACCTAAGGTAGACAACATGAGAATGGGATGAGAAAAAGTGACGATGGTATTAATTGGCTCAGGGATAGAGATGATCATAGTTCCTAGTTCAGCGTCAGCAATATTAGGGTGTTGTATTAAATCTTATTGATTTGTTAATAATTTTAATACAGCAAGGGGTGTATGTATGACTATCACCACTCGTCTTCTGGTTTTATGTCCTAGTACAACGTGATTTTCACCCTTTTGCACCATTTGCACTGCGCTTCGCTCGGTGCAAATGGCTATATCGAAATGACGTTAATAAAGGCGGCTACAGCTATGCTTCGTGGACGCGCATCCTAAAATCTACAAATGTCTTGACGGCTGGCTACATATCCAACTTAAGCTTAGGTTAGCTAGTGTAAGAAGATCATTTTGAGAGCGATCGCCAGAATTACACCACCAAAAATCTTCTCTAAAATTGCACTAGGTATCCCTATTGCTAAGTGAGCGCCTAAAAACCCGCCGATTAGAAATCCTATGCAAATAAAAGCTGCTACCTTCACATCCACAAAGCCCTGTTGATAGTAAGTCCAAGCCGCCAGTATGCCAATCGGCGGAACTAACAAAGCTAATGTTGTCCCTTGAGCTTGATGTTGAGACATACCAAACCATATAACTAATGCAGGTGCGATAAACACGCCGCCACCCACCCCGACTAATCCACTCAATATTCCTGCGAGTAACCCCAAGGTCATATAGAGAAGCATATTTGTTAAAGTCATATATTAATTACTTAAGCCAAGGAGAGTAATTTTGTTGATGATAGGACTTACGCAAAAGTGAATTTACCTTCTTATCCCACAGCACACTCCCTCACCAGTATCAAAATAGGCATTAAAAACCAAGAATTAGCGTTGCGGCGCACGCGCCGCAACATCTAATCTTTCACTGGGAAGAGATTAAGGGAAGTCAAACCCAGACCATGTTCTTGTTCTCCTCTCCCACGGGAGAGTGGCTAGGGATCAGGGCTTTAAAAAATCCTGCGTAAGCCTTAGGCTACAACTCTAGTGTGCTTAGAACGATAGAAGCAAACGTTCTTTTCTATTAAAGTGATAGACTCTCTCTATTAAAATAATGGGAGGAATCCATCACTCAAGGCTAAAACCTAGTTGAAATGACCTTTGAACAACTTCGTATTTTTCTGGCAGTTACCGAACATTTACACTTTACTCGCGCAGCGGAAGCACTTTATCTAACTCAACCATCCGTTAGTGCTGCGATTCAAAGTTTGGAGTTAGAGATTGGGATGCCATTGTTTCATCGTATTGGTCGTCGAATCGAAATAACGCAAGCAGGTGAACTTTTACAAAGAGAGTCGAAAGATATTTTGGAACGAGTAGCTCTAGCAAAACGGGGATTGCAGGAATTACATGATCTAAAGAAAGGCGAACTAAAACTAGGTGCGAGCCAAACTATCGGTAACTATTGGATACCGCGCTTTATTAGTCAGTTTAAGCATCAATATTCGGGTATTCAAGTTGACTGTATAGTTGGCAATACCCAAGAAATTATTACGGGAACAATTGCTGGCAAATTTGATTTGGGTTTAGTTGAAGGAATCGTATCTTCGATTACATCCGATTGTTTAACACAGGCTGTAATTGGCGGCGATCGCTTACAAGTTGTTGTTGGTCAGACCCATCCTTGGTTTGAGCGTGATTCAGTTTCGCTGTCGGAGCTTTCGACAACAGGTTGGGTAATGCGCGAGGCAGGATCTGGCACTCGTAATATCTTTGAACAATCTTTGAGAGGTTGGGGTATTGATCCCTTAACAATGAATATCATCTTAGAGATGAGCAGTGGTGAGATGATTAAGTCCATAGTCGAAAATGGAATTGGTGCGACTGTCCTTTCAGAGTGGATGGTGAGAAAAGAGGTGCAATTTGGAGTCTTACGCACGATCGCGATCGCTGACGCAAATGGCTTAATTACTTTACCAACAGTATTAAGAACATTTAAATTACTTAAGCATCGCGAACGCTTCCAAACGATAATTGCCAAGAGTTTTGAGCAGTTGTTACTCTCTGCTAACTTGGATGATTTTAATAGTCACTAATATTCTTTTCCCAATAAGTAACTGGGCACAATTAAATATAAAACCCGAAAACCTGTGGCACACGCTGCGCGTGTGCCACAGGTTTTCGCGCTGGGTTTTAATTATGCCTAGCTACTTATAGCTATATTCACTTGTATTAGGACAAATTAAAACCCAAGAAGTGAGTTGCGGCGCTCCGCGCCGCAACTCACTTCTTGGGTTTTGTGTCCTAACAATTATGACTATAGCTATACCATCTCAATATCAAAGTAAATCAACGTCAATTCAACGGAAGCTAAAAACGGTAAAAAGGACAAAGTACTTTTTACCGTTTTGCGCCATTTGTCGAACTGATGTTAGTTAATAGCTTCCCAATTTTTAAACGTGGCGGCTTGACCCCGCAAAGTTCCTGCTTGATCGATTAGGTTCCAGATAATTGCTTGATTGATATAAAAGCGATCGCCATTACTAGCAATTCTCACGCCGCGATAATTATCGATATAACCTTGGGCTTGGGCTTGGGCAAGTAGCTTTTGGCGATCGCTGCGTTCGATGGGTTCGGCGGTGTAGCGCGATGGCGTTTGCGTAAAGTGATGCCAATCCATTTTCCAGAGATTTAATGCTACTTGGTTGCCATAGTTAAGAATAGGATCAGCTTGGGTTCCGTGGGAAACAATTACAAAGTTCGCATTAAATAGTAAATCTGCGATTTCTTGAGGTGATGCTTGATCGGGACTAGATAGCAAGGATCTGCCCGTTAAATGCTGAAAACTATACAGTAATAGCTGGGCATGACTGAGCATAGCGGGTTCTAGCCAAGGTGATTTTTGAGCAAGGTTCATAGAGTCTGCGATATCATTCAGAGGCTAATATTAACTTTAAAGTCTTTGAAAAAATAGTTTGGAAATTTCTTCAGAATTAAATTTAGAACTTAACTTGGATCTTGATGTTGATATTAATTTAGGCGGCGATCGCCTAGATCAGTTTGTAACGGTCATTGTCGATTGTATTGGCATTGATGATCTACTAACCTATAGCATTCCTCAAGATGTCGAGGTACAGGTTGGGGACATTCTTAGCGTGCCTCTGAGTAATCGACAGGTGGGGGCGATCGCTTTGGAGATTGGAAGTAATACGATTGATTTTGAAGCAAATCCAGAAATAGAAATTAAACCAATTAGTGCGGTCGTAAGTTCGGGAATCTTTCCGCCTAAGTATTGGGAACTTCTCAAACGCATGGCTGACTATTACCGCACACCATTGATGCCAAGTATCAAAGTGGCTTTGCCGCCGAAGTTACTCGATCAGTCCCATTATCGAATTAAGATTAAGCAGCAAATTGAACAGATAGAACTAGATTCTAAAAATGCTTCTGAAAGTCCAGAAATTAAACTTCCCAAAGCCGCACAAATGGTTTGGGATTTCCTGCAAGGGCATCTGTCTAGCAGTAAAGGCATTAGCCGCCGCTATATTTATCAAAAACTGGGACGCTATACTAGCTCAGGCTTAAAGGAATTACAGAAACTCGATTGGATTGAAACGGTTCTAGAACTACCACAACGTCCGCAACCGCGCTATGAAGATGTGGTAATTCTCATCAAATCCGCCGATGCTGATGCTACCAAACGCCAAGCGGAGATTCTGGCAGTATTACAACTTCAGGGCGGCGAATGTCTAAAAACGCAACTATGTAAGCTAGCCAAGGCTTCAGCAAGTACGATCCAACTCTTAGAAAGTAAAGGCTATGTGACGATCGCTAAGCGTGAATCCCTGCGCCTCGGTGGTAAAAATCATACGGTGATGCGCGATCGCCCCAAGGTCTTGACCGATGATCAGGATCTGGCTTTGCAGAGCATTCTCAAAGCGATTTCTGAGCATAAATCTACGCAATTTCTATTGCATGGCGTGACAGGTTCGGGCAAAACTGAAGTTTATTTACAAGCAATTTCTCCCATTCTCGAAGCGGGAAAATCCGCATTAGTTCTCGTTCCTGAGATTGGCTTAACTCCCCAACTAACCGATCGCTTTCGGGCAAGATTTGGCGATGCTAGAGTGAATGTTTATCACAGTCAGCTATCAGAAGGCGAACGCTTTGACACATGGCGGCTGATGCTGACGGGGGAGCCGCAGGTGGTGATCGGCACGCGATCGGCAGTATTTGCGCCCTTACCAAATTTGGGCTTGATCGTCATGGATGAAGAACACGACCAAAGTTTTAAGCAGGATCAGCCCCAGCCCTGTTACCACGCTCGCACGATCGCGCAATGGCGATCGCAATTAGAGCAAATTCCCCTCGTTCTCGGATCGGCAACTCCCTCCGCCGAAATGATCGCCGCCCATAGTCAGGCTGGGGCAATTAGCTTAACTATGCCCGATCGCATTGGGGGTAAGCCGATGCCACCGATTGAAATTGTCGATATGCGCGATGAATTTAAGGCGGGTAACTATTCGATTTTTAGTCGCAAATTACAAACAGCGATCGCGGCAATGCTAGAGGCACAGCAGCAGGGAATTCTATTTATCCATCGTCGCGGCTACAGTACCTTTGTCTCCTGTCGCTCCTGCGGCTATGTGGCTGAATGTCCCCATTGCGATGTGTCCCTCTCTTATCACGACCCGATCGCGCCCACTGCTCACCAACCCAAATCCCCCCATCTACGCTGCCACTATTGCAACTACACCCAAATCCAGCCCAAATCCTGCCCTGAATGTAGTTCGCCCTATTTCAAGCATTTCGGGAGCGGCACTCAAAAAGTCGAACAGGAACTCGCTAAGCTATTCCCAAATATCCGCTTAATTCGTTTTGATAGCGACACCACCCGCAATAAGGATCAACATCGCTTGCTGATCGACCAATTTCGCTCAGGTTCCGCCGATTTATTGGTGGGTACGCAGATGTTAACTAAGGGGCTAGATATTCCCCAAGTAACTCTAGTGGGAGTGGTTTCCGCCGATGGCTTGCTCAATTTCTCCGACTATCGCGCAGGGGAACGTGCCGCCCAAACGCTCTTGCAGGTGGCAGGACGGGCAGGACGTGGCGAAGAAGAGGGCAAAGTGATCATGCAAACCTATACTCCCGAACATCCCGCCATCCAAGCGGTGCAAAGCTATCAGTTGGAAGAATTTATGGAAACGGAACTAGAGATGCGGGCGGCGCTACGTTATCCACCCACGGGACAGATGGCGTTAATCCATCTCAGCAGTGAGAGCGCTCAGGCAGTGGAAACATCTGCCCATGAGTTAGCAGAATATTTACGGCAATTGGCACAGAATTGGGATGTATTGGGCGCAACTCCCGCCACGATCGCTAAAGTCGCTAACCGTTATCGCTGGCAAATTCTTCTGAAATTCATGCCCGAATTACTGCCCAACGTGCCGAGTTTAGAGGAGTTGCGAATGTTAGTTAGCAACAAATCCGTAAGAGTGGCGATCGATGTCGATCCCCTCACGATTCTCTAGCCAGTCATAGCAAAACCAAAAACCAAAATAGAGATGCGGCGCTTCGCGCCGCATCTCTATTTTGGTTTTATGTCTTAACTTACTTGGCTATGGCTATATTATTAAGTGAATTATTAAATTTAGGAGTGTTGGCTATGGGCGAGTCGAAACGCCGTAAAGAGGTAATGGGTGATGATTATGGCAAGTCCGAGCCGATCGCATCTTGGCTACCCTTTATAACCAAGGAGAAGGCGGACGCATTTGTGAAGGTCTCCACACAGGGCGCTTGGTATGGCATTGGCGCAATGGTGGTAATTTGGATCACGATTCGGTTTATTGGTCCCGCCTTTGGTTGGTGGCAGCTTGCGGACTAACCTATGACCTGTCATCTTTTGATACCTGCGGCGGGTAGTGGTAGGCGCATGGGCGCTGATCGCAATAAGTTACTGCTAACTCTGCTGGACAAGCCAATTTTGCAATGGACTCTGGAGGCGGCGATCGCATCACAGGCGATCGCTTGGATTGGAGTCATGGCACAACCCGACGACTATCCCGACTTTCAAAAAATTTTTAATAGCTTAAAAACCTCTAAACCAATTCGGTTGATTCAAGGTGGAGCGACGCGCCAAGCTTCTGTATTTAATGGAATGCAGGCTCTGCCACCAGAGGGCGATCGCGTCTTGATTCATGATGGCGCAAGATGTTTAGCAACACCCGACTTATTTGATCGGTGCGATCGCGCTTTACAAACGATGCAAGGGTTTATAGCGGCTGTTCCCGTAAAGGACACAATCAAAATTGTCGATGGAGCCACTCAAACAATTATTGATACGCCGAATCGTGATGATCTATGGGCGGCGCAAACTCCCCAAGGTTTTCAGGCAAATCTGCTCAAGGAAGCCCATAGTAAAGCTGTGGAACTGTGCTGGGAAGTGACCGATGATGCAGCTCTGTTTGAAAAAGTGGGTTTGGCAGTGCAGATCGTGATGGGGGAAGAGACTAATCTCAAAATCACAACCCCCCAAGACTTAGCGATCGCAGAATTTATTCTAAAACAGCGTCAACGATAAATCGACATAACGGCGGCACTAAGTGCCGCCTTTTCCTTCTTTGGTCTTGATTGTTATTTGTTTAACCTTTAGAGCGTGTTTGAGAAGTTAATACATATAGGCAATTCAAATAAGAAAATTAGGGCTTCGACTTCGCTCAGCCAGCAATATACGATGGCTGAGCGAAGTCGAAGCCTCTTGAATTTATTTGAAATTACTATACAAATTCGTTGGCAAAAGCATTAGCTTTTGCCCCTAAATCCCCCAATTCTGAGAGACTCTAATACAGTTCCCCCTAGAATTGGGGGGCTAGGGGGGGCAAAAATAAAACTTCTCAAACACGCTCTTAAGTAACACCAGTTCAATATCGTCATTTGCACCGCGCAAAGCGCGGTGCAAATGACGCAAAAGGGTGAAAATCGCTCTGCGATTTTCACCCTTTTGCGCTTTCGTCGAACTCACGTTAAGTAATAGATACGCCTTGAAAAAATAGCCAAGATAGAAAGAAGTTACTAATAAATATGGCGAGTAATGCGGTTACCACTGCGGTGGTAGTGGACTCACCTACACCCTTTGCGCCGCCAGTAGTAGTTAAGCCCCATGTTGTCCCGATCGCTGCGATCAATACCCCAAAGATACTGGACTTAATCAATGCTGCAACCAAATCCCAAGGCTTCATTAAACTCTGCACAGAGTCCAGAAACATCGTTGAAGAAATTCCGTACATCGATTGCGACAGAAATAGTCCGCCTGCCATCCCAGTTAAGAACCCCAATGTCGTCAGAATCGGCAACATTAATAAACAGGCGATCGCCCTCGGCGTTGCCAAATAATCAATGGGATTAGTCCGCAAAATATAAAGGGCATCGATCTGTTCAGTGACCTGCATTGTCCCGATCTCTGCCGCAAAAGCTGAACCCACCCGTCCCGCAATAATCACCGCCGTTAATACAGGGATTAGCTCACGACTAAGCGCGATCGCTAAGATGCCCCCGATCGCTTGTTGAGCGCCAAAGTTAATAAACTCTCGCGCCACCTGAATCGTAAATACCGCTCCCACAAACGCAGCCGTAATCAGCGTAATCAGTAACGATTCTGTCCCGACCACCGACATCTGTTCAAGGGTATTGCGCCAATGAAATCGCCGATAAATCAAAATATGGGTAATAATCTGCCCTACGAGTAGACAACTTTGACCGAGCTTAACTAACCAACTGCTAAAACTTCCCATGTATTAAAATCCCTTTAAAGTTTTGCTAAAGATCGCGTCTAGTTACTTCTATACAAATATATCGTGCGTAATTAGCTAGTGGGAGAATTCTCCACAGCCGTGCTTTCGACTAAAGGCGATCGCAAACATAGATAGATCAAAGCTCCCACCAAAGGAATTAAAGCCACAGTCGTAAAAAAGCGATCGTCCTCCATGCCACGGCGCTCCATGTCGTCACTGAGCAACCAAGGAAACATCAACGACAACATACAGAAGTCTAAACTCATCACATGGATGAAGCGACTGGTCTGCCACTGCTGAATAAAATCTGACCAATTGCCGTTAGCAATGCCGTAGACCAAGAAATACAAAGCGATCGCTGTGATCAAAACTCCTGTAATTCTCGATTCTAATAACTTTAAATTCCAGTTCTTCTTACCGCTAAAAGTGGGATTTGGCTCACGAAGCGCGAAGTATGGCAACAACGCAAAGGCTCCGACTAAAAAAGATAAACCTGAAAATATCCAAGCGGGAACTTTTTGCCCACGCCCATCACTAGCGATTAAGCAAGCATAAATGCAGGGAAAAACTCCCATGAGGTTAAACAGGGACACAATATAAGCATTTGTACTCTGCCAATCTCCTGCGATCAGCTTTTGAATTAGCGTTAACGTATCAGGGCGATCGGGTGGCGCAAAGCCAAAGGAATAGACCAAGAATAAAGTCCAGATCAGCCAAAATCCAAGTTTGTTAGACATAGGGCAAATTAAGTTAGATCACGTTAAATCAAGTCAAATTAGTTAAATTAGTCAATTCATCACTGGTTATGACCATAGGAGTCCATCTTACTATTGCTATGACAATCCTAAATGATTTGCAGAATCGCCCACTTCTGGGGTGCGCTTCTACAAATCCCAAAATCTCCAAATAATTTAGGAATGCTATACACAATAGATTTGATTGTGAGAAACAATCATCGGTGAGTCAAACAAAGCAAACTCCAGCTAAATCAACGTCAGTTCGACAAATGGCTATATCGAATCCACGTTAAATTATGTCGAAATATATTATTAGATTAACTTTAGTTTCATTCTCAAACTTGAGAGCATTGTCACTTCTATTATTTATTTACGGGGAATTTAGGCACTCACTTTAACTAAATAAAGTGTAGCTAGAGACAGCTAAATGTGGCTAGTTAAATGTAAGCAGTTAAGCATATTTAACTAAGTTTATTTACTAGGCATCAATTAGACATTGATTTGACATTGATTCGACATTCACTAGAGATTTACTAAATATTCAATAAATATTAAGGCTATAGGGGTTAGGAGTAAAAGATATGTTGACCATGAATCGCACTTTAGACATCAGAGTTGGGGACGTTGACCATACCTATCTCAATGATACCGAGATTTTTAATCTGGAGCGTTTTGCAAACAGTTTTTCTATAAGAACCAAAACCTACAATCTCATGCGCGATCATGCTGATGAAATCGTAGTCAAAACACTTCGACTCTTGGCTCAGCAATATCCTGAGCTATTGCAGAAACAACTGCAACGCTGTAAGTATGATATGTCTAATGTGATTCGATATATCTCGCTTTCGGTCTTACGTGACGATGAAGTCTTCTTTAAAGAAACTTTGATGGACTGGTTGGCAAATATCATCAATTCCTATCAAGTTGCCAAAGAATGCTCTGTTGCCTATCGCTTGCTACAAAATGTCTTTGAGGAAGTTTTACCAACAGAATCATCAGCATTGATCAAGCCCTACACTGACTTAGCGATATCAGCATTACTCAGTGCTTAATTGCTAAGTGCTTAATTGCTCAGTACTTAATTACTCAGTGTTTAAGCTTATCGCTCACTGAGGCTATAGAAGAATTATTTCCGAGACTTTAATAGGTAATCAATAAATTACAACTAATAAATTTCAGCTAACAAACCACAGAAACCACAAATCAGTAGAAGTTAGTCCAGATTGTTAGAAGAATTACCGAGTTTCTGGGTTTGAGATTTGATTTAAGAGTTTTGGGAGAAGTTGTCATGAATACTCAGTCTACCGTCACTGCCGTTACCGTTGATCGCCGAGCCACAGAAGCTGAACGTCAAGCCGCTCTTGGTCAAATTTATCATCAGATCTTGGAGCGTCAGCCCTACGAATTTGAACGCAAGGCGATCGCCAAGTTAGAGAAAGACTTTCTCAAGGGCAAGTTGGGCGTAAGGCATTTCATCGGTGAACTGGTATTGTCTCCTGTCTACCTGAATAGCTTTTATCACAACTGCTCAAACATGAAGTTTCTGGAATGGAGCTTTAAGCATCTTCTTGGTAGAGCGATTCGTAATGGCGAAGAAGTTGCCAAATATATGAATCTTCTGATGATGGAAGGCGTGTCGGTATTTTTCCATGAAATCCTTGGCTCAGAGGAATATCGCAAGGCTTTTGGCTGCTTCACCATTCCACATCCCCGTGACGTTAAGTTCTACGAATCTCCCCGTAACTATCTGCAAACAGAACTTCTTCAGCATGAGCATTTTGGACAAAGGGGCAAGGTTATCCCCACTATGTATTGGCAACAGTTGGGACTGGACTGTGAGAATGGCTCCTGTGTGATGCCCGAAGAAATGCTGCATAATCCTGAAGCGATCGCCCATTCCGTGCACTCCCCCACCGAACACCAAACTTCTTTACCGCAAATCTACGCCCAGATCCTTGAGCGCCAGCCTTATCTGTCGGAACGGAAGCAGATCGCGCAACTAGAACAGGACTTTTTGTCGGGCAAAATTGATGTCAAACACTTTGTATCAGAATTGGTAATGTCTGATCTCTATCTGAATAGTTTCTATCGTGATAGCTCCAATCTGAAGTTTATGGAGTTTAGCTTCAAACATCTATTGGGACGCACTCCCCATGATAAAGCCGAGATTACTGTCTATACCGACATTCTCACTAAGCATGGAGTTGCAGCTTTCTTCCACAAAATCTTTGACTCTGAAGAATATCGGAAGTCCTTTGGTTGCCATACGATTCCCTATGCTAGAGATGTCAAGTTCCATGATTCACCTCGCAACTATCTCCAAAGTGAGCTAATGCAGCATGAGCATATTGGTCAAAGGGGTAAGGCAGTTCCTAGTATCTATTGGCAAGAGTTGGGTATGGACTGTGAGACGGGAACCTGCGTAATGCCCGATGCTAATGCGGCTAACACACCTGCTCCCACCAAGTCTCAAGAGCCTGTATCGCGATCGCTCAATGACGAGATCGAAGAACTCTTGCAGATGTTGCAAAATAGTGATGCCCGTCAAGTCTTACAAAGCCTCAACGAAAATCAGCGATCGCTCCTACGGACTCTCGCTAAGTAGTAGAGAGGCTTCGACCCTTCGACAAGCTCAGGGCATCGCTTCGCTCAGCCATCGGTGTACGGTGGCTGAGCGGAGCCGAAGCCCTATTTTTCAACTTAAGCCAAAACAAAATAAGCCGCGCATAGCACGGCTTATTTCGTTTATTCATCCCAAAAATAACTTGTAGACAGGATTTTGGCTTTCGTCCCAGTAGCGATAGCCAAGGGTATTCAAAAATGCTTGCCACTCTTCCATTTCTAGAGCGGGAACCTGCACTCCAACCACAATCCGCCCATAGTCCGCACCATTATTACGATAATGGAAAAGGCTAATATTCCAGTTGGGACTCATGGAACCGACAAACTTCATCAGAGCGCCCGGGCGCTCAGGAAACTCAAACCGATAGAGCAACTCATCATGGGCAAGGGGCGATCGTCCACCCACCATGTGGCGCAGATGCAGCTTCGTTAATTCATCATCGGTAATCTCGATCGCTGTGAAATGATTTTCGGCAAAGGTCTGGGCGAGATTAGCGGCATCGGCACGGTTGACGATCTGGACACCGATAAAAATATGGGCGATCGCTTGATCGGCAATCCGATAACTAAACTCGGTGAGATTGCGCTTACCTAATAATTCACAAAATTTGCGGAGACTGCCTGCGGCTTCAGGAATGGTCACCGCAAAAATTGCCTCGCGATGTTCGCCTAGTTCTGCACGTTCCGCCACAAACCGTAAGCGATCGAAGTTCATATTCGCACCACAGGCAATCGCCACTAGGGTTTGTCCTGTAATGCCTTCGCGCTCGACATAAGCCTTTGCCCCTGCGATCGCCAAGGCTCCCGCAGGTTCCAAAATTGAGCGCGTATCCTCAAAAACATCCTTAATCGCGGCACAGGTGTTATCGGTATCCACCAAGATCACCTCATCAACATATTGCTGACAGAGGCGAAAGGTTTCTACTCCCACCTCACGCACCGCCACGCCATCGGCAAATAGCCCCACTTGCTCAAGGCGCACCCGATGTCCTGCTTGCAGCGATCGCGCCATACCATCGGAGTCCACAGGCTCTACTCCGATGATCTTAATTTCAGGACGGAGACGCTTGATATAAGCCGCCACTCCCGAAATTAAGCCACCTCCACCAATCGCCACAAAAACTGCATGGATTGGCTTCTGACATTGCCGCAGGATCTCCATGCCGATCGTTCCCTGACCCGCAATCACGTCAGGATCGTCAAAAGGATGGATAAAAGTTAAATGCTTTTCGGCTTCTAGCTTACGGGCATGGGCATAGGCATCATCATAGGTATCGCCATGCAAGACAACTTCACCACCACGCATTTTCACCGCATTCACCTTGACCTGTGGCGTGGTCACGGGCATGACGATAATTGCCTGAGTCCCCAGTTCACGGGCGCTCAAAGCCACACCCTGTGCGTGATTCCCCGCCGAAGCTGCAATCACTCCATTTTTCAGCATTTCGGGTGATAGCTGTGCCATTTTGTTGTACGCCCCCCGCAATTTGAAGGAAAAGACCGACTGCATATCTTCTCTTTTTAATAAGAGGCGATTATCGAGTCTGGCGGAAAGATTGGGGGCAAATTCTAGGGGTGATTCCTGCGCGACATCATAGACGCGAGCTTTGAGGATTCTTTCTAAATAATCATTGTTATGACTGGGATGATCGGCTGCTGGCACGGCGCTAGGGGGGGAATGAATAGGGCAGTCTTTCATTTTATACCAATTCATTAACGGAGAGTTTTCAAAAGCAAAAATGGCATCGCCATTTTTGCTTTTGGTATGACGCGGGAATTGCGGTAATCTTAAGGCTAAGAATTTAAGTTTTGTTGCGTATGACCGAGCTGCCTCCACCCGAATCATTCTCAATTCCTTTTACGAAATTGCGTGAGGCGATCGCTCGCAAGGATTTTCTGATTACCGCCGAGGTATCACCACCTAAAGGTAGCGATCCTAGTCATATGCTCACCCAGACGCGATCGCTCAAAGGACTTGTCCATGCTGTTAATATCACTGATTCTAGTCGGGCAGTGATGGCGATGAGTCCCGTTGCTGCTTCGGTCTTGATTCAGCAACAGATCGGAGTCGAAACTGTATGTCAATTAGCCTGTCGCGATCGCAATCGGATTGCCTTGCAGGGCGATCTCTTAGGAGCGGCGGCGTTAGGCATCACGAATATTTTGGCACTGACGGGCGATCCTGTGAAAGCAGGAGACTCCACCGATGCGAGAGCCGTCTTTGACTACGAGTCGGTACGGCTATTGCAATTAATCCAAAAGATGAATCAAGGCTTAGATGCCAATAGTAAGGCTTTGCCATCTCAGGGAACTAATTTCTTAGCAGGGGCAGCGATCGACCCGCAGTCGCCTAGTTGGTCAGGATTACAAAAGCGATTTGAACGCAAAATTAATGCGGGGGCGCAATTTTTTCAGAGTCAGTTAATTACTGATTTTGAGCGCCTTGATAAATTTATGACTCAGATTGCCAGTCAATCAGATAAGCCGATTTTGGCAGGAATATTTTTGATTAAATCCGCCAAAAATGCTTTGTTTCTGAATAAATATGTGCCGGGGGTGCAGATTCCTGAGCAGATTATTGACCGCCTCGCTAATGCCAAATCACCTCTACAGGAAGGTATCGCGATCGCGGCTGAACAGATCCAAACCGCAAGGCAGATTTGTCAGGGCGTGCATATTATGGCAATTAAGGCAGAACATTTAATTCCTGAAATACTGGAACGGGCAGGCGTTGCAAAACTCTAACTTTGGACAGGTTTACCGCCCATATCTAAACAAGTTCTAACTATTTCGGTTAATCTAGGGAATAACCTTTACTTACATCTATGGCAAGACGTAGATACTCTACAACTCTGAACAATCCTCCGCCTGTGGAGCCGCGCAGCAACAACGGCACAACTACGAAACTGGCGATCGCAGGGGCAATCTTTGCCGTTGGCATCGGTGTGGGCATTGCTCTGTCTACGCTCAACCCCACACCGCGCACCGTTGACGCGATCCGTCTGGATAACCTCGCCCCTAGCCGTGACTTTTGTAACAACTATGGTGCATCGGCGATGGTGATGAGCAGTCGGGTGTATGTGACGCTCAACCCCTTTAATGTATTTATTAGTCAAGCGGAGCCAGTTCCGGGATGCGTGGTACTGCCCAACAACTGGAATTTGCTATTGCAAAAAAATGTGATCAAAGAAGCGGATATTCGTCAATGTAAAGACAGGATGAATACGTTTGGCTTTACAGGGGATCTCGAAAAGAGTCCCAATGTTGATTGCATTTACGAAAGCAAGGACGCAACTGAGAAATTTACAAACGGTGTACCCACAGCCCCTAGTCCTAATCCTCAGCAATAACAAAAAAAAAGCCACGCAAAGCGTGGCTTTTTTTATGCTTGATTAGCATTCATCGAATGCTTCTAGGTCTAATAAATGTCGGTATGGTTCAGCTAGATCAGAACCCTTAAAAGCTAAGGCTCGCAAGATATGCCAGTCATTCAAGCTATCAAAAGCATTACTGTACTCATCAAGCTCAAGTCGCTCAGCGATCGCTGCAACATCGGCCGCAGTGTACTTGCTAGGATCAACCTCTGGGGCTTCACCTTCAACATCCTGTAAGGGGTTATTAACCATGACAATCTACACAAGACCAGTGAACGGAGAGAGAGGGATTCGAACCCTCGGTACGGAGTTACCTGCCGTACAACAGATTAGCAATCTGCCGCTTTCGTCCACTCAGCCATCTCTCCAATTTGTTAGGAATTCCATATTAGCAGAATGTGAGAACATTGCAACCCCCATTAAGAGATTTAATTAAATTTAAGTAAATCTTACAACTTTCACCTTAGGCTGCTCTAGCTGGGCGAACCTTGATGCCTTAGCTTCGATATCCTGCAATTGACCAAGCGCCAAGCCGCAGGGATAGCCATATTTCGCTTTGACGCGATCGCTGGCAATAGTCAGAGCTTCGCGCGATCGCTCGACAAAATCAACTAAATCATAGGCAGTGTTGGGCTGAAAATATTCTTTGACAATTAGAGAAGGGGAATAGCAAGAATCTTGGGAATTGTCAGGCCAAGTAATTTGAAAGCGAATTTCAGGCATAGTTAAAGCTTTGAGCGAATATCTAGATAGCTTGCAAAATGCAAAATATTTTAAATATTAGTACCAACTAGGCTCTGATAATGTGTTGTGTGCATCTGTGCCGAATTTTCCCATGTATATTTTTCTAAAACCGTTTGGCTCGCCTTAACTAAATTTTGCTGTAGTTCTGGCTGCAAAATTAGGCGCATAGCATTGGCGATCGCCTCAACATCATCAGGATCAACTAGCAGAGCTTGCTGATCTGAGAGAAATTCGGTAAAGGGCAGGCAATTGCTGGTAATTACAGGAATACCTGAGGCGATCGCTTCCATAATTACTAAGCCCCAGCCTTCCTTTTGCGAGGGAAATACAAAGGCATCGGCACAGCGATACAGCGCTGCCAGTTCGCCATCGGTGAGAACGCCTGTGATAATTAGGGAATCCGCAATCCCTAACTCCACAACCAACGCCATAAACTGATCGCGATAGTCTTGATAATCAAACAGGGTCGCTCCCCCTGCGATCGCTAACTGTGCCTCTGGCAAATCCTGTAAAACTTGGGCAAAGGCTTTAAGAATATTGAGAGAATTTTTGCGCGGCTCGATGCCGCCGACGGTGAGATAGATGGGCGCACCCGTAAGCTGAAATTTTTGCTGGATCTGTAATTCACTGCCATCGCGATCGCGAGAAAATCTTTGCAAATTTACGCCATTCAGCACTCGCGGCGCATGGATTTGATAAATTTCCTGAATCTGACGCTGCCAGCTATCACTGACACAGAGGCACAGCGCCGCCTCACGGATCGAGCGATCCTGACAGGTTTGCAAATAGGGACTGTTATAGTCTTCGATATGATGAATGGTGCGGATAAAGTTGGGAATTAAACTATGAGATCGCAATATCGCTAGGGCATTGGCACTGATGCAATCTTGAGCATGGTAGATATCGTAATTAAGGGCGGATTTTTGCAGATAATCTACAAATTCTTGAATCCGTTGCTTGATTAATTGATCAATTTCCTGCGGCGCGGATCTTGCAGTGACCGCCACAAATTTACAGGTCAGTTGCCGCTCAAATCCTAATCCATCTTTGTCAAGGGCAAAGATGCAGACTTCATGTCCTAGAGCTTGCAAAGCCTCCGCTAACTCGATCGTGTGGATGACACTGCCACGCGGCTTGGTGGAATAGGTAAGTAGGGCAATACGCAGGAATTGAGGATAACTGATCACAGAATTTCAGCTCTATTTTTGTGTTTGAAACCTAAGATAGCGAAAGTCGGCGCTTTGCGCCGACTTTCGCTATCTTAGGTTTTGATTTTTTCTAAAACAGCTAGGCGATCGCAAATATCACGATCCCAATACCGATCCAAATAACTGCCCAGAGTAAACCCCAAAACGCAGGATGGCTAGAAACCTTATTGCCATTGGTGGTGGTCAAAAGTTCTAAATCCATCCAAGAGGCAACGCCACGGCGGAACCAACCCTTAGCAGCAGTTTGGGAACCAATCAACCCTTGAACTCGCTTCATTCCAAAAAAGAAGTTACCCAAAGGTCCCCAACGGGAAGCGTAAAGCAGATACATCATGCCCGACTTGTCCTGTAACTTCAGGTCAGAGCCAAATACATACCCCGCATCACCACGCCCGATCAAATTGCCGTCAAGCTGCACAGGTTGACCACGCAAAGGGCTAGCGTAAGCATCGGACATCAGCGTAATTACATCGGTAGTGGCGGCATTTTTAGAACTGGGAAACATGATCGATCGCTTAAAGATCATCACTGCGCCCAACAAAATCATGGGAATCGCCACAAAGGCTTTCGCGCCGCCAATACTCTTGAATAGCAATGCGCCAATTCCTAAACCAATGGCGATCGCCAAAAATTCGGCGATATAGAGCAGGATATCTTGATAAAAAGTGCCGTAGAGCCTCTTTTTGTCCAGATTCTTACCCCTTGCCACGACATGACCCATATCAAACTCCATATCTAGCCCCAACTGCTCGGCGTAGTTGCTGAGGGCGCGGACACGCTTGCCCGTGAGGGGATGGGTCGAGTTTAGCTCCATCCACCAGCCCCAAGGATTGAATAGATCCCAAAGGAACAAACCACCAATTTTATTGGGGTCAGAGGAGATTTGATAGGCTGTCCCCGTCGATGCGGCGGCTTTGGCATCGTAGATCCCAAGGGCGCGTGTACCTTGCAGTAATCGGCTTGGCTCCTTGGAATTTTCTGTTTCTTGGACGATACCATAGGCGATCTTGACGAGGGCGCGGGATAGAGCATTGGGATTGCCCGTCTGCTCCGCCGCAAAGTGATCGGCGAAATATTCGCGAGTGCGCGATAGATAGAGTAATAGATATGTGCCGACGATGTAGAAACCATAGGCGATAAAGGCTGTAACCATTGCCGCATTTTCAGCACGTTCGTCATTGACTCTTTTGCCGATTTCACGGATGGTCACATAGAGCAGATAGGTGATCTGCACCAAGGTCGATGCCACGGTCATCAGGGCAAAGTCCCAGTTGGCAATATGTCCCAGTTCATGGGCATAGACAGTTGCAGCTTCATCGTCATCGAGATATTTAAAAAGCCCTTTGCTCACCACTAGACGGGCGCTATCAGGCAAAGCCCCATAGGTAAAAGCGGTGGGATTATTGTCATCAATAATGCCAAGGCGAGGCTGCTTAAATTTTTTCTTATGGCAAATTTGCTGAATTACCTGAGCAGACTCAGGACTGAGCTTGCTAATTTCAGAAATATCAACCCATTTGGTCTTGTAGAGCCAACCTTGGGCTAAGTCCATTAACCAAGGCGATACGAAGAAAATAGTCGCATTCACAGCGATGGTCACTAGCACCGCAACACCAAAACCCAATAGAGGATTAGGGCTATTCACAATAAAGATGGTGGCGGTGACAAGGGAAAGAACAATCCCTGTCAGCAGAGCGATCGTGACCCCAGAGGCAAGGGCGAGATTACCTGCAATTTTGGCAGTGGCGAGACTCGCTCCGACCTGTAGCGATCGCCCTGCTTTGGACGGAACGCTTGACTCTGACGGAAATTCTTGTGGAACTTCTGATGTGGACATAGTAACCCTCCTCAGTAGAGTGATGTATGAGTGTCTGTCCCAGATTGTTTCGGAATTTTGAGAGAAGTAATTATTTCTCCCCTTCAGGGGAGAAATAATTACTTCTATTTGCTTACGATTGTAACTCTTGCTAGTTAAACCAAACTACAAAGCCGAAGAGATCACCGCCAAACGCTCTAGTCATGGTTTCCCAGACGAACATATCGGTGATATTGCCCTTTTCAAGATAGGGAGTGGCGGCAGTACCTTGGAGCCATGCCATCAGGTCAAAGGCGCGTGGCTCAGTGAAGATACGGGGAAAGTCAATGCTCAGTTTCTCGTCACGCCAGAAGGGAAGATTCTTTTTACCTGCAAGGATGAGATCGACTTCATCAAGGGACTTTAGCCATGCGCTAACCATTTCATCGCTAACAGTAACGTTGGGAATTACAGAAGTTTGTTTAGGATTGGGAACCCATTCGCGATCGCGATCGGTCTCTGCCAAAATTGATTGCCAAGATGCACGACTGAGGCTAATCACTGATTTTAGATGATTGAGAATTGTCGTCATCCGTTGTGGCTCTGCTAGAGGAAACTTTGTAAAGTGAATCGCCGAGATAAGATCCATGATTTCGGGAAAGTTGGAACTGTAATCATCGGGCTTGTCGGGCTTTGTAAATAGCCAAGCTTGGTGAGGAGAATCCACTTTTTGAAAGAATATATGGGCGCAAGCGTCAAACAACTCACGGCTATCATAGGCACGCAGAAATTCGCCGATCGCTCCCAAGACATGAGTATAGCCCTGCAACCACAGCGCATCACCATGATCAAAGGCGATTAGAAACTGCTGGGCTTCCTTTTCCGTAACCCTTGCGCCTGTGACCGCATTGAAAACTTGCCAGAGCATTTCTTGGTTTTCCAGTTTGCCGTTGCCATCTAGATCCAGACGCACTAGCCCAAGGCGCAGAGCTAATTTGAGATTTTGATCTTTAATTGGGGCAAGGGTATTGCGAACGGTGGCAAGGTCATCAATCCATGTTTGAAAAACTTGCTGCAAGCCATCATAGGTCAGAGTTTGGGGTTTGGGGTTGGGCGGTACGGGCAACCGAAAAAAGGGAATGGTTCTACTGATTGGATTTTGAATCATGCCGTAGCGGTGTAGCGACTGGGTAAGCCGCTCAATGCCGCGCATAAGCTGGATTACCCCTAGTCCAAAGCGAGATTTATCGTCTTTTTCATTGTTCTTGAGGTAGTCGGTAAATACTTTCTCGCCTTCGGTGAGTTTGCCAGAGGTGAGATAGGGGTCGGGTAGGGGCGCGATCGCGGCGTTACTAGGCTGCAAAACACTGGTGAAAGCGATAATCGTGGCGGCGACGATCGCAATTATGAGGGCAGCAATTAGCGATCGCTTAGCCCAGTTAGATTTGGTGAATAGATTGCGGTTAAACATATATTTTTTGGATTAATTACCTTGCTGTTAACCATTTAGGGATGTACTGCTGCAAGCCCCTTACTGCCATGAATGATCCTGATAACCATACTGGGATGATCGAGATTGAGATGATCGAAACTAAGATGATCGAGATTGGTGTGATTGACGATAAGCTGTCCTAACTATGTCAATGATTTGTTGAATACTAATTGGCTTGCTGACATAATCATCCATACCCGTATCCAGACAAATTTGCCGATCCTCAGCCATCGCATTGGCAGTCATCGCCACGATTTGGATACGATCGCCACCGATTGATAAACGCTCCCGAATTAACTTGGTCGCAGTTAACCCGTCCATTTCGGGCATTTGTAAATCCATGAAGATCAGATCGTAAGATTTAGTTTGGATAGCTTCTAAACATTCCAGACCATTGTTCACTATATCGATCTTGTAGCCGATTTTCTTAAGAAATTTATTGGCAATCATTTGATTAACTTTGTTGTCTTCCACCAATAAAATTTGTAACGGAAACTTTTGCGCGATCGCCTGATTGACCAACAACTCATCACTGCCGCAATCCACATCGATTTGGTTGCAAGCGATCGCCTGATCATGACCGACGGTAATCGTGAAGTGAAAAGTCGCACCCTCAGTCTGACGTAGCGGTTGCCAACCCTGCACAGGCTCACCACTGACTTGTCCAAAGCTCTCCACCCAAATCGTACCGCCCATCAATTCGACTAGACGCTTACTGATCGCTAATCCCAATCCTGTACCACCATATTTACGACTAATGGAAGCATCGGCTTGGGTGAAGGGTTGGAATAACTGACCAATGCGATCGCGAGCAATGCCAATACCTGTATCCACAATCTCAAACTTGAGTTGACACTGCCCGTCCCGAGTCAGACTATCCTTCTCAATCTGTAGACTCTTGACTGAGAGCAGGACTTGTCCCGCCGAGGTAAATTTTAGGGCATTCCCCAAAAGATTGAGCAATACCTGTCGCAGACGAAAGCGATCGCCGATGACGATAAGGGGCGTATCAGAATCAATCCCATAGCGCAGCGTAATTCCCTTTTCCTGTGCTTGTCTCTCTAGGATCTTGCAGACACCGATGATTAATTCTTCTAACTGAAAGGCTTTAGATTCGAGATCGAGTTTTTGGGATTCAATTTTAGAAAAATCGAGAATGTCATTAATAATCGTCAGTAGTGATTCACCACTATCTTTAATCGTCTTGACAAAATCCTGCTGTTCCTCGCTGAGAGCCGTAGTTTGCAAAAGTTGCGTCATGCCAATGATGCCATTCATCGGCGTGCGAATTTCATGACTCATACTTGCTAAAAATGCACTCTTGGATTTAGTGGCTTCCTCGGCGGCAAGCTTGGCTTTGGCGAGATTGATGGCGATCTGTTTGCGATCGCTAATGTCCACTACCCTGACGAGATTAAACTTTTGAGTTCCGAAGACAATCTGTTTCGCCGAGATATCACCCCAAAATTCACGTCCTTTGCGGGTGATATATTCCACTTCTAAGCTCCAAAAACCTTTTTGACTAATCTCTTGACTAATATATTCAAGCTCTTGAGGTGTAAATTGACGCTTTTGGAGAATGTGACCTTCTATATCAAGCAATTCCGATTTATGATCAACTTCAAACAGATCAACTGCTCTCTGATTGCAATCCACCGTTCGCAACGTCTCACTATTCACCAGAAATAGAGCATCGCTAGACTCATTAAAAATTAACTCGCGTAAATCACGACTTTGAATTAGTTCTTGTTCTAGACGTTTGCGATCGCTAACATCTACGATAGTGCCAACCAGTTTAATCAACTGTCCTTGCTGATTGAAAACTGGTTCACCTCTACTAATCACATAACAAATGGAACCATCGGGACGAATGATGCCATGTTCTACCATGTAAGGTGTGCCTTTAGCGATCGCCGTTTCCACCACCGTCCGCATTTTGAGTCGATCTTCTTCAGGCAACAGTGTAAAAGAATCATCAGATTTTGGTAATGGAACTGTAGGATCAAACCCTAAGATCTGATACTGCGCCTCAGACCAAATATTTGTCCCCGTTGCAATATCAAATTCCCAACTGCCCATCCTCGCAATACGCTGAGATTTGATCAAAGCATTGGTCTTTTCGGCAACCTGTTGTTCTAGCTCCTTGGCATAACTGAGCCGCAAGTGATCCGATTCCTTCAGTTCGTGAATCATTTGCTGCATCGCTTCCGATAGAACTTTAGCTTCGATGATGTGGGTATCGGGAAAATCTGGCTCAAGATGATCCTCAGTAAAGGATTTAGCAGCGTTGGTCAAGTGAGATAGCGATCGGACAATTCTTCTCGATGTCAAAATCCCGATGCTCACAGATCCTAACAATGCCAAAATGCACAAAATTAGCGTGCGATAGACATTATTCTGAATCTCACCAATAAAGTCAGCTTCAGGAATTACCATCACCACATACCAATCCAGTCCGTGGGTATCTTGATAATGATCAATCTGCACAAATTTTTTCAAATTCTCAACGGTTAAACTGACTTGCTGAGATCTTTGGAGATTGTCGAAATTGCCAAATTGTTGTTTAAGCTGACTTGAGACTTCGCGTGTGATCCGATCCTGACTATCCGTAGCATTGAGACGCAAAAATTTACCATGCACCTGTTTCAAACCTGACTCGTCTGCGGAGACAGATGTGGCAACTAGGTAGCCAGAACGATCAATGATAAATATCTGTCCCGTTGAGGTGAACTTTAATTGGTTGAGAAATCGGCTGATATTGGCGAGAAAATATTGAGCATTAAAAAATCCTTTTAGCTGTTTTTGCTGATCATAGATAGGGTAAACTGCAACAACCTGTAATAACGGCAACACTGTGCATAGGGAAATCGGTGTCCATGATTGGGTCTCAATCTTTTGAGCATCTAGATACCAAGGTGCAAGTTGAAAGTCATCCTCTAGCTCGAAAAGTAGCTGATCGGTGTTGCCTTGATTGTCGATTGTATAGAAACGGCGGCGAGTCAGATTAGCTTCACTTAATAACACCGTGCCGAGGGGGATGGATTTACCTGATTTTTGTTTGACGAGTTTCTGAAATCCCTCAGAGCTTAACCGCATATAAGTGATCGCCATAGTTTTGTCACCCCAAAAGCCATTACTGTCTAGGGATGGATTTAACTGCAACTGCTGCCACAGTTGTTTTTTAACCCGCTCAATATCATCAAGACTGAGAATTTTTTGTTTTACTAATGAGTTGTTAGTGGCGACGATCTGTTGTGGCGTGTGGAGGTAATTGTTAAGGCGATCGCTAACTCGTTCAGAAGTTTGTCTTAATAGTTGAGAGATTATTTTTTCAACGGCTTGATGTCCACTTTGGTAAGATAAATAGCCGACTAAGCCAACCGCGCTAATGACCTGCACCACAAAGGGAACTACAATGACCCATTGTAGAGATATTTTGAAAAAATGAGCGCGTTTTAGTCGCCGACTATTTACCATGATCAAAGCTCTATGACTACTAATATCTTACCGCTTTATTTTGTCGATTTTTAATGTATTTCACAATAACGAAGACATTCATAATAGCTGTCTTCATTATTGCTTTAAAAAACGCTGCTACCAACTTATTTTAGGTATTTCCACTAAGCATCGTAGTCTTATTTTATTTATTTTATTGAACTTTACCTAAGAAAAGAATCTTATGTAACGTGAGTTCGACAAAAGCGAAAAATGGGGAAAATCGCAAAGCGATTTTCCCCATTTTTCGCTATTTGCACTGCGCACAGCGCGGTGCAAATAGCTATATCGAAAATTGGCGTTTATATAGTATTTTCCATTCTTGTAGAGAACATATAGCAGTTCTAAATAAATTTGAAGAGGCTTTGACTCCGATCAGCCACCGTATAACGATGGCTGATCAGAGTCAAAGCCATAGTTTTCTTATTTGAATTGTCTATAAAACTATTTCCTTAACTTTGGTGGGGAAATAGCTTTATCTACCTCACTTGCTTAAAAAGTGCTATACATTAGCTAGACAAGGCGCGATGCACTGAGCCTATCGAAGCTTTTCACAAATCATTTAAGCTAGCTAGATATACTAGGAAAAATCAAAACCTAGAATCCATTTGCGTTGTGCAAAGTAGTTGTACGTAGTATAAATGTCAAACTAAAATTAAGTAAGAATAATTGCAGCTATACTAAATTAATAGAAGAAATCAATAGAAGAAATCAATAGAAGAAATCAATAGAAGAAATTAATAGAAGAAATTAATAGAAGAAATTAATAGAAGAAATTAATAGAAGAAATTAAAAATTTAAAAACTGCAAAAAAAAATCATAAAGATAAGTACTTACAAGACAAGGGGCTAAAGCCCCTTGTTGTGAATTGAATATGGATCGAATAAATTGAGTGTTTTTATTAGCAATACTTGCTAATATCTTCACCACATCTCTCTGCTAAAAAACAAAGAGAGCGAAATCTCAGACCCACCAACTCTTCATAAACAGGATTAAGTTTGCAGAGTGGTGGAATGCTAATGATGGTACGACCAAACATTTTGATAGTGCGCTCAAAGGGACATTGAGCAGGAATGAGTTTCGCGATAAAGTGTGCAGTCTCTGATGTTTGAATCTCAATATTGTCAAGTTTGTGGCGTAGCGGCTTCCAAAGGTCAAACTTGACTGGAGGTTGAGAATGACTGAAGAAAGGGGTTTCCCCACCGAATCCTTTGCTGTTGATGCTGGACATATTTAACAAACGCTCTCTTGAGACAGAGTATGTAAATCCAAGGACTTAACTTTACATATTGTAATATAAACGCCTTGTATATAGGTGCAAACTAACTATTAGATTTCCTTATATATGAAATATTTGGGATTAATAATTTAGCCTTTTCCCCATACCCTTAATAAGAGAGATCCTACCCATCTGTATGTATAGGCGATCGCATAAATCCAAAACATTAGAATTCAAAAAAAATTCAAAATTTGCTAGTCATACCTAAGGCAATACTGCATGGAGTAAAGCATTGACTCATGTATGACTAACAATCTCGGTAATCAGGCGATCGCTCTGAGAGCCATAGCCACCACCAAAGAGATTGAAATGATTAAGAATGTGATAGAGATTGTAAAGATTTTGGCGCTGATGGTAGCCAGCATCTAGGGGATAGGCGGCATGATAAGCGCGATAGAAAGCTTGGGGAAAGCCACCAAATAGCTTCGTCATTGCTAAATCAACTTCGCGATCGCCAAAGTATAGGGCAGGATCAAAAATCACAGGTTCTCCTTGAGTAAACCCCACGTTGCCGCCCCAAAGATCACCATGTACCATCGCAGGAATTGGTTGATAGTTCTGAAAAAATCGCGGGATGGCGGCATAAAGTTGCTCTTCTGCCACGGGGCATCGCCAACCTTTACGCCTTGCTAGTTTCATTTGCCAGAGAAGCCGTGATGACCACCAAAACTCGATCCAGTCATCCGTCCAAGGATTTAGCTGTGGTGTCGAGCCAATCACATTATTCTGTTTCCAACCAAAGCCGCGATCGCTACTAACTCGGTGCATCGCCGCCAGATTGCGCCCCATAGCTTCCCAGTCACCACGACCCTCAAGATCGAGATTTTCTAAAACCAGAAAAGCGCGATCGCCTGCCAGTCCGTAGCAAATTGGTTGAGGGACGCGCATAGTTTTCGTGGCGGCAATTTGTTCTAAGGCGATCGCTTCCGCCGTAAACATCTCGATGCAATGAGCGTCATTTAGCTTCACAAAAAAACGATGGTTTTGATTGGCGATCGTAAAGGCTTGATTGATACAGCCGCCTGATCGAGATTGACGGCGATCGCCTTTAAAATTTGTGGCGATCGCTTGAGAAATGGCAATCTCAATCTCGTCCCATAGGTCTTGCATCAGGTTTTGTCCCTTCTCTCAATAAAATCTCAATAAAACGTAACCCAAAAGTCTAGATACGATTCGTATACTGTGAACTAGTCGGCTTGGCACAAAAAGAGGTGAAATATGATGAACAATATTGGTAAATATCGCTTTGTTTGTACCCTTACACTCAGCGATATTTTAGGGCAAATCATCGTCTGGCTAGGCGTGATTTTTGCCGCTCTCGCTTCAGCATTAGCCCTGATGAGCAAACCCATCTATTCCTTTGGCGCAGTTGGTTTAATTGTGGTTACTTCTTTACCATTTCTATTGTTTACCTTTGTTACCACTTTGTTCAATCACATTGACATTGTGCCTCTGACCGAAGAAGAAATTAAACAAAATAAAGCCAAGATTTCTGGCGTTCGCAAGACAGCAGTAAATGTCTAAGCTTTCCTAAAAAAAGCAAAAAGTGCTGCTTTGCGGCACTTTTTGCTTTTTTAGGGAGTTTGTGACCCAGCTTGTGACCCAGACCGTTTATCACTTTGTTTGCAAACTCCCCTATTGTTTTTAGGGATGTAGCAAAACCAAGAAGTGAATTGCGGCACTAAGCACCGCAATTCACTTCTTGGTTTTGTGTCCTAACAAGACTGGCTACAGCTATATGATTAGGGATGTAATCTCTATCAAAATTCTATATGACCGCATGGGTCTGGCTTCAGCGATCGCTACCTCCCAAAATCACAGGGGCAGATATTTGGGAATTTCTCTATGCCCATGAACCCATCACCGTTCTGCTTGAAAGTCCTGCGGATCTTCCTTCCAAATTAGCCCGCTATTCGATCGCCGCAGGTAAGCCGCGTCAAATCTGGACTCCCAAGGTGGGTGAGATTTTAGATTGTTTAGAAAATCTGCGATCGCGGCAAAGTTCCGAGAATCCTGCTAATTGCGACCATCCCTTACCCGATCATTTACCCTTCACAGGCGGCTATCTGGGCTGGCTCGGCTATGACCTCGCATGGGAAATTGAGCGACTGCCCTATACCAAGCCTGATAATTTACCCTTTCCCGTTGCTTTTTGGTATGAGCCGTCGAGTTTTGCGGTGATTGACCATCAAACTCAGAGCCTATGGTTAGCCGCCAGCGATCGCCTTGAGTTAAATTCCCTAAGCGATCGCTTTGATGCCAAGTTAAAGGATTTTGCAGTTAAAGCTGATGATTTTGTAAACCTAGATCTAGCTACGAATATCACTCCTAGTTATTCTCCAGAGCAGGAGGGCTACGAAACTATGGTGAATATTGCCAAGCAACATATTTACGCAGGGGATATTTTTCAAGCGAATCTATCTATGCGCTACGGTGTGCCTTGGCAAACGGATGGTTGGCAGCTTTACCGCCATTTACAAAAAATCAATCCTTCGCCCTTTGCCAGTTATTGGCGCACAGCTTGGGGTGAAGTGATCAGCGTATCGCCTGAACGCCTTGTTAGTTTGCGCGATCGCCACATCGAGACGCGCCCGATCGCAGGAACAAGACCGAGGGGACGCGATGCCGCCGAGGATCTTGCCTTTGAGCAAGAACTCCTCGACTGCACCAAGGAGCAAGCCGAGCATATTATGCTGGTTGACCTTGAGCGCAATGATCTGGGGCGCGTCTGCGACTGGGGGACTGTGCAGGTGGATGAGCTATTAACGATTGAACGCTATAGCCATGTGATGCACTTGGTCAGTAATGTGATCGGTAAATTAAGAGGCGATCGCAATTTTGTGGATTTGATTCGAGCAACCTTTCCGGGGGGAACGATCACGGGTTGTCCCAAGGTGCGCTGTATGGAAATTGTCGAAAAGCTAGAACCGCAACGCCGTAGTCTTTTTTATGGCTCCTGTGGCTACATAGATCGGCGCGGCAATATGGATTTAAACATCCTGATTCGGACATTGCTCAAAACCGATCAACAGATTTGGGGACAGGTAGGCGCGGGAATCGTTGCCGATAGCATCAGCGATCGCGAGTGGCGAGAGTCCCTCCAAAAAGCTAAGGCACAACTAGCGGCATTGGGCTTAAAGCAAGAGAATTTTTAAAAGTGTGGGTTCGCCACACTTTTAAAAATTCTCTTGGCGGCTCGTTTGGCAAGTAAGATAAAAGCAAGATCCATAAATAAACTCTAAATAAATCTTTTAACAGTGAATTATTACTTTTCAGCCGATCCCCCCTATTTCCTATTTGCAGCTTCGCTAGTCGCAGGACTTGCCTGTGGTAGAGCTTTTGAAGTCACCCTCCGCAACCTAGTCAATCTTTGGGCAAGTAATCAATCTTCACGGGTAATCCTCGAACTCAGAAGCTCCAGCATCAAAGTTCCTTACCTAGGCATGACTTTGAGCATTGCCATGTTTATGTCCACTGGTTTAGAAATATTTGGACTGCCCACATCCTTTGGCTATGCGGTGGCGATCCCCGTTACTGCGGCGATCGCGCTTTTAATCTGGAGACAGTTAGGACAGATGTTGATCGAGCTTGAGCGCGGCGGTTCCGCAGCTCTAGATTTGGACTCCTATGAAGGTTAGTTAATTCATAAGGCAACTCATATAAAACGTAAAACCCAGAGGAGAATTGTGACCTGCAGCATCACAACTCTCCTCTGGGTTTTGATATCGTCAATGGATATACAATAGTTACTCGGATTTAAATTAATTAGAGTTGAGCCTAGGCAAATCAATTAATGGATGCTAAAGAATTTTTGCAACTATATCGGGCGGGACGAAAGGTATTTGCAAATGTCGATCTTGTGGGAGCAGATCTAAAAGCGATCGACCTGCATAAGATCAATTTGAGCCATGCCTCAATGAATAAAACTAACTTTGCAGGCGCAAAGTTATGTCGCGCGAATCTGACGGGAGCGGATCTCAGTTATGCCAACTTAAACAGCGCTGATTTACACCGTGCCAACCTACGTCATGCCAACCTCAAAGGAGCGGATCTTCGTAAAGCCGATTTGCGCCAAGCCGATCTCCGTGGCGCAAATCTCAGTTGGGCAAATTTGCAAGAAGCCCTATTTGAAGGCGCTCAGATGGGTAATGTAAATATGGATAACGCAAAAAAGTAGTATACGCAAATAATTTAGGGTGCAAATCATGAACCGTAGCCTGTTTATTGGAATTTTGGTAGTTATCGGCTTAATGGTTTTGGCGAGTTCCTTGCCCAACAAATTTTATGGAGCAAACGATCGCAAATTTATCATTATTACCATCATTACTTGCATTGTCTCCGCGATCGGTTTGGCAGTATTTTTCGCTATCCCATTGCTACAACAAAGCTAGTACTTTGCCATAGTGGGGTCAACGTTGTAAGCATAGGCATCGATTCCACCACTGATATTTTTGACATTAGTAAAGCCTTGATTGACCAGCCATTGACACATTTGGTAAGAACGCATCCCATGGTGACATAGGACTAGGGTTTCTCCGTGGGGGGCAAAATTTTCGCGAAAACTTGCCGCCCATTGGTCATATTCGCTCAAGGGCAAGACGGTAAAGTCAGCGATCGCCGCTATTGCTACCTCATCACGCTCACGCACATCGATAAGCTGCAAATCTTGGCGATCACCCGCCAAGCGATCGGCTAATTCTTGGACAGTAATTTGGACAATAGACATAAATTCATCAGCACTAGATAATTAAACGTAATCTTAAACTCTTCACTGTTAGCTTTTCTAGCTTTTCTGACTTTTCTGATTTCGCCTTAGTCCCATTTGTCCTTATCTTCTAAATAGTCCCATGAGCAAGCCAATCGAAGAACTTTTGCAGGATCTCAAAGATGAGAATGAAGAAACTCGCGATCGCGCCACGCAGGGACTGTGGGAAATGTGGTTTATGCAGAAGGGGATGCAGGGGTTACAAGTCTTGCGCCAAAGCCAAATGATGGCGGACAGTGGCAATGTTCGGCAAGCAGAATTAATGCTTACGCAACTAATTCATTCGCAACCTGATTTTGTGGAAGCTTGGAACCGTCGCGCCGTTTTGTTTTATATGCAGGGGGATTACAAGCGCTCGATTAAGGATTGCCAGAAAGGCGATCGCGCTTAATCCTTACCATTTTGGCGCGGTGCATGGTTTAGGGCTATGTTATGCAGCGATCGGCAATTACCGTGAGGCGATCGCCGCTTTTCGCCGCGCCCTAGAGATTCAGCCCTATTCCCTCACTAATCAAAAGCTGATCCTCGAATGTACGGCGATGCTGTAACTTCTAAAACTCCAGAAATGAGTGGCGGCGCGAAGCGCCGCCACTCATTTCTGGAAATGTGAAAAATAGGGCTTCGGCTCCGCTCAGCCATCAATGTACGGTGGCTGAGCGGAGCCGAAGCCCGAAGCCTCTTACAACTGCTATACAATGGGAAAGTTAATCTTTTTACATTAAGTTGGCTCTAAAATTCGCATGGCTGAGTTAGTTCTGTCTTCGGCTCAAGTTAATCGCGCTGCCCTCACACCGATGATGCAGCACTACATCGAAATGAAGCAGCAGTATCCCCATGCGGTGATGTTGTATCGTTTGGGGGACTTTTTTGAGGCGTTTTTTGAAGATGCAGAACTAATCTCGCGGGAATTGGAACTAGTTCTAACGGGACGGGATGGCGGCAAAGCGATTGGGCGGATTGCGATGGCTGGAATCCCTCACCATGCGCTCGATCGCTATGCTAATCAGCTTGTGGAAAAGGGTTACTCGATCGCTGTCTGTGACCAAATGGAATCGGCGGCAGAGGCTCAGGGATTGGTACGACGCGAGGTGACGCGAGTGATCACCCCTGGCACAGTGATCGAAGAGGGAATGTTAGCGGCGAAAAAGAATAATTTTTTGGTGGCGATCGCTAATGGCGGTGATAACTGGGGACTGGCTTACAGCGATATCTCAACGGGAGAATTTGCGGTCACGCAGTTGGGGAGCAAGGATCATCTGATTCAAGAGCTATTGCGCTTGCAACCTGCGGAAGTTCTCATTCCCCTTGACATTCCCAATCCTCAAATATTTCGTGGCAATAAATCCGATTACGCGACAACCTTTTGGGAAGGAGGAACAAAATCAAATTCATCTAATAATTCTTCCAAAAGCTCAAGTCTTCCAATTCCCTACAGTGACCTACCTGAGAGCTTTTGCTACACGCCGCGATCGCAATCTGCCTTTGCCCTTGTTGAAGCAAAACAGAGAATTTTCGATACTTTCCATGTGCGATCGCTCGAAGGATTTGGTTGTGCAGCAATGCCCCTAGCGATTCGCGCCGCAGGGGGGATTTTGGAATATCTAGAATCAACCCAAAAAAGTGTAAAGATGCCATTGCAAGGGATATCTACCTATGCGATCGCTGACTATTTGATTCTCGACAATCAGACGCGCCGCAATTTGGAAATTACCCAAACCGTGCGCGATGGAACTTATTTTAGTTCGTTGCTATGGGCGCTAGACAAGACCAGTACAGGTATGGGCAGTCGTGCATTACGGCGTTGGCTATTGCAACCACTCAAGGATATTACGGCGATCAATGAACGTCTCGATACAATTTCTGAACTCTATAAGCAACATTCACTCCGCAAGAATCTACGAACTTGTCTCAGTCAAATCTACGATATTGAAAGGTTATGTAGCCGCATTGGAGCAGGCACTGCCAATGGTCGCGACTTGATCGCTGTGGCTGTATCCCTAGAGAGAATGCGAGATGTGGCGGATGTAGTGGCGAAGTCGCAATCTTCTTATTTACAAGCGCTGCAAATAGTACCATCGGCGCTATTGCAACTAGGTTCCCAATTGCAAAGAACTCTAGTGGAAGAGCCGCCGATTTATATCACCGAGGGAAATCTAATTCGTGCGGGGGTAAATGAACAATTGGATCATCTGCGTCAACAGAGTCGCGATGATGCGGAATGGCTAGCGACTTTTGAAAAACAGGAACGCGATCGCACAGGCATTAACACCCTGAAAGTGGGATTTAACAAGGCTTTTGGCTATTACATTAGTATTTCTCGCGGCAAAAGTGATCAGGCTCCCGCCGACTATATCCGCAAGCAAACTCTCACCAATGAAGAACGCTACATCACGCCTGAGTTAAAGGAACGGGAAACGCGAATTCTCAATGCTGATCAGGAATTAAAGCAATTGGAATATGATCTCTTTGTGCAATTGCGATCGCTCGCTGCCCAACAGATCGAACCGATGCGAACTCTGGCGACGGCTCTGGCGGCGGCGGATGTCTTATGTGGTCTTGCGGAGGTGGCAGTATCCTATAACTATTGTCGTCCGCAATTAACAAGCGATCGCACCCTAGCGATTAGCAATGGTCGTCATCCCGTCGTCGAACAGTCGCTCCCCGCAGGTTTCTTTGTGCCTAATTCCATTCATCTAGGAAATGATAAAAATGGCGATCGCGAAACTCCCGATCTGATTATTCTCACAGGTCCAAATATGAGCGGCAAAAGTATTTATCTACGACAGGTGGGCTTGATTCAACTAATGGCACAGGTCGGCAGCTTTGTACCTGCGGAGTCGGCGACTTTGGGAATTAGCGATCGCATTTTTACCCGTGTTGGTGCGGTCGATGACCTTGCCACAGGTCAATCAACCTTTATGGTGGAGATGAATGAAACTGCGAATATTCTCAATCATGCTCAAGAAAATTCCCTAGTTCTATTAGATGAAATTGGGCGCGGTACTTCCACCTTTGATGGCATGGCGATCGCTTGGTCAGTTGCCGAGTACCTCGCCACAGAAATTAAGGCGCGGGGCATCTTTGCCACCCACTACCATGAGCTAAATGAGCTAGCGAGCCTCTTAGAAAATGTCGCTAATTTTCAAGTTACGGTGAAGGAACTAGAAGACGAAATTATTTTCTTACATCAAGTTCAAGCAGGTGGCGCTGACCGTTCCTATGGAATTGAGGTGGGACGCTTAGCAGGACTACCGCCTACGGTGATCAGTCGCGCTAAGCAAGTCCTAGAGAGGATTGCCGAGAATAGTTACATTGCCACAGGACTACGCTCTGGCGGCACAAATCAAGCGATCGTTAAGGCTTCTCATCCCCAGAAAGACACAAAAAAAGCTCAAATGAATATATTTGGCGACTAATCCCAAAGCTAAAAATAGCTGCACTATTCTAGTTTTCAAAGGCAGTACTGCGTACTGCCTTTTTTCTTTTTGGTCTTAAAAAAACGTCAGTTCGACGAAAGTGCAGAACGGTAAAAAAATGGCGTTGCCATTTTTTTAATTTGGTATAGCAGTTCTAAATAAGTTTGAAGAGGCTTCGACTTCTCTCAGTCATCGGTATATGGTGGCTGAGCGGAGTCGAAGCCCTAGTTTTCTTATTTGAATTGTCTATACTATTTCCTAGAACAAATTTGTCTATAACCTGATTGATTTAAGCCTATAAATACACATTTATTGCCATCACAACCGATAGCCCCTGCAACATGGTGATCAAAGAGGAAGTTTGAATTATTGTTTGGGTCTGCTACCCATTCGGAAACTACATCAATTAAGTTTTTCGTAGTTGCACCAATATTTGCACCATCAGGAACATATCTAATGGAATTTTCCAATACATTCTCTTTATTACTAAAACCAAACTGAGTTTTAAGGTTGTCAGCACAGGCTTTTGTTTTAGGATTTGTAGTTTCAAAATAATTAAATTGATTCATATCCTTTGCCCTTGCAACTGCTAGTTTATAAGTCTTAGGGCTATAGTCTAGGCGAAATTTGCCGTGTTTTTTTCTATGTTCATTGATAAGAGTGATAGCTTTTTGAGACTCAGCTTCGGAGGTGGTGATAAATACTGTTGCATCAGGAGCATTGTCTAAGGATCTGTGTCTTTGAATGGGTTGTTCGGAATTAACAAGGTTTTTATTGGCTGATACAGCCGCTAATCCAACAATACCAATAAGAATTAGCCCAACTACTTGTTGATTATTCACTGCAAATTTACCACGGCTATAGAGATTCAGGATTTAATAAAGAAATATGAATTATTAAATCCTGAAAGTTATCTCACTATTCTAGCTCTTCAACTTCTCAATGTCACCCACATAAGTACCTAGACCGATCGCTGTGCGAACCAATGTGCCATGAATATCGACAGCGCTATATTTAGAGATCGCTTCCTCAATTGATACATCCACAACTTCACGATTGACCCATGCCACCATGCGATCGTACTTATCTTGAGCGATCAGATCCACCGCCGCCACACCAAAGGTTGCCCCCAGAATGCGATCGAGCGGCGAGGGTGTGCTGCCCCTCTGCACATGACCCAAAATCGTAACGCGGCTCTCCATGCCTGTACGGGTACTAATCTGATCACCCAAATACTGTCCAATCCCACCATAGAGAGTTTGTCCCAAGCTATTGGTATATTTCACAGGCTCCCCAGAGGGAGTTTTGACCGCCTCCGCCACCACCATTGTGCTGAAAGGAAAGCCCCGCAAAGCCCGATTCATTAGGCGATCGCAAACTTCATCAAGGTTATAGGGAATCTCTGGAATCAAAATAATATGCGCTCCCCCCGCAATGCCTGTACTAACAGCAATATGTCCCGCATCGCGCCCCATTACCTCCAAAATCATGACGCGGCTATGACTAATGGCTGTGTAAGTCAAGCGATCGAGAGCCTCCACCGCTACACTCACTGCCGTATTAAATCCAATGGAGTTTTCCGTCGCACCTAAGTCATTGTCAATTGTTTTCGGAACTGCGACTAGATTCATTCCTCCCTGCTGGGCAAGACGACGTAAAATCGCCAAACTTCCATCACCACCAACCCCAATCAAAGCATCCAAGCCCAACTTATGATAGCCTTCGATCACCTCTTGCGAGCGATCGCAAATTGTCCCATCTGCCATCGGATAAGCGAAGGGATTGCCCTTATTAACGGTTCCCAAAATCGTGCCGCCATAGCGAAGAATTCCTGAGACCTTATTCATATCCAGCAATTCCGCCTCCACAGGACGGCTCATTAATCCCTGCGTTGCTCCCTTAATTCCATAAATCTCCATATCGTAATCGCGAGCGCGGCGCACCACCGCTCTAATTACCGCATTTAAACCACCACAATCACCACCACTCGTCAAAATCCCAACGCGCTTAAGCTTTGCCATAATTCTGTTCCAGATATCGCTGATTATTATGGCGTTGAAACCAGCGATTTCTGTCAATAATTTATTGTAAGTTTACCTACTGCTAGAGTTGAGATGACTTGCGTACCAATCTTTAATTAATCTATTCACCAGTTCAGGACTCTCATCATGGGGACAATGTCCCGCATTGATGTAATGCTCCGTTAACGATGGATAGAAATCTCGAAACTTTGCACCCCGCGCACGAGAGTTCATCCAAGGATCGCCTTCTCCCCAAATCATTAATAGAGGACAGACCATCGCCTGTAATAACTGGTCAACTTTCTTGCCCTGTGGAGTACTAAATACCGATGCAAAAACTTGGGGCGCACCGCGATCGCAGGATGGTTGATAGATTTCGTCCACTAACTGCTCAGTGACGGCGGATTGATCAAGATAGACCTTTTTCAGCGTGGCGCGAATTCGTGATTTTTGGCGCACAAAATTAAATAGCAATTGATTTGCCCAAGGCTGACGCAAAACTCCCTGTATTGTCTGCCCGATCGCCTTTTGGATCGGATTAACTTTTTTTGCGCCAAGGGGATTGGTATCAGTAAAAGGACCTGCACTATTAAGCAAAATCACGCCTGCGACAGCATCGGCATAATCGGCTGCCACACATAGACAGGCATAGCCACCGAGGGAGTTGCCTGCAACTACCGTGGGGCGTTGGATTTGCGTCTTAATGAAATCATGGAGTTGGTCACGCCACAGATCGCCGCTATATTGCCAAGCTGGTTTTTGAGATCGCCCAAATCCCAACAAATCGATCGCATAGACATCGAAATATTGACTTAATTCACTAATATTTTTGCGCCAATGGTCAGTGGAAGCACCAAAACCATGAACCAAGAGCAATGGTGGAAGCTGTGATTTTGCAATGTTATCTCCTTGGCAAGAATGCACATAATAAATTTTTTGCTCTCTCCAGAGCCAATAGTCTCCAGTAATCGGTGCATTAATGGTTTCGATCATGATTTCAAATTGGTGTAGTAACAACAGGATTAATTTGGAGATAGTGCATCTTCCCTTGGAGACGTTTTAGATTGCTAAGGCTATTACATCGGGAAGGTTACCAAACAGTTGGCGCACTTAATTTTTATAAATATTTCAAACTTATCTTTGACTGATAGATGGCATATTGGCAATTGTTACATATCTTCATACATATCCTAGTCTTCCCATAGGATTATGATGGCGATCATCAATCCCCAACTGCTGATTTAAAGCTGACTTAGATATGAACCTTGGCAAGCGTAATCGTTTCTCCGCTAATAAAATTTCCGTGCAACTGTTGCGTGAAGGCATAGTTGAATCAGTCCACTCTTGCCAAGCCGTAGTTACTGATACGCGAGGGCGAGTTCTCTCCGCCGCAGGTGATCCTCAAACTACGACCTTTGCCCGTTCTTGCCTCAAGCCTATTCAAGCCTTACCCGTCTCACTATCAGGAGCGCAGGAAAGATTTAATCTCTCAGAAAAAGACTTGGCGATTATCTGTGGCTCACACCAAGGCACGATCACCCAAGCGAGACAGGTATTTAGCATCCTCTGGCGTTGTGACGTTGAGCCGAGTGCCTTGCAATGTCCTGTCCCTGATTGCCAAAAAAGTCCTTTACAGCATAATTGTTCAGGCAAACACGCGGGAATGATTGCGGTCTGTCGTCAACAGGGCTGGCAAATTTCTTCCTACTTAGATCGCAGTCATCCTGTGCAGCAACTTGTCCTCAGTACTATGGCTGACCTATTGCATATGCCTGCGGCGGAATTTATCTGTACCCACGATGACTGTGGAGTGCCTACATATCTATTAGAAATTGGTCAATTAGCTCACCTCTACGCCCTATTAGCCGCCCATGATCAAGTCCATTTAGAACGAATTACCCGTGCGATGACGCGACAACCTGAAATGGTGGCAGGACATGGACAATTTGATACAGAGTTAATGCGATTGACTAATGGTCAGATCGTTAGCAAGTCAGGGGCTGAGGGTGTGCAATGTATTGGACGGATTGGGGAAGGATTAGGTTTAGCGATTAAGGTTATGGATGGATCGAAACGGGCAAAAACTGCGGTTTCGATCCATTTGCTCAAACAACTAGGATGGATTAGCCCGACAGTCGCCCAAAGCTTGGAAGAGACATTTCTTTCGGTTGGGAAATATAGTCGTCTAGAGTCGATTGGTGAGCTATCTCTTGCTTAAAAAACGTGGGTTCGACATAGCTTGCCATTTGCGTCGTGCGACGCGCGACGCAAATGGCGAAAAACCTTTCCGTAACTTTCGTTAATTACTAAAGTTTGCTGGCAAGTTGGCTTTTAGAAATATTTTTAGTAACATTTCAGCAACATAAGTTTATAGAAATCCATAAAGCGAGTCGTGCCACAGATCGCTGCAAATCGCCTTACAGGGCTGTTATTTGTAGTGAAACTATAAAGCCAGAATAAAGCTGTGACGCAAATTATCACAGCTTTATTCTGGCTTTATTCCCTAACAAAACTGACGACAACTATATTCTGAATTTTTAACTAAATTTACTAGGAATTTCTTTGCCAAAATATTACAAAAATATTGTCAAAATTGAACACCTAGTGTATATTATTTGCAGGGTTATCTATTCCCCCCCGTATAGCCCTAGTATCCCCGAAATGGCAATTACTTCCGAAAGGGGTAAGCGCAAATCAGTAGACCTAAAGCTATCCGCTACATATACGGTATGGTGGCTACTGATGCCGAAGGGATATTTTGTAATTTCACAACCAAATAGAGTAAAAAAGCCCTCGTTATGGGCTTTTTTACTCTATCCGTAGAATTTATGCAAGAAAAACCATTGTAAGGGCAGTTCATGAATCGCTTTTACAATGCAAAAAATATAGTAGTTTCAACTAAATTCAAGAGGCTTCGACTTCGCTCAGCCAGCAATAATTAATGGCTGAGCGAAGTCGAAGCCCTATTTTTCTTGTTTGAATTGTCTATATCTTGTATGGACAAGAAAAGATTGCTTAGGACATAAAACCATAAGGGAGTGGTGGATCTTTGCTCCACCACTCCCTTATGGTTTTAATTTGTCATGATTTATTTTTTAGATTAACGTGAGTTCGATATAGCCATTTGCGCCGCGCTTCGCGCGGCGCAAATGGCTATAAATGGTGTTAAATTACTTCATTGACAGGGAATCGATCAATTGATTGGGCGGCTTGCTTTGCGGTTTGATAGATTTGAGGCGGCAAGTGCGGCACATGGGGAATTTGATAAAGTAAGTCAATGGTGCGACGCATTAAACGGACAATATCACCTTCATCAAGGTTCGTATTTTGACATAGCTCTACCCATTCCATTCCTAATGCCCATTGTTCCACTAATCCAGTCAATTCATAATCTAGCCATGCAGGAATATCGACAAGGTGACGACGCTGAATCGTTAGTAACTCACGACGGCGATCGCGTAGACCATCGAGGGCATCTTCCACCGTGGGTGACAAACCAAATTTAATCCAGTTATCGGGGCGACTATTTTCGCTGACGATCGCGGCGCAGACGGTAGCGAGGTGATGGGGGGCGAGGTCATCCATCTCCCCTGATATAAGGGCGATCGCTAGCCATAGCTCATTCTCACCCCGCAAGGCGGCGACGACTTGACCCGCATCGGTGGGCTGATTACCATCGAGACAGCCGTAAGCTTGGAGGATATTCACCAAGCTCATAAATTCTTGCCAATGTCTTTGGCGGCGCTCATTGACTACTTTTTGCTGAAATTCGATTTGGCGTTGCAACTGTTCAAGACGGCTAACTTTTTTGAAGACTGTGCCGCGATCGCTCATTTTGGCAACGGGATGGCGTTCCATTTCTGATTCGATTGCTAAGACCCTTGCCTGCTGTTGAATTACCTCAGGAGCTAGTTCTGGATCGGGCAGAGGCGTAATCTTTTTAGCAATTTCTAGGCTAATTTCATCGCCTTCAATGGACTGCCCAACCCGCAGAGATAGTTTGGTTGGATATTCAATATCACCATCAAGCAGCAACTCACTTCCCACTAACACAATGTCTTTGTAACCAACTACATACCAACGGTTATCGCGACCGAGGCAGACAAACCAAGGAAACTGCCCCGAACCCTGCACTTTGACAGCCAGAACTGTGTGAATGATCAAACCTTTATTAGTACGAATTGTTAACGGTGAACCCGATAACAAATAGGGCGCATAGGAGGCGAGATCCTGTAGTCGGGTTTCTTCAGCTTGTTGGGCGAGGAGTTTGAGCAGGCGTTTTTCTTCGCGGAGGCGATCGCGCAATTTATCGTAGGCTTCCAATTGCTGGAGATCGACATTGGCGAGATCCTTCTCTAGCTTAGCAATCTGTTCCATTACCGATTCTAGGTTCTGGATTTGCGGGGCTAGATTGAGATCGGCGAGATACTGCCCAAAGCTACGTTCCACTAGATCCCTTGCTTGGTCTAGGGAATGGGTTTGCAGGAGATTCATCACCATGCCATAGCTAGGTGCAAACTGACTAACGAGAGGGTCAGCACTGGAAGTCGCAAGGTGGGCAGATTCCTTCGCGCCCTCAAAGGGAGTCTGTACCGTGACCACATAACCAACTTCATCCATACCTCTGCGACCTGCTCGACCTGCCATCTGCAAGAACTCTGAGGCATTGAGCAGGCGATGTCCGCGATCAGTACGCTTAGAAATACTAGAAATGACAGTGGTACGAGCAGGCATATTAATTCCTGCGGCAAGGGTCTCCGTGGCAAAGACCACTTTAATCAAGCCCTGCTGAAATAGTTCTTCGACAAAGCCTTTCCATGCGGGTAAGATCCCTGCGTGGTGTGCGGCGATACCGCGATAGAGCGCGTCCACATGGAGCAGCTTGCCGATATCAGGATTGGCGGCGACAAAGTTATCGATTTGAGGCTTCAGGCGCAGTTGTTCTTCGGGACTGACAAGGGAGATATTCCCTAGCTCGGTAATTGCTTTGTCACAGCCGCGCCGACTAAAAATAAAGTAAATCGCGGGCAGCATATCGCGCTGTCTCAGATGGGAAACCACTGTGGCGATCGCAGGGACGATTTTATGGCGCTCTTCCTTGGTGGGAGGTTTATTGGTGAGAGGTCTGAGGCGAGGATTGATTTTTTGATTAGAGCTATCGAGTAGTGGAAAAAAGCCTTTGTTATTGCAAAAGGAATGACGTAAAGGAACGGGGCGAAAATCAGAATAGATTAATTCGGTTTGTCCATGCACTTTATTTAACCAATCGGTTAGCTGTTGGCTATTGGCAACGGTTGCAGAAAGAGCGACTAACTGGATCGAAGTCGGGCAGTAGACAATTGACTCTTCCCAAACTGTTCCCCTTTGGCGATCGTTCATGTAGTGACATTCATCTAACACCACGACTTCCACATCAGTTAGAGAAGTTCCCACTTCGCCAATCGGCGTTCCATAAAGCATGTTCCGAAAGATTTCGGTAGTCATTACCAAAATTGGTGCATCGCGATTGACGGATGTATCTCCCGTCAGCAGTCCGACATTTTCATCCCCAAACTGTTGCCGAAAGTCTCTAAGTTTTTGGTTAGAAAGTGCCTTGAGGGGAGTGGTATAAAAAACGCGGCGATTATCAGCTAGGGCGGCATGGATCGCATATTCACCGATCAGGGTCTTCCCTGATCCCGTTGGCGCACAAACAACGACCGATTTACCTGCTTGCAAGGCGGCGATCGCCTGTAATTGAAACGGATCAAGCTCAAATGGATATAGTTCTTGTGGGTCTAATGCTTGCACGCACTTCTGCCTGAGTAAATATACTTAAGGTATTGATAGACAATGGCGGTTAACCCATTGCTTAATTTCCTATATTAGCCTATTGCTGCGGATTGCAAGAATAACAGCATTGTTCAGTAAAAGAAAAAAGCCTGTGGCGATCGCCACAGGCTTTTTTTTCTTGTTCATGTCAATTAATGAATGTCGTAGCCAAACAAATTAGGATCGGCGCTATCGAGCTTGATGTCAGCCAAGCCATACTCTGCCCAGCGTCGCGTCACCATCTCGGAAATGTCAGGATCGCTTTCTAAAGGGTCTCCCCAGTCGCGATCGGTTTCAGGATAGATTTTGGTGGTGGCATCAATGCCCATCCGTCCGCCCAGACCTTCCTTCTCACAAGCAAAGTCGAGGGAGTCAAAGGGATTGTCAGGGAGAATAAACACATCACGGCTGGGGTCAACCTTAGAACTGAGCGCCCAAACGACTAGGCGCGGATCGCGAATATTAATCGTATGGTCAACCACAATTACAAACTTGGTATAGGTAAACTGCGGTAAAGCGCTCCAAAAGGCAAGGGCAGCGCGGCGGGCTTGTCCAGGGTAAGCCTTTTTGATGGAGATGATCGCGGCTTTGTAGGACAAAGCTTCCATTGGTAAGAAGAAATCGGTAATTTCCGAAACTTGCTGACGGAGGATGGGGGTGTAGATGCGATTGAGCGCGATCGCCATCATTGCTTCTTCCTTGGGAGGCAGACCGCTAAAGGTAGTTAGGTAAATCGGATCTTTGCGATGGGTCATGCAATGGAATCTGATCAATGGCGCTTGGTCGTTGATGCCGCCGTAGTAGCCCATGTGATCGCCAAAAGGTCCATCGGTTGCCACCTCATGGGGAGTAATCGTTCCTTCCAAAACATATTCAGCACAGGCGGGTACTTCCAGATCAAGGGTTTTACACTTGGTCAGCTGTACGCCCTCATTGCCGTAGAGTCCCGCAAAAATCCATTCTGATAAGTCCACAGGAATCGGTGTCGCTGCCGCCATGATTAGGACTGGATCAACGCCGATCGCGATCGCAATTTCTAGTTTCTTCCCTGCTTCCGTTGCTTTGCGAAGATGTCTTGCGCCGCCGCGCACCGAGAGCCACTGCACTGTCATCGTGTTTTTTGACTGTTGCTGGAGACGATAGACACCGACGTTAGGGATGCCATTTTCCACATCCTTTGTGATTACTAGCGCTAAGGTTACAGCGCGTCCGCCATCCTTGGGATAGGGTTTGAGAATGGGAATTTGATCAAGATCGACATCATCACCTTGCAAAACAATCTCTTGACAGGGCGCATTCCCAAAGAGAACCTTTTGAGGACGCGACTTGACCACATCAAAGAGAATCTTGCCAAACTCGATCGCTTGGGAAATTTTCTTAGGAGGTTTAGGGCTTTGAAGTTTGCCTAGCTTGGTTCCAAGGACTTCTAGTTCGGACTGTTCCTTCATGCCCATTGCCCAGCAAACCCGCTCCACTGTACCAAGCAAGTTCACCGCCACAGGTGTTTTGTAACCCTTGACATTCTCAAATAACAGCGCGGGTCCTCCCGATTGCAACAGACGATTGCTGATTTCGGCAATTTCTAATTGCGAGTCAACGGGGACGGTCACGCGGTGCAATTGTTTGCGCTCTTCGAGCAGTTTGAGAAAGGATCGCAGGTCACGGGTCATAGGAGTTAGGTGGCGCTAAGGCTGTGAGGCAAAGATAACTCAACCATTGTAACTAAATGTAACTAAACGTTACGCCCTTTTTCATATAGCAATCTTAAATGAGTTGCTAGAGGCTTCGGCTCCGCTCAGCCATCGGTATACGGTGGCTGAGCGGAGCGATGCACTGAGCCTGTCGAAGCGTCGAAGCCCTAGTTTGCTTACAGATGATTTGGGACTGTCATATTAAAGAATTGTGTCCCCGCCAAAGGCGGGGACACAATTCTTTCTATAAACCGAGACTACGCGCATAGTTACAATCTGCATTTGCCCCTTCGCCATCGCCGAGTTTAGCCTTGGCAAGTCCGCGATTGAAATAGGCAGGAGCGGCATCGGGGGCTAATTCAATCACTTTGGTATAGTCAGCGATCGCCCCTTGATAGTCCTTAATTTCAGAGCGATCGTAGGCGCGGTTGTAGTAAGCCTCAGCATAATCGGGATCAAGCTCTAGGGCAGAGGTGTAATAAGCGATCGCGCCATGATAATCGCCTTGCTCTGCTAGTTTCATACCGCGATCGTTGTAGTCAGAGGCGGAAGTTAATGTTTCCATTGGGCATTCGGTTGTAAACTTTCGTAGAGACTAATATTAAAAGTAGGATGAGCAATTCTTTGTGCTGCCTATCTTATCCTTACAGATTAATTCAATTTTTCTATGAATTCTAAGCAACCAAGCAGCTTCCAGTTTTTACAGCCATTTTTACAGCCAATTCAAGCATGGGTGCAACGCCTTCAGACGAGTTTTCGTGACTTAGTTCGACCTTTGCAGGCTTGGCGAGAGGGTAGTCATCTAGCCAGTACTAAATTTTTAGGATGTCTATTAGTACTGATGTTGGGAACGTTACCCTTTTTAGAAAATGCTCAAACTGGGGTAATTGGTGCTGCCGCTGCGATCGCTTGGTTGATGTTGTGGATTAGCGATCGCCCCGAAGACTCTGCCAAGCTTTGGACACCAATCCACACGCCCTTACTAGGTTATTGGCTAATTGCCGTGCTTGCTACCATCGTTTCACCAAGCAATGTGCGGATCGCGGCTCTTGATGGATTGATCAAACTAACTATTTATTTTCTTGCCTTTGTGTCAATCCATCGAGTTATGGGCAATGGTTGGCGATCGCTATTGGTGGGAGCGTATCTAGTATCGGCTCTGGTGGCGAGTGCCTATGGGGTGCAGCAGTGGTATCTCGGCGCACCTGAACTAGCGACATGGACTGACCCCACCTCCGAGTCCGCAGGAATTACCCGCGTTTACAGTTTTTTGGGAAATCCAAATTTGTTTGCGGGTTACTTGATGCCAGCTTTACCCTTGGGCGCGATCGCCGCCTTACGTTGGCAAAGTTGGGGGATGCGTCTATTAGGGGCAATCACGGCAATTATGGGTGCTTTTTGCCTTGTGCAAACCCAGAGTCGTGGTGGGTTATTGGGTTTAGCCGCCACAGTGTTAGTTTTGGCTGTGTTACTGGTTTACTGGTGGGGCAAGCGTTTGCCGACTTGGACTTTACCTGCGGCGTTCGGTGGTATGGCTGGGGCGATCGCTTTGGGGACTTTTGTGATTCCTGCGCTGCGGACGCGGGTTTTCAGTATTTTCGGTACTGCTGACAGCAGCAACGCCTTTCGGGTCAATGTTTGGCGTGCAGTACTTAACATGATCAAGGCAAGACCGTTGCTAGGTATTGGTACGGGTAATAAAGCTTTTAATATTGTTTATCCTCTATACCAGCAGTCGGGATATAGCGCCTTGGGGACTTATTCTGTCCCTTTGGAAATCACTGTGGAAACTGGGATCATTGGCTTCATTTGTTACGCTTGGCTAGTTGTGACAGTGATTTATCAAGGCTGGATCGCTCTAAATCATCTCCGTCGCGATCGAAATATGGATGGTCTCTGGGTTATTGCCGCGATTGCCGCGATCGCAGGAATGATGGTGCATGGACTCTTTGATACAGTCTGGTATCGTCCACAGGTACAGCTTCTCTGGTGGTTGGCGATCGCTCTGATTAGCAGCTTGGTTAGCGATTTGTATATCGCTCCTCGCGCTTCTGATGAATTTAACGAAGAAGAAGCAAATGTTGATTTAGTAAAAGAGTAAGTCCTATAAACTCTAATCATTCCAATCTCGTCGAGACTAATCTTAATTCCTGTGGAATCGCATCGGTTTCTTGATCAAATTCCAATAGAGTCTCGCGGGTGGGTAGATAACCTGATTCGGCAAAGGACAGCAACATTCTCTGTAAAGCGATCCAAACTTCCGATTCAAATTCCCAGTCATAGCGAGAAGTTGATCGCCCTGCGATCGATCGCAATGCCCAGAAATAACTGTTACGGACAATGGAACCCTGCTTATTATATTTCGGCACATCCTCGCGATTGATGTATAAAACTTCATTCTCAATTTTTGAGCGCATACTGTCTTCCTATAGATTGCCTTATTCCAAAACTAAAAATGGCTCCGCCATTTTTAGTTTTTACAACCCTTACTTGGTTTGGTTTTTAATTCACAAAAGTGAGCCAACACTTTTGTGAATTAGTATTAGTGAAGTGAAGTCGCTAAACGCTATAGCAAATCAGGTCTTCGTTCTTTGGTTCTTAAAATTTGTTGCTCCTTTCTCCATTCCGCAATCAATTTGTGATTGCCTGATCGCAATACTTCAGGAACTTCCCAACCACGAAAGACAGGGGGGCGAGTGTATTGGGGATAATCTAACAATCCATCTTCAAAACTCTCAAACTTAAGCGAATCTTCTTTCCCCACTGTCCCCGGTTTAAGACGGACGACACCATTAATTAGCGCCAGTGCAGGGATCTCACCACAGGTCAGCACAAAATCACCAAGGGAAACTTCGCGGGTAACTAAATGCTTACATACTCGCTCATCAACTCCTTCATAGCTGCCACAGATGAGAACTAGCTGATCGTAATTCACTAATTCCTTGAATAATTCTTGTTTCATCGGCTCACCCTGTGGCGTGAGATAGATGATTTCGCGCTTGGGCAAGATGGGCAAAGACTCTACCGCCGCAAAGATGGGATCGGGCTTCATTAACATTCCCACGCCGCCGCCGTAGGGTTCATCATCAACACGATGATGTTTGTCGGTGGTGAAGTCTCTAGGATTAGTGAGATAGACGCTAGCGATTTGATTGGCGATCGCCTTGCCGAGCAAGCTGGTTTGCAAAGGTGAGGTAAAAAATTCAGGAAAGAGGGTGACAATATCTATACGCATGGGTCAATTTTATCGCAAACTCATTGCAAAACTTATCGCCAAACTTATTAGACAATTCAAATAAGAAATAGGGCTTCGACTCCGCTCAGCCAACGTATATCGATGGCTGAGCGGAGTCGAAGCCTCTTTGGATTTATTTAGGACTACCTACTATATTGCTAAATCAAAGGAGTGAAGAATGCTGCCCGTTGCCAAAACCGAAGCCATAATTCTGGATTTAGTACAGCCATTTGATGCTGTAAGTGATAGTGAAAGCTTGCCTTTATCGCAAGTGCTAGACCGCACTTTAGCGAGGGACATTGTTAGCAAACTTGATTTTCCCCATTGGCACAACTCGGCGATGGATGGCTATGCGCTGCGCTATAGCGATTTAGATGATTTACAGAATTTGCAACTGGCGATCGCCACCGATGATATTCCCGCAGGTAAAACCAGTATTCCGCAGCTAAAACAAGGCGAATGTATGCGGATCTTTACAGGGGGAATGCTGCCCGATGGTGCGGATACGGTGATCATGCAGGAGGAGACGGAACGCCTAGGGAATATTTTGCAGATTAAGGTCAAGCCAAAGCAGGGGGAATATGTGCGCCGCCGTGGTGAATTTTTGAGGACAGGGACAAAAGTATTGAGTGCAGGGATAAAACTTGGCGCAACGGAAATCGGGGCGATCGCTTCCATCCAAGTGACCCAGGTGCAAGTGTTTCGGAAGCCGCGCGTGGCAATTTTTTCGACGGGTAATGAGTTAGTGAGTCTAGAGGATCACCCAGAATCAAATTTGCGATCTGGACAAATTATTGACTCTAATCTCTATGCGCTTACGGCTTTGGTAAATCAAGCAGGAGCGATCGCCATTCCCCTTGGTGCTGTCAGCGATGATCCCATTGCCCTAGAAGCAATGATCCTAAAAGCTTTACAAACTGCCGATCTCATCATCTCTACAGGCGGCGTATCCGTGGGTGATTATGATTATGTCGATCGCCTACTGGAAAAATTGGGCGCAACAATCCATGTCCGCGAAGTGGCAATTAAACCGGGGAAGCCCTTAACAGTGGCAACCTTCGAGCAGGGTCGCCATGTTCTCTATTTCGGTGTCCCCGGTAATCCCGTCTCGGCAATGGCGAGTTTTTGGCGTTTTATTAGAGGTGCGATCGCTAAGTTAAACGGAACTCAGGATACCTATTGGTATCCACAATTTATTCAAGCTAAAACCACTGCCGATCTACATGCACAGGGACGGCGCGAGACTTATCTCTGGGGAAACTTAACCTATCAAAAAGGCAGACCGATTTTTAATCCAGTTCCTGAATCTAAGACGGGCTATAGCTCTGGCAACTTGATCAGCGCGATCGCCACCAATGCCCTCGCCGTCATACAGGTACATCAAACCTATGTACCTGCGGGTGACGATGTAAATGTAATGATTATCTAAATTATTTTATTTAACATGAGTTCGATATCGCCATTTGCGCCGTGCTTTCGCCAAACTGACGTTTATTTAAAATTATTTCTGTCCTTCTAGATTTTTGTCCATGCTGCTTTTCTAGAATTTGCCATAAATCGGCATTAATACCAGTAAAATTATCTAAGCAATACTATTAATCAAATTCATTCAACAAATTTGGTATAAAAACTATTGCTAAATGGGGCGCAGGGCAAACGCACATTCATCAGTACAGAAAGGCAACCAATTCATCTATGTGCAGATAAAAATATTGGTAACCAGCATATGTCAGAAATTGATCTATTTCATTTGTTAGAAATATTCTGTAAATGCTCACATCAATGAGGATGTTAGCCCCATGTCATCAGATTTTAATAAGTTAACAAATGAAGATATTCTCTGTTTACTCAGAGATTACAGGGTTTCTCCTTCCGATGATTTGCAGAATCACATTATCAAAATTCATATGGGCTTGATTCGTGAGGCGATCGCAGCTTTACCAATTAACCTAGTCAGTCAGATCGCAAGCCAAAATCTTGCTAAGAAGGGACAATCCGAATCATCAGAAGCATCGGATCAAAATGACAGAAGAATCTCTAATGCAAGGTCAGCCGAAAGAAGAGCTAGCGATCGCGAGTTATTAGACGTTGGTAAACAAGGACTTAAAAAAGCTCTGACTCAATTTGATCCAGATAATAATACAAATTTTTCAGCCTTTGCCCTAGATATTACCTATCACTACCTTGAGAACTTTTTGCAAAGAAAATATTTAGATTCTCGTCATAAATCTCAAGACAATGAAGATTCAGAAATCATTAATAGCTCTTCTCGCAAACAAGAAACCCTAGAAATTCTGCAATCCTATCGCGCCGCTCCGTCGATTAAGTTACGCAATCAACTGGTTAACCTCAACATTGGTCTAGTCCGCCGCGAAGCCCATCATTGGACAAATCAATGCCAAGAAAGCTTTGAAGACTTGATGCAAGTTGGCTCGATTGGCTTAATCAATGCGATCGAACGCTTTGATGTCAGCAAAGGTAATGCGTTTAGTTCCTTTGCCGTGCCCTATATCAAAGGTGAAATCCAACATTATCTCCGTGACAAGAGTCCCACGGTGAAGATGCCTCGCGCTTGGTTAGCGCTCTATAACCAAGGCTGCAAGATCATTCGCAACAAACGTGCTGAAATTGGTCGCGAACCATCTAGTCAAGAAATTGCGGATACCTTGGGCATTACCATCAGCGAGTGGTACGACATCAAGCTAGCTTGTCAAAATCGATCGCCTATTAGTCTCGATACACCCATCGATCAGGGTGAAGATAGCTCAACTTCCATCGGTGATCTGGTCACTGATCAAAAATATCAAAGTTTTCAGCTTGCTCAAGAAGACGGTATTCGTATTCAGCAGGCTCTTGATCTCTTGGAAGATCGCACCCGTGAAGTAGTGGAGTTTGTGTTTTTAAAAGAATTTACCCACCGCGAAGTCGCGGAGACCTTGGGCATCAGTGCTGTAACGGTTTCAAGACAACTCAAAAAAGGATTGATTGCCCTCAAAAAGATTTTGGCTACACCTATTGATTAATTCAAATAGTTGTGAGTCAGCGATTTAATTCATCTCGATTCTCAAACCAAAACCAAGAAATGAGTTGCGGCGCTCCGCGCCACAACTCATTTCTTGGTTTTGTATTTGTCCTAAAGTAATGTCATTTCAACGCAAATGTCTCTATCGAACTCATGTTAAAGCAGATAGATATAGCTATAAATTAAATTCCCTGACCGAATAAAATAGAGAAATCTGCCACACAGCCTAAGGTCTATCTCCTGAGAGGTAAAGTGACTATGACTATTGCATTAGATAAAACTGGTGATCGCGCTGTATCCAAAAAGATGACCCTTGAGGAATTTTTGGTTCATGACGATGGTACAGAAACGCTGCATGAGTTTGAGGATGGAGAAATAATACTGATGGCATCGGAAAGTGAAACTAATCGACGGATTGCCATGTTTATTCTGATTCATTTTGCCCAATTAGGAATCCCATCCTATCGGCTATCCATGAAAACCGAAATTATCACTACAGGTTCGCGGATGCGGGTTCCTGACCTAGTATTATTTTCCGAAGAGTTAGCGGCGGCGATGAAAGGGGCAACGCGCTCAATCGTGTTGTCTGAGATGCCTGCGCCATCTTTGGTAGTGGAAGTAGTCAGTCCTAATCAAAGCGATCGCGATTATCGTTACAAGCGATCAGAATATGCGGCGAGGGGAATAGCTGAATATTGGATTGTCGATCCACTCGTGGCGAAGGTGACAGTATTAGAATGGGTAGAAGGATTTTATGAAGAGAAGATCTATGAAGGTGAGCAAGTAATTACTTCAATCCTTTTCCCTGAATTAAAGTTAACTTCTGCTCAAATTTTTCAGGATTAGAGAGGTAGTCAGTCTTGGTAGGACATAAAAACAAAAGATGAGTTGCAGTGCTTTGCGCTGCAACTCATCTTTTGTTTTTTTATTGTCAAATAGCAGTAGTTGCTTGAAGTCTGGCGCGAGCAGTCCGCAAATTTTGTTCAGCTTGAATCTTGCCTTGTTTATCTTCGGGCTTAACACTAGCCAAAGCTTGCTCAGCTTCATCAAGTTTTTTGCGTGCTTCTTCAGGATTGATCGTGCTGCCCAATTCACCACTACGCACCAAAACGGTTACTTCGTTTTCTTCGACTTCCGCGAAACCACCTGTTAAGGCGATCGCAGACCAAACCTTGTCCTTGCGAAAACGTAATACACCAGTTTCGAGCGCCGAAATAATCGGAGCGTGATCGGTCAAAATACCAAGCTGCCCTGTAGCACTGGGCAGAATCACTTCCTCTGCGACAGTATCCAGAAGTGTTTGATCTGGAGAAATTACTTTTACAGTTAAGGTCATTTTAAAATTAACGATTAATTTTTAGCTATTAGGTTATGGGGCTGTTAGCTGTTAGCTGTTAGCCGTTAGCTTTTTCATGAGCCAAACGCTAACAGCTAAACGCTAATAGCTAAACATCTACTTAGAATTGAGCTTGGCAGCCTTTTCGATCGCTTCTTCGATGTTGCCAACGAGGTAGAAAGCTTGCTCAGGTAGATCATCGAGTTCACCCTTAAGGATGCGATCGAATCCACTGATGCTTTCTTCAAGGGTGACATACTTACCAGGAGAACCAGTAAATACTTCAGCAACGAAGAAGGGCTGAGACAAGAAGCGCTCAATCTTACGGGCGCGGGCTACCGCCAACTTATCTTCTTCAGAAAGTTCATCAAGACCCAAAATGGCGATGATATCTTGAAGTTCTTTGTAACGTTGCAAGATCGCTTGTACGCCACGAGCAACACGGTAATGTTCTTCACTGACGATACCAGGCTGCAACATGGTCGAAGAAGAATCAAGAGGGTCAACCGCAGGATAAATACCCTTAGAAGCCAAACCACGAGACAACACCGTGGTTGCATCCAAGTGAGCGAATGTTGTTGCAGGAGCGGGGTCAGTCAAGTCATCCGCAGGTACATACACCGCTTGTACGGAGGTAATCGAACCTTCGAGGGTTGAGGTAATGCGCTCTTGCAAAGCACCCATGTCAGTTGCCAAGGTGGGTTGATAACCTACCGCCGAAGGCATACGACCGAGTAGTGCTGATACTTCGGAACCAGCTTGAGTAAAGCGGAAGATATTGTCGATGAACAACAATACGTCTTGCTTGGAGACATCACGGAAATACTCCGCCATCGTCAAAGCGGTTAGACCGACACGCATACGCGCTCCGGGTGGCTCGTTCATTTGACCATAAACGAGGGCGAGGTACTGAAGTACGCCCGACTCTTTCATTTCGTTGTAGAGGTCATTACCTTCGCGGGTACGTTCGCCGACACCACCAAATACCGATACACCAGAGTGCTTTTTGGCGATGTTGTTAATTAATTCTTGGATTAATACAGTTTTGCCTACACCAGCACCACCGAATAGACCAATTTTGCCACCACGACGATAGGGAGCGAGAAGGTCAATTACCTTAATGCCCGTTTCAAAGGTGCTAGGTTTGGTTTCTAGGGATGTAAAGGCAGGGGATGGACGGTGAATAGGGAACTTTTCTTCGGTGGTAACAGGACCTAATTCATCAATAGGTTCGCCTAATACATTGAAGATGCGACCAAGGGTGTTAGGACCAACGGGAACGGTAATGGGTGCGCCCGTGTCGGTTACTTCCATACCTCTAACGATGCCATCGGTGGTACTCATCGCTACGGCACGGACTTGGTTATCGCCCAAGAGCTGTTGGACTTCACAGGTGACATTAATGTCTTGTCCTGCGGAGTTTCTGCCCTTGACGACTACGGCGTTATAGATTTCAGGAATCTTGCCACTGGGGAATTCGGCATCGACCACAGGACCGATGATCTTGGTGATGCGCCCGACTGATACTTTCTCTGCGGTTGTTACCATGCTTGCTGTTTACTCCAGCTTCTTAACTCAAAATCTAAAAAATTTGCAATGATATGACGGGAAAAAAGTTATATGAAAGAGAATGCAATGAGTCAAACTACGAAGTTTTAGCTTGTCAGTCTAACTTTTTGTCAAAATCTTTTGTCTAACTTTTTGCAGTCACACACAAAGTTAACCGCTTCTCAAAATATCATTTAATGGGTCTGCAAAGATCGCTGGTTTACCGAAAACGCTGAGATTTTCTACTATGGGTCAACTAATTTTGTATATTGCGACCAGTTTAGATGGTTATATTGCTCGCAGTTCTGGGGCAGTGGACTGGTTATTTACAGATCAAGACTATGGCTATGAGGATTTTTATAATTCTATCGATCGCTTGATTATGGGAAATAGCACCTATGCCCAGATTCAAGGTTGGGGCGACTATCCCTATCCTGACAAGCAAGGTTTTGTTTTTTCGCGCACTATGCGCCAAGACCGTGACGCGAATGTGCAGTTTGTATCAGGTGACTTAGCGAGCTTTGTGAAAGAACTCAAGTCCCAAGATGGTAAGGACATTTGGCTAGTGGGCGGAGCGGCGATCGCCAAAACCTGTTTCGAGCATCACCTTGTCGATAAATTGATCCTGTCGATCCATCCGCTCATTTTGGGTGAGGGTATTTTGCTATTTCCTGCGCCTTTGCCTAATTTGCCTTTAAAGCTAGAAGCAAGTCAGGTTTTTAGCACTGGTTTGGTGCAGCTTACCTATGTCAAGGCTTAGAAGACATTTTTTTAATACTTGGCAAAAGAGCGGCTAGGTGGCGCGGTGAATTGGGGCGGGCGATCGCTATTGGTACTCATAGTTTGAGGCATGGATGAAGTAGGACGGATTGGCGATCGGATCAGGGCTTCAGGATTAAAACGATAGCCAATATTACGAACGGTTTGAATCAAGTTAGGCTGCTGTGGATCGACCTCTAGTTTTTTGCGAAGGGATAGCACATGGGTATCGACAGTGCGCGGGTTATTGATCTCATCGGGCCAAGCGCGTTGTAGCAATTCGGCGCGGCTCAAAGCCATCCCCTCGGACTGAGCGAGAACGTAGAGCAAGCTAAATTCTTGGGGGGTGAGATCGATTGCACTGCCTTTGAGTCTGACTTGACGCTGCACTAGGTCAATCTTGAGGACTCCATAGTCTAAGCAAGCGGGAGGTGCAGAACTGCGTAAACGACGGGTGAGCGCCTCTACCCTCGCCAAAAATTCTTGGATGCCGAAGGGCTTGCTCAAGTAGTCATCTGCCCCCGCCTTGAGTCCTTCGACGATATCCGCTTCGCCCACACGGGATGAAATAATAAATACTAGGGAGCTGCGCTGCTTGTGTAACCAGCGACATAGCTCAATCCCGTCACCATCGGGTAGATCGGTACTTAGGATTACTAAGCTTGGTTGCTGCTTTTGGAAAACGATCTTTGCCTGTTGGCAACTCATCGCCTGAAATACCGAATAGCCAATCTGCTGTAAATGCCAACCCAAGAGAGAGGCAAGATTCGGATTACCTTCTACAATTTCTATACTGATCGGGATCAAAGAAACGCTCTCCTGCCGAGTAATGACTGTAGCTCTTGGATTCTTGAGACTGCATCATAGCTGAGTAATAAAGGTAATTTTGTAGCTGGGATTACTCTAAACTCAACAATTGGGCGTTAGGAGACGGATTTGGACAAAATTTGTTCCGCTTTTTATTAGTCAATTTTTCATTGGTCACTAAATTCAGCGCAATTCGCGCCAGTCAAGTTATGGCTGTAACCATTCCTGTTAGAACAACAAACCAGAAGACGAGTTGCGGCGCAGAGCGCCGCAACTCGTCTTCTGGTTTTGATTTTGTCCTGATACAGGTGACTACAGCCATAACTTGATTGGACTGATGTTGATTCGGCATTACAACATTCGGCAAAACTGCCCAGAATGAAGCTTAACTTCGCCCATATCGGGAATCCATGCCGACCAATGACCATCTGGATACTGGCACATTAACAATGCTTCATCGTAGGAACTAGCTTCGGGAGTCTCTGCAAGCTTGACCCAAGTCGAAGGCAAGGGGGTTAGACAGGTAAACCCATCCATATTCTTGGAGTTTTGGCGCGAATTTTTGTTGAGGGTTGTGGTGTTGGAGGTAAAGGTTCTCATGGATTTATGGAGTTGATATCTTAGAAACTTTTAGAAAAATTATGTCATGAGAACAATATACACCGAGTATTTAGTATTAAAAGTTACAGAAATATTACAAATATACCAATCTTGTTGATGCTGTTTGAGGTTCGGTCAATCCACATAATTTAACGTCAGTTCGATATAGCCATTTACACTGTGCTTCGCGCGGTGCAGATGGCGCAAAATGACGAAAATTGCAGTAGCAGTTTTCGTCATTTTGCGCTTTCGTCGAACTCACGTTAATTTAGCCTTTTACTTAATGACAAAATGCGGTTAAAATCTTGCCCTAGTTTATGGAGTGTTGGTGGATTAAATGCGCGATCGCCATTGGCAAAATCAACATAGGCAGAATCAACTGACTGAAAACTGGCTATTGCTAAGGCTTGTAGTTGTGGCGATCGCCATTGGTTGCTACTTCAGCCTAGTGCCAACCGCACAGGCACAGTCCGTTGATGAGCTAAAAAATTATCAAAATTTTGTTGATCAGCAGCGACAGATTGTTCAAAAGCAGCAAGAACAGATTAATGCTCTAGCCAAACCCGCCCAAGACCGCCTCAATGCCCTGCGTCGTAACGTGCGGATCACCGATGCTCAGATTAAGGACAATGAGAAAAAAATCCGTCAAGCAAAACAGCAATTGCAAAAGCTAAGTACTAAATTGCAGGAATTAGAATATGACCTTAATCAAAAGCGCGATGCGGTAGGCGATCGCCTCCGTTATTTGCAACGCCAACAATTACAGAGATGGTGGGTGACGCTTTTGAGCAGTCGCGATCTGAACCAGTTTGCCGATCGCCGCCGTCAGATCGAGCGCATCTACACAAGCGATCGCCAGTTGCTAGAGAATCTTACCCAGAGAGCGGATCAAGTTGATAAGCAGCGTAACCAAGTGGTAGCTCAGCGCAATGAGTTAGAGCTATTAACCCAAAAGCTCAAGTATCAAAAATCTAATATCGAAGCTGAGGCGATCGCCCAAGAAAATACGATTGATCGGCTAAAGAGTGACCAGATCGCCCTTTCTCAAGCTGAAGACCGCCTTGCGGAGGACTCGCGTCGCCTGTCACAAATTATTTTGGCAAAGGTGCAACCTTACTCTGGCTACATTTTGCCCCCCGGTACAGGACAGCTTATGTATCCCACCATTGGCGAAGTCACTAGCAACTTTGGTTGGCGCACTCACCCCATTTTGGGAACTGAACGCTTTCACTCAGGTATTGATTTTGGCGCAGACTACGGGACTCTGGTTTATGCCAGTGAACGGGGGAGGGTGATCTATGCTGATTGGTACGGAGGCTACGGCAATTCCGTAATTATTGATCATGGCAATGGTATGACCACACTCTATGCCCACTGTAGTGAGTTGTACGTCAAAGACGGAGATCCTGTAGAAAAAGGGCAGCCCGTTGCCGCCGTTGGTTCGACAGGTTTCTCAACGGGACCTCACTTACACTTTGAGCTGAGGGCAAATGGCGAACCGATTGACCCTGCTGCATACCTATAAAACCACAGGAGAGGGGCGGCGCTTTGCACCGCCCCTCTCTTCTAATGTTCTTAGCACCGAGCTACCAAATGTCAGGCAGAATCGCGTTTTGAAAATTAGCTGTTTCAGTATTTGTACCGCTAAAGTTGGCTTTGCTGAGGTTAGCACTGGCGAAATCAGCACGGTTAATATCGGCGCGGCTGAGATCAGCACCGATGAAGTAAGCTTCAAAGCAGTTAGCACCGCGTAGATCTGCACCCATGAGATCGGAGCCGCAAAGATTGGCACGGGATAGATTGGAGCCAATCAAGTTAGCACGACAGAGATTTGATTCACTCAGATCGACATCGACCAAAGTTGAGCCGATCAGATCGGCTCCCGCCAATGTCGCAACATTGAGGTTACTGCGGGACAGGTCAACTTCGCTCATGTTGGCACGGCTACAATCAGCTCCCGCTAGATTGACATCCTTTAGCTCAGCCCGACTAAGGTTCGCACCGATCAGACTAGAGCCGATCATGCTAGCTCCACTGAGACAAGCCATATTTAATTTGACGGATGATAGATCGGTGTGATTGAGATTGACTCCACGCAGATCTGAGCCACGCAGATCAGAACCACTGAGATTAGCTCTAGTTAGCTTAGTCTCGCTAATAACAATCATGCTGAGATAGGCTGAACTAAGATTAGCTTCACTGAGATCTGTCCCTTGCACATTTGCCATACTCAGATCCGCACCGCGTAAATTAGAGGATGTTAGGTTAACATCCCGCAGTCTTGCACCCCTGAGATTGACCATACTTAGATCAATTCCTGTTAGATCAACGTTTTCTAACTGAATTTCACTCAAATCAACCCCCCGCACATCAGGATAGGTTTCTCTCCACCTATTCCAACTGCTAACACCCTGATTAATTAGCTTTTTAAATTCGTCAATTGCCACAGTTAGTTGTTGCTCTTCATCAATAGTTGCTCTTTATCAATATTTACGCTCTTGAGGGGTAAATCGATCGCGATCAAGTTCTTGCAAGCTCATGTCTACGGGGCGATCGCTAGTTTTTAGATTACCATTTTCTCGATAGCCAAGGGTATGTTTGAGACAATTCTCATCATCACGTTGGGGATAGTCTTCGCGGGAATGTGCGCCACGACTCTCACGACGCGATCGCGCACTGGTCATGATGATCTCGCCAACGGTGATCAGGTTGCCGAGTTCGATCGCTTGCATCAGTTCCATATTAAAAATATCGCCTTGATCATCGATTAATAAATCATGGTTGTAGCGATCGCGAATAGTTTGTAACTTGGCTAAGCCATCCTGTAAGCGCTGATCATCGCGAAAAATTCCGCAATGCTCGGTCATGGTGTCTTGGAGTTCCTGCCGAATTTCCGAAATTCGGGATTTGCCTTGCTTGGCTAACACGCTTTTTAATTTCTTAGCGGCATCGGCAAGATAGGGCTGTGGATCAAGCTGCGGCATGGTGCGATCGCGGACGTAAGCTCCCATTTTTTCGCCAGCGCGTTTGCCAAAGACAACGCATTCTAACAACGAATTAGCGCCAAGGCGATTGGCTCCATGCACCGATACACAGGCGCATTCACCCGCCGCAAAAAATCCTGCGATCGCCTGACTATTGCTATCAATCACTTGGCAATCAATAGTTGTGGGAATGCCGCCCATTGAATAGTGAACGGTTGGGCGCACTGGTAAAGGATGATCGATACAGTCCACCCCCGCTAGTCGTAAACCCTCTTCACGGGCAAAGGGAATGCGGCTGATGATTTTGTCTCGTCCCAGATGGCGTACATCTAAATGAATGTATTTTCCGCCATTGATGCCCCGCCCCTCCATGATTTCACAGGCGATATTGCGGGAGGTGATATCACGGGGCGAGAGTTCCATGCGATTTTTGCTAATCGGGTAATTTGCCATAAAGCGATCGCCGTGATCGTTAATTAAATAAGCACCCTCGCCTCGCACTGCCTCGGAGATTAGAACGCCAACGGGATATAGACCCGTGGGATGGAACTGCACAAACTCCATATCCTGCAACGGTAATCCAATATTTGCGGTTAGCCCTAAACCATCCCCCGTTGAGGCGAAATCATTGGAAGTCGTATTAAAGGCGCGACCATAGCCGCCTGTCGCTAGCAACACCGCTTTGGCACGAAACACTTCGATCTGTGAGGTTTCTAGACAATAGGCGACTACCCCCTTCACCTCTTGACCGTCTTTGCCGTCTTCATAAATCAACTGCATGACATACCATTCTTGATAGATCTTGCCTCCTAAACGGCGCAGGTTCATCACTAACTCGTGGAGAATGGCGTGTCCTGTCTTGTCGGCGGCGTAGCAAGCGCGGCTAAAGGTATGTCCGCCAAAGGGACGTTGGGCAATTTTGCCATTGTCCGCCCGTGAAAAGAGAACTCCCAAATGCTCTAGATCGATAATTACTTCGGGAGCCGATTGGGTCAAAACTTGGACAGCATTTTGGTCAGCTAAATAATCGGAACCTTTGACCGTATCGAAAGCATGGGTGAGCCAGTTGTCATCGTCAAGATTACCTAGGGATGCGGCGATGCCTCCTTGGGCGGCAACGGAGTGCGATCGGATCGGATGCACCTTAGAGATTAAGCCCACGCTTAGGTCAGGATACTTTTGAGCAACGGCTAGGGCAGCTCTAGAACCTGCTAATCCACCACCAATGATCAATACGTCATGTTCAATCATAGAAACCTAGAAATAAAAAGACATACAAACTAGAGAATTATTTGTGACACAAAGCGCCACAAATAATTTTTAAAATCTTAGCCACAACTACCACAATCACCGCAACTTCCGCAGTCACCAACACTTCCACAGTCTAGCCCACTACAATCCATACCCGATAGACAATCCATATTTCCACAATCAAGATCAGGGCAATTTCCAGCGCAATCCATTGACTCAAAGGGATTATCACAATTGCGATCGCTTGAGCAATCACTAGGAATTACATGAACAATATCGGCACAGTCAGCGCAGTTCTGGAAATCACCACAATCTATGTTAGAGCCAGAGCTGTCGTTGGCTGAATTGTTAGATGCTTGTTGCTGCTTGCGCGACCATTGCGAACCGCCTAAATTTTGGGAGGTGTCATTGGGCTGATTTGATTCTTGTGGATCACTATTGGGATTATTTTCGGGATTTTCAATATCTTCGTAATCGTCAGCGTCGCTGGATTCACCGTCTGTTATCGCTGCGATCGCTAAATTTTGCCGATAAGCCTGATATTTATGATCGCGCTGTGAATAGTATTGACTACCGTTACGATTGCGTCTGGCGCACTTTGCCCGTCGCGCTTTTAAAATTTCGTTGGCTTCACGACATTCTTGGAAGCGTCCCTTAGCATTAGCGATCGCTACGAAAATCCCCTCTTCGGCAATGACATTTTTAAAATACTGTGAGCAGGATTCACAGCCATAGAGAACTCGATGGGCGCAGGAGAAGCCCTTGTGCGGCGAAATAAATCTTTGATAACCTGCGATCGCTGCGATCGCAACACCCCTTGATGCGCCATTAATGCCATTAATGCCATTGCTGATCATTGCGCTGACCATATTGGCTTTAGGTGGCTTAGCTATGATTCTTTTGGACATTTACCTTAGATGGTCAGCCGCAAATTAATGAAGATCTGACTTGGCTGTGATATCAAAATATCTTATAGCTAGCCATTAGATTCCTTTGGGATACTTAACAATTCTTGCGAACTGTAAATATTAGGGACTCGCCGTAGGATAAAAAAGCGTTTTTCGCCACTTGTGATTCGTTTAGCGCGTCACAAATAGTGATGTCTAAATCACGTTACTTACCATGCAGGATGGGAAAAAATGGCTTGCATAGTCTTGTTACCGCGCAGTTGATTAGATAGCGGTAAATGTCCCCTTGGGGCATCGAGACTCCAGATGAACTCATTTGGATAACGGGTAAATGAGCCATCTTTTTTCCAGCCGATCTTGATCCAAAACTTATCCCAACCCTTACCTAAGCTCAGCCAAATTTTGCGCTGTACCGAAAAGCCAAATTTACCCTCAGAGTAAACAAGCCATAGCTGATTAATCGTTTGTAAATCACTAACAGGGATAGATTTTGCTTCCGTGAAATATAGCCATCCCCTCGCCAAAGCATCCGCACTCGCCGCTTCACAGAGTTTTTTACTAGTAATGCGATCGGCTTCTTCAAAATCCTGTTTGGCTAACAACATCTGAATCGGTTGATAGTCCACACCCTTATCTGACCGCAAAGTTACCACGCCTTCAGGATAATAGGTTTGGGCAATGGCGATCGCTTGAGGTAAGTCAATTGCCAATAGGGTTTGGTGAATTTTGCCATCGATCCATGTCGGCTCACCATTCGCCGCTTTGCGAGATTGGATAAACTCCTCCAAAATCGGCAAACCATCCTCTCCAAAACTTGCTATTTCGGCGATCGCAGGTAATTGATTAGCCTCTTTACCTGAAAACAACTTATCTTTTAACGCGGTCAGCTTTGTATCCATCAGATCTTCAAAAATCGCAAAAATCGCACCCCTTTGACTTTACACCCTGACTAGCCCCAAACACTATAGGTAGTGTTAAAAATGGTCAATACTTGCGGCGTAAAGCTAATCGAACTCTTGTTAACTAAATAAGGGGTAACGCTAAGCGCCACCCCTCATATTTTGGATCGGTTAACTAAATTAATCGATATAGCCCATCAAACTAGCGCCATCAATCACATTGGACGCAACGGGACGAGTACCACCCATTTGGGAGTAAGTGCTGTCTACCACCAAGCCCAAAGAACCTACAGGGCGCTCACCCGCAATGTAGAACTTATCAACAATCACGAAGCCATCTTCAATCACAGGACGCTCACCTGAAGACATAAATGTTCCAGTAACATGGACACCATTGCTAACGATGGGACGCTCTCCGCCCATGGTGGTGTAGGTGCTGCTAACCACTAGCTTGCTTGCCTCGATGGGGCGCTCACCTGAGCTATTAAAATATTCCACAGCGCGGAATCCACCATCAACGATTGGGCGATCGCCGTAGTGATGCAAGGTTTCGGTAACGATTAAAGAACCCTTGTGCGCTACGTCTGGCTTAGCCTCAGAACTGACCGCTAGGGCAGCAATATCAACGGTTTCAGTTTTAGCAGCCGCTTCTGTTTCTGCCTTGGTCTTAGCAGGACGGGAGACTTTTTCTTCAGTTTTGGTAGGTTCCACTTTAATCTCGTTCTTATCGGTGCTGTTACTCATGCTTTAGTTTCCTCTAAAAATGTATTCTCAAAAAAAATGCTCAAAAACTCTTAATTGCTTTTAACTAATTGCCTTTAACTTAAGTTAGGACGATTACAGCCGTAATCATCGCGATCGCTAAAAAGTATCTAAAGCGAATGTCTAAAGCGTTAGCCTTTCTAGTCAATTCTACAGAAAAAGTTAATACTCTTAATATTTTGATAGGGAATGACCAATAATCTAAAATACCGCCAAAAATAGCTAATCTTCGCCGATTTCGTCCTTAAATTCAGCATCTTTGAACCTAAAGACAGGTTATTACATCTTAAAATACAGTTCATAACATATTCTAATCTGATTGATAACACTTATTACGCACAAAGAAGAGAGCCGCACAGAGTGCGGCTCTCTTCTTTAGTTTGGATTTGTCTTAAAACAAGTAACTACAGATCATTAACCCATCGCGGGGATAACGCGAGGTAGTTCTAGGCGTTGGGAGTTAGAGGGACGACGGGTAGTGCGCCCTGCTAGACGGAAACTCAGGCTTTGCAACTCGATATGCAGTTGACGATTTTCTTTTTGTAAAGCTTCAATTTTTTGCTTGATCGGGACGATCCGCTCGGCAAACTTGGCGCGATAGATGTTGGGTAATTCCTGTACGACCTGTTCTAGCATCCGATTGCGATCGGTCATGTCTTGAATCGTCTGGCGCAATTCAACCGCTTCGCGATCGCGTTCTTGAATTTGTGCCTGCGAAGCCATGAGCTGTCTCTCTACCATGGACAACTTATCTGCCAATAGCCGCATCTCTTCCGAATGTTGTTCATGGACTTCAGCATTAGGCAAGAAAGCGGTATTCCCCTTGACCAAGCGAAATAGCTCTTCTGATAATTGCTGAACGAGGAGATCCTTTTGTTCTAGCTCACTCTTAAGCACCCTGATTTCCTGCTGGATGTCAGCAGCGATATTTTCTGAGGGGTTTGCAGGATTTGTATGGTTATTTACAGGGGAATTTACTTGAGCGTTTACTTGAGCATTCATAGGGGCAATTCGTTAGGGAATTTAGGCTAAGATATATAGCACACAAGTATTCTATTGGCAAGTGAATAATCCATTGGCAGAAATAGCGGCACAAATATCAGCAACAACATCGGCACAACAGGCGTTGCAATTACAAACTACTTTGCTCAAAAATTCGATTTCCTATGTGCAGTCCGTCAGTGGTGGTCTAATTCTCAGAGCTACGCTCAAGAACATTTTGGAGTCGTTAGTTTCTCATGTTGGTGCTGATGCAGGCAGTATTTTCTTGATTGGCGAAGATGGAGGAATCCTCGAGGGGATTTTGGCAAGGGGGGCTGTCACCCGCGATCGCAAAGATGCTGTAATTTCTAAGGTTTTAGATAAAGGACTGGCGGGTTGGGCTTTGCGTTATCGACAAATTGGCATTATCTATGACACAGCTAAGGATGAGCGCTGGTTGCAGTTTCCCGATCAGCCCTATCAGGTCGGCTCAGCGATCGCTATTCCTTTAATCTACGGTACTGAAGCGATCGGTGTGATCACTCTAAGCCATGCCCAACCCCATCAGTTTGAAGAGCCAGCGATCGAGCTTTTAAAAGAACTTATGGAAGGGCTGACCGCAATCATCGTCAATGCCCAGCTTCATGCTAAATACCGTCCTCTTGACTTAATTTAAGGAGCAAAAATCAAAATGACGCAGGCCATAACTCGCCAATCTCTGGATAAATCTCTGTATGAGACAGACTTTTTGCTATGGACGGAGGAAACCGTAGCTAAGCTTAAGGCTAGGGATTTTGACCATGTGGACTTAGAAAACTTGATAGAGGAGATTGAGGGATTGGGGAAATCAGACAAAAAGGAAATAAAAAGCCGCCTCACAACTTTACTTGCACATTTGCTTAAGCGCATATATGTCAATATGCCTCAAGAGTTTAATGGCTGGGAACGGACGATTAGAAATCAACGGACTGATCTTGAGTTAGCTCTGATGGATTCCCCTAGTTTAAAAACAGTATGGAATGAAGCTTTTGATATTGCTTTTCGACTGGCACTGCGAAATGTTAGGGATGAGTATGAAGAAAAAGGCGATCGCATCCCCGAACAATGGCAATTCAGCCGAGACATTGACACGATGTTGAATCTTAAATTTTGGGAAAGGGAGTAGCGACGCTTTGCGTCGTTACTCCTTAGTTTCACTTAAACCGATGGAGGAATGGAGATGGGGCTGAGTTTTAAATCGGGGTGATCGGACTTAACTTGATCGAGATTCCATTGATTTTTAAATAACAATACGGGCTGACCCCAACGATCTTTGACGATCAGGGTGTTAAATAATCTGCCTGCCTTCTCGATCGCTTCCCAGCCATCGACCACCCATCGGGCGACCGAGTAGGGCAGGACATCGAGATAGGTCTCTACGCCATACTCTTGATTGAGGCGAAACTGCACCACTTCAAACTGAAGCTGACCGACAGCGGCAAGCACAGGATCTCGCTTACTCTCATCGGTGGAGAGCAAAATTTGCACTGCACCTTCTTCCTGTAACTCCGATACGCCTTTGTTAAAGCTCTTGTATTTACTGGGGTCAGTATTGCGTAAATAGGCAAATAGCTCTGGCGAAAAGGAGGGAATATCAGGATAGCGGCGCTTTGCCCCCACACAGACCGTATCGCCAATCACGAAACTACCAGGATTATTTAAGCCGACCACATCGCCAGCATAGGCAGTTTCTACAGTTTCTCGGTCTTGAGCAAATAGCTTTTGCGGACGAGAGAGGCGCATTTGTTTGCCAGTACGGGCATGGGTGACGACCATATCTTTTTCAAATTTGCCCGAGCAGACCCGCAAAAAGGCGATGCGATCGCGATGTTTGGGATCCATATTCGCTTGTAGCTTAAATACAAAGCCTGAAAACTCTGGATCGGTGGGCATGACTGCACCGCGATCGCTGTCGTGGGGGGTGGGTTTGAGGGCATATTCTAAAAAAGCCTCAAGGAAAAGCTCTACGCCGAAATTATTCATGGCACTGCCAAAAAATACGGGTGTGACCTTGCCCCGATGAATCGCCGCCAGATCTAACTCGCCACCAAGTCCATCGAGAAGTTCTAAATCCTCTAGTAACTGTTGGTGGAGATGCGGCTCGATCAAGGATTTAATTTCAGGATGATCAAGAGAAATCACGGTATCCGATGCTTTTTTGCTGCCATGCGATCCCGTTTTCTCGAATAGATGGATACGTTGCTGGCGGCGATCGTACACTCCTTGAAATTGATCGCCTGTGCCGATGGGCCAGTTGACCACATAGGTTGTTAGCCCTAATTCCTGCTCGATCTCATCGATCAGTTCTAGGGGTGTCATGCTAGGGCGATCGAGCTTGTTGACAAAGGTAAAAATAGGCAGCGATCGCATTCGGCAGACTTCAAATAGCTTGCGAGTTTGTGTTTCTAGCCCCTTGGCGGCATCGATCAGCATCACTGCATTATCGGCGGCGGCAAGGGTGCGATAGGTATCTTCACTAAAGTCTTGGTGTCCGGGGGTATCTAAGAGGTTCACCAAATGCCGTTGATATTCAAACTGCATCACTGTGGAAGTAATGGAGATCCCGCGCTGCTGCTCCATTTCCATCCAGTCCGAGGTGGCGCTACGTTGCGCTCTTTTGGCTTTAACTGCTCCCGCCTCTTGGATCGCACCTCCATAGAGCAATAATTTTTCGGTGAGCGTGGTTTTCCCTGCGTCGGGGTGAGAAATGATCGCAAAATTACGGCGGCGAGAGACTTCTATCCCTAACTCACTAGCCATGACATCGACTTGCATAAATATCTTAGTCCCAGTTATCAGCAATACTAAAACAATGGAGAATAGGAGGCTCGAACCCCTGACCTCTGCGGTGCGATCGCAGCACTCTACCAACTGAGCTAATTCCCCAAGTGGTTATATATACTAGCACAACGTGAATTCGATATAGCCAATTGCGCCGCGCGATGCACGGCGCAATTGGCGAAAAATGGTTCATTTATTAGACATTGCAGCGTTGGTAATTTGACTAGTGAATGCGTTGCTGATCAAAAATTTGGTTAGCTTCTGTTCATAGCTATCACCATCAGGAAATTCGACAACTAGGGCAGGCTGTTTGATATCCTCTGAAGGAATTTGGATCATGTACACATATTCGCCATTAAAAAACTCAAAATAGTTACCCTGATTAGGGTTGTAAGTTCTGGCGGTGACGCTGACTCCAGGAGTGCCATTTTTGTTAACGCTGCGATAGTGGCGTGGGCGCGTATTTTCCTTAAGATCGGCACATACATAAAGTTTGTAGTCTTTGGTTTCGGCATAGGCGAGGATGCCGCCTGTACCATCACAGGTTTTGTCGTTTTGGAGTTCTTGGGTGGAGCCAGAGGTAAATTCAGCGAAGGCAGCTCCAACTGGAATGGAGAAGGTGGCGATCGCAATTCCTGTCAGTAACTTACTCCGTAACTTAGATGACATTTTTTCCATAGCTCCCGTAGAGATGATGATCCCGCAATGCGACAAAGGCATTGCTGTCAACCTATCAACTGGGACGCTGAGTTGTAATCGGCAAAGTAGCCGAACCTCTAATACCAATTCACAAAAGTGTGACAACACCTTTGTGAATTAAAAATCAAGCCCAGTAAGGGTTTGCAAGACTAAAAATGGCATAGCCATTTTTAGTCTTTGTGTGAGCGCGATCGCCTTGGAATGTTACAAAAGGTTAAGATAGACCTTAGAAATATCCATGCACAACATCCATACAAAAAACTACCTATGACCACAGGTATCGAGCCAAAGTCCGAATCTACTTTTTATAAAATTGTGCGGTTACTACGCTGGCATAAACCTGCGGGAAGGTTGATTTTGATGCTGCCTGCACTATGGGCAACCGTGGCGGCGGCGCGATCGCAGCAACAGTTTCCCCCCATTGATCTGATTACGGTCGTGATTTTGGGCAGTTTAGCCACCAGTGCCGCAGGTTGCGTGATTAATGACCTCTGGGATCAAGATATTGACCCGCAGGTCGAACGCACCAAAAGTCGTCCCCTTGCGGCGCGATCGCTCTCGATCCAAGTGGGGATCGTTGTGTTAGTGGTGTCTAGCATTTGCGCTTTTTTGCTATCAACCTACCTAAATCCGCTTAGTTTTGGGCTATGTTTCGCGGCAGTGCCTGTGATTGCGATTTATCCTGCTTGCAAGCGTTTTTTTGCAGTACCACAGTTGGTCTTGTCGATCGCATGGGGGTTTGCGGTACTGATCCCTTGGAGTGCGCTCACGGGACAACTTAATGTTGATGCTTGGATATTGTGGCTAGGGGTACTAGCTTGGACAATGGGCTTTGATACGATCTATGCCATGAGCGATCGCGAAGACGATCGCCGCGTCGGAGTCAACTCTAGCGCTCTGTTCTTTGGTAAATACGTGATCCCCGCGATCGCCATATTTCTACTTATTACTTTTAGTTGCTTAGTTTGGGTTGGCTGGCATTTACAACTTGGTTATATCTACTACCTTGCTTGCTCGACAGCAGCCGTAATATGGATTTGGCAATGTAACAGGTTATCTCAAGCGGAAATCCCCCCCGAGTTGTACCAAAAAGCATTCGGTCAAAACGTCTGGATTGGCTTCATCGTATTGGCAGGGATGTTAACCGCCAACCTAAATCTGGGCTAACTATAGTCTGCGATCGCATAGTACTTTTCTATCTCTACAGCAATCCTAAATAGTTTGTGGAAGTGCATCCCTTGGGGATGCGTTTCCACAAACCCTAAAATCTACAAATGATTTGGTATGGTTATATGCTGTTTTCTTTATTATTTCTTTATTACTTTTTTGCTATTAAAGAACCATATATTTTTGAAAAGTTTTGCTGACCAAAAACTTTTAAATTAGCCCCAAATATTCTCTTTAAATCTAAAAAAGTGCCTTGAAATAAGGGTTTTCTGGTATTCCTAAAATTAATGCAGGTAGTTGTCTATTCCTGTTGTATGATGGCTAGTCAATCAGAGTCTGTTAGGATCTTAATTACTGATAGTAAGAAAAATACATGAGCAATATCACCGAAAAAATCCAAGACGAACTAAAGCAAGCTAGAGAAGTTTGCGACACTAGCGGTAACAATTCCAAGGAATGTGCAGCTGCTTGGGATGCAGTGGAAGAGTTACAGGCTGAAGCTTCTCATCAAAAGCAAGATAAGCCCAAAAACTCCCTTGAAGTTTATTGTGATGACAATCCTGAAGCTGCTGAGTGCCGTTTGTACGAAGACTAATACTATTTGCTTTTCATGCCTCGATAGCTTTGCTGTCTGAAGTTTTCCCAAAAGCTGTAAAAGCGATCAAAGAGACGTTGTTTTGCAGCGTCTCTTTGCCATATTTGAGGTAGTGATGTAAGCAATCCTAAATCATGTTTGCAATACATTGCTTGGGGAGCAATGAGCTTAAGTCCTTGGGCTTGCCACTTCGTCATTTAGCATTATTTGTATAAGGGTATCTATGTCCCGCCAAAAACATCGCGATCGCACCAAAGCCAGTACCAAAGCCAGTGCTAAGAGCAGTACCAAATCTGTAAAAGGCATTCCCTCCGCTTCTACCCAACTTGCTCAAACTGATACCTTCAGTTCCAATATTTCCCATACCTCTGATTCTATTAGCGATCGCATTTATCGATTTAATTGCAGCCATCCTCGCAATCCTGAACTATTGCAAGCAAAATATGCGGCAATGCGATCGCCAGAGGAAAATCCCTTCGTATTCTTTCGAGCTACTTGTCATCTTTTTTATGAAGACTTACCAATTGAGTCTTGGTTTAAAAAAGCGCCTCTAGCATGGGTTTGTGGCGATCTTCATGTGGAAAATTTTGGCAATTATAAAGCTGATAATCGTCATGTTTACTTTGATGTCAATGACTTTGATGAGGCGGTGCTTGCTCCCTGCACTTGGGAAGTTGCCAGATTATTAACTAGTATTTTTGTGGCGAGCGATACCTTTGGCGTAGAAATGGCGATCGCCGAAAATCTCTGTCAACAAATTCTCACTGCCTATACCCAAGCCATTGTTGAAGATAATCCGCTCTGGATGTCGGCAGAAAATGCACCACCCGTAATTGCTGAATTACTCTCGCGTAAAACCAATGTGAAGCGGAAAGATCTATTAGAAGAGCGGACGGTTGTAGATGAGAAGGGAAAGCAACGCTCTATCAAAATTGATCATAAAAAAGCCCTGCCTATCTCTGAAGCTCAAAGGGAAAAGATTACTGAATTTATGCGGTCTTGGGCAGCTCAACAACCCCATCCTGTTTCGCCTGATTTTTTTAAGTTGATTGATGTAGCACAGAGGATTGCGGGTAAGGGAAGTTTAGGGATTGAACGCTATGTTCTGTTAGTGGAAGGTAAGGGATCACCCGATGGAAATTATCTCTTAGATCTCAAAAAAGCTATTCCCTCTTCGCTCGCTCCCTATTTAATCTGGCAGCAACCTCAATGGCGAACAGAGAGCGATCGTATCGCAACCATCCATAGGCGATCGCAGGCGATTCCCACTGCTTTTTTACATTCCGTAGCAATCGGTGATGATGCCTTCGTAATGCGCGAATTGCAATCTACTCAAAGCTCTACGGATCACCTCAAAATCAAAAAGTGGGACGAAAAGCTATTGCAGTCTGAGCAATTGATGACATCGTTGGGGCAGATGATGGCTTGGGCACATTTACGAAATAGCGGCAGACAGGGAGCAGCGATCGCTGATGATTTAATCACCTTTGCCCAAAAGTCTAAATGGAAAGTAGAGGTAATGACCTATGCCAAAACCTATAGCCAACAAGTGCGCCATGATTGGCAAGAGTTTCAAACTTCCCAATAGAACTTCTGCAAAAATACAGTAAAAGGGCGATCGCATTAACAATCGGCTGTTATTAACATCAGTTCGACGAAAGCGTAAAACGGCAGCTAGGCATAAAATCCCAGAGCGAAGACCTGCGGCGCACGCGCAGTGTAAGCCACAGGTCTTCGGATTTTATATTTAATTAAGCCCAGTTATAGACAATTCAAATAAGAAAACTAGGGCTTCGACTTCGCTCAGCCATCGTATATTTCTGGCTGAGCGAAGTCGAAGCCTCTGGAATTTATAGCTATATTCACTTGTATTAGGACAAATTAAAACCCAAGAAGTGAGTTGCGGCGCTCCGCGCCGCAACTCACTTCTTGGGTTTTGTGTCCTAACAATTATGGCTATAGCTATATTTGAAATTACTATACTTGTAAGCTATGTAGCCAAAAAAGAATCGCTGCTTTTCTGGAGACTTTCCTACGATTCGTTGTTAATTGCTAGTTTTTCAACGACTTTGCTATTGTAGTTTGGATCTTGGGTATGCAAAAGATAATCCCAAAAAGTGAAATATAGACCGTAGTGAAATGTATATCTAAGGTGATGAATGGAATGATGATCGGGACCAATAAACCATTTGCCCAGCCAATGATGTGGAAACTTTCGTGGCAGTCGATCAATGCCTAGGTGATTTAAGACCGCCCAAACTGTCATGGTGGTGAGTACAGCGATTAGAGTAATGAAGTGTAAGGGAATGATCAAAACAATGACGATCAAAAAGAAACAGCTAACGATCGCCTCTAACGGATCAAAGGCAAAGGAAGTCCAAGGAGTAGGATGAAGAGATCGATGATGACCTTGATGCAGCCAATGAAAGAGAGAGGGATGATGAAATAGACGGTGGGTGAAATAGAAATAAGTGTCTTGCAACACTAGCACTAAGACATAACTAAAACCCAGATACCATAGTCCATAGTGGTTAGGATCGTTGTAGATACTCGTAAGTTGGTAATTGTAAGCAGAGATGATCAGTGCCGCCGCGATCGCAAAGATGCTAGCGGAAATAATCGAAAGTTGAATATCTTTTTGGATCGAATCCTGAGAAGGAATATGTGGTGCTTTTTGGCTAGCATCTACGGGCAGCGATCGCCGATAGAAAAATAAATACATTCCCCCTGCCACTAAAAAATAACGCACGAGAATGATCGCAAAAAACGCTGCGCCATAAAACCAGAATGCGTTCCAAAATGCGTGATTTAGCAACTTTTATTCCTGTGAATAAGTTTTTTAACAATGTACAAAATCTTTCCTTCCATCAGGTAGTCCTGTAGCGATCGCCCCCAAGTAAATAGTGGTGACTTTTTTAACTAGAAGATGCCCATACTACTTTCTAATTTGTTATTACGCTTAGCTACCTAAACGCGATTATAGAAAATAAATCTGATAAAGGAAACCACGAGGTAACTCAGAAGTGCATAGGCAATGATCGCAATAATAATGTTCACATCAAAGATATTTCCTCCATTATTAGAAGCAGGACTGATAAATAATGTGGAAAATGGAGCCATAAATGGATCCGATAGATTATTAATTAATCGTGCAAATTCATTCTGAGTATTTGCACCAAATAGACGCAGGACAAACCTCAGCATAAGTAAAATCTCTAATAAGCCACTCAACCAATAAATAGTGTTAACTATCCAAATGTAAGTATTACTACGTTGGGCTTTACCTAACCTATTTTCTTCTTGCTTTAGCCGATAGGTTTCTTCTTCTTGTCGTAGGTCAAGCCTGCGTTCAATATTGTCATCATTACGCTGATTATTGTCCATTTAATCTATACTCCATAACTTTACAGAAAATCTATGATTTCACTATGACATTACTGTGCCTATAATCCTTGTAAAGCTATGGAAGAGATGATTGAATTGTTTGAAAAGATAGTAAATCTTTACATTAGTAATGGTATTGCTAATCTATTTTTTCTTAGTTGTAAGGATTACGATATTCAAAAATTTTTTAATGGAAGTCTGAGTTTAAGCGACAACGGAATCTCCAACGTTATTGTGATGCTAATTAGTTGCTTCTTGACTATTTAGATAGCGATCGCGGAGTTAAAGTAACTATCCATAAAGGTATAGAAGCAACTCTGATACAACCGCAGCAGAAATTTAAAAAGAGAGAATGAGAGTATAAATAGTTCTTAATTGGCTGATTAAGCAACCTCACTCCATCCAATTTCTAGATCTAGAGGATGATTTTCTCCCATTTGATTCTCGCTCAGATAGCAGATAAGACTATACTGCACTTCTAAAGTAAGGGAATCCAAATATTCTCTTGATCTTCCCATTTGCCAATGGTAAGAAAGCATATTAAAAGCTTCTAAAAACAGCCGCGCATTTTTTCGCTTAAAATCTCGATAGAACTGTCGGTAGTTCAAGGCTTGTTCAATTTTGTCATAACCAAACTCATCGCACAAAATACTAATTATTCGACAATAATCTGCTCTTTTAGAGATAAATTTATCAGATTCAATTGCTGTTCTCCCGTTGTTAATTTCCATATAACCTCCCGTCTTTTCTTGAATATCCAAATATGGAATAGGCAACTAGTGATTATATAGCTTGCAAGTTATGCCTAGTTTATCTTTAGGTTATCTAACTCCCTAAACTAACTAAGCATGAATCTATCAGGTTAACTGACTGGATTAACCAAGACAAATTACTTGCCTACCCTTCAGATTCAATCATTGGCAATGCAAGGATTTTGTGCTTTACATCACATAAGTTCATGGTCATACTTAAACTTTTGGCAATATGAATCATCATTAGTTACCACTTTATTGTTAAGTTTTGTAATGAAGTTAATCAACTCACCAACTTTACTTCTAAATCTTATACATTCTGTTTTAATCAACCATTGCCATAAATAAATCCAAAATGTTTCTACGTATGGAACTTAACTCTAATTACAAATTATTAGAAATTATTAGAACTCATTAGAGGTTTTTATACAAAACAAACTGATCGTAAAGCGATTACAAAATCTTATGTTTAATATATCAATTCCAAATAGTTGGTAAGGGTATTGGAGGTGCGTTTCCACAAACCCGAATATCCACAAATTATTGAGGATGACTATACTTTTTTAAAATGTTGCATAAACTTGGTTAACGAACTTGCGATCGCAAGTTCATTAACTTTATCAACTAAAACTTAGACGGTAGATTTAGAGAGGTGTAAATTGTCCACACATCGACGAGAAGTAGCAAAAAGGTAAAAACCAAGAGGATCAGATACATCCAAGGCTGCGAGAGGGGACGCACATCGCGAGTGTCGATGCCTGTACGTTCTTCAACTTTTTTGACCAGTCGGGCAAAGCCAACTACACGCATGGGTAGAAGATAGGCACGGTCTGAGGCTTGACTGACGAAATAGTAAACGATCCCGCCCTGTCCTGTAATTCTGGGTTTGAGCGCCTTGATCTCTTGCCAAGTCAGCGACCAACCCTTACGCAAAAAACTAGGAAACCATCGTGGATAGGATAGGCTAATGCCTTGAGGGTCTAAAGTTACGCGATCGCTCAGCGCTCCATACAAAAATACAAAACCGATTGCGAAGCCCGCCGATAACCATGATGCAGGAATAGCGGCATGGGTAAAATTGCTTAAAAAGGGTAGGGGTAAAGTTAGGGCAATGTAGAGCAGTAGCAAGGTGATCCGAATGAGGGGCAACACATGGAAAATGTCCGATGAATCAGCTTGACTGGATGGTAAATCTTGTTGAGTTGACTGTGTGGTCGAGAGTTCAGATATTGATTCAGACATTGATTCAGACATTGACGGACACCAGAGATTAACTACCGCAACAAATCGCAACGATAGCGATCGCATAACAACTATATCAATCCTTCGCCTCCAATTCGGATAAGTAACTAGGCAGAGGTAACCTAAAAACCAAAAAGGTTGTTCCGTCCGCATAGCGGGCGGAACAACCTCTGGTTTTGGGTTTTAATTATGCTTAGCTACTTATCCACTGTGGCTATTGCTAGGGGCTATTGCTATATGATTAAAATTCAAGAATACTTTCAGACAGTACGGATGGTGTAAAACGTGGGTTGGCGTGTACGTGGCGTTCGTGGTGCAACCACAGTAGAAGCAAATACATACGAAGCCCTAGAGAGGGCGGTACTAGAGCTTATGGAAGAGATCGAGTCTCAAAATGATATCGATCCCCGTGAAATTGTCAGTGCTACTTTTTCGGCAACAACGGATATTGATGTGGTCTTTCCTGCCAAGATCGCCCGATCGCGATCTCAATGGGAAAATGTACCGCTACTAGATGTACAGCAAATGTATGTCAAAGGTAGCCTAGAGCGATGTATTCGAGTATTGATCCATGTAAATACTCCCCTTGAGCAGCATCAAATCAAGCACATTTACCTCAACGGGGCGCGAGACTTGCGTCCCGATATTGTGTATGCCCAGATTTGAGTGTATGCCCAAATTTGAGAAGATTAGGGGTAGGCAGCACCTCCCTTGACCTTGTTCTAGGTTTATTGCGATAAAATCAGTTCAAACGTAAGACAAACCCTATGGTCACCAGAATTTTCCTATGTAACGAACAGACAGAGCCAGAGATCCGCGATTTTATTCGGGAAGCGATCGCTGAAATCTCAGAGGGGGAGCAGTATATCGTTACATGGAACTGTGGCAATATCCAAACCCTGAAAGCGGGCGATCGCGCTTATTTTAAGCGGATTGGTAGCGCCAATCAAGGTTATTTTGCATCGGGAACTGTGGTTCCTGCTGATCGCGAATATCAGCTAAAACTGCGATCGGCAAGGTATCGCGAACTCAGTGAAGCCTACGACACCGACTCTCAACCCAATAGTTTTCGTGTTTGGGTCGCATGGGATGCTTGTGTTAGTTTTGACGAGACCTTAAAGATCGAATATCTGAAACAGTTGCCCCACTTCCAAGGGATGCCCCTAGAGCCACAGTCCGATGCGGGGGTATTTCGGGAAGAGTATGTGCGGATGCTCGATCGCGAGTGGGAACGTCACACCCAAAAAGCAGCTAGAGCGGGGAAGGGGGTAAGTTTAGTGGATGTTTATTATCGGTGGGGATTGGAAGATATTCAGCAAGGCTTTCCCCAAGATGCCTTGGAGTCATTCCGCCAAGCTCTAAAGCTCAATCCAAATTTCATCAAGGCATACCTAGGTTTGGGTGATGCCCATGCAAGTTTGCGAGAATATGCTAAGGCGGTGGGCGATTATGGCAAAGCGATTTCGATGCGTCCTGACAAAGCCAGAATTGCTTATTACAAACGGGGCGAGATTAACTTTTTGCTGTCTCAGTTACAGCAAGCGATGGCAGATTTTCAGGCAGCGATCGCCATTGATCCTAACTATGTCGATGCCCACTTTTCCCTTGGCAACACCTACTTTAAGCTTAGGAGTTATGAACAGGCGATCGCCTGTTACAGCCGCACCCTTGAGCTAGATGAGAATCGTGACCTAGCCGTATTTCGGCGTGGGCGATCGCATTATATTCTCAAGGAATATCCCGAAGCCATTCGCGATTTTAGCCATGCGATTAACTTAGAGCCGAGTAATGTTGACGCTTACTACTATCGCGGGCTGACCTATTCGCAACCGAGTATTGCCGATGAAACCCTTGCAGGGGATGACTTGCGGAAAGCGATCGTCCTCTACCAGACTCAAGGTAAACCCGACAAGGCAAAACGGGCTAAGGAATTTCTAGAAACCCTAGCGATCGACTCTCTGCCCAAGGCAAAACCCAGAAGTAGCTATGCAATTTCTCCGTCCGAAGAACCCGTTACAAGTCCAGAACCCCAGTCACAAATCCAGCCACAAATCAAAATCCTCGACTCGCCCGATTCTAATCAAGAACCGATTGCGATCGCCTTGTCTAAGGACTCTGCTAGCTCCAGAGAAGCTGACTTTGATCTGGATCAAGAGAGTAGTGAATTGATCGTTTGCCGAGATCCTAATGATGGGGCAACGGTCTCTAATGAAACAGCAATCGCCGAGGCAGAAGCCGCCATTAGTAACTTGACAGAAGCGATCGAAAAAATCGTTGAAGTTGAAAAAATCGTGGAGATTGAGAAGATTGTCGAGGTCGAGAAGATCGTTGAAGTCGAAAAAATTGTTGAGGTGGAAAAGCTCGTTGAAGTTGAGAAACTGATCGAAGTCGAAAAAATTGTTGAGGTCGAGAAATTAGTAGATCGCGTTGTTGAAAAAGTAGTAGATCGCGTTGTCGAAAAACCGATTCCCTTTGCGATCGAAGACCCCAGCACTGCCGAAAAACTGGCGATGATCTCGGTGATGGCGCAGTATATGCGAGATGGCTGGATGGTGCGATCCGTAGACAAGTCTCAATGTGGTTATGATCTTGAATGTAATAAAGATAATCAATCTGAAGCCGTAGTTATTAAAAGCTTTACCAGCGATCGCAGTTCCTTTAGCATTTCGGCGATCGAGATCGAGAATGCCCGTAGCAATAAGGACTTTGTGCTGTGGGTAGTCAGTGGCTCCGCCGAAAATCCTGAACTGCGCTGTGTCAGAGGTCGAGAACTCTTTGAACAGTTCGATCTCGATCCCCTCGCCTTCGCAGCCAAGGTGAGGCAGTCGGCTATACAGCTAGATCTCTCGCCGATTTCCCTAGAGATGCCCCAATTTGAGCAGTAAATTCTAGCGATACGTAACATTGCTGGAACCCAAACAATAAACGCCGCGCGATGCGCGGCGTTTATTGTTTGGCTTACCTATTGCCAGTACCAACCAACTAGACCATATTCAAAAAATGCTGACATGGAAGCAAGTTTGATCACCGTAGAGTTGGCAAACACAAAAGTCAACAGCGCTGTCCCATAGCCCCAACGGGCTAATAATTTATCTGCCAAGAAAGCGATCGCGATCGTATTTATGGGATAGATATAAAAAGCAAAGCGGGGTAAAAACTTAGTCGGACTCCAGATCTCTGACTGCGCGGCAACAAAAAACATCCCCACCAACATCACGCCGCAACAACATATACAAATGTTCAATAGCAATTGATCAGCTTCAGCATTAGCACTCTCTGTTTTATTAATCTTCTTTAATACAAGATAAATTAAGAGAACCGTCGAAGCGATCGCCCCAAAAATCATTCCCCCATAAAAATAAGACATAAATCCATTGACCAACAGTTGCCAAATGCGACTCAAGTCAAAACTCAAAATTGCCTTAGTCCAGTTTTGAAAGCTATAGGTTAAATTGCTAGAGGGACTGCTAATACTCGCAACATTACCCACCGTCCCCAATATTCGCTTCAGGAAAATACTCTTCCAAAGTACATTTAAAGCGATCGCCATGAGAGGGATACTAACACCCAACATCGGTCGCCTATAGATAAATAGTAAGAGGGAACTAATTAAAATTAATGGATAAATATCGTAAGTTATGGAACCTGCCACAATGATCAGAATCAACAATGGCGGATTGGGAAACTCACCACGGATTAGCTCTAAAGTTGCCCATAAAGCGATCGCGGCGAAGGCAAATGCGGTCATATGGGGAGAGGGTTGTGCGACAAAATGTACAAACCCCCAACTTGAGGCACAGCACAGCATCGCTATGTTTAAGACTCTTTCATTTAGAGCGACAATCTCACCAAGACGATAGATCGCAACACAAGCGCTGATCCATAAAAAGATATTCACACTAACACTCATGAACCAGCGATGCCCCTGCACCCCAACTAAAGAGTTAACATATCCATAAAAAAATCGACTTAAAAATACCGAGAAACTTGCGTCATACTTAGCCTCTGTAAATATTTTTTCCGATGGAATGAAGTGACGCATATCACAATGGACGGCAATACCAGAATCTTCGTAAGAACACTCCCACGTCAAATTGTTATCTTGTCCTGCGATATAGTTGGAAGGTAACTGGTTAGCAAGTCGAAAAGAATATGTTAATGGAGAATCTAAAAATAAATGTGTACTAAAGTTAAAAACAACTATGGCAGTTGTTAAACATAAAACAATTAGCTGTTTACGCTGCTTAAAATATGCAAAAAATTTATATCCAATCAACCCGATCATAGTCAAGTAAGCTGCCCAGTTGACAAATTCCAAGTAATTAGAAACTGTAATTGGCAACCGCAAGGTAATCAGAATAGCTAATAAAAAATACCACCTTGAATATGGAATACTAAGTAAAGACTTAGTGAACCAGTACCACATTCCCATAAATATGAAAGCTGGTAAACAATTTAACAGACCAACTTTAATGGAAATAAAAATACTAAGCCAGCAACCCTGCAAGATAACTGCGCCCAATATTATACCTAAGTCTTTAATTAACGCACTTGGTAAAAAGTTAGGATGATTATTCTCAAGATTTATTACAGGAGTCTGTTGATTCATGGATATTGATGCTCTTAATGATTTGCAGGGAAGCGTAAAGGATGATTATCAAAGTCGGCAAGGATTGCAGAAATTACAAAAATGGCGAGATCTCAATCTCTATTACTATCAAGATCTAGAAAAATTCTACCAATCCTATGTACGGCAGCGATCCACAGTATTAGAAATAGGATCTAATTTAGGGTATTTACTTAATTCTTTGCAGCCAAGTCATGGCATTGGCATTGAGCAGAATGCCGAGGCACTAGCACAAGCCCAGTCTCTTTTTCCCCATCTGGATTTTATCCTATCAGATATAGCATCAGACAACCAGTCATTGCAGTCATTGGAGTTACTGATTGATTATATTTTACTAGCCAATACTATTAGCTATCTTACGGATATTCCCCAAGCTCTAAAAAAGTTACATCGGTTATGTCACCCTTCAACTCGCCTGATCCTAACCTTCCACAATCCTAGCTGGGAAATCATCTTAAGATTTGCATCTTTAATTGGGCAGAGAATGCCTTTGTTACAACTAAATTGGCTTAGTTATAATGATGTTTCTAATATTTTGCATCTATGTCAATTTGAAGTTGTTTGTCATCACAAAAGATTGCTCTTGCCTAAGAATATCCCTTTTCTATCATGGTTTTGCAATCAAGTAATTGCCCCGTTACCTCTTTTTAATCAACTGTGTTTAAGTGAATGTATTATTGCTCGCCCTATCATTCATTCTTCCCATCTTCTACGTTGTTCTGTAATTATTCCCACTCGTAATGAAGCAGGTAATGTTGAAGCCTGTTTACTAAATATGCCGAATCTTGGTGCGGGGACTGAGGTGATTTTTGTGGAAGGTGGCTCTGTGGATGGAACTTGGGAAGAGATTTTACGGGTACAGAAAGAATACGCCGATCGCTTTGATATAAAAGCCTATCAACAGACAGGTATTGGCAAAAAGAATGCGGTGTGGCAAGGATTTGAGCAGGCGACGGGGGATATATTGGTGATTTTAGATGCCGATTTAACCGTACAACCTAAGGACTTAGTTTGTTTTTTTGAGGCGATCGCCACAGGAACCTGTGAATTTGCTAATGGCTGCCGCCTAATCTATCCCCTTAGCTCCGCCGCTATGCCCCGATTAAATCGAATTGCTAATCGCATATTCGCATTTTTGTTGTCATATCTGCTTAATACTCAAATCAAAGATTCCCTATGCGGGACTAAAGCGATTTCAAGACTTAATTACCAAAAACTCGCCGCTAATCGACATTTTTTTGGAGATTTCGATCCATTTGGTGATTTTGATCTGCTGTTTGGCGCTTCCAAGTTAGGACTAAAGATTATGGATATTCCTGTGCGCTATTTTCCGCGCACTTACGGCAAGTCGAATATTCGGCATATTCAGGAGGGGCTTGTACTTTTAAAAATGTGTTTTTATGCGGCGAAGCAAATCAAATTTCGATAGAAATAGTAAGGGGCGGCACTCCGCACCGCCCTTGTTGTTAACGTGAATTCGATATATAGCAGTTCTAAATAAGTTTGAAGAGGCTTCGATTCCGCTCAGCCAACGTATACCGATGGCTGAGCGGAGTCGAAGCCCTAGTTTTCTTATTTGAATTGTCTAGCCATTTGAACCGCTCAAATGGCTCAAATGGTGAAAATTGCTCTGTAATTTTCACCATTTTCAGCTTTCGTCGAACTGACGTTCTTGTTAGCACATAAACCCAGCGTGTTCGCAACTCGCTTCTTGGGTTTTGATTTTGTCCTAGTACAGACGGCTACAGCTATACTTGCAATACGTAAAGAATACGCAAAATACACAAAACATCCAGAATATGCAAAATATTTTATTGGCTGGGGCTAGCCGTGGTGTAGGGCGTGAAATTGCCAAATTACTACTAGCCAATGAGCCGCCGTCATTACGCCTAGTGGCTTTGCTGCGTAACCCTACCTATGAGGTGGAGCTATTGGCTTTGGGGGCAGAAGTGGTGATGGCAGATGCCCTCGATCGCGATGGATTAGAAACCGCGATCGCTCAAGTCATTAACCAAGGCGGCAAGATTGATACGGTGATTACGACGATGGGGGGAGTCCCCAGTGATCAGGGGCAACGGGCAGACTGTGAAGGCAACAAAAACTTAATTGATGTGGCGATCGCGGCAGGGGTGAGCAAATTTATCCTAGTCTCTTCCATTGGCGCAGGCGACAGTATCGTGGCGCTATCACCGCAGGTTTTGCAAACTCTTGGGGCAATTTTAAAGGAAAAAGAAAAGGCAGAACAGCATCTAATTACTAGCGGCTTAAACTACACGATTATCCGTCCAGGAGGGCTGAAGTCAGAGCCATCAACGGGCAATGCCGTACTCACAGAAAATCCGCGTATATCAGGGGTGATCCACCGCGCGGATGTGGCGAACTTAGTCTGTCAATGCCTCGCATCTGAGAAGGCGAATCATAAAGTTTTGTCAGCTATTGATCGCAATATGCTATTTCAACAGGTAGATTTTGAGATATTCGAGCCTTAATTGAGAGTGGTTAGCACAGCTTATGCAGGAATATATCGTCAAAGCTGGGGATACATTGTCAGCGATCGCACGGCGTTTCTTCGGAGCCGATGTTAGTTGGCAAGAACTTGCCAGAGTCAACAATATTACTAACCCTTCGAGCCTCCAGATCGGTCAGAGACTACTGCTCCCGATCACTGCAACTCCTACCCCCACAAATACAGAAGTGGCAATGGTTAGAAATACCTTGCAGGGAGTCTATGCCCCTAACAAAATTGCGGTTTCCTTTACAACTGTGGGCAGTGATGTGATCGCAAAGTTATTAAATACGGGACAGCAGGAACCCTTTGCCAAAATCTATAGCTTGGGACTCTTTCGCCTTGGTATTTTTAAGCTGCGAGATTTCATTACCTATGGTTCTGGTTTACTACAACAATTGCAGATGAGCCGCTCAGAAATCAATGTAATGCTCGTAACTGCTGCCAATGAAGGTAGCCTTGATGCGATTAATACTTGGGACAGCCAGTATTTGAGTTTTGGGATCTTCCAATGGACTTTGGGAAGTGCGGGTCAGCAGGGCGAGTTACCTGCGTTATTAACTAATCTCAAAAAGCTTTATCCCAATGAGTTTCAGTACTATTTAGGACAGTTCGGCATTGATGTAACCTCCATCGATGGCGTGACGGGTTGGTTGTCGCTAAATGGTAATCGTTTAGTCAGTGATGCTGATAAAAATCTGATGCGGCAACCGATCTGGGCGTTACGATTTGCGATCGCGGGAATGGATGCTCTGGTGCAATCGGTGCAAGTCCTGCACGCTATTTCTCGACTAGATCGCTTTTACTTTAGTCCTTCCCAAAGCTTGCAAGGCTATGCCCTATCGCAAGTGCTGACCTCAGAGTATGCGGTAGCCTTACTGCTCGATCACCATGTCAATCGTCCCAGTCATGTGATTGGTTGTGTAGCGGAGGCGATCGCCCGTTTGCGGTTAACTCCCGCCCAAATCGCCCAAAGCTCTACGGACAATGAGCCACTCTTAATCCAAAACTATCTGACTATTCGCGAAACCTACGGCGGTACAAGTGCGATGACTAAATCCAAGGAACGCGCCGCTTTAATTGGTCAAGCGATCGGCACTGGCGATCTCTCAACGCAAAGATTTTCTTTCCGCTCCAACCGCCAAGCCCGTATCTAGCCTCAAGAAGAAGCGAATAGTAACGTGGAGTATTGCTATTCGCTTCTTTGGTTTTTATAGACACTTCAAATAAGAAAAATAAGGCTTCGACTTCGCTCAGCCAGCAATAATACGATGGCTGAGCAAAGTCGAAGCCTCTTGAATTTATTTGGAATTACTATAATTTTTCCTATAGACTATCGAGATAGAAAAAACTCGATTAGGTCTTTGACTGCGGGTGACAAGATCACAACGGCGGCGGCAGCACTGATTAGCCCAAAGGCTAAATTAACCACTTGCACCGATGATTTTTGATAAGCATCGATTCTGATGTTTGCCTCTTTGATATCAAAGTCAAGCTTGTCAAATTTCTTGTCAATTTCCTGAAATCTTTTATCAATTTCTTCAAAACTGCGTAGCACTTGCTGCTGAAAGTCTTCTTGTGACATGGTTCTATCCTGAAATTATTTCTAGTTAGATTTCTACCAGATCCATAAGAGATTTTAACGATTTAGTTCCAATTGTGTGGGTGTTGCTGGCTCGGAGATAGAGAAATTGGTCGGCTTGCTATCACTAGCATCGCCATTTAAAGGACTAGGCGCAGATGGCACATTAAATGAGTTGACTAAATCAGCATCTCGCTGTTGCCAGCGATCGCGGATTGGGTTTATTTGCACTTCGGAGGATACCAAAGCTGTTGCGCTGCTGGGGTTAACAAAATCTCGCTCCAGCGACTTATCCAACATTGCTGACTGGCTGTAGACTCGCTGACGCAAGGCGGCAATACGCGCAGAAATACGCTCATCGGCATTGGCAGAAATGGCTAGAGGGTCGCGCATTGAGTTGTAAGCTCGGTCAACTCTAGCAAAAATGGTACGACGATTGATTGGGTTAGATTTAGCGGTGGTATTGGTAGTAGGTCGCCTCAAAGCGCCCAACTCGTTTTGCGATCGCATCTGTATTTCTGCAATCACCGACGACTCATCTAGCCACATCGCTACATTTTGATCACCCTGATTTTGGGAGGTGGGTTTGGGAGATTGTGGTTTGGGACTAGGGGATTGAGGGTTAACCCTCGGCAATTTCACACCTGTGGGGGAAGGATTAACCCCTTCTAATGCTTGTTTGCCGAAGCCGTAAGCGATAACACCTGTTATCGAACCTACCACTGGCATGATTAGTAGCAACAGCAAGCTATAGCTGAGCCTGAATTTTTTAGGTGGCTTTTTCTTCTTGCGAAGACGCTTTTCAGGGCGATTTTGGGGATGATTTTCGGGACGGGGTGTTGCCATCACAAACTTGTTTAGCTAATAATTTGCCTTGGGCAACCTGCAAGGTAGCTTACTTGATAGCATATAATACTTACGTCTATAATCAAATATATTCCCAAGGTTGGCTGACTGGTAAAGCAAACGACTCATAATCGTTGATATGTCGGTTCGATTCCGACACCTTGGATTAACGTCAGGACTTGAATTTTCATCGGCATAGGGTTTCCTGCCATTGTACGAATCACAGTAGTACACCACAGTGTCACTGATAGTTGGACTGTTCATATAGGTTTTATCGCAAATGATACGTCAGTTCAACGAAAGCGAAAAACGGTAGAAATTGCTTTGCAATTTCTACCGTTTTTCGCCATTTGTAACGCGCTTCGCGCGTTACAAATGGCTATATCAAACTCAAGTTAACTCATACTTCATTATGCAAGACCACAACTTCGACTATCAAAAACTGTATTGAGCAGTGTTAGGATCGGCACTATGAAAATTTTAGGTATTGATCCAGGGTTAGCGATTGTAGGATTTGGCTTGATTGAAGTAGAGCAGAATCAAGCCCCGAAGTTATTAGAATTTGGCACGATCGTCACGCCTAAGCAGACTCCCATTGGCGATCGCCTCACAACCATTTACGAAGATATGCACACGCTCCTTGAGCAATTTCAGCCCCAGCGTGTGGGTATGGAAAAATTATTTTTTTATCGGATGGGAAATCTCGTTAATGTGGCGCAGGCGCGAGGGGTGATCGTCTTGGCGTTAAATCAGTGCCAGATCGAGCCTGTGGAGTTTTCGCCGCCGCAGATTAAGCAAGCGCTAACGGGCCATGGCAATGCTGATAAAAGTGATGTGCAGGAAGCCGTCAGACGGGAATTAAGCTTAGAAGCAATTCCCCGTCCCGATGATGCTGCTGATGCGATCGCGGCGGCACTGACCTGTTGGCTAATTGCTTAGCGGCGATACAGGAGTAAAGAAATAATGCGATCGCCACCCCTCTCCAAAAAAGCTCGTCAAGATAGAGGTATATAAAAGAAGTGAGTTGCTATGAGCGCTACTTTCTCCTCAAAATTTACCTGTGGCATTCTTTTACTGGCGGGACTATGGCAACTTGGATATAGCTCCGCCGTAATTGCCTCACCTACCACGGGGACTAATTATCCTAATTCTTCTGGAGGTCTTGGTCTTAATCCGACGATGATCTTAGATCTGATCAATGCCTTGAGTAACTCTGGTTCCATTAACCCCACCCAAGTTGATCTATCGCCAGAGATTGCCGAAATTCGTGGCAGGATTAGTCGGCTTTATTTTTTGCTGGCACGACAATATAGCCTTCAAAATCAACTCCCCGCAGCCTGTACTGCCCTCGAAAAAGCCTATCTCTATGAGCTAGAGTCCTATCTGAGCAAACGTTTAACTCCTCAGCCCGACAGTAATGATTGTCATGCGTCCGAGTTGCAACGGATGTCCCAAATTACGGGCAGTCCTACGGCTTTGATCTATGTGACAACTTCCAAGGGTGGCATTGAGACAATCACAATTCCGCCCAATAATGCCTCCGCCAATCTATTCTCTAAACAAAGGCTTGCTACTAAATCCCTAACCAAGGGTTTAGGAATTCCGATCGCACAAAGTACCAACAACACTGGAATTCCCTTTCATCGGCTGAACTCTAAGGCAACTACGGAAGATATCGATCGCGTGATCATTAACTTTCGGATAAATTTGCAAGATAGCGAATCCGATGACTTTCTGCCCCAAGCCCAACAGCTCTATGATTGGGTGATCCGTCCCATCGAGGCGGATTTACAAAAGTCGGGGACAAAGACGATTGTTTTTGTGATGAATGGAAATTTGCGGGTTGTCCCACCTGCGGCTTTCCATGACGGCGATCGCTACTTGATCGAAAAATATGCCGTAACTTCCATTCCTGCATGGCAATTGACCAACAAAACTAAATTCGATCGCCAATTACTGCCCCAAATTTTGGCAATGGGTTTGTCAGAATCCACCGCTAACTGGTCGCCTTTGCCTGCGGCAGCCCTAGAGGTGGAGACGATTTCTTCAAAAATCCTCAAGGGCAGCACTTTTTTGAATCATGCTTTTACAATCGCAAATTTGCGATCGCAAATTAGTTCTCAAAAGTTTGGAATTATCCATCTAGCAACCCATGCCAAATTTATGCAGCGATCGCCCAAGGATTCGTTTATCCAGTTTTGGGACGACCAGTTACATCTATCTGACATCGCCCAAATGAAAATATCAACGGACTTGTTGACCCTAAGCGCCTGTGAAACTGCTGTGGGCGAAGATTTGGGATTAGCGGGTTTAGCGGTAGATTCGGGCGCGAGTAGTGTTTTGGCTTCCCTCTGGCAGGTCAGTGACTTGGGGACAGCTCCTCTGATGATGCGGTTTTATCGTGGCTTACCCAAGGCGGCAACTAAGGCGATCGCTTTGCAAGAAGCGCAATTAGCATTTTTGCGGGGTGAAGTGACTATTAGTAATCAGCAGATCTATGGCATTCAAGGCTTAAGTGCGATCGCCTTTCCCGTCGGCTCATCCACCGTCAATCTAAAGCATCCCTTTTATTGGTCAGCTTTCACATTGGTCGGTAACTGGTATTAACGTGAGCTCGACGAAAGCGCAAAATGGTGAATCACTATTTTGCGCTATTTGCACCGCGCTTCGCGCGGTACAAATAGCTATATCGCAATGACATGGTATTAAGTTCTTACTCAATCAGATAAGTGACGGCGCAAAGCGTCGCCACTTATAGCTATATTCACTTGTATTAGGACAAATTAAAACCCAAGAAGTGAGTTGCGGCGCTCCGCGCCGCAACTCTTATTCTGGTTTTGTGTCCTAACAATTATGACTATAGCTATATCTTTTGGACTTTGGGACTTATTCAGCCATGCTGAGATTGACGGTAATGGTCAACTTTAGCGATGAGTCATTATTGGAATCATGGATTTGTTGTAAATAGCGATCGCCAATGGGTTCCATTAGCACTCTCGATAGCAATTGCAGCAACTTTGATGCGCCGTTAGTGATCTCTTGCCCAAAGGAATCAGAAGTGATCGGCAGATTGACAGAATTATTGATAGAGCTATTAGCATAATTAATAGCAGGGCTAATTGTGGGCAAGTTATTGGGGAGATTATTGGGCAAGTTATTGGGCAAACTATAGACCGAATTATGATTAGCAAAATTGCTAGCAAAACTCATAGAGTTACCGACTTGGAGAGAACCATTCAAAGAACGATTGCTATAGCGACGCAAAACCACTTGCAAATTATTCTTAGTGACGCGATCGCCAAAAGCTTCTGATAGTAACTGCCATAGTTTGTAACCAACATCACGAATATAAGCCGCATCATAGCCAGCCATCTCCGCAATTTCTGAATAGGTCTTGCCCTCCCAAGTTTGACGAAAAATAGCCTCTTGAATGGTGCTAAGACTTTTATTCCCCAAAACCGAGTCCACAATATTTAGCGCGTCTTCAATAGTCATCGTTTTCCTCACAATAAGCTAGTAATGGTCGTTACCATCTAGATACTCTCTATGCAATCTAGCAAGTTAGGAAAAATCTTAATTTATTGATTCTGATTTGAAATTGACATTGATTGATCCTCGCGCAGATTCAAGATTTAACAGCTTTACACTCAACACAATTGCTGTATTAATCGATCTACTACTGATATCTATCACAAAGATTATCTGAATAATCTAGTTTTACTTGTCAATTTATTAGAATCTTGTAGTTCTAAAAAATTTACTCAACACCAATCCATAAAGCTTACTAAGTTGCTGGAGAATACTCTAGATGACAACATAGAAAGCAAGTTGTCAAACTAAATGTTTTCTACGCTTTTTAAGTTAACACAGTTTATTTAAAGTGATCATCTACGATAATCATGACTATAATTTTAGATATATAATCCCCAAAAACATTTATTAGCAAGCCTTTCAGGGACTTCTTTAGATATATAAAATCGTCTTGACTAGATTCAAGCTTGTTTTTAACGATAAAATAAATGATGTTTGCTGACATCAATCAGGGCATTTTCAAACAAGTTCTGGCTACAGAAAAAGTCGGATCTTTTTTTGTGATTTTCTAAAACATTTTCTGACAATGATCTAATCTTCATCTCGCCTAAGGCATAATCTTACATCTGTGATTTAGGATTATGCCTTAGCGAAGGTTGAGACTAATTACAACAATGTGGCAACTCTGACATCCGATGCTAGAATATGCCTTGATATTTTGTTAGGAAAGCAATATATGCCCACTAGACGCTCTGACAGCGCATTTCCCGTTAGTTATAACCGAGATGCTGACGCTCTCGTTGAGGGACTGACCAAGCGTGAGTATTTTGCAATTATGATCATGCAGGGATTGACGGCGGCGAATGCTAGGTTTGAAGACGAGTATCAAAAGGCGCGTCTGGCGGTAGCTGAAGCTGATGCCTTGATTGATATTTTGGCGTATGAGGCAAATCCTAAAGCTTAGCCTGAGAAAACATCAAAAAACACAAACAAATACTACCTAGGCGATCGCTCTAGAATAGCTAGAATAGAACTAATTTCAATGATTAACGTGAGCGCTTTGCGCGGCGCAAATGGCTCAAAATGGTGGAAATCGCAAAGTGATTTTCACCATTTTGAGCTTTAGTCAAACTAAAGCTAGTTATTCTATCTACTAACCTTTGCTATTTCAGCCATGCTCAATCCAGTTTTTGATAAGCTATTTGCCAAAAAGTTAACTATCCATCAATTGGGAAATCCTGCTCTTCGGGAAATTGCTCAACCGATTAGCGATGTGGGCGATCGCCAAATTCAAAAACTAATTGCGGAAATGCTGATCACCCTCAAAGAGAGTAGAGGTGTGGGGTTGGCGGCTCCACAGATCGGGCGATCGCTACAATTAATAATCATTGCTTCCCATCCTAACGAGCGCTATCCCGATGCACCCCAAATGGAACCAACCGTGATGATTAATCCGCAAATTGTCACCCATTCTCTAGAAATAGAAAAGGGATGGGAAGGTTGTCTATCTGTGCCGATGATTCGAGGACAAGTGCCGCGCTATCGAAACATAGAAGTGGAATACCTTGATCACCAAGGCGATCGCCAAAGCACAAAGCTCACGGGTTTTGTCGCCCGTATTTTTCAGCATGAGTATGATCATTTACAGGGCAAAGTATTTATAGATCGGGTGGAAAACACCCTCGATCTGTCATCTGAAGAGGAATATCGAAAGCTATGGCAGAAATAATCTCAGGAATAAAAGAAGCTCCCCAAAACGTGTTTGGTGAACCGTTACAACTATGCTGTTCATCACCAGTCACAGGTTTTTACCGTGACGGTTATTGTCAGACAGGCGATCGCGATTTAGGAGTTCATGTGGTCTGTGCTGAGGTGACTCAAGCGTTTCTCGACTACACCAAAGCTCAAGGTAATGATTTAGAAACCCCGAACCCGATGTTTAATTTTGTTGGGCTTAAGGCAGGCGATCGCTGGTGTCTCTGTGCTTCGCGATGGAAAGAAGCCCTCGATGCAGGGGTAGCGCCACCGATTGATCTTGCCGCCACCCACATCGCCGCCTTAAAAGTAGTTCCCCTAGATATTTTGCAACAATACGCAATCTAGTTAGTTAAAACTGCGCTTAGTGCAGCTTTATTTTTGGAGTTTTAAAATTTATAAAATATCCCGAAAACACCTTAGCTTGAGCTCGAATATCTTTGTTTTCTGAGTATTTAGACGTGATGTGCAACTAAAGAGATTGCAAAAAACTCACAGCCGAGAGTGTTAGAAAATAGGACTAACGCCATTAGCGGTGAACATCATGTTTTCTATAGAATATTTTATCATTGCCGTCTTTTGCAAAATTATTGAGACTGACGTAGGGATCTGGAAATATTTTCGTAAGCATTGGAGCGATTGGTCTCCCGCCTTTGTGTAGTCTCTGTCGTGCATCCTGTTGTCATAGCTTTGCAGATATGGCGGACTATGGCTACTGTGCATCGAAGAACATCCATTACTATGGCTTTCATGGTCATGTTCTTATTAGTGGTAGCGGTGTAATTACGCAGTTTGCTCTTACTCCTGCTAATGGCGATGAACGTGAAACTCTTTGGGATTTAGTCTCAAACATTCAGGGGCTTCTGATTGGGGACAAAGGGTATCTCAGTCAACCCCTCAAGCAAGATTTACAGACATTTGCTATTGATTTACAAACGGCTTTGCGCTCAAATATGCATGATTCTCGTCCTCGTTGGTGGGTACGCTTGATTGTCAAGGTGCGTCGATTGATTGAGACGGTTATTGATCAGTTGGTTGAACGTTTTCACTTTGATAAGGTTTGGGCTAGGCACATTTGGCATCTTTCTAGTCACCTTAATCGTAAAATCCTTGCTCATACTATTTGTTTTTTGGCTCAACCGACATTCTCTTCATCCTTTACAGTTTGAAAACTTGGTTCATTCTTAATTCTTTATTGCACATCGCGTTAAATTTAGATAAAAATATATATTTTAGAAAAAGTTAATAGAAGCTATATAATTCAGGACAAAGACATATTTTTCAGTTCTTAACTAATTACTAACTACTAATGTCCGCTTATATAAAGGCATTGCGTCCTCGTCAATGGACAAAAAATCTCGTAATCTTTGCTGCGCCTCTATTTGGATTAGGATTAGACTGGACAACCTATTTCAATAGCCTAATTGCCTTTGCACTATTCTGCTGTGTTTCTAGTAGTTTTTATATAGCCAACGACATTATTGATGTAGAATCTGATCGACTTCATCCAACAAAATGTCATCGACCTATAGCCGCCAATCTAGTTAGCATTCCCTCAGCCACTATCCTATCGATATCACTGCTAGTCATTTCTGTAACACTAGGTTGGGTTAAGTCTAGTTATTTAGGCATAACGATTACTAGCTACATGCTTTTACAAATAGCTTATAACCTCAAGCTCAAAAAGTTAGTATTTCTTGATATTGGCGCGATCGCCATTGGATTCATTCTTAGAGCCTGTGCTGGTGCTGCTGCAACTGGAATTGTTCTATCATCATGGTTTCTCCTTTGCACCGCAATGTTGGCATTATTTCTAGGAATCGAAAAACGTAAAGCTGAATTAAAATCTAGCCGAAGTGGAAGGACTCGAGCAGTTCTCAAAAAATATTCATTACCATTATTAAATCGCATGGAAAGTGTAGTAACTACCTGCACGATCATGTGTTACGTCTTGTGGAGTTCAGGACCAAAACTAGGAGGAGCTTCAACATCTTGGATGCTAATAAGTTCACCTTTTGTAATATATGGAATTTTTCGTTATCAGCTTATCAGTGAGATTTCAAATATACCTAAAAGTGAAGATAGTCCGCCAACTTATATCGAAAGTAGTGAACGTCCAGACGAAGTTTTATTGAAGGATATCCCGATTCAAGTCACAGTATTTAGCTGGATTGCTGTTTGTTTCATAATCCTTTTACTTAAAAGCAAAGGAATTATTGAATAAACAAATACACGCTAGCTAGCATTTTTGGACAATCTATGGTGACTCTAAATCTTTAGGCGAAATACTTGGCTATATTTCTAGTTCATAAATATGATCAATCAAAACAGTTCTTTTCTAATACAAAAAATAGGTAAAGTCTCAGATATAGATCTGAATTTATTACAGACTCTAAATATTAAAGGTGTTATTCTTGATTTGGATAACACTATCATTTCTGAGGATGACAAGTATATATCCCCGAACTCTGAAGATTGGATTCGGGAAGCAAAGCAACTAGGATTAAAGTTCTTTATTCTATCTAATGGCAAACGAAGATGGCGCACTGATTTTTGGGCTGATCGACTATGTATACCTGCAATTAGTCCTGCTAAAAAGCCATTTCCTAGAGCTTTTCGTCGAGCAGTTTCTCACATGGATGTATCTTCTGATCAAGTTGTTGTCATAGGTGATAGCTTTCATACAGATGTCATTGGAGCTTGGCTATCTGGATGTTGGTCTATACAAGTAGCAACTTTGCCACACAAACCTAGATGGTGGGAAAAAATTGCTGGACGTTGGATACAGTTTCCATATTTACTCGATGATCTTTGTTGTTTTGATTATTCTCAATATTCCAGATTTTCTAAATTGAATCAATTTAAAAATAAGCTTGAGAAATGACAGAAAAAGCCAGAAGATTGATCAGATTTAAAATTTATATTATTTTATGAACAATCAAATTTATTTGACATTTTTAATTGTATTAACCGTAGTCTTAAACTCTATTGCCCAGTCGCTTTTGAAAATAGGAGCAGATCAAAAATCCCTAAATTTATTTTTATTAGTTGGAGTTTGCTTCTATGGCTTAAGTACAGTTATTTATGTATTGGTTCTAGGAAGATTTAATTTGTCAATTGCCTATCCAGTTATCATTGGAGCAACAGTTATCGCTACTGTATTCATTGGTACTATTCTCTTTAGGGAAAAAATTACACCAACTCAGTGGATAGGAGTTGGATTGACCATAAGTGGTATTTCAGCGATCGCTCTAGGTAAGCAGATTTAAATATCGAGTACAAACCATCATTAAACCGAGAAATAGTTTTCATTGTCTATTCAAAACCTACAGGATGATTCAAAAATGTGGCAGACATCAGCAATATCAGCTATAAGCGGTAAAATCAACAAATATAAAATAGATTTATTAATTGCTATCATACTGTCATTGATATTCGGCATTTTTATTTTCCAGTCTTCACTAAGAATCAACCCTATTATATTTAGTGGTGTCAATGATATCTGGTTTAATTCGGATACTGGAATAGTGTTAGAGAACATGGTAGATGCAAATAGCAACTATGCGCGTAATAATGTTCACCCTCTATTCCCATTGTTTGGTTACTTATCAACTTTTATACCAAGAGTATTGCTGAACTTAGATAAAATCACTTCCGCTAGAATAGCCATTGCTGGAATTGCCTCAATCTGGATTAGTACGATTTTTATATTACTGCGTATTATAAATTGTAAGAGCATTGACGCATTTTTATTCAGTATTCTAGCAGGTGTAAGTTCAACATCAATTTTTTGGTTTGTCGTACCTGAAACATACTCTTTGGGTTCAATTAGTATTTTATCTTCTATCTTGTTAGTTGCATTATCAGAATTTTATTCCATAGGTGATGCCATTTATGTACTCGTAAATATTTTCACTCTAGGCATGACTATTACAAATGGCATGGCGGGATTTTTTGCAACAATTTTTAGTCGCCAATGGAAGCAGACACTTAAAATATTAGGAATATCCTTTGCATTGTTGTTCTTGTTCGCTCTATTGCAAAAGATATTTTTTAAATCATCAGCAGTTGCCGCAATTGCTAACCCTTCTGGTCAGTTTAGCTTTGCTAGCTTCGCACTAAGCGGAAGATTAGAAAGATTGCGTGCTTTCATCTTTCATTCAATTATTATGCCGATTTTTCAAGTAGTACCTAATCCAGATAGCATAGATGCTCAACCAGTGATGAGCATTCAGAATTCAGGATTAGACTCTGGAGGAATTCTGTCAATAGTAGCAATTATTTGCTGGACTATTTTGTTGTTATTTGGTTTATGGGCTTTATTTAATTTGCGAGGATATTCTGCATTTAGGTTTACACTTGGATTTACCTTGTTAGGACAAATGCTGCTCCATTTAGTTCATGGAAATGAAACTTTTCTTTATTCATTGCATTACGCGCCCTTATTAGTTATTTTATCCAGTCTTATTAGTCTCACAAAATTCAGAATAATTGGCATAGGTCTTGTATCGATTTTGATTACTTCTGTAGCAATTAATAACATTAGTCGATTTAATGAAGCAGTACTCTATCTTCAAAATCTGTAAATTCCCTGATTTCGACTCTTAAAAATCATTACAGATATTTTCCCAAGCCGCCACGGGATCAGCCGCCGCTGTAATCGGTCTACCGATTACTAGATAGTTAGCTCCTGCGGCGATCGCATCTTTGGGAGTCATCACACGGCTTTGATCACCGACGGCTGAACCTGCGGGACGCACTCCGGGGGTCACAAAGCAGAAATTATCATTACCTTCTTGGGAAAGCTGCGATCGCAAATTTGCCACCTCATGGGGAGAACAGACTATGCCTGTAATGCCGCTAGCCTCAGCTAACCTTACTAAATGCAGCACATGGTCGGGCAAGGTAACAGGTACTTGCAAATCATTTTTTAAGGTTGCCTCTGAAGTACTGGTTAATACAGATACAGCTAACAACTGGGTATTGGAACCCTCAACTTCGGTTTGGGCTGCCTGCATCATTGCCTGTCCACCTGAAGCATGAATTGTTAAGAAATCTGCACCGTATTTTGTGACAACACGACAAGCGGAGGCAACGGTATTGGGAATATCATGCAGTTTTAAATCGAGAAATATTTTTTTATTGCGGGCTTTTAACTCTCGCAATACCGCAGCACCATCGGCGATAAATAGCTCCAAGCCCACTTTCCAGAACCCAACCTCAGGTAAGCGATCGCAAAAATCAAGGGCAACATTGGCGGACGGAAAGTCCAAGGCAACAATAATTTTTGATTGGGGATCAGTCTCAGGATTAAGGTTTATTTTCATTGCTTTATCGCAAATTTGAACGATACTAGACCCTAATCCTATTACGGTTCGGAGGATCTATGCGCGCAGTATTAATGGCAGGCGGATCAGGAACGCGACTACGTCCACTTACCTGTGATTTGCCTAAGCCGATGGTTTCGGTGCTAAACCGACCAATTACCGAGCATATTCTCAATCTTCTTAAGCGTCATAACATCCGCGAAGTTATTGCCACGCTGCATTATTTGCCCGATGTCATTCGTGAGCATTTTGGGGATGGCTCTGATTTTGGCGTAAAGATGATGTATGTAGTTGAGGAGGATCAACCGCTAGGGACAGCAGGCTGTGTCAAAAATGTAGAAAATCTGCTGGATAGTACTTTTATCGTTATTAGTGGCGATAGTATCACCGACTTTGACCTGACGGCGGCGATTAAATTTCATTATGCTAAGCAGTCCAAGGCAACTTTAATTTTACGCAGAGTTACCGATCCCATGGCGTTTGGCGTGGTGATCACCGATGAATGCGATCGCATTCAAAGATTTTTAGAAAAGCCATCCACTAGCGAAGTTTTCTCAGACACGGTAAATACGGGGATCTATATTCTGGAACCTGAGGTATTGGAGTTTTTGGAGCCTAATGTCCCCAATGACTTTTCCAACGACTTATTTCCGATGCTACTGGCAAAGGATATTCCTATGTACGGATATATTGCCAGTGGTTACTGGTGCGACATTGGCTCCTTAGAGGCATACCGTCAAGCACAGTACGATGCCATTAGGGGAAGAGTGCATCTCGACTTAGATTATGTACAGTTACGCACGGGGCTATGGATCGGCAAGCATACGGTGATCTCGCCAACGGTGCAGATTGAGCCGCCTGTCTTGATTGGTAGTAATTGTTCTATTGGCGATCGCACGAAGATTTCCGCAGGTACAGTCATCGGCGATCGCGTCACTATTGGTACAGACTGTGACTTACAGCGTCCGATCATTGGCAACAGCGCCACGATTAGCGAAGAATGTCATCTCTGGGCTTGCACGATCTCTCGCAACGCCAGAGTCAGTCGCCGCGCCCACGTCATGGAAGGGGCGGTCGTCGGTTCTAACTCGGTCATCGGTGAAGAGGCAAGGGTTTTCCCCAATGTTCGCATTTGGCCTAGTAAGCACGTAGAGGCAGGGGCAACACTGACCACTAACTTGATTTGGGGGGCAATGGCATCGCGCAACCTATTTGGACAGCATAGTGTGTCGGGACTAGCCAATGTTGATATCACACCAGAGTTTGCAGTTAAGCTAGGGGCTGCCTATGGTGCAACCCTACGCCCCAACTCCCATGTGATGGTGTCGCGTGATCAGCGCACGATCTGCCGAATGTTAACGCGATCGCTAATTTCGGGACTGATGTCCGTGGGCATCAATGTCGAAAACCTTGAAGCCACTGCTATTCCAATTTCGCGCTTTATTGCTCCTAGCCTCGGCGTAGTTGGCGGAATCCATGTGCGCGTCCATCCAGATCGCAACGACTGTGTGATCATCGAATTTCTGAATGCCAACGGGATCAACATCAGCAAGGCTACCGAAAAGAAGATTGAAGGTACATTTTTCAAGGAAGACTTTCGCCGCGCCCGTATTGAGGAGATCGGCGAAATCAGCTACCCCACCCGTGTACTGGACTACTACAACAGTGGCTTTGCCAAAAATATTGACGTAGAAGCAATTCGCTATAGTGATTGCAAGAAAATCGTGATTGATTACGTCTATGCCGTGTCAGGAGCAGTATTACCAAGGATTTTAGGTAAATTTAGTACCGATGTGGTGGTGCTGAATGCCAGTCTTAATGAGGTTGCCCCCGCGCCCGTCGATCGCGAAAAAATGCTCGCCCAGCTAACCGATGTGGTGAAGGCGGTCAGAGCTAATTTTGGGGTACAGGTCTATGCTAATGGTGAGAAGTTTATTCTGATCGATGAATCAGGTAGAGCAATTCGGGATGAGACATTAACGGGGTTAATGGTGGAAATGGCGCTAATGTCTCACCAAGGGGGAACAGTAGTTGTACCTGTATCAAGTTCAGGGATGGTGGAATTGATTGCTGAGCGCCATGGCGGTAGTGTGATTCGCACAAGGGCAAACCCCACGGCACTGATGGAAACCTGCCACCACACTGACGATGTAATCCTAGGGGGATCGGCGGAAATGGGCTTTATCTTCCCACAGCTACACCCTGGATTTGATGCCATGTTTAGCATTGCCAAGATCATGGAATGGATCACGCTGCAAAAGCGATCGCTATCGCAGGTGCGTACCCATCTCCCTCGCTGTCATTTTCGTAAGCAAATTGTGCGTTGTCCTTGGAGCATCAAGGGGACATTGATGCGTCATCTAGTCGAGTCCTATGGACGCGAAAAGATTGAGCTAATCGATGGGGTCAAGGTATTTTATAACGATAGTGATTGGGTGTTGGTTTTGCCTGATGCGGGTGATCCATTGGTTCACGTCTATGCCAATGGATTAGATACACCCCTCAAAAATGGTCAAGCATGGGCAGAGAAGCATTTGCAGGAAGTTTGTGATCACATTGATGGCTTCTGTAAGATCCAGATCGCATTATCTAAGGACTCAGTTTTGCTGGATGTTTAACTGATGTTATGGACAATTTCAACAGGAAAAATCAGGCTTCGACTTTGCTCAGCCATCGGTATACGGTGACTGAGCAAAGTCGAAGCCTCTTCAAACTTATTTGCAACTGCTACATCTAGAAAAAATTTGATAAATTTTGGACAATGGGTTGACAAAACCCAACCATTGTTTGGTATATTAATAACTGCGCGAGAGACAAGGTTTACAAAGCTCAACAAAAGCAACCTGTAAGCTTTAGTCAAATGAGTAGTTTAAGACATCAATGGGGTGTCGCCAAGCGGTAAGGCAGCTGGTTTTGGTCCAGCCATTCCGAGGTTCGAATCCTTGCACCCCAGTAAATTAAACAAATAAAGACCCCTACTTGTAGAGGTCTTTGTTTATATCTGCAATATCCCCAATGGAAAAGTTGCTGTGCGATTTTCTCATTGGGATTAGATAATCTGAGTAAAAAATGGGGCTTCGACTTCGCTCAGCCAACAGTATATGATGGCTGAGCGAAGTCGAAGCCTCTTGAATTTATTTGCAATTGCTGTAACTTAGCCCGAAAAACTATCTTTCTGTCCGCGAATCTTGGCAAATACGCGATCGGGAATATCAATACCTGCTGCAAGCTGGATCGCAGGGACATCCCAGCGCATGAACGGATTAGTCCGCTTCTCTAAACCGATTGTACTGGGAACAGTGGCTTCCCCACGCGATCGCATTGCTGTTGCTGTCACCATCCGTTCCTGTAGATCGGGGTTATCGGCTTCTACGGCGAGGGCAAACTTGAGATTGCCCAAGGTGTACTCATGGGCGCACCACACACGGGTATCGTCGGGCAGTTGCCGCAACTGATCAAGGGATGCCAACATTTGGGCGGGAAGTGCCCTCAAACAACCTTCCGCAGCCTCCCGCAAAGAGAGTATCACCGCAGAACAATTCACCCCCAAACTCTCCCGCAGGTGGGAAATAATAAGCGATATGCGCGTAGGTATGTCCGGGAACAAAAAATACCTCTGCTTCACGATCGCCAAAGGTAACGCGATCGCCGCCTTTCAGGAAGACCTGTTGATGGGGAATGCGATCGCGATCCTTCTCGCCGCCATATACCACTGCGTTGGGGAATTTCTTAATTAAGGCGTTATTACCACCCACATGATCGCCATGATGATGGGTATTAAAAATCGCAACTAGCTCCGCCCCTAGCTCTGCTAATTTTTCTAAAACTGGCTCCGATACAGCAGGATCAACGACTGCGGCAATATTTTGACTCAGATCATGGAGGACAAAAACGTAGTTGTCACTTAAAACTGGCAGACGGTGGATTTGCATAACAGGTTGTGACAGTTAATAAATAAATTGATGAGTAAATAACTGAGCATAAATAGAGAACCCAGATCAAAATCTGCGGCAAACGCTGCAAGTTCGTCACAGGTTTTCGGGTTTTATATTTGATTGCGCCCAACTACTTACTAAGATGATAACAAGGCGATCGCCGCCTCTAGTTTAGAAGGATAGTTTTTAGCAAATTCCTCAAACCATAGTCCCTCGCCCGATAGTGGATCAAGTTGTTTGATCCATGCCGTTGCTTGTTTTGTGATTTCCTGTTGGCTTTGGTGCTTTTGGCGATCGGCAACCTGTTGTAAATCTTTCTTGATAGAAATATTCACTGGTACAGAAACTGATGACGCAGCTTGCGAGATCTGGATGGCTTCGTTAGACGATGTATTAGTGGGAGGAGAAATAGAAGAGCCACTTCGTAGATCATTCAGTAGGCGATTTAGAGAGTCTGAGCTAGAACTTGACGATGACGCGATCGCTTGACTAGCAAGATTCTGACTAGATGAATCACGACAGAGAGCATCAAGCGCTGCCTGATCAGATTTAGGCAGATTCACAGGCAAATTCTTCGACTTGGCATCTTTCTGTGAACTCGGCTGTAAATTTACAGACGGACTCACAGAACGTTCAGGCTTTGGAACTTCGCTAGTATATTTATCTTGGAGACCTGCGAGAATTGAGTCAAGGGATTCCATTAATTTACTCAATCATTCACTTAATCATTAATTGCACTCAAGAGAACCTCGGCTAAAGTCATGTCTTCCATATCGCCGAGGGTTATCGTATCGACGATATCAAACTTAGCGCCAACCCCTTCTAGTTTGTCATCTAATGCTTTGAGGAAGTCAGTGGCACTACTATCAGCACCAACTTGAATAAAGGATAAAGCAAGTTCAGCATCACTATCCATGCGCTTTGTGGCTTCGATGATTATTTCAAATACTGAACGTCGATCATCGGGTTCACCATCGGTAACAATTAGAATAGTTTCACCTGCTTTGACTTGCCCTGCCTTTTTGCGCTGGAAGAAATTGTTAACCGCATCCTGCAAAACTGCGGTAAGGTTTGTCCCGCCCATGGGATCATTTTCTTGGAAAATCTGCTCAACTTTTGCTGCTGATACATTGTCATAACGCTTGAATTTCCCCGAGAATAGATATACCGTGATTCCATCGGGATCTAGCTGATCACATTTACGCGCAAGGGCAAGAGTCGATTCTTTGACAATTTCCCATCGACTCTTGTTAGTACCTCGGTCAGTATTAGACATACTGCCACTTTTATCGATGATCAGGGTATAGTCACGTTGGTCTAACATATACAACTCTTTTTTGGAAGATTATTAATCACCCCTGTATTATATCTCACCAAATCACCCTCCACATTTTCCAAAAATAGAAACAAATGATCGAGCTAAAATCACGTCTAGTCGCTCATCTTGAGAAAATAGTTATTGAAAGAAATCCCTACTATGCTTCAGCAGGACATTTGTTTGCGAAAGAATATATCCGATCGCATTTTGCTAAATTTGGTGAAGTGAACATTCATGAGTTTGAAGTCAATGGCAATATCCATCAGAATTTAATCCTCAATATTGCCCCTAATTCTGATTCTTCCAAACAGCGATCGCCGATCATCATAGGCGCACATTATGATACGGTTCCTGCCTGCGTCGGAGCCGATGACAATGGTTCAGGTGTTGCCGTTTTAATGGAATTTGCGGAATATTTCTCAGCCCATCCAATTAAATATCCTCTGCAATTAATTGCCTTTGATATGGAGGAATATGGGTTGTGTGGTAGCGCTGCCTATGCCCACAAACTTAAGCAGGAACAGCAAAAGTTACGCCTGATGATCTCTTTAGAAATGTTGGGATATTGCGATCGCAATTTCAAGCTTGAGCGCAAAAAAAAGATTGGCATTCATTTGCATCCAATCTTTGGTCCAATAAGGGAATCCTAATTTCTTTTTTATCCGTTCAGCGACTTGATCGGCCCGATAAATGTCATTGACCCTGATTTCGATGCCACTGACGGTATCGCCGAGCTTTAATATCCGTTGGGCATCCGCCAGCTGCACGAAAGCATAGGCTTCATCGAACTGATACATACCCGAAGCGAAGAAACCCGCCACACGGAAACGATTCATCGCCGGCACATGGCCGATAGGGGAAACCATCCCCCGGAAAGAGATCAGATAAACAGTATCCCCCTCCACCACGCTCAGTTTTCGCCCCAATTCTTTACCAATCACAATTGGCGCAACATGGTCCTCGGGAGAATCCTCCCGCCGCTGGGGGTAAAGCTTCTGGAATGCCTCACCCATGCCGTCGATGGCGATTTCTGTTTCAGAGGGTGGATCAACCCCCTTCAATACCGCCCCCGAAGCGCCTGCAGCCGAACGCAACATGGATTGGGTGTAAATAAAAGGACGGGCCGATAGCACCCCTTCTTCACGCTGGACCTGATCAATGAGACCTCGGTAATCGTCAATCTCTCCACCATAACGCATGAGAATCGCGTGAGAATCAACTCCTAAAATACGGGATCTGAATTCAGATTGGGCTCCGGCCATGACTGCGATGACAACAATAAGTGCCATGACGCCCACCGTCACCCCGGCAGTGGAAAGAATGCTGATAAGCGAGATAAACGCTTGTTTTTGACGGGCCC
>CAVVRZ010000020.1:0-75265 GCA_963750795.1 uncultured cyanobacterium
GTGCGTTCCCGTCGGTTATGTATACATTTAGAGCACTTGCACACAAAAACCAAGGAGTATGCCGTGACCGCTCGTCCCTGCTTCCACCTCGCCATCCCCGTCGACGACATCGCCGCCGCCCGCGCCTTCTACGGCGGCGTGCTCGGCCTGTCCGAGGGACGCTCGGCCGAGCAGTGGATCGACTGGAACTTCTACGGCCACCAGGTCGTGACCCACGAGGTCGCCGTCCACCCCGGGCCGGCCGGGCACAACCACGTGGACTCGCACGAGGTGCCGGTGCCGCACTTCGGCGCCGTCCTCGCGATCGACGACTTCCACGAGCTCTCGACGAAGATGGAGGCCGCCGGCGCGACGTTCGTCATCGAGCCGTACCTGAGGTTCGAGGGCCAGCCCGGCGAGCAGTGGACGATGTTCTTCCTCGACCCGGCCGGCAACGCGATGGAGTTCAAGGCCTTCGCCGACGAGTCGCAGATCTTCGCGAAGTAGGGTCTGCGCGCGTGACCTCCAAGGCCGACCTCGTCCGGCAGGCCGTCCTCGCCGACATCCTGTCGGGTGCGCTCGCGCCGGGGATCCCGCTCGACGAGGTCGCCCTGGCGCAGCGGCACGCCGTCTCGCGCACACCGGTGCGCGAGGCGCTGCGCCGGCTCCAGAGCGACGGACTGCTCGAGGTCGGGCCGCGACGCCAGCTGCTCGTCGTCGACGTCTCGCCGGAGCACCGGCGCGAGGTCACGACCCTGCGGGTGGCGCTCGAGGGCGCTGCGGCAGCTGCCGCGTGCGAGCGGCGCGACGAGGACGACCTCGACCGGCTCGAGCTCCTCCTGCTCAAGCAGGGACGGGCCGCCGGCGCCGGTGACGCCGAGACCTTCCTCCGGCTCGACGAGGAGTTCCACCTCGCCCTGGCCGGCGCGGCCCGGATGCCGACCCTGTCGCGGATGCTCGAGCAGCTCGGTGCGTTCGTGCGCCTTGGCCGTCTCGGCGAGGCCGACGACCACGCCGCACATGCAGGGTCTCGTCGGCGAGCACGAGCAGCTGGTCTCGCTGCTGCGCTCGCGCAGGGCTGCGCGCCTGCGCACCACCCTCGCGGCGCACATCGAGCAGACCTCTCCCCGCGGCTGACCGCCGCGCAGCCCGGAGGTCGCGAGACGGGACGTTGGGCCCTGCCCGGTCGGCCGCATCCTGGCGAGGCTGTGGGTGACGACTCGGGGAGTGAGGTGCCGACGCATGGACACGGCTTCTGGCTGGACGACGGGGGTGGGCCCCTCCGGCCCGGCCCAGGCGACCGCACGAAACTGTGGGCAATCAAACGGAGGTTAAATCGGGCTTAACTGGCGATGAGAAAATTATGGTTTCCTTCCCTGAAGGCTCCCGTCCACGCACCGAGCCACGCGGCTTACCAGGAATATCGACACCATCGCAACGGCGGGGATAGAGCAAATCTATGAAGTTCGCAATTTCCAAATCTCCAAAGTCCTCAATTCCTAAAGCCTCCAAGCCAAAAATTAAAATCGCTAAAGTCCCCTTCAGCGAAATTCTGACCATGGCGATCGAGTCGCTGTGGAATAATCGTTTGCGGACAGCCTTAACCATGTTGGGGGTAATCATTGGCATTGCCGCCGTGATTGCGATTACTTCCGTCGGTCAGGGCATCCAAAGGGCAACCGAAAATCAATTGCAAGCCCTCGGCACAAATTCGATTAATGTCTTGACGGGTTCCGCCCGAACAGGAGGAATTAGTCAAGGAGGCGGCTCAGCCTCCACTCTCACCCTTGAAGATGCCGAGGCAGTTGCCCAAGCGCCTGCGGTGAAGCTAGTTTCAGCATATTTACAAAGAACAAGGCAAGTCTCCTACGGTAATAAAAACACTTCCACAACGGTGATCGGTACGGATGTCAACTATGCGCCGATTCGCAATACTTTTCCTACGGAGGGTCGCTATTTTGATCAAGAGGATATCAATAACGCGCGATCGGTAGCAGTGCTTGGCTCCAAGGTAAAGTCCGATCTATTTGGTCGTGCCAATGCGATCGGCGAGAGAATTCGGATTCAGGGCGAGCAGTATCAAGTGATTGGAGTGATGGAAACTAAGGGTGCATCGGGCGGCTTCGATCAGGACGATCGCCTGTTTATCCCTTTGCGAAATATGTCGGCGCGACAGGTGGGGAATAATGCCCTGCAAGGAATCTCTGTGAATGGATTTTGGGTACAGGCGCTCGATGAAGCGGAAATAGAAGCGGCACAGTTCCAATTAACTAATCTATTACGCTTGCGCCATAATATCTATCCACCGCAGCCCGATGACTTTCGGATTGTCAATCAAACCGATATTGTGAGCGCCTTCACAAATATCGTCGGTCTATTAACGCTGATGGTCGGCGCGATCGCGGCTATTTCCCTAATCGTCGGCGGTATCGGCATCGCGAATATCATGCTGGTGTCCGTGGTGGAACGCACCCGCGAGATCGGTGTCCGCAAAGCTTTAGGAGCAACGCAATCAGCAATTCTCAATCAATTTCTCACTGAGGCAATTCTCGTGTCAGGACTGGGAGGAATCGTGGGAATTACGTTAGGAATTGCGATCGCTTTTACCTCCGCCACTATATTTCAGTTTCCCTTTTTAGTGTCGATCTGGTCAGTGATCGCAGGATTCGGACTATCGATGATTGTGGGTCTAGTGGCAGGGGTGATTCCCGCGCGGAGTGCTGCCAAGCTTGACCCGATCCAAGCCTTGAGAAGTGATTAGGTTTCCAACCTAAACTTATTGGAAGCGCGAAGCGCTGCCAATAAGTTTAGGTTCTGGATCTTGAAATGTAAAATCTCCAAATTATCAATCTCAAAAAGCCCATGATTCGACTCAAAAACATTCGTAAAGCTTACCGATTAGCCGATGTCGATGTTCCCATTCTCAAAGGTATAGATTTAGAAATTCAGTCGGGAGAATACGCCGCAATTATGGGAATGTCTGGCTCAGGAAAATCAACGCTAATGAATATCATCGGCTGTCTCGATCGCCCTTCGTCGGGCAAATACTATCTCGAAGACCGTGAACTAACCACCTATGGCGATGATGAGTTAGCCTTTATCCGTAATCGTCGGATTGGATTTGTTTTTCAGCAATTTAATTTGCTCTCTCGCTCCACAGCGATCGAAAACGTGATGCTGCCAATGATTTATTCTAATATCCCCAAAGAGAAGCGTCGCCAACTCGCCGCCGAAGCCCTCACCAAGGTCGGACTAAAGGATAGGATGCTCAATCGTCCTAGTCAACTATCGGGCGGACAACAACAACGAGTAGCGATCGCCCGCGCCCTAGCCAATCGCCCTGCCCTAATTCTTGCCGATGAACCGACGGGAGCGCTAGATACAGAGACCTCCCATGAGGTAATGGAGTTATTAGGCGAGTTAAACTCTCAAGGCATCACCATTGTTTTAGTTACCCATGAGCCAGATGTTGCCGCTCGTACTAGGCGCATTATTCGGATTCAAGATGGGCTGATTTTGAAGTCAGAATGAATCAAATAATTGCATAGTTTTTATATAGGAGTAGTGAAAAGGTCTCATTCCACGCCTAAATCCAATCCCAAATACACTCGCAAGCTAGTCTATTTCTATTCTCCATAATGCGTTCTCGCACGAATCACTAAAACAACTAAATCTTCGTTATAGATTTCGTACACAAGTCGAATCTTTGAGATTTAAACGATAGGAATACAAGCCTTTTAATTCACCTTTTAAGGCTTTGCCGACATAGGGATTAGGTAAAATAATGTTTTCTAATATCTCTTTGAGCTTATTTTTTTGCTTAGGGGTAAGTTCATTGATGTCTTTTTGGGCTTGTTTAGAGAAAACAATTCTGTAGGTTTTCATCCAAACATCTGCTCCATGCTTGCAGTTTCTCCTACCAGATATTCTTGTCTTGCTATTTCAATTTGTTGGAGAATGTTAGGAGTTTGCATAATCATCGCGGTTTCCATGAGTGATTCCCATTCTTCTTGGGCAATCAAAATATAGCTACGATTTTCATTAACTATTGCTACACCTTCAGATTCTTTTGTAGCCCGATCGCATAGTTCATCAAGATTCTTTTTGGCATAATCAACTGTAACTTGATACATATATTTTATTTGCCTAAGATACGTTCTTTGAGTAGCTTCATTATATCATCAGGTTTTTTGCTCTAATGCATCGGTAATTAGGCGATCGCTGCGACTGCTAAGCCAAAATCAACTAGGCGATCGCCTAGATCAAAATCAAAATACAACTGCGATCGCTTGGCTGCTTTAAAAATTACGGATGTGCGTAAAATCCACTTGAATTAGGTGCGATTTTGCCGTGATATAATCGCAAGAATACGACTTTGGTATTGGCAAGAAGAAAGTTTATTATTGGTTTGGCAGATGGCTGTTTTAAAATCTTTGGATGAGAAAGTTTATATGAGATCGCTTGTCACTGAAATAATTAATGGCGAATCCTATAGCTACTATCCCTTAGGGCAGTACGTCGTTCGGGCTATGGGAGTTTGTGGCGATCGCCCAACTTTTAAGTACACTCGGATTGAGATTGCGGGTGTGATGGAGCGCTTAGCTAAGGGGGAAAATGTTGAAAGTATTGTGCTTGGTTTTCGGGGAAGGGTTTCGCGTGAGGCGATCGCTGAGGCAATTCAAGTTGTGACAACTCATTTTCTTGAGAGTCTTCCTATTTTGAGTGCAGCATGATTGTCCTTGATGAACAGCTTTTAGGAGCGAATCTGGAACAGGCGATCGGCAAATGGTATCAGGGTAATATTTGCTTTATTACGGACTTGCGCCCTAATTCGATTATTAAAGATGAAGCGATTCCTATGTTGTTGCGAAAAGAAGCGCAGCCCACGTTTATCACTATCAATGAGCGGGATTTTTGGCGAAAGGTAGCAATAAGTGAATATTTTTGTATAGTTTGCTTTAATTTGCCAGATTCGCGTGCCTCAGAAATCTCTTTTCTACTCAGAAACCTCTTCCGTCATCCTGAGTTTAATATAAAAGCAAAGCGGATGGGAAAGGTGATAAGGATTGCGGATAGTAGTGTTAGCTATTATTCTACTGGCAATAGAGAACTACAAGAATTCACTTTACAGATCCAGTAACAATTCCACGCCTAAATAAAAACCCAAATACATTTGCGATCGCTTGGCTGCTTTAAAAATTACGGATGTTTTGTGTGGTGATTAGGCGATCGCGTAGCCTGACACTTGACGGATATAAAGGGGTTGAAAGCCGATGACGATATCTTCTTTTGGCACACCTTTTTCGACTAGGGCTTGACCAATATCGAGTTCGGTATTGTTGATTTGAATCCAAATTTTGCCGTTTTTAATATCTAAGTGCATGGAACAACCGTAAACTCGTGTTTTTTGATCCCATCCCACTCCTAATACTTGATAGTGATCATGTTCTGTATCCGATAGAAACTGCATCTCGATCTCGCCATGAGAGGGTTTGTAGGAGGCGTAGTGTCCCAAAATCTCTTTGATGATGGTGCGATACTTGGCGATTTTTTCTAGACTTTCCATGTGATAATTACCTCATATTTTTCTTGTGATTAGTAAGCATCTCTGCGGTGACTAACACTTAGCAACAGAATGATGAGTTCTTTGTCTTGAACTTTATAAATGACGCGATAATCGCCAAATCTAATCCGATAAGTTTCATCGTAGCCCTTGAGCTTTTTGACTCCAGTTGGGCGTGGCTCGTTAATCAGCGATCGCACTGCTGCAATTGCCCGATCTCGTTGAATTTTTGGTAAGCTATCTAGTTGCTTTTGAACTGGTTTGGGAATAATAATTTGATAGCTCATGCTTGATTTGATGCGTATTGTTCAAGGGTGAGATAGTCTCCTAGTTCATAGGCGGCTTCAGAGGCGAGGATCGTGTCTTGTTCTTCGGTAGTGATTTCGGTATCGATGTAACGTTTTTTGAGAAATAGCACAAAGTCGAGGGCTTCGGCTAGGAGTGCGTCAGGGAATGTTTCCACTTCTTGAATGAGTTGTTCTTTGATGGTCATAGTCGAGTTAGTTGATAAATTTGGGCTGAGTTGATTTTACAGTGCATTTTGGATTGGCTGCAACCAACTGAGAGCGGCTTGGGTTGTAGGGTGCGCAGTGCCAAGGGTTTGCTCATAGATGTGGATAGCAAGTTGAATAAATTGCAGGGCTTCGCTATAACGTTGGGTGTTGTAGTAAAGTGCAGCTAAATTAAATAAAGGCGTTGCATAATGAAGTATGAGTTGAAGTAAGAACAATGAAATGTCCAAAGTGTGGGTCAAGCCATATACAGAAGAATGGAATAAAGCAGGGAAAGCAAAATCATGTTTGTGTCGAGTGTGGTCGTCAATTTATCAATCCCCGTGAACAAGTAAAAGCCCACCCAGAAACCATCAAACAAACTTGCTTGAAGATGTATCTCAATGGCATGGGATTTAGAGCAATTGAACGAGTCACAGGAGTACATCACACCACAGTTATCTATTGGGTTAGACAAAAAGGTAAAAAGTTACCCGACTCCATTACCCCTGAGAGTATTCCTAGGGTTGGAGAGTTAGATGAACTAGAAACCTTTGTTGGCTCAAAAAAAACAAAATCTGGCTATGGACAGCCGTAGACCATTTTCGTAAAGGTATCCTTGCATGGAATCTTGGCGATCACAGTGCTGCAACTTTTGAGCCACTGTGGGCAATCGTGGCAACATGGCAATCCTATTTCTACGTCACTGATGGTTGGACTGTGTATCCTAGTTTTATTCCTGATGGTGATCAGATTATTAGCAAGACTTACATGACTCGAGTTGAGGGAGAAAACTCTCGGTTGCGTCACTATCTTGCGAGATTGCATCGTAAAACCTTCTGCTATTCTAAGTCCCTAGATATGTTGCTTTACTCTGTAAGACTTCTGGTTCATTATCTTCACAACCCTTCTATCCTTTCTTCTACCTAACTCATACTCTTTTATGCAACGCCTAAATAAACTATCAGCAACATCGGGATGTCGATAGCCTAATAGTTCTCGCGACAACTGCAAAGATTCTTGATAGAGCGGTTCCGCTTCTGCATATCGTCCTTGTGATTTGTACAGCGTTGCGAGGTTGTTGAGACTTTTAGCGACATCGGGATGGTGATCGCCTAATAGTGATCGCCACAATTGCAAAGAATCTTGATAGAGCGGTTCCGCTTCTGCATATCTTCCTTGCGAATAATACAGCGCTGCAAGGTTGTTGAGACTGGTGGCGACATCGGGATGTCGATCACCTAATATTTCTTGCCTTAATTGCAAAGCGTCTAGATAGAGTGGTTCCGCTTCCGCATATCTTCCTTGCGAACGATACAACTCTGCGAGGTTGTTGAGACTGGAAGCAACATAGGGATGCTGATCGCCTAATAGTTCTCTACACAACCGTAAAGATTCTTGATAGAGCGGTTCCGCCTCCACATATCTTCCTTGCGAACGATGCAACTCTGCGAGGTTGTTGAGACTGGTGGCGACATCGGGATGTCGATCACCTAATAGTTCTCGCCTCAACTGCAAAGCGTCTAGATAGAGTGGTTCTGCTTCTGCGTATCTTCCTTGCGAATAATATAGCAATGCGAGGTTGTTAAGACTTTGCGCGACATTGGGATGTCGATCGCCTAATAGTTCTCGCCTCAACTGCAAAGATTCTTGATGGAGCGGTTCCGCTTCTGCATATCTTCCTTGCGAATCGTACAGCAATGCGAGGTTATTCAAGTCAGTTGCAATCTCAATGTGTGATTCACCATAAATACTTTTGTCGAGTTCAAGAGATTGTTTATAAATCGGTTCCGCTTCTGCATATCTTCCTTGCGAACGATACAACTCTGCGAGGTTATTGAGACTGGTGGCGACATTGGGATGGCGATCGCCTAAAATCTTTTTCACTGCATCTAAACATCTTTTCCAAGAATCTTCGGCTAATGCGTAGAGTCCCTGTCCTTCATAAAATCTCGCCATTCCTCCAAATGCCCATGCTAAATTATTATCTTTTTCAGGATTGAGAATATCATCCAGCATTTCACGGCTCAATAAATCTAAATGAGGAATAGCAGGTGCTACCATTGCAATCAGATCTTGTATTGGCGATTGGGGTATTTTTTTAGCTATGCCAAGCAAACTGTTTACAAATGCTTGCCGAAACTGATGATTCTCTTCAGCTTTTAATAGCTTGGCACGAAAGAACTCGCGGACTAGCGTATGAATCTTATAAAAGTTGCATTCTTCATCAATTGGTTGAATCAAATGCAAACTATCTAACTGCCCTCTTGCCTCATTGAGTTCTGCTTCCGTAATTTCTGCTTGTGATCCAATCCAAGCCACCAAATCCCACAAAATCTCAACAGGTGCAAACAGCCCTAACAACATCGCCACTCTCTGAGAGCCAGTACTGATGTCATCCCAACTCAGTTGGATTGCTGCTTCCACACCACGATGACCATAAAACCGATACTTGCGTTCCCGTGCAATTGATTCATCGGCAAGATTTAACCTTTCTTGTAACTTGGCAAAAGTCAGAAAGCGATTTTTACTCAGATATTCACCGATTAACTCTATGCCTAATGGCAAATAGCCCAGAGTTTTGCAAATCTCCTTGACCGTGACAAGTTCTTTATCTACCTTTGCCGCGCCAACTATTTTTCTTAACAATTCCAGAGCCTTCTCCTCTGACAGCACATCCAGAGGCACAGACTCAAAACCCACATTCAGTTCCCGTTCTCTCGTCGTTACCAATACCCGCACACGCGGATCGATGGGCATCGCAACATCGGGAATGCTCTCAGCATTTGGCACATCATCAAGAATCACCAACAACTTGCCAGACTCAGGTAACCAGTTTTGCCAATACCATGCCGCTTGTTCATCTAGGCTAGCCGACTGCATCGCTTCGGGTAAGTCCAGATAAGGACTAGCCATAATCACCACTGCCTGAGCCAATCCCGTCTCTCTCAAAGAGAACCAATACCGCGCCACATATTCCTGTTGATAGCGAGTCGCATATTGCAGTGCTAGTTCAGTCTTACCAACACCGCCCATCCCCTCCACTGCACAGACGATAACACCCTGCCCCTCTTGCAACTTTGCATGAATTTCTGCAAGTTCTTCCTCTCGTCCCACAAAGTTAGGTGAACCATGCCGCACATTGCTAGGAATAATCTTGGGAGCATTTAACTTTGTCCGCGCTCCCGACTCAGACGAGTTTAGTCAATCATCATCACTTGTCCCAAAATACATTTTTTCGGCAATATACTGCTTTCCGCCCTGTTCAGCCTTTGCCTGAACATTCATATTGTTGTCACCCGTAACGTTCTGCACCATATTGCTGTTATCTTGCAGCTTGCCAGCATGGATTTCTTTGGCTAGCACTGTCAACTGTTCGGCAAACTCTGGTTCATCATCCAATACCACATCTAGATTTTTGGCAATGGTTGCGATCGCAGTGCGATCGCCTTGCTCAGCTTTTGCCAACGCCTCATCCACCTTTGCCGACCTGCCACGCAACTTATTCCAGATCGCTTGGCGTAACTCATCCATCTTCGCGATCGCCTCCGCCGTGAACTTCTTCGCCAATTCACCAGCACCCGACTCGATAAACTTCTGAAAAGCTAAATTTGCGATCGCCCCAGCCGTTAACGTTAAAGGATCTGCCATAGTTGCATCTGTATAACTTAGATAAAATTCATAATAACACTCTCGATCGACACAGCGATTTTACTCAAACCAATGCTCAGATAACAAAGCAAGTTTCGCCTCAGATGTTAGGATTCGATTTCACAGGTCTCAAAGGAAGTAGTCTATGGAAAAATCAGTAATGCAATGGATAATCGCAGCGCAAAATCCCCTAGATAGCAATCCTGTCGCACTCAGTAAATCAGCAGCATCTATTCCTGAGTTAGTGATTATCTTAATTTTTCTATTGATTATGGCGACAGTGGTTGCCTTAGTCTCGCAGCGATTACGAATCCCCTACATTACAGGTCTAGTGCTGGCGGGTTTGCCCATCAAAGAGGTTTTCTCCCGTCAAATCGGGTTAGATCCCACCTTAGTATTAAATCTTTTTCTGCCAATCCTGATTTTTGAAGCAGCTATTAACACGGATATCAGTCGTCTCCGTAGCACCTTTAAGCCGATCGCCTTACTTGCAGGACCTGGGGCGATCATCTCCTCCGCCACGATCGCCGTAGGAGTGAAGTATGGGCTAGGAGTAGACTGGATTCCAGCTTTATTGATTGGGGTAATTCTGGCAAATACCGACACAGTTTCCATGATTGCCGTCTTCAAGGAGATTCGTGTCCCTGCGCGTCTAGCTACGATTGTTGAAGGGGAAACTCTGTTTAATGATGCCGCCGCCTTAGTTTCCTTTAATTTGATTTTGATCATTTACACAACAGGCTCACTAAGTGCCGTAGATGGGATTAAGGAACTCTTAATCGTTGCTTTGGGAGGTGGGATTTTAGGTGCAGCCTTGGGCTATATATGTTTACCGATTTTTACCCGCCTAGACGATTCCCTGAGCAGTCTACTTCTCACAGTTGCCCTAGCCCTAGGGACATTTCAGCTTGGGCAGTTCTTAGGGGTATCGGGAGCCGTTGCCGTGGTGATTGCGGGTCTAGTCTTTGGCAACTTTGGACTAAATCGCAGCGCTTCTGCGTCCGATCGCATTAGTCTTTTGAGCTTTTGGGAATACGCGGGATTTGGGGTAAATACTTTTATTTTTTTACTGATTGGCATTGAAATTAACCCTACCTCACTTTGGAAAATTTCACCATCAATCTTACTGGTCGTCCTAGCGTATCAACTGGGACGGATTATCTCAGTGTATGTACTGTTGGCAGGTCTGCGGCGGTTTGATCGTCCGATTCCACTGCGATGGCAACATGTTCTATTCCTTGGAAATATTAAAGGTTCGCTTTCCATGGCTCTAGCAGTTGCCATTCCTCTAACCCTCACAGGAAGAGAATTGATTATTGAGCTAGTATTTGGTTCGGTTTTATTTTCTTTAGTGATTCAGGGACTAGCGTTACCTTGGCTAATCAAGCGCCTAAATATTGGCGGTATTTCGGATGCGATCCAAGAGGCGAGGAAGTTGCAACTTCAGTTAATTGTCGCTAAAGCCGCTCAGGATGAATTAAATAGCTTATTAAAATCGGGTGTACTGCCCAAAGCGGTCTACGAAGAACTGTGGGCATCCTATCAAGTCAAAGTGGCGAAGGCAGAAGGATCGCTCCGAGATTTTTACAATCAATATCGGATGAGTGAATTGGATAGCGATCGCGATGGCTCGAACACCAGTGGACTAGATACAATTCGTCGTCGGTTGCTGTTAGCAGAAAAAGGAGCCGCCAGTGATGCGTTGCGTAAGTCGATCATCCCTGAAGATCTAGTCCAGCCCTACATTAGGGATTTGGACGAGAAAATCCTAAACTTGACCGATGATTAGTCCCCAAAGACTAAAAATGGCATAGCTATTTCAGTCCTTTGATTGATAGGGCGATCGCTACATCATCGAAGCTACTGAAAACACAGCCCCATAAAGTCTAATAACTTGCGGACCAAATCTGGTTTGGTCACGACGAGAATAGTAGAACCATCTTCAAGAACAGTACTTCCATTAGGCACAATTAAATCCTCATGCAAATGGGATTGATAGCCGATGATCAGCGTGCCTGTGGGAAAGTTGGGGCTTTGAGCAATTTCGGCAACAGTGCGACCTGCGATCGCACAGGAATTGGGAATCGATAGCTTTAATACTTCCACTTGTCCCTGCTCAAAGTGCATCATCGCGTCAACCTGCGGATATTCGATCGCATTGACAATTCGCGAAACTGCCAACTCAAAGGTTCCAATAATATGCGTTGCTCCTGCTAGTTGATAGGGTTCCGCAAAGTCACGCTCACTCATGCGTACCAAAATTTGCGGCACACCGTAATGCTTAGACAAAGTGACCATCGCCAAGTTAAGCGCATCTTCCCGCAACGCGGCAATGAAAGTGTCACAACGCCGAATCCCCGCTTCCAATAGCACCGTTGTATTCACGGCACTGCCTTCAAAAGCCATCACCCCAATCTTCTCACGGGCATATTGACAGGCAAGGGGATTAGTATCAATTACAGCGATCGTATGTCCCATAGGGAGCAGAGTCTTTGCCAAGTCCAGCCCCATCATCCCTGCGCCACCGATAATAATATACATTGTGATTTTTCTTCTTTCCTTGAGATAGCTAGACTTCAAAACTCTCTGTTAATAGATTTCCAGCCGCGATCGCATTGACAGGTTTAGAGAATAAATAACCCTGACATAAATTACAGTTTAGTTCTTTAATCGCTTCTAATTGCAATTTGGTTTCCACACCTTCAGCTACTGTCGCTATGCCCAAACTATCGGCTAACGCGATGATTGCTCTAATTATTTCTGTATTTTTACCATTCTGTCCAATTCGCATCACAAAGGAGCGATCGATTTTGAGATAGTCAATCGGTAAGCGATGTAAATAACTCAGCGAAGAATAACCTGTACCAAAATCATCAACACTTAGCTGAACTTGGCGTTGCTTAAGTTGGGCAATCAGTTTGCAAGCAAATTCAGCATTTTCCATAATGTCAGTCTCAGTAATTTCCAGCCGTAAGCAATCTCCTGCCAGCTCCGTCTCTCGCAAAATTTGTTCGACATTGGTAATGATATTAAAACTGGTAAAGTGCTTAGCGCATAGATTCACACTCATTTTTAGAGAACCATCTACCAGTCCTTGATTTTGCCAAGCCTTTAACTGATTACAAGCCTGACGCATCACAAATAGATCGATCGCCACTATTAATCCTGTCTCTTCAGCGATCGGGATAAACTTGTTGGGAACAATGAAACCCTTTTGAGGATGAATCCATCGAACAAGGGCTTCAAAAGAAACGATTTGATAGGTGGACAGGTCAACAATTGGCTGATAGTAGACCTCAAATTCATTACGCTCTAATCCATGTCTCAGCTCCAACTCAAGATGAAAATTATGGAGCGCCCGTGAGTGCATATTTTGTTCAAATATCTGATAGCAGGCTTTCCCCCTTGCCTTTGCCTGATACATGGCTGTATCAGCGTCGCGCAGAATATGTTCAGGCTGTTTATAGATGTCACTGCCCATCACAATGCCAATACTGACATTGGTAAATATTTGGTATTCCCCAATTTGAAAAGGCGAAACTAATTCTTGCAAAATATCTTCAGCAACTTTAATTGCGTCGTCAGGACTTATATCCTGTAATAAGATGGCAAACTCATCTCCCCCCAACCGACATAGAGTTGTACTTGATCGTAGGCATAGCCCTAATCTTCGCGCAATCATCACCAACAACTGATCACCCACGGAATGCCCTAAAGAATCATTTACCGACTGAAAGCGATCGCAATCGAGAAAAAGTACGGCAAAGTGATGATCAGACTGCTGCTCTACTTGATTTAGGAGTTGCTCTAACCGTTTCATAAACCAAGTGCGATTGGGGAGTCCCGTCAGCACATCATGGAGCGCGAGGTGCAGTAGACGCTCTTGCACCTGTAACCGTTCAGAGATCTCCTGTTCTAACTGGGCAGTTCTCTGGCGCACCCTCTCTTCCAACTCAGAATTAAGTTTACCGATTTCCTTTTGAGCAAACCTCAAGCTGAGATGGGTTTGAATTCTTGCTAAGACCTCTTCAAGCTGAAATGGCTTGGTAATGTAATCTACGCCCCCCACAGTAAAAGCCTTGACCTTATCCAAAACCTCATCCAAAGCACTCAAAAAAATGATCGGGATATCACGGGTTTGCTCATCTGCCTTGAGCCTCTGACAGACCTCATAGCCATCAATATTCGGCATCATGATATCGAGCAGGATCAGGTCGGGGTTTGCAGCTTGGGCGACAGTTAGAGCCATCAGCCCATCTGTCACACTCCGTACTTTATAGCCCTGCTCCGTTAAAGTTGTCGATAAAAAACGCAGATTATTGGGCGTATCATCGACGATTAATATGTCACCCTTATACTCTCTAGTCATTGATTAGATGTACTCATAAAGTTTTTCTCTGCTTTGGAGATGACTAGCACTTAAACCTAATAATTACATGGTTAACCGTTGTATGAAAGTCTAAATTAAAGTTATACCTAAATTTAAATTTAACTTTAAATTTAAATTTAAATCCGATGAATCTCTGATGAATCTAATTATAGAAATTAATAGCAAGCTATAGGAACAATCTTTTGACAATCTGGGCAGGAAATTCTTTATCACGGATCTGAATTTGCACAATTTGCCCCAGCTTAGCTAAATGCTTAGGAACATAACCAAAGGCGATCGCTTTACCAAGGGTTGGGGACATCGTACCACTGGTGACAATCCCCACAGTTGTACCTTCGTAGTTAATTGGGTAATCATGGCGAGCAATATTTCTTCCTGCTAGCTCTAGACCGACTAATTTTCGGGTTACACCTTCTCGTTTTTGCTGTTCGAGCGCAGCCCGTCCGATAAAGTCCCCTTTTTCCTTGAGATGCACTAGCCAATTGAGATCGGCTTCAAGGGGCGTAATCTGATCATTCATATCCTGACCATAGAGGTGCATCCCCGCCTCGAGGCGCAGGGTATCGCGACAGCCTAGACCACAGGGAACAACACCTAGATCCAGTAACTTTTGCCAGAGCGCTTTGCCCGTCTCAATATCGGTCATGATTTCGCAACCATCTTCCCCCGTGTAACCTGTTCTGGCGATAAACCCTGTACTGCCTAGGATCTGACCTGTACTATGCCCAAATCTAGGTAATTGAGCGAGATCGAGATCGGTGATTTTTTGGACAGTGGCGATCGCCGTTTTCCCTTGGACGGCAATTAAAGTTTGTGACGGCGAATTATCGATCAGGCGATCGCCAAAATGCGGTTTTAACCATGCAATATCCTTAGCGCTAGTTGCGGCATTGATGATCATCGACCAATGTTCTTGCACGCCTTCACTTTCATGGCGATAACAAATCACGTCATCAATAATGCCCCCCTGTTTATTGAGCAAAACCGTATATTGGGCTTGCCCCGCTTGCAGGCGATCCAGATTAGAAGGAACTAATTTCTGTAATATTTCCAGAATCCCTTCCCCCGCAAGGGTGATCTTTCCCATATGCGACACATCAAACATCCCCACCTGCGATCGCACTGCCTGATGTTCAGCGATAATACCTTTATATTGCACAGGCATCTCCCAACCGCCAAATTCAACCAATCGCGCCCCTTCATTGATATGTAATTCATAGAGCGGTGTGCGCTTGAGAGAGTTATTCATAAACTTGTTTAATTTATTTAATTTCTGGGATTTATTGAAAAATCACTACAACTATATTATGTAGTTTTGTATACTTATGGTTTTAATGGGATATAGAAAAGAGGTATTTATCAGCGTGAGTCAGCATCCTCTTGAACAGCTAAATCGCTACGATGCCAAAGCCAACGCCGACTACTATGGTCGCCGCCCTTGGTTGGCGATTAGCCGCATTTTTAAAATAATCTATTTTGCCCTTAGTTTTGCCCTTGCCTTTGGCTGGGACGCTCTGATCGGAAGAACCACCAGCCAGCCCAAACTCGCTGAACAACTCCGAAAAATCATCACCGCCCTTGGTCCTACCTATATCAAGGTGGGGCAAGCACTATCGACTCGTCCAGACTTGGTGCGCGTAGACTTTTTAGAAGAGCTAACCAAACTGCAAGATCAGTTGCCACCTTTTTCTAATCAGCAAGCCTTTGCGATCATTGAATCAGAGTTGGATAAGCCCGTTAGCAGCCTATATCGCACCATCTCCCCTGATCCAGTTGCTGCCGCAAGTCTTGGACAGGTTTACAAAGCGACTCTCTACACTGGCGAAGAAGTGGCGGTCAAGGTGCAACGTCCTAATCTCATTCCGACGTTAACCCTTGATCTATTTATTTTGCGTTGGATTGCAGGTTGGCTAGGACCTATTTTGCCGCTAAATCTGGGCAATAGTCTGGAGGCGATCGTTGATGAATTTGGACTAAAGCTATTTGAAGAAATTAACTATGCCCATGAAGCGACCAACGCCGAAAGGTTTGCGGGCTATTTCAAAGATGATCCTTACGTCAAGGTTCCCTGCATTTATCGTCAATTTAGCACCCATCGCGTTCTCACCCTAGAGTGGATCAATGGCATCAAGCTCAATGAGATTGACCAGATCAAAGCCGCAGGTTTAAATACCGACAGCCTCGTTCGCATTGGTGTGATGTCAGGTCTGCGTCAATTGCTAGAGTTTGGCTTTTTTCACGCCGATCCCCACCCTGGCAACCTCTTCGCCACTTACGATGGCAAGATGGCATATATCGACTTTGGGATGATGGATCAATTGGATCTTCGTACCAAAGAACAGTTAGTCGATTCCGTAGTGCATCTTCTCAATAAAGACTATGACGAACTTGGTCAAGACTATGTGAGGTTGGGATTTTTGCAGCCCGATGTGGAGATGAAACCGATTGTCAATGCCCTAGAGTCCGTACTAGGTGACATCATGTCTGAGAAGGTGAAGGACTTTAACTTTAAAGTCGTGACTGATCGCTTCTCGAAGGTGATGTACGACTATCCCTTCTGCTTACCAGCTAAATTTGCGCTGATCATTCGCTCGGTAATCACTCAAGAAGGAGTTGCCCTGAGCCTCAATCCTGAGTTTCAGATCGTGCAAGTTGCCTATCCCTACGTCGCCCGTCGTCTGCTCACCGATGAGTCAGAAAGCCTGAGACAGAGGCTCTTTGAGGTGCTTTTTAAAGAAGATAAATTCCAATGGTCGCGTTTGGAAAATCTTTTGGCGATCGCTAAGTCCGATGGCGATTTTGACATCATTCCCACTGCTAGCATGGGCTTAAAGTTCTTAACTTCTAAAGATGGCGAATATATCCGCCGCCGTATTTTACTAGCGCTCACCGAAGATAATCGCCTACACACTGAGGAGATCATGCGGATTTGGAATATGCTGAGTCCAGACTTAGAGCCTGCGAAATTGTGGAATGCTGCTCTGAGTGTAATCACGGGGGCGATGCCCAGAGCGATCGCTGCCGCCCTCCCCTTCGCTGCTTTCCAAAATATCAATTAGCTCAATAGTCATCAAAAAACGAGCGGCGGCGCAGAGCGCCGCCGCTCGTTTTTTGATTTTGTGGTGTTACTCATAAACGATTCAAAATAAACGATTCAAATAAGAAAAATAGGGCTTCGGCTCCGCTCAGCCAGCGTATATTGCTGGCTGAGCGGAGTCGAAGCCTTCTGTACACTATTTAAGGTTGCTTGCCGCCATTATTCTTCGCAGAGAATCTGACTATGACCCTTAGCAGTACCATCTCTCTATTTGTGGCAATGGTAGTCCTCGCTGCCATCCCTAGCCTCAGTGTGCTGACCGTTACCACCCGAAGTGCAACTCATGGATTGATCCACGGTGTTTTTACTGCAATAGGCATCGTGGCGGGAGATATATTTTTGATTGTCATGGCAATTTGGGGGCTATCAATTGTCGAGACAGCTTTAGGTGGTTTTGCCTTACTGTTTAAATGTTTAGGTGGTCTTTACCTTATTTATCTGGGGATTCAGCTATGTCGCTCCAAATCAAAGAATGTAGAAGTAACCACTGTTCCCAAATCCTCTCTCCTATCTAGTTTTTCCACAGGCTTGATCATTACCCTCGCTGACCAAAAAGCGGCATTGTTCTATATTGGCTTTCTGCCCGCATTTCTAGATATTTCCCAAACATCTGTTACGGATCTATCAATCATTATCTTGACCACCATCCTTGCTGTCGGTGGGACAAAATTGGTTTATGTATTCCTTGCCGATCGCACCCGTACATTATGGAAACCCCAGAGGCAACATCGGCTGAACTTAGTTGCAGGTTGTGTAATGATCGCTGTGGGCGTGTTTATCATCGTCAAGAATGTTGGTCTGGGTTAGGATTGAGAGGTGAGGGATTGCACTAAGCCTTAATAATTTACTAAAGCACCTGAACCTACTTTAAATCGCTAGAATCAATAAAATACTTGCTAAGTTAGTTGGCAATCATAAAATTTCAATTTATATAAAACAAGCTTAAATCCTAACTTTATTCACTCAAAAAACTTTATGACCAGCAAACAGTGGCGATCGCTTGCCCAAATATTTCTCGTCTGCATAATTTGCCTTGGCATTACTTTTGCGAATACACTTTTGCCAAACCGTGCGGCGGCAGAGCCTGAGCCTGAGTCATCGAGTCAAATTGTTGAACGATTTGAGATTATTAAAGACAAGATGGCAAAATTGCGCTTTTGTTATAACGAGAGTTGCTTTTATCGCAATGTCACCAGCAAAGTGATTCCCCCTAGCGATCGCAATCCCCACTATACCGCCGAGATCTCGGCTGCCGTCGAGCGCCCATCTTCTAGTCCCGACCTAGCAGATTATCATTTTGTTTATGTTGGCGATCGCTGGAGACTGGTCAAGGGCGAAGAGTTTACCGATGTGGCGGACTACGTATTTATTGGCGATCGCTACGAAATCTACAGTGTCCACAATAGCCATACATTGCGCGGCAATCTCGATAAAGCCAGAGAAGATGGCGGCATTAAGTCAGGCTATCTGCCTCTCTATTACGAAGTCCTAGACCACGGCATTGAGAAATAATATTCTTGTTAAAACCCAAAAACGAAGAAGGGAGTTGCGGCGCAACTCCCTTCTTCGTTTTTATAAAAATCAAAAACAGCAGAAGCCTCGCTTCGCGAGGCTTTTGCTGTTTCAAAACAAAAAGTGCAGAGTTTTGATTAACGCTTGGAGTATTGAGGAGCCTTACGCGCTTTCTTGAGACCGTACTTCTTACGTTCCTTAGAACGAGGATCACGGGTGAGGTAACCTTCAACCTTCAGAGGCTTGCGGTTTTCAGGAGCCAACTCGACCAAGGCACGGGCGACACCGAGACGGATCGCATCAGCTTGACCTGTAACACCGCCACCGTGAGCATTGACCAATACATCGTACTCATTCTCTAGACCAAGAGTCTCCAGAGGAGCCTTTACGCCTGAAATGTAAGCAGGGTTGAACTGCAAGTACAGATCACCAGGCTTGTCATTGATTACAATCTTGCCTTCGCCGGGGACGAGACGGACACGGGCGATCGCCTTTTTACGACGACCAGTTCCCCAATACACAGCACGATTAGCACGTTCAGTATCTGACATTGGTTATATCTCCTATTTTTGTGATGGAATGGTGTTGATGACCAAGGTCTCAGGCTGCTGAGCATCATGGGGATGGCTAGCACCCTTGTAGACCTTAAGCTTGGTGAATAGTTGGCGACCAAGGGTATTCTTGGGCAACATTCCCTTCACAGCATGTTCGAGGATACGCTCAGGAACGCGAGCAATTACCTTATCAAAGGTCTCGACCTTCATTCCACCAGGACGACCAGAATGTCTTCTGTATAGTTTTTGGGTGGATTTTTTACCAGTTACGGCAATTTTTTCGGCATTGATTACTACAACAAAATCACCTGTATCGAGGTGAGGAGTGTAGGTGGGCTTATTTTTACCACGCAAGATCACGGCGATCGCGCTAGCGAGTCTACCGAGGCGTTGACCTTCGGCATCGATCACATACCACTTATGGTCGGAATCTTTGGGTAAGTAGCTTTTGTTGGGAGTGAGGGTAGTTGTAGTCATTAGTTTCTCTACAAATGGAATTTGTCTATAAAGCTTTTTGATGTTTCTCAAGTAGAAACGAGTAGAAACGCTTTCTTAACTGTTGAATTTAAAGATCAAACCAAAGTAAATATATGGTTTTTGTCTAAAGTCAACGTTTGCTGGCGCGATGCGAAGTCAGCAAAAGGATGCTCAGGATAGCCGATCGCTAAAAGACATAATCCTTCAGGTGGTGCAGCATACTTAACTTCGATACGACGCTTTTGCTGCCATCGCTGGGTAAAAGCATCAATACTCAGTCTAGCTAATCCCACATCGACTAGCTGCCCCACTAGCAAGCGGATCATCCCGTACAGAAAGCCACTGGCTTGAACCTCTACATGGACAAAGTCTCCGTCTCGCCAGCACATAGCCTCTTGCATCTCAAGGCGGCTATGGGGACGACTCGATCCCGCTCTCTGAAAAGCTGCCATATCCTGTTCGCCGAGCATCGGCTGCAAGGCTTGATGGATCAAGTTTTCGTCAAGATGACCGTGATAGTAATGCCAGCTAAAGGGCTTAACAAATAAGTTCGGGATTGCGGCGGTGTAAATCGTGTAACGATAGCGCCGCCATGTTGCCGAAAATCTTGAGTGCCAATCACTAGCAACTACTGTAGAGCCACAGATCAAGATGTCTTCAGGCAAATAGCTATTTAAAACCTTTGCCCATCGATGGGGAGGGATCAGACTCGAAGTGTCAAAATGTGCCACTTGAGTCGCAGCATGAACACCCGTATCAGTTCTTCCTGCACTATGGATTACCGTTGGCTTTCCACAGATTTTGGCGATCGCCTCTTCTATTGTTTGCTGGACGCTAGGGTGATTTGGCTGTCTTTGCCACCCGTAATAATGTGTACCTAGGTATTGAATAGCCAGTGCCACACGTTGGGTGTCTTCAGAATCAGCAAAAACCATAGCGAATAGGTAATCTAGACGAGTTGCAAGATTGCCATTTCCGCATTGTCACCACGACGGCTGACGGTGCGAACAATGCGAGTATAGCCACCATTACGGTCAGCATAGCGTTCCTTAGCTTGACTAAAGAGTAGGTCTACTAAGGTAGTAACGCGCTCTTCTTCAGGCAATTGCTCTTGCTTGGTTTTGGTTTGAGGGCGATCGCTAACGGGTGCGCCATCTTTGACCGAAATATCGTACAGATAGGAAATCGCCTGACGACGAGCATGGAGAGAACCGTTTTTAGCTAGGGTGATCATGTGATCAACACTAGTGCGAACAGCATCAGCCTTAGCTCTGGTAGTCTTGATTTCGCCTCTAAGGATTAGCTCAGTGGTCAAGGCACGCAGTAGAGCCTTACGCTGATCGGCGGCTCTATTTAGTTGGGGGGTCTTACAACGGTGACGCATAGGTATTTACTAGGTGAATGGAAAACTTGTTGTAGATTTGCTCTAAAACTTTAAAGATCCCTAGAGAACTTTAGAAGCCTTGGATTCAGTTAAGGTAAGACCAAGATGCTGTTTGAGGGCATCCATGACTTCTTCAGCCGACTTTTGACCAAAGTTTTTGATTTCCAGTAGATCGTCTTGGGTATATTCCAGCAAATCCGCGACAGTGTTAATCTGGGCGCGTTTGAGACAGTTATAGGCTCGCACGGACAGTTGTAACTCTTCGATGTGAATTTGCTTAGTTTCATCCTGCTCATCACGCTCTTGAGGCAAGGTCGGCGCAAGGGTGATTTCTTGGAGGGGTGAAAACAGATTAACCAAGACACTAGCGGCTTGACTAAGAGCTTCTTGAGGAGTGATGCTGCCGTTTGTCCAAATATCGATAAGCAAGCTCTCTTTGTTGATCGCATCACCGATCCGAGCGTCCTTAATCTCATACTTGACCTTACGCACAGGCATAAACACTGCGTCGATCTTGAGGGTATCAATAGGAGAACTATGATCTTCTTTAGAACGATCCACTGAGCGATAGCCCTTACCACGCTCGATTGTCAATTCCATTTCCAAAGTCGCACCTTCACTAAGAGTGGCGATGTATTGGTTGGGATTAATAATCTCAATGTCAGTGGGCAGGGATTGGAAACTGGTAGCTGTGACTAATTTTGGACCGCGCTCCACCAACCTAATAATTTGTGGTGATGCGCTGTAGGACTTCAACACGAGTTCCTTCAGGTTGAGCATCAAGTCCAAAACGTCTTCCCGTACGCCCGGAATCGTCGCAAACTCATGGTTGACACCAGCAATGCGAACAGCAGTGACGGCTGCTCCCTCAAGGTTGGAGAGCAGTACTCGTCTGAGCGCATTTCCAATGGTAATGCCTTGCCCCCGATCTAGTGGTTCCAGTACAAATTGGCTGTACTGGCTATTGTCTTTTTCTGTGTGGGATGCAACGCACTCAACCTGAAACTGTGCCATATTTGTACCGACTTAGTCTGCAAGAGTAAACGAAAATCAAATGGATAAATAGTAAAGACGAAAGAGTCAAAAAATCTACTGCGCGATCGCAGGTCGAAATCTCGAGCATCTAGGGTTACACACGTCTGCGCTTAGGAGGGCGGCAGCCATTGTGAGGAATTGGAGTGATATCACGGATCAAAGTGATCTCTAGTCCTGCGGCCTGTAAAGCTCTAACTGCGGTTTCACGCCCAGAACCAGGTCCTGTGACCATCACTTCAACTTGGCGCATTCCTTGTTCGATCGCTCTTCTAGCGGCTGATTCAGCAGCAGTTTGAGCCGCGAATGGAGTTCCCTTCTTCGCACCCTTGAATCCGCTAGCACCAGCCGAAGACCAAGAGATGACATCGCCAACGGTATCGGCGATCGTGACAATTGTGTTGTTAAAAGTAGACTGGATGTAAGCGACTCCATTAGGGACGTTGCGCTTATTTTTGCGTGCGCCAGTTCTACGGGTTGTTTGACGAGCCATTGTTTCTTAATTAAATCCTTACTTACTTCTTACCTGGAGCCTTCTTCTTACCTGCGACTGTACGACGACCGCCACGGCGAGTACGGGCATTGGTGCGAGTACGTTGTCCACGTACAGGCAGCCCCATCCGATGGCGACGACCTCTGTAGCAACCAATGTCTACTAGACGCTTAATACTCAAGCCTTCAAGACGACGCAAATCGCCTTCTACTTGAAAGTTGGATTCTACCTCTTGGCGCAAAGTCGTTACTTCAGGATCAGTAAGTTCTTTAACCCGCGTATCGGGGTTTATTTTGGTAGCTGCTAAGATTTTTTTGGCGCTGGTCAGACCGATACCGTATATATACGTTAGTCCTATTTCGATGCGCTTGTCACGAGGAAGGTCAACTCCTGCAATGCGAGCCACTATAAGTCTCCCAATTTGTTGTCAGTTTTCAATGTTATTTTCAAGGTCGCCCCAAATCTACATTCTGTTAAGAAGGCTATTAAGGGCGCAGGGCTGTGCAACATAATCTTCGTGAGTGTGCATCCTATGCAGTGGGTTAGCTACAATTTGACAGAAGCCAATTACGAAGACTTAATATTTTACAGCGAACTCTATAATATATTGACAATGGCAACTTCTGTCAATATTTTTTAAAATTAGCTCTATAAATTTAGGGGGCTGATCACGCTTGACCATTCATCTCCTAAAAAGTTGCAGCATAAATCGCGGTTCATACTGCGATCGCGCATTAGATATTTTGATGTCAGGTAATTAACGAATAATTAGTTAGACATCAGCATTGTCAATGGATCCGACACTAGAAATTGGTCGGTAGGTGTAACTCGCGAGGGACGGGCTAGCACTTGGCGATGCAGAGGATCGAGAGATTTTCATAATGTCTTCCTTGATTGCTTCAAGATCAACATAGCGATCGGCAACATTGATCAAGTGGTCGCTAGTCATCGATCGCAAACTCACCACTTCCACTCTGACACCACGATAGCTAGCAGCATCAACAGCATAGGCTAAGTCACCATCACCACTGACGAGGACAGCCGTATCGTAGGAACCAATTAAAGCCATCATGTCTACAGCAATTTCGACATCAAGGTTAGCTTTTTTGGAACCATCAGGAAGTTGTACAAGTTCTTTAGAAATGACACGATAGCCATTGCGCCGCATCCATAGCAAAAAGCCTTGTTGCTTTTCATTAGTGCGGTCAACACCTGTGTAGAAGAAAGCTCGCAACAGTCGCGAACCATCGGTGAGACATAGTAGCAACTTGGTGTAATCGATCTCAATGCCAAGCTGTAAAGCTGCGTAAAAAAGGTTAGAGCCATCAATAAAGATAGCTACTCGCCCTCGATTTTCTAAAATTTGATCTGGCTTAAATCCAGAGTCTTGCTCAAAAGGTAGCATGGTTTTGCCTGTAGAACGCTTGTTATCTAGTGCCGTGGGATGAAGCTTGGGTATTAGCATGGATACTTAAAACCGTCCTAAGTGTTTACCTATATTTAGAAGAGCCTCTTAAATTTTTTTAATAAACTTCTGCCTTTTCTAATCAACCAAGTTAAGTCAAGTAAATCAAATTAAGTTAGGTTAATTAGGCTTGACGTTGGACGTTAAAAGAAATCTTTAACAAGTAGTAGAAGCCCTATCCCAAGACTGTTTTGAAAAAATATATAGAAATATATAGAAATTTAAGTTAAAAAATAAATTTAAGTTAAGGAAAAAGCTAAGAGTAGAATCGTTTAATTTCGATCAGTGCGAGCCTCTCAGAGCTATGGAGCTTCTAATGACTAGCCCAAAGTTTATTAAAAATAACCTTCAGTCTGATTGCGAAGACTAAACATTTGAGTTTATATAATTTATCTTTATAGCTTATTTCTAACTATACACCATAAGTAAATATACTTAGAGAGATAGATTTTAAAGTTATTAAGGTCAGAAATAGATATAAATAGATACAAAAGTTAAGGTTTCAAAAATTTAGAGAAACGGTAAAAACCACTAAGGATTAGTTGGTCTCGATACGCTGAAAGATAGGGACAGCAGTAGTTAGTTGCGTTCCTGATTTTAGTATTCCCCAATTTGTGTGAGTCCAATCAGGTGGTAAATTTTGATCAAAATTTAGTCCAAGCTGCTGATAGGCGGAAATACTGAGGCTAGGGGTAATCGGAGATAGCAGATAGATAGCTATACGGATTGACTCCAGCAGGACATACAAAGTTTCGTTAACTTCCTTCTGATTACCTGCTTTAAACTGCTTCCAAGGAGTTGTTTCATCAATCAGTTTATTGCAATTCCAGATTAGCTCCAGAATCCTCTCAGATGCAGCTCGAAAGTTCAAATTTTGATATTCGATCGCCACAATATTTCCCAACTGCTTTGCCTGTTCGATAATTGGTGCGGTCAGGCTGGAAACGCTGCTAGGATCGCTGGGATCATAGGCAGGTATAGCTTGTCCACAATACTTATTTGCCATGCCAAGGCTACGATTGAGTAGATTGCCAAGGCTGTTAGCAAGATCGGCATTAACGATCGCAATAAATCTTTCTTCGTTAAAGTCGCCATCACGTCCAAACTCAATTTCCTTGAGGAAGTAGTAGCGGATCGGGTCAGCACTGAAGCGATCAACGAGATCGTAGGGATCAATCGTATTGCCCAAAGTTTTACCCATCTTCAGACCGTCTTTTGTCAGCAAACCATGACCAAACACTCGTTTAGGTAATTCTAGTCCTGCGGACATAAGCATGGCAGGCCAGTAAATGGCATGAAATCGCAGAATATCCTTGCCGATAATATGCAGGTTGAAGGGATACCATTTTTTGATGGCATTGGCGAGGGTTGGCTCTTCGTCGGGATCAAGGAGCGCGGTGACGTAGCCGAGTAACGCATCAAACCAGACATAGATTGTGTGGCTGGGATCGGTGGGAATGGGGAAGCCCCAATCAAGATTAACGCGAGAGATCGAAAAGTCCTGCAATCCCTGCTTCATGAAGCCTAGTACTTCATTGCGGCGGCTCTCTGGCTGGATAAAGTCGGGGTTTGCTTCATGGAATTGGTCAAGAGCATCTTGATATTTCGACAGACGGAAGAAGTAGTTGGGTTCATCACGCCATTCACAAACCACATTGGTATGGGTGGGGCAGTGATGGCTCGCGGGAAGTTCTCTCTCTTCTTTAAATTCTTCACAGGCGACGCAATACCAGCCTTTTTGCTGATTGAGATAGATATCGCCCGATGCGTAGACTCTTTGGAAGAATTCGTTGACGATCGCTTGATGTTTGGGAGCGGTGGTGCGCGTGAAGCGGTCAAAGCGAATATTTAACTTTGACCAGAGGCTATGAAATTCGGCAACGGTGCGATCGCAATGTTCTTGGGGCGAGAGATTATTTTTCTCGGCGGTGCGTTGAATCTTTTGTCCATGCTCATCTGTGCCTGTCACAAACATGACGGGATGTCCCTTCAGCCGATAGAACCGCGCCAACGCATCGGCAGCAATTGTAGGATAAGCGCTACCAATATGGGGGCGATCGTTGACATAAAAAAGTGGTGTGGTTAACGCGATCGGTTCTAAAGTTTGATCTAGAGGTTGGGGGGACATGATGCACTTAAGTCAGGACTATTACCATTTTGCAAAAAAATGGCGGCAAATGTAACATTTCACCGCAAAAATTATCAGTTATGGTTGCCGCTACCTGTATCAGGACAAATCAAAAACCAAGAAGCAAGTGGCGGCGCTTCGCGCCGCCACTTGCCTTAGGAAATAAAAGAATAGATTGCGGCGCGAAGCGCCGCAATCTATTCTTTTGATTTTATGGATGATCGACATGATCAAAAATCTAGAAGTTCATCAAAACTGGATGGATCAGGCGATCGCCTTGGCGAAGGAAGCAGGGACGAGTGGAGAGATTCCTGTGGGCGCAGTGATTGTGAATCATCAAGGGGAAGCGATCGCTACAGGTATGAACCACAAAGAACGCGATCACGATCCCACTGCCCACGCCGAGGTTGTCGCCATTCGACAGGCAGCAAGGGCGCTAACAAATTGGAACTTAACAGGCTGTACGCTCTACGTCACCCTTGAGCCTTGTCCCATGTGTGCAGGAGCAATTTTACAATCGCGAATTAGCAACCTAGTCTATGGAGCCGATGATCCCAAAACTGGGGCAATTCGCACCGTCGCCAATTTGCCTGATAGTCCTGTGTCTTTTCATAAGTTACAGGCGATCGCAGGGATTCGGGAACGAGAATGTCAAGAATTGTTACAAGCGTGGTTTCAGAGGCTTAGAAAATACAACAGTCCCGAATAAGTTAGAAGAGACTTCGACTCCGCTCAGCCAACCTACATCAACAAATGAGGGGGCTATTCGTTTACTGCTTACACAGGGCATTTAGGCGATCGACAATATCATTTTCTTTACTAGCTGCCGTCTCTAACTCTTGTTTTGCCTTGTCTACGGCATCCTTATTTTTAGATTCCAAAGCAGTAGCTTGAGCTTTGAGCGCGATCGCCACATCCCCGTACATTGTCGTTAACTGCGTTTGAATTTCTTTGAGAGAGGCATCTTGGACAGCGATCGCCTGTACTTCAGTGCGGATTTGGTCGAGGCTATCAGCAAGGGGCGCAAAGCCAGTGACATCTTTGGGGGCAACTAACTCTTTAGTTTTATTGGCAACAGTAACAACTTTGTTACATTGCACAACTCGATTTTCGCCGCATCCATAGAGAATCAATCCGAGACTAATCGCTGCCAAACTACGAACGGTGAAACGATTGAGACGCTTGGGCAAAATTACAGTTGTGGGTTGAAGTTGCATTATGGTGTTTGCTGATGCCAAATTTAAGGTTATCGATTGCTGTCTAAAAATTCTAAAATGTTTTAGTTGATTAAGCTAACAAGAGATTTGCAATATGTCCGACCAACGCACCGACAATCCTAGAAGTCGTGCAATTACTGAAGGCGTTCAGCGATCGCCAAATCGCGCCATGCTCCGCGCCGTTGGTTTCCAAGACTCCGATTTTACCAAGCCAATTGTGGGAGTCGCCAGCGCCCACAGCACGATCACCCCTTGCAATATGGGCATTGCGCCCTTAGTTGTTCGCGCCGAGACAGGAATTCGCGCCGCCAATGGGATGCCCCAAATGTTTGGAACCATCACCATTAGTGATGGAATTTCCATGGGAACTGAGGGCATGAAGTATTCCCTCGTTTCCCGTGATGTCATTGCCGACTCCATCGAGACTGCTTGCACAGGGCAGAGTATGGATGGCGTACTGGCGATCGGTGGCTGTGATAAAAATATGCCAGGCGCGATGATCGCTATGGCAAGAATGAATATTCCTGCGGTTTTTATCTATGGCGGCACAATTGAACCAGGACATCTAGAAGGTGAAGATCTAACGGTAGTCAGTGCCTTTGAAGCGGTCGGTCAATACAGCGCAGGCAGAATTGACGAAGTGAGATTGATGTCGGTAGAGCGCAACTCCTGCCCCGGAGCTGGCTCCTGCGGCGGTATGTATACGGCTAACACCATGTCTTCCGCCTTTGAAGCTATGGGCATGAGTCCCATGTATTCCTCCACGATGTCGGCGATCGCGCCCGAAAAGGCAGACAACACCGAATTAGCAGGCAAAATCCTTGTTAATGCGATCCGTAATAATATCTGTCCTCGCGATATCATCACTCGCAAATCGATCGAGAATGCCGTCTCTGTGGTTATGGCGGTGGGCGGCTCCACTAATGCGGTGCTGCACTTTTTGGCGATCGCCCATTCCGCAGGAGTGGAATGGACGATCGACGATTTTGAAAGAATCCGTCAGCGTGTTCCTGTGCTATGTGACCTGAAGCCATCGGGTCGTTACGTTGCCACTGACTTACACAAGTCAGGTGGTATCCCTCAAGTAATGAAAATGTTGCTAGCTCATGGTCTATTACATGGGGATTGCCTAACTGTCACTGGTCAAACCGTTGAGGAAGTACTCAAGGATATTCCTGCGGAACCTCGTGCTGATCAGGATGTGATCCGTCCTTGGGATCGCCCTATGTATAAGCAGGGGCATCTTGCCATTCTCAAAGGGAACCTCGCTCAAGAAGGCGCAGTCGCCAAAATCTCTGGCGTAAAAAATCCGATCATCACAGGTCCTGCCCGTGTTTTTGAATCAGAGGAAGAATGTCTCAAGGCAATCCTCGCTAACCAAATCAATGCAGGTGATATCCTCGTCATCCGCTACGAAGGACCTAAGGGCGGTCCCGGAATGCGCGAAATGCTAGCACCAACCAGTGCCATCATTGGCGCAGGACTGGGCGATTCCGTTGGTCTGATCACCGATGGACGCTTCTCTGGTGGAACCTATGGCATGGTCGTTGGTCACGTCGCTCCTGAAGCTTTTGTTGGCGGCAATATTGCTTTGGTCAATGAGGGCGACTCAATCACCATTGATGCTCATCAACGATTGATTCAACTCAATGTCAGTGACGAAGAGTTAGCCAGCCGTCGCGCTAATTGGAAGCCTCCCGCCCCTCGCTATACCAAAGGTGTTTTGGCAAAATATGCCACCCTTGTTTCCACTAGCAGCAAAGGCGCAGTTACGGATCTAGATCTGTTCTAAGCATTTCTATATATAAAAAACAGTGCCGTAGTTAGTGCGGCACTGTTTTTTTAGTTTTAAGTTCGCTTATCTGGCTATTTAACGTAAGTTCAGGATAAGCTTCAAAATTCTGGAAACCACATAATCGCTAAATCAGCCAAATTAGTGGCAAAAATAGAATTTTTGTGATTATTATATTGCGATATTAAGCGCTAGAATTATCTATAAGTCAAAATTTCTAGCCAAATCGTCATGTCTCAAGCAAACTCATCAGATATCGCTATCCAAAATGAATTAAAGCTGGTGTACAGCAATCTGAGCCGCGTGTTACAACCTAAAGGCATAACTATAAGGAAAGGTAATCCCAAGGGAGATTCTTATCCTATTCTTCTGGAAGCAGCAGAAGCACCAGATCAACAAGTTGTTTTCCCAATCGTTCAACAGGAGATCAGTAAATTAAATCTGAGTCTACTCAAGAGATTTACGATCTATGGCAGAAAGTTAAATACCCAAGCTATTGTATGGAATATGTCTTTACAAATAGATAACAAACAAGAATCTGAATCCAAGACTTTGGCTGTTGCTCCTGCAAGTTCTTATTCAGGTAAAGTTTCGTTAGAGTTCTTCGAGAAAATCAAGAAGATCAGTGAGAGAGTGGTTCTCAACTTAGAAAATGTCAGGGGTAAAGAAGAAGCTACAAAGACTGCTCTAGTTTTGCCACTGCTTCAAGTCTTAGGGTATGACGTTTTTGATCCTATGGAAGTGCATCCTGAATTCACTGCTGATGTGCCAGAAGTCAAAGGAGAAAAAGTAGACTATGCAATCATGAGAGAGAACAAACCAATTCTACTGATTGAGTGTAAATCCGTAGGTGAAAATTTAGATAAGCCTCAGCATAAAGCGCAATTACATAGATATTTTCATGTTACTCATTCCAGATTTGGAGTCTTAACAAATGGTATCTCTTATCGCTTTTTTACAGATATTGAAAGAGAGAATGTTATGGATTCAAAGCCATTCTTTGAATTCAATATGTTAGATCCTCAGGAATTAGCGATCGCTGAATTATACAAATTCTCTAAATCAATTTTTAATCCTGACTATTTAAGGGACAATGCTAGTGATTTAAAATATACTAGTGAAATTAAAAGAATAATTGCAGAACAGTTTGCTGAGCCTTCACCTGAATTTATAAAATTCTTTTTAGCATATGGAGATCCAGAACCTCTATACGTGGGTGTCAGAACTCAGGCTGTGGTAAATAAATTTTCTGATATTGTAAAACGTTCTTTAAATCAATTTCTGAATGAATGGGTCAAGGATAAATTTCAATCAGTGATTGAGGATAGCAATCCTTCTAATTTTGTTAATTCTTCCGAAAATATTAAGGTTGAAACTGATCCTATTGAAGCTAAAACTATTGGAATTGAAACAACGCAAGAAGAACTAGAAGCGTTTTATATTGTCAAATCAGTTTTAAGTGAAGTTGCTGATCTTAATAAGATTACTTACAAAGATACAGCTAGTTATTTCAATATACTTTTTGACAACATGACAACTAAATGTATCTGTAGACTTTGGTTGAACAGTCAAAACAAAAGCATCAGTTTCTATCCCCACAATAACAAACAAAAGATTGCCAGCATTGACGATATTTTTAAATACTCAAAAAATATTAAAGAAGCTTTTGAGCAAGTAACTAATAGATAATCTGGTAAATAATTAAGTCTAGCCCCTTGGAAGTAAATTTTTTAGAGCAGAGATCTAAGTTATGTTAATCCAGAAGATTGTCCAAGAACTGCAAGATATCCCAGAAGAAAAACTTGCTGAAATTTATGACTTAATACATTACTTTCGACTTGGTTTAGGAAAAGAGCGATCGCAACCTCGTATCTCTGGTTTATTAACAGGAAAACTTGGTGATGATTTCTTTGAGCCATTGCCAGAAGAAGAACTTCAAAAATGGGAATAAATTCACCCAAAATTTCTAAGCTATTATTTAGCTAACAAGAAATAAATATAGGAGACAAAAATGGATGCAATGACTACTCAACAAGCAAGTCATGATTTAGATGGCTTGATAGATCGCGTGATTGACAACGTGCAGCCAACAATTCTCTGTAATGACAAAGGTAACAAAGCTATTTTAATTTCGCTAGACGAATTTTCTGCTTGGCAAGAAACTGTATATTTACTATCAAATCCTGTTAACGCAAAACATCTTATTGGCTCAGTTCAATCAGCTAAATCTGGCAAAGTATCTGAGAGAGAACTAATCGAAGGATGAAGCTCACATTTACTTCGGATGACAGTATCGTTATTGTGGGTTGTCGATTTCATTACAAAGATTAGACCTTTTCGGCGGTATCGTTTATTAACGACTCAACTCAATCAGATTATTGTCAACTGCTAACTTGCCAAATTTATGTCGATCGCTCCGATTCTTAAGGCTGAAAATATATCGAAATCCTTTGGCGGTATTCATGCCGTTAGTAATGCTCACATTGAAGTCCCTGCGGGAAGCATCACAGGGCTAATTGGTCCTAATGGCGCAGGAAAAACGACATTTTTTGGATTGTTATCTAACTTTCTCAAACCCGATCGCGGAACCGTGATTTTTGATGGTAGACCGATTCAAAGCAAACCACCCCATGCAATCGCTAAGTTAGGCATGATCCGCACCTTTCAAGTACCGCGCGTCCTATCGAGGTTATCGGTCTTGGACAATATGCTCCTCGCAGGACAGGATCAGGTGGGCGAGAAGTTTTGGAATACTTGGTTCTTGGGCAAGCAAATTGCTAAACAGGAGCGAGAAAATCGCGAGAAGGCGAGACATATTCTAGAGTCGGTGGGTTTAATCAGGATGGCGGATGATTATGCGGGTTGCCTATCGGGGGGGCAACGCAAACTGTTAGAAATTGCGCGGGCGCTGATGACCGATCCCAAATTAATTTTGCTAGATGAACCTGCGGCGGGGGTCAATCCTGCCTTGATCGAAGATATTTGCGGACATATTCAGCGCTGGAATCAAGAGGGATTAAGCTTTTTGATTATTGAACACAACATGGATGTGATTATGTCCCTATGCGATCGCGTTTGGGTTTTGGCAGAAGGTCATAACCTTGCCGACGGTTCACCCGCCGAGGTACAAAGCGATCCGCGAGTTTTAGAAGCTTATTTAGGATCATAAAGAGAAACATCGGCACTGCGTGCCGATGTTTCTCTTTATGGTTTTTTCAAGTCTTAAATAATGCTATATTGATAAGACTGCTAAAATATTGAATTAGATCAATCCCAAAATCAATCCCAGAAACACAGCTATAAACCCATGATGAAGTTGAGATTAAAGCGATTTGGCAAGAAATTTGAAGCCAGCTATCGCATCGTTGCTGTAAACAGCACCAGCCGCCGCGACGGTCGTCCCCTAGCCGAACTCGGTTTCTACAATCCTCGCACCAAAGAAACCCAACTCGATGTCCCTGCGATCGTCGATCGCATTAAGAAAGGCGCACAGCCCACGGACACAGTTCGTCGCATTCTCGAAAAAGCTAAGGTATTCGATCTCGTTACCGCTTAAACATAAACCGCATCGCAAACTGGACTCCAAACCTGTGCCAGATTACAACGCTCTCATTAAATTTTTGCTACAGCCCTTACTGACCCGCCCTGATGAATTACGGGTAGATTTTGAGGCGAATAGTAAAAGCGATCGCCTCTGGATCAGAGTAGCTCTTGATCCAGACGATCGGGGGAGAGTATTTGGCAAGGGTGGTCGAACCATCCAAGCCATTCGCACTGTGGTGATGGCGGCGGCTCAAGAAGTTGGGCAAAGGGCATATTTTGAGGTCTTTGACCCCAATCCTCAACCTAGTTCCAACGAATACAATCCAGAATATGCTCAAGATTCGCTCAGTTCAGACAGTCTAGATCCTCAGCCAACAATTGAGCGTCCACGAATTAACGTAGAAAAACCCAAGCTAAGAGAAATTACTAGTTAAATTCCAGTTAAATTACTAGGTGAATTGCCAGTTAATTTAGCAAGGGCGGACAAAATGACAAACTTAGGTGTAGAAATTCTTTGTATTGGTACAGAGATTTTACTAGGTGAAATTCTTAATAGTAATGCTCAGTATCTCGCACAGCAGTTAGCCCTGCTCGGTATTCCCCACTTTTATCAAACCGTCGTCGGCGACAATCCCGATCGCATTCATCAGGCATTAGCGATCGCCGCCAGTCGTTCTAGTTTGATCATCACCACAGGTGGATTAGGTCCAACTCCCGATGATCTCACCACTGAGGCGATCGCCAACTTTTTTAATACTCCTCTTGTCGAGCGTCCTGAAGTCTGGGAAAGAATTCAGCAGCTAGCCGCCCAGACAGGTCGCCAACTCACCGCCAACAACCGCAAGCAAGCTCTGCTACCAAAGGGAGCCGAAATTTTGCATAACCCCGTTGGCACGGCTCCCGGCATGATTTGGGAGCCACAACCGAATTTGCTGATCCTCACTTTTCCCGGCATTCCTAGTGAGCTATACGCAATGTGGGAACAGACGGCTGTGCCCCTATTGCAATCTAAATATAGCCAAGGCACATTTCACTCCAAAGTCCTGCTCTACTGGGGCATTGCTGAATCCACCCTTGCCACCAAGGTTAACCATTTATTTGACCTCAAAAATCCCACCGTCGCCCCCTACGCCAATTACGGACAGGCAAGGTTACGGATCACCGCTAAGGCAAATACTCAAACGGAGGCGATCGCCCTGATTGAGCCAGTCGAAGCCGAGATCCGTCAACTCACGGGCGAATTTTGCTACGGCACTGACGATGACACCCTCGCCAGCGTCGTCGGCAAGCTGCTACAGGATCACCAACAAACCCTAGCGATCGCCGAGTCTTGCACAGGCGGATGGCTGGGCGAAACCCTCACCGAAGTCTCAGGCAGTTCTAGCTATTTTCTGGGTGGCGTAATTAGCTACAGCAATGAGGTGAAGGCGGAAATGTTAGGCGTTGATCGCCAAGCTCTAGAGCAATATGGAGCCGTCAGTGCGATCGTTGCCGAGCAGATGGCATCGGGGATCAAGTCTCGACTCAAATCCGATTGGGCAATTAGTATCACGGGGATCGCAGGACCATCAGGCGGCACGGAGTTAAAACCCGTGGGCTTAATTTATGTGGGGATCGCTGATCCAGAAGGCAAAGTCGAGGCGATCGAGCTGCGTTTTAGTCCGTCTAGAGGAAGAAATTGGATTAGAAAGGCAACTGTAAGCTCAGCTTTAGATTTGTTTAGAAAAAGATTTGTTATGATTGGGTAAATAAACCTAGATGATGATAGGGAGCCAAGCACAGTGAAAGCAATCAAAAAAGCACTGAAAGAAATCGGCGAAATGCTAAACCGCGTTTTGGAAGCCCTGTTGGGACAAAACCAACCCCAACCAGAGTTGATTCCTATACCCGTGAGAAATCAGTCCCGCCGTAACCATCGCCATTAAGGTTTCGAGACTCGCAATGCGGGTCTTGATTTTTGTTGGGGGAAATTTTTTTGATACTTGCGATTGTCCAAAAATAAAGTAGCGCCGCGTTGCGGCGCTACTTTATTTTTAGGTGATGCGAAGCGAGGTCGGTTAGGCGATCGCTTAATATTATGAGAAAATTTAGCAGCAATCAGTTGCTAGTTTTCAGTTGCTAGTCTATACATATCAATGAAATATTTGCTGCGCCGCTTTGGGAATTGGTTTGCGATCGCTTTTTTCATTTTGGCAACCCTAGGGGGATGCAATATCGCCACTACAGTTACCAAGAGTAACCCTCTAGGACTTAGCGATCGCAGCAATGAGCGAATCATCATCGGCACAACCAGCAAAGTGCGAACCCTTGATCCTGCGGATGCTAACGAGTTTTTTATTAGTAATGTTTTTTACAACACCCTCGAACGCCTCTACACCTACAAAGAAGGCTCTAACGAACTGATCCCCCAACTAGCGGCGGATCTACCGAGGGTTAGTGAAGACGGATTGACTTACACGATTCCTGTGCGAACAGGGGTTAAATTTCACGATCGCACCAACTTTGATGCCCATACGATGAAATTTTCTCTCGATCGCTTTATTAAGATCAAGGGAGCGCCCTCCTCGATTCTGGGAGATATTGTTAAATCGATCGCCGCCCCTAGTAAAACTGAACTGGTTATTAAACTCAAGGAGCCTTTTCCTCTTTTCCCCAAATTTCTTGCCTTTACAGGGGCAGCCGCGATTTCGCCACAGGTCTATCGCAATTTCAAAGATGCCAATGGCAATTTGTCATTTCTACCTGACAAATTGGTGGGGACGGGGCGCTATCAAGTTACCCAATTTGTGGAGAGTAGTTATTTGCGTCTTGATGCGTTTCCTGACTACTGGGGCAAGAAGCCCGTTAACAAAGGTATTGATATCCAGTTTTTCTCCTCCAATTCCAACTTACTCAATGCTTTTAAAACAGGATCAGTCGATGTCGCCTTTCAGACGCTCACACCCACTCAAGTTAAGAACGTAGAAGCTAATGCTCGAAGTAATGGCTGGACGATCGCATCAGGTCAGGGTGCAACGATTTTGTATATGGTGTTGAATACTCAGCAATCTCCCCTCGATAATGTCGCAGTCAGACAAGCATTGGCGGCAGCGATCGATCGCCCACTATTAGAATCCCGCATCTTTTTCAATCAACGCGCTCCCCTGTATAGCCTGATTCCTAGTGTATTTCCTGAATCAAAGCCTGTCTTTGAGCAACGATATGGAACTAGCAACAGTAAACTGGCTCGCGAATTATTAGAATCCGCAGGCTATAGCGATCGCAAACCTGCGGAGGTCACAATCTGGTATTCGCCCAAATATGGCGGCAATGGCGATCTCATTGCCAGCACTCTCCGCGCCTCTATTCAGAAGAATATAGGCAAAATCATGAAGGTAAAAACGGAACGGGTGGAAAATGCCGTGGGCTATACCTTTCTCGATCAGGGAGCCTATCCTGCCTATCTATTAGATTGGGTTCCCGATATTCTTGACCCTGACAATTACATCAAGCCCTTTTTGGAATGTACTAAAGCTGAAGTCGATCGCTGTGTAGAAGGCAGTAGTCAGTTCCAAGGTTCTTTCTATAACAATCAGGAAATGAATGATCTAATCAACCAACAACGAAACGAAACTAACGTTGAGAAGCGATCGCAGATTTTACAAAAAATCCAAGAGATTTTGGCGCGAGATGTGCCGTTTATTCCTCTTTGGCAGAATAAAGAATATGCCTTTGCTCAAAAAGGTATCTCTGGGGTCAGCATCGAACCGAACCAACAGCTTCCCTACTGGAATATTGCCAAGACAGCATCATAAATCTAAAGAGGCTTCGACTCCGCTCAGCCATCGATATACGGTGGCTGAGCGGAGTCGAAGCCCTATTTTTTAGCAGAAGCTTTGCCTCTGGTTGCGCCGATAATCCAATTACCGATCGCAGGAAAAGTCTGGCAGATATTCACACCAATATCCGCGATCGCAGGTTGCACAAAACAATTGTGCATTGCTCTGCCTAGCTGTAAACGGGTGCGAAATTCCTTCCTCCATGCGATCGCCTCAATTTTGCCAGCTTTATGACTATTGCAAATAGGACAAGCTAACCAAAGATTCGACTCTTTCCTTGAGATGCGATCGCCGTTATCACGATTTCATTTTGACGATTGACGACTTTTGTGCTGTGAACTACAGTTAACACATGATTGAAGTTCGTCAGACAGAAATATTCGCTAACTGGTTTGTCAAATTAAAAGACAAAAAAGCTAAAGCCCGCATACAAGCCCGTATTGATCGCATGGAAATGGGAAACTTTGGTGATGTTGCGCCAGTTGGACAAGGAGTAAGCGAAATGCGAATATTTTATGGTACTGGCTATAGAGTGTATTTTGTGCAGAGAGGTTCTATCCTTGTGATACTTCTATGTGGTGGCGATAAAAGCACTCAGATTTCTGACATAAATAAAGCTAAGGAACTAGTTAAACAATTGGAGGATTAAATTATGGCTATCACTACTACTCGATGGAATTCGGCAGAACATCTAAAAACAGAAGAAGATATTCAATTATATTTGGAAGCTTGTCTTGAAGAAGCAGATGGTGATCCTAACGTGATCATCCACGCATTTAGCGTCATTGCTCGTGCAAAAAACATGACTCAGTTAGCAAAGGACTCAGGCTTAACAAGAGAGGGACTATACAAAGCATTATCCCCTGATGGTAATCCTAGTTTTACGACAGTGACAAAAGTTGCGAAAGCACTCGGATATAAGCTGACCGTTCAGCCAGTTGTTTAATATTTATTCAAAAATAGAAATAGCGGAGCTATAGCTGTTTCAAATAGGAGTTAGGGCTTCGACTTCGCTCAGCCAACGTATACTGCTGGCTGAGCGAAGTCGAAGCCTCTTTTAAATATTTAAAACTGCTATATTTTTAGCTTTCAGATAAGGAATTAGCGATCGCCTTGCCTCTAGTTGCGCCGATAATCCAATTACCGATCGCAGGGAAAGTCTGGCAGATATTCACACCAATATCCGCGATCGCAGGTTGCACGAAACAGTTGTGCATCGCCCTACCTAGCTGCAAACGGGTGCGAAATTCCTTCCGCCATGCGATCGCATAATTACGTTTGAAAGTATCGCGACTTAACTTCCCTTCCAAAAACTGACCAACCAAAGGCACAGCTAGCTCCGATGAGCGCAACGCCATCGCCATTCCGTCACCACAAAGCGGCGCAATCATCCCAGCGGTATCACCGATCATGCAGATATCGTTGTGGAAATTCCCTTTTAAGGCAAAGGTGATCTGGCTCAAACCCTGTAAATGGGTTGAAACTTGCCGCATCTGCCGAAAGCGATCGGCGAGAACAGCGTTTTTGGTCAGTGATAGAGGAATCTTCAGTTCGGGATCTAGTGCTTCTTGACTGACCCTTTGATGGGCGATCCAGCAGACATTAATTTCTCCTGTTTCGATCTGTGACAGCCCACAATAGCCATAGGGAAAGCTATGTAACTCAATCACATCTTGAATATCAACACCTGTAAAGTGTCCTTTGTAGGCGATCCAAGGTGATTTTTGCTGCACAAATTGACGATCTAAGGATTTATCTAGAGGCGATCGCTTCCCAAATGCACCAATCACTAATCGCCCTGTAAAATTCCCTTTATTCGTACTGACGCTAAAGCCTGAGGCAAGATCACCACTGACAGCCGTTACTTTGGTATGGTCTTGACAATGCACATTGAGATTTTGCGCCCGTTCAAAGAGAAGTAAATCCAATTGATAGCGACTCAAGCCCAGAGCCACACTAGGCAAAGTACTACGAAAAGTTGCTCCACTTGCTGCTGTCAGATAGGAACGATGGATTGGCTGTGCGCCTAATTCTTTCACCCGTTCTAAAACACCAAGATTTTTAAATATTTCGATCACTTCAATGGATAGAAACTCGCCACAGAGTTTATGCATCGGATAGTGATTTTGTTCTAGCAATAGCACTTGATAGCCCAGCTTTGCTAACTGAATCGCCGCACTCGATCCCGATAATCCTGCACCGATAATGATTACGTCGTATTTCATAAATTATATTTCTGATTACATTTTTTTAATTTGTACTAATTTGCAAAAGACTTAAGTCCAAAGGAGAAATCGTGCAAAGCAAGATTTTATCTGGCTTTTAGGTGATCGTACTTAGCAACCAACGGAAGGCGTAACGCCAATGCAACGAGTAACCAGTTAAATCCGCAGCCTTGGCAATATTTTCTAATTCTTGATATTTGAATCCGCGTAACACCGATAGCGGCGCATCGTGGCGCACCATCTGCACGGCGGGAAGGAGGCGCGTGAGGGCATAGATACCGTAGTAAGCGAAGGGATGACGGTGTAAATCATTGATCAAAATGCCTTGACTCGCCACGCGCTGCATCGATCGCACGATTTGCACCGCATTGTCATGGGCAAAGTGATGTAAAAACATCGCCGCGATCGCCAAATCAAACTGATTCTCTCCATAAGGCAAAGCCAAGGCATCGGCGACTTCGATGGTGATTTTGGCTTGTAGCTCTGGTGGTAAACGCTTTTGCAGCGCGGAGTTGGCATAGGCGACGGTGACAGGATTAGCATCGATCGCCGTAATCTGCACATCAATTGGTGGGGACTGCGCCGCCGCCCAACGCACGATATATTCAGGAAAATCACCGATACCTGTACCAATATCGAGAATCCGAATCGGGCGATCGCGATTAGCCTTCAGAAAGGGCGCGATCGCTGCCATTGTAGTCGCGTAACCACCGAGAAACTGATTGACGGGGCGAAGTTGTTCTAGAGCATCGGTGAGCCGTTCATCTTGGATAGAGAAGTCATCCATCAACTCATCTTGATCGGTGCGAATTTGGAAGGAGGGCATATATTTTTGAGGCAACAAAAAAAGAAAGAGAACTAATGCAGAATTGTTAACAGACAGCCTTCGATCGATAGTCCAGGACCAAAGGCGATCGCTATACCTGTATTTGCGGATTTAGATACGGGATTAATAGAATTAGATGCAGCTTGTACATCTAATTGTGAATCTAAAATTCGTTTGAGAATAAATAAAATTGTGGGCGAACTCATATTTCCATAATCGCGCAACACCCCATAGGAATCTGCAACTAGGCGATCGCTAAGATTAAAAACCGATTGAATCTGATCGACGATGCGTCTGCCCCCCGGGTGAATTGCCCAGAAATCCACATCCTGAAGTGTGTGGTCATGCTTGCTCAACAGTGTTTCCACATAATTGGGCAAATATGTCGCCAATACATCGGGAACTCTCGAAGATAAATTCATCAAAAATCCTGTATTACCAATTGTCCAGTTCATCATCTCAGGCGTATCTTCTACCCACAGACTGTAATCTCCTTGGTAAGTGAGTTTACCCTTCGCATCTTCCTCCAATTGCGAAGTCAAAACCACCGCCGCCGCACCATCGGCAAAAATAGCATTAATAATCGCGTTTTCTAAGCTATTGGCAACTTGAAAATGTAAAGTGCATAGCTCCACACAGATCAATAACACCTTGGCTTGGCGATCGCTTTGACAGATTGCGTGCGCTGTTTTTAAGCCATTAAAAGCGGCATGACAGCCCATAAAACCGATCGTCGTTCTCGCGATCGCCGCCGATAGTCCCAAATGCTTAATCAAATAAAAATCAATTCCAGGGGCAGAGAAACCCGTACAACTGACCACGATTAAATGGGTGAGATCCTGCGGAGCAAGTTTTGCCTCAGCGATCGCCGTTTGAGCCGCTTCATAGGCGAGCTTCGGAGCATAGAGATTATATTTTTGATTGCGATCGAAGGTGGTCGGTGCAGGACTTAGATCCCAATTTTGGGGATACATTTCAAAATTTTCTAACTCACCGCCATAGTCTGATAGACAGCTATAGCGATGCTCAATCCCTGAATTAGCATAGATCGCACCCAGACGACTTTTGATCGATGCGGACAGTCCTTCAGTCTTGAGCATAAAATCTGCTGCCTGTGACTGGGTGAGCCGATGCGGTGGATTAGCCGTGGCGATCGCCTCTACAACTGTGTACATTTATTTGCCAATTATTTGCCAATTATTTGCTAGCTAGTTCCTCAAGCTGTAGCGATAAAAAGCTACAGCTTGAGGAATAATAACCACAATATTTCGCCTATCCTAGCCCTTATCCCAACACTATAGCCGCCAAGAAGCAAAGGGTAACGTATCGTGTCACCCTTTGCTTCTTGGGTTTTCAGGAGCTATAGGCAATTCAAATAAGAAAAATAGGGCTTCGACTTCGCTCAGCCAGCAATATACGATGGCTGAGCGAAGTCGAAGCCTCTTGAATTTATTTGGAATTACTATATTACTCATCTAGATGCTCAGAAACCGCACGGTAAAGCTCTAAAACATGGTGATCTAACAATTGGTAATAGACCTTGCGCTGATGCTTACGATAGCTGACTAAACGCATCGTACGTAATATCCGCAACTGGTGAGATACTGCCGACTCGCTCATTCCCACAACGGCAGCAATATCGTGGACGCATAATTCTTGTTTGGACAAAATCGATAAAATCCGCAGACGGTTAGGATCGCCCAACATCCCAAAAAACTCCGCCATTCTCTGCGCCTTATCGATGGGCAAACTGCCATTAAGTAAGTTTTGCAAATCATCAGTGGCGATCGCCTGTAGATTGCAGCAAGTGTCTCGCGTCAATACTTGACCAACGGATGGGCTAACAGCCTCTTTTTCAGAAACTTGGTTGGACTCTATCATTACTTCATTCTATCGCTTCGTCACCATAACACCAGCTCAGACCAAAAACCAAGAAGTGAGTCGTGCTGCGAATCACTTCTTGGTTTTTGGTTACAGAGACAACACCCGTTGAGCAGTTTTATTGACATATGAACGTATATTCATATATACTAAATATAGTCGATTTGAATTAAAAATATGTCACTAACTATGTCAACAAACGAAACTAAATGCGCTTGTCCTCAATGTAGCTGCACCGTCTCCCTAGACACCGCGATCGTTGCTAATGGCAAGCCCTATTGCAGTCAAGCCTGTGCCGATGGTCATCCTGTGGGTTCCACAGGATGTAAAAATTCTGGCTGTGGTTGTGGTTAATTCCTGATCTCCAAAGGAAAGGGGGCGGCGCAAAGTGCCGCCCCCTTTCCTCAGGGATTAACATCAGTTCGGTGCAAATGACGCAAATAGATACATCAAACTCAATGCAAGTAAAAGTCAGCTAGATGCACTTTCTGCATTTTGGCTTTTGGTTACGCTATAGTACAAATCATTAGCTTCACTAAAGTTCAAGATGCTGAATTTAACAGAAATCATGGCACTAGCTCGCCCGATCGCTTGGGGGGCAGGAGACATCTTGATGAAGTACTATCAAGAACCTCAAGATTTACAAATTCAATTTAAGGGTGAAGAAGAAGGCAATGTCACTTCCGCCGACTTAGCTGCCAATGATTTTATTTTGAGTCAACTGAAGCAAATATTTGGGACAGAAAAGTTTGCTTACCTCAGTGAAGAGACTGAAGACAGCATAGATAGGCTCAGTCACGACTGGGTCTGGATCATCGACCCGATGGATGGTACAAGTGATTTTATTCGGCGCAGTGGTGAATTTGCAGTGCATATTGGACTGACCTATCGCCAGCGTCCCGTACTGGGTTTAGTGGCGATTCCCGCCCACGATCGCCTATTTCAAGGAATCTTAGACAACGGCGCATATGTCGAAACTAGGGATGGCAACCAAACCCCAGTCCATGTCTCTAACAAAGTCAAGCTCGATCAGATGGTGGTAGTTGCTAGTCGTAGTCATCGTAATTATCAACTGGAATCAATCCTCCAAGAACTGCCCAAGGCGGCGGAGATCGCCGTCGGTAGTATCGGTGGCAAATTTGCAGCGATCGCTGAAGGTAATGCCGATGTCTATATCTCCGTGTCAGGCAAGTCTGCGCCCAAGGATTGGGACTACTGCGCCCCTGAGATCATCCTCACGGAGGCAGGTGGAAAATTAACCCATTCCGATCTATCCCCACTTTCTTACAACAATCTAGAATTACGTCAATGGGGAACGATTGTAGCTAGTAATGGGCATTGCCACAGTGAGATTTGTCAAATTAGCCAACAGGCGATCGCAGTCACCAAAAAATAGAGAAGTTATAGCAGTTTTAAATAATTTAAAGAGGCTTCGACTTCGCTCAGCCACCATATATTGATGGCTGACCGAAGCGATGCACTGAGCTTGTCGAAGGGTCGAAGCCCTATTTTGATTTATCTATATTTCTGCCAAAGATTTGAGATCGTCAGCGTCCCAGCCATCTTGTAAATGGCTGACAATTAATAGATCTTCAATGTTACGTTGCATCGCATTACAAATATTGTCTAAGGGTAGATCATTAGAATCATGTCCAAAGGGATCTTCTATTTGAATGCCGATTTCTTCTATACCCAACAGCGTGAAACTAATTAGAACTGTCAAAGGCGCAGTCAACCATTCCACTTGATCCACAAATTGAAAGGGTAGAGACAAACAATAAATCATCAATAACTGCTTGAGATGAATCGCATAGGCAAGGGGAATCGGCGTTTTGAGAATCCGCTCACAAATCCCCGCCACATCCACCATCTGATCCAATAATTTGATCATGTCGCTCAGTTGATAGCGGTCTAGCTTGCCCTGTTCGGTCTGATCTTGAAGATAGCGGCTAATCCAAAAGGCGATCTCTAGGGGTGGATGGTTCATTCCCTGCAAGCGTTCAAACTGTGGGGTGGAGAGATTCGCTTCTAGTTCTGAGTTAAGTTGTTCCGATCGCAGATGTAATTTCAAGGCGATTGAGAAAGCGGGCAGAAGTTTTACAGCCACAATTTTTTGACTGCGATCGCGGGGTTGTTCTTCGGCGATCGCGACTAGCATTTGCCTTGAGAGATTTCGCACCGTATTCACCAGTAAGCCCCAAGCTTTACGCCCTTCCCAAAATCTCTCGTAGGCTGTATTTGTGCGAAATACCAACAGCAAGCCCAACACAAGGTTAGGGATAATACTACCTAAGATCGTCAAAGAAACGCGCACACCCGCTAGATGCAGACCGTAAACCAAGATTCCAAATACACCACATAGTAAGGCGCGAGGAAATACTTCAGGCAAAACCGATCCTTTCCAGCTCAGAGCTAATTTAAACCATCCATCTTTTTCTCTCATTGGTAGTCGGACTCTTAAAAATCTATTTTATTTAGTAATCTGTGGATTTATTGTACATATAGCTAAAAAATAGCTAACCAAATATAAATCAAAACGAGAAGACTGACTACGGCTATTACGACAAAAAACGGTAAAAATTGCAAAGCAATTTTTACCGTTTTCCGCTTTCGCTGAGCTGACGATAGCATCAATTAGAAAACAAAACCTAATCTAATGGAATGAATTAATTGCTGCATTTAGAGTCGCGCTAGGACGCATCGCTTGACTAGCTTTATCAGGATCAGCGAAATAATATCCACCGATATCCACCGATTGACCTTGAACGGCGCTTAATTCTGCAAGAATTTGACTTTCTTTCTCTTTCAAAACTTGCGCTAATTCCGCGAATTTTGACTTTAGTTCTAAATTCTGATTCTGTTCCGCCAGAGCCTGCGCCCAATAAAGAGCGATATAGAAATGACTGCCACGATTATCAATACCACCAATTTTGCGGGAAGGCGATTTATCGTTATTCAGATAGAGACTGTTTGCTTGATCGAGAGCGATCGCTAGGATCTTCGCATTATCGTTGTTGGTCTTGCGTCCGAGGTCTTCGAGCGTTACGGCGATCGCTAAAAATTCTCCGAGGGAGTCCCAACGTAAATGTCCTTCTTCGAGAAACTGCTGCACGTGCTTAGGAGCCGAGCCACCTGCCCCCGTTTCAAACAGTCCACCACCCGCTAACAATGGCACAATCGAGAGCATTTTGGCACTCGTACCAAGTTCCAGAATTGGAAATAAATCCGTGAGATAGTCCCGCAAAACATTCCCAGTTACGGAAATCACATTTTTACCCGCCTTAATTTGTTCGCAGGTAAATTTCATTGCCGCCACAGGTGACATGATTTGAATATCTAACCCTGCGGTGTCATGGTTTTGCAAATAGGTCTTCACCTTAGTGATCAAATTCGCATCATGGGCGCGATGTTCATCTAGCCAAAAGATCGTTGGATTGCCCGTTGCTTTGGCGCGATTGACCGCCAGCTTAACCCAATCTTGGATTGGTAAATCCTTAGTTTGACACATCCGCCAGATGTCACCCTTAGCAACAGAATGCTCAATCAAAACCGTTCCCGATTCATCACTAACCCGCACCACACCATCCACAGGAATCTCAAAGGTCTTGTCATGGGAGCCATATTCCTCAGCCTTCTGAGCCATCAAGCCCACATTGGCAACATTACCCATCGTCGTAACATCAAAGGCTCCATTTTCCTGACAGAACTCAATACAGGCTTGATAAATAGTGGCATAACAGCGATCGGGAATCATCGCCTTGGTATCGTAAGCTTTGCCATCTGCCCCCCACATCTTGCCAGAGGTACGAATAGTCGCCGCCATTGATGCGTCAATAATTACATCGCTAGGAACGTGCAGATTGGTAATTCCCTTATCGGAATTGACCATCGCCAAACGTGGTTGCTTTTCATAAACCGCTTGCAAATCTGCGGCGATCACTTCTTTCTGCTCAGCAGGTAAAGATTGAATCTTGGCATAAACATCCCCCAATCCATTATTCGGATTGATTCCCAATTGCTTGAAGGTGTCAGCATACTTCTCAAATACATCTTGATAATAGACTGTCACCGCATGACCGAATAGAATCGGGTCAGAGATCTTCATCATCGTTGCCTTGACATGGAGTGATAGCAAAATATCCTCTGTCTTCGCCTTGGCAATTTCCTGAGCATAAAAAGCACGCAGAGCTTTGACACTCATCACTGAAGCATCAATCACTTCTCCTTCCAATACAGAGGTTTTCTCTTTGAGAACTTGAATGGAACCATCGGTTGTAATTAATTCAATCTTAACTACACCAGCTTTGGGAATTACCACCGACTTCTCGCTACCATAGAAATCTCCCTCAGTCATATGAGCCACATGGGATTTGGAATCTTTTGACCATGCGCCAACGGAGTGGGGATTCTTTTGAGCAAATTCTTTGACGGCTGCGGCGACACGGCGATCGCTATTGCCTTCACGCAACACTGGATTAACCGCACTGCCCAACACCTTAGAATATTTCGCCTTAATCGCCTTCTCTTCCTCAGTTTGCGGATCGGCAGGATAGTTAGGAATGTTGTAATCCTTAGCTTGTAACTCAGCGATCGCTGCCGTTAGTTGTGGCAGGGAGGCGCTAATATTCGGAAGTTTGACGATATAGGCTTCAGGAGTTTTTGCCAAGTCTCCCAATTCCGTAAGGGCATCGGGTTGACGCTGCGATTCGGTTAAATATTCAGGAAAATTCGCAATAATCCGCCCAGCTAGAGAAATATCCTTGAGTTCAACCTCGATGTCGGCGGCTTTCGTAAAAGCTTGGACAATAGGTAGTAGGGAATAGGTGGCTAGGGCTGGAGCTTCATCGGTAAAGGTATAGGTGATTTTTGAGGTTTGATTGCTCATGTCAATGGGGCGGATTTTTTGCGGATCTATTACAGATTAAATGATACATGGCTTAGTTAACCCGATTCGTATCGTTGCATCCAGAAATTTACATTATATAATTATCAATATTTTCGTCTGCGATCGCTCCAGAGTGAAAGTCAATGCAATATATGAATAACCACTTAAAAGAGCTAAATAGGGAGATATATCAAAAAGTCGGTAGAAATCTTGTCTTATTTCAGAGAATTGAAGGTTTATTAAAGTATTTACTATCAAATAGCAACATTTCATGCTGTCCAGATGAACTAAGCAACACCATAAACAAGCAAATGCAGAATATTAGCAATGAAACAATGGGGAGGCTCGTTAAACAATACAAGAATCTAAACCAGACAGATAAAGCTAATTTACCTGAAAGCCTTAATAGGGTTTGGATTTCTTTTAATTGTGATTTTGGAAAAGATTCAGAACGACAAGAAGAACTTACTTTACTTGTTAAACAGAGAAATAGATTAGCTCATTGTTTTTTGGAAGATTGGAATTTAGGAGATATTGACAATTGCAATTTGGCGATAGAACATCTTAGCACCCAGCATGAAAAAGCAAAGATAGAATTTGAGTATTTATTAGCGCAAGCGCAACTTTTAGAAGAAGCAAAAATAGAATTAGTAGAATTTATAAAGATAGAATATTTAAAGCATAGTAAGCTGGTTAAGCTTTTGATTGATATTAGTAAAACACAATCTAGGCAAGATGGTTGGACTTCACTAAGTAAAGCAGAACAATTAATCAACAAAGACTTTCCCAAAGAAATTTGTGATTTGAAAAAGATATATAAATGCAAGACATTGAGAAAATTGATGGAAATAACAGAATTGTTTTATGTCTATGACGAAACTACAGATAAAGGTGGGGCAAGAATAATATATAAGCTAAAAATGAAATATTCATGATTAGCTATACGAGTATTGATTAAAATAATTGCTCTTGCGAAAGCAATCAGTAACCCTGCATAGAGTTTACTAACAAGAAAAATTAGATTGTAGCGATCGCGGTTTTGGGTGTTAAGGGGGGCGCGATCGCTGTTTACAAAATTTACATTCCTATAACCTTTTGCATTTAACGCGCCGCGTTATATACTGCGAATATAACCTTACTACTCCTTAGTCGTGATCCGAAGCTTTAAGGATAAAGAAACTCAAAAAATCTTTGAGCGAAAGCGATCGCGAAAATTGCCATCAGAAATCCAACAAGTAGCCCTGCGAAAATTGCGTATGCTAAATCAGTCACCCACCCTTCAAGAACTGCGTATTCCACCAGCAAATCGATTAGAACGACTAAGTGGCGATCGCGAAGGTCAATACAGCATTCGGATTAACAATCAATGGCGTATTTGCTTTGAATGGCAAAATGATGATGCTTTCAACGTGGAAATTGTTGATTATCATTGAGGAATTAAAATGAACGAAGATAAACTTAACCCAATTCATCCAGGGGAAGTTCTTTTAGAAGAATTTCTCAAGCCAATGAACTTGAGCCAAAATCAACTAGCATTATCTCTTCGAGTTCCCGCCCGACGCATTAATGAAATCATTCACGGTAAGCGACGTATTACCACAGATACAGCCATGCGCTTAGCATTCTATTTTAATATGTCCCCCAGATTTTGGCTCGGATTACAAATGGATTATGATTTAGATATAGCTGAAGATGAAGTTGGCGAAAAGTTGAAAATGGAAGTTGCAGTTTTAGATAGAGCGATCGCTGTTTGATTTTTGTAGAGAAGCGATCGTGATTTTTATGGGTTGAGAGGGGCGATCGCTGTTTGATTTTTGTGGAGAGGCGATCTCTTACCTCATGTTAAGATTTAACGAAGTAAACATACTTGTACTCACAAATTAATTCTCTTATGAACACCCTAGTAGAGATTAAAACAGCGATCGCTAGATTATCTGATGACGAAACATCAGCATTATTATCATGGCTACAAGAACGCTCAGAAGATGACTGGGACAAGCAAATAAAGAAAGACTCAGAGCAAGGTAAATTAAACAAAGTTATTCAAAGAGCAAAAGCCCATATCGCCGCCAATCGCGTAAAGAAACTGGATGAAGTCATTAACAACTCCTGATTTTTAGGAAGCCTACGCAGCTTTACCGCCAGCCATCAAAGCACAAGCAAAAAAAGCTTATCAAATCTGGATAAGTGATCGCTTCTATCCATCTCTACACTTTAAAAAAGTTAATCAAAATCTATGGTCTATTCGCATCAATAGAGAATATCGAGCTTTAGCCATAAAAGAAGGAGATGATTATTACTGGTTTTGGATCGGGTTACATGACGAATACGAAAGATTAATTAATGAAAGTTGATTTTGAGAGAGTGCGATCGCTGTTTGATTTTTGTAGAGTGGCGATTATTCGATAGTCGGTATGGTAAAAATTAGTCATTGGCTATAATAATTTGTATATGCTAAAAGCATGAAGTTTGAATGGGATGCAAAGAAACAACAGCAAAATCAACAAAAGCACAGGATTTCCTTTGAAGAAGCAACAACTGTATGGACAGATCCATTTGCTTTAATCGCTCCCGATCCAAATCATTCAATAATAGAAAAAAGAGAATGGATTATTGGAGAATCATATGAAAGTCGTGTGTTAGTGGTGGTTTTCACAATGAGAGAAGAGACAATTAGAATTATCAGCGCTAGACCTGCAAATAAATCAGAGAGAAAAAAGTATGTCGAATCAAACTGAATTTCCTTTTGCCAATGCCAGAAAAATTAGTGAATCAGAAGTAATAGCTGCCGAGCAAGCTATTACACAACAATTTGGAATTAATGTCACACAACGTAAAACTTTAATAAAAAACGAAATAGAAAATTATCAATCAATTTCTATCCAGCTACATCCTAAAATAATTTCTTGGGCAAAAGCTGAAGCAGAAAAAAAAGGAGTTGAGTATCAAGCAATCATTAACGAAGTCCTTCTCAAGGCGATCGCTGTTTGATTTTTGGTAGAGGTGTCATGAAGTTTAACCCTTCACTTCTGTTTGTATTATTTTCCCTAATGCAGACTATTTCATAATCAGTTCTCTTATTTGATTACGAATGGAATGGATAATAAAAAAGCAGTCACGCGATGCGTGACTGCTTTTTTATGTATGTTCTATAGCTCCTGAGAAGCTATGGAAGGATTTAAATCTGTGGTACAAAACGTTCCTTGACAGGAAGAGCAGTGTACTCAGACACGATCCGACGGAACTCGTCACCGTCAAGGGTTTCGGCTTCCACTAGCAAATCTACAACGCGATCAATTGCAGCACGATTTTCGTACACGATTTGCAATGCGGTTTGATAGCACTTCTGCACGATTTCGCGAACTTGTTGATCAACCTTTGCCGAAATATCTTCGGAGTACTGTGAGCCACCGCCCATGCTACGTCCGAGGAATACTTCAGAGCTTTGACCTTCAAGGGCAAGTTGACCAATATTCGACATACCGAAGCGAGTCACCATTTGACGCGCCATGCCGCTCACCTGTTGCAAGTCTCCACCTGCACCCGTGGTTACTTCAGCAGAGCCGAATACTGCTTCTTCAGCAGCACGACCACCGAGGGCGGCGGTGATTCTGGCGAGAATTTGACCGCGAGATACAAGGGTTTGCTCTTCATCGGGAGTAAACCATGTCAAGCCAGCCGCTTGACCTCTGGGAATGAGGGTAACTTTCTGAACAGGATCATGATCCTTCATCAGAGTACCGACGATCGCGTGACCAACTTCGTGATAAGCAATCAAGCGCTTGTTACGGCTATCGACAAGAGCCTTGCCTTCTAGACCAGCAATTACACGGTCTACAGCATCATCGATTTCTGCCATGGTCATCGCATCCTTACGACGACGGGCGGTGAGAATGGCAGCTTCATTGAGCAAGTTAGCCAAGTCCGCACCCGCAAATCCGGGGGTACGACGGGCGATCGCTTCTAGAGAAACTTCAGGGCTAATCTTTTTGTCGCGAGCATGGACATTCAATACTTGCAAACGACCTTTGATGTCAGGTGGATCAACACCGATTTGGCGATCGAAACGACCGGGACGCAATAGAGCGGAGTCAAGGACATCGGCGCGGTTAGTTGCCGCAATCACGATTACGCCAGAGTTACCTTCAAAACCATCCATTTCCGTGAGGATTTGGTTGAGGGTTTGCTCACGCTCATCGTTACCGCCACCAATACCAGCGCCACGTTGACGACCGACGGCATCAATTTCATCGATAAAGATGATGCAAGGAGCATTTTCCTTAGCTTTCTTGAACAAGTCACGGACGCGGGATGCACCGACCCCGACAAACATTTCTACAAACTCGGAACCCGATACGGAGAAGAAGGGTACACCTGCTTCACCTGCGATCGCTTTGGCGAGCAAAGTCTTACCAGTTCCGGGAGGACCAATTAGTAAAACACCTTTAGGAATCTTTGCGCCCACGGCGGTGAAACGTTCAGGCTTCTTTAAGAAGGTGACAACTTCTTGTAATTCTTCTTTAGCTTCTTCGATGCCAGCGACATCATCAAACATTACACCAGTCTTAGCATCCATTGCAAAACGGGCTTTCGACTTACCAAAGTCCATCGCTTGCCCGGGTCCACCCATTTGGTTAGAACGACGGAACAAGAAAAATAAACCAGCAATCAAGGCAACGGGGAAAATTAAATTACTAATGAAATTCCAGATCGCGCCATTGTTGCTAGGAGGATAGATCGCTAGATCCACACCGCCTTCGTTGAGCTTATCCATCAGCTCAGGTGCGTAGAGAGGCAGATCAACTCTGGCGCGTTGTTCTTTGCCCTCGATTTGGGGATCGCTTGCTACAATTACCGCTGTGCGACCACCATCAAAAATATCGACTTTGCGAACTCGATGCTCATCTAGGTATTCCAAAAATCTACCGTAGGCGATACGAGTGTTGGCAGCGTTTACCGTAGGACGACTAGGGGCGGGACGAACGCCGACGGTCTGCCATGCAAAAAAGCCAATTATCGCTATGGGCAGTAACCATAGCAATGCTGTTCTCCAAGAGGATTTCATATAATAGAGAGCCTCATGCTCAAAAAATTTTCTTAACTAAACTTAACTTACCATGATCTCTTATTAATGAGATCTTGCGATCGCAAATATCTGTCCAAAGGAAAAGCACTCCAAATGGAGTGCTTTTCCTTGAGTAGTAATAAATACTGGCGAATTTTACAAACGTAGTTCTTTGCGTCCATTCTGAACAATTTTGATCATGTCGATCAACTGGGATTCTAAATTACCCAACACACGATCGCTATACTCATCAGCGCCTCTTTGCATCTCTTGCACTTCGTCGGTAACGCGCTGATGTAGCAAATCTAAATCTTTTTGAGCTTGGCGACGCATTTGATTAACTTCATTCATGGTCTGCGATCGCATCTGTTCGCACTCTTCTTGCAGTTCACGCCGAATTTGATTAGCTTCCTGCTCCGCTTGACGGATAATGATTGATTCTTCTAATAACTGGCTAGCGCGTAGCTCGGCAGACTTAACCAACTCTTCAGCATATTGCTGGGCTTCCTCCAGCATATCTTGCTTATACGCCAAGATTTCTTCAGCCTTGGCGATCGACTCAGGCACAGACAAGCGTACACGGTCGATCTGCTGACAGAGCTTTTCCTCATCAATTACCGTATGCCCCATCACGCGGGGACCACTCTCTAGCACCATTTCTTCTAGGTGATCTAGCTCTTTGTGCAAGCTCATGTAGTAGTCGGCTCTGGACAAGGGTGCGGGTGAGCCATTGTAACTAACGTTATTGGACTTGTTACCAGCAGTTGAGTTTTCTGTCAGCATTAGGTTTATGTATGAGAAATTTCAATGCTTGGATATTCTAGGAAAATTACTTATCACGCACTGGCGCTTCACTTGTTAATGAAGGGCTTGTAGCTGGGAGTAGGTTAATTAGCCTAGAAAAACTAAACAACATTGTAAATGAGTTTTAACGGCTTTTAGCGATCGCGGCTACGGGATGAAATTTTTTAGCCATCTTTGACAACATCTTAGCAATTTTATTGTTATGGCTAAGATTGCTCGCTCACAATATTGTAGCTAGGCACAACTATAGCTATAGGCGCTTATATTAAGACAAAATCAAAACCCAAGAAGCGAGTTGCGGCGCTAAGCGCCGCAACTCGCTTCTGATTTTATGTCCTAACAAGAGTGGCTACAGCTAGCTATATAACTATAAAACTAAAACTCAAATCTAAAAGTTGTGATGGGAGTACAGACTAGCTCACAGCTTTTAGAAATTTATATTTGAGCAATGTTGGATTGCACCAACTATATTTCCCAATCACCAATCCAATCTTTCAAATTGAAGAGAGATTTTAGGCAGGAATTTGGGATAACACAGTGCGAGCTGCGTCTAAAGTCGCCTGAATATCAGCATCAGTATGGGCAAGAGAAGTGAATCCAGCCTCAAATTGAGATGGGGCAAGATAAACACCCTGCTCTAACATGCCACGATGGAATTTGGCAAATTTGGCAGTATCACTGGTTTTTGCATCTTCATAGTTATAAACCTGCGTATTGGTAAAAAACATCCCAAACATCGCACCGACTAAATTACCCGTAGCCGCGTGACCAGTCTCATGGGCGATCGCTAACATCCCATCTGCCAACTTCTTGGTGATCTGCTCCAAATATTCATAGGAGCCAGCCCGCTTTAGGATTTCCAAAGTCTTAATCCCTGCGGTCATTGCCAAGGGATTGCCCGATAGCGTACCCGCCTGATACATAGGACCTGCGGGGGCAACCATCGACATGATGTCCTTACGACCACCGTAAGCACCCACGGGTAGACCGCCACCGATTACCTTACCCATCGTAGTCAAGTCAGGAGTAACGCCAAATCTCGCCTGAGCGCCACCGTAGGAGAGGCGGAAACCTGTCATCACTTCATCAAATACCAACAGAGCGCCGTTGGCATGGCAAAGATCTTTCAAGCCTTGCAAAAAGCCTTCTTTGGGAGCGATACAGCCTGCATTGCCGACCACTGGCTCAATAATCACTCCAGAAATTTGGTCAGGGTTTTCTGCAAATAGAGCTTTGACAGCTTCAAGATCATTGTAAGGAGCATTCAGCGTATTGGCGGTGGTGGACTTGGGTACTCCGGGAGAGTCGGGCAAGCCTAAGGTAGCAACCCCTGAACCAGCCTTCACCAAAAACATATCGGCGTGACCGTGATAGCAACCTTCAAATTTGATGATTTTGTCGCGTCCTGTAAAAGCGCGCATCAAACGCAGCACTGACATACAGGCTTCTGTACCAGAGTTAACAAAGCGCACCATTTCGACACTAGGCACAGCTTCAATTACCATTTCAGCTAATTGATTCTCCAAAACGCAGGGTGCGCCGAAGCTAGTCCCTTTTTCGAGGGCTTTATGGAGAGCTTCGATCACTTCAGGATGGGAATGACCAACGATCGCAGGTCCCCAAGAGCCGATGTAGTCAATATATCTATTACCATCAATATCCCATGCGTAAGCACCATTAACACGGTCAAACACAATTGGCTCACCGCCAACGGATTTAAAGGCGCGGACAGGAGAGCTGACTCCCCCTGGCATGAGATCTTTGGCTTTGGCAAAAATATCTTGAGATGCAGTTGTTTTAAAGGCAGATAAATTAGCAATCATTTTTTAACAGAGATTTTCTACAAAATAAAATTTTTGATACCCACTGATTCAATTTAACCCAGCAGCTAGGTAAGTGCCATAAACACACCATTAAACACTGACGTACTTATGGTGAACAGCTTTAGGATCAATCTTAGAAGCAATCTCAAGTATATGGCGATCTATGGTTCAGTCCTAAATCATTTACGACAAAGATCGGGCTTCGGCTTGATCAGATTAGTAATAAGTATCTAGGTTTTAACATGAGTTCGATATAGCCATTTGCACCGCGCGGCGCGTGGCGCAAATGACGCAAAATGGTGAAAATGGCAAAGTAATTTTCACCATTTTGCGATTTCGGCGAACTGACGTTAGGTTTTAAAAAATTTAACGAGCTGTAGGTTTAAATTTTGTTAACAAACTGTATAAATCTCACATTCTTCATAGATGTGAAAGTATATCTGCTACCATAGGAATCGATAGTTAATTGAACACCTATCGACGCTTAAATAACCAAAGATTTTGCTCGATCCAATGAGAATTCTCCTTGTAGAAGATGATGCCAACTTAGCTGATGCGTTAGCCGAAATCCTAACGGGTCAGCACTGTGTTGTGGATATAGCCAGAGATGGGGAAGAAGGTTGGGAGAAATCTCAAGCCGATGACTATAACCTCATCCTGCTAGATGTGATGTTGCCCAAACTGGATGGTATTAACCTATGTCGCCGTCTACGCGCCCATGGTAACAATATTCCAATTTTGATGGTCACAGCTCTAGATATGAGTTCTGACAAGGTTCAAGGTTTAGATGCTGGTGCTGACGACTATATCGTTAAGCCCATTGATCCACCTGAACTAATGGCTCGGATTCGGGCTTTGTCGCGACGCGCTCAGGTTGCCGAACCAACGGTATTACGTTGGGGCGATCTCCAACTTGATCCCGGAATGCACGAGGTTTCTTACACTGGTCAATCTGTGCATTTGACTCCTAAGGAATACAACATTCTGGAGTTGTTGCTGCACCACGGTCGCCAAGTGTTGAAGCGGATTACAATCGTGGAACATGTCTGGTCACTGACCGATCCTCCCAGAGAAGATACGATCAATGCCACCATCAAAAGCCTTAGAAACAAGCTTAAGGGTGCTGGCGCTCCTCATAATCTCATTGAGACAATTCATGGTGTTGGTTATCGTTTAAGTCAACTTTCTTAATCGGACTGTAAGACTATCTCGAAACAAAGCAAAAAAAGAGCGTGTTAAACACGCTCTTTTTTGCTGATTAGATTAATGGCAATTTTGCGCCATTTGCGCCACGCTTCGCGCGGCGCAAATGGCTATGAACTCACGTTAGATTAGCTCAAACTCTTTGAGGGCAGGTAAGAAGTTGCTATGCTCATGGTTAGAGGTACTGAGCTTGAGCAGGACAAAGCGTTGTAAGGGATGAAGACTTTGCCATTGCTGAAGAGTGATCTCTAAATTTAGTGACTGTAGATGCTCCCATAGGCTAGTTGGCAATGGATCTAACTGCATCCAGTCGGGCTGTTCTGGCATTGGCAGATCTTGGGGATGGACTTGAAAGTTGGCAAAAACTAGCGATCGCAAAGTTTCTCGATAAGCTTCAATTTCTGGCTTAGTGTCACAGGGGAGATCGATAAGCTGTTGCCGTTGCTCAAGGGAAAAACTATACCAATGCTGTAGTTTGAGTTTGATGGCGCAGGTATCGAGTTTGTATCGTACTTGCATGGGGATACAGCGCAAGGAAGATACAAACTCGGCTTCAAACTTAAAAAACTGCGACATACTAAAAACTCTAAAAGCCCTGAATGCTAGGGAAGTCTATATTCGATTAGAGTATCCTACAAGATTAGCGATCGCTCACCTATACAAAACCAAATCTTTAGCTAACCTTGCTTTGCTATTCAGTAACGCCAAATTTGAAACCAGTGCTTTCAAATTTATGAAGATTGCCATGTGCCATGAAAACCCATTGGGATAATGCTCGGCAAAGCAAGACGACAAACTGGTTCTTGATCTAGCCGATCGCTATCAAATACCCAGATTTCTGAGCATTCACGATCGCCATCAAATACAACTGTGATGACCCAGCCGCGATCAGGATTAGTGGGATCGGGTGCAAATAATGGCTCCATCGGATAGCGATTTGCACCAAGATCGGCTACGGTGAGTCGATGAGTTTGGTGATCGTAACTTGCGATCGCATCAAATAGTTCTGTTTGAGCAGTGCCAGAACGCCGAACAGAGAGATAGGTATGGCGAGAGTTTTGACCAACTTCCGCAGGGGCTACGGTCGGAAACTCACAACCACGATCAATCAACTGTGAAGTTTCTAGAAATTCACCTGTTTGGGGATTTAGGCGCATCTGCCATAGGGTTCCTTGGGATTTTGTTTTTGTTTTACCTGATGCAACTTCTTTAAGAAATTGATTGGTGGTGAAATCGGGATAGCGGACGAGATCGAAGATCACGTTACCATCGCGATCGCTATAGCCATTGCCAAAGTGCCATTGATACCAAGGTTCTGCATTGCTGCGACTGACTAATTCTAAATTATGGCGATTAAACACCAAGATTTCCATTCCTTCTTGGGGCTTCCATTGTAGAGACTCGCCAAAGCTCTGTAGATTTAGTAGTAAAGGAATAGGATTCATCCGCAATGGTGGTACACAGAAGATTAGATAATCTCCAGCTAGTACAAAGTCATGGATCATCGATAGACCTTGCAAATTAGTCTGACTTTTTTGGATCAGTTTGCCATTGCGATCGCTACGGTAAATATGCAGAGTCGCATTCTTGCCGTAGGAAACCCCAAAGTTAAAAATCTCGCCTGTCAGAGGATCGCGCTTAGGATGTGCTGAGTAGGGCAAGCGATTTTCCAAACCTTCCAGACTTTCTAAACCATAGGTTTCTAGAGTTTCCAAATCTAGAGCATGGGGTAAACCACCCTCCCAAAGAGCCAAAAGCTTGTCAGGTAAAGCGATAACAGAAGTATTTGCCACGTTTTTTGAAGACTTGCCAAAACGCTGTAACCATGAGCCTGTTGGAGCCATACCGTAATTGCCAAAGATCAAGCGATCGGCTTTTTCTTCTGTTAAATACCCTTCAGTTTGGACATAGCGATAAGTCGCACGAGCCTGTCCTGCTGCAAAATGTACTGCCAAGATTGCGCCATCACCATCAAACCAATGTCCCACTTGTAATCCACCGCGTTCCAATCTTGCGGGACCATTGCGATAAAGGGAACCTTTGAGATGTTCAGGAATCTTGCCAGAAATTGTTGAAAGTTGCGTGATCGGAAATTCAGTCGCTGGTTTGGCGATCGCTTTTGCCCAAGATGCTGTTTTTTGAGTTGTTGTTGTCATGGTTTTGTTGGTTGTAAAGATTGAGTTAATAAGGCTTTCCATCTTTGTGGGTAAATTGCCAACCCTGTTCTGAAGCCTTGGCAATGAGATCGTCATCGGGATAGTGGGCTTGATCATCGGGAGTGCGATCGCCTATTTCCAGATAACTTGCGATCGCCTCGGTGTGGTTATAAAGACAATGCCCGTCTTCCTCTCCTGCGGCAAATCCTGCCGCTTGACCAGCCTGCAAAATTGATTCTCCTTGATCAGTAATTAATGTCAGTTCTCCTGATAGAACATAGATAAACTCATCTTGTTTGGTATGCCAATGCCGAAGAGATGATCGCGACTTTGGAGCTAATGTGGTCAAATTCACGCCAAAGTTTTGAAGCCCCGCAATATCGCCGAGACGTTTCTTTTCGCGCCCTGCAACTACTGACTTAAAGCGATCGGGATGATTGCTACCTGTAAGGCTAGGGACTTGGCTAGGATCGATAATAGTCATAGGTTTCCTCTAGGTGTATACCCAATCAAGTTAATATGCACTTAGTTGAATATAGTGAGCAATATATATTCAACTAAGTGCATATGTCAATCCCTACTGTAATTAGTTTGAAAAAGCTTAAAAAATATGTCTCTTGCTTACGCACTCTTGGTTTCTCTGATTCAAGCCCCTAAAAGTGGTTATGATCTTGCCAAACAATTTGATGGCTCGGTAGGATTTTTTTGGCAAGCCACGCACCAGCAAATTTACCGAGAGCTAACCAAACTAGAGAATCAAAACTTGATTGCGGCTAGAGCGATCGCCCAAGAGGGTAAACCAGATAAAAAAATATTCTCAGTAACGGATTTAGGGTTGTCCCATTTAAAAATATGGCTACTCCAATCTAGCGATGTCGAATCTGTAAAGGATGAGTTTTTGCTCAAGATTTATGCTGGATATCTAATCCCTGAAGATGAGGTCATGCAAAAAATAAAGGATCATCGCCAACTACATCAGCAACAACTGGAAACTTATGAAGCGATCGAACGCAACTTTTTTAGTTCGCCTCAAAATTGCAGTGTGGGAGAACGCTTTGCCTATTTGACTTTGCGCCGAGGCATTAATTTTGAAAAAGGCTGGATTGATTGGTGTGACGAGGTGTTAGCGCTCTTAAAGGCTTGGTATCATTAACCAAGAAAGGGAAAGCGTACCGCCTTCCCTTTCTTACCCGATAAGTATATATACTTGTTTGTACGCAGTCAGGTTTTGAGAATCAAAAAAATAGTTTCACCATTTTTTTAATTAGGTATTGGCATAGAGAATTTATAGCTGTAATCATTCTGTTAGAACAAAGTCAAAACCCAAGAAGCGAGTTGCGGCACTTCGCGCCGCACAACTCGACTTCTGGTTTTATGTCCTAACAAGAATAGCTACAGCGACCCAAGACAGCGTTCTCAAGTCTTGCAAACCCTTGAGGACACAGATAATCTTAAGAACCTAGTGTAGAGAGGGGTTGATGAAGCGGATTATTTTTTGTGATTTTGACGGCACGATCAGTACCGAGGATACATTTGTATCGATCTTGAGGCAAATCGTCCCTGAAGCTTGCGATCGCATCATGCCCCAAATTTTTGCTAAACAAATTACCCTGCGCCAAGGCGTGCGCGATCTGGTGGAGTCGATCCGCTCCTCGGATTACGAGAAAATTATTGAGCTATCTAAACCATGTCCTATGCGGCGTGGATTTGTGGAATTATTGGATTTTTTGGATGCCCATCAAATTCCCCTTGTGATCGTTTCGGGTGGACTGCGCTGCATGGTGGAAACGGTAATCGGCGATCTGCGCGATCGCGTCTTAGATATTCATGCCTGTGATTTAGACCGCAGTGACGAATTTGTAAAACTGCGATCGCCCTGTGAATATGGTTCGGAGATCGTGGCAAAGGCAAAAATCGTTGCGTCCTATGAATGTGATCAAGCGATCGCGATCGGGGACTCGATTACCGATGTGCAGATGGCGCTCCATGTGCCGATTGTCTTTGCCCGCGATCGCCTTGCCGAGTATCTCGATCAGGAATATCACAAGCCTTACTTTGCATGGCAAGACTTTTTTGATGTGCGCGATCGCCTTGCTCAATATTTGGATATTGATTTGGATACTGAGATGAAAGTGCAGAAGGATCAGATTCTACTTAATCTCAGTTCGGGTTAGTTCTAATCAAACAGAAAAAGCCGCGCTTCGCGCGGCTTTTTCTGTTTCAGTTTTGTTACTTGATAATCTCAATATCGCTGAGATTAACCGTTAGTTTCATGTGACCCAGACGTACAGAAAATTCACCTGAACTATTTGGCGCAGTGATCGCTTGGGCGACCTTGCCAAATTTGGGAATGCGGACGCGATCGCCAATCTTGACCTGAATCTCGACTTTTTCTGCAACCACTACGGGCATATGGCGCTTAGTAAGTTCTTCGATGCGTTGCTCGGTGCGTTGGACATCGGCATTGACTTGCTCGCCTCTTTGTTCGCCCTTTTGCAACTTGCGGATCACGCGCCCGACTTCCTTTTGCGCTTGGGCGATCGCGGCGGCAACTTCCCGTTCCTGCTGTTCTCGCAGTTCCTTCGCTTGCGATCGCATTTTTTCCGCCCGTTCTAAAATTTCCTGATGCAAACGCTCGGTCTCCGCCAGTAACTGCGCGGTGGCAGCAGTCTTTTGGGTTTGTTCACGGCGTTGGGCTTCGAGTTCAGCGATTACCTCATTCATCTCGGCGGAGCCAATGCCGACACGCTCCTGCGCCGCCGCCAAAATATCCTCTGGCAAGCCTAACCTTCCTGCGATCGCCAAAGCATTGGAGCGCCCGGGGATACCCCAGAGCAGGTGATAGGTGGGCGCTAGTGAAGCATCATCAAACTCCACCGAAGCATTTTCAAATTTGGGATTTTGATATTTCAGCGCCTTTAGCTCACCAAAGTGGGTCGTGGCGATCGTCATACGGGCATGATCGCCGAAATGTTCTAGAAGCGCCGTAGCGATCGCGCTGCCTTCGGAGGGATCAGTCCCCGCCCCGACTTCATCGAGCAGTACTAAGGATTTAGACGAAACTGCATCCAAAATTCGACCAATGCGGCGAATATGCCCTGAAAATGTCGATAAATTTTGCTGTAAAGACTGTTCATCGCCAATATCCGCCAACACCAAGTCAAACCAAGGCATTTCCACAGGCTCCCGCGCAGGAATATACATCCCCACCTTTGCCATCAACGCTGCTAGTCCAAAAGTCTTGAGTGTCGCCGTCTTACCGCCCGTATTGGGTCCTGTAATCACTACCACTGAAACTTGCGGCGAGATTAATACATCGACAGGTACAACTTCGCGTCCCTCTTCATTGCGCTGTTGCCATACGAGCAAGGGGTGACGCAACTGACGCAGGGTAATTGATTGACTAGCTTGAGAGTCAACAAAATGTGGCGGATTTGCTCCCAACCAATAGGCATATCTGGCACGAGCAACCGCTAAGTCGATGCGGGTGACGATGATTAAGAGCTTTTGTAAATCCTCGGATATTTCCGTTACCTTCGTACTTAAATTCGCCAAAATAATCTCGATTTGCGCCTGTTCCATCTTCAATAATTGCCGCAGTCGGTTATTGGACTGCACAATCGAATTTGGCTCCACAAACAGAGTCATCCCCGTACTCGATGTGTCATGCACCACCCCCGGAATGCGATCGCGCTGGGGTGACTTGACCGACAATACAAAGCGATCGTTGCGCTGGGTGATGATCTGCTCTTGGAGAGAATTGGCATTGCGCTGCATGATGTTTTGCAGCTTCGTGATAATTTGATCGCGAACGGAGGTTAACTCATCCCGAATTTCTCCTAACCGCACCGATGCGCGATCGAGGACATTACCGCCTTCATCGATACAGCGATAGATCTCCTGCTCGACATCGGGATAGGTGCGTAACTCACTGGTCAAAATCTGTAAATTAGGACAGCATTCAGCATTATCGATCTGACGGCGCAGGTTTCGCGCCCCTGCCAAGGTAGTCGCCACTGCCCACAATTCTGCCGCCGACAGTACGCCCTGTTTTGAGGCTCTTAACACTGCCTCAGTGATATTTTGAATGCCATCAAGCGATACCCCCGCATTGCGTTCTTCGAGGGCATAGGCTTCTTTGGTTTGCGTCAGTAGTTCTAGGGTTTCTTGATAGTCGGTGGGGATGGGCAGATGTACCGCCGCGATCGCCCCCAATTTCGTAGTTGTAAAGGTTGACAGATGCTGACACAACCGATTCCATTCCAACAGTTCTAACGTCTCAGCCTGCATGACACCTCAAGATACCCTTCTACTTCCGCAAATTTTGTTTACTTAATTTAATATAGCAATCCCCAAGGTGTTTGCAGATCATCTACACAAAAGAAGCGGCGCAATGCGCCGCTTCTTTTGTGGAAAAAGTGTTCTTAGTGGGTCAAGTTACAGGCGAGAAGCTAGTCTCTCAAAGTGAGCTTGGCTGCTAGACAGCATCTGACTACGACTGTCGGGAGTGCGATCGCTACTTAGATTTGGGACGAGGTTGCGAGCTTGCAATGCCATATGTAACTGGAGGTGGGCGACATATTCACTTAGATCACCTTGTCCATCGATTGGTTGGGAAATTACAGATTTATTAGTCACCACGTTACCTCTCGTTTGTCTTTTGTTAGCTATGGAATAGATATAGAAACGGAAATATAGTTTTAAGCTGATTTTAAAAGATAGGTATAAAGTTAACTTTTGCGTACTAATCTCTAGCTATGTTGAGATTAACGTCGGCATTTAATACCGTTTGTCTTTACTTGTATTTATATACCTTTCGATATAGAACTTATCATACAGGCGTTCTTGGTAGATCTACTCAGATAGTAAGCGTAATCTTTTGACACAATTTTCGATGCAATACTTAACAATTGCTTAAAAATACGACATCAAGGGCGATACGAATGGAGGAAAGCAGATCGGGGATCTTGATGGTGATGCCCATTCTGGGCAATTACTAGGCAGTGAGTTGATCAGCAAACAGGGGCAGCATTGCTGTATTCTAAGTACTGGCAAGTCCCATAAATTTTTATACAGTCTTATCTACCTTTGCAATTATGCTTAAACGCGCCGTCTCTACCTTGCTTGTGGTATTCGCTCTCTTTCTGACCAGTTGCGCCAATACTCCTACCAGTGGTCTTGTACCATTTGCAGATAGTAAAGACGGCTATCGCTTTCTCTACCCCAATGGCTGGACAGAGACCAAGGGCAACTCTGCGATCGATATTTTGTTCCATGACATCATTGAGCCATCGGAAAATGTAGCCGTAGCCATCACCAAGCTCCAAAGTGTGCAGAGCCTAGAAGAAATCGGCGAACCTGAAGCGATCGGTCAACGGGTATTGCAGCGCGTAGTTGCCCCTGAAGGCTCAGGTCGTCAAGCTAAGCTAATCAACTCCACCAAGAAAGAATCAGGCGATCGCAACTATTACACCTTTGAGTACACAGTCCAGCTATCGCAGGCAGAGCCTCGCCATGATCTTGTAACTGTCGCCACCAATCACGGCAATCTCTACACTTTGAGTATCTCTAGCTCCGAGAGACGTTGGGATAAAGTTAGAGATCTTTTTTCTAAAGTCGCCAAATCTTTTACCCTCAATGACTAGAGTGTAAAGATTGCCTAGGTCTTAAATAACCTCAACCCATCAATATGTCGCTAATTCTCATTATTGATGATGATCCTACGATCCGCATGACCCTGCAAAGATTTCTAAGCAGCCAAGGTTACCAAGTCATAGTGGCAAAAAATGGCGAAGAAGGGCTAAATAAAGCAAAGGAATTTCACCCTTCTTTGATTATCTGTGATTGGATGATGCCGATTATTGATGGATTGGAGGTCTGCCGCCAAATCAAAAGCAGTCATGACCTGTCAAGCACCTACCTAATTTTGCTGACCGCCAGAGACCAAGAGGGGGACTTGGTGAAGGGGTTAGAGATGGGGGCAGACGACTTTTTGAGTAAGCCACCGCGTATTAATGAATTACGGGCAAGGGTAAGAGCGGGCTTAAGACTTTATCAAGCCAATCAAGAGTTACAAACACAAAAGCGGTTGATCGAGCTAGACCTAGCTCAAGCTTCTCAGTATGTGCGATCGCTTTTACCATTGCCCATTCAAGGCGATATTGCGATTAATTCTAGTTTTTTGCCATCAACTCAGCTTGGTGGTGATAGCTTTGATTATTTTTGGTTAGATGATGATCACCTAGCGCTATATCTACTCGATGTGTCAGGGCATGGGGTTGGATCTGCCCTACTTTCAGTTTCGGTTTTAAACTTGATGCGGACTCGGAGTTTACGTCCTAGCAAAGTTTCTCAAGATACTACTGATTTTTACAGTCCTAGCGAAGTATTACAGGATCTCAATCAGACTTTCCAAATGTCGGCTCACAATGAGATGTATTTCACGATTTGGTATGGCGTATACCAACGCTCCAGCCAGTGCCTCAAGTATGCGAGCGGCGGACATCCCCCTGCGGTTTTGATTTCTAATCAAGAAATCCCCAAAATTAAGCTTCTCAAAACATCGGGTCTACCCATCGGCATGATGCCCGAATCGACCTATCAAGCCCAAACCTGCGAGATTGATACCAATAGTCGCCTCTATCTATTCAGTGATGGAGTCTACGAAATCGCCCAAGAAGACCACAGCATTTGGGGCTTTAACTCCTTGATCGATACTTTCATCCGTACCCCTAGCGATCGCCTATCACGGATTGAGTACATCTTGGATAATGTTAAAGCTGCCGCCAACAATCACCCCTTCGATGATGATCTATCGCTCCTCGAAGTGGAATTTACAGTAGATTGAACTAGCAAAGATTAAGTTACAGATAATTCAAATAAGAAAACTAGGGCTTCGACTCCGCTCAGCCATCGATATACGGTGGCTGAGCGGAGTCGAAGCCCTCTAATCAACCAATTGCTAATGAATTGATTGCCTCGCTGAGCGAGGCAATCAATTCATTAGCAAATTACTCACTGAGAGTTGCATTGAAATCATTAATAGTTTGATAAATTCTAAAGATCTTGGTCATGCTAGTTAACTCAAATAACATCTGAACTTGATCATTAGCGCCACAGATCACCATTTCCCCGTTACTACCGCGCGTAGATTTGAGCGCAGACACTAACGCACCTAAGCCTGAACTATCCATAAAAGTAATTTCTTGAAGGTCTACCACCAAAAATTGAGGAGGATTGGCGGCAGAAGCGATGTCATTAACCTGTCGGCGAAACTCCGCCGCCGTTGTTACATCTAGCCGTCCCACTGGTTGGATGACCTTGACTTGATTACTCATAATTTTTGCTTGCCTGAGAGATTAACTACATTATGAAACTGATGGATGCGGTTGCATAGGTCTATTTTGGGTTTTGGCATTACTACCCCAATTAATTGGATAATTAATTAGCTTCTTATTTTTGAATTTGCGAATCCATGACTGATTTACCCGACTTACAAGCAGTACAAGACTTATTAAAACCAATTGTCGATCCCGATCGCCAAAAAAGCATCATTGAGTTAAATATGGTGCGTGATATTACAATCAAGTCCAATGGCGTAGTTAGCTTCACACTTTTATTAGACAATCCCAATAGCTCCCATCGCGATCGCCTGATCCAAGAATGCAAAGATGCGATTAAAAGTATTAACGCAGTGAGCGATGTCTGGGTAAAAGTAGTTGCCAATAGTCCTGCGATCGCCACACCCGCAGCACCAACTAATAATTTACAAAATATCCCCAATGTCAAATATGTGATCGCCATATCCAGTGGTAAAGGCGGCGTAGGTAAAACCTCGGTGGCAGTGAATGTAGCGGTCGCCCTCGCGGATATAGGCGCAAAAGTGGGGATTCTCGATGCGGATATCTATGGACCTAATGTACCTCTGATGCTAGGCATGGAAGCCGCCCAAGTTAAAGTCGTCAAAGCTGAAAATGGTGCAGATGTGGTCGAGCCAGCGTTTAACTACGGGGTAAAGATGATCTCCATGGCATTTTTAATCGCCAGAGATCAGCCCGTGGTCTGGCGTGGTCCCATGCTCAATGGTGTGATCCGTCAGTTTCTCTATCAAGCTAACTGGGGCGAACTGGATTATCTAATCGTCGATATGCCTCCCGGAACTGGAGACGCGCAGTTAACCCTCACCCAATCGGTTCCCTTAGCGGGAGCCGTGATCGTGACCACACCGCAAACGGTTTCGCTTCTAGATTCGCGCAAGGGTTTAAAGATGTTCCAAAACATGGGTATTCCCGTTTTGGGCATTGTCGAAAATATGAGTTACTTCATTCCCCCTGATATGCCTGACAAGCAATACGATATCTTCGGCTCTGGCGGCGGCAAAAAAGCTTCCGAAGAATTAGGCGTGGAACTATTGGGATGTGTGCCTCTAGAAATTAGTCTTCGCGAAGGTGGCGATCGCGGTGTGCCAATTGTATTAGGTCATCCTGAGTCTGCATCAGCTAAAGCTTTACGAGAAATTGCTAAGGCGATCGCCGCTAAAGTCCAAGAAGCGGAATAACGACATTGGTCAGCTAGTCGTGATCGACGTATTTGTGTACTTTTTAATTCGCATGACGATAAGTCTTAGCACTTGCATGACATTAGCTGACCAGTGCATATAAATGCGATAATTCTTGTAGGACAACTATTAGTTAGTCTCAATATATACAAGGTGGAATTGCTATGGCTGAGAAAAAACAAATTCGCCTAAGTCATTTAAAAATTAGTAATTATAAAAAAATTGATTCCTTAGAGATTGACTTCCTTCCTCCTCTGATGCAGGGAGATCCAGATATTTTACTTTTAGGGAGTAAAAATGGTGGTGGAAAAACTTCCGTATTGGAATGTTGCTCTTTGTTGATGTTAGCAGGACTATTTCAAAAACAGTTTAAAAGTCGATTTAGAACAGATGAATTGCTGCTAGATATTGCAAATTTATTGGTAAAAGCAGGTACAAAAACAGCAAGCATTGAATGTACAGTTGAGCAAAACCAAAAAAAATGTGTAGCTTTTTTGGAAATCAATCATGGAATAGGCTTCTCAGCAACTCGTATAGAGGGTGACGAATCGTTATTTAGCTTTAATAAAAAAAATTATCCTGAGATACTTGACTATCCTTTAAATAGTATCTTTGCTTTCTCAAGTGAGCCTCTAATTATCCCTCCCTTATTACATTTTAATAGTTATCGAAAAGTTCAAGAGTCAAATCCTGAACTTGGAATGATGGCGGATGATTATCCTAGAAGTTATGATATGCGAAGAAGATCAGGAATAAGAAATTTTGTTAGTCCAGTAAGTTCTTTTAAACTAGAAATTTTACGATCTTTAATGGGACAAGCATCTTTGTTTGAGGATACAGATAAAGAACAATCTCAGAATATACTATCTCAATTAAATTCTTTAATCCAACGATATTGTGGTGGTCAGATAGAGCATTTACGTCCTTTGCCTGACAATAAAATTGATATTCGTATTAAACCTATCAATGGGAAAGAATCTTTTTCTTTCGATGGTTTAAGTTCGGGACAAAAAGAAATGATTGCAACACTTTTTTTGATTTGGAAAAATACTCAAGAACAACCAAGTATTGTATTAATTGATGAGCCAGAATTACATTTGAATGCTGAATGGCACGGCGACTTTGTCAGGCAACTTTACCAATTAGCACCACAGAATCAATATATTCTTGCAACTCATTCTGAAGAAATGTTTCGTTCTGTAGACGAACGTTATCGCGCTGTTCTGGTGCCAGATGAGAATAGCTAATTTTTACGGGGAGAATATAATTTATGAGATTACAGCGTGGTGTTAATGCGACACAAGTCAACCAAAATGCACAACATAAATTGTTTGTAGAAGGTAAAGACAATCAAGAAATCGATCCAATTATTATTAAAGAGCTATTGGATAATAACGATTTAACAGCAGTTGGGGTTAGCACAATGGGCGGGTGTGACAATGTTCGCAGTGCAGCACAAGCATTGATTAGAGAATATCCTTCCTATTATTTCCTAATTGATCGCGATGACCAAGATCCAGAAACTGTTGAAAGATCGTGGCAAAGGTTTCCAAATCGAGATGATTACAATATGCTCATTTGGCACAAAAGAGAATTAGAAAATTACTTCATCGATCCTGATTATATTCAAAAATCTTCATTTCTAAAATCTACAACTGATATTAGAAAACATATTCTTGATGAATGTAACCGTTGGATATTTCTTGATGCGGCGAATCTAACTCTGTATTCAATTTCGAGGGAACTACGAAAAACATTGCCTATTTCACATTTTAGGAATCGAGATGAGTTTAGAGATCAAAATGCAGGGATACTTAAGTTAGAATCTCTATCTATACGGATGAATGATAGAAAAATATCAATTATCAATATTTTAGAACAAGATACAGTTAAACAAATTTATTTGAACTTTATTCAAGAATTAAGTGGTGGGATAATACCTTTGCAATATGGTTCAGGATCTTGGCTTGAGCGGATGTCTGGTAAAGAGATCTTTCGGGCTATTTCTAATCAATGTTTTGAAGTTAGAGATTTAGAAGGCAATCTTGTCAAAGGAAAAGAACAAAACAAAATTATTGCAAGAGAATTAGTGAAATTACCGCTTGAGCAACAACCATCTGATTTTCAGCAGCTTATTAGTTTATTACAAAATAAAATAGTTAGCTTTTGAACGCGATCTGCAATCTGGGGCAATGGTTAGCTTAATGCGAAATAGTTGGTGCAACACCTATTCCATGACGATAAATTCAAAATGTAGTGACCTTATCACAACTAATTTATAATTGATATTATGGATTTCTACTTTATGGTCTAACTGACCCTTTATTTTCACTGTGCTTAGATACTTTGAAGATACTGGAGGACTTTTTCAAAAAGATGAACGATCGCTGACTCACCATTGTCCCGAATGAATATATCAAAATTAGGATGGGAATTTGCCTCAATTAGCCAATATTGACCATTGGTATCGACAGCAATATCGAGACCAAGATAGACAATCGACATATGCTGAAAGATGGGCTGGATAAATTGATTAATTGCCGCAATTACTTGGCGATCGCTAACGGGTTTAGCGATCGCTCCTTGCCAATGCAGAGGGCTGAGATTACCCGCAAATTCTGCCTGTGAGAAATCTTTGTCATACAAAACGATTATTTCGCCATTCAAACAAACACAGCGATATTCCTTCACGATCGCGATCGCCTCTTGTGCTAAGGCAACATAATCATAGTTTTTGCAATTCACATTAAATATGGCGGCTAAAGCATTTTGGACTTCTGAGGCATCAGCACAGCGAAATACATGATTCCCCCCTGACCCACGATTCCGTTTTACAATCACAGGGAAATCGAAACTCTGAATAATATTTTGGGTAATCTCTGCGATAGAGCTAAATTGTAAATATTCTTGGTATTTGGGATCACAATAGGGGGAGATAAAAGACTGAGTGCGCGGCATTTGCACTACATTTTGAAAAATTTGATAGAAGTATTGTTTGTCCTTGCAAATTTCGGCGATCGATTGAGGATTGAGCGGCGTGGAGTAATTTGTAAAGTAATAATCTTTTTGAGCGATCGTCACCTTCACCAAGTTTTGATGAAAATGCAAAATTTCATAGTCAATATCTAAGTTTTGACAAGCCTGCAACAGCATCTTGATATTAGTCAGCATATTTATAAATCAGAGTTATGTCTCGATAATTGCTAACCATAATATTGCCATAGTCGTATAGCAAAGCAAGGTTTGCCATACGACAGCAAACCAGAAGATATAGAAAATTCAAAGAAGAAAGATAGGGCTTCGACGCTTCGACAAGCTCAGTGCATCGCTTCGCTCAGCCAGCAATATACGATGGCTGAGCGAAGTTGAAGCCTATTGAATTTATTTGGAACTACTATAATTGGCGGCGCGAATCGCGCCGCCAGTTATCTTCTGAGGTTTTGGTTGATACTGGCTAACTCTTTTTTTGCTATGTGACCAAGCAAGAGCTATGGCGATCTGAGACGAGTTGTTAAGAGACTGAGGATTAGGAAGCTCTCTCTGGATTCCTAGCCTAGGGAGACTAACTACAGTCGTATTCTAAAGTAAGAAAATAATGATGTAGTTGTCCATCAAACAATTATTTAGGGTAAAGTCAATACAAATGATTGTTTTAGGTATACGAGATCCCGAAAATAATTTTTTATTCTTTAAAAATTCGTCAACAGGGAGTTTGTCAAATTAGGAATCAAGATCAACTTTTGCAATTTGGGGCTAACCAGAAATGAACGGTGTTGCAAAACAAGACTTGCTAACTCCAGCAAAGTTATCTCAAAACCTTTACCAGAGAACAAGAAAATATTATAGGTTTACTGTCCTTCTTCTGCGGGAGAAGGAATAGGGGTTTCATTTAACATCAGTTAACACTTGGCATTAGTTATCAGATAAATCCCAAGTACATCTATTACCTAACAGGAGGAGTACTAGATAAAAGACTCAGGTAGTAAAAAACTAAGATCGTAATATTAAGTCAATATCAAGAACCTTGAGACAACAATAGAACACCTTTACAAACACATTCAATGAATAGCACCGTAAATCCGACTATTAGATGAGTTGCATATGCTAGAACAAGTTTTTCAATTACTAGAAAGCAGTGGTTTTATTCCCCACGGTCACTGCTATCTTTGGCAAACAAATCTAGTTGGATTGCACGTTATCGCTGATGGGCTTATCTCCGTAGCATATTTCTCAATTCCAATTATGCTGATTTACTTTGTCCAAAAACGGCAAGATAACGCGGCATTTCGGAAAGTATCCCTGCTATTTGGGACATTTATCATCGCCTGTGGCATTACCCATGTCATGGAAATTGTCACACTTTGGTATCCGCTTTACTGGTTGTCAGGAACGCTCAAAGCATTGACTGCTCTGGTTTCCCTCTACACCGCCTTTGAGTTAGTATTTTTAATCCCTACGGCTTTGGCAATGCCTAGTGCTGAACAATTAATGATCGCTAATAAAGCCCTAGAGAAGGAAATTCTTGATCGTCGAAGTACTGAACTTGCCTTAAGAGAAAGTGAGCGGCGCTATCAAAGTCTGGTTTTAGAATTAGAAGAGCGGGTGCATGCGCGTACCTCTGAGCTAGCCTTACGCAATAAAGCTTTGGAAAGCGCTCGCCAAGAAGCGGAACTAGCCAATCGAGCCAAGGGAAATTTTTTGGCAATGATGAGTCACGAAATTCGGACTCCGATGAATGGCATTATTGGGATGACCACGCTCTTGCTAGATACTCAACTGACAAATAAGCAGAGAAATTTTGCCAAGATTGTGCGAAGTAGCGGAGAAAGCTTATTGACAATCATCAATGATATTTTAGACTTCTCAAAGATCGAGTCAGGGAAATTAGAGTTAGAACAACAGCCTTTTGAATTGGTCAGTTGCGTTAAAGAGACGCTGGAGCTTTTATATCTCAAAGCTGAGGAACGGGATGTAGAACTGAGCTATTATATCGAGCCAACTGTTCCCAACAAAATCATCAGCGATGTTACCCGAGTTCGCCAAGTGCTTGTAAATTTGTTGGGCAATGCCATCAAATTTACTAAGGATGGTCGAGTCCATCTACAAATCAGTGGGCATCTCATTACCCCAGAGAATCCAGATGATTATGAAGAGGTAGAAGTAGATAAAACATCTAGACCGCTATCACCAAGGTATGAGCTTCTCTTCTCAATTCGTGATACGGGAATCGGGATTGCTAGCGATCGCATTAATCACTTATTTCATGCTTTTACGCAGGCAGATGCTTCGACTACTCGTACCTACGGGGGGACGGGATTGGGATTAGCGATTTGCAAACAGTTGTCTAATATTATGGGCGGAACAACTTGGGTTGAGAGTTATGGGGCTTTGGGGGGAGAGCCAACAGCAAAATGGTTAGAAGAACTCATCCATCAACCAATCGATCAACAGATCACCACAGGCTCTACATTTTATTTTACGATTACGACTTATGTGGACTCGACGGAGGCAGGGCAAGATTCCTCTAAAAACTCATCCTTAGACAATAGCCTCGAATTTTTACCTACTGCTGATGTTACTGATTTGGCAGAACAGTTTCCACTCAAAATATTAGTTGCTGAAGATAATTCAGTTAATCAACAGCTAATCAGGTTAATGTTAGAGAGATTTGGCTATCAATGTGATGTGGTTAGTAATGGTCTTGAGGTGATGGAGTCACTGCAACGCTGTGACTACGATCTGATTTTGATGGATGTGCAGATGCCGCAAATGGACGGCATTGAAGCAACTAAAAAAATCCGTGAGGCTGAACAAGGGGCTAACCAACATATTCGGATTGTGGCAGTGACGGCTAGTGCTATGCAGGGCGATCGCCAAAGTTTTCTGAAGGCGGGTATGGATGATTACATTTCTAAACCGATTCGGATTAATGAACTCATATTTGCCTTGCTCAAAAATCAGTCTCTAAATTCCCCCCTAACAATCAATATGGATCAAGAAGTACCAAAGGAACAGGAAGCGCTGGATATGTCAGTGTTTGAGGAGTTGGAGTCTATGATTGGCTCCCAAAAGAATGCTCTAATTGTTTTACGACTAGTTGATACCTATTTGCAGTCTTTACCCAAATTTCAGTCGCTAGTTGTGAATAGTATCCAGAACAATGATATTAGTGCGGTGCGAATGGGACTGCATTCTCTAAAAGCTTCCAGTGCTTCCCTAGGGGCAATACTTTTGGCCAATCTCTGTAAAGAAATGGAGAAAAAAGCCATCGATTATCCTGTTGCTGATAGTCTCGACGAGTTGAGGTTTTTACAAGGTAAATTTGTGTACGAATGCGATCGCGTTAAGGCTGCCTTAGAAGCAAAAAGACAGTTGATTGTGGAGAAAAGCAACTAGTACAAAAAATGCGACGCAAAACGTCGCATTTTTCTTTAATGGCAGTTCGCCAAAGTCATAAATGGCTGTATCAAACTTACGGCTCCTTAGGAACCAAGGGCATTTTTTAATTGAGTCTCGGCAGCTTCTAGGGCTTCGGGAAGTTTGCTTGCGTCTTTACCGCCCGCTTGTGCAAGATTAGGACGACCGCCGCCGCCACCGCCGCAAATTTTGGCGATCGCGCCGATAAATTTGCCAGCCTGTAAGCCTTTGGCGTTCACTGCCTTGCTGAAGGATGCCACAAGGGTAACTTTGCCATCATCGCTAAAGGAACCCAAAACTACGGCGCTATCACCTAATTTTGCCGATAGCTTTTCGGCAGCCGCTTTCAAGGCTTCAGCTTCGATTTCTGGCAGTTGGGCAACGAGTATCTTAAACTCGCCCACGGGTTCGGCTTCATGGAGCAGGGCATCGGCTTTGACAAGAGCAATTTCTTGCTTGAGAGATTCCACAGACTTTTGAGCATTTTTTAGTTCTTGCTGCAAGCCTGTAATCCGATCGCCAATTTCTTCAGGCTTAATCTTAAAGCGATCGCTTAAGTCCTTAACCACATTGTCACGCAGGGTCAAATATTCTAAAACCGCTTGACCTGCGATCGCTTCGATGCGGCGCACGCCAGAGGCAACTCCCGCTTCAGTAATGATTTTAAAGATGCCGATTTCGCTAGTGTTTTTAACGTGAGTTCCGCCACAGAGTTCCATTGATACATTGGGAATATCGATTACGCGCACTTCTGCGCCGTACTTCTCACCAAACATAGCGACTGCACCGCGTTGTTTGGCTTCAACGATCGGCATTACTTCAATTACGGAGTCGTGAGCTTCGGCAATCCAGTTGTTAATCTGCAATTCGATTTGATGAATCTCTTCAGCAGTAACTGCGCGATTGAGATTGAAGTCAAATCTCAGGCGATCGCTATCAACCAAAGAACCCGCTTGAGAGACATTGGGATCAACGATTTTCTTTAATGCCGCCTGTAGTAAATGCGTTGCGGTGTGATGTGCCTGAATGCGGCGGCGTTGGGATACAGAAATTTGAGCATTAACCTGATCACTGACGCTAATCTCGCCACGCTCAATTTGGGTCAAATGGATAAATAAGTCCGCTTGCTTTTGGACATCGCCAACCTTGGCGATCGCTTCACCAATAGCCAGATAGCCATAGTCAGCCACCTGTCCACCTGACTCCGCATAGAAAGGAGTGCGATCAAGAACAATTTGTGCCTTTTGACCTGCGATCGCGGTCTTTACCATTTCGCCATTGACCAAGATGCCCTTGACCTTGGCGGTGCTGCTGAGTTCGCTATAGCCGAGAAACTCGGTCGCCCCGAACTCCTTAGCCATATTTGCCCAGTTGTCCTTAGCGAGTAAATCGATATCTTCATGGGCAGCCTGTGAGCGTTCTTGCTGCTTTTTCATTTCCACTTCAAAGCCATCAGCATTGACGCTGAAGCCTTCTTCTTCGGCAATTTCCTGCGTCAATTCTAGAGGGAAGCCGTAGGTGTCGTAGAGGGTGAAGGCATCAACCCCAGAGATAGTCTTACCAGCCTTCACTTCAGGCTTAGCGAGAATTTCCTCTAGCAATTTCTCACCGCGCTCTAAAGTTTGCAAGAAGCGTAATTCTTCGACTTGAATTTCTTCCTTAATAATCTTGGCGCGATCGCGGGTATTGGGATAGACTGACTCTGATAAGGCGATCGCCACTTCTGCTACTTCCGATGCAAAGGTTCCCTCGACACCAATTAAGCGCCCATGACGGACGACGCGCCGCAATAAACGCCGCAACACGTAGCCCCGTCCAACGTTGGAAGCGTTAATACCATCAGCAATCATATGCACAACCGATCGCACATGGTCACCGATGACCTTAAGAGAAGTCTTTACCTTCTCTTCGCTCTGATGATAATCAATCCCTGCAATATCCGCCGCCTTCTTAATGATGGGGAAGATTAAATCCGTTTCGTAATTATTGGGAACGCCTTGCAAAACCTGTGCCATCCGCTCTAAGCCCAAGCCCGTATCAATATTCTGCTTAGCTAGGGGAGTCAAATTTTCTTGGGCATCGCGATTTAATTCCATAAAGACGAGGTTATAAATCTCTAGGAACCGCGAATCATCTTCCAAATCAATATGCTCATCTCCAAGCTCAGGATGGAAGTCATAATAAATCTCTGAACAAGGTCCGCAGGGTCCCGTCGCACCCGATGCCCAGAAGTTATCATCACCCATGCGCTGAATCCGATGGGCAGGAATGCCAATCTGGTCACGCCAGATTGCAAAGGCATCATCATCGGTCTCATAGACGCTAACCACAAGCCTTTCAGCAGGTATCTGATAGACTTTAGTTACTAATTCCCATCCCCAAGCGATCGCTTCTTTTTTAAAATAGTCACCGAAGCTAAAGTTACCCAGCATTTCAAAAAAAGTATGGTGACGCGCCGTTCTACCGACATTCTCGATGTCATTAGTGCGGATACATTTTTGAGAAGTGGTGGCGCGAGGAACCTCTGGCTCCTGCTGTCCTAGGAAAATTGGCTTAAAGGGTAGCATCCCCGCGATCGTCAACATGACTGTGGGATCGGTCGGCACAAGCGAGGCACTAGGTAATACCTTGTGTCCACGTTCTTCAAAAAACTTGAGAAATTTAGAACGGATTTCAGCGCCAGTGAGGGAAGGGAAGCTAGCCATAAAAGTTTGATTGGTTCAGACAGTAATAACGAAATATTAGGTAAAACAACAAGCGTGATCGCATCTAGGCGCGACGGACAATCTAAAAATACGCGAAAAATCTACGATTACTCGCCTGTATCATTATAGCGA
>CAVVRZ010000021.1:0-123701 GCA_963750795.1 uncultured cyanobacterium
TTGTGGCGGGAGCAGCTTCGGATAAGCCTAGGTATCGAACTTTCCCTTGTTGCACTAGTTCTGCCATTGCGCCAACGGTTTCTTCAATGGGTACGGTCAGGTCAACGCGATGTTGATAGTACAGGTCGATGATATCTACTCCTAAGCGCTGTAGTGAATCATCGCAAGACTTTCTCACATATTCTGGTTTACCGTTAATACCGAGCCATCCTCCTTCCGCACTGCGGACATTACCGAATTTAGTGGCGAGAATGACTTGATCTCGCCTATCTTTGATGGCTCTGCCGACTAGCTTTTCGTTGGTGAAGGGACCGTACATATCGGCGGTATCGAGAAAGTTCACACCGAGGTCGAGGGCATGGTGAATTGTGGCGATCGCTTCTTGTTCGTCACCACTGCCATAGAATTCGGACATTCCCATACAGCCGAGTCCCAGTTCAGATACTTCTAGTCCTTGATTGCCTAGTTTTCTGGTTTTCATGGTTGGTTTCCTGTTTGCTAATGCTCTACGTTAGCCGATTTGATTATCTTGTTGCCATTGCTCGTAGGAAATGCGTGGGAGGTCAAACTTATCGGTTGTCCGACAATAGTAGGCAGGTGAACCCATTCTACCGATGGGTGCAAATCCATCTATATGGTAGCGATCACCAATGATGCTGTCATCTACATGAAACATCACGACTTCACCGATGATTAGATTGTATGCTCCTAATGGCTGTTGACTATGCAGTACACATTCTAAACTTGCCTTCGCTTCGGCGATGCGGGGAACTTTGACTCGTTTTGATTCAGCTTCATGAAGTCCAACGGCTTTGAGTTCGCTCTCTTCAGATGGAAAGTTGGCGGCGGAGATATTCATCGCATTTAATAGATCTTCTGTGACGAGATTAACGACAAATTCTCGGTTAGCGATAATATTGGCGGCGGTATCTTTGGGACTGCCATCGTCTTTGTTGCCGATGCTGATGACGAGATACAAGGGATTGCTACCGATCGCGTTAAAGAAGCTGAAGGGGGCAAGGTTGATCACTCCTTCGCTATTTTGAGAAGTTACCCATGCGATCGGGCGCGGGACTACCAGATTGGTTAATAGTTTGTAGTTGTCTTGGGAAGATGTTGTGCTGGGATCTATATGCATAGTGAATAGTCAACCTTTTATTTTCATCATATCGCTTTTAACAGTCTCATCGAATAGCGATCACTCTACAAAACTTGACGGTTGATTAAAATAGGATTTTAGCTAATAGTCGCTATTTCAATGTTCAGCAAATCAAAAAAACTAGGTTCAAGTTGAAATCCTAAACCGACTTGAGTAAAATGAGCATCTTCCGTCAAGATTCGATAGATATCAAATTCTTGCATAATTAACATTTAGGTTAAGTCTGTGAAAGAGATTTGAGGTTTGTCAAGATACTTTAACCGCAACATTTGAGTTTGGGTAAATCGCAATTCATCTATTTGGATTAGTTCAAACTGCTGTGTAGAAAATGCTTCAGATAGTTAGAGTATTGCTTGTTTGGCTTGAAAGGAGTTGAGTCGCTTAAAAAATAATGTGAATGTTTCATCTAGAACGAAGGTGCTGGTATAGATGGGTGTTCTTTCTGCAATTAAGGTTTGATAAAGATTTGCGACTTCTCTATGTCTGCGTTCTCCTGCATTGTTTAGGGTAGGTCATCCCCATGTATCAGTGAATATGGCGTTACTCATAGAGGTCTTGGTCAATTTGTTGGGCAAGATTGCCGTGATTGGTTGCTCCAATAAAGTTTGCTAGGGGCTCGAATGGGGTAGAAGTTGGGGTAGAGATCTTTTTGGGTTGCAGTGTTTGGATAAATCGCAAAACTATCTGGATCTGCTGCTGGCTCAGTTAGCTGATTGCTTCTAATATTTGTTGGTTTTGGTTTGTGGAATACATGGTGAGTCAATATATCTATTTTTTTTCAGTGTAGCAAATTTTGAATATTAATTTACCGCTCAATTTTGTCTAGGGCATGGATTAGACAATGCCCTAGACAAAAAGCTCCACTCGATAAATCTGAACACAATAAATATTCTTGACTAAGCTAAGAGCGTGTTTGAGAAGTTTTATTTTTGCCCCCCCCAGCCCCCCAATTTTGGGGGGAACCGTATTAAAGTCTCCAAGAATTGGGGGATTTAGGGGCTAAAGCATTAGCTTTTGCCAACGAATTTGTATAGTAATTTCAAATAAATTCAAGAGGCTTCGACTTCGCTCAGCCAGCAATATACGATAGCTGAGCGAAGTCGAAGCCCTAATTTTCTTATTTGAATTGCCTATATGTATTAACTTCTCAAACACGCTCTAAGGCTATTTTGCGGTCTATTGGTGCAATAAATTATCCTGATTGCTCAAATCTCTTGAAGATACTTTCAGCAGTCTTTCTACTTCAGATTTTCAATCTTGGTTTACTCACTCTTGCTACTGTAACTCACTAGATTGAAATTTGCTATAGTAAATTCAAATAAGAAAAAGAAAGAAGAGAGATGGCATACAGTGTGGACTTAAGAGAACTAGTCGTAAACTACGTAAGAGGAGGAGGAAGCAAGGCAGTTATATCTGCGGCAATTGAGAAAGATTATCCAATACCAAGAGACGTAGAACGTCATGTACATTGATAAGTCTGGGTTTGATCATCGCGTCAGTAGTGGCTATGAATGAGCAAAGAAAGGACAGTTTTATTTCTGCCTAGATATTCTCCTGACTTTAACAAGATTGAGCATGACTTTGCTGCTCTCAAGAAGAGACGACTTTATGCTCCTACAGATACATCTTTGGATGCTTTGGTTACTCTGTATGCTAATCATTCTGCCCTCTAGTTCTTATTTGAATTGGTTATATCGATACCCCTGATGCGAAAAGCTTAAATTACAATGGCAGCAATTTTATTCGATCTTGACGGCACTATCACTGATGCGAAGGTTGGGATTACGACCTGTATTCAATATGCGATTTCTGAACTTGGCAATCAACCACCAATTACTGATGAATTGCTGTGGTGTATTGGACCACCCCTAAGTCTAAGTTTTGCAAAACTGCTACAAACTGAGGATCAAGTTTTAATTAATCGTGCTATTTCTTTATATCGCGATCGCTTCTCAACCATTGGCTTATTTGAAAATGAGCTTTATCCCGAAATTCCCGAAGCGATCGCAGCTATTCGTGCAGAAGGCTATCAAATATATGTAGCAACCTCTAAACCCCATGTGTACGCAAAGCAGATTATCGAACATTTTGAATTGTCGGATTTCTTTGATGGCATCTATGGCAGCGAATTAGATGGTACGCGCAGCATGAAAGGTGAATTAATTAAGCATATTTTACTCACAGCAAATCTAGACCATAACTCAACCGTGATGATTGGCGATCGCTCTCATGATGTGATTGGCGCAAAGCAAAATCAAGTCTTTGCAATCGGAGTCACCTATGGTTATGGCTCCCCAGAAGAATTAAACAATCATGGTGCTGACGCTATTGTTCATTCCCCGAAAGACATTCCTCCATTGATCTCGCTTAAATTCTCAATCCTTAAAAATCCCACGAAGTTTAATGGCAATACAACCAAGGAAGATTTGTAACGCATAGTGAGTTCTATCTATCAGTCACCTTTTTGTAAACTCCTAAAACGTACTTTAAGACCATCTTTGGGACGTAGAGTAGGAATCGGGAAGGGTTCAAGATTTTGAGAAGGTGAGATTTCCCATTGATAATTTCGTAACAAATGGGCGGCGATAATTTTCATTTCTAACTTCGCAAAGGCAATACCGATGCAAAGGCGAGCGCCACCACCAAAACCGATGAGACTAAACGGTTTCTTTTTATGTTCTTGGCGATCAGGACTAAAGCGATCGGGATCGAACTTTTGGGGATCAGTATAAACATCCGTTTGCTCATGGGTGAGCATAATCGAATAGAGTACTAGCCAACCTTTGGGAACATGATAACCATTGAACTCAAATGGCTTAACGACTCCCCGAAATCCGCCACGAACAGGAGAACGTAAGCGCTCAACTTCTTGGAATACTTGATCGAGATAAGGCATTTTGCCTAACTGCTCTAAAGTCAATGCACCTGTTTGAGGTAACAAGAGTTGTTCTTGGCGAGCGCGTTCATAAATTTCAGGATGGCGACCTAATTCAAGACAAAACCAAGTCAACATTGAGGTAGTAGTTTCATGTCCTGCAAAAAGCATCAGCATCGCTTGAGCTTTTAACTCTTCGACATTAAAGCGTTCTCCATCTTCATCCTGCGCTTGAACTAGCATACTCAACACATCACTGGTCGGATGTTGTTGACGCTCTTGCACAACTTGAGTGATATGTTCCAATAGGCGATCGCGGGCTTTAAGTGCTTTACCTAAAGTCGTAAATGGCAAATCAAATGGCAGGATTGCAAACAAACCATTGGTTAAATCACCAAATAAACCGCTCAGACGTTCTACATCAGAGCTAGCATTTGCACCAAGCAGAAGTTGACTAGCTATCTCAAAAGTGAGTTGCTTGAATTCATCAAACCAGTTAAATTCTCCCTTTTCTGTCCACTTTTCCAAATATCTTAATGATATTGCCTCCATCGTCTCTACATAGCCGTTTAACGCTTGTCCGTGAAAAGCAGGCATCATTAGACGACGGTTTCGACGATGCTCTTCACCATCTTGCAAGAACAAGGATTCACCAAGTAGCAATTTAAAATTATCTGGCCATCCTTCTTTCCATGAAAAGTGTTCCATGTGACTAGACAAAATAAACTCGGCGGCATCTGAACCCGTCATAAATACAGTAGGTCTACCCAGTAAATTAGTCTTAGAGATCGCTCCATACTTAGCATATTGTTTTTGAGGAAATTGGCGATCAAATAAAAACTGGAGGGTTTGTCCGAGAACAGGGAGTCCCATTTGTCCAGGTGGTAAATTCATTTCTTAGTATATTTGTTGTAAAAAATATTTTATAACAATTCAAAAAGTTGTAATGCAATTTTTTGAGTTGTCCCTGCTTAGGGCAATGGTCAGTTAAGGCGTGAGATGTAAAACAAAGAAGCAGAATCAAGAAGAAAGCTAAGGAGTTCATCTAGAACGTTGACATCAGAAGCAAGCATTGCTTGCCTGAGGCGTTGTTCGAGGTTGATAATCTGAGTTTCAGCTGTTTCAATCATGGTGCTTCACGAAAGGTACTAAGTGCGTCATAAAATCACGCTTGCCTATTGGTGCTCCTGACATACGCATGATATTGTATGCCGTCGTGATATGGAAATAAAAGTTTGGCATCAGAAAATCATCTACGTAAGATTGTCCAAGTAATTCTAAGTACGATCCTTGCCCAAGTTCAATCCATTTGGTATTTGACAGCTTTGTATCGTCAACCTCGATATTTGTTAGAAGTTCTTGAGTCGCTAAAATATGACTACGAGCTTCAGCCAAAGATTTTACATCTGGGTTCAAATTACTATCTGACTTTCCTGAACACCACAATGCGAAGTTGCGAGGCTGGTTGCAAGTGAATGCAATTTGTGTGCCAAAAGGAAACATATAGACAATTCAAATAAGAAAAATAGGGCTTCGACTTCGCTCAGCCAGCGTATATTGCTGGCTGAGCGAAGTCGAAGCCTCTTGAATTTATTTGGAATTACTATATCGGGTACTATGCGTCGCTGCAATAGAGTCTCTACATCATCTACAAAATGACTTTCCACAATCTCTAATAATGGCTCAAAGTATCAAGTCTAGAACTGAAAATATTTTGCAATGCTACGATCTTCTGCTTTTCCATAAAATTTATAGGGATACAATTTATAACGTATGGGAGATGAGGTTGGGCGGCAGAAAAGCTTTTACTCACAGCCAAAATATCATAACCTGTTGCACTTCAAATTCGCATTGGCACTCATACGTCTCAAACCTTAATGGCAACTTTCCCTCTCACTTGTCTCTCTTCGACGTGGCGAATTGCGATCGGCACATCTCTCAAAATGTAAGTGCGATCAATAAAAGGAACAATTTTTCCAACTTCAATCAGATTCCGTAAAATTGCCAAATCTGATTGATTAGGTTTAGCCGTCACAAACTTTACTTTGCGATGCATAATTCTCGAAATCAAGGAGCTGAACAACATCACTTGAAACAATCTCCCAATGGAACCACCAACGAGAATATAGGTTCCCTCAGTTTTCAATATTGCTTTGTAGTCAAACACCGATCGATAGGCGGCAGCATCGAAAATGAGGTCGTATTGCTGCCTATTTTTAGTAACATCTATTTGGGTGTAATCGATGATGTGGTCTGCGCCGATCGCTCTCATCATCTCCATTTTGTGAGTACTGCATACCGCAGTCACCTCTGCTCCAAACGCCTTGGCAATCTGCACTGCAAACGACCCTACGCCGCCCGATGCACCATTGATCAATACCTGTTGACCAGATTGAGTCTCCCCACAGTCTCGCAGCCCCTGAAGTGCTGTAAGGGCAGCACAAGGTACGGTTGCCGCTTGCTCATATGAGGTGTTAGTTGGCTTGAGCGCCAATGCTGACGCGATCGCACAGACATACTCTGCAAATCCGCCAAAACCACATTCTGATAGATCACCAAATACCTCATCACCCACCTGAAACTCGGTAACATTCTTGCCAATAGCTTCAACCTGTCCAGCGATATCTACGCCAATGGTTCGGATTTTAGGCTTGAAGATGCCCCCAAATATTAGACGAGTAATAAATGGATCTCCACGCATTAGATGCCAGTCGCCAGCATTGATGGAGGAAGCGCAAATTCTTACCAGCACACCATTGTCTGCTACTACGGGTTTGTCAACTTCTTGCAGACTCAATACATCGGGCGAACCATATTCAGTCTGGACGATCGCTTTCATTTTGTCATTCCGTTGGTGATTTCCTTCAACAATGGGGAGAGAATTTGATATTGTCATAGCTTTTTTCTCTACATTTGGCAGACACTGATATTAATTTTCTAAAGTCGGTCTACAGAATTGCTTACACTTACACTGTAAGTTAAGCTTACACTGTAAGTGTAGCTCATAACCTAAATTTGTCAAGATGAAAAAAAGATCAATACAAAAGTTATGAAATGGTGAAAGCAAGAAAATCGAATGTCATGTCTCCAATTCCGTTAAGTCGCGATCGCATCTTGCTTGAGATGCATTAGAATGAGCAAAATAATACACATTAATACGGAATGTGGATTGTAATAGTTTCTGAATAAAAATAGAGCAGTTAATCTGTCAAGTTTTCTTCCGAGAAGGAAGGGAAGCAGAAGGAACGATAATTTCTGCTAGAGATGGGATAAGTTCATAATCATCCTGAAAAGCATAATGTTGCTGGCTCAGGTCTTTGTGGTAATCACTCTCATATTGGCGGTCACGGGCGATCGCTTTCTTATAATAAGCATCAATGAGACCAGAATCCTTGGGAGTAAGTGCAGCATAACCAACGGCTAGATTATAGTAACTAGGGGCATATTGGGAATTCTTTTCCTTGGCACGCCTGAAGTAGAAAATTGCTCGTCCATAATCCTGTTTACCTTCAGCATATGCAATACCAAGATTGATATAAGCATCTAGGTAATCATTATCGAGGGTAATCGCTTGGGTGAAGTCGGCGATCGCTTGATCGTAGTTTTTCATGCGGTAATGGACAATTCCCCTTTGAAAATAGGCAAGGGCATTGGTTGGCTCGAGGTTAGTCGCAGCAGTATAGTCAGCGATCGCCTGTTGGTAGTTTTTTGTATTGTCAATCTTTGCGCCTGTGAGGGCATTAAGTGTATTTACTCCGTAATCAGTTGCCATAGAGTCATAGTCATAATACGCCCGACCACGATTGAGGTAAGCCATCACAAATAACGGGCTGATCTTGATAGCTTTTGTATAGTCGGCGATCGCCAATTCATTCCCCCTAAAACTCTGCATTAGTAGCGCCCGATTGTAATAGGGCAGGGCATAATTCGGATCAATCTTGATTGCCTTCAAAAATACCGATGACGCTTGATCAATCGGTAATTGATCCCTTTGGACTATCCCCAGATTGTTATAAAACATGGCTAACAAAGGCGACTGCGGATCAGACACTAAAGTATGTGCGATCGCTGCGTTAAATGAAACCAATGCTTCCTTAGAATTATTGGCGCGATAATAACTGACTCCCTGATTAAAATGGGCGATTGCATGATCTGGTTTTAGGCGAATCACTTGTTTATAATCGGCGATCGCGTCTCTATAGAACTTCAAATCGTAATAACGATTAGCTCGAGCAAAATAAGCTTGTAAATTGTTAGGATTAGCTGCAATTTGCCGACTGTAGCCCTCAATGGTTTTGTCTGAACCTTGATAACGCCGATAAACCTCTTGCTGAGGCAACTTTGGAAGAGGCACTACCAGTGGCACGTTTGGAACTTTCGGTATAGGCTCTAACTTGGGCAATGAAAACAGAAGAGAAGATGATGGAATTGGCACAGGTTGATATTGAGGACGGCATTGGCGATCGCCTAAATAATCATTCACTTTGTGATGGTAAATCCGTCGTCCATTCTCAAAGATGGATAGAGATGTCCAAGGCTCACGGGTTTGGGAACCACTGGTAGCAATCTGATAGGTGTTAATACGTTCCGTTGCTTTGTAAATCGTTGTTGGGGGCTGCTGTGAGACTTCAATGATCCCTCGTGGCACAGTTAATGTTTCCTTTGTACTACGAGATTGACCCACGTAATAATATTCTGTTGGCACATAACAGCCAGTGATTTGATCCAGATAACCTCGACTACAAATTGCTGCAAAATATTCTGGTGTTGTCAATGCTACTTGGGTGGTCATTTGGCGATTACTACAAAGCACAGAGCGCTCATTAGCCTGAACTGGCGACGGTGCTAGTCCCCATAATATTCCTGACCCAAGCCCAACCATTCCCAAATGGGCGATCATATTTTTGTTTAATAGGATCATTGGTAGAATACCTTTTCTTAAATTTACCTAAACAAGTCTGTAATTTGACAGCGATTTAAATCAATCAATTAAAATAGATAGAAAGCGATCAATTCAGACAACCATCGAGCATTTGATGATAAATCTGCTTTCCATTCTGAAGGATTGAAAAAGTGCGCCAACAAGGTTCCTCATAGAGATACCTTCGCTCATTTCTGAAAATGAAGTTAGTATTCAAACCTTCATTAGTCTCAATTCGATAAGTATTCTGTCCTTCAGTTACTTGGAAGGTTATGATCCTCTTGGCTTCATTGATAGAACGAGTCGCATTAGATATTTTTTTGATTTCTCCAGTTTGACGAGATTGACCGACATAGTAGTATTCTCCAGAAAAAACCATCTCACCAGCCACATCATCCCAGTTGTGATAAACATTACTGTTACAGAAAATGGCAGCAAATTCCTTTGTGAGAATAGCAATTTCCCGTTGATCTCCTTCATTCTGCCCGCAGGTCACAGAACCTTGGCGAAACTTCTGAGCATTAACTTCTATCACTTTGTCATAGGCAGCTCGACCTTGATCAGGTTGCTTGCTATAAAAATACTGATCGGATAGCTTTCGATAGCTCTCAGCCAGCTTGTCATAGGCATAAATATGCGTGGGATCGAGGGTGATCGCTCGATTATATGCGGCGATCGCTCGGTCATAATCTTGCTGTTTTAGATAGGTATTGCCTTGCTGGTAATAGGCTTCCGCATCCTTACTTTGTTGAGCAATTGCTCCACTTAAGGGGTTAAGATTTTTTCTTCCCACTGAGGTATCAAGCTCCCTTATCAACCCCAAGACTGATCCTGACAGAAACAAACTTCCTCCGCTAGCTAAAAGCACACCAGTCAGCATCAATAGCCAATGGAAACTGCAACGATTGGATTTTTGTTGGGCTTGCCAAAGATTCCGACAAAAATTAGAGGGAAATGATACCTTTTTCTTTATTGTAAACATCATAAATGCCAAACTCCATCTTAATTGGGCGGTACTAGTCAGCTAGTAGGAGATAGATGCTGAAAAGCCCATTTCATATCGACAAACAAGGACGCAAATACATCGATCACACTTGAATCGTCCATTGCCAAATAAAGGCATTAATATACTTGATGCACCAGATTCTAGACCCCCCTCTAACTCCCCCTTGTAAGGGGGAGAACTCAGACTTCCCCCCTTACAAGGGGGGACTGAGGGGGGTAAAACCTGCATGGTGTGTCAAGTATGTAAACGCCCAAATAAAGCTATCTCAACTCTTCAAGTCGCACTAGCGCTTTTTGATACCAGTAAGTATTATTTTGCGCTTGAAACAGTTCTGCTGCCCGTTGGTAATCTTGATTTAAATCAGATATATTACCCAATGCTCGATTAGTTTCAGCACGATTATAATAGGCAAATCCATCATTAACATTCAGTTGAATAGCTTTATTAAGATCAGCGAGAGCCTGATCATACTTTTGCTGATTAAAATAGTAATAACCACGATTACTGTAGGCATTAGCATAGTTAGGATTTAGTCTAATCGCCTCGTTATAGCCTGCGATCGCCTTGTCATATTTGCGTAATGCTAGATAGCTATTAGCGCGATTGTAATAGGATAGATGATCTTTTACATTAAGTTTAATGGCTTGATCAAAATCAGCGATCGCCTTGTTGTATTCGTTAGTATCAGCATAGACTGTGCCACGATTATTATAGGCAGTGGCATAATTAGGATTAAGTCTGATTGCACGATTAAGATCGTCTAATGCCCGCTCATAATATTTTTGGAGACGATAAATATAACCTCGATTACTATAAGCGGTAGCATCACTAGGATCGAGTTTAATGGCTCGGGTATAATCAGCAATTGCTTGATCATATTTTTTCTGACTAAAATAAACTAGACCACGATTATTGTAAGCATCGCTAAAGTCAGGCTTCAGTTCAATAGCTCGCGCATAATCAGCGATCGCCTTGTCGTACTTTTGCTGATTAAAATAGATAACACCACGATCATTATAGGCATCAGCATACTTGGGATCGAGTTCAATAGCTCGTGTATATTCTGCGATCGCCTCGTTATATTTCCGCTGCTTGTAATAAGTAAATCCCCGTTGATAATAGTCTGATGCGTCATTACTTCGCTGGGCAATAGCTCCTTTTAGGGTGGTATTAATCTTCCTCCCCACTGAGGTTTCTAACCCCTGTCTCTGCGTTGTTCCCCAAGTGATTTCTGGCAATAACAGATTACCAATACCTGCCGAAAGCGTAGCTGTTAAAATCAGCAACCCATGAAAAATCCAGTAATTTGGCAATGACCAGACTTGTCCCAAAGCACTCGAAAGGATTAATTTTTTTTGTTTTGTTGTAAACATCTTTTAACTTTAAAAAATATACGACAGATTAGGTGCAGGGTAAGCGATAAGAAGCACCATTGACTTTACGATGATAAACACATCTGCCATTGTCAAAAACTGACAAGCTACGCCAAGCTTGACGAAATTGATAGCCTCCTTGTTGCGCGATCTGATAAATATATCTGATAAATATAACTGTCTTTTTTAACTCTAAAAATTGAAATACCATTCTCCATAGAATCTGTAGCATTGGCTAGTACGATTGATTCTCCAGTTTTATGAGATTGACCGACATAATAGTAGTCTGTCGGAACATAACATTGCGTAAAGTCTGTCTCGTAATAACCTTTACTACGAATAGCAGCATGAAAATCTTTTGTACTGATCGCCAGTTCTATTTCCATTCTTCGACTAGAACAGAGGCTAGAAGTATTCGCACTAGCAGGTGCTTGTACCATACCTCCTATTAAAAATAACCAAGTAGCCCCAGAAACACGGAATAGATATTTTCTCATTGCAAACATTTTTACCTCAAAACAATAGAGTTAACTCCAAGAAAAAGAATCCTTCTAATCAACAGAAAGACGAATTTCATTTGGGGAGTATAGATTGCTTACACTCGTCTCTAGATATCCTGTTTGGCATTGAATTTTTTGCCGAATAAAACTTCCCATCATATTTCTGTGCGCTTCTATAAGTGATTTCGCTGGGCTTAAGTTAGATTTTTTTGACCAGTGCTGATCCCATACTTTGCTTTTTCCCTTTGCATTACTAGGGGTAATAGCTGCGGCAATATAAGATTTGTAGCGAGTTAGGGGTAGATACTTGTCCATCACCCATTAGAATGATCTGTAGGAATTTTTTAAGCAAATTAGGATGACTTGGGGACAAGTTTTAATTGGTTAAGCTTACACTGTAAGCTTAACTTACATCGTAAGTGTAGCTCATAACCTAAATTTGTCAAGATAAAAATTGGATCGATACAGAAATTGTGAAATGGTGAAAGCGAGAAACTCAGATGTCATGCCCCAAATCCCGTTGAGTCGCGATCGCATCTTGCTTGCGGCGATGCGTCTGGCTGATGATGGGGGGATTGAAGCGCTCTCAATGCGAAAGTTAGCTCAAGATCTGGGTGTTCAGGCGATGTCACTGTACAACCATGTGGCGAACAAAGACGACATATTAGATGGCATCGTCGATCTGGTAGTGAGCGAAATCGAAGTACCTGATCTTGGCATTGATTGGAAAACGGCAATGCGGCGACAGTCACATTCGGCTCATGAGGTGTTGTTGCGTCACTCTTGGGCGACGATGCCTCTCGTCTCTCGTATTAATGTGGGGCCAGCAATGTTGCGCTATACGGATGCGAGATTGGGCTGTCTATGTGAAGCGGGCTTTTCATTCGAGATGGTTGATCGAGCTTGGAATGCGATCGATAGTCACATCTATGGATTTACGCTTCAGAAGTTAAACTTCCCAGTCGATGAGTCCGAATATGTCAAAGCAGCCAAGGAATATATCCCGAGTATCCCTGCTGACAAATACCCCTACATGAATCGAATGACTCACTACCTGATCAACGGACATTATGATGGTGTTGTTGACTTTAGTTTCGGTCTAGAATTAATTCTCAATGGTCTCGAAATGCTTCTAAATAGATCCTAATAGAGCTAGCGCTCCGTTTGAATAGCAAAGACATTAAAGTCTTCACCATCAACTTTAAATGTTTTCTTCCATACATGCTTCTGATTGGGGACTTCAGAAAAGTCTGTCTTGAATGACATCTGCGCTAAATCTCGCCTGCCACTGTGCGAGAGTGCGGGTAAGGCATTCTTCGGCAGATCTGTCCAAGTTTTATAGAAGCCAGTGAAGTTGCTATGGCTTCCTTGCACTACATAGACATCTGATTTGAACGAGAGGACGTAGGTGAATAATGGCATTCTAATACCTAACGGTTAGATTAAGCAGCAGTATAATATTTTTCTCCCACCTAAAATATCATAATCTATTCACTCTAATGATTTGTTATGACCTGATCGCTTCTCAACTCTTGACTTTCACGATAATCGTCTCCATGAAGACCTGATCATAGCAATCCTGTTTCGACTCTCTCATCAGTCATTTAGGATTGCTGTAGAATCTATAGCTAAACCGTAGGACTACTTTAAATTTCCTAATTCGATTTTATAGTAATTCTAAATAAATTCAAGAGGATTTGACTCCGCTCAGCTATCGTGTATTGATGGCTGAGCGGAGTCGAAGCCCTATTTTTCTGATTTGAATTGTCTATATCTATAGCTCTAATTTGTAGGTAGAGAGCAGCCTATTGCTTAAAGCTGAAACGTCCATTTACTTTTTCACCCTTAATGTCTGTCAGGATAGCAATTTTATATTCTCCCGCAGCTTTACTGTCGATATTGACAGTATAGTGCTTTTCAGGAGCATCATAGGCTAGGTCAAAGGATTTCTGAGTTCCATCAGGAAACTGTACTTGTGCTGTCACCTTCGCGTCAGGAACAGATTCATGATTTTCTCCTTTCAGCAAGAAAAAGTCGATGTGAGTACCACCTTCTTCTTTTGCAGTTACTAGCTCCAAGTGATAAGCACCCGTCTCAATCACTTGACCACCTTGTTTAGGTTGATTGTGATTTTCATCTTTACTGGATTTCATTGCGCTGGGAGATGGACTGCTAGAAGATGGAGCTACCTCATTCGGCTTGGTAGCTGCTGTCTGGGCAGAGCTAGGAGTGGAGCTAGTGGTGGAGATAGTCGGAGTTCCGCTACTACAAGCACCTAGTGCTAGCAAACTGATGATACCAGTGACAATGAGTAAAAATTTAGGCGATCGCATATAGCTAGAGTTCCTTTAAGTAGATGACAAACCAATATAAAGAGGTTGTGACGCACGCTGCGCGTGTGCCACAGCTTTTTAGGTTTGATTAGATATTTTTTAAGATTGAGAAAGGATAAATATTACATACTCATACCTCCTAAGCTTTCAGTTCCATCAATATTAATTTCTGCTATCTGTTTAGGAGCGACATACTTGCCAAACTGTGAATACAACGCAGGAAGCACTAACAGAGTTAAGGCTGTAGATGTGAATAAACCTCCTAAGACCACTACCGCAAGCGGTTGCAAGATCTCTTTACCAGCCCCCGTCCCAATTACTAATGGAACCATGCCTAGTGCTGATGTTAGAGCAGTCATCAAAATTGCAGCTAAGCGCTCCATTGAACCTTCACGGATTACTTGCTGGAATGGTATTCCCTTAGCGAGTTTCTGATTGTAGTTATCGACTAATAGCAATCCATTGCGTACCGCCACACCAAATAGGGTGATGAAACCTACTAGAGAGGCGACTGAGATCACGCCGCCACTAATGGCGATCGAGAATATCCCACCGACTAGCGCTAATGGTAAATTCACCATAATCATTAACATGGCAGGGATAGATTTCACGGCGAAATACATTAATATGCTGATAATTAACGCGGCAAGCCCACCGAAGACTAACAGATTTTGGGTGGCGCGTTCTTCTGATTCAAACTGACCGCCATATTGGATGAAATAGCCTGAAGGTAAGGTTACTTGCTGATTCACTTTTGCTTGGATTTCGTTAACCACCGATCGCAAATCGCGTCCAGATACATTGGCGGAAACTACTAATAAACGTGAGACATTTTCGCGATTAATCGTATTGGGTCCCGTACCATATTCAATCTGAGAGACTTGAGACAATGGGATTTTCTGACCTGTCGGCGTATCGACTAAGAGATTACGAATAGATTCTAAATCGTTGCGAAATTCAGGTTTGAGCCATACTACCAAGTCAAATAACTGCTGTCCCTTAAGAACTTGAGATACGGTTTTACCATTCAGAGAAGTTTCAATAATTTCGGAAAGATGCCCAATCGTTAGTCCATACCTTGCTGCCATTGGGCGATCAAATTTAATCTGTAATTGGCGGATAGGAACCTGTGGTTCCAATTGCAAATCGACAATACCAAAAATTCCCTTCATTGCCGTTTCTACCTCCTTGCCGATCGCACGTAATTCTTGCAAATCTGCACCAAAGACCTTAACTGCGATCGCACTCCTCACTCCCGACAAGACTTCATCCATCCGATGCGAGATAAAGCCACCAATATTGGAAGCTACTCCCGTAAGTTTATTAAATTCTTGACGCAGTTTATTGATGCTGCCTGCGCGATCGCGAATACCTTGATCGCTAAGTTCAACATCGACATGACCAAGGTTAACGCCCGCCGCATCAGCATCACCCGCCGCCCGCCCAGAGCGCAATTGCACAGTTTCAAAATTTGGATCATCCTTGAGGACATCTTGCAACGCAAACCCCATGCGGTTAGTGGTTTCAAGGGAAGTCGAGGGATATAGCAAAATTGTATTGACAAGCGATCGCTCTTGAAATTCTGGTAAAAAAACGCGCCCAAGGCTCGGTAAAATGATCAGAGAAGCTAGTAAAGCAGCGATCGCAGGACATAGAATTAACTTTGGGCGATAAATAGATAGATTTAATAAAGGACGATAGAGCCTCTGAGCAAAGTTAGTCACCCATGTTTCATCGCTAGGCAGTTGAATCGAAGCTAGCAAAATCGCACAGAGCGCAGGAGATAGGGTCATGGCTACTAGCGTTGAGGCAAAAATAGACACTAGATAAGCCACGCCCATTGGCGCAAAAATATTGCCTTCAACACCCGTCAGCGTAAAAATCGGTGCGAAAACTACACCAATAATAATTGTGGAGAAAATTACGCTTACTCGTACTTCTACGGAAGTGTCATAAACCACCGTAAAGGGATGTTTTGGATTTCCTTCCGCTTGGTTTTGGCGCATTCCTCGATAGCAGTTTTCCATATCGACAATGGAATCATCGACCACTGAACCGATCGCCACTGCTAAACCGCCCAAGGTCATCGTATTAATGCCTTGTCCAAACCAAGACAAGATCATCATGCCGATTAAAATTGAAAGTGGAATCGCACTGAGCGTAATTATCGTAGTACGCCAGTTCATCAAAAACATAATCATGATGATCGCGACAATGATAATGCCATCGCGGAGGGAGTCGCGCACATTGTCGATCGCCGCTTCAATAAAGCTCTCTTGCCGAAATGTCACCTGTACTTTTACATCTTTCGGCAAAGCCGTTTGTAATTCAGCGATCGCTTTTTCGACAGCATGGGTTACTTTTGGCGTATCTGCTTGCGGTTGTTTGTTGATTAGCAATACCACCGCCCGTTTGCCATTAATGCTGCCATCACCCCGCGCAAGGGCGGCTCCCAATTTCACTTCCGCCACATCGCCTAACTTTACGGGCTTGCCATCGCGAGCGATCACCACTGCTTCCGCTAGTTCCTCAATAGTTTCAATGCGTCCTACACCCCTAATAATTTCTTCGCGATCGCTATTAATTAAAAATCCACCCGCCACATTGAGATTTGCTTGTTTAGCCGCTTCCGTTACCTGTTCCAGCGAAACATTAAAGGCGACCAATTTGGTAGGATCGGCTAAGACCTGATATTGCCTGACATCGCCACCATAGACGATGAGCTGCGATACTCCTGATACAGCCAGTAAACGATTGGATATATCGCGATCGACGATCCGCCGCACTTCCATTAAGTCAGTTTTCGCAGCAGAATTATTTGCACTATCTTCCACTGAAAACGCATACATTAAAATCGTGCCGATCGGTGAAGAAACAGGCGATATTTCTGGTTCATTCGCTCCTTCAGGTAGCTTAGATCTGACTTGCTGCAAACGTTCGGCAACTAATTGCCTCGCCCTGTAGATATCGGTATTCCCATCAAAAATAATTTTGACTGTCGAGATTCCCACCGCCGAAGCTGATCGCACTGTCACCACATTTGGCGTTCCATTAACAGCGCTTTCAATTGGCAGTGTAATCAATGATTCCACTTCTTCAGGAGCTAAACCCGATGCTTCTGTCTGAATTTCCACCTGTGGCGGCGCAAAGCTCGGAAAAACATCCAGAGGCATTTTAGTCAGGTTATAGCCACCCAAAAATGTAATTGCGATCGCGCCGATAACGACTAACCAACGCTGAGCGATCGACCATTTAAGAACCGTGTTGAGCATATTTTTGATATTTATTTTGATTGGTCTTCATCCACAGTTTCTGTTGGCAATAAATCATGGCTGGAAAGTAGTAATAATTTATCGGTATTGGAAAGATAACCGTGAGAACTCAGTATCTCTGGATTGCTGCGCCGTCCCAACCAAAATGCTGCACCTAAAGACATAGCGATCGCACTACCTGCTGCGGGGAAAATCCACCAAGGCATAGCATTTGCAACAACAACTTTTTCACCTTCTTTAGATTTATCTGATTCCTTTTGAGGATTACCGCGCAAAGACTGAGCATAGAGAAGAGAAGCGCCCTGAGTGACAATGCGATCACCTTCAAATAAACCGCTTTCCACTTCAACCAACTTACCTGAAGTACTTCCTAGCTTCACTTCAACAGGCTGAAAACTACTGCCATTCTGCACATAGACTATATTTTTGCCCTGTACTTCCACAATAGCAATACTCGGAATCGCGATGACAGGAGCCGAAACTTTATCTGTTAATACTTGCATTTCAGCAAACATTCCTGACTTAAGCTGACCTTTGAGATTGCTAATTTCAGCTTTGACAGGGATGACACGCGCCTCACCGACAACAGTACCGATTGTCGTCACTCGTCCTTGAAATGTGACATTCGCAGGCAAACCCGCTACCTTCAAATTTACTTGTTGCCCAATCCGCACCCGATTAATATCCTTCTCATAGATATTTGCCGTTGCTAAAACCTTGCGATCATCAACAATTGTCAAAATTGGTTTCCCAGCTTCTTCAAAACCTTCGCCAATCGTAGCTTCGCGATCGCTAATAGTACCTGCAATCGGCGCGAGAATTGTCACCTTTCCATTCGCATCAGCTTGCGAATCTAGTTGTCGCAAACGGGCTGAATAGGCAGCCCCACTTAACTCAACCTTCGACTGAGCAGCTTCGAGTAAGGCTTCTGACCTTTTAACTTGTGAGGCGGCTTCGAGTAAGGGTAATCGACCCGAAGCTTTCGATAGGCTTGACTTGGCGGCTAAGAATTTATTCTCAGATTCTTGCAGTTGTCGTTGAGAGATCGCACCACTCGCAAATAATTCGCGATCGCGATCATAACGTTCTTGGTCAATTTTTAACTCAGTTTCCGCTTGTCGCAGTTCTGCTTCGACGATCTGCTGTTGGTTAGCATAGTTTTGACGCGCAAATTCTAAATTAGCGATCGCTTCCTGCACACTCGCCACCGAGTCCACTTGCTTCTCTAAGGCATTGACGCGCAAATCCGTTAGCTCAGGGCTAGATAGCACCGCTAATACTTGCCCTGCCTCGACTGCATCTCCTGCTTGGACTAGCAAAGAAATTAGAGTTCCTTTGATCGGCGTTGTCACTTTCACCTTGCCGTTGGGTAAAGGTTCGATTTGTCCAGTCGCTTTAATGGCGATCGCCAGAGACTGCTTAACTACAGGCTCGATTTTAATGCCAATCTTTTGAGCAGTGGTCGCATCAACTTGGATTCCTTCAGTCGGTTGAGCATCATCATGCTTAAATTTGTCGCCATGTCCTGCATGGGCAAGCACAGCCAAGGGATTGGTCAATAAAACTAGACTCAGACAAGCACTATAAATTCTCTTCATTTCTAACCTTCACATCACCAGCTGCATAGCAAATAGTTATTTTCCGTACCAGCTCTTGCGCCATTGTTTCATTTGGTCAATTTCCACCTGTTGAGAACTGAGAATCTCTTGAGACAGTTTTTGGATTTCAGGACGCTTGGACTTAGCGATCGCATCCTTTGCCATTACCAAAGCCCCTTCGTGGTGAGGAATCATTGCATCTAGAAAGCGTAAATCAAATTTATCGTCAGCACTGCCTAAGTCCATATTCATCATCATATTGCCGCGAACTTCAGGCGACATTTCCATCATGTGATTGGACTCAGCGTGCCACATCATCAATTTCTTGCCAGAATTGGGATACCATGCCTTGCGCCATTCAGACATTTGCGCGATTTCCTTCTCTTGCGCGGCAATAATTTCGTTAGCCAATTTCCGTAACTCAGGACGTTTGGAATTCTTTAAAACATCGTTTGCCATAACCACTGCGCCTTGATGATGTGGTGTCATGCCGTCAATAAAACGCAAGTCATAATCAGCATCGGCAATTCCTAAACTCATCGAGCTATGAGATGCGCCATTGGACATCATAGAACTTGAGTGATCCATCCCCTGCATTGGCTTATCTACGGGCTTTACAACTTGAGATGCCGTACTCTCCGCCACAGGTGTTGATTCAGCGTTATTTATTGCTGTGCAAGCTGTCAGTCCGCCTCCTGTAGCAGCGAGCATCAATACAATTGAGGCGATTTGATATTTAGCGGTGTGGAACAACATAATTATAAATTGTAGACAGGTTACAGATTATCAGTAGCTTTAGAGTGGAGTATCACATAGGAAAATGAAATGAGAATGAAATTTAATATTAGAAATTGGAGATGATGCCAAACATCGTCTTTAATTCCTGATATTGGGCAAGGAGATTGTAAAAGCGCTGCCTTTGCCAATCTCGCTTTTGACTTGAATACTGCCCTGATGCGACTTCGCGATCGCCATAGCAATGGCTAGCCCCAAGCCAGTTCCACCTGTTTCGCGGGAGCGATCGCTATGAGCGCGGTAGAAGCGATCGAAAATATACGGTAAATCAGCAGCAGCAATACCGATGCCATTGTCTTTAATACAGATTATCGCCGTGCGATCGCTCTGTTCTAGGAATATCTGAACTTTGCCATGTGCTTGTGTGTAATGGATTGCATTGATGAGAATATTAGCAATTAGTCGATAGATTTGTTCTTCGTTACCAATGATATAAATGGGAATATCGCTCACAGTTTGCAGATAGAGATCGATTTTTGATTGCATCGCGATCGCTGCTACTTCCTCCATCAAATCGCTCAAAATATCGTTGAGACAACAGGATCGCTGTTGTTGATTAGAAACCTGTACTTCCATGCGTGAAAGCATTAGTAAATCTTGAACTAATTGAGATAGTCGAATTGTTTGGCGATCAATGGTTTGGAGAGTTTCGCGCGATTCTAATTCTGAGACTACATCGCTCAAAAGAACAGACTCGACCGTCGCTCTTATTGAGGCGAGGGGCGTGCGGATTTCATGGGCGGCATCGGCAGTAAATTGCTGAATTTGTTGATAGGAGGAATAGACGGGACGCATGGCTCGACCTGACAAGTACCAGCTAGCAATACTGACTAATAAAAATGCGATCGGTAAGCCTGTTAATAAAGCTAATTTTGATTCATCTAAATGTTTGTCATAATCTTGGAGCGATCGCCCCACCTGCATATATCCCCAAGACTGTCCACGGTTGTTTTTTAGCGGTAGCGAAACTTGGTGATAACGATTCCCTCTTCCATCTTCTAAAGTTTGCCAAATCATTTCTTTAGCACTAAATGGAGTTTCTTCTAATTGACGACCCACTGTTGCCATTACCTGCCCCGAAAGGTCTAGCAGCCTTATGTAATAACCTTCTTGTCGGGTAATCCCCAAAACATGGCGATCGCTTTCCTGTTCACATTTTGCGCCTCTAATACAGAGATTGGGCAAAACTTTCCGCACACTTGAGTCAATCTGTCCTGATTGTTGCAAATTTGGCTCCAAAGCATCATGGAGATTACCAGAAACCACCGCCAGCTCTTGGTCAACGCCTTGCCAGTGGGCATGAGCCATCACCTGATAAGCACCAAATCCCGATAAGCCTAAAATTGCTCCCATCACACCCGCGTACCAGAGAGCCAGAGACATTCTCGCTTTAAAAAAGATCCTATTTTGATTCATTGGGAGCATTGAGGCGATAACCTAAACCATAAACTGTTTCAATTAATTTTTCATGCCCATATTCTGCTAAACGACGGCGTAAAAGGCGAATTTGGGCAGCGACCACGTTACTCTCTGGTTCTGCTTGGATTTCCCAAAGACGATTGATGATCTGTTCGCGTGTCAAAATTTGATTAGGATGTTGCATAAAGTATTCCAAAAGCTGAAACTCCTTGGCAGTAAGTTGAATGCTATGGGATCTCCCATTCCTTTCCTGTGAGGTAATCGTAGAGGTACTGTAATCGAGAACGAGGTTGGCGATCGCTAACTGGTTCGATTGGATCTGAGGCGATCGCCTTTGTAATGCTCTCAGACGCGCCAATAGCTCCAACATTCCAAAGGGTTTAACCAAATAGTCATCGGCTCCTGCGTCCAACCCTTCTACGCGATCTTCGATCCGATCTTTAGCCGTGAGAATTAATACAGGAAGAGGATTTTTATCCCTGCGTATACGTTTGCATAGCTCTAGCCCTGAAAGATGCGGCAACATCCAATCCAAAATCGCGACTCCATATTCTGTTGGCTTCTGGTCAAGATAATTCCATGCTTCTCTACCATCTTGTACCCAATCAACGACATATTTCTCCTGCTTAAGACTACGCTGGATCGCCTTTCCCAAGTCAATCTCATCCTCAACTAATAAAATTCTCATGACTATCAGTTTGTCAACACGATTTATGCTTTGGCTGTTTTCATTGCGAAGGAGAATCGCTAGAGTGAGATTATTATCTCATACCATAAATAGTAGATGTGAATTCTCACATCTACTATTTATAGACAATTCAAACAAAAAAACAGGACTTCGACTTCGCTCAGCCAACAATACTACGATGGCTGAGCGAAGTCGAAGCCTCTTGAATTTATTTAGAATTACTACAGGTATGATGGAGATTGTAGAGGTTAAAGGCTAGCTGTGATAAGTACAAGCACTAAGTACAGGACAAAAAGTTGTAAAAGTAGGGAGAGAGGAGTTTTATAAAAGATAACCACATCTAACCATAAAACCCCTATCAAAGAGATTAACCTATTCCGAGAAATGTTGCAGCAGCATCTGCAATGGAATGCAGCAAGACGGGTATTCGTGTCGGCATTTCTGATCGCGCTTATCCGAGTAAGGATAGTAAACCTAGCTGAAATCGCGACAGGATTTAGTGGCAAAGCCAAAGTTGCATCGCACTACAAAAGGCTACAAAGATTCTTCCGAGAGTTTGAAGTGGACTATAAAAGCATTGCCGTAAACGTGATTAAAGTAATGCAGATACCCGAACCATGGGTAATCTCAATCAACCGCACCGATTGGCAATTTGGTAAAACAGTTTTCAATGTGCTGACCCTAGGAATAGTACATCATAGAGTCGCTTTTCCATTGGTATGGCTCATGCTGGATAAAAAAGGCAACTCCAAGACCCGTGAACGATGTGAATTGTGGAATCGATTTCTAGAAATATTTGGCAGTCGCGAAATCTCCTTTTTGACCGCAGACCGAAAGTTTGTGGGTGGTCACTGAGCCTGTCGAAGTGGGAAGAGTGGTTTGATTATTTACTGTGTGAACCATGTACCCCTTTTAGAATCCGCATTCGTAAAAACACCTTACTTGACGATGGGCAAAAACAACTACGGGCTGAAGTTTGTTGTCAAGACCTCCAGATTGATGAATTTAAAGTGCTGTCCAAACCTAGACAAATTTGGGGACATTGGCTTTATGTTGCGGCGATGCGTCTTCAGGATGGCACTTTGTTGATTGTCGCTACTGACCATGCTCCTTATACTGCGATTTCTGACTATGCCAAGCGTTGGGGCATTGAGACTTTGTTTGGTTGTTTTAAATCCCGTGGCTTTTGTTTAGAATCCACTCATCTTCAGGACTCAGAAAGACTTTCTAAGCTCATTGCTTTACTTACTCTGGCTTTGTGTTGGTGCTTTTCCTCGGGTTTATGGCAATCTTTCTGTAATCCTCTCAAGCTTAAAAATCATGGTCGCTTTCCCAAGAGTATCTTTCGCCTTGGCTTTGATTTTCTTCGCCTTATCATCTTTGACCTTCATCTCAATTCTCAAGCCTTCTTTAACTCTATTAAATTTTTGTCCTGTACTTAGGTTTAGAACCTAAAACTCAAACAAATAAAGGCGGCGCTTCGCGCCGCCTTTATTTGTTTGAGTTTTAATTTGTCGTGACTATTTCTTGTATGGCTGTACGCTGACTGAACGGAGTCGAAGCCTCTCTCATAGGAAGCAATTTTCTTTTTACTACGTTTTGTATTTTAATCAATCAACTCACTCAATTCATTCACAAAATCAATTACCAACTTATTAAAATTATTATTTACACGGAGTTGTTAAATTCGACTCAGGTAAACAGTCCTCAAATTTAATTAAGGAGAGCATCATGAGTACAGAAGTTCAAACCGAGACAACTACTGATTCTTTCGATCCAAACATCGTTCCCGCAGAAACCAAAGCCCGTAAAGAGCGGGAAGGAGTCAATTATAAGCATACTCCTGATAATGCAGAAGATGGTGACAGCATTCACACTGCCGATGGTTATACCGTAGATACAGAAGGGTTGGTGAACAACTATGCTGTCGAACCGCCGATGTATATAGAAGATGGTGGTACAAGTGAGGATAATCTTTCTGTAGTTGAGAAGTTCATAATAGTTGATGTTTTTTCGACAAGTATTGAATCAGAGAATGTGGCAACGGAAATTCATAAGGCAGGGATAGGTAGAAACAAGATTTCTGTGCTGGGCAAAAATTATCAGGATGCTGCTCATGGCTATGGATCGCTAAACTGGCAGGATATCGAAGCAGATGGTGGGTTGACTAAAGTTTTGACAAGTGAGGGAATTGTTGAGTCGGAAGCCCGTAAGTATGAGGCAGAAATCGCCGCGGGAAAATTTCTGGTAGTGGTAATTGGTGAAAATGCGGATGTGATTACAACTAAAGAGATTTTGATGAATACTGGTCATCGCATTAACACTCTCCAAGAAAAAGTCTAACTTTTATCTCTTGCATGTATAACCATCTGTAGCTAATACAAAAGATGGGACGCAGCGATTCGCGCCGCCTCTCATCTTTTGTATTAGCTATAATTACCTATAATATCTCTCAAGATATAAGCAAGATCTTATTAGACGATCGCCGAATGAGACAGGTTTTGATTAACCTCCTAACCATTGCCGTCAATTTACTCCCGTTGGAGGCACAATTGAACTGTCAGTGCATCTCGATGAGTCCATGATTTTGTTTCAAGTCAGAGATAGTGGCATCGGCATCGCCGCCAAAGATTTACCGCGACTTTTTCAAGCCTTTGTGCAAATTGACAGCACCCTCATCCATGAATACGAAGGTACGGGATTAGGGTTAGCAATGGTCAAACAAATTGTTGAACTACATGGCAGTAAAGTATAGACAATTCAAATAGGCAAAACAGGGCTTCGACTTCGCTCAGCCAGCAATATACGATGCTGAGCAAAGTCAAAGCCTCTTGCATTTATCTGGAATTACTATATCAGTCAGCCTAAAAAGCCTTCACTCCATATGGATTGGGCTTTACCTGCTTATCCTTAACCCGAACTGACGTTATTTAGAAATGCTATAACTGTAGCCACCTGTATTGAGACAAAATCAAAACCCCAGAAAGCGAGGGGCTGCCCCTCGTGCCGAAACTCGCTTTCTGGCTATAGCTATAAATCACTTGTATATGTCATTGATTAAACTTTTTACTTTTTCCTTAAGATATTAAATGGACTCTATAGAGTTTGCGCCTCAAACTGTGGAAAATTATCAGTTGTCCTGTTGCATGGGGATGTTTCATCAAGCGATCAAAGTGCAAGAGTAAAAAATTGACTATGTAAATTCATCTTGCTTGCAAAGCGCTATATCATTAGCTTTTAACTTTTAAACTTTCTTGATACTATGGCAATCCCCGAACCGACTTTAATTATTTATAGTCAAACACCCAAGGCGATCGCTACATCAGATTTGCGTCAAGCCAGAATTGATGAATTTCTTGCCTCAAGGTCATTGCAACCTAAAAGCCGCAAAGCCTATCAAGCTGATTTGCAGGTATTTATGGATTGGTGCGATCTGCCTTGGGCTGAGGTCAGTCGCCGTAAAGTGACACAGTTTAAGACGTTTTTAATCAAGGAACGTGAACTTGCTCTAAGTTCCATAAATCGGATGTTGCAAACGCTAAAGTCGTTTTATCGTTGGCTATTGCTTTCAGAATATGTAAAAGCTGACCCGACTATCGGGATTCAGTTAGAAAGATTACCTGAGTCTGTAGCCAAGGATTTAGATGATGATGAGGTGATACGAATTTATGAGGCGATCGCACTCGGGAAATATCCAATTCGCGATCGCGCTTTGTTTACGGTGTTGTTGCATGGATTGCGCGGGGAAGAATTGTGTAATCTAAATGTGGGAGATTATTGCAATGGTGAATTGGTGATTCCTGTGGCAAAGTGGGATAGTAAAGGGGAAGTGCCTTTAACTAAGTTGGGTTTGCAACATCTGGATGAATACTTGGTTTGGCGTAGTCAAAGAGGAGATGAAGATAAAGATGAATTAAAGCCTGAGTCGCCTTTGTTTGTGTCTTTTTCTAATCGTAATTATGGCAAGCGTTTGACCTATTGGGGTGTGCGTCATGTCATGGATGATCTTGCTGAAAAGACGGGAATTAATCTGCATTCCCATCGCGGACGACATACTTTTGCGACGAATTTGATTGTGAAGTATGAGTTAGATCCTTCTTTGGCAATGGAGTTAACGCGACATCGAGATATGCGTAGCTTTAAGCGCTATACCAATCGCAAAAACAAGGTGGCAGCGAAACGGGCTTTTTTGAAGGCGGCTGAGAGGATGGATATAGATTAGGATTTGTCAGATTAATGGTTAAAGCGGTTCCAGATCAATGTATGTCTTTAAATAACCTGATGAGGTAAATTTGCCGATGAAGTTTAATTTGGTGGATTTGACTTTAGTTGAATTGGATACGCGATCGCAATTACGAATTGCCGATTTGTTTTACGATCACTCTTATCTCTGCTGTGAACAGTTACGAGAGTTTGATAATGCCGATCAAAGCAAAGATGAGTTTTACTCATCCTGAATTAAAGTTTCAATTTCTGCTAGTAACTTGGCAAGCTTTTTAGTTTTTTTAGGATTATCCCAAACCTTTGATTTTTTCATGGCGGTGAAAGCATCACTCATCAGATCTTTGAGAGAAGGCTCTAATGCGATCGCATCTTTTACAGAGTTAATTGCCCCAATTCTAGATTTAATTTGGGTGAGCGAAAGATTTTGAGCAACCGCATCTTCAAGTAATTCTTGTCTTTGACCTTCATCTCGAATGCGGGCGATCGCCCTTGCTTTAGTAAATTCCAATTTGCCCTGACGCAATATTTCTAAAACATCATCAGGCATATTTAGTAACGGCAAACGGTTTGTGCGAAAGGATTCAGCATTAAATCTGCCGATATTAGATAGCAAAGATTCAATCGATTCAAATTGACGGGTAACGTTATCCGTCAACTCCAATCCACGTTTTTTAGCGTTGGCAGCTTGGTTTAAGGTTGACGTAATATCACTAATCTCAATATCAAGGGATAGAGATAACAACTCCAGAATAGCCTCAGTTTCTTCAACAGGATTTAAGTCTTCTCGCTGCAAATTTTCAACAAGCGCTATCTGGATCGCTTCTTTATCCGTAACATCTTTACTAATAATCGGTACTGTATCTAGCCCCAGAATTTGAGCCGCCCGAAATCTTCTTTCCCCTGCAATTAATTCATACTGCCCATTCGCTAAAGGACGAACTAATAGCGGTTCTAAGATGCCATGCTCTTCGATCGATTGCACAAGTTGCTGCATCTTTTGTGGATCGAAATATCGGCGCGGCTGCTTAATTGGTAATTGAATCAGATCCATTTTCACAGCCTGATTAGTTGCTGGGGTCAGTTCATCTAATAGGCGAACATTGCTAATTTGATATGCTGGTAGAGGACGCTTGCTAGCCATTAAATTGTCTCCAATGAATCTGTGATTTGATTTAAGATATCGATAACTGGGTGTTTCGGGGAATGTAATCCTAAAGGTTCATGCATTTGTGCCGAGTCGGGAAAGGCGATCGTCCTTGGGATGGGAGGATAGACGGTGGCAATTGATGATAGTTGGGTCTGAATGGTGCTAAGGCTAGTTTTTGCTTGTAGGGTCTGTCCTTCGTGCATAGTGGGAATAAAGCCAGCAACTTTAAGATTACGGTTAGCCCTTTGACGCACACGCGCCACAGTTTCTAGTAGCAAATTGCATCCCACTAAACTTTTATAATGGGTTTGAATTGGCACTAACACATGAGTTGCGGCAATCAGGCTGATATAACTAAGGATGGCAAGACTAGGAGGACAGTCAATCAGAATAAAATCATATTGATCTTGGACTGTGGCGATCGCATCTTTGAGGCGAACTTCGCGAAACTCAGCCAAGACTAATTCCATCTCCGCCGCACTCAACTGAATATTGGATGGCACTAAATCCATGCCATGAATATTTTGATGGATTGGTAAGCTCTCGTACTGAGTGATGGACTGATAAATAGTCTTGTCTAGTTGATAAATATCAAGTCCTAGAAACGAGGTTAATGATGATTGCGGGTCCATATCAACAAGAAGGACTTTGCGATCGCGTTGGGCGAGTTGGTATCCCAGATTCATGGTTAGACTGGTTTTACCAACCCCACCAGATTGATTAAACAGGGCAATAATCTTGGTCACAGGATATCTTGGTAAACAACACTTAAGCAGTGTAACTTATGTTTGGATTTTTTTATAAACTGTGCTGCTTTTAAAATAAATTTAATCGTCACAAGTTGATTTTCGCTTATAAATACTGAGTTTAGCGAGCCTTTGATGGCAATTTCTGAGTTGACGGGTAACGTTATCCGTCAACTCGGAAATTAGCGATCGCCTTCTGTCATCATCGAATGCGATCGCTAACAGAGCCTTGCAGATAAAAATAATCACATCAAAAGTTTATGAATTGGAATAATCACGATAGTTCTGTTATTCATAATGACTTTTACAGGCAGCACTTAGAATCTCTGTATCAGTTACTTGGTAAACGAGACGATATTCATCGCTAATGCGTCTTGACCAAAATCCACTCAATCCATATTTTAGAGGTTCAGGCTTACCAATACCTAAAAAAGGCGATCGCTCAATATCTTTGATAAGTTCTGCTATTTTGTTGTAAATTTTCCGATCCATTTTTGCCCATGTATTATAGTCCTCAAATGCTTCTGCTTCAAATAGGATGCGCCTTCTCATGAGATGCTATCCCAATTAAGTTCTACGAGATTATTACGGTTTTGGATGTTTTCCACCGCAGTTAGTAATCTCTTTCTATTAGCAGGATTCTGTAATAGAAAAGCGGTTTCATCGCTTTCATATACAACTATCTCGATTTCTTTGTTTTGGAAAGCGGCTTTTAAGCTTTCTAGGAAATTGTTGTCAAGTTCGTTAGCATTTAATCGATAACTAATTTGCATTTTGGATAACGCCTGATAGCGTGGATTTATATGATACTTACCATAATATAAGACTTTTAAAGTTTTAGGAGCGATCGCCTTTTGTCTTCATTAAGCGCGATCGCTAAGAGAGCCTTGTAGATAAAAATAATCGCCTCAAATATCAAAAGTTAAGTTAGATAGAAGATGATCGCAAAATATCCTTTAGTATTCACGAATGATAAATGCTGGTGTGCTTGACTTAGGCTGGTTTTGCTTTTGGATACGAATTAGGCGATCGTTAAGTTCTGTTGTTTGAGATTGCAAAAAGTCATTAATAAAGTTGGTTTGTCCTTGATAGTCGCGATCATCTTTACAAATAATGATGCCACTATGATTCATTCCGCTACGGTGCAAATCGATAAAATCATCTCGATTAAAAGTTATGAGAATTCGATTTTGATTTGTGGCAAATTTTAGAACTTCAGGATCGGGAATACCTTGATTTGCTTGCCCTGCTTCGTAGGAGGTAAGAACATCGTGACCATAATCGCGCAGAATTTGCACAATGTCGATCGCCAAGTTTTCGTTGGAATAAAATCTAGCCAATGCTCGCTTCCTCTTGCTCAGATTGATGAGAGGCGATCGCGCGATCAATTTCTTCTTGATGTGCAGTGTAATAGAATCGGGCGTTGCTCAAATCGTCTACGGTTAATGATGGGAAGTTGCGTAAAAGTTCTGGGGTATCGGCTCCTTGTTGTTGGAGTGAGATGATTGTCCAAACGGGGATGCGGGTATTACGGATTCTTGCGTGACCTCCACATACGCTAGCAGTTTTCTGGATTGTGCGAGTTTTTAGTTTTTCTTGTAATAGGGCATATTCATCTGGTGCAAGTGATTCGATGACTTGGGCTAAGGATTCTACTAGTTTTGTATTCATAGCTTGGAATCTATGCTTTCAGGTTGATATGTCATGATTAATTGTAGCTGATCGCCTTTTGTCATCATCAGAGTGCGATCGCAAACTAATTATCAGAAATAAAAATAATCGTATCAATCGTTTTAGAATACAAACAATCGATACATTTGTAAAATATTTAACCTAAAGATAACTTTAGACATGAAAAAAGTAATTATCAAAGTAATCCAAAATGATAGTGGGTTAGAAAAAACTTTAGAACTAATATTTAACAATCATGAATTAGAACTTTTAGATTTGTTCCAAGAAAATGTCAAACGCTTGAAATCAGCAAATTTACTTGAAAATAATCGCGTACCTATTTTTAAAGGGTTTAGCTGGAGTGAAGAAAATGGTGTTGTTTTTTCATTCTCAGATTTTGACTATCAGAACGTTTATGAATTACTTCACTTGTTGAGACCATTTCTTTTAGAAAAAGAACCTGCGTCATTCTCTAGAATATACTCAATGTTTAAAAACAAAGCTAAAAAGACTTTACTTACTCCCGCTCTCAAAAATATTAAATTATTGTATGAGAAGGGGGAGTATCAACCATTTTTTCAAATGAGCATGACTACAAATAATTTAGAAGAAGAACTAAAAGCTTGTTTTAATAGTATTTATTTAGGAATAGAATCTGATCAAGAGAAAGATAGAAGAATCAATCTTTTTGATGAAGAAACACTCAAAGCTTGGCTATATGGGATGGAGTATCATCAAGACAAAGACAAGAGATTAATGATTAAAAACCTTGAGAAAAGTCTAGGAGAAGATGTTGTTAAGAGTATTTTTGTATCACAGCTATCAGGTAAAATCAAAGCTATATATAAATTTTCGGACTTGGCACAACTTGATTCAGCCTAGTCACTGTAAAGAATATATAGATAATTACTTAGATAAAATTTACAGAAGAGAAAAATATGGCTGAAACATTTGCTTGGTAAATATCAGAAGCATTGCACCAACGCCTAGCGCCGCAATAACATACAACTAATTTATTTATTAGAGAACTAATCAAATGCCAGAACTACTGAAAAGAATCACCATCAACCCCAAACAATGTGGCGGTCGACCCTGCATTCGTGGAATGAGAATTCGCGTCTCAGACGTTCTTGATTTATTTGTAGCAGGACTCAGTGCCGAAGAGATTTTAGAAGAAATGCCCGATCTAGAAAGAGATGACCTCAAAGCAGCACTAGCCTATGCATCCCGTAAACTCAACCATCCCGTATTAGTCGCATGACCATCTGGATTGATACTCATTTATAAATCGAGAAAAACATGGCTGAAACAGTTACTTTACAAATAACAGAAGGATTGTACCAACGCCTAGCGATCGCATCTGAAGCAACAAGAGCGATCGCTATCAAACTTCTATTTCTGCGATGTTCCTCAAAACTTGCCAAGCCACCTCTAACTCACTCTGATTAACTAGAGGAACCAAAACCTGAGACATACCATATTGCTTACCCTCTAGCTTCACAAACACAATATCATCACCATTCGTTAACATCGCAAAAGTAGGGCGAGTCCCTGCGGGATGCGTACCGCCGCTATTTGGACTAGCCATCAAATAAGCCAAAGTTTGCGGCAAAGCAGACCAAACCGAAAGCATTTTTTTCTTTGACTCTAAAACAACAATCCAAAAGCGATCGCGCAATACCAATACATCAATGCGCTCCTGTAGAGTTTCTTCACTATCAGCATCATTGATCGCAATCGACTCCTCCGCCTTAATCCGAAAAGGAGGATCGTATAAACCAGTGATCGTTAGTAATGGAGAGACTAGTAAGAGCATCACCGTGCTCTTTAGCAAATGTCCACCAGAGCGATGATAAATATAACGCCGCCAGAGAATTTCTAAATTGGCGCGATCGCTCAAACTCACCGCAGGGAATTGATCATACCATTCTGTAAAAAAATCCTTCAATTCACTACGACTCAATCCAAACTTTTGTTCTGCTTCAGTGATTGTTGTGATAGTTTCAGTAACGGCAAACGTTTGCATAGTAAATACTTTGAATTAGCGATCGACCCCAAAATTAACTTCGTCTAAATTGTAGAATAAAAATTGTTTAACCTGTTGAGAAGAAGTATAGGTGAAATAGTCGTTTTGCCAATAAAAGCATTACTGGGTAGACTTTCAGAAGAGAGAAAATGCTAACCTATAAAAATTATCATTCCTATCTGATTAAATCTTTAAAAGATCCATTGGAAACTGCTACTTATCTAGATGTAGCCCTACAAATTAGCTATACGATCGCCTTCAGCATCACTAACTAATAAACCCAAGGAATCAGCTTCTTCACCAAAACACGATAGTTAGCATAATCAGGAAATCTCTCAACCAACCAAACTTCTTCCTTTTTCGCCTTCGCATCAAAAAACACGAATAAAGCGATCGCCCCGAAAAGATGTACCAAACTCACTTGCCAACTAGCATAAGCCAAGGCTAGAAAAATCACCCCACTATAAATAGGATGTCTCACCAAACTATAGATCCCAGTTTGAACTAACTGCCCATCATCCTTTGGATGCGGTAATGGAGTCAGATTTTGACCAAGATCAATCAGCGATCGCCCCAACAAAATCACCGCAAACACACCCAAAATTACAGTCAAAGTCCAACCAGCATAGTGCCAAGCAATTGACTCGAAATCGATAAAACTAGGTCGCGCGGTCGGTAAAATGACAAAGCCAAACATTAACAACCCTTGCACAATCACCCAGTACTCACCGCGCAAACCGCGCCACCACTCACCCGTAATACCCCAATCTGAAAGTAATTTCATAAGTCATCCACCAGAATCACAGTATTTTTCACACTTATTACCCCCATGCTAACAACAGACTTCAACTATGCAGCTTAATCTTTATCGGTTCTAACTGTTCACGCATATTGCTAATTCGCATCGTATATCTAGAGTATGCAGAATATGCACAACTCCAATACTGCCTATTCTAAACTTCATGTCACTATCTTGATCAAATACCATAATCTTAAATATGAACATTAATTTTGCTAACGCCCAATGGATTAATCAACCTCAGCACTCCACCATAGGTCATGAGTCAATCACAATCACCACTGAACCCCATACTGACTTTTGGCAACGCACCTATTATGGATTTCAGCATGATAACGCCCCTGCACTTCTACTAACTAGCGATCGCAATTTCTCATTTACCACTAAAGTTTCCTTTAACTATCAAGCTAGATTTGATCAAGCTGGAGTAATCATTTATGTTGACTCTGATAATTGGTTTAAGGCTTCTGTCGAGTACGAAAATGCGGATCTATCGCGTCTAGGCAGTGTTATCACTAATCAAGGTTACTCAGATTGGGCAACTACAGATATTGCGACCATCAATTCCATTTGGTATCGCCTGAGCCGCCGAGGTGCTGATTTCTTAATTGAACATTCCCTTGATGGACAAGATTTTAAGCAGATGCGAATTTTTCATCTACACATCCTTGGCAATACAGAAGCTAATGGTAAGCTCACACCCCAAGAAATATACGCTCAACCAGTAGGTTTTGGGATCTATGCCTGTAGTCCGCTTAGTTCTTCTTTTACAGCTACATTTGAATCTTTGAGCCTTGCTGATTCTCTGTGGATGGCGCATCAATGACTCAGATTATCGTTTTCCGCCATTTGCATCGCGCTTCGTGCGACGCAAATGGCTACATCAAACTCACGTCAGATTAAGTATCTTGGCATAATAAAAATCAAAGCCCGAAGAAGCTGATTCGCCCGCAAAGCGGGTAAATCAGCTTCTTTGGGTTTTATTAGTCTTAATGCTAATTACCAGCCCAAAATCTGGGCAATTTGCGGCACAATGCGCTTAGAATGAAAGGGTTTAGCGATCGCGCCTTTAACTCCTAACTGAGCGACTTTTTGAGGTTCGGTGAGGTCAACTCGAGCAGTCAATAAAACTACGGGAATATCTGCAAACTCAGGGTTAGATTGCAAATTTTTGAGAAAATCAAAACCATCCATATTAGGCATCGACATATCTAGCAGAATTGCGTCAGGGCGAAAGTTTACTACAGCAAGTAAACCTTCTTCGCAGGATGGAACAATTATAGAATGCCAATTGCTAAAACTTTCAAAACAAGCTTCCATAATCAGACGAATATATTCCTCATCGTCTATTAATAAAATTGTTTTGTTAGGTGCGTTCGACATAGGTTTTTATTAGAGCCAAGTTGCTTTCTAATATTGGGTTGAATAAATGTAAATAATAATCATGAGGAAATTATGATGACATAAAACGGGTGAAATACTTACACCGCATAGATTTCGTCTTTACAGAGTAGCTCTCTTATCTAACATATTTATCTAATACTTTCGTCAGTTAATCCTCTTGATATATAGATAATTCAAGTAAAAATGGGGCTTCGACTTCGCTCAGCCAGCAGTATATGGTGGCTGAACGCGGCAAGGCAATCTGGGTTTGGTTTATAGATATGCCGAGCTACTTACCAATGTAAAAGATCAGCAATTTCATCGGCGAGTTGGAGTGGCTCAAAGGGTTTGACAATTAAGCCTGCTACTCCTAATTGAGAAAACCTAGCGCGATCGCTCGATTGGACTTTAGCAGTTAATAGAATTACAGGAATATTTTGAGTGACAGCATTCCGTTGAAGATGCTGAAAGAAAGTAATACCATCCATTTCAGGCATCATCACATCAAGGAGGATCGCATCGGGCTGGAGCGATTCAACAATTTTCAGTCCTTCTTTGCCAGAGTTGGCTATACGCACCTGCCAGTCTTTAAAGCTTTCTAAACAAACAGCTATGACTTCAGCCAGATTGGGATCGTCATCAATTAATAAGATAGATTTAACATTCATAATTATTATTGTCTCTGATGAGGAATTGTGAAGGAAAAAGTACTGCCTTTTAATAATTTACTTTCTACCCATATCTTGCCGCCGTGCTGCTGCACGATACTTTGAGAAATCGCTAAACCTAAACCTGTACCTCCCATCTGTCGAGAATCAGAAGCATCGACTTGGTTAAAACGTCCGAAAATACTTTCTAAATGGGTTTCAGGAATACCCCGACCACGATCGCTAACATGAAAAACGATCGCCTCAGGAGTAGATTTTACTCTAATCTCAACTTGGCTTTGGGGTGGTGAGAATTTGATCGCATTACTGAGTAGATTGACGAGGGTTTGCACAATGCGATCGCCATCGGCAAACATTTGAAAGGATTTACATTCAGCTAAAATCTCAATCTGATGTTCAGAAGCAAGTGGCTGCATCGTTTCTACAGCTTGGCGGCATAGCTTCGCTGTATCGTACCATTGGCGATCGAGTTTAAAACTGTTTGATCCTAAACGCTCTAAGTCCAAGATGTCATTGACTAAACGCACTAATCGCTCAATATTGATCGCCGCAATATCAATCATATTCTTAGCAACGTCAGGTTTATCCACTAATACGCCAGAGGCAAGCAGTCCCAAAGCGCCACGAATAGAAGCTAGGGGCGTGCGGAGTTCATGGCTAACAATGGAAATAAATTCATCCTTAACCCGTTCAAGCCTCAGCTTTTCGGTAATATCTTCACCAATACTGAGAGTTCCAATGATTTCTCCCATTTCATTGCGAAGGAGCGTATTATTCCAAGAAATAATCCTTTCTTCTTGGGCTTTGGTCAAAATAGAATTTTGATAATACGGTGGAAAATCTTTAGCTAGGAAATCCAAAAAGAGCTGAACTAGTCTTGGACGCGGTCAATATGGGGTAAAAAGTTGGTAAACCAGTCTTTGCCGATGACTTCTTCGAGTGTGTAGCCAGTCGCCTCTAGAAAATAGGGATTGACATATTCTACTTGTCCTTGACAGCTTAAACCGACAACAATAAGGCGCACATTATCTAATAGTGATTGCCAACGTCGATTGGATTCTTGGAGAGCGTTTTGCCGTTGCGAAAGTTTAGCAGTACTCTCTGCAAAGCGATTTTCTAATTTAGCGTTACTAATTTGGAGATCGCGGTAGAGTTCTGCTTGTTGAAGGGCGATCGCTAGCTGTACTGATAATTGCTGAAGTAAGTTAATATCGCTCTGTTGCCAAATGCGTGGATTAGAACATTGATGGACGATCAACAATCCCCATAACTTTGGGGTTTTATCGTTGATGATCAGGATCGGCAATACAAGATTTGCCCTAACCTGAAAATATTCCATTAGTTGCAAGTGACATTCAGTTAAGTTCGCTTCATGAATATTAGAGGTCGCAAAAATACGCCCGTCTAGATATTTCCTCCCAAGGTTACCTTGAAAGCAGAACTCGTCAATGCGTTGATCTAAGCAGCTTTTCCAAGGTGGTAAGACCGCCTCCGCGACGACCAAACCACTAAAATCAGGATTGAATCGATACACAACGGTGCGATCAGCTTTTAAAAAACTGCGTACTTCCTGCACGATCGCATTGAGAATTTCTGTCAAGCTAACGTATTGCCGAATATGTAGCGATATTTTATTAACTAAAAATTCCTGCTCTTGCGATCGCTGGAGTTGACGGGTCAGGATAATGTGATCATGCACCTGACCGACACGAGTACAGAGGGATATGGATGTGATCTCTCCCTTAATCAGATAGTCAGCAGCACCTAAACGCATCGTTTGCAAGATGGGCTGCTCATCGCCGTCAAGTCCAGTTAAAATGATTGCATCTAGCTTGGGAACAAGATCACCTTCTCCCATTGCAGCCAATAATTCCCAACCTTCTCCATCGGGCAGGAAATAATCAATCAACACAATATCAGGATGTTGCGATCGCCATAGATCGATGCCATCTGCTAGGGTTGAGGCTTCTAGAAAACTATAGCAACGAGATGTATCTGAACGCAGATAGCGAATGTAAGTAGCACGATCTTCTATCGAGTCATCGACAATCAAAATAGTGATATTAGTTGCTGAGAGTGATGTCGAGATCATGAGTTGTCAGCCGAACTTTAGGTATAAGCTCAGGAGATATTTTAAGAAATAAATTGTCCGTAGCTAGGTAGCACAGCAATTTGAAACCAATGCCGAAAGAGGGTTTGAATTGTTTCTTGCATAGCAGTAACACCCATTGGCTTAAGAGTATAGCAATTTGTTCCATTCTCGTAACAGATCTGAATATCTCGTTGACTACTCGATGTAGTCAAAACGATGATTGGCAAAGTACGCAAGTGTGGATCTTGTTTTACTTGTTGAATGATATCCCTGCCATCGGTTCCTGGTAAGTTGAGATCTAGGAGCATGGCAACGGGTAAAGGCACATTCAGGTTTTGGTATTCACCACGCCGAAATAGGTAATCAAGCACTTCATCACCATTTTCAAATCGTAAAAACCGATAAAGCGATCGCTCTAATACATCAAGATTCTGCATAGCTCTCATAAACATATAAAAGTCCTCATCGCTATCTTCCACAATTAGAATGACGGGATGCGTGATTTCAGCCCAAGGAGAAGTTAAGAGATCATTCATAATAAATTAGGATCACTCGCAGGTAAAGCAAACGAAACTGTAGTTTCTTCTCCGTAGGTAGATTGTAATTGAATGCTACCTTTGTGCCGTTCAACAATCTTACGGACAATCGTTAGCCCAGCCCCCGTCCCGCCACCATACTTACTCGGCGCATTCAAACGTTTAAAAATCTGAAATACCGACTGCAAATGCTTCTCGCGAATACCAATACCATTGTCACGCACATAGAGCGTTACCAAGGGTTCTGAGGACTGATCCGCGAGCCAGCCGATTTCTGCGATTTTTTCAGAGCTTTCATTATATTTAAAAGCATTGGCTATTAAATTAATGAAAACCTCCTCAACCAACAGGCGATCGCCCCACACTATCGGTAGCGATCGGGGGATTTCAATCTTGCAGTTTTGCCATTGCGGATTCATCGCAAATAATTCCATCACACTTTGCAATAGCTGATTGAGATCAAGGGGTTCCATTTGCAACTCTTGACGACCTAAGCGCGAGAATTTTAGCAAAGCTTCGATCAGTGCTTCCATGCGCTTAGTCAGTTTGACTAATGTATGGAGTTTGTCCGCACCATCTCCCTTCAGGATTTCGCCATAGTCTTCTAATAAAAAAGTGGCATAGTTATGAATGCCGCGCAAAGGTTCTTTGAGATCATGGGAAGCAATGTAGGCAAAGGAATCAAGCTCGCTGTTACTACGCTCTAGATCTAAGTTGATCATCGCCAGTTCATGGGCTTGACGCAGGACAATATCGACGATCGCCTGTCGCAATTCGATCGCGCTTTCCACTTCGCAGGGCAACCAAGGACTAGACTTGCCGCGCACGATTTCTTTCCATGCCGCAAAGGACTGACGGGGAAACAGCCGAATACTGCCGTCTTCAGCAACCTGTCTTGCTTTATCGCGATCGCCTGCCCAAGTCACCGTTTGCTCTTGCTCAGGTCGAAACCACATTACATAGTGGTATTGGACTTTGGAAATTGCCATTGCGATCAAGCCACTGGCGATCGCCTGATCAGCCAAGCCATCGGCGTAGATACTAGATAAAGCGTCAGTAACCAACAGATCGCGCTCAAAGTGTCCCTGTTCAAAGCGATCCTGTAGCCAAGTTAGCAAAGCTCTTACGGCTGGCTCCTCAGGAGTTTTGCCAATCAAAATCAGGCGATCGCCATCACAAAGCGCCGCCCCCTGAGCGCCCGTAAGCTCTAGCAAAGCAGCTTGATCATGGTTGAGTTCTTCCATAAAGTCTGTCGCTTTGGTCAAGCGTTCCACAAATTGACCTTGCAGCATTTTGAGATGGAGTTTGTAATCTAGATGTTGGTTAGATTCTTTATTAGCTAACTCCGTAGACATCAACTGTCCCAAAAATTCGCAAATTACACGAGTCTCGTAGGGAATGAATTTTGGTGTGCAATGATGACAGGCAATCAATCCCCATAATCGTTGATTTTGAATTAGAGAAACAGACATTGAGGCAGCTACGCCCATATTTTGCAAGTACTCAATATGTATCGGTGAAACCGATCGCAAAGTACAATAACTCATATCGAGAGGTGCTTTCTCTTCTATCAGTTGCCCATAGCTGACTAACTCCACGGGTTGATAATTCACTTCGGGAATTAAGCGCAACCAATTGAGAGTATAAAGATGTTTTGCTTGTTTTGGAATGTCTGAGTCAGGATATCGAAGTCCCAAAAATGGCTCTAGGTTGTTCTGTTTGGCTTCCGTAATTACAGTTCCATCTCCCTGTTCACCAAAGCGATAGATCATCACGCGATCAAATCCCGTCAATGCTTGCACTTCTTGAACTATTAAGTCACATAGTCCCGCTAAGTCTTTTGCTATTTGGATTTTGGCAAGATTATGTTTGATTTGATGATAAAAGCGAACAAAATCACTTCCCACCGATGCTTCCAAAGCTTCCAGTTCGAGGACGATTTCCCCTGTGGGGGCGCGATGCACAATGCCATTGAAAGCATTAGGCAAGCGATCGCCTATCCCACAAAAATCAACACGCAGAGGATTTAGAAAATCAAAATCGCGATCGAGGCAAGACTGAATCGATGTAATCAGTTGTTCACCCGTAAATTCAACTAAGGGGCGATCGAGAAGATCATCGGGAGCAATCCCTAAAATTGCAAGGGAATTAGCGCTCACTTGAGCAATGCGTAAATCTGGCTCAGTCAGGATCAGCAGTAGTCCGTGAGGCTGGATTAAACTCGGAATGTGAATCGGTTCGCGATCGCAATTAGTCAAATTAACCGCTTCAAACTCGTGATAATCTTGACCAACCTGCCGCAAAAAAGTGTTCATTCCCAGCCTAGTATAAAAAAAATTTGTAAAACAAGGGTGATTAGCTCGAAGAGTTAACTAATTACAACTTTGCACCCAAACTCTACAAAGCTTTGAAGACTAAGAACGCTAGCATAGGCTATCAGAGTAATGATAGGAATAAGTGCGTCTCTCCTTCAGGTAAGTCATAAATCAACCTCGGCTATACCTAGTAAATCATAAAACACAAACGTGAGGAAAAGATGCAAGGAAAAAACCATTATTCTGCCTGTTCTGGCAGGATTTGAAAAATGCTATCTTGCACTAAAGCTTTAATCTCTAGCCCTTGGTCTAGATTGCGGTAGGGCATCTTCGGCTTTTCAGGACTTTCCCTTTCACAGTCAATTACTTCGTAACGATGGGGAATGTGGCGGGTAATATGTTCTAGCGATCGCCGCCGTAGTTCAGAATTAGATATTTTGGATTGAAAGTCTTGCATCTCCGAATATTCTGGTTGCAAGCAATTGGGATAATCGCTAAGAAAATCATCAATTTCTTCAACAGCGATCATCAAGGTTAATTTAACAAAGGTTTTAGTCATAGGAATATCTCACTAATCGTAAATAATGAACAAATCAAAACAAATAGAAATAAATCAAAATAAACAAAAACCAACAAAAATGAGTAGACAAGTTAAACACTTGCTAGAGCAGTGCTTGTAGCAAAGTTAAAACTATTGTACTTCCAAATAATTTCTTCGAGACTAATCGATTCGACTGACTCACAGGCGATCGCCTTCCAACGAGGATTAGTAGCAGTCCCTTGATGCCAATCAAAGGAAATTTCGCTATATTCTGTATTGATAGGTCGGCTCGCATAGTGGGGATCGCGTTCGATCCAAATTAAGCGATCGGGATCAAGTTGAAATGTCCGAACTATATGCGTAGCAAGTTGTTCAAGCTGGGAAGGAATAAACCAGCCAATCTCGCAGTTCTGTACAGAGACAATCGCAATCTGTTGTCCTAATTGGTGATGAATAATCCATAAATGACATTTTAACTGCCAAATCGCCGACTCATGACCAGTAACAGGACATTCATAAAACTGCTCAAATATTTGCATGTTACAGATTCCTTAAAAAATAATTAACAAAGAGACTGAAGTTAAATATTTCACCCTAAGCGGAGGTTGCGAAGATCTTCACCCTACATTCCCTCCCATTTTTTGGGGACAGGGAAACAGAAAATCATTAAATCTTAGCCCCCTTCTATCCTATTGATAGAGACAGTGGGGTAAAGATAGATCTTCTCTCTAGGTAAAGAATTTGAATACTTCTATGGCAAAGTTGGAGATAGCTAGTACAAACAAAAACCCAAGAAGCGAGTGGTGGCGAGAAGCACCGTCACTCGCTTCTTGGGTTTGTGCCTTAAACCAAGCTGCTTTCATATTCGCCAAGATAACAAACAAAAATGAGAACAATCTGAGGAAATCAAGTCGATCGGAATATATTACCTGTCGCTACAATTCGATTCCTATCTAATGCCTTCGCCTGATCCAATACGCCATCCATACCGCGATAGAGCGCCTCTAGAGTTATCTCATCATGGGGATATTTTACCCTGCCCTAAAAGTACTCACTAACGATTCACTGCTAGCTGTAATAAATCGTTCCTCACGCCACATTGACAGCAAAAGATACAGCCGTTCTATACTTTTTTTCAGCAAAGTATAGCCACAGCTATAAAATCATCACATCAGGCGCTTCGTTCGAGGTATAGCAGTTCTAAATAAGTTTGAAGAGGCTTCGACTGCGCTCAGCCATCGGTATACGATGGCTGAGCGCAGTCGAAGCCCTAGTTTTCATATTTGAATTGTCTATATATATTGTCTATATATATGATTGTTTCCCTGCCGAAGGCGAGGAAGCAACCCCGTACTTCATTGGGCTGAGAAACGCTATATATCGAACTCACCTTCAGTAAATCTTGCTCGGTTCCACAAATAATTTAAAAAACTTAGACAGCCTAACTTAACGTAAATTCGATATAGCCATTTGCGCCGCGCTTCGCGCGGTGCAAATGGCGCAAAACGATAAAAAGCACTTTGCACTTGTTATCGTTTTGCGCTTTTGATGACCGTAATCACGCTTGTCAGCAAAATTGGTGTTGATTTCAATAAAATTTTGATCTTTTGTCGATCAGATCTAGGGCGATCGCTGTATGCTTAGATCACCGTTTTTTAGCGATAGGAGATCCTTTACTCAGTTTTTCCCTTCATAACAAAAAAGCCAGTGACGGCAAACCACTAGCTTTCTTGTAACCCGAAGGTTTTATTCAATTTAATATCCAGAAACGGACAGATGTTGCTTTCGACGGCAGATTTGTTTTGTGCTTCTCTATATCTTAACGCAAGATATAAGTTTAGCAACAGTTTTTAATGCAAATTTTTTTGAATTCAGCAAAATTTATTACTGAACCATTCAAATAGCATCTGTCCGTTTCCTGGTTGCATTCCCTACAACCCTTACAATCAGGACTATTCAAGTGTTTTTTTATCTTTTAGCTTGGCTAAGGCAGATCTTTGTTGAGATCTCCCCTTATGCACTCATCGGAGGTCAAAAATAATGCCCTCCTTAAATAACCAGTATTCTTCCCGAAAGTTTTCACCAACCAAGTCAAATAACCCCTGCCCGATTTGCGATGACAGCAAAGGTAAATGTCGAATTGCTTCGGATAATCAAGATTTTGTCCTGTGTATGACCCACCCCAGTGATGTCAATCTGCCCGATTGGAAATATCTCGGCGAAACCAATGGCAGTTATTTTGCGGGTAAGTATGTCCATAAACGTCCTGAGTCGGAATCTGAGCGTCTAGAGCGTCGCGATCGCAATTTAAAAATGCGGATTGCCCAACAAAAGGCTCAACGCGAAAGGTTAACTAAGTTGCCTGATGCAGCCCAACGCGATCGCCTATATCAAAATTACTTACAGAAACTTGATTTAGATAGTTTAGATCAAGCAGATTTAATCAATCGTGGCTTGTCTGAGTCAGAGATTAATCATTTAGAAGCTAAATCAACTAATTCTGGCTATATCCTGCCCATTAAGAATCCTGATGGCAAAATCCTTGGTTTTCAAATCCGTCTGCGTGATGCTGATTCTGGACGCTATCGCTGGCATAAGCCTTTTGGGATCTCGGCACAACAACAAAATGGGGAGTTACCTCTAGCTTTTCATGGTGATATTCAGGTTGATTGTCAGCGTGTAGTTTTAGTTGAGGGGACTGGTGTTAAGCCTTATCTTGCTTCTAAGTTGCGTGGTTATCCAGCGATTGGGGCTTCTGGTGGGCAGTTTGTATCAAGCAAGGAAACTTTGCAAAATTACTTTGATACGCTTGGGGCAAAGCCAGAATTAACCAGACTGGAATACGCGATCGATGCAGGTGACATTGCTAACCCATCCGTAATGCGTCGCCATGAGAAAAATCTCGATTTCTTGACTGAGTTAGATTTTGCGATCGATGTGCTGTGGTGGGGTCAGGTTGCGAAAACTGATGATGATATTGATGAGTTAGCTAGTGGGGCAGACATTCAACTTTTAACAGTTGAGCAGTTTTTCCATCTCGCTAATTACAAACCTAAACCTAAGTTTTCTCCGATCCAATGGTTAAAAGATAAATTCTTTCCCAAACCTGAGGCTAAGGGTTTTATGAATAAGTCGGAGTCTAGGCGATCGCCTCAATCGACATTACCGCAATTTGTATATGAGTCAGGCTCAAGACTAGCAACTTGGCAAGACTCATTATTAACGCACAAACATATCCTTGATGCTTCGGCGACGGGTACGGGCAAAAGTTACGATGCGGGGCGCTTACGTCCTCAAATGTTTGATGGTGTTGAGCGGATCATCTATATATCCAATGATTCGCGTAATGTTACGACTGCCACTTTGCAGGATTGGGAAATTTTACCCGCACGTCACAATGGCTTGACTAACAAATCAGGTAAGTTACGTCGTGCTAAGTCGGGTGAGTCCTTGGATACTAAGGCAAATTGCTCTCGGACTGGGGCAATTTCCGCTTTGCGCGATAAGGCGATCGCCGATACGAAAGTTATTTGTGAGACTTGCCCTTTGCTCAATGCTTGCCGTGGTAGTTCGGGCGATGGCTTTGGCTTTCGACATCAGAGAGCGATCGCTTTTAATTATCAGATTTTGCGATCGCATCCCATGAGTTTGCCTAGTCCTACTGAGTTTGATTATTCCAAAACTTTACTGATCTGGGAGGAGGTGTCGGAGAGCTTAACCACGATGCGACAGATTTCGGTTGGGCGTGAGGATGTGACTCGGGCGATCGCTGTTATCTCCAGATCTGATCTTGACCATAAGCAGCAAATCATTGATGTGCTGAATAAGCTGCACGGATTGTTGGGTGATAAGTCCTATCATGGTCTGGATTTTCATGGGATTAAGTCAGCGATTCCTGAAATTATTGATACAGCTTTGCTAGCGGATTTGCTAAAGCCCGATCTCTCAATTCTCGATACTGTAGATGGAGTTGCGGATTCTGAGTTTGACAATGCTAAGGGTAAAGATAAGCGCAAGTTGGCTAGGATTAATGCTTGGCTGAAACAGGCAACTACCCTAAATAGCTATGAGATTGAAAAGAAGATTGACCATGAGCTGTTGAAGCAGTGGTTGGTGGAGTTTTTAGATATTCTCTCTGGGGCGATTGCCCAAGGTGATTTGCATATTCAATATGAGAGGTTAACGGTTTCTTTGATTGATTCGCGTTTACGGGAGATTGCTCACAGGTCGGCGGCTAATCTTTATCTGGATGCGACGGTTGATGTGACTGACTTGGCAATGCGTTTAGATGCGTCTGTGCATACTATTAAGCAATCAGGTGAGTTAGTCATGCCCCAAATTTATCAAGTTAATAATCTGGGGCGTTTGGGAATGCAGCGTCGTGAGGGGCAGTCTGCCAAAGTTGAGGCGATTATTGGTCATTTAACTAGTCTTGATCCCTCGACTCGGGTAATTGACTTTAAAAAGTTTGCTAATTCTGATGCTCATGGCTTCTGGTTCCGTGATTCCCGTGGTTCTAATGATTTTAAAAACGCGAAAACTTTTGTGATTGTGGGAACTCCTTGCGCCAATATTGCAATGCTGCGGGCGGATTATGTGGCGATGACGGGCTTACATCCCAAGGATAAAGATCCTGATTTTGCGGCATTTGTCGATCGCCATATTTTGGCGACAGTTCAGCAATGTTTTGGGCGTAAAGCGGGCGATCGCTTTAATCAGGGTGATGTTATTTACTTTTTGTCGGATTTTGATCTTGGTGATATTCCCCACACCACGGTTAAGTCTGGTGATATTACACCCGATGCGATGTCTAATTTAGAGCTTTTGCAACTTAAGGTGGCTGAGGTGATTAATGCCGTTGCCGATGGTGGTTTTGACTTGTTAAATGCTTCAGAGCGCCAGTTATGCCAGTTTTTTGGGATTAAGCGCGGAGTGCTGCGTTACCATTTTGATTGGATCAATCCGTTACTAGATAATCTATATAACCAATTGATCCATTGTTTTAATGAAGATCTGGGTTCTCCTCCTGATGCTCAGGATCTCGAAGTTGTGAACCTTTGGGCTGGGGTTTCTGAGTTGTTTTTGAGTGAGAATCTGCCGCCAAATGAGACCTTGACTGGGATATTCGAGTTTTTTGCGGAACATATTCCGCTTTATTTGCATAGTCATGTTCTGGCTAGGCTTTCGGGGCAGGCAAGGCATAAGTTGTTTGCGACTTTGGCTGTCTTAGCGTTCTAGCTGACGATAGTTGAACTCACTTTAAAACTCTAAATCTGGCTAGATATTCTTCTCCATGACGCGAGGCGATCGAATTACTGACGGGTGTGATATTGGATGTATCAAAACTAGATGAGAATAAATCTTGAATTTCCTCAAGTGTTGCGCCGAATGGTGGACCATCAGGTCGATTATGCGCCCAAAATAAAGCAATTAATTCTCCCGTGGGCTTTAAGATTGACCGCACCATTTTTACGTAATCGGGACGTTGTTCAGGACGGATCGCGCAGAAGCAAGTATGTTCGATCGCATAGTCAAAACTATTTGGGAACTCGTTGGGCAGTTCAAAAATATCTCTTTGTAGAAATTGCATGGATATTTGCATGGACTGACTGAGCTTTTGACCAAAGGCGATCGCGCTAGGTGCAAAGTCGAAACCAATTGTATCAAAACCATGCTTGGCAAATAAAATCGCATCATGTCCTTGACCACAGCCGATGACGGCGGTTTTGCCTGTGATCGGTGCTTCTGTGGTTAATAAATTTGCCAAGGGAGGAGCCGCCATGCCGATATCCCATTTGGCGGTATTTTCTTGATAGCGTTGTTCCCAGTATTCTGGATTGGTTGTTAGCATAAACTCGAATTAAATAAAATTGGGAATGGATTAAGTTATGAAATTGGGCGTTGCTGATTTCAGTTACTTATAGCAGTTCCAAATAAGTTTGAAGAGGCTTCGACTCCGCTCAGCCATTGTATATTGCTGGCTGAGCGGAGTCGAAGCCCTATTTTTCTTATTTAAATTGTCTATAAATCTAAAATCTATGGTAAACATTTACGAACTTCCTCAAGAGTTGCCTCAGTTAGAAACATTTGAGCAAATTGTATCTGGTAAAAATATCCAGATTGAACGCATTATTTCCACAGGACAAACTACGGCTGCTGGACAATGGTATGACCAAGAACTTGATGAATGGGTGATTTTACTTCAAGGTGAAGCCGAGCTTTCCTATGCTGATCATACGAGAATACAATTAAAAGCAGGAGATTATCTGCTCATTCCCGCGCATACACAGCATCGCGTTGAATATACCAGTGTCGAGCCACCTTGTATCTGGCTTGCTGTGCATGGAAATTTTTGATTTTAGCTTATCCAGATCTCGTTTGCATCATAAAAGTCTCCTCGTTGCTGAAGTTTAAAATCCCCCAGCAGTACTCCCAACCAAATCTCTATCATGGGCAGTTTCACAACTTTTTGGAGATCCATTAAACGCATAGGAGAAGAGTTATCCTTAATACAACACGCGATCGCCTCAATCCAAGCCGAAACATTTTCAATGTGAGCGGTACTAATCGCTCTTTCAAATTCCTCCTCTAAACTAAGCAAACTTTGCTGCTCTAAAGATTGCATTAAAACTTCCTTATCAATTTCGCGAACAATTGAATTACCATTTTTTGCCTGTTCAGGAATCCTCCTCGATAAGCTCTGCAATGGTTCAACAAACTGATCAAAATCCACCACCATTGACTGACGCACATAGCGATCAAAAGCATCCTCAGCCATGATCGGTTCTCCATTTACCGTCCGAGAATGTAACTTCTCAAATAAAAAACTAGAGCGATCGCAAAATAAATCTGCAATCTGACAAACCGCCTCCCCCGCAACTCTTAACTGCGATCGCGTATCAAGATCAACTAGAGTCAAATCCAAAAGCTGAAACACCATCGGCAAATTCGCATCTTCAGGGGTCTGCCTTGCGGTTGATAAAACATCCCACAAATCCAATTCAAGCTGTTTAACTTTCATAGTTTCGCCAAAAATTTTGCTGTGAGCACTTCGCACTCACCACAAAATCAGTCAGGATGACAAGGACAAGGGCGAAGAGGACAAAGCCAAGGATCGAGACGTTCTTGACTAGCAAATTTCTTAATTCCATAATTCGACTCTAACAAATCTAGAACTTTCTGCACATAAGTATGCACCTGAGTCGCTACCATCCCCGCACAATGAATTGGTGGAACCGCCGCAAACTTTTCTTGTCCCTTCCAAACTTGAGCGGCGATCGCATGAATCGGCGTATCACTTCCCGATGGTCGATAGACTACTAATACTGCCCAAAATACCGACGCGAACTCATCAATATTAACAACTAAGTTTGTATCGGAATCACCACGTTTGCGGGAGCGAATCAGACTACGGCGATCGCGATGACGGGCATAGGAACGGCGGCTATAGCAAACATTAGGATTCCAACAGCGATCGCCAAGATCCCCATGTAGTTCTTGAGCCTGAGCCGCCGACAGCATTGCACACTTTTTACATTTTTCGGGAATACCTTTTGCCATGGTTGATTCACAAATAACTAAAATATTGCAAAGCAAGGTTTGCTATGGAAATCCAATTAGAAGATGAGTTGCGTTGTTTCACTCTGTAACTCGCTTCTTGGGTTTTGATTTTGTCTTAATATTAGGAGACTATGGCGCTAATTTGGTTTTAGAGATTGTTTGAGAAGTTAATATAGCAGTTCTAAATAAGTTTGAAGAGGCTTCGACTTCGCTCAGCCATCGGTATACGGCGGCTGAGCGAAGTCGAAGCCCTAGTTTGCTTATTTGAATTGTCTATACATACAAATTCTTTGGCAAAAGCTAATACTTTAGCTTCCTAAATCCCCCAATTCTGGGGTAATTTACTATGGTTCTCCCCAAAATTCGGGGCTAGGGGGGCTACAATAAAACTTCTCAAACACGTTTTTAGACTTGACTAGCGATATTTGGAGAACCAAGAAAAATTGGTAGAGAGATGGATATAGTCGTTTCTTTGGCGTAAATGCTAGTGATACTCAGCTTGCCCCCCGCAAGTTCCACAATTTTTTTGACAATCTTTAAACCTAGACCAACACCTTGCTGTTCATACTTGTCACGTTCAAACTGCATCAGAGCTTCTATGCGATTGATCTGCTCAGGAGTCATTCCCCGCCCAAAATCCTGCAATGACAAATTAAAAGTATTGTTCGTGACCCTGCTGCTAAGTGTAATCGGTGTTCCTGCTGCTGAAAATTTAATCGCATTCTCAACCAATTCCTGAATAATAATCAGAAGATCGCGACTGGGTATGGCAACTGCTGCTTGCTCAAGATCAAATTTTAGATCCGCAGTCCGCATCATCTTTTGAGCATACTTGTGCAATTTCCCCTCGACTACATCGCTAGTAAACAAGGTATGCTCTAACTTAAAGGAATTTTGCCGATTAGAAGACACTTCTAACTCTAGATAAATTAAAAATTTATGTGTCAAATCTTCTAATCGCTTTGCCGACTCCTCAGCCCAGCCCAGCATCTCGCGGATTTCCTCAACGTTCATATCTTCGAGACTGTCATTCAGTAAGCTGATCGTGCCAATAATGCCATTCAGAGGTGTATTTAGCTCATGGGACATCCGTGAAGTCAAATTCCCCCGCAATTCATTGAGAGTGCTTTCGAGAATGTTGATTGTATTTGATTGTAAGTTGGATAGAGATTGGATACTGTCGTATTGATGCTTAATCCGCAGCATTGAGGTGACTCGCGCCCTCAGTTCTACACCATTGATCGGCTTGCTGATAAAGTCATCTGCTCCTGCCCCTAAGCAGTTGGCGAGATCCGTTTTGCTGCTGAGAGCCGTCACTATGATGATTGGTACATTTTGCCATTTGGGCATAGATTTGATATGTTGACAGACTGCAATGCCATCCATCTCAGGCATCATCACATCTAATAAAATCAAATCTGGACGAAAAGTTTCAAGATTGGCGATCGCACTTTTTCCATTAATTGCATAGTGCAACTCATAAAGGTGATTGTCGAGCAGAGCTTCGATTACGTCAAAATTGTTTGGCTCATCGTCAATAACTAAGACTGAATGTTTACTTGCCATTGTGTTGACTGTAGAGAATCTAAAATTTAACTATATCTTTAATCATTACACTTAACGTCAGTTCGATATATAGCAATTCTAAATATAGCTATAGTCATAATTGTTAGGACACAAAACCCAAGAAGTGAGTTGCGGCGCTCCGCGCCGCAACTCACTTCTTGGGTTTTAATTTGTCCTAATACAAGTGAATATAGCTATAAGTCTGAAGAGGCTTTGACTTCGCTCAGCCACCTTGTACCGATGGCTGAGCGAAGTCAAAGCCCTAGTTCTCTTATTTGGATTATCTGTAGCTATCTATAATCATGCTTCGGATAGCCGACCATTGTCCTTTCTCCTGTGACGGTTAAAGTGGCGATAAGATTTGTTTGATTACGGTTACAAGTTGCTTAAGTTTGATCGGTTTACTGAGATATTCATTAGCACCTGCGGCTAGACATCTTTCGCGATCGCCTTCCATTGCTAGCGCCGTAAGCGCAATTATTGGTATTGAGGCAACTTTGGGATCAGATCGAATTTGACTGATTGCCTCTAGCCCATCCATTTTGGGCATTTGAATATCCATCAAAATGATATCTGGAGAGTAGCTCTGCGCCATCGCCACTGCTTCCTCTCCATTCTTGGCGATAATCACCTGATAATTGACAGCAGTTAGATAGGAACTAAAAGTTTGGATGTTTGAATCGTTGTCTTCGGCTAGCAAAATCATCGGCGCGATCGCATTGTCAGTATCCATAACCATTGACTGTGAAGATATTGTACTTAGACTCGGTTTTGCATCTCTAGGTGGTAAGGGTTCATAGGGGAGGGCAACGGTAAAACAACTACCTTTGCCACTACTATCAGCCATAACTTGACCGCCATGCAGTTCTACAATCCGCTTGACCAGTGCAAGTCCTAAGCCTGTACCTTCGTACTGACGATTAAGACTGCTATCTAACTGGATAAATGGCTGAAACAGTCGTTGTAAATCCTTGGGGGCTATGCCAATCCCATCATCTACTACTTGAAATACGATCATTGATGAATTCTTGTCTTTGATCTGTTGCGGGATGATCGCTTCTCCTTGCCATTTACTGCCACTACCGATCGCGACTAGAAGACTAATCTTTCCTTGATTTGGTGTGAATTTGACGGCATTGGTGAGTAGATTGATTAATACTTGTTTGATGCGGCGCTCGTCAATTTTGATGTTGTTGATCTCTGGAGGAATGTCACTGACGACTTGCAATTGTTTTTGAAATGCTTGCTGTTTGATGAAAACGAGGCTAGATTGACAGAGATTGTGGACAGAGATTGATTCAATGTCTAGTTCTATTATTCCCGATGAAATTTTTGATAAGTCGAGAATGTCGTTAATGAGTGATAGTAAATGTGCGCCGCTTGCTTCTACTGCACTGATCGCCATGATTTGTTGCTTATTCAGCAGTCCAAAAACTTGATCCATTAGAGCTTCTGATAGTCCCAAGATCGAATTTAGTGGGGTGCGAAGTTCGTGGCTCATGTTGGCAAGAAATTCGTCTTTGAGTTTGGTGACTTTAAGTAGTTCTTGATTTGCTGCCTGTAGTTGCAATTCAGCTTGTTTGCGATCGCTAATATCAAAGTTAACCCCAATCATACTTATGGGATTGCCCTCCGCATCTCGATTAGATAGTCCATAGGCTTTAATAAAGTGAATACTGCCATCGGGATGAATAACTCGAAATTCACAATCGTATTCTTTGTTTTCGGCGATCGCTTCTTGAATTAAGGTTTCGGCAAAGTTACGATCATCGGGATGTATATTATCTTTCCACAAATCGTAAAGCTCAGGATGACTAGATGTGTTTGTCAATCCGTACAGTTTATACATCCGTTCATCCCAGAGAATTATATTCTGCTGAATATCCCATTCCCAGCAACCGATCGCCCCAGATTTAAGTGCTAGAGATAGGCGTTTGGTTGTGGCTTTTAACTGCGATTCAGCCTGTTTGCGATCGCTGATATCTTTCCTGACACTCAAAGTCCCAATCGGTTGATCATTATCGTCCTTAAGGATTGCCACCGATATCGATGTCGGAAAGCGCGAGCCATCTTTGCGAATATTTGTCCATTCTTCATCAATCAAACCTTGATGCGCTGTGTATATCAACGATTCAAAACTTATGTCTAAATCTTCGCCTAATATGGTTGAGGCTTTAGCGATTTTGTCGGCGATCTCCTGTGGATCGAAGAAAATTTCGGGCGTAATTTTACCGACCACTTCTCCCATCGTGTAGCCCAACATATTTTCAGCTCCAGCATTAAAAGTCTGGATGAAACCAATTAAGTCTGTAGAAATAATTGCGTAGTCTGTACTATCGAGAATAGCGCGTTGGAGTTTATTAACTTGCCATAGTTCTTGGGTACGTTGTTGGACTTTTGCTTCTAGAGAGTGATTGAGCTTTTGCAGTTCTTGTTCGGTGCGTTTGCGATCGCTGATATCACGAATTATCCAGAACAGTTGTGTTTTGTCATCAGCAAGATTTATATTTTTGGTTAAGGTGATTTCGGCAGAAAAAGTATTACCCTGCTGACTTGTCAGCGTAATTTCCCAAGTTGTTTTTGTGGAGTTGGGAGATAACTGGTGATTGAGTTGACTGTTAAAAAGATCGATATTTGCAGGAGCAACGAACATAGCCAAGGGCTTTGCTAAAATACACTCATGGCTAATGTCAAGCAATTCTAAAGCAACTTGATTTACCCGCAGAATATTGCCCGATGAGTCGGTCACTAGATAGCCATTGGGAGTAAGTTCAAATAACCTTTGGTAGCGTAACTGTTCAATTTCTAACTGTCGATGTTGTTCCTTTTGATGTTCAACACTGACTCTCAATTCCTCCACAGTATACTCTAATTTTTTACTTGCTGCTTCTAACAAGTCATTGCGTTTTTCTAGTTCTTTTTGATGATCTAAGAGTAAAGCTTCCACTCGTTTGCGTTCTACTAACTCATTTTGAATTTGTTGATAAGCGATCGCTTGTTTAATGGAAATCGCTAACTGCACCGATAGCTGTTGTACTAGCTGAATATCTGACTCTTCCCAAACCCTTGGAGCCGCGCATTGATGCATAATCAGCAAGCCCCATAAAATAGTCTCGCTATTATTTGGCAATAGAATCGGCATAACTAGATTGGCGCGTACTTGAAATCTTTCGAGTAGTTGCAGATGGCAATCCTGTAAATTAGCCGTGTAAATATCACAAACAACGCAGGATTTACCTTCGCGGTATGCGCCACCTAGACTTTCTTGAAAGCAAGTATCTTGAATCTGCACATTTAAGCAAGGCTGCCAAGGTGAGAGGACATCTTCGGCAACAATTACGCCGCTCATATCTGGGTTGAATTGATAAATAGCAGCGCGATCGGCATTAATAAACTGTCGTATCTCTCTAACAATTGCATTGGCAATATCGTTTAAGTCTGTAAATTTGCGAATTCGTAGTGCGATTTCAGAGATGACCCTCTGTTGCTGTTGCGATCGCCGCAATTGACGGTTGAGCCTAGTTTCTCGCAAGACTTGCAAAATCGCATTAGAGAGGGATTTTGCGGTCATATCCCCTTTAACCAAGTAGTCAGATGCCCCCAATTTCATCGCTTGCACAGCGATATTCTCGTCGCCATGCCCTGTCAAAACAATCACAGGAAAACTCTTTTCCCCTTGCTCCTCCATGATTTCCGTTATAAATTCTAAGCCATTACCATCGGGCAGATTCAGATCGATCAGTGCGATATCAGGTTGCTGCGATCGCCATAGCTCTAGACCATTCCCCAAGGTTTCCGCTTCAATAATGCGATATGAGTATTCTGAATTTGATTTGAGATAACGTGAGTAAATTACGCGATCACTTTCCGAATCATCGACTATCAACAGGGTTATAACAGTTTGTAAAAGTTGATTAGTCATTCAATATCTGGACTATTTCATTACTTTAAATATTCTATAATGTTCTGTAGCCTAGGATTATGACATTTTATATTTTTTATGTAGCCTTTTACTTCTTCATCAGTTCGCGTTATCAAAGCGTTAACGGCGGCGCTGATTTATAGCAAAGTAAAGTTTACTGACGATATATAACAGTTCTAAATAACGTGAGTTTGGGATAACTTGAAACCCTTACCCTAGCACTCTTCCAGAACAGAAGAGGGAACAGGAAAATTACTTATTGTTCCCCTTCTCCCAGCTTGGCAGAAGGGGGTGGGGAATGAGAGATATTTCTTAACCCGAATTGACGTTAAATAAGTTTGAAGAGTCTTCGACTCTGTTCAGCCGTCGTATACCGATGGCTGAGCGGAGTCGAAGCCCTATTTTTCTTGTTTGAATTGTCTATAGATTTTTAGGATTTATGGAAACACACTTCTTTAGGAGGAATTTCCATAAATCATTTAGGATTGCTATATATCAACAGCAAAAGACTCCAAATATGTCCTTAGAGAATATTTCCTGCCCGATCGCATTCCAACAATATCCGCAGATTCTTTTGGCGCATGGCGGCGGCGGTAGATTGACCCATCAGCTAATTTCGGAAATATTTACCCCTGCTTTTGCGATGGGCGATCGCGCTCAGCAGGATGCCGCCACTTTTTCATTACCATCGCCAAAAATAGCCTTCACAACCGATTCCTATGTGGTGAAGCCGCTCTTCTTTGCAGGTGGAGATATTGGGACTTTGGCAGTCAATGGAACCGTTAATGATCTGGCAATGATGGGAGCGAAACCACTCTATCTCAGTGCAGGATTTATTCTGGAGGAAGGATTGGCGATGGATACGCTATGGAAAGTTGTCCAGTCGATGCGCCAAGCTGCGGAAATTGCAGGGATACAGATCGTGACAGGTGACACGAAAGTCGTTGATCGCGGTAAGGGTGATGGCATTTTTATTAATACTTCGGGAATTGGCGTAATTGCCACGGATTTAGAGATTGCACCACGATCAATTCGGGAAGGCGATGTAATTTTATTAAATGGCGATATTGGTCGTCATGGCATCGCCATTATGTCGGCGCGGGAGGGTTTGGAGTTTGAAACTACAATTCAAAGCGATTGTATATCTCTAGCAGAATTAGTGATGTCACTACTAGATCATGGTGTGGAAATCCATGCCATGCGCGATCTCACTCGCGGTGGTCTAGCAACAGCATTAAATGAATTAGCGACTACCACCAACCTACAGATGATGTTAGAAGAATCAGCGATCGCGGTGCAGGAAGATGTGAGAGCAGTCTGTGAGATTTTGGGGCTTGATCCTCTCTATGTCGCCAATGAAGGGAGATTTATAATCTTGGTACCTGAATCAGAAGTTGAGAAGGCGATCGCGATTGCGCGTAATTTCCCTGAGGTAGGGGGACAGATGCAGGTAATTGGGAAAGTTGGCGATCGCGGCAAGCCCCTAGTATCTATGCGTGGTCAGATAGGAGTGAGTCGGGTTTTGAGTATGCTTAGTGGTGAGCAGTTGCCGCGCATTTGCTAACTTTAATGCCAGTTCAACCAACGCGAAAAGTGGTAGAAATTGCAAAGTAACTTCTACTACTTTTCGCCATACCGATGGCTGAGCGGAGTCGAAACCCTAGGTTTCTTGATAGGACATAGCTAGTTTGAGGCTTGCTGATTGAAAACAGGATAACGCCTCTAAGGTAGTAACTTCAGGAAAATGCTTGTAGAAGCAGCCAACGCTCATAAAGATTTCAGGTTGTTCTAGCAGAATTATTTTGTTGATGCGAGCTTCGACTGTTCTAGGTATTTTTAGAGGCGCTACAGGGACAGCAACCCAAATTTCCTTGTAGGGCATATTTTTCATGGCAGCAGCAATTACAGCGATCGTTGCACCTGTGGCGATGCCATCATCGACAAGGATGGCAGTTGCATTAGCAATTTCTAACTGTGGTCGGAAGGGTTGAAATGCTTGAAGTAGTCCTTCGGCTTTAGTCCGCGCATTATAAACAGCGTGAGACCATTCGCTAGGCGTGTAATATTCCATTCCTACTTCCAGCATATATTCATCCGATGTGATCGCGCCTAACGCTAATTCGGGATTAGTAGGAAGCGCAATTTTTTTGGCGATCGCCACATCTAGTGGACAACCAAGTTGTTTCGCGATCGGAGCCGCAACTAATACACCGCCACGAGGAATACCATAAACGATCGGATTTGTCGGCTTAGCTTTGACAATTAGTTCCGCTAATTGACAGCCAGCAGTATAACGATCTTCAACTAACTTAGGTACTTGCATGGAGAGGACAACCTCCTCAAGAATAGTCTTGGATAAACCAAGTGATAAATTCCTGATTATTTATTTACTTCCATTATATAGCAGTTCTAGATAAGCCATAAAGAGGCTTCGACTGCGCTCAGCCATCAATACACGGGGGCTGAGCGCAGTCGAAGCCTCTTTCTTATTTGAATTTTCTATGGCGTTCTAGCGCTTTGCGTCGCTAATCTTTCATTGGGGAGGAGTCTCGGCTTATTTCCTTAAGAATATTGCCATTAGTCCCAATTAATTGGATTTGCATTGGCATTTGACCGTAAGCATGGGTCGAACAACTTAGGCAGGGATCGAAATTGCGGATACCTGCTTCTACACGATTGAGGAATCCTTCGGACACATCGCCATTGTGAATGTAATGTTTGGCAATCTGAGCAACGGTTTTATTCATTGCTAGATTATTATGTCCCGTGGCAATAATTAAATTCACCTTTTTAATTAAGCCATTCCCATCGACATGGTAGTGATGGAATAATGTGCCGCGTGGTGCTTCACTCACTCCAATTCCTTCGAGGGCATTAATTCCTGCTTGGGCGCGAGTATGGCTAGACATCACATCAGGATCATCAATCAGTTCGGCGATCTTCTCGATCGCTGCCAAGATCTCAATCAGTCTCGCATAGTGATAAAAGAAGGAAGATGTGGCAGTTCCACCAGCGCGATCGCGAAATTCCTGTAATTCTCGATCAGCTTTAGGCGTACCCATATGCGTACAAACATTCAACCGTGCTAATGGACCCACACGATAGATCCCATCGGGATAGCCAAGGGGCTTGTAATAGGGAAACTTTAGATATGACCAAGGCTCAACCGCTTCCCCAATATACTGTTGATAGTCATCCTCACTGAGATTATCAGCAACAATTTGTCCTTGACTATCAACAAAGCGAAGATGTCCGCCGTAATGCTCCCATTCTCCATTTTTGCCGACCAAACTCATAAACAACGAAGGGAACTTACCAAAGACATCGACTTCGGTTTTGAGTTCGGTTAAGAGGTTTTTAAATAATGCTATCGCATTTTCAATCGTGGCAAAGGATTCGGGTAGGCGATCGCGTATCCATGCTCGACCTTCTTCACTAAGAGGCGATCGCACACCACCCGCCACCGCCCAAGCTGTATGAATTTTCTTCGCACCGAGAATCTCAATGATTTGTTGTCCAAATTGGCGCAAGCGAATACCACCTCTCGCCAGATCGGGATTAGCGGTCATCAAGCCAAATACATTGCGCGTAGCAGGATTGCTATCCCAACCCAGCAGGAAATCGGGTGAACTGAGGTGAAAGAACGATAGGGCATGGGATTGGGTGATCTGAGCGAGGTTCATTAATCGGCGTAGTTTCTCTCCTGCTGAGGGAATCTTGACAGCTAGCAGTTTATCGCCTGTTTTGGCGGATGCTAATAAATGACTAACGGGACAAATTCCACAAATGCGGGAGGTGATTCCCGCCATTTCCCACATGGGGCGACCTTCGCAAAATTTCTCAAAGCCACGATATTCCACCACATGAAAATGTGCATCCGACACTTCGCCAAGATCATCAAGAAAGATCGATATTTTGGCATGACCTTCGATACGAGTGACGGGATCGATAACTATTGTTTTTGCCATGACTAGATTCTCCTAAAACTGCTTTAACGTGATAGTTCTCGTAATTTCTCACTATAATTTTCAGGAACTTGATACTCATTGATAATTTTCTGAAATATCGATTTGCGTTTACTTTCTATTGTAAGATCAGATTTATTCCGTTCTAATAATATTGAAATTTCAAGTGCGCTGCGAAACTGAGGATATATACTTTCAGTTTGTTTAAATGCTTGAATAGCGTCTTCATCCTTCCCGTTTATTAAGAATTCAAATGCTTTATTTTCTAGATATACAGCTTGACTGTATTTTGTTTTTTGCTCCCTAATGTCATTAGTACCAATCTTGCCAATTTCTTGAGATACTGCATCTTTAGAAAATTGTAATCCCAAAAATAATCTCTCAGACTCTGCATCATCCAAAAATAGTCTAATCAAGTTAATCTTAATATTTTTATTTTCAGCATCATCTTTTGAAAGATCTCGCAATATTGTAGAAACCAATTCATATTTCTCTTTTTGGAATCTTTTTTCTTCAAGTTTCTGTTGAAATTCCTTTCTTGCATTATCAAGCATATTTTGTGTGATTTGTACCTTGTCTTGTGCCTCCTGACGCTGTGTATTAATGTAAAATGTGAAAACAGATAAAATCACAGTTGATAGAATAGAAATAATGCCTATCCACGCATTAACTCTGCTTGCCAATGTTTCACGTTTATGTTCATCTTTTAATTCATTCATGATTGATAGCTTCCTACAAAGGATATTTGTTTAGCAACATTGATTTGATGAAAATCAACCAAATTTGATCATTTCTCGACCTTCCATTAACGGCATTTTTCCTTCGAGTAATGGCGCGATCGCTGCTTTGATGCGATCGGCAGAAGGAGGACATCCTGGGAGAAACATATCTACTTTCACAACTTCGTGAACAGGCATCACCTTTTCTAATAGTTCTGGCACAATTCCGGGAGCATAGGGCAATTGCGGTGTCACATCACCCAGTTCTAGATAGCTGCGTCGTAGCACCATATCGGCATTACCACCACCCATCATGTTTCGCATGGCAGGGACATTAGCGGTTACAGCGCAGTCACCAAAGGAAATTAAGAACTTAGTCTGCTTACGGATTTTGTGAATTAGTTCGAGATTTTCTTCATTGGCGATCGCGCCCTCAACCAAGCACACATCCACATTTTCGGGATAGTCTTTGATATCTGCGATCGGGCTATGGACGACATCAGCATATTTCACCAGTTCAAACAGCCATTCGTCTAAGTCCAAAAACGACATATGACAGCCCGAACAGCCAGCTAGCCACACCGTCGCTAATCTAATTTTCTCTATCTTGTCCATTGTTTCTGCTCCCTTGCGGTGACAATAAACTCTAGTTTGGTGCGATCGCGTTGCATTTCACCAACGGCTGAGCCTTTATCAAAAATGGCTCCCGTCGGACAAGCATCCACACATTTACCGCAGGAGGTACAAGCATCAACTTCACCCCAAGGCTGATCGAGTCCCGTAATCAAGCGTGATTGTGCGCCGCGATTTGCTACGTCCCAGACATGCGCTCCTTCGATCTCATCGCATACCCTTACACAGCGCGTACAAAAAATACACCGATTGCGATCGATGCCGAATAAATCATGGGATAAATCCACATCGCGTTGGGGGAATTGATAGGGAAATCGCGAATGTTCCATGCCTGTGGTAATTGCCATATTTTGCAATTCACAGTTGCCATTTGCCACACAGACTGCACAAATGTGATTACCTTCCGCAAACAGCATTTCTACTGCCATTTTGCGATAGTTATTTAACTGGTCAGTATGGGTTTGGATTTCCATACCTTCCGCAACTTGGGTCACACAAGCAGCAAGTAATTTGTTACTGCCCTTGACTTCGACCATGCAGAGGCGACAGGCTCCGACATCGGTTACGCCTTCAAGGTGACAGAGCGTAGGAATCGAAATTCCTGCTTCTTTTGCCGTCGCGAGAATGCTTTTGCCCTGCTCGGCAGCAACTTCGATATCATTAATTTTGAGGGTGACTACAGCCATTTTTGTTTACCTAAGATGCAGCGTCAGGGGTGGGCGTATTGGCAAATTCAAAGCCATTGGCTGCGGCATAGCGCTCCATAAAACGCATAAATCGATCCCAATGGTCGGATTGTCCCACGTCAAACACGATCTCAATCTTGGCTAATTCTTCGTCATCACCTTTATCTTTCCAAAACAGTTTGGAACCTTTAGGCTCAATGGAAATAGTGCCTTCGCTATCGACAAGACGAATATCATTAAAGGATGCCTTGGCAAAACTATTCGCGCCTTGTACTGCTTTGATATTTACAAAAGTCATTTTTACCGAATTTTTACCTGTCGTGCGATCGCGCCGCAGTCGCACATCACTCAACTCTTCGGGAATACCTGCAAAAAACTCAATGGATGGGGTGATGGAGTTCATAGTTTTATCTCCTTATTGTAGGCTAATTTCTAATCGCGATCTTGCATTAGGGCAAGATATTCATCACGAAAGTGGCGCAGCGTACTCTGGATGGGATTTGGTGAAGATTGCCCCAAACCACAGAGGCTCATCGTTTTCACCATGCCACAGAGTTCCTCTAAGGCGATCAAATCGGCTTCTGTAGCTTGGCGATCGATGAACTTGGTTAATAACTGATGCAGTTGCACTGTACCTGCGCGACAGGGAATACATTTGCCGCAGGATTCATCCATACAGAACTGGATGAAAAATCTCGCCATATCGACCATGCTTGTATTTTCATCCATCACCACCATGCCACCCGAACCAATAATTGAACCGAGGGCTTGCATCGACTCATAATCAACGGGAGTGTCAAAGGCGGAAGCAGGAATATAACCACCAGAAGGACCACCTGTCTGCACAGCCTTAACCTTGCCACCACTTGCCGCACCGCCACCCATATCTTCCACAATCTGTCGTAGGGGAATGCCCATAGGTACTTCCACTAAGCCTGTGTTGGCGATATTTCCTGCGAGCGAAAATACCTTTGTGCCTTTACTCTTTTCTGTACCGATGCTGGCATACCATGCACCACGATTGCGAATGATCGGGACGATGTTGGCGAAGGTTTCCACATTGTTGATCAGGGTGGGTGCGCCCCAGAGTCCAGATTCGGCAGGATAGGGGGGACGGGGATGGGGAATGCCGCGTCCGCCTTCAATGGAAGCAATCAGAGCCGTTTCTTCACCACAAACATAGGCTCCTGCACCAACACGCACATCAATCTTAAAGTCAAAGGTGGACTCGAAAATTTGACTGCCAAGAATGCCGTGCTGTTTTGCCTGTTGGATCGCTAGACGAATATGCTCGATCGCAGGGGGGTATTCAGCGCGAACATAGACATAACCGTGCGTTGCACCGACAGCATAAGCGGCGATCGCCATGCCTTCTAACACCCGATGTGGATCGCTTTCCAGAATGCTGCGATCCATAAAGGCTCCTGGATCGCCTTCGTCAGCATTGCAGATCACATATTTTTGTTGGTTCGGTGGTTGTCCCTGCTGATGGTCGTGCCTGCGTCTGTCTTGCATTTTGGCAACCGTTGCCCATTTTAACCCTGTCGGATAGCCAGCACCACCTCGACCTCGCAAACCACTGCGCGTCACTTCATCAATCACTTGCTGCGGTGACATTTCATGGAGAGTGCGGTAAAGCTGACGATAACCACCAACGGCGATGTAGGACTCGATCCGCATGGGGTCGATTTTGCCGATATGTTCTAATACAATCCGTAGTTGTTGGGTAAAGAATGGATGCTCAAGATCGCCAACAGCCGCCGTAACGTTACCACCTTTGAGTCCGCTAACAATCGAAGCTGCTTGATCGGGTTCGACCCTCTCATAAAGAACACTAGAAGGATCTACAGCAACAAGGGGACCGCGACCGCAAAAGCCCATACAGCCAACGCTGACTACTTCTGCGGTTTCTTCCAGTCCATCGGCATAAATGGCGGCAGCTAGGCGATCGCGTACTTCTAGAGAACCCGAAGCTTGGCAACCGCCCGAAGTACAGCAACGAATGCGAATACTTTTTTGGCGATCGCGCTCTTCCTTGGCAATTTGTAGTAGTCCTTCAATATCCATAATTAATGCTTATGGCTCCTCCATCCAGCCTTTGACCATTGCTAACACCTGTTCGGGAGTCTGTTGACGTGATACATGTCCGTCATAGATTGCCGCAGGCGCAACACCACAGTTACCGATACAGCGCTCGACTCGCAGGAATACTTTGCCATTAGGCGATCGCCCACCTGCTTGGAGGTGCAATTCTCGAACTAGGATATCGAGTAAAGCCTTACCACCCTTGGTATAACAGGCTGTTCCTAAACAAATTGAGCAGGTATGTTTACACTTAGGTTGGACAGAAAAAAGATGATAAAAAGTAGCGACACCATAGACTCGACTAAGGGGTAATTTTAGTTCTCTAGCAATGTAGGTGAGTACATCTTTTTCGAGATACCCAAACTCCTCTTGCGCCTTGTGCAATACTTCAATCAAAGCATCTTGGCGATGGCGATTTTGACGAATTGTTAAATCTAAAGAATGGAAGTAAGGATTGAGTGAAGCTTCTTCTGTACCTGATTCCTGAAGTGGTAGCGATAGCATAAACAATACCTTTGTTGTTAAAGTAGAGGTATTTCGCACTATATAAATTCTATTCTCTAATTTCTATCTAGAATTAGCGCAAAAAACATAAAACTTAAATACTCGAATATATCAGTTTTCATTTTGTCTATGTCAGAGTGAAAACTTAAAAGCTTTGCTAGGATTAGTTTTTGGTTTTAAAATGAGTGCTTACTTATTTGAAAATCTCTATACATTGTGAGAAATAGTTGTGAACTTGTGTTGCGGAATTTTGGAGATTTTCTTAAGTTTTGTCGAAGTAGGAAATTTGGAACAAAAAAGCGAGAATATTGTATAAGTTGAGAAAAGCTTCGACTGCGCTCAGCTATCGGTATACGAAGGCTGAGCGCAGTCGAAGCCCTATCTTTCTCATAAATGATTTAAGACTGTACTAAATTTATTTATTAATTTCTCTAAAAGAAATCAACTAATGGCGGATTCAAAAGAGAGAATAAAAATGTTGCTTTTTTGAATAATAAAACTAAAAAATTGACTACTTCTAATTTTGGCTCAATTCTGGTGATTGGTTATGGCAATTCCCTTAGAAGTGATGATGGGGCAGGGGGACGAGTATCTGATATTGTCGCTAGCTGGGATTTACCCTATGTGCGATCGCTAACTGTGCATCAGCTTACCCCCGAACTCGCCGAGCCACTCTCCCAGTCAGAACTAGCAATCTTCATCGATGCTTGGGCTGGTGGCAATGAGCCATCGGGTAAATGCCACAAATCAACACCCGCACTCCAAGTTCAACGGATTACTATTGCTAAACAATTAAACTCTGCCCCATTAGCAGACCTTGGGCATATCTCCGATCCGCGATCGCTACTTCTATTAGCACAACAGATTTATGGCGAAGTGCCTGTTGCCTACTCGCTATTACTACCTGCGGTGAGTTGGGAATTTGGAGAACAAGTGTCTGCTGTAACCCGCAAAAGTATCGATCAAGCTGTCGATTTCCTCCAAAACCTATGCACGAAGTTAGTATCATCGAATCAATGCTAGATATTGCATTCAACCAAGCTAAATCCCAAGGTGCAAATCAAATCCATCAGCTAAATTTGCGGGTGGGGGCAGTTTCAGGCGTTGTCCCTGAAGCTTTGCAATTTGCCTTTAGTTCCTGTACTAAGGGGACGATCGCTTCAGATGCTAAATTAGAAATAGAATGGGTAAAGGCAGTCTGTTACTGCACACAATGCCATGTAGAATTTACGCCCTGTGATTGGGTTTATGTATGTCCTCACTGCGAACGGCTGACCCATGAAATTTGCCAAGGTCGAGAACTGCAATTAGTCTCCTTAGAGGTTTCCTAATATGTGCCAAGATTGCGGCTGTAGTGATGTTCCTGAAGGAATGGTCAAGATTCACTCCCATGACCATCTATCCCATCACGATCATTCCCATCTCCATGATCATGATCATGCAAATGATCATGATCATCATCACGAACATATCAGTTTAGATAGCGATCGCCGCACGATTGCCATTAGTCAATCAATTCTGTCGCAAAATGATCGCCTTGCCGAGCGGAATCGTGGCTACTTCATGGCAAAGGGCATCAGTGTTTTGAATGTACTTTCATCACCGGGGGCAGGCAAAACGGCGCTCTTAGAACGCACGATGACAGAATTAGGCGATCGCCTCAAATCAGCGATCATTGTCGGCGATCTGGCGACGGATAATGATGCTCAAAGATTAAGGCGATCGGGCGCAGAGGTCATTCAAATTACCACAGGTTCGGTTTGTCATCTCGACGCAGAAATGATCGCTAATGCCTTGCAGCAAATGCACCTCGACAATGTGAAATTATTAGCGATCGAGAATGTCGGTAATCTTGTCTGTCCTGCGGCTTACGACCTTGGTGAAAATTTGCGGGTAGTGTTATTTTCTGTGACTGAAGGCGAAGATAAGCCTCTCAAATATCCCGTAATGTTCAAAACTGCGGATCTTGTTCTAATCAGCAAAATCGATCTCGCGGAAGTAGTGGAGTTTAACCGTGAGTTAGCTTTGCACAACATTCACCAAATTGCGCCACAGGCTAAGATTTTGGAGGTTTCTGCAAAAACGGGAGTAGGGATGCAAGATTGGTGTCAATTTATTGAGCAATCTTTACAAAAATCTCTTGCTGTATAATTAAAATCAAGAAATTACAATAAAAATCAAAATGGATTGCCTACTACTTCAAGAAGCCACTGCCAACTTTGATACCCTCATCAACCAAGTTACCGAAAATCATAAGCCAGTGCTGATTAAAGGCACAGAAAATGATGTGGTTATGATTTCTAGAGAGGATTGGGCAGCGATCGAAGAGACTATCTATCTTAACTCCATATATGGATATGTTGATTCACTTAATGAAGTTATGTCTAGTCCTAGAAACGAATGGGTTAATGCTCAGGATCTAGGTTTATAAAATGTGGGAAGTTATTCTCAGTAAAAAAGCTCAAGAAGATCTAAACAAACTAAAAAGTATCGGACTTTTTGATAAAGCGAAAGAACTTGTTGCAGTTCTAAAAGAAAATCCTTTTCTAAATCCCCCACCCTATGAAAAGCTTGTAGGTAATCTGCAAGGTCTTTACTCGCGTCGTATAAATATTAAACATCGCCTAGTCTATCGTGTAGTCAAAGAGACTAACACTGTCGAGATTTTAAGAATGTGGTCACATTACGAATGAAGCCTAATTAATTCAAGCAATGGACTCACAAAATAATCTTCTAATCAAATGCTTGAATTTGTATATATCTGGCTCAGTGCAAGGTATTGGATTTCGTCCTTTTGTTTATCGCCTTGCGAAGGAATTAGAGCTTAAAGGATGGGTGAATAATAATGCTCAGGGGGTAGCGATCGCCGTTGAAGGCACTCAACAACAATTAGATTTATTTGTCGAGCGTTTGCAATCAGAAAAACCTACGCGATCGCAAATTCATCAAATTACTCAGGAATGGAGCGAACCTGTTCATTATCAGACTTTCGAGATTCATGAATCAACGGATGATGCATCTGTCAAAACCGCAGTAATTTTACCTGATCTGGCAACCTGTGATGATTGTTTACAAGATATATTTAACGCGAAAAATCGGCGATATCGCTATCCATTTACCAACTGTACTAACTGCGGAACTCGCTACAGCATTATCAAAGCTGTTCCATACGATCGCCACAATACGACGATGGATAAGTTCCAAATGTGTGCTGATTGCCAAGCCGAGTATGACAATCCTTTGGATCGTCGTTTTCATGCCCAACCAAATGCTTGTCCAAAGTGTGACCCGCATTTAGAGCTTTGGAATTACGATGGTCAAGTGTTAGCCATCGGTGAGCAGGCTCTATTACTAACTGTCCAAGCAATTAGAGAGGGCAAAATTTTAGCAATCAAGGGCTTAGGCGGATTTCAGTTGATGGTGGATGCGAATAATGCAGAGGCGATCGCCAAACTGCGGGAGCGCAAACATCGTCCCCATAAACCTTTCGCTCTAATGTATGCCGATTTAAAAAATATTCGCCAAGATTGCCAAGTATCCGAACTAGAAGCACAGTTATTAAACTCAACCGCAGCACCTATCGTTCTTTTACAGAAGTTGAACAAGGGGCTGAAGCCTCTTGTCTCCGAAAATGATTATATTGGCGTGATGCTGCCCTATACACCGCTTCATCATTTGTTAATGGCAGCATTGCCATCTGCGATTGTGGCGACAAGTGGCAACCTGTCCGATGAGCCGATCTGTATTGATAACCAAGAAGCGATCGCTAGTTTAGGAAATATTGCAGATTTATTTTTAGTTCACAATCGCGATATTGCCCAGCCTGTCGATGATTCGGTGGTGAGAGTGATTGGCGATCGCGCGGTGATTTTGCGGAGAGCGAGAGGCTATGCACCGACTCCAATTACTACTGACAGTTTGGAGTTGAGATCCCCCCCAGCCCCCCTTAAAAAGGCATTAATATACTTGATGCACCAGATTCTAGAACCCCCTCTAACTCCCCCTTGGAAGGGGGAGAACTTAGACTTCCCCCCTTCCAAGGGGGGACTGAGGGGGGTAAAACCTGCATGGAGTGTCAAGTATGTGAACGCCCTTAAAAAGGGGAGAGAATTAATTCAAGTCCCCCTTTTTAAGGGGGATGCCGAAGGCAGGGGGATCAAACCTCGGCTTGTAGCAGATCGGAAAATCCTCGCTCTAGGCGGACATCTCAAAAATGCGATCGCCTTATCCATCAACAACTCCATTATTCTTAGTCAACATATTGGTGATCTGGAGACCACGAAAGCTTTTGAGCATTTCCAGCGCATTATTCAACGCTTGAGTGAGACTTACGAATTTCGACCTGAGGCGATCGCCTGTGATGCTCATCCTGATTATCTCTCTAGTCAATATGCGCGGCAGTTAGCAAACTCTTTGCAGATTCCCTTAATTTCTGTGCAGCACCATTACGCTCATGCCCTAGCTGGTATGGTGGACAATCAGCTTTCTGCGCCAGTTTTAGCAATTGCTTGGGATGGCACAGGCTATGGAACCGATGGCACGATCTGGGGTGGCGAATTTCTAAAAATTACCGATTCAGGATTTGCAAGAGTTGCCCATTTACAACCGTTTCCCTTACTCGGTGGAGACAAAGCCGCAAAAGAGCCTCGTCGGATTGCTTTAGCAATGCTCTGGGAGATATTTGGCGATCGCCTTTGGGATTTGGAATTGCCAACCTTGCAATCCTTCACAAATTCCGAATTAGGAATCTTAAAAACTGTATTAGCAAAACCGCAGCATCTCCTTACAACTTCGAGTATCGGTAGATTATTTGATGCTGTCGCCTCTTTGCTGAATATTTATCAAATCACCAGTTTTGAGGGACAAGCGGCGATCGCCCTCGAAGATCTTTGCGATCGCACCAATACCGATGAAGCGTATCAATTTGATGTTAAGAATGACGGTGAAATTGACTGGACAAGATCAATTCAATCTATCTTAGATGATATCCACAATCAAACTGCGATCGCCACGATTGCCACAAAGTTCCATAATGCCTTAGTGGAAGTAATTCTGATCGTTGCTAAGCGGATTGATCTAGAAAAAATCGTGTTAACAGGAGGCTGTTTTCAAAATCGATATTTAACCGAAAGAGCGGTTAAAAAGCTTACTCAGAGAAGATTTAAAGTTTATTGCCATCAAAATATTCCACCCAATGATGGAGGGCTTGCCGCAGGACAAATCATCGCAGCATTACGCGAGTTATCAATATAAATCAAGGAGATAAAATCATGTGTCTAGCCATACCAGCGAGGGTTCTTTCGATTCAAGGGGAAGAGTTAATGCGATCGGGGAAAGTGAGTTTTAGTGGTGTTGTTAAAGAAGTTAACCTTGCCTTTCTGCCTGAGTTGAAAATCGGTGATTATGCAATTATTCATGCTGGGGTCGCGATCGCCATTGTCGATCCAGAGGAAGCCGAACAAACTTTGCAAGACTTACAGAACTTACAAAATATATGATTGGTGACGCGAAGCGTGCCTTAAAACACTATGAAATATATTGACGAATACCGCGATCGCCAACTTGCCCATGAATACGTTGCCGCGATCGCTAAAATCACGACCCGTCCTTGGACATTGATGGAAATCTGTGGCGGACAAACCCACTCCATTGTCAAACATGGCATTGATCGCTTGATTCCCTCAGAAATCACCCTCCTTCACGGGCCCGGTTGTCCTGTCTGCGTTACTCCTGTTGATCTGATCGATCAAGCGATCGCGATCGCCCACAATCCTAATGTTATTTTTTGTTCCTTCGGGGATATGTTGCGCGTTCCCAGTAGCACCACGGATTTATTAAGTGCCAAAGCTTCGGGAGCAGATATTCGCATCGTCTATTCACCCCTTGATGCCGTTAAGCTTGCCCAACAAAATCGCGATCGCCAAGTCGTCTTCTTTGCGGTCGGCTTTGAGACCACTGCCCCGACGACCGCTCTTGCGATCGCCCAAGCGAAACAATTAGATTTAACTAACTTCTCAATTCTCTGCGCCCATGTACTTGTCCCCCCTGCAATGGAAGCAATTCTGAGTAATCCCGATCACATGATGCAGGGATTTTTGGCGGCGGGTCATGTATGTACGGTGATGGGTTATGGCGAATATGAGGCGATCGCTCAGCAATACCAAATTCCCATAGTGGTTACAGGATTTGAACCGATTGATATTTTGCAAGGGATTTATCTATGTGTGAAGCAATTAGAATCAGGTAAAACGGAAGTTGAAAATCAGTATGCACGATCGGTCAAGAAAGAAGGAAATAAACAGGCGATCGCCATGATTCAAGAAGTATTTGAAGTAACTTCTCGACAATGGCGAGGACTAGAGGAAATTCCTCACAGTGGACTCAAAGTTAAAGAGAAGTATGCTGCTTTCGATGCCGCAAAACGCTTTTACTGTGGCGATCCTTTGACCAAACAACATGAATCACCGCTCTGTATTAGTGGTTTAATTTTGCAAGGAATCCGCAAACCCCATGAATGTCCTAGTTTTGGCAAAGCCTGTACCCCTGAACGACCTCTCGGCGCACCGATGGTTTCCTCTGAAGGTGCTTGCGCCGCTTACTATAGCTGTCGCTAGTAATCATCCCTCAAATGTTGCGCTTTTTTTAACCAACACAAGTTTCGAGTTTATTTCATATGTAGCAGTCCTAGACTAGCGATCGCGATCGCTAGTCCTTGCCATAGGTGCGAATGAATATCTCTCGAAACCTGTTAAGCTAAAGTAACTGGCGAAAACTATCCATTAACTTTTAGCGACTTACCCAAGATAGGCAATGAATCTAGCATCTGTTTTAATCATTGACGATGAAGCTAATAATTTTGATGTGATTGAAACGCTATTAAGCAATCAAGACTACCAACTACACTACGCCGCTAGTGGTCAAGATGCGATCAACTATCTAGATACATTTCAGCCTGACTTGATTTTGCTCGATGTGATGATGCCCACCATGGATGGGATCGAGGTCTGTAAACTAATTAAAACCTTACCCAAGTGGAAAGACGTTCCCATCATCATGGTAACGTCTCTAAACTCCAAAGAAGACCTTGCCAAATGCCTGAATGCAGGGGCTAACGACTTTGTGAGTAAGCCCATCAACTCCCTAGAGTTTCGGGCTAGGGTGAAGTCAATGCTACGCATCAAAGAACAGCACGATCGCCTAGAACGTGCCAATGCGATGATCCATGCCCAGCTAGAGGCAAGCCTAGAGGGAATTATTGCTGTCGATGAGCAGGGGAAACTAGTCGCCTACAACCAAAAAATGTGCGAGATCTGGGACATGAATGCGATCGCTGCCCATGCTAATTATCGAGAATCGCCTCTAATTCCACAATTGATCAGGGAAAACTTTCCCGATGAAATCATCCAAATTCTAGAAGAAACCTACGATGTACCAGAAAAAATTAGTCACGGAGAGGTGGTCATTAATAATAACAACTACGAATACTTCAGTAGCTCCGTTACCTCTAATATAGGTACATTTTTGGGGTTTGTCTGGAGATTTCGGAATATCACCGATCGCAAACAGTATGAAACCAACCTCCAACAAGCGAAGGAAGTTGCTGAGGCAGCGCTGAGAGTTAAGTCGGACTTCTTAGCGATGATGAGCCATGAAATCCGCACTCCCATCAACGGCGTTTTGGGGATGACCGAGCTACTCGCAACGACGACGCTTGATCAGGAGCAAAGTCGCTTTGTGCAGTCGATCCAAACCAGTGGTGAAATTCTCCTCACCGTTATTAACGACATTCTCGACTTCTCCAAATTAGAATCGCAAAAACTATTATTAGAACATCTTCCCATCGATATCAATCAAATCATCATCGACACCTGCGCCTTACTCAGCAATCAAGCTAAGTCAAAGGGCATCACAATTCAATATCAAATTGACGAACAAACCCCTGCTTGTATCCTCGGTGATGCCATTAGGCTGCGTCAAATCCTCCTTAATTTGATGAACAATGCTGTCAAGTTCACCCATGAGGGAGGAGTGCAAATTTCTGTAACCACGACTGATACAGATAATCAAACAACTCTAATGTTTGCCATCAAAGATTCAGGGATCGGACTCTCTCCTGAGCAATTACAAAAGCTATTCTATCCCTTTACCCAAGCTTCAATTGCGACTACTCGTCAGTATGGTGGCACGGGGTTAGGTCTAGTTATCTGTCAGAAACTTGTGCAAATGATGGGCGGCAAAATTTGGGCAGAAAGTGTCCCTAATCAAGGTTCAACCTTCTCCTTTGTCATCCCTGTCTCTGTCACTGACGAAGCCCCACAGACGATGACTCCCATTGAGCGGCGCAATACGCAATATCCTACCAATCTGCTTCGCACTGATTTATCTACCCAATTACCCCTGAAGATCTTGATTGCCGAAGATAATCTAATTAATCAAGAGATGGTATTGGCAATGCTCAGCAAAATGGGTTATGTCCCCAAAATAGTTAATGATGGCATTGAAGCCCTAGAAGCAATTAAGGAACAGGACTTTGACATTGTATTTTTGGATGTGCAAATGCCACGGATGAACGGATTGGAAACCGCTACGCACATTGTCGGTAAGTGGTCACAGCTCTCTGATAATCCCCTGCGTCCTAAGTTAATTGCGATGACTGCGAGTGCGATGCAAGGCGATCGCGAGATGTGTCTAGATGCAGGAATGGATGACTATATCAGTAAGCCCGTATCCTTTGAAACACTGCAAAGAATTATTGATCGCTGGGGAAATTCCCTTCAAGAGCAAGAAATAGAGCTAGCAATTCCCGATACTATTTCTGATTTTGATGATTTTGCCCTGCAAGAGATTGAGAGGATTTCAGAGAATCTACCTAGGCGGATGATTAGCCTATTTTTAAACGAAGAATGTCCCGTTCTATTAGAAAAACTACATCAAGCGATTTCTGACCAAGATGCTTCGCAAATTGAATATGTAGCGCATACTTTGAAAGGAAGTAGCCGTATGTTGGGAGCTACAGCCTTCGCTGAACTATGCTTTGGGTTAGAAGTTGCAGGGCGAAACAAACAGTTAGACGGTAGTGAGAAACTAATGGAACAGATTGATTTGACTTTCCCTATAGTTGTTAATTATTTAGAAGACTATCTGGCAAAGGCAAATTTTTAAGTTTTGCCTATAGTGAGACAGAGCTAATTAATATGGTGCAAATGGCTAAAAGCGGTAAAAATTGCGAAGCAATTTTTACCGCTTTTAGCTTTCGTCGAATTGACATTAATATTGCGTTTCTCAGTCTAGGGAAATATGATGCACCTCGCTTGCTTAGAAAGTGCCATATATAGTACTTTCAAATAAATGCAAGAGGCTTCGACTTCGCTCAGCCAGCAATATATAGCAATTCTAAATAAGTTTGAAGAGGCTTCGACTTCGCTCAGCTACCGTATACCGATGGCTGAGCGAAGTCGAAGCCCTGTTTTTCTTGTTTGAATTGTCTATAGCCTTTGCATCGTCCGTCATTTCTAGCTTTAGCCACTTGTATTGGGACAAAATCACAAAAACCAGAAGGCGAGTGGCGGCGTGAAGCGCCGCCACTCGCCTTCTGGTTTTTGTGTCTTAGCGAGAATGCCTACAGCTATAGATCAGTGCATACAAGCTTGGCTAAGAATATAGTTGAGTCCAAGCTGCGAGTAGATGCCAGTCGATTTTAGTGGATCTGGTTTTGGAGGTAGAGGAAGCTAAAATCGCGATATCGAAGAAATATCCTTTGACGACTCTGCATGAATGATTCGATATTGCTATGAAATTCTCGGCGTTAGGAGCGATAATCAAAATACAGAGTCAAGTTATTAATAAAGTATTTCATCTGTAAGTAGAGGATTTTGGGCATGGTATGACTGATGAATAGATCGTTCGGATTAGTGCTTTTATGCAATTTGATCGCCAAAATCACAAACAGCAAGGCGTTGGGCTAGACCTAACGATTGTCAAAACGATTGTCAAAAAAATTGTAGAACTAGCAAGGGGGGAGTTCTCAATTATAAGTATCTACCGAGATCAAATAACATTAAATATTTCACTATTGATTTTTCCATGCTCATAGATGAGCTGATTTTACTAAGTTTTCCTTAAACCTATGTTTACTTCTACTAATGCACTGACCACATCAGAACTAAGTACGGCGATTATTCGTAATCCAATTGTTCTGCCCCCTGAAACTACGGTTATGGCTGCCATTCGTCGCATGAGTGAATTGCGATCGCAATGTGAAACTCAACAAGACCTATCGAATGAACAGCAAAAACTATACATAGAGATGCTGTCGAGTTGTGTATTAGTTGTCGAAAATGATCAGATTTTGGGGATTGTGACCGAACGGGATGTGGTGCGGCTCAGTGCAGAGCGGCGACCGCTAGATGCCTTGCCAATCCGTGAGGTGATGACGCATCCAGTCTTAACCCTGCGTGAGTCAGATTTTACAGACCTGTTTATGGCAGTTAATCTAATTCAGCAGCGACGCATTCGCCACCTGCCCATCGTCGATGATCAAGATCTCCTTGTGGGGATCATTACCCATGAAAGTTTGCGCCAAACCTCGCGCCCAGTCGATCTCTTGCGCTTGCGGCTAGTCTCAGATGTGATGACTCGTAATGTGGTTTGCGCCAAGCAAGACCAACTAATGCTAGAGGTCGCCAAACTCATGGCAAGCAATCATGTCAGCTCCGTGCTGATTACGGATGATCGTCATGATCAGCAATCTTCCTCTCCGCTAGCCGCACAAGTACCGATCGGTATTGTCACTGAGCGAGATATTGTCCAGTTTCAAGCCTTGGGCTTAGACCTTGCAAGCTGCACCGCCTCTGAGATGATGAGTAGCCCTGTCTTTAGTGTGAAACCAACGGATTCACTTTGGGCAGTTCATCAACTGATGGAAAAACACTTCATCAGTCGTCTAGCAGTGACCGATCGCCATAACCAACTTTTAGGGATTGTCACTCAAAGCAGTTTACTTCAATCTCTTAATCCGATTGAGCTTTACAATCTAGCCTCAGTGCTAGAACAAAAAGTCTCGCGCCTCGAGTCCGAAAAAATTGCGCTTCTTGAAAATCGGAATATCCAGTTAGAACAGCAGCAAGTGCTCACCTACCAACAACTACAGGAACAACTGCTAGAACGCCAAAAAGCGGAACTTGCCCTTGTGGAGGTTAATCAATCCTTAGAAGATAAGATCTTTGAACGCACTGAAGATTTACGCGCTAGCAAAGCCAAGCTCAGCGCCATGATCTATGCTCTGCCTGATTTGTTGTTGCGGGTAAATCGTAACGGCGACTGCCTAGAATATATCAACACAGGGGAGTATCAAGAACTCTTTTCCCCTGTTCATCACAATATTTCGGAGGTCTTACCGCCAGATTTATTGCAACGGCAACTTGCTGCCATTGATCAAGCGCTGACTATGGGACACTTACAGGTCTATGAGCATGAGTTGTATGACAATTCCCACCGACTAATTTTTGAAGAAGTGCGGATTGTGCCGATTAGTGATGATGAAGCGATGGTGATTGTCCGCAATCAAACCGATCAAAAGCGGACTGAATTGGCACTAAAAGCCAGTGAAGTCAGGTTTCGGGGCATATTTGATGCCAATATCGTGGGGATGTTATTTGTCAATCATCAAGGCGAAATTATTGATGCCAATGATTGTTTCCTAGATTTGATTGGCTATAGTCGGGCTGATCTCCAAGGTGATCAACTTAACTGGGCAAAGATGATTCCCTCTGAATATCTGCCCGTCGATATGCACACGATCGCTCATGTCAGATTGAATGGTGTGATTGAGCCTTGGGAAAAGCTTTACTATCACAGAGATGGTCATCCTGTGTATGTGCTAGTTGGGCTAGCGATGCTTTCAGAGGAGGAATGTGTCTGTGTAATTGTCGATATTAGTGATCTCAAGCGTACCGAAAAGGATCTCCAGCAAAAACTGGCGGCAATTGAGAGTGCCATTGATGGCATTGCTGTATTGGAAAATGACAAATATATCTACATGAACCATGCCCATGCGGAGATATTTGGCTATGCTGATGTGGAAGATTTATTAGGTAAAAGTTGGCAGGCTTTATATTTGCCATCGGAGCTAGAGCGATTTGGGCGTGAGGTATTCCCTGTGCTGGAACGCGATAAATCTTGGACAGGTGAAGTGATCGCCATCCGTAAAGATGGTTCGACCTTTGATGAGGGTCTATCGCTGACTATGACCAATGATGGGCTGTTAATCTGTGTCTGCCGCGATATTAGCGATCGCAAATATGCCGAACAAATTATCGGTCAACAAGCACAGCAAGAAGTATTGCTGCGGGAAATTACTCAACGCATTCGCCGTTCTCTCAATTTGCAAACCATCTTTGATACCGCTTGCCAAGAAATTCGCCAAATGCTCAAAGCGGATCGCGTCGGTATTTTTAAATTTGATGTGGAGTCTGGCTACGATGATGGGGAGTTTGTTGCCGAAGCCTCTGTGTCTGGACTGCGATCGGTACTGGCGCAGCCTGTTCACGATCATTGCTTTGGCGAAGACTATGCCCAGTCGTATTTAGAGGGTGAATTTTCGGCGATCAATGATATTTACAATCATGGCTTAACGCCATGTCATATTGAGGTTTTGGCACAGTTCCAGATCCGCGCCAACCTAATTATTCCCTTACTCTGTGGCGAAGAACTATGGGGATTGCTATGTGTCCATCAGTGCGAATCTTCCCGTCAATGGCAAAAATTTGAGATTAATTTGACGCAGCAAATTGGTACACAACTAGCGATCGCCATTCAACAGGCAAGTCTCTACGAGCAGATGCAAATCGAATTGCAAACCCGCAAGCAAGCCGAATTGCGCCTGCAACAACAAGCGGAGGAGGAAAGACTATTTTCAGTCATTACCCAAAGGATCCGCTCAAATCTACATTTGTCAGAAATTTTAAGTGTCACCGTTGCGGAAATGCACCGAGGTTTAGACTGCGATCGGATGCTAGTTTATCGCGTCTATCCCAATGGCACAGGGGCAGTCATTGCGGAATCCGTATCGCCTCAATGTCAGTCAATTTTAGATATTGTCTTTCCTGAAGAGGTCTTTCCTCAGGTTAATTACGATCGCTATGTCCAAGGCAGAGTGTTTGCCCTGAGAGATCGCCAATCCGACCCTCTTGAGGTGTTGCCCTGTCTGGTGAAGTTTTTAGAAGATATCAATGTTAGAGCTAAACTTGTTGTCCCCATTGTCCAGAAGGATACGCTCTGGGGATTGCTGATTGCTCATCAATGCGATCGCCCAAGGACATGGCAAGAGCAGGAAATTAATTTAATGCAGAAGGTGTCTGACCAACTGGCGATCGCCATTCAACAGGCAAGTCTCTTTGAACAGTTACAGCGAGAACTAGGTGAGCGTCAACAGGCGCAACAACAACTCACAGAACGCAATGAACAACTGGCAATTTCCAATGAAGAACTGGCAAGAGCCACTCGCCTTAAAGATGAATTTCTTGCCAATATGAGCCATGAATTGCGTACTCCACTCAATGCTATCCTTGGCATGACCGAAGGTCTAGAAGAAGGAATCTTCGGGAATGTCAGCGATTCCCAAATCAATGCGCTAAAAACTATCGAACGCAGTGGCTCCCACTTGCTAGAGCTAATTAACGACATTCTCGATGTCGCTAAAATAGAATCAGGACAAATCGAATTAGAATACAGCACTGTTTCCGTTGAATCTCTCTGTCAATCTAGTCTTGCCTTTATCAAACAGCAAGCCTTCAAAAAACGCATTCAACTGCACACCAAATTTCCCAAGCAGATCCCTGAGTTGAATGTCGATCAACGGCGCATCCGCCAAGTGTTAATCAACCTGCTCAACAATGCCGTAAAATTTACGCCAGAGGACGGCTCAATCATTCTAGAAGCAACGGTACAGCCCCTTGATGCCAATGCTAAACTCAATAATCCTGATATCCAAGGTTATCTTCGCATTGCCATTACCGATACAGGCATTGGCATATCTGCGGAAAGCATCGGCAAGTTATTCCAACCATTCATCCAAATCGACAGTGCCCTCAATCGCCAATATCAAGGTACGGGATTAGGGCTTGCCCTTGTCAAAAGAATTGTAGAAATGCATGGTGGTCAAGTTATTTTGACCAGTGAAATTGGAGTGGGTAGTTGCTTCATGATTGATATTCCCTATACAGATATGCTTCCTGATTTATCCAAGAGCAATCAAAATACTAATTCCACTACTTTCAATCAGACGGGTATGCAAAGTTCTCGCGCCGCCCAAATCTTGTTAGTGGAAGATAACGAAGCTAACATCATGACCATCTCTAGTTATCTGACTGCCAAAGGCTACGAGATCATCCTTGCCAGTAATGGACAAGAAGCCCTCGACACTGTGCAGTCGTTGCAACCTGATCTGATCTTGATGGATATCCAAATGCCGATCATGGATGGCTTAGAAGCCACTCAAAAAATTCGCCAACTTCCTGCCTTCGCAAAGACCCCAATCGTTGCGCTCACGGCTCTGGCAATGAAAAGTGATATCGAGCGTTGCCTTGCCGCAGGTGCAACAAGTTATCTCAGCAAACCCATCAAGCTGAGGGAGCTAGCTACCACAATTCACAGTCTTTTAAATTCTGATTCTACCTAAGAATACAAAAAAGTAAAAAAGTAAAAACATACATTGGTGGCAATCCAGCAATTACTATTACGAACGAATTCATCAATGTCTGGCAAATCTCTAGATCACGAATCTATAATGTCTCTACCAATATCAACTATGAACAAACCGTCTATTTTAGTCGTCGATGATGAACCTGATAACTTTGATGTGATTGAAACGCTTTTGAGTAATGGAGAAGATGGCAATCAAGATAATCAGGATTATCATCTGCACTATGCTGCCAATGGTAAAGCGGCGATCGCTGCCCTAGATGTATTTCAGCCCGATCTAATTTTGCTAGATGTAATGATGCCAGAGATGGATGGCATTGAGGTCTGTAAGCGCATTAAAGCTATGCCCAAATGGAGCACCGTACCAATTATTGTGGTCACAGCTCTCACCACCAAAAAAGACCTTGCTCAATGTCTATTTGCAGGAGCCGATGACTTTATCAGTAAGCCTGTCAATCGCTTAGAGATGATGGCTCGGGTCAAATCGATGATTCGCATTCGTCAGCAATATCAGCAACTCGAAAAGTTTAATAATAAATTGGAATCAATGGTGCAAAATCGCACAGCCCAATTACAAAATATGATTTTTGAGGATGCACTCACCAAGTTACCTAGTCGCACCTGTTTACTCCAAAATTTAGCGGATCGATTACAACAAGGGAAGTCTTCCCTAGCCTTAGTTTATTTAGATTGTGATCAATTCAAATTAGTCAATGGTTCCTTTGGATACCATGTGGGCAATCAATTATTAGTGGCGATCGCTGATCGGCTGAGACAACATATGCGCGATCGCGATATCCTCGCCAGAATGGGAGAAGATGAGTTTTGTTTTCTGCTCGATCAAGTGGCAGATGAATCACAACTTGAACCATTTTTACAACATATTCTCCAAAGCTTTGTGCAGCCATTTACAGTTGCTAACTGTGAAATTTACATCACCGTTTGTATGGGAATTGCCCTAGCTAAAAATAGCGATCGTCAACCTGAAGAGCTATTGCAGGATGCCGATACAGCCATGTATCAAGCCAAACTGCGGGGCAAGGATAGTCATCAAGTTTTTGATCGACAAATGCACTTAACTATGTTCAATCGCCTGATTTTAGAAAATGATCTGCAACGGGCGCTAGAGCAACAAGAGTTTGTGCTGTTTTACCAACCCATCGTCGATTTAAAAACAGAATGTCTAGCAGGTTTTGAAGCTCTAGTGCGCTGGCGGCATCATGAACGCGGTATGGTTTCGCCGATCGAATTTATTCCCTGCATGGAGACGACTGGCTTGATCGTTCCTGTGGGAATGGTGGTGTTTCGGCAGGCTTGCCAACAACTTCAGGCTTGGCAACAGATGGGATGGACGGATCTAACGATGAGTGTCAATCTCTCCGTGCGCCAGTTTGCCTCATCGACTCTGCTCACTGATATTGACCAAATCCTTGCTGAGACTGGCGCAAATCCCGCTAATATCAAGCTGGAAATTACCGAAAGTGCGATTATGGACAATGCTGAGTCAGCAATTGCGCTTACCAAAGAATTGCGATCGCGACATATTCAAATCAGTATTGATGATTTTGGTACAGGTTATTCTTCCCTTGGCTATCTACATCGCTTTCCCGTCGATAATCTCAAAATTGATCGTTCCTTTGTAAATCAAATTCATGCTGAAAATAATAATTATCATGTTGTAGATACGATCATTGCCCTTAGTAATCAATTGGGAATATCGGTAATTGCCGAAGGAATCGAAACTAAAGAACAACTCCAATGGTTACAAAATCTTGGTTGTCAATATGGACAGGGTTATCTCTTTAACAAACCTCTTCCTGCGGAAGAGATTACTAAAATCATAATTGCTCAAGATCTTCTAAAGAAGGATTGAAGATATAGCTATGTTCACTTGTATTTAGGACAAATTAAAACCCAAGAAGTGAGTTGCGGCGCGGAGCGCTGCAACTCCTATTCTGGTTTTGTGTCCTAACAATTATGACTATGGCTATATAGACAATTCAGATAAGAAAAATAGGGCTTCGACGCTTCGACAAGCTCAGTGCATCGCTTCGCTCAGCCAGCAATATACGGCGGCTGAGCGAAGTCGAAGCCTCTTGAATTTATTTGGAATTACCATAGTATTTCTAAATAACGTCAGTTAGGGTTTCAAGTTAACCCTAACTGACGTTATTTAGCATTTTCTGGATAGTTGCAACGAGTTCTTTTAGCTTTATTGGTTTACTTAAGTATTCATTTGCCCCAGCAGCAAGACAGCGATCGCGATCGCCTGTCATTGCTAAGGCGGTTAGCGCAATAATTGGGACATTAATCAATTTTGGGTCAAGGCGAATTTGTTGGATTGCTTCTAGACCATCCATAACTGGCATTTGGATATCCATTAAAATAATGTCAGGATGATGCGCTTTAGTCATAGCGATCGCTTCCATTCCATTTCTGGCGATGATAAGACGGTATCCTTTGGCAATTAAGTAGTCATCAATGGTATTGATATTGGTTTCATTATCTTCAGCGATCAAAATTAACGGCAAACTCCTTTGCTCTGGGTCATCATTTTCAAGATTGTGATTCATGGGAGGTTGTAACTCTTAGATGGACTTAAGACAGTATTTTTGTAGGGAATATCAACTGTAACGCAACTACCTACACCCAGTTCGCTAGTTAAACTTACTTTACCTTCGTGCAGATTGACGATCTGTTTGACTAGGGCTAGCCCTAAACCTGTTCCTTCATACTTGCGATTTAAGGTGCTGTCGATCTGGATAAAGGGCCGAAATAACTTTTGGATGTTTTCAGGAGCAATACCAATACCTGTATCAATAATTGAGAAGCTCAGCCAAGAGGTATGATGTGGATTTAACCGATCTTCATACCGATCAACTTCTAATTTGATTTGTCCACCTTCGGGAGTGAACTTCACAGCATTGTTAAGTAAATTAATCAACGCTTGGCGGATTCGCCGCTCATCTAATGAGATGTCAGGTAAATTGGGCGCGATTTGCATCTCAAGCTGGATATTCTTTTTGAGGGCATATTGTTTAACAAAGATCATACTGGATTGGCAAAGCTGAGCGATCGCAGTTGAGCTATAGTTTAACTCGACCTGTCCTGCTTCAATTTTGGCAACATCAAGAATATCATTAATCAATTCCAGTAGATGATAACTACTACGTTCAACGGTTTGCAATGCACTGATCTGTCGTTCGTTGAGTGTGCCGAAGATTTCTTCTTGTAAGCCTTCGGTCATTCCTAAAATTGCATTGAGAGGAGTACGTAGCTCATGGCTCACGGTTGCCAAAAATTCATCCTTGAGTCGAGTTGCACGGAGCAGTTCGGCGTTGGTTTGCTCTAGTTGTTGTTCGTATTTTTTGCGATCGCTAATGTCTTCCGCTGTACCAATGGTTTGTTTGACTTGTCCATCGGCATCGCGACTAAAGACAATATCGCGGCTACAGAGCCAACGCCACTCACCATTAGCATGACGCATTCGATATTCAGCCTTAACGACTTCTCCATCTTGAGCGACTTTCATTCTGCTAGAGTAGTCTGGAAAAACGTTCTGTAAGTCATCAGGATGCAGTATGTTTATAAAAAAGTCTGTTCCCATTGCCTGAACTACTTCAGGCTCGTAACCTAATACCGATGCGATCTCACGGTTAGTGTAAACATTCCGTTGTTCTTGCAGATCATAGAGATAGAGAATATTGGGAGAGGCATCGGCAATTTTTTGAATAAAAGCCTGACTTTCTCGCAGATCTTGTTCTGCCTGCTTGCGATCGCTAATATCGCGGAAGAACCAAATCCGACCATAGTATTTGTTTTCCCAATAAATTGGTGCGGAATAGCGATCAAAAGTCCGCCCATCAATAAAACTAATTTCATCATGACTAATCTTTTGCGGATTTTCGTAAAGATATTCGACCAGTTCTAAAAATTCGGTGGGATTAGTGAGTTGTGATAAAGCTACTGCCAGAAGTTGGCGATCGTCTCCCTCGGCAATAATATCTGGAGGAATAAGCCATTGGCGGACAAATTGTTGATTATAAGTAAGTACGCGACGATGTTCATCAATCACAAGGATGCCATCAAAGGATGCTTCTTGCATGACCATTGATAAAGCATTATTACGTTCTAATTTTAAGACAGATTCAGCTAGTTGAGCATTGGATTGACTAAGCTCAGAGTTTACAGTATCAATAGAATTTGAGTCAAAATTTAAAGCTGTCTGTGTCAATATATCCGTCAAGATATCCTTTGATAATACGCCCATAAAGCGATCGCCATTTAGGACAGGTAAATGCCGAATTTGATGTGTTCGCAACAACATCAAGACATCGTTAATATTATTCAGAACCGTTTCTTGGATGCTGACAACTGGATGGCTCATCACAGATTGCATTGTTAATTGAGCCAAGGGAATAGACTGCGTACAAATACGGATTAGATCCCTTTCTGTAAAAATCCCCAATAGTTCGCGTTCTTCTGCGCCTGTGACTACGACACAACTTGCCCCCTTTTTATCCATCATCGCGATCGCCGCCATGACCGACATTTCTGGCGAAACGATCAATTGCTGCTGTGCGATCGCCAGCATTAGTTGTTCACAGGTTGAGGAGCTAGTAATTGTCATCTTAGTGATAGGAAGGATCTAAAATATTTAGGGATTTAAGAGGTGGTGAATCATTTTAACTAATGCTTTTAGTTTGACAGGTTTGGGCATATATTCGCTAGCTCCTGCGGCAAGACAGCGATCGCGATCGTCTGGCATAGCTAATGCGGTTAAAGCGATAATCGGTACATCAACTAAGCTAGGAATTTGGCGGATTTTCTGAATTGCTTCGATGCCATCCATAGATGGCATTTGAATATCCATCAAAATTAAGTCAGGATTGTCACTCTGGGTTAAGGCGATCGCCTCCTCTCCATTGTTGGCAATGAGAAGATGATAGCCATAGGCTTCTAAGTAGCTAGATATTGTCGCGACATTGGCTTCATTATCATCAGCTATTAGGATTGAGAACTTGTTATTGTGATTGGGTAGACTAGGCTCATGGGTTGGCTCGGCTTGAGTATCTACTATAGGTGGGGGCATGACATTATCGATATAGGGAAGGGTGACAGTGAAGCAACTTCCCACACCTAGTTCGCTGGTTAGTTCCACTGTGCCACCATGCAACTCTACAATTTGCTTGACTAGGGCGAGTCCCAAGCCAGTCCCTTCATATTTGCGATTAAGGGCGCTATCAATTTGAATGAATGGCTGAAATAGTTTGCTGATATTTTCTGGTGATACCCCTATACCTGTATCGGTAATGGAAATTTGGAGGTGGTTCTGCATATTTTCCAGATTCTCTCTCTGCGGGATAAAAGCCGCTTCTAACATAATTTGTCCTCCCTCCGCCGTAAACTTGACCGCATTATTCAGTAAGTTGATTAAGACTTGACGAATTCGCAGGTTATCCACTAACAAATCAGGTAAGTTAGTTGGCAATTGCGTCTTGATCTGGATATGTTTGGCGATCGCCTGTTGTTTAATAAAAGTGAGGCTAGATTGGCAAAGGGAAACTATAGAAGTAGGTTGGTAATTAAGTTCTATTTGTCCAGACTCAATTTTAGCGATATCCAGAATATCATTAATCAACTCTAGTAAATGGGAACTACTGCCTTCAATAGTCTGTAGTGCTTTGACTTGACGATCATTAAGATTTCCAAAAACCTGCTCTAGCAATCCTTCGGTCATACCCAGAATTGCATTAAGTGGAGTACGCAGTTCATGGCTCATGTTGGCAAGAAATTCATCCTTGAGTCGAGTTGCTCGTCTAAGTTCCGCATTGTTTAATCGTTCAGTTTCAGCTTGTTTAGCATCATTAATATCTCGAATAATGACCAGTACTTCGTGATCGTTTAGTGGCGCAATCCGTACTTCTTCATAACGCTGCTCATCCTCAAACGTAATAATCTGCTCATACACTTGCAAGCTGTCAGTGGCGATCGCTTGCTTGGCATAATGCAGGCGATCTGCTGCTAAATTGGGCGGTAAAATATCATGGATTTCTGGCAGATTATTTGATTCGTTAGATTCGGCAGATCTGACAACACGAACGCCACTTCCAGCTAACATCGTGATGTAACGACCATCCAAATCCATTTGGATGAGGAGATCAGGTATCGTCTCAATAATTGCTCGGTTGGTAATTTCACTTTTTTTGAGGTCGCGTTCTGCTTGTTTGCGATCGCTAATATCACGGATCATAAATAGCACTTCATCATTATCAATATTGATGACCCTCACCTCCTCATCTTGGAGGTGATCGTCTATGGGAATTTGATGCTCATACATCTGCATCTCTCCTGTTTGTAGAGCTTGCTGCATATAGTACAAATGTCGCTCCGCAATCTCAGGCAGTAACAAATCCGTCATCGCATGACCAGTAGGATCGCCCACCTGCGACAGCGCATCAAATTTCCGTTCAGTAATAAATCCCCGATAAATACCATCAGATCCCATCCGAAACATAAGATCGGGAATTGCTGACAAAATTGCTCGACTGTTAGACTCACTTTTTTTGAGGGCGGCTTCGGCTTGCTTGCGATCGCTAATATCACGGATTATAAGTAGCACTTCATCGTCACCTGTTTTGATGATTCTCACCTCTTCATCTTGGAGGCGATCGCCTATTTGAATTTGCTGTTCATACATCTGTAATTCCCCTGTTCGCAATGCTTGCTGCATAGCTTCAAACTGTTGTCTGGCGATCTCTGGGGGGATCAGATCTACCATTGCTTTACCCGTGATATCCAAGTGTGGTGGTGATATTCCAAAACTCTTTTGGGCAACAAACTCGCGATAAATTCCATCAGATCCTACTCGAACCATGAGATCAGGAATTGCCGCTAAAATTGCTTGACTATTAGACTCACTTTTTTTGAGAGCGCGTTCGGCTTGTTTGCGATCGCTAATATCACGGATCATAAATAGCACTTCATCGTCACCTGTTTTGATGACTCTCACCTCCTCATCTTGAAGGCGATCTCTAACTAAAACTTGTTGCTCATATACCTGCAACTCTCCTGTTTGTATAGCTCGATGTGTGTAGTAAAGATGTCGTTCGGCAATCTCTGGCGGCAGTAAATCTATCAGCAAATAATCACTGGAATCACAGGACTGAAATATATCAAAATCACGGTTTTCGGTAACATATTTGCGATAAACGCCATCAGTTCCTATCCGAAATAAGAGATCGGGAATTGCTGACAAAATTGCACGACTGTTAGACTCACTTTTTTGCAGGGCAATTTCTACTAGCTTGCGATCGCTAATATCAGTCAGAGTCCCGACATAGCCAAGCAATTCTCCCTCATCATTGCGTTCTGCAACGCATTGCCCATACACCCAAACCACCTTCCCATCGGCGTGTTGAAAGCGATATTCAAGCTGAAAGGGACAATGATTATTTTGGATTGATTGTTGCCACGCCCCTATAAGTATCTCGCGATCGTCTAGATGAATCCTTTCTTGCCAACCATCTCCCAAGGCTACTTCGGGAGTAAGTCCAGTTATCTGACAATAGCGCTCATTCACATAAATACATTGCCCCGATCTATCTGTGCGATAAATACCCACAGGAGCCGAGGTAGCTAGGGATTTATAGCGCTGTTCACTTTCACTTAAAAGTATTGAGGCTCGTTCCTGTGCTGACTGTAAATGATGGATTTTTGCTTGCAGTTGTCTTGTCCTTGCTATGCGATCGCAGCTTTGATCCACAGACTCCGATAGAGAAATCGCAGTGAGTTCTTCTTTGATCAGATAATCCACTGCCCCCAGTTTCATCGCTTTCGCCGCCATTCCCTCCTTACTCTGTTCCGTCAGTACGATTATAGGTAATTCTATGTCTTCAGTATGATCTGCGATCGCCGTTAAAAACTTTAACCCATCCCCCCTTGGCAAATTCAAATCGAGTAGTACTATCTCTGGACTTTGCGATCGCCATAGTTCCAGCCCTGCTTCAATTGTCTCAGCTTCAAGAAAGCAGTAGCTCCGCTCTCCCTCTACCACATTCGATTGTAAATATTGTTCATAGCGATCGCGATCGACCTGAATAGCCACGATCAGAATTGTAATTTTTGGTATAAAAGTTGGAAGATAGCGATTATTGCCTATTTCTTGGATGACTGATTTCAAGAATGGATTTAACATAGTCACGATGGGTAAAAAATCAAGTCAATTATTATCAATAATCCAGATCTGAGATGTAACATTTCTGCTTCTAACTTTGCTATACGAAAGTCTTACAGAGATTTTATAGAGTTTGTCAAAGGGGCTTAGATACTGCTACTTTGACAAACTCTATACATTATTTTTACGATCATCAATAAGCTGCTGAATGGTATTAATTAGTAACTTAAGTTTAACTGGTTTCGCCAGATAATCATTAGCTCCTGCATCTAGACATTTTTGGCGATCTACTTCCATCGCTAGGGCGGTCAGCGCAATAATCGGCAGATTAGCCAAGCTGGGAATCTGGCGGATTTGTCTCGTTGCTTCTAGTCCATCCATAATCGGCATTTGGATGTCCATCAAGATTAAATCAGGTATTGCCGACATTGCTGAGGCGATCGCTTCTTCACCGTTCTTTGCTAATGCAATGCGATAGCCTTTTGCTACTAGATAACTAGAGATAGTCATGATGTTGGCTTGGTTATCTTCGGCAATCAAGATCAATGGGGATTGTGATTCAACTGAATTTGGAGATTCTAATGTTGTAGTTACTTCTAGCTCACTACTTGGCATAGTTTGATTAGGAAGCGATATATTATTAGAAATACAGGGTAGCGAAATAGAGAAGCAACTACCTACACCGAGTTCGCTAGTTAGGGTCACTTGACCACCATGCAGTTCAACGATCTGCTTCACTAAGGCAAGTCCTAAACCTGTGCCTTCATACTGACGATTTAACGCGCTATCGATTTGGATAAAGGGCTTAAATAGTTTCTCGATATCTGCTGAGGCAATGCCAATGCCTGTGTCAATCACTTTGATTTCCAAGAATTCCTTTAGTTCTTCATCACTTCCATTTACCTGATTGTCGATTAGGCTATCGGGTCGCCTATGACGAGCAGCTTCTAGCGTAATGCTGCCTCCTTCTGAGGTGAATTTAACAGCATTATTGAGCAGATTAATCAATACCTGACGAATGCGCCGCTCATCTACGAACAGATCTGGCAAATTTGTTTGGAGTTTGAGGTGGATTTGGATGCGCTTTTTGTTGGCTTGCTCCTTGATAAAAGCCAGACTCGACTGACAAAGATACTTTACAGAGGTAGACGCAGAATCAAGTTCAATCTGTCCAGAGGCAATTTTGGAAACATCAAGAATGTCATTAATTAATTGCAATAGATGGGTTCCGCTAGATTCAATGGTTTGTAACGCTTGGGTCTGCCGATTGTTAATAGTACCGAATACTTGTTCTTGCAAGCCTTCGGTTATACCCAAAATTGCATTAAGCGGTGTACGCAGTTCATGGCTCATGTTGGCGAGAAATTCGTCCTTGAGCCGAGTTGCGCGGGCTAACTCTTGATTAGTCTGTTGCAGTCGCTCCTCAGCTTGCTTGCGATCGCTAATATCGCGAATAAAAAAGACTGCTTCGTCATTTCCACAGGGAGCAACACGCACTTCTTCATAGGTTAGATTTCCCCTAAGCACAATTTGCTGTTCATAAATTTGTAAAACTTGGGTGGTAAGAGCTTGCTGAAGGTGTAAAAATTGAAGCTCTGCAACTTGGGAGGGCAGAACTTCTTGAATATTTTTACCAATTACGTGCTTCGGATCGATCAGATTTTTATCTTGGGGGGACACCAAAAAATCTACATATTTACCTTGGCGATTAATTCGGAAAACGATATCTGGCAAAGCTAAGAGTGTGGCGCGAGCGCGTTCTTCACTACGCTGTAAAGCTCTTTGCATAGTAAAGCGATCGCTAATATCCATCGCAATACCAAACAATCGCGTGCCCTGACTAGCGGCATCCCAGATCGCTTCAGCTTTGATAAAAATATAGCCATCGGAACCGTCAGCGCGAATAATCTGCACATCAACCTCAAAGTCTTCTCGATGCTGAATTGCATGTTCATTTAATAACTTCAGACAATCTCGATCATGGACGGCAATGTATTGAAAGAACTCATCGTAGGTTGGTGCGGAACCATGAGGATCAAGCCCAAAAATCTTGAAGATTTCTTCTGACCAAGTAAATGTGGGGGCAAGAGTATCTAGTTCCCAACTACCAAGATGGGCGATTTGTTGCGCTTCTCGCAGACGAGATTCACTTTGCTGTAATGCTTCAGTGCGTTGTTGCACGCGATCTTCTAGTTCTCGATTTACCTGTTCTAGGGCTTGATTAGCCTGTTCGCGCTCGATCGCAATTTTGACGATATTGGCGGCGAGGGCAATTACTTCTAGCTCTTGTTTTTGTGGACTATGGATCTTTCGGTGATAGACAGCGATGGTAGCCAGAACTAGACCATCACTAGCGATCGCAGGATATGACCAACATGCTCGTAGGTCATGAGCCAAGGCTAATTCTTTAAACTCTTGCCAAAGTGGGTCGGTAGCAATATCTGAAACAACCACAGGCTCTTTGCGAAAGGCGGCTGTTCCGCAGCAACCAATCCCTTCGGTAATGGAGAGGCTTTTGAGCGCCTGATTGTAAACATCGGGTAAATTAGGAGCTGAATTAAGATAGAGTTTGTTTGCGTGATGATCACAAAGGGAAATAGAACATATTGCGCCTTCAACTTGCGACTCTATAGCAAACACTAAAGCGTCAAGAATATCTGCTAGAGATTCTCCCTTGGCGATACGCTCCAAGATTGCGTTTTGCATCTCGACTCGCAGTTCTGCTTGTTTGCGATCGGTAATGTCTAAATGTGTACCGATCATCCGTGTCGGTTTATCCTCGTCCCATTCAACAACACGTCCCTTGGTTAATATCCAAACCCAAGCACCAGATTTATGACGCATCCGTACTTCGCATTCATAGCTACTTTCTTCTTTATGGAAGTTTCTAGCTAGCGCTGAATTGATCATCTCTACATCGTCTGGACAAACATACATTTCCCAAGTTTTAATACTAATCGGTTCTAACTCTGCGATCGTATAACCAATTATTTTTGCCCACCACTCATTGATAATTAAAATTCCTTCCTGAACTGACCAATCCCATAGTCCGATTCCTAGACCTTCTATCGCCAGTTGCGATCGCTCTTTGGCTCGATCTAACTCAATCTTCGCGCGTTGGCGCTCTAAGCGGATTTGAACTTCTCGAATCTCTCGGCGGACTGCTTCGGAGAGGCGAGTTAAGTTTCCTTTCATGAGGTAGTCTTGAGCGCCTGCTTTCATCAGTTCTACAGCCGAACTCTCGCCAATTGTGCCAGAAACGACAATAAAAGGGATGTCAGGAGTTATTTGTCGAGCGATCTGGAGGGCATCAGATGCGTCAAATCTAGGTAAATAATAGTCAGAAATAATTACATCCCAAGCTAATCCAGATAAAGCACTGCGAAGTTCTTCTGCCGTTTCTACTCTTTCTAAAACAACATCAAATCCACCGCGACGCAGTTCGCGCAGCACTAAAAGGGCATCATCCTCTGAATCTTCGATATTGAGAACTCTTAAGCTATTATTCATAGCTTATCCCTCTCAGGTAATTCATTAATGACTGCCCAATATATCCCTAGTTGCCTTACCGCTTCCGTAAACTTATCAATTTCCACAGGCTTTCGCACATAGCTATTTGCGCCTAAGTCAAAACTATCAACAATATCACCATCTTCACTGGAGGATGTCAGCACGACTACAGGGAGCCTTTTGGTACGTTCATTGGCGCGAATCTGCCGTAATACTTCTAGTCCATCCACTTTAGGAAGCTTGAGATCCAGTAGAACGACACTTGGCAATGGATCTGCATTTAACACCATTTTTAAAGCTTCTTCTCCATTGTGGGCAACTAGAATTTCGTTAGCAATATTGCCACGACGTAAAGCCCGTATTGTCATTTTCTCATCATCAGGGTTATCTTCTACTAAGATAATGGGGCGTAAAAAAGTCATGATGTCATCTCCTGCGATGGTGCATTAGGTACAGTAAAGTAAATAGTTGCGCCTTGTTCGATCGCTCCTTCAGCCCAGACTCGCCCACCATGTCGATGAATTGCTCGTTGTACGGTGGCAAGCCCGATGCCAGTCCCTGCAAATTCATTAGTATTGTGCAGACGTTGAAAGACACCAAAAAGCATCTTCGCATAGTTCATGTCAAAACCTGCACCATCATCGCGAACAAAATAAGTCAGTTGCCTCTCTTGTTGGGTTTCTGAGGAAATCATGCCAAATTCAATCCGAGCCGTGGGATGCTGGCTAGTAAATTTCCAAGCATTTTGGATTAAGTTGCTAATTACAACCCGCATTAGAGTAAGGTCGGCTGAGACACAAATATTCGGGGCGATCGCCACTTCTACCATTCTCTCTGGATTGATTATTTGCAGTTCCTCTAATTGTTCTTGCACTAACATACTGAGGTTGACATTTTTGTATCGCATCTCAGAGCGAGATACACGAGACAGATTTAGCAAGTCTTCAATCAAATTACCCATGCGAGCAACATTACGACGAATGCGATCGAAGTAGTCTTTGGCATCCTCATCAAATTTGTCACCGTAGTCTTCGAGTAGAGCTTGGCTAAAGCCGTCAATTGCCCGTAATGGCGATCGCAAATCGTGGGAAACGGAGTAGGCAAAAGCTTCAAGCTCTTTGTTAGAGGCAGCTAACTGTGAACTGATTTGCATGAGTTTAGTCTCGGCTAATTTGCGATCGCTAATATCCAGAATCGTGCCGATTAGTAAAACTAACTGACCTGATATATCAACGATTGGCTCTCCTCTTGCCACGATATACCCAAGTGTCCCATCAGCGAGATAAAAGCGACATTCAATTTCATAGGATTGCACCGTTTCAATCGCAGTTTGCACCGCTTGTTGATGGCGATCGCGATCGTCAGGATGCCAATATTCTTGGATTTCCTCAAAGCTTGGTACACCTGCGGCTAGATCGCGCCCAAAGATGCGAAATACTTCGTCAGACCAAGTAATCAGCCCAGTATGAGGGTCAAATTCCCAACTACCTAGCTTACCGATGCGTTGGGCAGTTTTGAGGTGAGTATCACTTTTACGGAGCTGTTCTTCAGCCTGCTTGCGATCGCTAATATCGATATGACAACCGACCATACGCAGAGGTCGATCATCTTCATCCCATGCAATCACTTGACCTGAGCAAATCACCCAGACCATAGAGCCGTCTTTGTGCTGATAGCGGACTTCATTGTGATATGGAATTTCTCCACGGCTTTGAACATGGCGATCGAAGCAATCTAGAACCTTTGCTAAATCTTCATCAAAGATCAGATGTTGCCATGATTCGGGCGAATTGGGTAACTCATCGTCTTCATAGCCAAACATTTTTTTTAATTTTGGACTGAGGTATTCTTCGTCGTTTTGTAAATCCCAATCCCAATAACCTGCAAGCACTGTGTCAAAAACAGTTTCTAGAATTTTTAACTCTTGACGTACTTGCTCAGTAAGTAATCGTTCTGCTTCTATTTTTTTGCGATCGCTAATATCTGTATGTGTTCCCAACATCCGCAGGGGATGACCTTCCTCATCCCAAGATACAATTTTTCCAAGGGAGAGAATCCATTTCCATTCTCCAGTTTGCGTGAGTTGGCGAAATTCTACTTTGTATTCTGGCAAAATTCCAGCTATATAGTCTTGAAAGACTTTGGTAATATACTCTCGATCATCTGGGTGCATCCGTTCAACCCATTTGGCTCCTGTTTCCTGAAAATTAGCAGGGTTATAGCCTAGCATCGTGGCATATTCTAGACTGGTGATCGATTCTCCAGTTTTGACATTAAAATCGTAAAGCCCTTGATTGGTGGCTCTAAGGGCTAGACGCAGCCGCTCTTCACTCTCAAATAGCTTTTGTTCTTCTTGGACACGCAGTTGGGCATTGGCGATCGTTTGTGCCATTACTTGCAGTAACCTAATTGTTTCATCGTCCCAAGTTACGGCATTACTGAAGGAGACAAATCCCATAGTTCCTGTGACAATAGATTTTTGAACTATGGGAACCGATAGAATTGCCACAAGGTTGAAACTTTGCCAAGTGGCTTGATCGTTCGCCGCCTCGATTGGAGCCTCGGCAACATTAGGGATATTGATAATTTCTCGCCGCATTAATTTGGCATTAGCCCAAGCAAATGCTGATGCTGGAGCATCCTGTACCAATGGGACTTGGCGCGGATATTCAGGCTGAGTCCATTCATTGGTCATAGTAACCGTACCATCGGAGATGTTTTCTCTAAAAGAGAACTTAATCAAATAGCTAGAGTCTGTATTAGTTGCTTGCCCAATCAGTTGCAGAGAGCGATCAATCTCGAAATCTAACTGATCTGGGCTAACATCAACAAATCGACTACTGATTTCGGCTATTAGTTGATTAAAATCGCGCTGTACTTTTAGATCTTCTTCTGCCTTTTTGCGATCGCTAATATCCGTAATCGTGCCGATATAACCGATAATTTCGCCTGACTCATCGCGTTCGGCAACTGCCTGACCAAATGCCCAAGTAATTTGCCCTTCCGCATTTTGAAACCGATACTCTAGCTTAAAAGGTCGGTTGGCTTCGATGGAGGCATTCCATTCCTGTGATACAAGTTCGCGATCGCTAGGGTGAATACCATTGATCCAGCCAAAACCCATTGCTTCTTCTGGTGTTATTCCTGCAATCTGACACCAACATTCATTGACATAGAGACATTGACCGAGGTCGTCAGTGCGATAGATGCCCACAGGGGCAGCAGTTGCCAAGGAGAAAAATCTTTGTTCGCTCTGTTGTAGTTCTTCTTGACTAAGTTTTAACTCCCGTAGATCTCGACCTTCAGGAATTAATAAAACTATCCGACCTGATTCATCAAAGATGGGACGTAATGAAAATTCAATGGGGATGATTGTTTGATTCTCACCCCAAACATCAACTTCGTAGCACACAAATTCCCCCTTTGAAGCACGGGCGATCGCTTGCTGTAACTGCCCTTGAGTCTCGGTTGAGATCTGCCACCAATAGGCTTCCCAAAAGGGACGACCCACAACATCTTCATGCGAAATCCCGCCGATCGTCAGGGCTGTTTGGTTGGCTTCGAGCAGAGTTCCATCCAGTGCCAACAGTCCGATAAATTGAAATGAATTATTAAAAATTGCCCGAAATCTCTGTTCACTATTCCGTAAGGAAAGTTCAACTCGTTGTCTCTCGATTAGCTCGATTTGCACCTGATGATAAGCCTCAGCCTGCTGAATGGCGATCGCTAACTGCACTGCGATCTCATCTAACAAAGTTAGGTCAGATTCTTGCCATTCTCGATAGTCGTCACATTGATGCGCGATTAACAGTCCCCATAACTGCCCAGATACCCGAATCGGCACAACCAGATTAGCTTTAACTTGATACTCTTCAAGCAACTGCACATAGCAGTCAGGATATCCAGCATTGTGAATATTGGCGATCGCGCTTTTGTGACCCTCGTTATATTGTTGAACGACATCACCACGAAAACAGGGATCGACGATTTCATCATGGAGCGCCGCCCGCCACCCTGCCCCCACAGATTCAGATATGATTGCCCCCGTCCAATCAGGGTGAAACCGATAAATGGTCAGGCGATCGCAACTCAAAAAAGCCCGCAGTTCTTGCACAGTAGTTTCCAAAATTTCAGGCAAATATAGCGAAGCCGCAATCTTGGCAGCAATTCTGGCGATCAGTTGTTCCCTTTCCACTCTCTTATGGAGATCGGAAGTACGTTGCGCCACTTGACGCTCCAATTCGTGGTTATAGCCTTCCAGCAGTCTTAGCTTCTCAGCTTCCAATTCCGCCACTTTCTGCTCCAAAAGCTTGGAGAGGGTATAGAGTTCTAAAGGGTTGAGTGCCTGTAACAGACTAGTTTGAGTCACGACTCCCAGTAATTCTCCCCGATGACCCGTCACCACCAAGCGACGGATTGATCGCTGCTCCATGACCTGCTGCACCACCATCAAGGTGTCGTCAGGACGCACCGCAAATACTGGCGCACTCATCACTGCCTGTACTTCTATTTGCTCTAATTGCAACCCAAGAGCTTGAAACTGGACGATATCGCGCTCAGTAACAATACCTAAAGGGATTTGTAAGGGGTTGCCCTCTAGATCGATTTGGTTTTCTACGATTAATACTGAGCCAACATGATGAGCAGACATTAACTGGGCGATCGCCAGCATCGATGTCGATGGCTCCGCACAGATCACATTGGTCGTCATCACCTCAGATACTAGACGCAAGCGCAATAGATCTACGGGTCGCGCCAGTTGTCGTAAGCTCTCATGGGTGATGATCCCTAAGAGGCGATCGTCGTGATCGACAATTGGCATATGGCGGATGCGCCTCTGTTGCAGTAAGTTTACTGCCGAGAATAGATCGGTAAAGTCAGCTTCTCGCAAGGTGGCTACGGGCGATGTCATCACCTCACTAACTGTTAAATTATTTAGCGATCGCTCCTTGGCACAGAGCCGCACCACATCCCGCTCTGTGATGATCCCGATAATTTTGTCCGCCCCTATTACCAAAATGCAACTTGATCGCGCCTCTTGATGGACGTTATCAATCTCCCTAGAGCGATCGGACGCACAGATTACTCGCAAACCACTCATTTGCGCGATCGCCTCCATAACTGGAGTTTCAGCACTGACAACCAAGGGGTTACAGACGATTGCCGATCTCAATTCATTTGCAGTGAAAGCATTAGCAATGGTAGACATAAGATTGTGTAACCCCAAAAATATACACAAAAGTTAAGAAGCTAGTCTCTATATTATCAACTAAATAAAGAATTCACGAATAGTTTCATTCTTAAAGCAATAGTTAAGATATTTTTACCTCCTTTCCACTAAGCATTAGCGTTGAGGTACTTCACGCCCCAATGTCTAATTTTTCACTGGCAAGGGAGTAAATAAATTCTCTTTAGGCTTAAATCCATAAAGTTATGAAAATCGCACTTAGTGGTACTGGTAATGTTGGTACACCCCTAGCCGATCACCTGCAAAAGCTCGGTCACGAAGTGGCGATCGCTGCCCGCGATCCGCAATCTAAATCCGTTCTAGAAGACATAAGCCGTAATTCAGGACTAACCGTCAAATCTCCCCTCGAAGCTGTCCATGAAGCGGAAGTTGTTTTTCTTGCTACTCCTTTTAATACGACTACATCGGCGATCGCTTTTTCATTCTGGAACTTACGCATGACAAAAATTAGGTAAGCATTAGATAAGATAAATAGAAAAGAAATTTAGCACATTAGACTTACTGGCAAATAACTAATGAAATTACTAAAAATTTAATCTAGAATGCATTTAAAAGATTTTACTATGATGCTTTAAATACATTTTAGAAAAGTATTAAGTGCTTTCATTCTTATCTCTAAACAAGTCTTATGAAGTTATGTTTCTATAGTAAATATCTAGACATTTTGTTTGTAAAATTATTAAATATCAGTAATTAACATTTTAAAGCTAGCTTTGCTTAGTAATAATAGTTATGAATAAAGATCTAGATAGTATAAAAATTTTAGAGCAAGAGAAAAAATCTCTAGAAGAGAAAAATGCAGAACTTGAGAAACAGCTTTCAATTATTAAAGTTGATTTTGAAAAATTTAAGGCAGTTATTGATAATGCCAATATCATAAATATTGCTGATGAAGTTAAAAAGAAGGTTTTGATTTCCTTTGGTGTCGTTGGTGGTATTTCAATTGTAGGTTTAGTTCTTGCTTGCTTTAGCTTGCTTGAGTTTACTAAGACGGCTATTAAAGAGAAAGTCTTAAGTGCAGAAAATTTTCCCCAAATACAGAAAACAATTGAAAATGGACTACAAGAAGAAAAATATTTAGTCGCAATTTCCAACAGTGTCAGTAAAGATATTTCTCTAAAAATCTGGGAAAAAGTTCAAAAAGAGAAAGAATTTAATGACACAATAGTCAATGCTGTAGCAGAGAGATTGACTAATGATAAAGAATTTGTTGGAATATTCAAAGCACAAGCTAAATCTGCTGTAGATATAGCTGTATATAAGGTTGCAGAAAAAAATCCTAATAGTGAAATTGGCATAGCAATTAATCAATCGATAAAGAATAAACAGTATTATGTTGTGGCTGCATCTTCTGAAGACAAGGACGACTTGAAGACTGCAAATATCTTAGATAAAGTTAGAACAGGAGGAAAAGATGCTTATGTTTGTGAGCCTATAGGGACTAATAGACGGTCAGTTTTGCTTGTTACAACTTCAAAATCGAAAAAAGAATTATCTCTCGAATTGGCTACAAAAGTTCAAAATGAAATCAAGAAAACTGCTGAATTTGATGGATTGTATATATTAGCAACTGACTCTATGGATAATATTTACTTTAATGTGAGTAGCTGTAAGTTATCAAACTTGTAATAGCCAATCCATTAATAGTCTCAATCTATAACCTATGGCATTGACTGCTAAGATAGTTTTCTCTTGTAATGAAAAGTGGGACAATCTTCATGATCGCTTTTTTATCTACATCAAGGTAGACTTTGCCCAGAGCAGATAATTTTGTTCAACGGCGATCGCTGGTAAGGCAATAATTTCAGGGACTTCATAGGGATGGAGGACAGTCAATCTAGCTGCTAGGGATTCATAGTTACTTGTCAGAGTTTTGATTAAAACTAAATGCTCAGACTCTTGGCATAGTTTTCCATCCCAGATATAGGTAGAGTTCATGCTGGGTAGTACTTGGACGCAAGCGGCAAGTTTTTCCTCAACAAGTATTCGGGCAACATCGTTGGCAAGATTCAGATCGGGGAAGGTGGTCATGATGACTATTAGTTCTGAGTTAGGCATTGATTAATTACTTTGTGAACATTTGCAAAATCGAGCAACCAGCGATCGCCATCGCCACAAAACTCAATTACTGAGTATTAGTCTAGTTTGCTTGTTGCTAACGGTGCTGTTTGAGACTGGTTTGGGGGGTGTGTACTAGCTTACTCATGGGAGCAAATTGCAGATGACTATAATTTGTTGCAGAGTGGTTTAATGCCCATTGGTTTAGCATTGCTAGTACTATCGCCATTCATAGCGACAAAAATACGAGGTATTTTGCCAGAGAGAAATATAGCTAATTGAAGGAGGTATCAGGATTTCCCCTAGCCTCAATGCGATCGCCTATTCCTCCCATCAACAAGCCCCCCCACTGCTTCAGGATTGCCCAAATTTTGAAGATGACGGCAGCATCGAAGGATTATATTGTCCCGATGGTTATACTTTTGTTAATGATTAGTTTGTCCAGTTATCCACAGCACATCATGATACACAAGGTTTCTAGCAAGATTGTGAATACAGCAATCAAGGCATTAGTCTTAGGATTTACTCTTTCAGCTTGCAGTGCGATCGCGCAGCCTTTGGTCTTACCCGACAACCTGATCTCTATCACCTCAGATAGTGGCAAAAAGCTTTTATTGACCAGTCAAGCAAAAACAGACTACTCGCCATTGAGCAAGTATTTTGTGACTCAATCCCATCCCGCTTATTGCGGAGTGGCAAGTATGACGATCGTACTTAATGCTTTCCATGGCGATCACAAACTGACTCAAGACAACTTTTTCGACAACCAAAGGACAAATCAAATTGCGTCCGCTCTTTCCATTCAATCAAGAGGGATGAATCTTAATACACTGGGCAAATTGATAGAAAGCCATGATGTCAAAGTTCGGATTTATCACGCAGCCGACACCAACTTATCGACATTTCGCACCTTGGTTACAGAAAACCTGAAGCAGTCAAATAACTTTGTTTTAGTCAATTATTTGCGGCGCAGTATCGGACAAGAAAGCGGTGGGCATATCTCACCAATTGCCGCCTACGATCGCTCAACAGATCGTTTTTTAATCTTAGATGTTGCTAGTTATAAATATCCACAAGTATGGGTCAAGGCTGATGAGCTATGGCAATCCATGAATACCACTGATAATGATGGTGGCAAAACCAGAGGCTTTGTATTAGTTAGCCGATAACACCTGACCCAATGCCAAAATAATAAGCCTAAAGATCTCTCTATGAAAACAAATGCTTGACAATCGCCAATACGCCCCCGCCACCCAACGCAACCGAGAAGTAATCCTAGACATACTTTTACAAGTATTGCCATCACAAGCCACAGTACTAGAAATAGCCAGTGGCACAGGCGAACACTCAATATATTTCGCGCCAAACCTAAAACCGCGTCAGTGGATACCCACAGACCCAAATCCTATGGCGATCGCCAGCATCACCGACTGGCAAAAGCATCAACCTTCAGACAACCTAGCCCCACCCTTACAGATAGATGTAACTGCAACAGATTGGCATCAGCGCTTAATTAACCAAGACATCAAGGCGATCGTCAACATCAACATGATTCACATCGCGCCTTGGCAAGCTTGCGTAGGTTTGATGACAGGAGCTAGAGAACTGCTGCCTGTTAATGGAATTTTGTATTTGTATGGACCATTCAAACAAAATGGCAAACACACCAGTGAGAGCAACATCGAATTTGATGCTAGCTTGCGATATCAAAACCCTGAATGGGGAGTACGCGAGATTGAAGAAGTAATCGCCATCGCCGCCTCCCAAAATCTAGCTCTCAAAGAAATCAAACCAATGCCAGCGAACAACCTCTCCGTGATTTTTGAGAGACAGCATCAGCCATAAAGACTTTGAATAAAGTACAATAATCATAAATGCCATTAGTACATAGCCATGATTGCCACCAGTCAAATTACAGAGCCATGTTCTGAGTCATTAGTTTGGCTGCCGCTATTTTCTGTAGCGATCGCGGCGGGATTTCCCTCACCTGCGGACGATCATCTTGAAGCCCACCTAGATCTGAATCGTTACTTGATAAGCCAGCCCACAGCAACTTTTTTCATGCGATTTGAAGGAGAGCCAATGTTAGAAAGCGGACTACAGCAAGGAGATCTGTTGATAGTTGACCGATCTATCGAGCCAACCGACAGCAAAATTGTAGTAGCCGTGATCGACGGAGAGCTAGTAGTACGCCGAGTTCAGATCAACAGGCGACAGCTTCAACTTCTATCAGAAAATCCTAACTGCCAAACCATCAGCATCACCAAAGATACAGAGTTCCAGATTTGGGGAGTTGTCACCTATGTCATCCGCAACCTGTATAGCCCTCGTCGATTGCAATAACTTTTACGTATCCTGTGAACGAGTATTTAACCCCAAGCTCGAAGGTAAACCCGTCGTTGTGCTTAGCAACAACGATGGCTGTGTGATCGCCAGATCATCAGAAGCTAAAGCCTTGGGTATTGCTATGGGAGTACCCGTATTCAAAATTACCGAAGCGATCGCCAAACACAACATCATCACCCTATCTTCCAACTATGCCCTCTAGGGGTAGCTACAGGATACGTGTAAAAACCTGCAAGATAGCCTTTAAACATAGACCAGACATACCCGTATTTACCTAGATGAGCCTTAAATTTACTACTTAGTCCCCTAATTCCTAGTTCTTAGTTGCATATTGCGTGTTTTTATTCTTGCTGCAATTGCTCGATCGCCTCATCACACCATTCAATCCATGATGTTTCGTAACGAATACCACAACGGAGTGTGAGATACATATGGCGTTGTGGACGAGTTAACTCTGCGGTATTAATTTGTGATTCCATCGAATGATAATAGGCTAATTTTTGTTGATGGAGCTTTTTGCGGCGCTTGATTTCTTCGATTAAAATCTCATCAGGCACAATATATCCAGCCCTGACTTTGACCAGTAAGCTCTCTCGAATTGCTGTTGGTTCTGATGGTTCAGTAATCCATGCCATTAACTCTTGTTTACCTGTCTCAGTTAAAGAATAGAGTTTTTTATCAGGTCGATTTAACTGCGGCACATTTTCAACTTCGACCAGACCTTTTTCCTGCATTTTCGCTAATTCACGATAAATCTGCTGCGATGTAGCTTGCCAGTAGCAACTTACTTTTTCATCAAATTCTTTGCCGACATCGTAGCCAGTATGCGGTGATTGGAGCAAGATTGTGGCGATCGCATGGGATAGGGTCATAGATTTTAGTTTTAGTTTTGTTTGACTTTTGTTTGACTTTGTATTTAATTTTACTTGACATATACAACTTGTTGTATAAAACTAGCTTTATAAAGTTGGTTTTATATGGCTATCTGGTTTTGGTAATTGATCCCGTTAGAAATCACGTCAATAATCACGTTGAGTTTTAGGGATGTTTTAGCAGATTATCCCTCACAACTGCCGCAGAGCAAATTACAAACAGCAGATTATGAATACAGAGAAAATCAGCAGCATCGGTTGGCAACGCAACTCTTGGATTGGCATTGTTGCAAGTGGTTTGGTTGTAGTGGGTACAGGAGTTATTCTTTATCAACGTTTTGCGCTCCCAGAGCAGATAGCAATTACAAAACCTTTGACGGTATCTGTCATTAATCTCACGCCTGTAAGCTCTTACAGCATTACTCGCTATTACACAGGCGAAGTCGTAGCAACAAGGCGCACTGATCTGGGATTTGAGCGGGCTGGCAAAGTAATTGATGTTCTCTACGATCGCGGACAGGCTGTGGAAGCAGGAGCCGTAATTGCCAGATTAGATACACAAAATCTACAGGCGCAATTATCGCAGTTAGAAGCGCAGAGGTTACGCGCCTTAGCGCAGTTGCAGGAATTGCAAAATGGATCACGGCGGGAAGTAATTGCATCGGCGCGATCGCAGGTTTCTGATTTAGAAAATCAGTTGCGCCTCGCTAATACTCGCAGCCAGCGCCGAGAATCGCTATATAAAGAAGGTGCAGTGAGCAAAGAGCAATTTGAAGAATTTGCCTTTAATCGGGATGCCTTGTCCGATCGCTTAGCGGCGGCGCAAAGTCAACTGGAAGAAGTTCAAAATGGTGCGAGGATTGAGCATTGATTTGCTCAATCGGCGGCAGTTGCTCAGATCGAAGCTAGCATTCTGGATTTAGAAATTACGATCGCCAAAAGTAATTTAACGGCTCCCTTTCAAGGTGTAATCGGTGAGCGCAATCTGGATGAAGGTAGCGTCGCACAGGCTGGACAAGCGATCGTGCGACTGGTGGAATCGGCAAATCCAGAGCTAGAAATCGGTGTACCATTTTCAATTGCCACAAATCTAACGGTTGGCAGTAATCAGACTGTGGAGATTGGCGATCGCACTTACACTGCGACCGTAATCGCCATCAAACCTGAAACTAATTTGCAAACCCGAACCAGTACAGTAGTTCTGAAATTGCAAAATTCTAGTCAATCAGCAAATAAATCAAATAACAAAACAACTAATCTTGCTATGCCCAAATCAGGCGAAATCGCACGACTGAAAGTATCACAAACTGAGCAAATACAAGGCTTTTGGCTGCCGACCACAGCGCTCTCTAGGGGTGAGCGTGGGTTGTGGTCATGCTTTGCGATCGCCCGCGATGGTGCTGCTTATCGAGTAGAAAAGCGCGATGTGGAAGTTCTACATACGGAAGGAGATCGCGTTCTTGTTAGAGGTACTATTTCTGCAAATGAAGAAGTTGTCAGCAGTGGTACACAGCGCTTAGTTAATGGACAAACGGTAACTAAATAAAGAGCGTTATAGAACTAATGGCACAACTATTCTTTCGCAATCTTCGCTTATTAGCTTTGGTAATCTTCTTGATCGTGGCTTGGGGAACTGTCAACTATGAATCTTTACCTCGATTGGAAGATCCTGAATTGACATCACGTTTCGCACTGATTACCACTTTCCTCCCTGGGGGAACTGCTGAGCGCACCGAAACCTTAGTAACGGCTCCCATCGAAGAGAAGATTGCCGAGATCTCCGAAATTAAGACCTATGAATCTACTTCAAGGACGGGTGTATCAGCTATCTCCGTAGATCTTTTAGATAGTGTTAGCCGCAGTCAAGTACCTCTAGTTTGGTCGCGAGTGCGTGATAAATTGCGTGATGTCCGCGCAACTCTCCCCGCCGAAGCGACAGAACCAGAACTAGATGAGGGTGAAGTGCGTGGCTATGCACTACTAACTTCAATCAATTGGGATCAAGATAGTCCACCTAATTATGCGATTTTGCGGCGTAGAGCAGAAGTATTAGAAAATGCGCTCAAGGCGATATCGGGAACCGATGAAGTGAGAATCTTTGGTGCGCCCGATGAAGAGATTGCCGTAGAAGTGAATACCAGTAACCTTGCTAGTTTGGGAATTACCGCCGCCGAACTCGCCAACCAAATTCAGCAGAGCGATGCCAAAACCTCAGCAGGACAGTTTCGCGGTGACAATAATTTGCTGTATGAAGTTAAGGGTGAACTGGATACATTGAGCCGCCTGCAACAGATTCCGATCCGATGTCCATCCTGCCAATCTAATCGTGATTTTCGTCTATTGGGTGACATCGCTAGTGTCAGCAAAGGGATTGCCATGCCGCCAACAGAATTAGCGATCGCCCAAGGAAAAAACGCGATCATGCTTGGAGTCTATGTACAGCCGCAATATCGTCTCGATCGCTGGTCAGTCGATGCCCAGAAAGTTCTTACAAAATTTCAAGCGGATTTACCAAAAGGACTCAGTTTAGAAACTGTCTTTGATCAAAGTTGCTATGTGACAGCGCGATTAAATAATTTAGTTAGCAACTTGTTGTCAGGTTCGCTAATTCTATTTGTAATTTGCATTCTGATGATGGGTTGGCAACAGGCGATTGTTGTCCAAATTACATTGCCCCTTTGTGTAGCGATCGCCTTAATTGGCATAGGGCTGTTAGGCATTCCATTACACCAAATGTCAATTACAGGGCTAATTGTCGCTTTAGGCATTCTCATTGATAACGCGATTATTTTAGTCGATGAAATGAATATGCGACTTAAAGAGGGAATGCCCCTTGAAGAAGCCATTCTGGAAACAGTGCAGTATTTGCGAGCGCCACTTTTTGGCGGTACATTAACCACAGTATTTTCATTTGCACCGATCGCTTTGCTGCCGGGGGCAGTGGGTGAATTTGTAGGGACAATTGGCTTGAATGTGATTTTGGCAGTGATGGCTTCCCTTGTAGTTGCCCTGACGATTACACCAGCGATCGCGGCGATTGTTTATCGATGGAGTCATCAACGCTCTTTTACAACCAATGGCATTATCTATCAGGCGATCGGTAATCGCCGATGGTTACAAACTGGGTTCTCCAATCAAGGCTTAACTCAATGGTATCGGCGATCGCTCAATTGGTCACTTAACCATCCGAAAACAGCGATCGCCCTTACTCTAATTCCTTCCTGCATTGGCTTTGTGCTGATGACCACCCTCAGTTTGCAGTTTTTTCCACCTGCCGATCGCGAACAACTTACCCTAGAGCTAGAGATGCCTCCCGCCAGTTCTCTAACCCAAATTCAAAACCTGACTCAAGATGTAGAAAAGCAGTTACGGACTCATTCCGAAATTCAGTAAGTGCATTGGATGTTAGAAGATATTTGTAAAATAAATATTAAGGAAGAGAACAAAATAAAATGTAGAGGAGAAACTAGAAAAAAAGTAAAATGCCTCAATGTCAAGGAAAAGATACCCAACAGATTTAACAGATCAGCAGTGGGAGATAATCAAAGATATGTTTCCTGCGGCAAAATCTGACGTAGCACAAGGGAGAAAACGTACTACTGATGTAAGAGAAGTAGTCAATGCCATTTTGTATTGGACAAGAAGTGGATGTGCATGGGATATGCTCCCGCATGATTTCCCAGCATCAGACACAGTGTATATGTACTTTCGGCGATGGCAGCGGAAGGGAATCATTGAAGAAATTCATGACAAGCTACGGGATAAGGTAAGAGAGAAAGCAGGAAAACAAAAAAATGTCACTGCTGCCATGATTGATTCACAATCAACAAAAACCACAGATGTCGGGGGTGAGGAACGAGGTTTTGATGGCAATAAAAAAGTCAACGGTCGCAGACGACATTTATTGGTTGACACACTGGGATTAGTATTAGTGGTATTGGTACAAGCTGCCAATATTGCGGATGTAGTTGCGGCACGAACTGTCGTCATGGCAGGTAAGCTAAATCAACCCGAACTGGCACAAGTTTGGGCCGATTTAGGGTATCGTGGTCACAAATTCCAGTCTTTGATGGATAGTTTGGGTATTAATTTAACTCTATCTGAAAAGAGAGAGCAGGGCTTTAAGTTAGAACCTCGTCGTTGGGTTGTAGAGCGTACTTTTGCTTGGCTGGGTAAGCACCGACGGTTAAGTAAGGATTATGAACGTCTTCCCGAAGTAAGTGAGGCTGTTGTTCATTCTGCCATGATTCCTCTCATGCTCAATCGTCTTTCTGCTTAATCCTTTTTTTACAAATACTTTCTAGGACGGAGCGCTCCCAAGGTTTACTATAACCAACTGACGGGACGCGAGAATGAAAGTAGCTTTGCCAATGCCATCTTACAAACTAAAGGCGTTGCTTCTAATCAATTAATTCAAGATATTCAAATAGAAATGGATGCCACATTTCCTGCGGCACGGGTATTACTGCGTCAATTTGAGCAAGGACCTCCCTTTGAAGCGCCGATTGAATTGCGGGTTTATGGAAATGATGTCGATGTTCTCCAAAATATCAGTGAGCAACTGCGATCGCTATTGGTGCAGTTACCATCGATCACCCATGTGCGAACTCGCCTGACCGATCGCTTTCCCCAACTCGCTTTACAAATTGACGAGCCAGAAGCGCGATCGCGGGGTCTGAGTCGCCGCGATATTGCTGAACAGTTAAACAGTGCCACCGAGGGCATCCGTGGCGGTACGATTCTCGAAGATACGGAAGAAATCCCTGTGCGGGTCAGGTTTAGCGATCGCGAACGTGCCGACCTGAATCAATTGCAATCGACCAGTATTTTGCCAAGCGATCGTAATGGCTACATTCCCCTAGAGTCGATCAGCAAACTCACCCTCGAAGCTAAAACTGCGGCAATCACCCGCAAAGATGGACGGCGCGTTAGTACAGTTCAAGGCTACCTCACGGCTGGAACTATTCCCAGTCAAGCTTTAGCTGAGTTCCGTCCCATTTTAGCGAAGGAATTCCAACTACCACAGGGCTATAGTTTGGAATTTGGTGGTGAAGAAGCCGAACGGACTAGCGCCACAGGTGGACTCCTAGGCTATGTGGGATTGTCTTGGGGATTGCTCTAGTGGTTACCCTAGTACTTTCTATGGATTCCTTTGTTCTCGCAGGATTTATTGGGATTGTGGCAATTCTTTCTGTGGGATTAGGCGGGCTATCCCTATGGATATTTAACTATCCCTTCGGTTTCAATCCAATCATTGGCACTGTCGGGCTAGTTGGTGTGGCAGTAAATGATTCCATTACCGTACTGACTGCGCTCAAAACCGATCTCCATTCACAAACAGGCGATCGCAAGGCAATGATCGATGTCATTCTCCACACTACTCGCCATGTTCTTACCACTACTTTCACAACGATGGCAGGTTTTTTACCCTTGATTCTTTCGGGAGGTGGCTTCTGCCACCCCTCTCAGTCGTCATTGCGGGTGGGGTATTTGGCGCGACGATGCTTGCTCTCTACTTTATTCCCTGTGCCTATTTACTGTTCATAAATAGTCACACAGCTAGTTTAAAACATGCAAATCATGTTGTGTAACTATATCTAAAAGATGAACGGAGCGTTGCTCCGCTTATCTCTTAGATACCAAATTAAGGAGATCATGTAGCAGCGATCGCTTTGGGCGGTTCACTGTAAATAACTAAAATCGGCTCTGGAATGGACATATCCGCTTATATTAAGTTAATTATCTATCCGCGAATCACGATGATTTCGCGCCCTGCGGGGCTGACGACATTCTCGGTGGTGGTGCGATCGCTAATTGGTGGCAACCCAGATCGGCGATCAAAAATCACTAACCACCCAGTATCCAAACTCAACCCTGATAAATATTTATCTAACTGCTCTAATCCTTCTTTGATTGGATCTGGCTTTTTGTCTCGCCAAACTTTCAACTCCATTCCCAAAGTCACCTTGCCATAGCGCAAACAGATATCCATTCTTCCCGAACCAATGGCATATTCCCTTTCCAACGTGCCACCACCATTCACAACACGATGTAAAAATGCCATCAATACTATATGAGGCGCAATCTCTGGATAGGGCGTACTTCCAAATAAAGGCTCTCCATGCTGCCGCCAGAATAATAAGAACGCTTCCAACAAGCGATCGGGCAAAAATTCTCCTTTCTCGCTTAGCCAGATTGGTTGAAGATACCCAATAGAAGCAGTAGTTACATAGGCAAGCACTCTAGGAAGCACTTCCTGATAAATAGGATTAGCGATCGCCAAACCATTTTCGTTAGTACAAAGCCCTAAATCTAAAACGTAGCGAATATCATCCTGTGGCACATCTGGCAGTTCCTGCCCAGCGAGAATAGGCTGAATCACTGCTCTGACCCGTTCTTCTCTTAATCTCTCGGCAAGACTATCCAGATGCGTATCCTGCCTCTTAATCAGTATTTCCTTAGCTTGATTCACTAACTCAGCAGTAATGGGAATAGATAGATCTTTAGCTATGTATTCCACAATTTCCTTAGCGATCGCATTGACTAGCCAAGGCTGTCCCTGTGTTAAATGAAAAGCTAAATTAACCGATTCAGGAGTAAACACCTGCCCCGTAGCATCTGTATGTTGTTGATAAAGATTTCTTACATCCTCAAGAGTGAAATTACTCAACGTAAAGGAACGCACTTTGATATTAAAAGGACTAGGAGTATTCAGGCGATCGCTTCCTCCTGAAGCGTATTTATAGTCACGTACATCACGCATCCCCACCAAGGCAACTGACTGCGGAAATCCCTGGGGACGGCGCGGAAAACCAGATCGGATTTGTCGCAGTACAGAAATCAATGTCTCATCACTCAAAGCATCAATTTCATCAAGAAATACTGCTAAAGGGCGTGATGATTCTTGTGACCATGCTGCCAAAAAAGCACCGATTTGACGACCTGATTCTCCTACAATTCCCTGACTTGGTTGTAACTCTCGTGGCAAATAAAAACTAATTGCATCCTGCCACTCGTCTAATATGGCTCTCTCTGCCAATTCAGGATCGTGAGAAAACACAGCCCCCACTTCCAGAGACAACATCACCGCCGTATATTGACCGCTAGCCGTTAGTTCTTGGGCAAGTGCCAGCATTGCTGTCGTCTTACCCACCTGCCTTGGCGCATGGATCACAAAGTAATTTTCTTGAGCAATTAGTTGTTTGATTTCAGGTAAGCGGTCAGTTGCTGACAACATGTAGTGAATGTCAGGCTTGCAAGGACCAGCAGTATTAAACCATTTTGGCATGACGAAAACTAACTAACGGGCAGATACCCCTTCAATATATCGCAACGCAGTAAGCAAAGCCCTGAAACCTTTAAAACAGGTTGACGCTACTAAGCATAAATACTCATTCATATAAATTTAATGACAAATAATGTACAATTATTTGCTCTAAGATGTTTCTGTGACAAGTTATGGTTTCGATCTTGATAGTTATACGTTTTTTCATAAAAGTGCTGAAGTTTTGCTTTTTACCCGATCGCAAAGTGCTTCCATTGTTTCTATAAAAGAGCTGTCCTTATGCCAAAAGCTGGGATTATCACCTTGTTTTTTAATGACGATCGCTGACACACTTGTGGAAGTAGCCAACGGAATTGACTGCGGTAAGCGCTTTTGCCCTTGCCAAAATTGTTTGAGTGTAGGAGTTTCTGTGATCGCAACAGTCTTTGGTCTGGTGAAGTAAGTGGTGACGGATTCAGGATCAAGGGTGCGATCGCCTAATTCTAAGGCAAGGACTTTGCCAAGGGGTGATTTGATTAGTTCTGCTTGCAAATCTTCTTTGGATATGCCGCGCATCTCGAACAGCAAAAATGGATCTTGATCTAGTTCGTTCGATAGGCGGTAACATAAACCTGCGATATGTTTGCAAGGATTAGAATAGTCGGGACAAGAACATTCCGTATGAAAGTCTTTACTGTTGTAGGGCAATAGATGTTTACCGACAGAGGTAAAACTATCTTCAATATTTTCAGGCACTTCATTGAGTAATAATCTCGTGACTACACTTGCCTTTGAGGACATATTTGCAATGATTTTTGTCCATTCTTTGTCGGCAATCGCTGTCATTTTTACTTCAGTCCCATAAAGTGGCTCTTTATAGACACCAAAATAGGGATTAACGTTACCGCGAATTGTGGCTGTTGCCATCCCTTTGGTAATATCGAAATGGAGAATGCGACTATCTCCAGAATAGGCTCGACCACGCTGGAGTCTGCCTGAATCGGTGAAAGATTCGAGGGCGCTAATAAATTTTTGTCCCCACCATGTACGACTGTGTTTTGCCATTGTTTTACACTTCCTGATTTATTGTTAAAAATTAAGATTGATTATTCTGCCTGTTTAAATTTCAATTGACCTACTTGGATCTTTTTTCGTTTGATCAATATTTCCTTCTAAGTCAGCTATTCCAAGATGATTTTTACCAGTAGAATCAAATACTTCAAAATGATTTTCATGAAAGTTATCCAAGTACCAGTAACGTTTCGTGGGGATCTCATAATATATAGATTGTCCATCCCAACAACGTGATATTTTTTGAAATCTTGTTGTATCTTTCAAAAACTCTTTTAAATTGAAATCTTTTAAGACTTGCTTCTCTCTTAACCATTTTTCAATCGCGGATTTATTATCAAGACAATCTAGGTTTACTGGAGGCTCTTCAGAGTTATTTTTGACTGTAGGAATCGAGAAACATTCTTGAATATCTGGATGCTGAAAATTTTCAATACAGAATATAGAGTTGATAAAATTGACTAATAAGTAATTATTATTTGGATTTTGTAAAGTTCTTTCTGTCACTTCGGCAAGAGATGTATTGCTAACATCATGTATATCTTCGTCCGATGACGAATAGAAGAATTTATCTTCATGAGAATGTAATTGCTCTGAAGTCCAGTTTTTTGCACCAGAGCGCTGAAAAATATTACTCAAAAACTGTTGTTTAAGCTGTTGATTAGTTTTGTTGTAAGCAGCAAAGAAATTAGAGCCTTTGATTGTCTCATAATTTATAAAAACTTGAAGATCTCCAAATATTTGTTTGTTTTCATTTTTAACCTTCTCATTTATACAATAAAAAACAGACGTTAAATTCTTTAAGGAAGTCTCAAATTCTTCCTTGTCATAATACTGACCAGTTAATGAACATTCATTAATAAATATTTCCATATTTACATTCCAAAGATTTGCTCTAAGTCTTTATTTGACTGATCAAAAAATCCTTCTGGCCAGAACTCTATCCGCGCGTCTTTCTGAATTGGGATTTGCACAACTGGTTCTTGATTATCTGACTGAAAGTACAAAACACTTATTTCATTTTCTCCAATGATTTTATCTACGACAGCTACTTGCAAACCATTTAAAATGTGATCGCTATGAGATTCAACTAAAACCTGTACTCCACAACTACTAACTTTAGCTAGAAATTTAGTTAATTCAGATTGCGCTCTTGGATGCAGATGTATTTCAGGATTTTCAACGATTAATATTTCACCTTCTTTGGCAATTAGCCCTGAAACGATAATTGGCAGAACGCTATGAAATCCAAATCCTACATTTGCTGGCTTAAAGCGATCCTTTGATGCACTAGCATTAAATAGTAGTTCTAGAACACTACTTTTTGAGCTAGGTATTTCAAGTTTTGCGCCACCAAAGATTTTACTCAGCCACGCTTCGGTCTGTGTAATAAGGGTTTTAGAATCTTCACCCAAACAGAGTCTATCATCAACTAAATCGCCTTGTTTTTTATAGAGTAAGTTAGCGGTAAATTCACCTCTTACTCCTACATTTGGAAATTTATCTAGGGTTGACTTAAGATAAAATTCTTTTGGTCCAATGCGATCGGCAGAAACATAATGAATGAAATTAAAATTTAAAGCAGATTCAAAAGGTGAATCTAGTGGTTCTAGTAATTTTTCTGTAAATTTGAGATTAAAACTATTAGGCAATAGTTCCATAAATGTGAAATTAAATTTATTAGGAACTAGATTTGATAAGTCTGTAAAAATAGTTAATTCATAACTTTCTTGGTATAAAAAATATTCTTGATTATTATGTTTAAAAACTATTTCATCGCCAAATAATGTATTAAAAACTGTGTTATCAAATCTTAATTTTGCTTCGGAATATAAAGTTAACTGTGGAATGTACAATGTCATTTCATCATCTAAATTTTCAATGAAATTATATTCAAAGTATCCTTTTCCAATATCTACAGATTTATAGTGATTATAATTATATTTGAATATTACAGCCTTATCTCTTAGGATATCTTTATTCCGAACATCATCAAAACTATTTAAATTAACATAACTACCATTTAAAAGATTTTTATCCGTATTTTCATCATGTTCAATAGATTGCCTCATTAGTAACAATGACTGAAGTAAAGTTGATTTACCTCTGCCATTAATACCTGTTAATAAGGTCAACTTTCCTAAAGGAAAAGACACTCTATTTTTAAAGCATTTGAAATTTTCTATCTCTATTTGAGTTATCATTTCACATCTCCTAAAATTTCTTGAGCTAGTTCAAATCTACCAATGACTTTAGCTTTACTGCTAGTAGCATTTTTCACACAGTCTAAATAAACTGGATTTTCGATAAGTTTATCAAAATTAGCAATGATTTGTATCTTATGAGTTTTTAAAAATGAATCGCTATTAATAGAGAAAAAATAAGCTACTGACTCAAGAATAGCAATACTAATTCTACTTCTAGTTTGATTAGTGCGAAAATTCCTCTTGCCAAAGAATTCATAAGTAATCCTCATAACCCTTTGAAAATGATCTTTTAAAAACTTAATTTCCGATGAATTTGCGGTGTTAATTTTTTTCATTGTAGCTTCTAGAAATCCGCTCATATCACCTTGATAATCTTTCTTATAGTCAAAAATCTTGAAAGCTAAATATCTTAAAACTGCTTCTCTATCTTTCATTCTCTTTGGTGAGATACCTTGATTAATCGCAATTTTAAAATCATCTGACTCAGCTAACTCTTTAAGTAACTGTGTGGATTTGCCTAAAAATATACAATTTCGTACTTCTTGACGTTGAAGATTAGTTCCACCTGTATTAATTCTATTAAAAATATCATAAACAACCTTTACAGGAACCGATGGTCTAATCACATAAAGGTTAAGCTTTTTATCTTCAATTTTTGTTTGATAATCTCCAGATAAATTTTTGAGATCGGAGAAATTATAACCATTTAATTTTTTAAGTGCCTCTAATCCTTGAAGCTTAAATTCATTGTTTACAAATTCATGCAAAGTACTAGTGCGTTGTAGTCCATCGACAACTATAGAACCCATTTGAGATCTTAGGAAAGTTTAGCGATGCGCTTAAGCATAAGCCTGATAAAGCAAAGCTTGAGTCTGGCGTTAGCATTGACTAAAGTTCTGTCAAAGTTCTTAACAAGACTTTTGCATCTTTCCACCCAAGCATTAGAACGCTCAACAATCCAACGCATAGGAATAACCACAAATCCAGATATTCCTTGAGCTTGTTTTTCCTGCTTAGACATTTTTGGCGCAACCTTAAACCTGATCTTAGTCATAATCTGAGGATAAATCCTCTCTAACTGATTAGTTAAATATTCAGGATTGTATCCATGATCTACCATTACTGTAATCTTAGGAATATTGACAGGCTTTGCTTTGAAATAATCCATATTTTGCTCAAACATCTCAATCAAGCCTTGATCGTCCGATACACTGGCTTTGGTGCAGTAGGTAAAGAACGGAAATCCCAATGAATCAATGGCTAAATGTCGTTTGATGCCATTGGTCGCTTTGTAAGAGCAAAAACCTTTAGACTCCACACTGGCGTTACAAGTATTCTTTGTAGCTTGGGAGTCAACAATAATTAGGGTTGTCCATTTAGGCTTTTTTTTACTTGCTTTCTTGCCTGACTGTGTAATGCATTGAGCAAGGTGTCTAATACTCCTGCTTCCCGCCATTGTTTGTAGTACCAATATACTGTGGAGTATGGTGGCAGGTCTTTTGGTAAGTCTGCCCAATTACATCCTTGCTTTAGTTGGTAGAATATGCCGTTCAATATTTCTCGTTTTGTCCATTCTGGTGGTCTTGTCTTCTTTTTCTTCGGCAACAGAGGTTCGATGATCTCCCACTCCTTATCGCTTAAATCACTTGTATATCCCATTGCTTATCCTTTTTGATACTTATCTTAAGATATCAAATGGGTTCTATATATTTCCCGTCCCTTGTTTGATTAACATAAAAAGGTGGTATGGGAAAATTTAAAATAACTGACTCAATAAATTTACTTTGCTGAGTTCTTTCCCAAACAAGATTGCGCTGAAAATCAGGCTCAATAATTAGCTTGCCATGATCGTATTTTCTCATCAACTCGAAAACAGTTTGAGGGTCTTCGCGAATATCAATATCTGCTTCAGTGGGATCATAAGGATATAGCCCTTCTTCACCTTGATCTTCTTTCAAGGTGTCATCATCCGTTTCTATTACATCATTTATAAAATCACTTTTCTCTATTGTTGTAATCATATACATCCCAAGATTTTAATCTGTATAGTTGTTGCATTATAGCTTATAGGTCTGGGTAAGCCTTTTAATCCATAATTGCGCTCTTATTTAAGGCAATAAGTTGCTTGAACTTGTCGTTGTCTAGCTCCGTGAGCCAAGACTCATCGGCACCGACAATCGCACCTGCGAGTTTCTTTTTGTCCTCAATCATTTGATCGATGCGCTCCTCTAGGGAACCGATAGTGATGAATTTGTGGACAAAAACATTTTTCTTTTGTCCAATCCGAAAGGCGCGATCAGTGGCTTGGTCTTCAACAGCAGGATTCCACCAGCGATCGAAGTGGAAGACGTGATTTGCCTTGGTGAGTGTGATACCGACACCGCCCGCCTTGAGTGAAAGAATGAATACCGAAGGCTCGGTTTCAGGATCTTGGAACTCGGTAATCATTCTCTCTCTCTTATCGCGATTTGTGCCTCCGTGGATGTAGTAGGTGTTGTAATGCAGCTTTTGTCGAATGTATTTTTCGATCGCTTCGCCGATCTCGGTGAATTGGGTAAAGACTAACAGGCTTTCCCCTTCAGAAATAGCTTCTTCGATCATTTCTGACAGACGGCTGAGCTTATGCGATCGCTCTGGGGTAAAGTCGCTACCATCTTGCAAAAACTGACGCGGATGATTGCAAATTTGTTTGAGTTTGAGCAATGTCGAGAGAATTAAACCCTTGCGTTGAATGCCTTCTACTTCATTGAGTTGATTCTCCACATCTCTAACCACGGCTTCATAAAGCGAGGCTTGCTCTTTGGTGAGGTTGGCATAAAGCTTTTGTTCGATTTTATCAGGCAGGTCTTTGATAATCGATTGATCGGTCTTGACGCGCCGTAAGATGAATGGCTCGACCAGTTTCTTTAAGACTCCAGCTTGAATTTGATCGTTATTCTTTTGAATTGGTGTTTCAAAGGATTTTTTAAACTGTGCTTCTTTACCTAAATACCCAGGGTTTAGGAAGTTAAAAATTGACCAGAGATCTAATAGTCGATTTTCGACGGGTGTACCTGTGAGGGCAAGACGGTGCTTGGCTTGGAGTTTGAGAATTGCTTTAGTTTGGGCGGCTTTAGGATTTTTGATGTTTTGCGCTTCATCAATGACAATGCGATGCCAGTTGATCGCACTAAATAGAGCTTCATCTTTACGAATCAGCGTGAAGGAAGTGATGATTAAGTCATGGGTTTGGCAAATTTCTTGAAATGCAGCATTATCCTGATGGCGATCGCTACCATGATGCACGATCGCTTTTAAATGTGGTGCAAATTTCTCGATTTCCTTTTGCCAATTACCCACAACGGAAGTTGGGGCTATTAGCAATGTAGGCGGAATCTCATTTACTGATTCAAAGGCAGGAATAGTTTTTTTTGATTTTGTTGCTTTCGCTGTTTTCTTGACTTTGGTTGTTTCAGGAATTTCACCGATCGCAGCTCGCTCATTCACTAGTCTCGCAATAATTTGTACCGTCTTCCCTAAGCCCATATCATCGGCTAGACAACCATTTAAGCCCAGATTTTCTAAATATTGGAGCCATGCTACGCCGCGTCTTTGGTATTCGCGCAGAGTTCCATTTAACTGGGGAGGATTTTCAATTGGTTCAAATTGTTGCTTATCTTGCAGCTTTGAGAGCATCTCGGCAAGGGTACTCTCGCGATCAATTTCGTAATCAGGATCGTTAGCAGTTAGCTTCATCAAGTCAATCAGATTCATTTCTGATGTGCCTTGTCCTTGCTGTTGCCAGAAGGTGAGCATCTCCTGCATTTTGTCGCGATCAAGTTCGATCCATTCTCCTCGAAACTTGACTAACGGTGTTTTCGCATTAACAAGCTGTTCCCATTCCTTTACGGAAATAGTTTCATCACCGATCGCTAATTCGTAATGATATTCCACTAATTGATCAAAACCAAAGTAGCTCTTGGCTTGAGTCTTAGAACTAGTAGCACTTTTACCCAAACCTTTGAGCTTGATTTTTGCCTTGCGTCTACCAGCAGGTGTCCACCAAGCAGGGACAACCACTTTGTAGCCAGCATCTTCTAAAACCCAAGCTGATTCCTTCAAAAATTCAAAAGCTTGGTCAAGATCGAGACTTAAACCATTCGGACGCTCGGTTTCTAAACCTTCCCAAACTGGATTATAGATTCTGGCGGCGTAACCAAGATTTAGCAATAGATTCTGCTCAAACTCTTTGCCAAATTGTTTTTCAAATGCTTTCTTTTTCGCCGTGGTCATTGTCCAGTAATCGGCTAAAGGTATCTTCTGTGAAGGATCTTGTTTGGGTGCAACTTGAAATTGCAATTGCCAAGGTTCTTCTTCTTTGAGGGGAGCTTGCAGTTGAAAGCAGAGGTAAAAGGTAGAGTCGGACTGGATACGATTAATTTTTTGCCGCCATTCTTGCCATTGTTGATATTCTTCTAAGGCTTCACTACTATCAATCAGTTCGTTGGTAAAATCATCTTTAGAAAAATTCAGACATCTCTCTAATAATGACTCAGATACTTGCTTATCAAATTGAGCTGTAGAAGGAATATTGGTGAGGATATTATGCAGAATTGATTCTGAGAAATGTTGTAACAGGGTTTGGCGATCGCAAAATAATGCTTGTTTCGCAGGTTCACTAAATCCTGCAACACAGGCTAGGGGCATATATTCCACGTATTGCTGTAAGTCTTCTTCATATTTCTCGGAAATGATTTCCCAAGCTGGATAAATCTCAAATCTTGGGACTTGACTGGCTGCTTTTTTTGCTTTTGTGGAGGTTTTAGTTGCTTTGACTGGTTTAACTTCAAGCTCTCGATACTTAAAGGCAGGAATGTATTGATCCTTGAGAATAATCTGTTTGAAGGCTTGGGTGTAGTGATACCAAAAAAGTAAATCGGAGCCTAGCTGCACTTCTGCAAGATTATTGATCGCAATAAAGTGCAGATCATTAAGCAATTTGACAACATTGATCGCTCGACGATATTGATAACTACCAGTTTTGACGGGAGTAGTTACTTGATAACAGTCGATTTGCCAATACTGTAGCTCAAAGTCTTCGGGACTCTCGATTTCTAAATATCGTGATGATTCGAGAGATGGTAAGGGCTGATTATTGCTAGTTGGCAATAGGAAATATTGAGGAAAGATAATTGGTTCTTTGGTATGTCTTTTGTTACTTGATTCTTCTAGAAGCTCATCCTTGATGGCTAGATCTTTATACAGAAATGACTTTAATTCTGATTCACCCAAACTCGCAGGATGTTTTGCGATCGCCTCAGATGCTTGAGCCGCCTTAGATGATTTACGCTTGTTTGTGGCGATCACTTTCGGTTCTGTCGTTTCTATCCAAATATAAAAATTGCCAGTTTGGATAAAATCATCAATATGATCAGGAATCCAAGTACCATGCAGAATTTTCATAAAGTTTCTCGGTTGGGCTAAGGCAATAGTTGATGGACTGATCTGAGTTCATTTAGTCAAATGTATAATCGATTTGGGGATTCTTGGATAGTTATGGTAAGTTTTGCTAACAACTACAAAACTTTAAGAAGATATAAAGCACTATATTAGCCAAAACAAAGATAAAAATCAGGACTTAGCTAAAGTTTATGCAAATTATTAAGCTTCCACGCCAAGAATTCGATCAACTGAACCTCGGAGAGATTAATCAGCAACTGCGAGATGATGCAGTTCAACTCGATTGGAGCCTAGTAGAAGAAGTTAGCGATCGCCAGTTAGAAATATTGCTGCAAGGTTTGAATATTGCTGCACATGAGACGGGCTTGGGGACAGATACTATTTCGCCACGCTTATGCGATCGCATTAATCAAGTTATCGGTAAATTATCATCAGGGAAATCATCAATTAATAGCAAGACAAAGATACAGGGCAAACTCTTAGAAGAAAAGTTTATACCTGCCACAAATCAACCGCAAGATGGACAAGGGGTACTACTTAGTACAGAATTTGTTGTTCCATTGCAGAACGTAGAACAGGGAAAGATTCTCCAAAAGGCAACGCCTAGAGAGATCCGAGAGAAGCTGGTGGCAATGATTTATAAGGATTTGCTGGGACCCGTGAACGGCGAGCGTGAGGAAGTCGATGAGACTAGCCTTACTGAACGCTATCTAGTTGGGGCGATCGCACCGCGTAAACGTTATACCAAAGTCGCACCTAGCGATAAAATTGGCGATCAAATCTGTGATGAAATAGATCTTACCCAAGAAGAAGATCCTGCTCAACAGGACAATCTGGCGATCGCAGGCAAAAAGAATATCGATGATGGTGATACGGAGGAGGTCGCACCGCCTAGCAGCTTATTTCCATCGTCAATTGGTTTGAGTTTTTGTGTGGATGGTGATTTTGACGAGATCACAATTCAGGCTAGTTGGGGATATTACAAAAAAGGCGAAAGCGAAGTAATTACTAATGATAAGAATAATCCTAAAACTGTTTGGCAACGTACAACAATCAAGGGCGATCGCCTATTCAAATTAGCGGATATTGCGGCATCTACTGAACAGACAAGGGAATGGCTGCCCGATCGCGAAAAAGCACCTGCGGTAGTCGTGCGGGTGCGTTGCCGTAAAATTGATCGTGATTGGATTGTGACTATCTTTTTAGAGAATTGCCAAACGGAACCTGCGCGAAACCGTGATTCGGCTTGGCTCTTTCAACCAGAAATTAAGGTGCAGGGCAGTAATCCCCATCAGGCAATCTTTATACGCAAACCGCTTACTAGCAGTGACAGTCTTGATGGTGATCTGCGCTATGAACAGGAATCTTTGCAACTGCTCTATCGGAATTGTGTTGAATTTGCGGTGGGGCATAATACTAGCGTCCATGCGGAAGTTGTAGCTGACAGTTCATCAATGTCATCCCAACAAGGCGATCGCGCTATCAGTCTTACCACCAGTGCCATTCCTAGACATATCGTTCCCAATACCACGCCGCCCGATGAGCGAGAGATACCTGCGCTCAAGGGCTTGATTTTAGATATGAAGGTACTCGCTCAGGTCGAAGCGGAAGCTTTGCCGCCAATCCTATATCCGCTTGTGAGTGCCTATGAACAATGGTTACGGTCACAGGAAATCAGTAAAGAGCAATTACCAAATAGTCCAGCATTTTATAAACAGGCTGCCGATCGCAATCTCAAGGATTGTCAGATTGTATTAACGAGAATTCGTGAAGGAATTCAGCTATTAGAAACCAATCCACAAGCCGTGGAAGCTTTTCAGTTTATGAATATGGCGATGGCGCAGCAACGGATTCGGAGTCTTTATGCTGAACAAAAGAGACAGGGTAAGGACAATCCTCTCAATGATTTTGAAAGACCTGAGAATTATAGCTGGCGGACTTTCCAGCTTGCTTTTATTTTGATTAATCTCCCCAGTTTGACCGATCTGCACCACAGCGATCGCCAAACCGATCAGAAGGCGATCTGCGATCTGCTATGGTTCCCCACTGGCGGAGGTAAGACTGAGGCATATCTGGGGCTAACTGCCTATACCCTAGCGATGCGGCGCTTGCAGGGTGTGGTATCTGGACATGATGGAGAGCATGGCGTGGCGGTATTAATGCGCTATACGCTGCGATTGCTGACACTGCAACAGTTTCAACGGGCAACGACGCTGATCTGTGCCTGTGAATCTTTACGCCGCAAAGATGCGACTAAGTGGGGAAAGGAACCCTTTCGGATTGGGCTATGGGTAGGCAATAACAGTACGCCCAACTGGACAGAGCAGAGTGAAGAGGCGATCAAACAATTCAAAGGACAGAATCAGGGACAAAACTATGGTGGCTCCACTGGTACACCCCATCAACTTACTAATTGTCCTTGGTGTGGATCGGTAATTGATGCGGGGAAAGATATTGAAGTACTTTCCTTTGAAAAAAATATTGGCAGAACTCTGGTTTATTGCAGCGATCGCGTAGGCAATTGTTTATTCGGTCGTAAGCACTCACCTAATGAGGGTTTACCGATTGTGGTAGTTGATGAAGAAATCTATCGCCGCTTGCCATCTCTGGTAATTGCCACGGTCGATAAGTTCGCGCAAATGCCTTGGAATGGTAAAACTCAGATGCTCTTTGGGAAGGTGAATGGCTATTGCGATCGACATGGTTTTCGATGCCCTGATCTCGAAGATAGTGATAGTCATCCCAAGAAAGGCACATTGCCCGCCGTTAAGACTAGACAACATTTGCCCTTACGTCCACCTGACCTGATTATTCAGGATGAGTTGCACCTGATTAGCGGCGCATTGGGTAGCATGGTGGGACTCTATGAAACGGCAATTGATCGCCTTTGTACATGGGATGTCAATGGTCAGCAAGTGCGTCCCAAGGTAATTGCTTCAACGGCGACGATTCGCCAAGCACGTAATCAAGTACATCAACTATTTTTGCGTGAGGTAAAGATATTTCCACCTCAGGCGATCAATATTGAAGACAATTTCTTTTCGCGGCAACGTCCACCAAGCAATGAACATTCTGGGCGGTTGTATCTCGGAATTTGCGCCCCTGGTCGTCGTCTCAAGGCGGCTCTGATTCGGGTATATTTAGTGGCACTTTCGGCGGCTCAACAACTCATGGATGATGGTTATGATGCCGATCCTTGGATGACGTTGGTTGGATATTTTAATTCTTTGCGTGAGCTAGGTGGAACGCGCCGCCTTGTGGATGATGACATTACCACCCGCTTATCAAAAATGGATAAACGGGGATTAGCGAAGCGCTATCTTAGTCCTAGTCGGATTGAAGAGCTAACTTCGCGCAAAAGTTCTACGGATATTCCCAAAATCCTTGATGCTTTAGAGCGCAAGTTTGAGATTTTGACTGCGGAAGAAAGACGGGATAAACAAAAAGAAAGAAAAGAACAGAAAGATAAGAAACAGCAAAAATTCAATTCCCAACTCAATCCCCTTGATGTAATTTTGGCAACGAATATGATCTCTGTTGGTGTGGATGTGAAGCGGCTGGGGCTGATGGTGACTTGCGGTCAGCCCAAAAATACTGCGGAATATATCCAAGCTACATCACGGGTAGGGCGGAATCATCCTGGGCTAGTTTTGACGGTTTATAACTGGGCAAGACCGAGGGATCTATCTCACTATGAAAGGTTTGAGCATTATCACGCCACTTTCTATCAACATGTTGAGCCATTGTCGGTAACGCCTTTCTCTTCGGGTGCTTTAGATCGGGGATTAGCAGCTCTATTCATATCGCTCGTAAGACTAAGTGGGTTTGAATTTAATGATAACGATGGAGCCGCAAGGATGATTGCCGCAAACTTTGATCATCCTGATGTAATTGCTAGCATGGAGGCGATCGCTGAACGTATTAGTCAAAGTTTTCAAAATCCTGACTTAAAGGAAGAGATTCTCTATCAACTGCATGGACTGCGCGATAAGTGGGCAAGTGCAGCAAAGCCAAATGAAGCAGGGACAAGGTTACAGTTTAAGGCTTCCAGTCGTGGCGGTACAACGGTTTCACTTTTAAAAAATATTGCTCAAGATCCTGACGATTATTTTGCTTGTTTAAATTCGCTTCGCAATGTCGAACCTGCCTCAGCGCTAATCTTTGTCGATCAAGCACCTGATAATGAAAGCGATCGCTTACCAGAACCATTCACCTCTTAAAGTAGAGGCGCAAAGCGCCGCTATTTTAATGTTGTGTGAGAATGCGCCCCTTCGGGACGCACTCTCACAACCCATTTAGGATTGCTATATATTTTTAAAACCATGAACAAATATCGTATTGGTGAACTTCGTCCTAGTCAGATTATGTTTAGTTATGGCATCGGCGCGATCGCTGACTTGCCCAACTTAGCAGCGATGGTGATGGGCTTAGAGGAATGGCAACGCCAGCATACTCAAGTAATTACAGAAGATCGATTGTTGGCGGCGGTGCAGGAGCAACTCGGCACACAGGTACAGCAATTAGTCAGTTTACCGATTCCTGAAGAAGAAGCCCGTCAGCCATTTTCCAATTATCAACCGAACCTTGAAGGAATCCCTGTTGCGCCGTTTCCGACTTGGATGGTATGCCCTAAGTGCGATTTGCTTGCACCGATTACTGACGGACTTTTTGAATTAAAAACTTTCCGCAATCGCCATAGTGAAGCGGCTTATCATCATACAAATTGCAATAAGTCGATCGCCCCCAAAGTAATTCCTGTGAGATTTCTCACCGCTTGCGAAAAAGGACATCTTGATGATTTTCCTTGGCGCTATTTTGTGCATCGTGGGAGTAGTGATTGCAAGGGATCGCTGCGATTAATTGAGCCGAGCGTATCGGGAGCCGTGACCGATATTGTGATCAAGTGTGATAGCTGTGCAGCGAGTCGGCGGATGTCTGATGCCTTTGGGCTGTCGGGCAAACAAAATATGCCCCGTTGTCGCGGTCGCCATCCCCATTTACGCAATTTTGACGATAAGTGCGATCGCCAAATGAAAACAATGCTTTTGGGAGCCTCTAATAGTTGGTTTTCCCTGAGTCTGTCAGCGCTATCGATTCCCAATGCTGAGAATAAATTAGAGCAATATATTGATAGCTATTGGCTGACCTTGGGAGAAGCTGATAGTCCTGACACTTTAAAAATATTGCTCAAAATTTTACAAAAGCAGGGTAAAGCCTACGAGCTAGAGAATTATGGTATTCAAGAGATTTGGGATGCGATCGCCAAGCGCAATCATGGTTCTAGTCAAAATTCTAACCAAGAGATAGACGATCATACTTCTGCGACCGATCTCAAAGCTCCTGAGTGGCGCAAATTTCATAGCGTGACGGGGCTTGAGGATCTGGGCAAGGACTGGCGACTGAAGGCGATCGCCCCACCTGTCGATTTTCAAAAGGTAATTTCTAAGGTGATCTTGGTGGAAAAATTGCGGGAAGTGCGATCGCTAATTGGGTTCACTCGCATTCAGTCCCCTGGGGACTTTACCGATACGGGTGAAGTCCCGAAGGAATATCGAGCGCCCCTGAGTCGTTTTAAACCAAGTTGGGTTCCTGCGATGGAAGTGCGCGGCGAGGGGATCTTTATCGAATTTAATGAGGCAGCCCTGCAAGCATGGGAACAACAACCCGCAGTCAAAAAGCAACATATCAAGGTCAAAGAAGCTCACAAAACTTGGCTCAATCAGCGCAATCCTGAACTTGTCGATAAAATCTCGACTCCCGATATGCGCTATTTGTTGATCCATTCCTTTTCCCATGCCCTGATGCGTCAATTTGCCCTCGAATGTGGCTACAATGCCGCAAGTTTACGCGAGCGCATCTATGCTCAGGTGGCAAATCGCGATCGCCAAGCACAGGCAGGTTTATTAATTTATACGGCGGCTCCTGACAGTGAAGGGACATTGGGCGGTTTGGTGCATCTTGGCGAAGAACCAAGACTCAACCATCATATCCACCAAGCCCTTGAGTCAATTCGGATCTGCACCTCTGACCCACTCTGTGCCGAGCATGATCCCGCTGATGATAGGGTTTCTTTGCATTGGGCAGCTTGTCACGCCTGTTTATTTAGTCCTGAGACTTCTTGCGAGAGGGGCAATAAGTTTTTAGATCGGGCTTTGCTAGTTCCCACCTTCTCGCAAACAGATATTTGTTTTTTTAGCTAATCAAAGAGAGGTGGTGCTTTACGCTGCATCTTTTTGATTAGGGGTATGGCAAAAATTGACAATTTTTGCCATAATTGAATTGCCAGAAATATACATAACTACTAGCTATGACTACAGTAAATATCTCTGTTCCTGATTCTATGAAGGTTTTTATCGATGAGCAGGTTGCTAAGGGCGGCTACAGCACTACGAGTGAATATATTCGTCAGTTGCTGCGTCAAGAAGCGGAAAGAGTCGCTCAAGCGCGTCTGGAAACATTGCTGTTAGAGGGTTTAGATAGTGGTGAACCGATTGAAATTAATGATGATTGGTGGCAACAAAAACGGCTTCAACTTCTTGAGAGACTCCGTAAAAAGTAATGACTAGGAGAATTTTAATTAGACCGAGCGCTAGTGTAGATCTTGATGAGCAGTTTGCTTATATTGCAGAGGGTAATTTTGATGCAGCTTTAAATTTTTTTGATGCTGCGAGACAGACTTTTTCACAGTTGGCGCAATTACCTAACATTGGGAGTATTTACGAGGTTAAAAATCTTCGTCTGGTTGGTTTGCGAAAATGGTCAGTGAAGGGTTTTAATAAGCATCTTATCTTCTATTTAGAACGACCTGATTGTATTGAAATTGTAAGGATAATTCATGCTGCTAGGGATGTTTTACAAGTTTTGATAGAAGAAAGTTAACTGTGTATAACCCAATTTTTGTTGATGCGCTGAAGGGATTGGCTCTGACTTTGCCCGATCGCCTGTTGCCTGAATTAATCAAAATCATGGCGATTATTCCTGAGTCTGAGTCTGATTATTGGAAATATTTGCTTTCGCAAAAGGTGACATCGCAGGAATTGCGCGATCGCGTTTATAAATTCATAGAGCTTTGGCAAGAGTTACATCCTGAAATTAGCTCTGAGTCGCTGCATTTGGCTTTGCTGGCGGCGATGGAGTTGGGGCGCGAATTGCAAAAAGCCTATGAGGTGCAGCCGATCTGGACGATGCCCGACCAAGCGGGGGAATGGAACCGTCAAACGGAACCGACGATTTTAGAGTTAATCCATCAAACCCGTGAGGAGTTATTGCTGATTAGCTTTGCGGTTTATGATATTCCTGAAATTGTGGCGGCGATGCGTAAGGCTTTGGCGCGGCGGGTGGTGATTACGATGATTGTGGAAATGCCAGAACGCTCGGATAAGATTCCCTTTGGCATTTTGCAGACCTTTCCTGCGGAGATAATTGAGCAGTTACAGATTTATTATTGGGCGGTGGGTAAAAGACCTGTGAACTCGAAGGGGAAGTATGGATCTTTGCATATTAAGGGAGTGATTAGCGATCGCCATCGGGTGTTGATCAGTAGCGCTAATCTGACGCAATATGCGCTGAGTCTCAATTTGGAGTTAGGGTTATTGACGGATCAAGCGAAGTTAGCCAAGCAGATTCATAAAACGGCGTTGCATAATGAAGTATGAGTTGAAGTAAGAACAATGAAATGTCCAAAGTGTGGGTCAAGCCATATACAGAAGAATGGAATAAAGCAGGGAAAGCAAAATCATGTTTGTGTCGAGTGTGGTCGTCAATTTATCAATCCCCGTGAACAAGTAAAAGCCCATCCAGAAACCATCAAACAAACTTGCTTGAAGATGTATCTCAATGGCATGGGATTTAGAGCAATTGAACGAGTCACAGGAGTACATCACACCACAGTTATCTATTGGGTTAGACAAAAAGGTAAAAAGTTACCCGACTCCATTACCCCTGAGAGTATTCCTAGGGTTGGAGAGTTAGATGAACTAGAAACCTTTGTTGGCTCAAAAAAAACAAAATCTGGCTATGGACAGCCGTAGACCATTTTCGTAAAGGTATCCTTGCATGGAATCTTGGCGATCACAGTGCTGCAACTTTTGAGCCACTGTGGGCAATCGTGGCAACATGGCAATCCTATTTCTACGTCACTGATGGTTGGACTGTGTATCCTAGTTTTATTCCTGATGGTGATCAGATTATTAGCAAGACTTACATGACTCGAGTTGAGGGAGAAAACTCTCGGTTGCGTCACTATCTTGCGAGATTGCATCGTAAAACCTTCTGCTATTCTAAGTCCCTAGATATGTTGCTTTACTCTGTAAGACTTCTGGTTCATTATCTTCACAACCCTTCTATCCTTTCTTCTACCTAACTCATACTCTTTTATGCAACGCCCATAAAACTTTTGATGTCTTAATTCAAAACCGTGTCCTGATTCCTTTTCGTTAAGTAATAACGGATCGGTTAAAATTTTAGACAGATAGGTCTCGCTGATGACGGTGAAGTTTTGGGAGTAAGTGATATTGCTGACTATGCTATTTTTGATTGAAAGTTAGGGACAAAAGCGATGATTGCTAATCTTAAAAATAATTTCTTAACGCCTGAAGAGTATTTGGCTTGGGAAGCGAAGCAGGAGTTTCGCCATGAATATATTGATGGTGAAGTTTATGCGATGGCTGGTGGTACGATCGCTCACAATGATATCGCTTTAAATGCTTACAATGCACTGCGATCGCATTTAAAAGCGATGGGATGTCGCATAAATGTCGCTGATGTTAAGGTACAAGACAGGAATGCAAAAAAATATTTCTATCCTGATGTGGTGGTGAGTTGTAATGAGAGCGATCGCCAATCGCGTGAGGTGATTTCGTTCCCTAAGTTAATTATCGAGGTTCTATCTCCCAGTACGGAGGGTTTTGATCGGGGGGATAAGTTTAAATATTATCGGCGTTTTCCGAGTTTATTAGAATATGTGTTGATTGATGCGGATAAAATTAGCATTGATGTATATCGGCGGGGGGATGCTGGTAAGTGGGAATTGACGAGCTATCCAGAGGATCTGCTGGAGTCTGATAATCTTGATTTGTTTGAGT
>CAVVRZ010000022.1:0-26088 GCA_963750795.1 uncultured cyanobacterium
CGTCTACAGATCCGCCAAGAGAAGCAAAATTAGGGTTTAAAAACTTTGCAATTCCAGCAAGGATCCAAGCAAAGCTAAACATTGGCGAACCAAATGATAAATATGAACAAGAAGCAGACCGTACTGCGGCAAAGGTAGTACAACAGATCAACTCACCTCAAGCTCAAGCAATCCAGCGTGAAGAGATGGAAGAGGAAGAAGAGTTGCAGATGAAGCCAGTCTCTTCTATCCAACGCGAAGAGATGCAAGAAGAGGAAGAAGAGTTACAGATGAAGCCGATCTCTTCTATTCAGCGTGAAGAGATGGAAGAAGAGGAAGAGTTGCAGATGAAGCCATCATTGCAAAAAAAAGAAAATGTGGGAGGAGGGGCAGCTTCATCGGAGTTAGAGTCCTCGATCGCCAGTGCAAGGGGGAGCGGACAGTCTCTAGATGCTAATTTGCAGACAAAGATGGGACAGGCAATGGGCGCGGACTTTAGTGGCGTGCGCGTACACACTGACTCAAGATCCGATCAATTGAATCAATCTATTCAAGCAAGAGCTTTTACTACAGGGCAAGACTTATTCTTTCGTCAAGGTGAATATAACCCCAGTAGCACCAGCGGACAGGAATTAATTGCCCATGAGCTAACCCATGTGATGCAGCAAAATCCTGTCACCGCCGTTAACCGTAGGATGATTAACAGAGCTACTTCCAGAAAAGCCCCACAGCCAACTACCGATCTCAATGTCCAGACTAAGCTGCAAGTCACTGCTGCAAGATTCAAAGCCGCTACAGTCAAAGGAAGCTATAAAAAGAAGCGATCTAAAGAACTAATGGCGATCGATACTTGTCTCAAAAAAATTGAGCAGACTGGCGAAGACCTCATCTTGATGTCGGAATTGCTAGAGGCAATCAAAAAATGGCAAGCAAAAGCAAAGGTTACTAACCCCCGCTACGATACTGTTGAAGCGTTGCGTAAACACGTAGCTAGTGAGGTTGGCAAACTGAGCAGAGATCCCGCTAACGCTAATCCAGATCTAGTGGTCGGTCCTGTCGAGAAGCCTAGTGCAGATTTCAGTGACTTTGACGGCAAACAATTCCGAGTATCAGGGCGTGCGCCCACTCGCAAAATCGAGGAAGTACAACGGACTCAGGAAGTAAATGGAGATATTGTCTACTACGCCACTGGTCTAGTAACTGGCTTCGATGGTAAAGTTCCTGTGATTAGACCTTATACTGCGCCAATTTCTCTAGGAAATTGGTATCCGACAGTAACGCATATCAATGGTATGGCAGTGGCTCCTAAGGGTGGAATCTTGAGTGCTGCTGCCTTGCAAGAATCCGTAAATCAAGCACTAGACAGAGAGAATGACGATGTGGCAGTTGGGCAGGATGTGGTGGATCTGCTCTACACCTACAGCGCTTTGCGAGGTGGTACAGCAGGTGATCTCTGGGACTGCATCAAGGGTAAGTTGCAAGTGGAAGATGTTGCAACGGTTAAACAGGAAGAGATCATGCTCGATGCAGTACGCCGTCAAGAGCGAGTGACTGTCTCAGCCCATAGCCGTGGCACTATCAAAACCGACAATGCCGTAAGAGCGGTGCATAAAATCTTAGCTCAAGAGTTTATTCCTGTTGTTCAACAATCTGCGGACAATGTGAGAAGAGTACAAGCATATTGCCAATATGCCTATGAAGAAGCAGGGATTCTCCCCGAAGCGATGGCTGCAAGATGTTATGAGGTTCTCGCCGCCGAGAAAGCCAAAGAAGATATGAATAAGTTCGTACAGCTAATCTATGCAGGTAATGCTGTGCAGCATCCCTCTAGATTTATTGATATCAATATGTATGTTGGTGGGATGGATTTTGTAAGTATGTTTGTAGGAACCTATAGTGAAGTTGGGCGCAGAGTTGATGCTGTCATTGGTACAGGCGGTTCAAAAAAATCAAAGCTGCACAGTGTTGGTGGTGGTAAGGGACATGGCTTTGTGGGTAATTATGTGCCAGGAGTTAGTCAAGCGATCGCCCAAGATATCAAAACTCGTTAGCAATCTGGAAGCATTTCCAAGGAGGAGGGTATAGATTGACATTAAAAAACTCATCCGATTATTTAACGCTGGTGCGAGATTTGCAGAAGCAATTGCAGCTATGGCAAGAGACGATCGCTTTGCAATCACAGTTAGATAAAGCGATCGCTCAGGAATGGCAGGTTTCCCATGATCAGATCCAAAGCTTTTTTCTACGCGAGATGGTCAATGGGAATAATGCAGAAATAACGCCACAGTTGCTATCTTTGCAGGTGGAAATCAATAAGCAATTCAAAATGTTGGGGGTTGACCTAACGATGTTGCGATCATCTCGCAGTGAGGCAACTTGGCAAAAAAGACATCAACAAATTTGCGATCGCCTTAATACATTACAGAAGTACTGTGAGTTCCATTTTACTTAAGTCAGGCTTGGACTCCGCTCAGCCATCAGCATACGGTGGCTGAGCGGAGTCCAAGCCCTATTTCTCTTGTTTGGATCGTCTATGCTAAAACCAAGAATACTAGAACTCAAACACTTCACTCTCAATATTGCTACTGCCACTGCTATTACCACCCGATAGATCGATATAGTTAACGCCGATCTGTTTATGAAGTTCATCTTTGCGACGCTTTTCTTCGCTGATTTTAGCTTGGCAATGATGTCCAAATTCAGGATTAGCGACTACATCCTGACTCTTAAATAGCTCTAGCCAATACTTTTCACGCTTTTCACACATCTCAAATTGAATTTTGGCGATCGCAGTGCGGACAACAATTTGAGGACGCAGTAAGCCGATCCGAGAGTTTTCATCTAGCCAGAGTAAATGTTGGAGTTGTTTCGTGATTTCGAGATTTTGAACAAAGAGAATCTCTAACTGGCGGACAAGGTGATTAGGCTGCGGCTCTTCGGTAGCAAGGGAAGTTTTATTTTGGGTGATCAATTCAAGAATAGTTAGCCAGAGATAGCGATGATTGGAGAGGCTAAACTCGATATCTTCTTCCATAATTGCTTCATAGACATATTTACGATGTTGGGGAAAGTGAAGATAGATTTGGAGCAGTTGGGCTTCGGCGCTGTGGAGCGCATTAGTGGGTGACGTAATCAAAGGCGCAGGCTTATTGCTATGCCAACGACTATTTCGCAATTGGCGGCGTAAGTCCTGCTCCATCCGTTGGGATAGATGGGAATTGCCTTGGGCAAGGCGCTGGGCGGCACTATGGATATAATGTGTTCGCAACATCGAGTCCACGGGCAGATCGTTCAAAATTTGGACGATCGCCTGACTACTTTTTTGAAAGCGATCGGCTTGGTTGAGATCTTGACCTGCCAAAATTTGGTTGATTTGCCAATCTAGAAATAAAGGAGAATTCTTGAGAAGTTGCTGATAACCCTCGGTGCTATGTTGCTTGAGATATTCATCCGCATCCTTGCCATCGGGAATTGTAAGCACCCTGAGCTGAACGGTTCCATTAAAAACTAATTCCTTAAAACCTGCGATCGCTTTTTCGGCTGCCGTGATTCCTGCCTTGTCCGCATCAAAATTGAGAATGACATTTTTAGAATCGGTGTAGCGTAACAGCTGCTTCATCTGGTCAGCATTGAGAGCAACTCCCATCGTGGCGATCGCCTGTGAAATACCTGCTTGGTGTAAGGCGATCGCATCAAAATATCCCTCAACGACGATCGCTTGATCGGACTTGGCGATCGCATCTCGCGCCTTATCCATGCCAAAAAGAACGGTTCCCTTGCTAAATAGTGGCGTTTCGGGGGAATTGAGATATTTCGGTTCTTCATCGCCCAGCGATCGCCCTCCAAAGGCAATTACGCGCCCACGGGTGTCGTGGATGGGAATCATCAGGCGATCGCGAAATCGATCATAAAATCCATTCCCTGTCTTGCGCGGCACGATCAGTCCCGCCTCTTCCACTAAGCTAACGGGAATTTGTTTTTGTTGGACTAGGTAGCCCATCAGGGTTTCCCATCCCGCAGGGGCATAGCCTAGTTGAAATTTCTGAATTGTATCCTTGCTCATCTGCCGCTTGGCGGTCAGGTAGGTCAGAGCCGCTTGACCTTGAGCTGCGTAGAGAGCGTGTTGATAAAAGCTAGTGGTCAACGCCATTACTTCATAAAGGCGATCGTGATGGGAAATCTGACGTTGGATTTCCTTGGCTTTTTCTGGTTCTACGGTCTGGATCGGCACGTTGTAACGTTTTGCCAAATCCAAAACCACATCGGCAAAAGGACGTTTGTCGATCTCCATCAAAAACTTGACGGCTCCCCCTGCTGCCCCACAGTTAAAGCAGTGATACATCTGCCTTGCTGGGTTGACGGTCAACGCTGTAGCGTTTGTCCCATTGTGAAATGGACAAGCCCCCCGAAAATTCGCGCCACTTTTGCGTAGAACAACGCGCTCAGACACGATATCTACTATGTCTGCCCTTTGACTTACTTGGTCAATGGTATCTTTATGGATTTGGATCTGTGCTGACATAGGAGCGATCGCCAATTTGAAAACCGCGTTAATTCAATTCTATCGCCATGTTCATGTGAAATTAACAAAGCTTATACAATTGCCCTCTGATCCCTTCTCCCACAGCATGGCTGTAGTCAGTATATAAAACAAAAGACGAGTGGCGGCGCTTTGCGCCGCCACTTGCTTCTGTAATCTGTAATATAAATGGCGACAGCTATAAATCGGCTAAGCGATACTTTGATCTTCTGGAAGTGGATGAGTACAAAATAAACCTAAAAGAAATCCAACAGAAATCAGGAAACAAGATCGCCATGCTTTAGGATTGCTATATAAAACTTTTATAGGGTTTTTGGGTCTGTGTCACTATTTTTATCTAAATTTTTACCTATTTTTTTCTATCCCCTTGGACTATCAACTTTGTTGCTAGCGATCTCCCTAGGCATTTTGTTTTGGCAATCGAAGCGATCGCGGCAAGTTAGTAGCGCCCGCAAAGCGATCAACATTCTCCATAAAAATCGCTTTGCCTCAATCCTGATGATTGCCACCCTCGTTGTATTGTTGCTGAGCAGTAGTGAGATTTTTTCTAAATGGTTAGTGCGATCGCTCGAATGGCGATATCTCACCGATGGCAACATCCCTCAAGCCGAAGCGATCGTGGTCTTGGGTGGTGGCACTAGACCACAGATTGCCCCCCGTCCTTGGTACGAACTTAATGAGGCAGGCGATCGCATTTTTTACGGCTCGTGGCTTTACAAGCAGGGCAAAGCACCGTTAATGATAGTCACAGGCGGCAGGGCAGAGTGGCTCGGCGAAGGTGGCAATCCTGAATCGGAAGATATGGCAGCGATCGCTGCAATGCTAGGTGTCCCTAGTACCGATATCATCCAAGAGTCAGCATCTTTTAATACCCGCGAAAATGCGGTCAATACCAAGCAAATTCTCAATAAAAGAGGCATCAACAAAATATTGTTAGTCACTTCAGCGATGCATATGCCGCGAGCAATAGAGATTTTTCGACGAGTTGGCGTTGAGGTGATTGCCGCACCCACGGATTTTCTGTCAGTTAATAATGAAAATAATAAAGGTCTAGCCATTATTCTTGATCTATTACCCAGTGCCGAAGCCCTTCGCAATACCACCAACGCCCTTAAGGAATATGTCGGATTATTTGCGTATCAGATAGCGGGCTTAGCCTAGGATACTTGTCTACGGAGATGCGGTCTGATTAAATATCTGGTTAAATATCTGATCAGATAAGCGCTAGCAATATCCACATACTCTAAAAATATAAAATCCCTATGAGCAATGGCAACGGTAAACAGAGCAGCAATGGGCAGATGATTTTGCTGGTACTGGGCTTGGCTGTCCTTGGTACGGGGATGGGGGCGGTAGTCGCGTCACAGCTATTAAATCGTGCCATCACCGCCAATTCATCTGTGAGGACATCCGTTCCCCTGAACACAGACACATCTCTCAGCGCTAGTGCAACCAGTGTCAACGGTTCTTTTTGCGAATACAATGCCCTTGAGTCCGTTACCGCTTCGCTATATCAGGTGCGAGCAATCAATGCGATCGCCAATGATCCCCTGCCAACCCTCTCTAGTTTGGGCAATAGTCTGAATGCTGATTTGGTGGCGAGTTTAAATCCTGCTCCATTTCCTCAAATTAGCGATCGCGCCCGTTCTGCCAAGATCCCTGTGATCATGTATCACGATATTACTGGCTCCAAGGATGTCAGTTGGGATGTCACCCCAGAGGAGTTAGAGCGACATTTCCGAACCCTACAAGAGGGCGGCTATACTCCAATTACGATGGATCACTTAGTCAGACATTTACGGACGGGCGCACAACTACCTGAAAAGCCTGTACTGCTAACCTTTGACGATAATTATGTAGGGCAGTATGAATATGCTTTTCCTCTGCTCAAAAAATATAACTATCCCGCAGTCTGGTCAGTCCACACTCGCTTTGTTGGCACAGGTGGGAAAAAGCCTAAAGCAACATGGGATCAACTGCGGGAGATGCAAAGCAGTGGTCTAATTACCGTTGCCTCCCACACCGTCAATCATTTGAACTTGAGTACGCTCAAGGAAGCAGAAATTACTAAAGAGGTCACGGAGTCCAAAAAAGTTCTCGAAAAAGAATTAGGCGTAAAAATCGATTACTTTACCTATCCTGAAGGGGACTTCACCGATGCTGCTAGGGAATATATTCAAAAAGCAGGTTACAAAGCAGCTCTGTCCATGAGCCTTGATCCCGCGCAGGAGCGCTCCGCCAATGAGTCGGAGGATCTGATCACGATTATGCGCTTTGGACAATCGCGCTTTGATGAGGCGATCGCGAAGGCATCAGGCGGTGACTCCGTTGCCCAAAATGCTTTGCTACCCACGGTCGATAATGGCGTAATCAATTTCACCACCCCCGTTGAGAAGCGCACTGTTACCATCGATGGCTTGCCACTAACCCTCGTCCTAGGCGGGAAGGTCGCGACTCACCATGCCGACAATCGCGCTCAGGTCGAAGATATTTTAAAGGCGACTCCCGATGCGATCGCGGCGGTAGATGGTGGATTTTTCTCCCTTGAGCGCATTGATGGCAATACGATGATTGGTCCTGTGATGAGTCAGTTTTCGAGTAAATCTGGAGTCTTTATCAATGGTAATAAGGGTGAGAACCCTCTGCTTAATGGTCGTCCCCTTGTGCTGATTAGTCCCACCACCATCAAATTTATTCCCTACAACGCCGCCAAGCACAACTCCTTAGAGGCAGTACAAGCGGAACTACCCGATGTTACTGATTCCTTTGTGGGAGCAGGTTGGCTGGTTCGCAATGGCAAACCACAGCCCGCCGAGTCCTTTGGTAGGCTCTATGGTTTTGATGCTAGTCGCGATCGCGCTTTCTGGGGCATTGATCGTTCAGGCAGACCCGTAGTCGGTGTAACGATGGAGATGATCGACTCGGTAGGTCTAGGCAAGATCTTGGTCAAGGCGGGATTGCGCGAGGCAGTGATGCTGGACTCTGGAGCCAGTGCTGCCCTTGCCTATCGGGGCAAGTCGGTAATGGCATACGAGCCACGCCCTGTGCCGCATATCGTGGCACTTTTGCCCCCTGATCCTGCACCTGTGGAAACAGCAAAAAGCAGCAATGCTTGTCAAGTTACTTCCTCCAGATAAACAAAAAAAGCCGCGCAAAGCGCGGCTTTTTTTAAATTTTTAACTGTTAATTGTGGCGATTACGTTCTGCAATGAAGATATAACTTGTCCACTTGAAATATGGGCAAAGGGCATACTATCGATCCCCATTGCCACACAGAGCAATGCTAAATAAAGAATCGAATATTTGAATACCGATCGAGCTACTTGGCGATCGCTGGGTTCGCGCATTAGCTGCGTGGCTTTGTATATAAAAAATCCGCCTAGAGCGATCGCTGATACTCCATAAACTACGCCCATCACACCGCAAGGGTATACCAGCAATAGCGATACGGGAATAATCAATAAGGTATAGAGCAAAATCTGTTTAGCTGTCACCTCGGAACCATGCACTACGGGCAGCATCGGCACACCGACGCTCGCATACTCATCCTGAATCATTAATGCCAATGCCCAGAAATGCGGGGGAGTCCACACAAAAATGATCGCAAATAGTACCCAAGCCGAAAAGTTGAGATCCCCCGTAACTGCCGCCCAACCAACAAGGGGCGGGATCGCTCCTGCGGCTCCACCGATCACAATATTTTGGGTGCTAGAGCGCTTGAGCCAGATCGTGTAGACACCGAAGTAAACCGCGATCCCCGACATGGCAAGACAAGCCGCCAAAAGATTGGCATAGGTGGCGATCATCGTAAAGGAAGTTAGCGCCAAAGCGATCGCAAAAACTAGGGCATCACGGGGGTGAATCCGTCCTGCGGGTAGAGGTCGCCAGCTAGTGCGCTCCATTTTGGCATCAATATCACGGTCGTATAAACAGTTGATCGTATTTGCCGAACCTGCCGCGATCGCTCCACCCGCGACCGTTACCGCCATCAATCCCAAGTCTACATTCCCCTCCGAAGCGATCCACATCGCTCCCACCGTAGTGATCAGCAATAACACAATGATTCTAGGTTTGGTTAGCTCAATATAGTCCTTGACTACATTGAGGGCATTGAGCCAGCCAGTACTCACCGTTGTTGTCGATAGGGGATGAGTATCCTTAGCGGTTGTGATTGGTGAAGCCATCTTGGCTCTATTTTCGATAACTGTTTCTTGCATTGCGCTTAACTCCTAAAATATTTCGCAGTTTTGACGTTGGATTTACGTTTCGCGAATCGCAGGTTGCGCTTGATTCTGAAAAGATAGCTTGAAAGCCAACACCGTGAAGCAAACAAGGGTTGCTAGTAATGCGGAGCCTGTAGCTTGGTGCGCCACGGTGAGAGGTTCTACCTGTAGATGCAGTCGGTAGGTGGCATAGCCGATCGCGACCTGCGCTACGACCACTAGTCCCGCCAAAGATGCCACAAGACGCAGGTGGGGGGCGGTATTTTTAGTCAGCCATGCCATTACTACCACGGTAACGGTGGCGATCGTGGCGGGGATGACACCCAGCAAATGACCATTCAAAACAATACACATATCCTGAGTGGCAAAGCATTGGTGGAGCGCCCACTGTGAAGCAACTAAGGCTCCTAAAATACTTTGTAAATACACCAATACTGATGCTGTGAGACCGATCCAAGCAATTCTTTTGGTTTTGGCGTTAATTTTGGAATCAGCTAGGGGATCAAGTTGATTGGCAGTAGGATTGCCCATTGCCACAGCGATCGCCAATAGGCTCGAAAAGAATAATAAACCTGTCCCCAAGTGGGCAGTCACGATATCAAATCTCAGTAACTGCGTCACCGTTAAACCACCCAAAATTCCTTGAAATAGGACTAGCGATAGAGAACCAGTCGCCGCCCAAGGAGTCCACTTCGGTAGAGATTTGCGGAAATACCAACTTGCTCCAAACAAAACTAAGGTTGCAAAGCCAACGGTCGAGGCAACTAGGCGATGGAACCATTCTAGAAACACCTGCAAATTCATCTGCTCAGCAGGCAAAATCGTCCCGTAACACAGAGGCCAGTCAGGACAAGCAAGCCCTGCATTCATCACCCTTGTGGCACTACCGATCGCCATCACCATCCATGTAGCGATCGCAATTCCCCAAGCCATACGACGGATTAATAGTGTCGGCTCCACAAGTTGGCGCGGATTCTTAGCAGACTGGGCATTTACTTCAGAGGAGACTTCAGACAAAGTGGTCTGGTTGAGTTGAGCTGATTTATAGGATAAGGAATCTGTCATGCGGTTTTAAAATCTCAGTCTAGAGTCTCAGATTTTCTTCGTGGTCTTTGTAAAATTCAATAGAATTGTGTCGAACAATTACAAAATATAACTACCGAACATACTAAGAGCAGTTGTTGAATAGATAGGAGTATTTAATAATTTCTTCTATATGCCAAAGCTTTTAAGGTGAAAATAGTTTAAAGTTTACATAATCAAACAAAATAAGATCCAACATTACATAGCTTAGATAGAAACTTATAAAGCCCCTGCATAACAGTTTTCACCTAGGACGATCAAGGAAATTACCTCACAAGCTGAATCCCTGAATCTAAGTCCCACAGTTTAAACTCCATAGCCTAAATTTAATAATCTAAATCTCCAAGTCTGATCCCATACCAATAAAAACTTATTGGGGATTGTGACATTTTTCTATTTAAATCATCCAAGCTCACAACTGAATCCAACAGCAAAATGCAATTGCTTGAATCTGTAACTCAAAAAGAGTACATCCTAGTTGTAGATGACACGCCGCCTAACTTGCAATTGTTATTGACGATGCTGACACGCAAGGGCTATCAAGCGCGTGGCGTAAGAGATGGCGATACAGCTCTGTCAGATATTAATGATAGGATGCCCGATCTGGTGTTGCTAGACATTAATATGCCTAACATGAACGGGTTTCAAGTCTGTCAAGCAATCAAAAAAAACGATCGCACCCGTGGTGTTCCTGTGATTTTTATCAGCGCTCGAGACGAAGTGCTTGATAAGGTGCAGGCTTTTGCAGTCGGTGGTGTGGACTACATTACCAAGCCGTTTCAAATTGCCGAAGTCCTAGCTAGGGTCGAGAATCAGCTTGCCCTTAGGCGATTGCAAAGGCAATTACAGGATCAAAATGAAGTACTCAAGCAGGAAATTCACAACCGCATGGTCATGGAATCTATGCTCAAGGAAGCCAATGTCCAATTGGAAAGACTGGTAAATATTGATGGATTGACGCAATTAGCCAATCGACGATGCTTTGATGACTATCTAGTCCAAGAGTGGCAAAGGTTAGCTAGGGAAAAACAGCCTTTGTCTCTAATCATGTGTGATATTGATTTTTTTAAAAATTATAATGATACCTATGGACATGTGGCAGGAGATGACTGCCTGAAAAAAGTATCTTTGATGGTCAAAGAGGCAGTTAACCGACCTGCGGATTTAGTGGCGCGTTATGGTGGTGAAGAGTTTGTGATTGTTTTGCCTAACACAGATATCGACGGGGGAATGCAAATTGCGAATAATATTTGTCAAAAACTAGAGGAACTGGCAATTCCCCATGAAGATTCTAAGGTCAGTGAGTTTGTCACCCTGAGTATGGGCTTAACCTGTATGGTTCCTATCCTAGACTCACCACCCTCAGCATTGCTGACCTCTGCTGATTATGCTTTATATAGAGCGAAGGAGTTGGGCAGAAATCAAACCTATAAAATTGGTTAATTACGCCAGAGTCAATGGGGAGCATTGTGCCGCTAATTGATCCTGAGCTTGTATTTCACCATTTTGCGCCATTTACACCGCGCGAAGCGCGGTGTAAATGGCTAGATCGAAATGACGTTAAGTCCAATCTTCATCTCCCTGAATAGCATGGCGATCGCGTTTTAATAAATCATCAACCCTCTGCCAATCTACCAAACTCGCCTCAGTGTCTTGACTCAAATGTCCATCTTGTAGATAAATTAGGCGATCGCACCATGTTCGGACTAGATCAAGCTGATGGTTGATCATTACCACCGTTACAGGCTGCGGTAATTGAGTTAGATCGCTTAACACATCCAAAAGTAAATGGGACAACCCCCGATCCAATGCGGAGGTCGGCTCATCGAGTAGTAATACCTCTGGCTCCATGATCAAAGCACGGGCGATCGCTACCCATTGTCTCTGTCCGAGGGATAGCTCTAGTTCAGAACGATTGAGAAGCTGACGATCAATTTGTAATTTATCGATCCACTTTTGCGATCGCTCAGTAATTGCGCCCCGATCTAAGTTTTGGAAATTGAGATTTTGGGAATTAAGATTTTGTAGATGGAGAGGATAGGCGATCGCCTCCGCCACAGTCATTCCTAGTAAGCTTGGTTCCTGCGGCACAAGCATCACTCGCCGCCGTAATATCTGTACGGGGATCTCCTGAATATTTTTGCCATGCAACCAAACTGTTCCAGTTGAGGGATCGGTTAGCCGATTTAGCAATCTTAGAAATGTCGTTTTCCCCGATCCCGTTGCGCCGATTAGCGCCGTTTTGCTACCTTGCGCGATCGCTACCGAGATATCCGTTAAAAGTTTACGAAACTTAGTTTGGTAACTAACTTGGTTGGTGGCGATCGCCGTAAGATGGGAGATAGGGTTGGGCGTTAACGAAACTTTTTGCATATTGCTAATGTCTGTGCAGTTATCAGTGCGGATGCACGCAGTAACAAATCTGCCACAGATTGCAACTTTCCAAAGAATTTATTTGGACAAAATGTTAGGAGAATCAACGCATATGTATCCACCCAAATCACCCCCAAGGGTTTCGCAAAATTCTATTCACAAATTTGCGAATCACCTCAACAAGTTTTGTCATAATCTTTTGAGTCCATCTCAACATCAAAAACGACTCACTTTTTTTTGTGTCGGTCTTTGTTTGTTTTCCCTAGGGGCTTTGCCGATTAGTCCTGCCTCTGCCCAAGTCACCCAAGCTAAAGTGCAAGAAATTCTTGATGGTAATCAGGTTTTTATTCAGAATAGGCAAGCTGCCCTTAATGATGTCGCTAGACAAAGACAGCAGGTCAGGACGGGCAATTCCCGTACCTCCCTTGTATTTAATACAGGCGCGGTAGCTAGACTCTCGGCTAACTCGGTACTGCAAATTGGTCAATGCGCTCAACTCAAACGCGGCACTATTTTGATCAATGGGGCAGTTAATGCTTGTTCTTCAGCAATTACGGCGGGAGTGCGGGGGACAACCTATCTGTTAGAGGTCGATGAGTCTGGCAATCAACAGATTAAGGTTTTAGAAGGTGAAGTTATCGTCAAACGTAACACCAAACCCCTAGAAAATTTCGATGAAGATACTCAAGAGTTAAATGGAAACAATACTAATACTACTGGTAGCGATCAGCGCCTTGCTCCTGCTACTCCAAATCCCTCAGTAAATAATCCTAGCCCCATAGTTTCATCTTCTACAAAGCCATCTACAAAGCCATCTACAAAGCCACCAGCACTCCCAAGAACAACCCCAGAAACTAAGTCTCCGACGTTGCTACCGTCTAACCAGACTCTTCCTAAACCACCATCCTCAACACCTATTCCTAGCTCAACATCTCCCGACCAGCCAGAATTACCTGATGAGGTTGTCCTCAAGGCTGGCGAAAAAGTAGAAGTAAGCGATCGCGGAGTTTTGGGAATAGTTCAGGAACTTACGGAAAACGAGTTTGTTGGTTTGCTAACAGGGTCACTATTTCAAGGCTTCACGTCGCAAATTCCCAGCCTCGACAAAATCCGTTCTGTTTTTAACATTCGTTTCCCTAATGTCAACTTTCCTATTTCCCTACCAAATATTCCTGGAATTCCCCTGCCAAATATCCCCAGTTTTCCCCGATTTCCTTTCTAATCTAACGTGAGTTATTAGCCATTTGCGCTTTTGTCGTACTGACGTTGGTGTAAGCTAAAACCAAAGTAATAAAAGCCGCGCTTTGCGTGGCTTTTAAAGTTAATGTCTGCAAAAAAATTCTTCAGTATGCGCCACAAATGTTTGCTCTATCTTGGCGATCGCCCCGTTCCTTACCTAACCGCATGGCAATGGCAAAAGCAACTTGTCGATCAGCGTAAGCAGGCGCGGCGTGAAGGCTCAGAAATGCCCGATGTATTGCTATTGCTAGAACATCCTTCGGTGTATACCCTTGGGCAAGGCTCTAGCCTTGAATTTCTCAAGTTCAATCTCGATGATCCTGCGATCGAATGTCATCGCATTGAGCGCGGCGGCGAGGTGACTCACCATGCGATCGGGCAGTTGGTTGCCTATCCGATCCTCAACCTCGATCGCCATCAACGGGACTTACATTGGTATTTACGCCAGCTTGAGGAAGTAATTATTCAAGTACTAGCCAGTTATGGCGTATCTTCACAGAGAGTTCAGGGCTTAACAGGAGTATGGATTGATAACGCTGGACAGATGCAAAAAATTGCCCAAGTGGGGATCAAGGTCAGCCAATGGACTACGATGCACGGCTTTGCTTTGAATGTATCTATGGATCTTGAAGGCTTTGAGCGGATCGTTCCCTGTGGGATTAGCGATTGTCAAGTTTGCAATCTCAGTCAGTTTGTTCCTGACGTGACATTAGAAGATGTGCAACAGGCGATCGCCCAGACCTTCGCCAAGGTATTTGATCTAGAATTGCAACCCGCTTCTGATCTCAGTCCAGAAACATGAACCCAAAAATTGAGGAGCGGTGCTTTGCACCGCTCCTCAATTTTTGGGTTTTGTTCTAGCAAGACTGGCGACAGCTATAAATTTCGGCTTGAGCTTACACAACTTGTGGGAATACAGGTTAAGCTAGGACTAATCATCGCTTCTTACGTCACAATCTATGCTACGAATTGTCACCCAGAGAACTGAGGCAGAGTCCGAAATTAAACGGATTTGCGATCGCATTTATGACGATCAGATGATCCATAAAGAAGCCACTGTCACGGAAATCATTCAAACGGTGAGACGCAAGGGCGATAATGCCCTGCTGCACTACACATCAGAGTTTGATGGTCAAGACTTTACGGCGGCAGAACTGCGCGTTAGTGGTTCTGAGCTTGATGCTGCCTATCAACAGGTTAAAGGCGATCTGCTCAAGGCGATCGAGATGGCACATCAAAGGATTGTCGATTTTCATGAGATGCGTGTGCCAAAAAGTTGGGTGCATTTTGGGGCAAAGGATGTCGTATTGGGTAAGCGTTACACGCCCGTCGATGCCGCAGGTATCTACATCCCCGGTGGGAAGGCAGCCTACCCTAGTACAGTGTTAATGAATGCCGTACCTGCTAAGGTCGCAGGGGTAAAACGGATTGTGATGGTTACTCCCCCCGGACAAGAACGGACGATTAATCCCGCAATTTTAGTGGCGGCACAGGTGGCGGGGGTAGAAGAAATTTATCGGGTGGGTGGAGCGCAGGCGATCGCCGCTTTAGCCTATGGAACGGAAACAATTCCCCAAGTGGATGTGATCACAGGTCCCGGAAATATCTATGTCACCCTTGCCAAAAAACAAGTATTTGGCAGAGTTGGCATCGACTCGATCGCGGGTCCTTCGGAAGTGTTGATCATCGCCGATGCCAGTGCCAATCCCACCTATGTGGCAGCCGATATGTTGGCTCAGGCAGAACATGATCAGATGGCAGCTTCGATCTTGCTCACCAATGACTCGCGCCTCGCCAATCGTGTCTCCGAAGAAGTAAATCGGATGCTCGAAAATCATCCTCGTCGCTTGATGACCGAAAAGGCGATCGCTCATTATGGATTGATTGTTGTCGTTGATAACCTGAATACGGCGGCGGAGCTATCCAACCAATTTGCTCCTGAACACCTTGAACTAGAAATAGAAGATCCTTGGCAATTGATCGAACAAATTCGCCATGCAGGAGCGATCTTTATCGGACATTCCACCCCTGAAGCAGTAGGCGACTACCTTGCAGGTCCTAATCACACTCTGCCCACCTGTGGCGGCGCTAGGTACTCATCCGCCCTTGGCGTTGAAACCTTCCTCAAACATTCCAGCCTGATCCAATACAGTCCCGAAGCCCTCAAGGAAGTATCGGGAGCGATCGCCTTACTCACCGAAGCGGAAGGACTGACCTCCCACGGCGATTCCGTAAGATTAAGAACCCAAGATCTGTAGTATAGGGTCGTTAATAGCTATGGTTGTAGCCAGTTCTGCGCCAACTTACACAATTCTTGAAAATGGCGATCGCCTAAGTCGCTCAGAATTTGAACGGCGTTATACAGCCTCAAACATCAAAAAAGCGGAACTAATCGAAGGAATTGTATACGTGGCATCTCCCTTACGTTTTACCCCCCATGCGAAACCCCATAGTCAAATTCTTACTTGGCTTGGCATATATCAATCTATGGTTTCTGGACTAGAAGTCGGCATTGAGCCAACAGTTAGGCTCGATCCTGATAACGAGCCACAACCTGATGCTGTTCTGTTTCGATTAGGGAGCAATGCTCAAATTGATGAAGATGGCTATATTACAGGTGCACCTGAATTAATTGTGGAGATTGCGGCGAGTACAGTTTCCTATGACTTGCACGCTAAAAAACGTGCCTATGAACGTAATGGCGTAAAGGAATATATTGTTTGGCGAACATTGGATCAACAAATTGATTGGTTTGTTCTAAAAAATGACCAATATGTGGAGCTAGATCCTGATGCTGAAGGAATCATTCACAGTCAGGAATTTGTCGGCTTACGGCTCCATGTCCCAGCTATCCTAAACGGCGATATGTCAATAGTTCTCAAAGCATTGCAGTAAGTATCAACAAAAAAAGCACGCGCTAGCGCGTGCTTTTTTGTTGATTAATTTTGATTAGAAGCCCATTACTTTGGCGACACTAGTAATGTCGGGAGCGACTCCCTTATGTAGCTTTTCATCGCCAGCACAGGCGATCGCAGTATCAGGATCTTTAATACCGTTACCTGTCAAGACGCAGACAATAGTTGCCCCTGAAGGAATTTGGTCGCTGACCTTGAGTAATCCCGCCACGGAAGCCGCACTCGCAGGTTCACAAAATACGCCTTCCTCTGCCGCGAGAAACTTGTACGCCGCTAAGATCTCGACATCGGTAACGCTATGGAATTCTCCACCGCTTTCTTCACGGACATTGAGCGCCTTTTGCCAGTTGGCAGGGTTGCCAATGCGGATCGCTGTGGCGATCGTTTCAGGCTTTTCAAAAATATGTCCTGTAACTAGGGGCGCTGATCCTGCGGCTTGGAAGCCCATCATGCGCGGCAATTTCTTGGATTTACCCGATGCGTAATATTGCGAGAAGCCCATCCAATAGGCAGTGATATTTCCTGCATTGCCCATGGGGATACAGAGCCAGTCGGGAGCATCACCGATCGCTTCCACTAATTCAAAGGCGGCGGTTTTTTGCCCTTCTAAACGGTAGGGATTAACCGAGTTAACTAGAGTGATGGGAAATTTCTCAGACATTTCGCGTACGATTGCGAGGGCTTGGTCGAAGTTGCCATCGATCGCAATTACCTCTGCACCATAGATTAGGGCTTGCCCCAACTTGCCAAGGGCAATTTTGCCATCGGGAATTAACACAAAAGCCTTCATGCCACCACGTCGGGCGTAGGCTGCTGCTGCCGCCGAGGTGTTGCCTGTACTTGCACAGATTACAGCTTGCGATCCCGCCTCCTTTGCCTTAGAGATCGCCATCGTCATACCGCGATCCTTAAAGCTTCCCGTGGGGTTGAGTCCGTCATACTTCAGCAAGACTTTGATGTTGCGCCCCAATTTCTGGCTGAGGGCGATCGCGGGGATAAGGGGGGTATTGCCTTCGTGCAATGTCACAATCGGAGTCTGATCGGTAACTGGCAAATAATCCGCATAGCGACAGATCAGACCAGGCCAACCGTGGGGAGCAGTCAAGGTGGGATAAAGATCGAGACGAGTATCAATCACGCTTTCTTAAATGTTTAAGTTAATTAAATTAAATGCTTGTAATTTGTTATCGTAGCAAACGCTTTTCAGGATTTGGAATAATTTCTAGGAAAGTTCTACAAACAAGGCTTTTCCAAGCTGATTGCTAAAGCTAATTTTCGCAGCTAATTGCTAGTGCTAGTCAACTTTGGTCAATCCTAGCGAATCTCTACAAACCTATATCTTAATGCACAAATCGTTAGAAGCGATCGCCAAATCTATCATTTGCACTAATTTGTATAGCTGGAGCTAGCTTTGTTGAGCCATAGAAATAGCCAAGAAATAGCCAAGAGAGATGGCGCTTTGCACTGTTCCTTGGGGCTGGCTCTTGGGCTGGATTAATCAACGAGAAGTTCGATCCGAAACTCAGTCCCTTGACCAATTTGCGAGAAGCACTCAAGCTTACCATGATGCTTTTCAACCACAATTTGGTAGCTGATCGATAGCCCTAATCCTGTACCTTTACCCACGCTTTTGGTGGTAAAAAATGGATCAAAGATTTTCTTGTAAATCTCCTCGCTCATCCCATTGCCATTATCTACAATCCGAATGATCACTTTAGCGGGTTCCGTTGCAAGCTCTTGAAACTCAGTAATGATTGTAATTTTGCTACGCTTCAAGTTTTGAGTGGTGGATTCGGTGAAACTAAGTGCGAGATTTGTCGCATTCTCATCAAGGGCATCGATCGCATTGCTTAAGATATTCATAAATACCTGATTAAGCTGTCCCGCATAGGCGTTCACTAGAGGGATCTCTCCATATTCCTTAACCAGTTGGATCTCAGGGCGATCGCCATAGGCTTTGAGGCGATTTTGCAAAATTAGGAGCGTATTGTCTAACCCCTCATGGACATTAAAGGGTTTACTACCACCTTGATCGGTGCGCGAAAAATTTCGCAACGACAGCACAATTTGCCGAATTCTCTCCGCCCCAATCTTCATCGAGTTCAGCATTTTCGGTAGATCTTGCTGTAAAAAATCAAAATCTATGTCGTTGAGAAATTGGGTGATTGTGGGCGATGTGTCTGGATAGCTTTGGCGATAGAGATTGATGCCTTCTAAGAGATGCTGCACATCGCGACTGGTATGGGAGAGGTTGCCATAGATGAAGTTGACGGGGTTGTTAATTTCATGGGCAACGCCTGCAACTAACTGACCTAAACTAGACATTTTTTCGGTCTGGATCAGTTGGCTCTGGGTTTTTTGGAGATTGGCGATCGCCTCTTCAAGCTGTAGGGCTTGGGCTTGGGCTTGGGCAGTATTGGCTTGAGCGGAGTTAAACAACTCCGCTTGATCGATCGCGATCGCCAGTTGATTCGCCACAGCTTGCAGTAACTCAAATTCATCGGCACTCCAAGGGCGACTACCTTGGCGATGCGCTGCCACGATTACGCCTAATCTTTGCGATCGGGTTTTAATCGGCACGAGCAACTGAGAGGTAAATCCACTCTCTGCTAGCAGGTCGCGCACATGGTCATCAAGATCGGTATTTGTGTAGATCGATTGGATTTGGATCACCTCTTGCTTGAGCAGCCTTCTGCCTAATTCGGGCAAGTTCGAGAGGGGATAGTTGGGGATTTCAACGGATGTATGTTCATTAATCGCAAAATGAACGAGTTGGAACTGGGGTGGATCGGTGTCGGGAATATGCCAAAAGAAATTACAAAGATCAATTACCAATAAATCTTGTACTTCATTGACGGCAGTGGCGATGATCGTATTTAGATCAAGGGAGTTACGAATCTGGCTAGCAAGGCGACGGTTAAGCATTTCTTCACGCCGCACCAGTTCTTTATAGCTTTGGCGCGATCGCTCTAGTTCTCGCTCGGCACGGCGGCGTTCCCACTGCTCCATGCGGCGATCGCTAATGTCATGGGCAATGATTACAATGTTCTGCACATTTCCCTGCGGATCGCGGATGACACTGCCCGAAGATTCGAGAATCCGCCAAGAGCCGTCCTTGTGCTGCATTCGATATTCTAAAACCTTGCCCACACCCGTTTGGATTGTTTCTGCTGCCGCCTGCACAACCCGTTCTTGATCTTCGGGATGGATCTTGTCGTATGCCCATGTGCCTTGCAACTCATCGGAGCTGTAGCCCAAAACTTTTTGGTAGGAGGGACTGTTGTAGACCCGATAGCCTTGGGCATCGATTACGGCGATTAGATCGGCGACATTTTCCATAATCGACCGAAACAGGCGATCGCTCTGTAAAACTGACAACTCCACCGATGGCAATTCACCATCTCTGGGCGTAGTGGCACTACTACTGTTTGTGTCAATATCGTTGATACTTACGTCCATCATTATGACATTTTACCGAAAGGACAGCATCAAATCAAAACCAGTTTGCCCAACTATGTAACCAAATGCAATAGCATTTTATATAGCAGTCCCAGATAGTTTAGTAAATAATTTTACTAAGTTATTTATGGAAAAATACGACTCCTCACAAACGCAAAAAGTCTAACTTAAACAGTTCAGGTAAGTACTCTAGGTAACATGGCAAATCACAATTTTAATTACAATCTTAAGGGCGATTTAGATCGACATCAGCAATCAAGAATATATTTGTCATTGGCTCTAAAGCATTGGTGGTCAAAGATGATCACCTTTAAGATTGGGAAAACTCTGACAGGTCTTGTATTGACTGTATGTGCTTGCTTGCTGTTAACGTTGGCGATCGCCCCTCAGAACGCGCTGGCGGCTTTACCAACCAAGAGTGCCATTAAAGATGCTCGCATTATTCTGCGAAATGCCTTGCCCCTAGATAACGAACCTCTGCGCGATATCCAACATAACTTGGAGCAGATGCCTCGTCAGGCAAACCTCAAGCGTTGGGGCGGACTCAAAAAAGATATCGAAACCATTGCTCAATCCTTAACCCAGTCGAAGCAGAGCTTGTTAGATGAAGTTGTTGGCGATCGCCAATTGATCAATGAACATATCACCAGTCTAGAGACGGCTTTAGTTCCTTTACAAGAGGCGATCGCCATTAAAGATCGCAATAGTGTGAAGGCATTATCTGAAAAAGCCCTAGACTATGTTGGTTTGATCGAGTCTGACCTGATCAAAGAATTTCCCTTTGCAGTACCTGACCGCTATGCTAGCTTGCCCCAACTGAAGGGACGTGCCCTCGTCGAGCTAGTCACCGAAAAAGGTAACTTGACAATCACCGTTGATGGCTACAATGCCCCTGTCAATGCGGGACAATTTGTTGATCTAGTCCAAAAGGGCTTTTATGACGGCTTGACCTTCACCCGTGCCGATGAAAACTACTACTTGCAAACGGGCGATCCCGAAGGTGACGTGGATGGATATATCGACCCTGCTACCAAGAAATATCGCACTGTCCCCATTGAAGTTCGCCTTCCTGACCAAAAAATCCCCAACTACGGCAAAACCTTTGAAGAAATGGGACTGTCGGGTACAGCCTTGCCCGTCTTGCCTTTTTCTGCCTTCGGCACTGTGGCAATGGCGCATCCTAACGATGATGCCAATGCAGGTTCATCACAGTTCTTTATCTATCTGTTTGAGTCGGAGCTTACGCCCGCAGGTCTGAACTTACTAGATGGCAACTACACTGTTTTTGGCTATGTCACCGATGGCAAGGAAACCTTAGATAAACTGAGATTAGGCAATCAAATTTTGTCGGCGCGAGTAATTAGTGGTGCAGAAAACTTGGTCAAGCCATAAGCCCCCCTCTAACTCCCCCTTGCAAGGGGGAGAACTTGGACTTCCCTGCAAGCAAATTAGCTAGGTTACACAATAGTTGTGTAACTACTTGCAAGGGGGAGAACTTGGACTTCCCCCCTTGCAAGGGGGGATTGAGGGGGGTAAGAATCCTCAAAATATGTCCAAATCGCAACTCAAAAAACTTTAACTCACATTACCTAACAACAGGATGGGCAACCTCATTATTGAACCGTACATTTTTAGTCTGCCTAATCCTGCGGCGGCGATTTGTCTGGCGGGATCAGGTGAAGCAAATCTCAAATCTCTCGCCCAAGAAACGGGCGTAAAGTTGGTATTGCGTGGTTTAGACCTATTAATTGACGGCACGCCCGAACAAATCAATCTCTGTGAACAGGTAATCAACGCGCTCAAACCCCTCTGGTCAAAGGAGCAAGCGATCGCTGCTGTCGATATCCGTGCCGCTAAGGATGCGATCGCCGAAGCAAGATCGGACTCTTGGCGCGATCGGGCGACAATTTCCCGTAATCGTCGCGGTGACTCAATCCAACCACGCACCTATCGCCAGCAGCAATATGTTCAGTCGATGGAAAACCATGACCTCATTTTTGGGGTTGGACCTGCGGGAACGGGTAAAACCTATCTTGCTGCCGTCGCTGCCGTTAATGCCCTCCAGAGCGGTAAATTTGAGCGGATCATCTTGACCCGTCCTGCGGTGGAGGCGGGTGAAAATCTGGGGTTCTTGCCGGGGGATTTGCAACAAAAAATCGATCCTTACCTGCGTCCCCTCTACGACGCAATGCACGAAATGATCGGCGCAGATAAGGTTCCGCAACTGATGGAACGCGGCATTATTGAAGTTGCTCCCCTTGCCTATATGCGCGGACGTACCCTGAGTAACTCCTTCATCATTGTCGATGAGGCGCAAAACACGACAGCCGCCCAGATGAAGATGGTTTTAACTCGCCTAGGGTTTAGGTCAAGAATGGTGGTTACGGGGGATATCACGCAGATCGATCTGCCGCGTCACCAAAAATCAGGGCTGATCATCGCTATGAAAATCCTGCAAGGGGTTCAGGGGGTTTCCTTTAATTTATTTGATAAAGATGATGTGGTTCGCCATCCCCTCGTACATAACATCATCGCTGCCTACGAAGTTGCCGAAAATGCTACTGATCCTTAGAAGGAAAGGCGATCGCCTTTCCTTTTAAGAGCAATTCAACGAAAATGCAAGATGGGGAAAATCGCCAAGCGATTTTCCCCATCTTGCGCCGTTTGTGATCCACTAAGCGCGGCATAAACGGCTATATCGAACTCACATTGGTTTTAAGATTACTGCTAGGAAAAAGTGATGCCAACTATTCAAGTAACAGTCAAGCTCTTTGCCATCTTTCAGGAAACCTTTGCGCTTCCTGAGCTTCAGGTGGAAGTCCACTCAGGAACTTCGGTATCGCAAGTCTTTGATTATCTAGTTGAGCAACAACCGAGTCTTGAAAAATGGCGATCGCTGACTCGCTATGCCGTTAACCTAAACTTTGTCGAATCAAGCGCCATCCTCAATGATGGTGATGAAGTTGCGCTGATCCCTCCCGTCAGTGGTGGCTAAAAGCAAATAGCCAGTAGCTAATAGCTAAAAGCCAATATCCATCCGCCCTTGTCCCATCCAATCTAGCAAGCCGCTAAATTGTTGTAGGTCAATAAAACTCAACTGCAATAAAACCATGAGTAGCGGTCCCTCTTGACGTTCTTGCCAGCGTTTGGCAACGGCTAACTGCTCACGATCCACCACCGAGCAAGCCAGTAAATACTGCTCTAATTCTTCTTGGCGACTAGCGATCGCGTATGTGTGGGATTGATAACTCATTGAAATCAAATTACTATCTACTTAAGCGATTTGGATTAATAGCGTAGCGCACATTACCATATCTAACAACATCCGTCAAAGTTATTTTGCAGGATCAGCATAATCACTGAACAATTTTCTGGTTTTTCTCTCCCACAGGCGAGGCATAGGAGTGAAGTTTTTAGAAAATCTTACCTAAGTCCTATGTGACTTAAGAACCAGACCTAGCAAAGGTTTTCTAACTAAAAAATGGCTATGCCGTTTTTTAATTTGGCATGGTAAAGCAAGAGTTAGTTGTTCTAGGAAACGCTTTTTTGCTGTGTAAAGTCTTTCTAAATCCTTTGTAGGTCTTAGAGTTTGTGGAAGTGTGCGCTTCTCCAAACTCTTTAGGATTGCTATGAGTAGTTAGGCATAACTAAAACCTAAAGCTAAAACCTGCGGCGTACGCGGCGCACGCGCCGCAAGTTTTAGAGTTTTATATTTAATTGCCCATAGTTACTTATTTGTCACATAGCAAGAATAGCAACGACCATACAAAAAGACGATCAAACTTTGCCGCAACTTTAGCGTTTACATCCACAAAAGTTGTCATAAAAATAGCATAAACAATACAAAAAGCTAGCAAATATGACTTAAGATTTCCATTAACGCTAATCTAATATTCAAAGAAGCTAGCTGTAGCGACTTCTTCATCTTGCGCTATTAACATCGGTAATAAATTCTTGATAGTGACTCAATTGCGACTCAATCATGACTTAATTGCCAAAAAACACCCTGTAAATCTACTCAATTGTGATTAACATAGCCGCAGATAGTTTTGCTAGGATGCAAACTCAGACAACAATTGAAGACACAAAACTGCGTTGTTTCCTTCTGGAACTTTTATTTGTTATTAAGTGCAAGCCGCGATCGCTACAAATCTTGGAATTATTTTTAGAATCTTCCTCGAAAACAAGAGTTAAACAACAATTGGTATTGAACTGAATCGATCAAATTGTAGTGCTACAACTAACCCAAATTACATGAGTAACTCAAAAGCACCCGAAGAAATACCGATAAAAGATTGGCAATCTCTTCAGCAAGAAGTCAAGGCGCTCAGGCTGGAAGTCCATAATCTGAGGATGGAAAACTCGGATCTAGATAACTCACTGTTAACGGCGATCGAGCATGGTGATTTAATCGAATCAGAACTTTTAGAGGTAAATAAAAAACTAAATCACGAAATCATTGAGCGCAAAATGGCTCAAGCTACTCTCCAGTCCATTTTAGAGATCGTCTATCGAGATAAAAGCGATCTAGAAATTATGCTGGCTACTGCCACTGAGCATGGAGATGTCACAGAATATGAGCAGTACAATCGCGCTGTTGAGAGCATTCGTCAGAGCGAAGAACAATTTCGAGTTATTGCTGAATCCACCAGCATGGCGATGTTAGTCAGCAATCTCTCCGACGGGAGCATTACCTATGCCAACACAAGCGCAGGAGAAATCCTCCAGAGAGATGCCTCTGATCTAATTCATAGAAATATTGCGGAGCTTTATTACCTTGAGACAGAGTGGCAATCCATACACCAAACTTTTCTCAAAAATCAGCGAGTACGCGACTATGAGATCCGTCTCTCCACTTCCTGTCAAACCCCTATTTGGGTTCTTGCGTCTTTACACCTAATTTGGCTCAAGGGCGAACAAGTACTGTTGAGCACCTTCTATGATGTCACCCTGCTCAAAAATACAGAAATAGCCCTACGTCAATCCGAATCCAAGCTTAGGGAACAAGCAAATTTATTAGAAGAACGGGTTGAAGAGCGTACCTTTGCCCTTAAAAACGCTAAGGAAGCGGCGGAGGCGGCAAGTCGCTCTAAGGCAGCATTTTTGGCAAATATGAGCCATGAGTTACGCACTCCTCTCAATGCGATTTTAGGCTTTGCTCAGTTGATGTTGTACGACGAAGAACTAAATGAACAACATCAAAGTGATTTGCAGACAATCTGTAATAGTGGCAATCATTTACTGACGATGATTAATGACATTTTAGAGATGTCAAAACTGGAAGCTGGGACTGTCCTTTTGCGAGAGAAAGAATGCTATCTATACGACATCATTGACACGGCAAGGGATATGTTATCTCTCAAAGCCCAAGAAAAAGACTTAATGTTTGGATTTTTTATCCATCCTGATGTTCCAGCCTATGTATATACCGATGAAGGTAAATTAAGACAGATCTTAATTAATTTAATTAGTAATGCCATCAAGTTTACCGAATTCGGACATATCAATGTGAGGGTTTTTCCTGTAAATTCAAAGGATAAGGGTAATCCCAATAGTAATAACAGTGACAACCTAGAGCCTTTATGTAATTCACAGGATAATTTGCAAGATTTATTAAATCTAGATAATCAAGAAACATATCAAGTGCTGTGTTTTGAAGTGGAGGATACTGGTTCAGGAATTTGTGAAGGTGAGATTCCTAGCTTGTTTCAGCCTTTTATCCAGACAGATTCAGGCAGACAATCGCAAGAGGGGACGGGCTTAGGTCTATCGATTAGTTACAACTATGTCCATTTGATGGGTGGACAGATGTCTGTTGATAGCACATTGGGTGAGGGATCAACTTTCCGATTCCATATTCCGATCAAGTCTCTGGAGCTTTTTGAAACCGACTCAGATTCCAAGTCTATTAATCGAGTAGTTGCTCTAGAAGGAACCCAACCCTATCGGATTCTGATTGCTGAAGATATACGCTTAAATCGACAGCTATTAACAAGAATTTTGGCTCCTTTAGGATTTGAACTCAGGGAGGCTGTCAATGGTCAAGAGGCGATCGCCATTTGGCAAGAATGGTCACCCCATTTGATCTGGATGGATGTGAGAATGCCGATTCTCAATGGATATGAGGCGGTGACAGCAATTAGAGAATTAGAATCAAGTCAAAATACTACTGCATCTGAAAGGGTAAAAATTATTGCCTTAACTGCTAGTGTTGTGGACTTAAAAGATGAGGAGTTATATTTGCATGGCTTTGATGGCTTTGTTGCGAAGCCTTTTA